>NZ_JAQMYP010000180.1 GCF_028369295.1 Streptomyces sp. HD
GGCGCTGTGGCGTGCTTGCGGGGTTCAGCCGTCGGTGGTGGTGGGTCATTCGCAGGGTGAGATTGCTGCCGCGGTGGTGGCGGGTGGTCTGTCGTTGGAGGACGGGGCGCGGGTGGTGGCGCTGCGGTCCAAGGCGATCCGGGCCATCGCCGGCCGCGGTGGCATGGTCTCCCTCGCTCAACCCCTCGCGAATGTTGAGGAGTTGCTGACGGCTTGGGCGGGCCGCATCGACATTGCTGCGGTCAACGGTCCGGGTTCGGTGGTGGTGGCCGGTGACGCCGACGCGCTGGATGAGCTGATGGCGCACTGCGAGGGCCACGACGTCCGGGCGCGTCGTATCCCGGTGGACTACGCCTCCCACACCCGGCACGTGGAGGCCATCGAGGCCGAGCTGGCCGAGGTCCTCGCACCGGTGGTCCCGCGTTCGGGTGAGGTGCCGTTCTTCTCCACGACCGAGGCCGAACTCATCGACACCGCCGGTCTGGACGGCGGGTACTGGTATCGCAATCTGCGTCAGCGGGTGCGGTTCGCGG
>NZ_JAQMYP010000181.1 GCF_028369295.1 Streptomyces sp. HD
TATCGACCCGGCGACGCTGCGCGGCAGCCGCACCGGCGTCTTCACCGGCGCCATGGCTCAGGACTACGGCTCCGTCCTCCGCTCGGGCGAGCTCGACTCCGGTGGGTACCTCATGACCGGGAACACCGGCAGCGTGGCCTCGGGTCGTATCGCGTACACGTACGGTTTCGAGGGTCCTGCGGTGACGGTGGACACGGCGTGTTCGTCGTCGCTGGTAGCCCTTCACCTGGCCGCGCAGGCCCTGCGCTCCGGCGAATGCGACATGGCACTGGCCGGTGGTGTGACCGTGATGTCGACCCCGGAGACCTTCCTCGAGTTCTCGCGGCAGCGGGGGCTTGCGGTGGATGGTCGGTGCAAGGCGTTCTCGGACGGCGCGGATGGTACGGCGTGGTCGGAGGGTGTGGGTCTGCTGCTGGTGGAGCGGCTGTCGGATGCCCGACGCAACGGGCACCGGGTGCTGGCCGTGGTCGCCGGCAGTGCGGTCAACCAGGACGGTGCCAGTAAC
>NZ_JAQMYP010000182.1 GCF_028369295.1 Streptomyces sp. HD
CTGTGGTTGAACTGGCGGTGGCGGGTCGTTCGATCATTCGGTATTCATGATCAGTCCGGTCTCGGTGAGGCAGCCGTCGATCAGTTCCGGACGGTACTGGATCTTTTTGAGCTTGCGCTTCATGACGCGGGTCAGGTGGTCGAGGTTGGCGGCGGCGAAGTCGGCCAGGCCGCGCTTGATCAGCGACCAGATGCCCTCCTGCGGGTTGAGCTCAGGCGCGTACGACGGCAACTGGAACACCGTCAGCCACTCTTCGTTCTCCACGAAGAACAGCGCGAGCTCGTCGACCAGGTGGATGTTGAGATTGTCCCAGACCCAGACCACAGGGGCCATGAGCTGATTGTGCGCCGCAACGATCAGGTCGCGGTAGTCCTGCCAGGTGAAGCTCTTCGCCTCGCCTTTCCGTCCTCGGTACACGTGTAACCGGTAGATCAGACGCGATCGTTCGCCGCTCCTGAAGCAGACCGCGCCCGCCACAGATACCCGTCCCCGGCTCGA
>NZ_JAQMYP010000183.1 GCF_028369295.1 Streptomyces sp. HD
GTCCGGCGCGCGAACCCCGCCCTGCGGCAACTGCGCGACCTGCACTTCCATCACACGGACAAGGACGAGGTGATCGCCTACTCCAAGCGGCAGGGATCGAACACGGTTCTGGTGGTCGCCAACCTCGACCCCCACCACACCCAGGAGGCCACGGTCTCGTTGGACATGCCGCAACTCGGCCTGGACTGGCACGAGTCGGTGCCGGTGCGCGATGAGCTCACCGGTGAGACCTATCACTGGGGCAGGACCAACTATGTGCGCCTTGAGCCGGGCCGCGAGCCCGCGCACATCTTTCGTGTTCTGCGACCGTCCACCCCGCAGATCGGAGGGTCACCCACAAAATGATCGTCAACGAGCCCGTTCAGGACACCTTCGAGGACACTCCTGCCAAGGATCGTGACCCGGATTGGTTCAAGCGCGCCGTCTTCTACGAGGTCCTGGTCCGTTCCTTCCAGGACAGCAACGGCGACGGCGTCGGCGACCTCAAGGGGCTGACA
>NZ_JAQMYP010000184.1 GCF_028369295.1 Streptomyces sp. HD
ATCCGCAGAAGCCACCCCGCGCTGCACCGGCTCCGGAACCTGCGTTTCCACCGGACCGACAACGACGCGCTCATCGCGTACAGCAAGCGCACGGGCCCGGACACGGTTCTGGTGGTCGCCAACCTCGACCCCCACCACACCCAGGAGGCCACGGTCTCGTTGGACATGCCGCAACTCGGCCTGGACTGGGACGCCTCCCTGTCCGTGCGGGACGAACTGACGGGTGAGACCTACCGCTGGGGCCGCACCAACTACGTACGCCTGGAGCCCGGCAGGGCTCCCGCGCATGTGCTCCACGTCCAGGTATCGCCACCGCAGATCGGAGGGTCTTGAGCGCCATGACCGTCAACGAGCCCGTTCAGGACACCTTCGAGGACACCCCTGCCAAGGACCGTGACCCCGACTGGTTCAAACGAGCCGTCTTCTACGAGGTCCTGGTCCGCTCCTTCCAGGACAGCAACGGCGACGGCGTCGGCGACCTCAAGGGCCTGACC
>NZ_JAQMYP010000185.1 GCF_028369295.1 Streptomyces sp. HD
CCATACCAAGGCGTTGCGAGCCCTGACCCGCGAACAGGAAGGCAGTACGGCCCCCTTCACCCACCGCACCGGCCACCGCGCCGGCAGCGGACTCACCCGCCGCCACCGCCTCAAGCCCCCGCAGCAGCTCCGCACGATCGGCGCCCCACACCACCGCCCGGTGCTCGAACACCGACCGGGAACGCACCAAAGAACCAGCGATCTCCACAGCGCCCAGCGCCTCGGAGCCGCTCACGAACTCGGCCAGCCGACCGGCCTGCGCCCGCAAAGCGGCCCCGCTGCGCCCCGACACCACCCACGGCACCAGAGACGGCACGGGCTCGTCGGCGCCGGCAACCACAGGCTCTTCGACGACGGGCTGTTCGAGGACGACGTGGGCGTTGGTGCCGCTCACACCAAAGGCGGACACGGCGGCACGGCGCGGCAGGTCCTCCTCCCTCAGCCACTCTCGCTCCTCGGCCAGCAGCTCCACGGCA
>NZ_JAQMYP010000186.1 GCF_028369295.1 Streptomyces sp. HD
GAGATTGCTGCCGCGGTGGTGGCGGGTGGTCTGTCGTTGGAGGACGGGGCGCGGGTGGTGGCGCTGCGGTCGAAGGCGATCCGGGCCATCGCCGGCCGGGGTGGCATGGTGTCCGTCCCGCTGCCGCTCGCGGATGTTGAGGAGTTGCTGACGGCTTGGGCGGGCCGCATCGACATTGCTGCGGTCAACGGTCCGGGTTCGGTGGTGGTGGCCGGTGACGCCGACGCGCTGGATGAGCTGATGGCCCACTGCGAGGGCCACGACGTCCGGGCTCGCCGTATCCCGGTGGACTACGCCTCCCACACGAGGCACGTGGAGGCCATAGAGGCTGAGCTGGCCGAGGTCCTCGCACCGGTGGTCCCGCGTTCGGGTGAGGTGCCGTTCTTCTCCACGACCGAGGCGGAAGTGATGGACACTGCTGGTCTGGACGGCGGGTACTGGTATCGCAATCTGCGTCAGCGGGTGCGGTTCGCGG
>NZ_JAQMYP010000187.1 GCF_028369295.1 Streptomyces sp. HD
GGCCGTGGAGCTGCTGGCCGAAGAGCGAGAGTGGCCCGAGGCGGGGCGTGCGCGGCGGGCAGGTGTGTCGGCGTTCGGTGTTTCCGGCACCAACGCGCACGTCATCCTGGAGCAGCCGGCCTCCGAGGAGGCTCCCGTCGCTCTCGGGACCGTGCCTGTGCCGTCTCTGGTGCCGTGGGTGGTGTCGGGGCGCAGCGGGGCCGCTTTGCGGGCGCAGGCCGGTCGGCTGGCCGAGTTCGTGAGCGGCTCCGAGGCGCTGGGCGCTGTGGAAATCGGTGCGTCGCTGGTGCGTTCCCGGTCGGTGTTCGAGCACCGGGCGGTGGTGTGGGGCGCCGATCGTGCGGAGTTGCTGCGGGGGCTTGAGGCGGTGGCGGCGGGAGAGTCCGCTGCCGGCGCGGTCACTGGTGCGGTGGGTGAAGGGGGCCGTACTGCCTTCCTGTTCGCGGGTCAGGGCTCGCAACGCCTTGGTATGT
>NZ_JAQMYP010000188.1 GCF_028369295.1 Streptomyces sp. HD
TGCGCGCCGGGTGGACCTGCCGACGTATGCCTTCCAGCACCAGCGCTACTGGCTCGAAGGCGTCTCCGTCGGAGGCGAGATCCAGGACGCGACGACGGACGAGACGGACGCCGCGTTCTGGGACGCCGTCGAGCGCGAGGACCTCTCCGATCTCGCAGAGGTACTCGACGTCGACGATGCCGGCGCGGGAGCCGAGGCCTGGCTGCCCACGCTGTCGGCCTGGCGCAAGAGCCGCCGTAAGCAACTGACACTCGACTCCTGGCGCTACTCGACCACTTGGCGCGCGAACGCCCTGCGCTCGGGGACCCGCTTGTCGGGCAAGTGGCTGATCGTGGCCCCTGGCGGGGACGCGCCGGTCGAGGAGGTTCGGAAGGCGCTGACGGCTGCCGGTGCGGAGGTGTCCGTACTGGAGGGCCTGGACCAGGTGGCGTTGGCGGATGCC
>NZ_JAQMYP010000189.1 GCF_028369295.1 Streptomyces sp. HD
CTAGCCCGCTGGCCCAACACCCCGGCCCAGCGGCTGCAGTCGTTCAACTTCCAGGACCGCTACGTGCGGCACGCCAACTACGACGTACGCATCGATCCCGACGTCAGCCCCGCCGAGGACGCCAAGTTCCGGCTGCGGCCCGGCCTGGCCGGCACCGGCACCGTCTCCTTCGAGTCGGTCAACCACCCCGGCCACTTCCTGCGCCACGCCAACTACGACTTCCAGCTCGCCCACAACGACGGCAGCAGCCAGTTCGCCCAGGACGCCACCTTCCGGAAGGTCGCCGGCCTCGCCGACTCCACCTGGTCCTCGTTCCAGTCCTACAACCACCCCGACCACTACATCCGCCACTACGCCTACCAACTCCGCCTCGACCCGATCACCACCGCGACAGGACGCAGCGACGCCACCTTCCGCGTGACGAACTGACCCGACACCGA
>NZ_JAQMYP010000019.1 GCF_028369295.1 Streptomyces sp. HD
AGGCGTACGTCCGGTCGCCGCCGACCGGGACGTACGTCCGTACGTCGGTGCCCCGGCCCGTGGTGAGCACGCGCAGGAGCTGCCGCTCGATGTCGTGGCTCTGGGCCATGCCGCTCAGTTCCGGCGCCCGCAGCCCCCGGATGTTCTCCTCGGCGAGGCTGAGGACCTCGGCCATGACTGCGTTGATCCGGCGCAGCCGGAGCCGTTCGTCGTAGATGGCGATGGCGCAGGGGGAGTCGAGCAGCGCGACGTTGTCCAGCGGGTCACCGGGCACCCGGGGGCCGTCCCCCTCGATCGGCGTGACCACGAGCCAGCGGTAGGGTCCGTCGTCCCTGGGCCGCACGCGGTGGGCGAGCAGCCACACGGACACGGTGCCGCCGTCGCGGTGGCGCAGGCTGAGAATGCCGTCCCAGCGTTCGCCCTGCGGGGCGCCTGGGCGGTCGTACTCCTCGTCGGCCAGCAGATGCACGGCCGGGTGCCCCAGGACGTCGGCGGCGCGGTGGCCCAGCAGTCGCTCGGCCCCCGCGTTCCACTCGACGAGCACGCCGCTGTCGTCGATGACCGCCCGGGCCGTCGCGGCCTCGTCGAACGGATACTCCGGGCTCATGGGCGCCACTCCATCGCGCACACTCACGGTGATCAAGCGTGTGACTTGGGCTCCAGCCTAGTGCTTCGGCGACCCGCCCGTACCGGAACCCTCGTGCGCACCCTTGACTCATCTCCGTGTCAGCCCGTCAGAATCTGTTCGTTCACGATCAGTTGTGAGTACTTCTGGGCCCTGATGAGGGAGAGTCGCCATGACAGTCACTCGGAGATCGTTACTCCTGGCCTCCACGGCCGCTCCGGCGGCCGGAGCACTGATGAGCTCTTCGACAGCGCAGGCCGCCATGGAACTCGCCGGTGCCGCGTCCGGCCGCAGCACGGTTGCGCTGCGCGACGGCTGGCGCTTCGCCCTGGTCAACCCGGGCGGCATCACCGACCCGACCGGCGCGTACGCCGATGCCGCCGAGCCCGGCCACGACGACTCGGGCTGGCGCGAGGTCGCGGTGCCGCACGACTGGAGCATCGAGTTCGCCCCGACCACCGAGCACGGCACCACCAGCGGCACCGGCTTCTTCCCCGGCGGCCTCGGCTGGTACCGCCTCGCCTTCACCCTGCCGCCCGCCCTCGCGGCGAAGCGGATATCGGTGGAGTTCGACGGCGTCTACATGGACTCGTACGTCTACTGCAACGGCAAGGAGGCCGGCCGCCACCCCTACGGCTACACCGGCTTCGCCTTCGACCTCACCGACCTGGTGCACACCGACGGCAGCACCGAGAACGTCCTCGCGATCAAGGTGCAGAACCAGCTGCCCAGCAGCCGCTGGTACTCGGGCAGCGGCATCTACCGCGAGGCCCGCCTCGTCGTCACCGAACCGGTGCACGTGGAGCGCTGGGGCACGTACGTCACCACGCCCGAGATCACCGAGGAGCGGGGCACCGTACGGGTGCGGACCTCGGTGGTGAACGCCTCCGCGGCCGGCACGGACGTCGAGATCGTCTCGCGGGTCGTCGATCCCGGGGGACGTACCGTCGCCCGTACGTCCTCCACGGTCGCCGTCACCGACAAGGCGACGGCGACCCATGAACTCACCGTTGACGAGCCGAAGTTGTGGGATTTCGCGACCCCGCACCACCGCTACACCCTCAGGACCGAACTGCGTGTCGGCGGCACGACCACCGACACCTACCGCACGCCCTTCGGCTTCCGCACCTTCCGCTTCGACCCGGACGAGGGCTTCCACCTCAACGGCACCCACAGCAAGATCAAGGGCGTCGACCTGCACCACGACCTGGGCGCCCTGGGCGCCGCCGTGAGCACCGACGCGATCCGGCGGCAGATGACCATCATGAAGTCGATGGGCGTCAACGCCTTCCGCACCTCCCACAACCCGCCCTCGCCGGAGATGATCCGGGTCTGCGAGGAGATGGGCATCGTGATGCTGGTGGAGGCGTTCGACTGCTGGCGCTCGCCCAAGACGCGCTACGACTACGGGCGGTTCTTCGACGAGTGGGCCGACAAGGACGTCACCGAGATGGTGCTGGCGGCCCGCAACTCGCCCGCCGTCCTGATGTGGTCGATCGGCAATGAGGTCTCCGAGTTCACCTCCACCTCCGGCCTCGCCATGGCCGACCGGCTCATCGCCGCCATCAAGGCCTCCGACGACACCCGCCCGGTCGTGATCGGCTCCCACCGGCACCGCAGCGTCCCCGCCCCGGGCTCGCCGGGCGATCTGATCCTGGCCAAGCTCGACGGCCTCGGCCTCAACTACAACACCGCAAAGTCGGTGGACGCCCTGCACGCGCGCTACCCCCACCTGTTCCTCTTCGAGTCCGAGTCGTCCTCCGAGACGTCCACGCGCGGCGCGTACCAGGAGCCCGAACGCCTCAACACCGGCGAGAACCACACGCCGGGCAGACGGGCGACCTCGTCGTACGACAACAACCTCGCCTCCTGGACCATGAGCGGCGAGTACGGGCACAAGAAGGACCGGGACCGGAAGTGGTTCGCCGGGCAGTTCCTGTGGTCGGGCATCGACTACACCGGCGAGCCGACGCCGTACGACGTCTTCCCGGTGAAGGCGTCCTTCTTCGGTGCGGTCGACACGGCCGGTTTCCCGAAGGACATGTACTACCTGTTCCAGAGCCAGTGGGTCGAAGAACCGATGGTTCACCTGCTTCCCATGTCCTGGAACCATGCGGACGGCGACACGGTCGAGGTGTGGGCGTACTCCAACGTCGACACCGTCGAGCTGTTCCTCAACGGCAAGTCGCTGGGCATCCGGGCGTTCGACACCAAGAAGACCCTCGACGGCCGGGCCTATCTGGAGACCACCGAGGCGACCGGCGACGACAAGACCTTCACCGACGGCCCCTACCCCGGCAGCTACACCAGCCCCAACGGCAGCGCGGGCAAACTCCACCTCACCTGGAAAGTGCCCTACAGGGCGGGGGAGTTGAAGGCCGTTGCCCGCAAGGGCGGCAAAGCGGTCGCCACCGACGTACTGCGCACGGCCGGTGCGCCGAACGCCGTACGGCTGACCGCCGACCGCAAGGCCCTTGCTGCCGACGGCCGTTCACTGCTCTTCGTGACCGCCGAGGTCGTCGACGCGCGGGGTGTCGTGGTGCCCGACGCCGAGCATCTGATCTCCTTCGAGGTGACGGGCGGCTCGCTCGCCGGGCTCGACAACGGGCGGGAGGAGAGCGCCGAGCGCTACCAGGCCAGTACGCGCACCGCCTTCCACGGCAAGGCGCTGGCGATCGTACGGTCCGGCACGAAGGCGGGTCCCTTGAAGGTGACCGCACGGGCCGAAGGCCTGCGAACGGGCGGCGTGACCGTGCGGACGACCCGCGCCGGATCCCCCGCGCTCACTCCGGCCGCGGACTTCGGGCCCGACCACCCGGCGCCCTTCGACTACCCCCTCGCGGACGCCAGTTACTCGGGCCGACCCGACACCCTCCCCGAGGCCATGCTCGACGGCAACCCGGCCACCGGCTGGTCCAACGGGTTCTCCAAGGCGGCGACGGCCCTGCTGCCCGCCTTCGACGGAGCCCGGCCGGAGGACTGGGTGTCCGTGGACTTCGGGCGGGTGCGGACCTTCGACCGGGTGGAGGTCTCCTTCACGGTGGATGCCACGCACACGCGGCCGGTGTCGGTCGCGGTCGAGGTGTGGGACGGTCACCGGTATGCGCCGGTCGAGGGAACGGCCGTGGAGTGGGCCACCGCCTCGGACACGCCCAGCGTCATCACCTTCGACGCGGTACGCGGCTCCCGGGTACGGCTCACCCTGACCAGCGCCCACCCGGGGGAGGCCCGAGGGGCAACACGCATCAGCAAGCTGGAGGTGCCGGTCACCTGACCCGCATCACGGTTGGGACGCGCGGTTCGCCAACGCCCCCAAGGGGCGCGGGGAACTGCGCGACCAGCCACGACGGCGCCGCAGCCAAAAGCCGTCCGTCCGGACCGTTGACGAACTGTCATGCCACCAACAAGCATGGGCCGCCACCGTGTTGGGAGCGCTCCCACTCCGGGAGTGTCATACGCACCTCACCCCGAGGAGCCCAGACGTGAACCGACGCAGAACCACCCTGCTGACTCTCACGGCCCTGCTGGCAGCAGGCCTGTCCGTCGCACCGGCCGCCGCCGAAGAGGTCGAGCAGCTCAAGAACGGCACCTTCGACACCACCACCGCACCATGGTGGGCGACGACCAACGTCACCGCGGGCCTGTCCGGCGGGCAGCTGTGCGCCGATGTGCCCGGCGGCACCGCCAACCGTTGGGACGCCGCCGTCGGCCAGAACGACATCACCCTGGCGAAGGGGCAGTCGTACCGCTTGTCCTTCACCGCCAACGGCTCGCCCGAGGGGCACGTGGTGCGGGCCGTCGTCGGCCTGTCGGCGGCGCCCTACGACACCTACTTCGAGGTGACACCGCAGCTGAGCGTCTCCGGGAACTCCTACTCGTACACCTTCACCTCGCCCGTCGACACCCCGCAGGGCCAGGTCGCCTTCCAACTCGGCGGCAGCGCGGACGCGTGGCGCTTCTGCATGGACAACGCCTCACTGCTCGGCGGCGTCCCGCCGGACGTGTACCAACCCGACACCGGGCCGCGCGTGCGCGTGAACCAGGTCGCCTATCTGCCCGCCGGACCGAAGAACGCCACGCTGGTCACCGACGCCACCGAGAAGCTGCCCTGGCAGCTGAAGGACGCGTCCGGGACCGTGGTCGCCCACGGCTCGACCGTGCCGCGCGGCACCGACGTCTCCTCCGCTCAGAACGTCCACTCCATCGACTTCGGCGCCTACCGCAAGCAGGGCAAGGGCTTCACCTTGGTCGCCGACGGGGAGGCGAGCCGCCCGTTCGACATCGGAACGGCCGCCTATGAGCGGCTGCGCCTGGACGCCGCGAAGTACTACTACACCCAGCGCAGCGGCATCGCGATCCGCGACGACCTGCGCCCGGGCTACGCCCGCCCCGCCGGACACGTCGGCGTCGCACCCAACCAGGGCGACGGCGCGGTGCCCTGTCAGCCGGGCGTGTGCGACTACAAGCTGGACGTGACCGGCGGCTGGTACGACGCGGGCGACCACGGCAAGTACGTCGTCAACGGCGGCATCTCCGTGTGGGAGCTGCTGAGCACCTACGAGCGCGAACGGCTGGCCCGTACCGGGGAGCCGTGGAAGCTGCGCGACGGCACGCTCGCCATCCCGGAGAGCGGCAACAAGGTGCCGGACATCCTGGACGAGGTCCGCTGGGAGCTGGAGTTCCTGCTGAAGATGCAGGTGCCCGCGGGGCAGCCACTGGCCGGCATGGCGCATCACAAGATCCACGACGAGCAGTGGACGGGCCTGCCGCTGCTGCCGAGCGACGACCCGCAGAAGCGTGAGCTGCATCCGCCGTCCACCGCGGCGACGCTCAACCTGGCGGCGACGGCCGCGCAGGCGGCGCGCCTGTACAAGGCCTACGACAGGGAGTTCGCGGCGAAGACGCTGGCCGCCGCGCGCAAGGCATGGTCGGCGGCGCTCGCGCACCCCGACCGGTACGCCTCCGAGAGTGACGGCGTCGGCGGCGGCACCTACGCCGACAACAACGTCACCGACGAGTTCTACTGGGCCGCGGCCGAGCTGTATCTGACCACGGGGGAGCGGGAGTTCGCGGACCACGTCCTCAACTCGCCCGTCCACACCGATGACATCTTCGGCTCCCTCGGCTACGACTGGGCCAGGACCGCGGTGGCCGCCCGGCTGGACCTGGCGACCGTGCCGAGCGGGCTGCCCGGCCGGGACAAGGTGCGCCAGTCGGTGATCAAGGGTGCGGACGGCTATCTGGGCACCCTGAAGTCACAGGCGTACGGCATGCCCTACGCGCCGACCGGCAACCTCTATGACTGGGGCTCCAACCACCAGATCCTGCACAACGCCGTCGTCATCGCCACCGCGTACGACATCACGGGAGCCTCGAAGTACCGCGACGCAGCGGTGCAGAGCATGGACTACCTCTTCGGGCGCAACGCGCTGAACATGTCGTACGTGACCGGCTACGGCGAGGTCAACTCCCACAACCAGCACGCCCGTTGGTATGCCCACCAACTCGATGCGAGCCAGCCCAACCCGCCGGCCGGCACGCTCGCCGGCGGGCCGAACTCCGGCATTCAGGACCCCTACGCACAGAGCAAACTCCAGGGCTGCGTCGGTCAGTTCTGCTACATCGACGACATCCAGTCGTGGTCGACGAACGAGCACACCATCAACTGGAACTCCGCGCTGACCCGGATGGCCTCCTTCGTGGCCGATCAGGGATAATCACCCCTCGGGGACAGACGGGAAGCCCGCTGCCGACGGGTACGGCAGCGGGCTTTCGCCATGCCGGGAGCCCGGCCGGCTACGGGGTGACGTTCTTGACCGGGAGGTCCCTGGTCGCGCCCGCGACGTAGTAGTCCTTCGGCGCGGAGAAGACCACGAACTCGTTGTCGTAGTCGCGGATCTCGGCGCGGACGGTGAAGTTGCCGCGTGCGTCGGTGGTGGTCTGCGCGTTCTGGGAGCTCTCGTAGTACGTGCGCAGGAACACCCGGGTGCCGGTGAGCGGGCCGTGGCCGCCGGCCCAGGCGATCCTGCCCTTCACGACGAGGGTGTCGCCCTCGCGCACCCTGGTCTTGTTGACCTGGTAGGTGATGAGGCTGGTGACCGGCCGGACCTTGACCGTGGTGTCGGCGGCGGCCATGTGGAGGTCGGTGGGGTCGGTGTCGTAGATCGCCCGGAACATCACCTGGTGACGCGGGAAGAGGTAGGGGCTGGGCCGGGCGTCCGCACGGTCGGCGGGCACGTCCTCCAGGGTGAACCGCCCCTGGTCGTCCGTCCGTACGGTGCCCAGGCCGCGGGTCTCCCACTCGGTCGGGTCGATGGGGTCGCCCCACGGGTTCCAGGTGTTGAAGAGAACCGATTCCTCAAGCTGCACCGGCGCGTCCGTGACGGGCGTGCCGTCGGGGCGGGTCACGGTGCCGGTCAGGTCCACCGTGCGGTTCTTGTAGTCGGTCGTGGCGGTGCTGCTGGTGAGGGTCACCCGGTAGTCGTCGCCCTCCGCCGAGTGGGCGGGCGGTACGACCACTGCGGTGGCAGCCAGGGCGAGAGCGGCGACGGCGGTCGGGCGGGCGGCCGGTAAGCGCATGCGCACGTGAACTCCGTTGGTGAGGTGAGTCGTGTGGTGCCCGAAGCACAGGTGGTGTCGGTATGGGGTGTGACACGGCGACATCACCGGGGGTTGTAGGGGGCCGTCGGCAGTTACGGGCCCGGTACATGCCGTTTGACTGTTCGTCGCCCGCCCGTTTCCCTACGGTTCGTGCTCGACCAGCTCGCCGGGCCGCTCATGTGCGGTGAGGGTGTGCAGTTGGGCCTGACTCAGCCGCTCGTGCACCTCGACGTACTCGCCGTGCGGAAGCCGCTTGATCACGCCGGTCTCCCGCCCGTGCAACACCCGTTCCCGGTCGCGGAGCTGCAGCCCCAGGCAGATGCGGCGGGCGATCACGAACGCGGCCACCGGGACGACCAGCGCCGCGATGCGGATCGTCCAGGTCACGGTGTTGATCGACAGATGGAGCCTGGTCGCCACGATGTCGTTGCCGCCGCCCGCCAGCAGGACCAGATAGAGGCTGATCCAGGCCGCGCCGATCCCCGTGCGGACGGGGCGGTTGCGGGGGCGGTCGAGGAGGTGGTGCTCACGCTTGTCACCGGTGATCCGGGCCTCCAGGAAGGGGTACACGCCGATGAAGACCAGCAGCAAGGGGAAGACCACGACCGGGATCAGCACCCCGAGGACGAGTGTGTGGCCCCACAGGGTGATCTCCCAGCCCGGCATGACGCGGACCAGCCCCTCGGCGAACCCCAGGTACCAGTCGGGCTGCGCGCCGGTGGAGACCTGGTCGGCGCGGTAGGGACCGTACGACCAGACCGGGTTGATCGACGCCACCGCCGCGAGCAGGGTCAGCGTGCCGAAGACCAGGAAGAAGAAGCCGCCCGCCTTCGCCATGTACACCGGCATGAACGGGGCGCCCACGACATTGCGTTCGGTGCGTCCGGGCCCCGCGAACTGGGTGTGCTTGTGGTACACGACCAGCAGGAGGTGCGCGACGACCAGCGCGGCCATGATGCCGGGGATCACCAGGATGTGCAGCGAGTAGAAGCGGGCCACGATGTCATGGCCCGGGAACTCGCCGCCGAACAGGAACATCGACAGATACGTGCCGACGATCGGGACGGACAGCAGCGCCCCGTTCACGAACCGCAGGCCCGTCCCCGACAGCAGGTCGTCCGGCAGCGAGTAGCCGAAGAGACCCTCGAACATGCCCAGGAACAGCAGGGTCCAGCCGAACAGCCAGTTGATCTCCCGCGGCCTGCGGAACGAGCCGGTGAAGAAGTGCCGCATCATGTGCGTGAGCATCCCGGCGACGAAGACCAGCGCCGCCCAGTGGTGCACCTGCCGCATCAGCAGCCCGCCGCGCACGTCGAAGCTGATGTCCAGCGTGGAGGCGTACGCCTCGGACATGCGGACGCCGTTCAGCGGGAGGTAACTGCCGTGGTACGTCACCTCGTTCATCGACGGGTGGAAGAAGAAGGTGAGGTACACGCCCGTCAGGATCAGCACGGCGAAGCTGTACAGGCAGATCTCGCCGAGCAGGAACGACCAGTGATCCGGGAAGACCTTGCGCAGATACTTCCGGCCCAGGGAGTGGATGCCGAGCCGCCCGTCGAACCAGTCCGCGACCCGCTCACCCCCGCCGGGCGCGGGCACCTCCCGGGCGCTCACGCCCCCTCCCTGCGCACATGCGTGAGCTTGTCCGGGTTGCTCACCACATAGACGCCGGACACCCGCTCGCCGTCCGGCGTCAGGTCCAGGACCAGAACGGCGTACGGCTCCTCGCCCTGGAACAGCACCGCCGCGTCGTCGCCGTTGACGCGCCGGTAGCGCAGGTCCAGATGGCCGCCGCCTGCGCCTGCCGCGCCCCGGCGCGCGAAGGAGTCGAAGAGCCGCACCGCCTTCTCCCGCCCGTGCACGGGACGCAGCCCCGCCCGCTTGCGCTTGCCGCCGGCGTCCGTCCACACCGTCACGTCCGGCGCGAGGATCTCCATCAGCGCGGCGAGATCCCCGCCCACCGCGGCCCGCACGAACCGCTCGGTCGCCTCCCGCCGCACCCGCGGATGCGCCGCGTACAGCGGCCGCCGCGCATGCACATGCTCCCGGGCCCGATGCCCCAGCTGCCTTACGGCCGCCGGGCTGCGGTCGATGATCTCCGCGATCTCCGTGTGGGGGTACCCGAACACCTCGTGCAGCACGAACACCGCCCGCTCCAACGGAGTGAGCGACTCCAGCACGACCAGCATCGCCAGCGACACGGACTCGGTGCGCAGCGCCGGATCGTCCGCGCCCGCCTCCTCGCCGTCCGCGACCAGCGGCTCCGGCAGCCACGGGCCGACGTAGGTCTCCTGGCGGCGACTGATCGCGGCCCGCCGCGCCAGCGCATGGTTGACGGCGATCCGCACGAGATACGCCCGCGGGTTGGCGATCCCGTCCAGCGGCGGACCCGCGTTGCGGGCCGTCCACGACAGCCATGTCTCCTGCAGTACGTCCTCGGTGTCGGCGACGCTGCCGAGCATGTTGTAGACGACGCCGAACATCAGCTCACGGTGTTGGACGAAGACGGCCGTCGCGTCGTCGGTGACGGATACGGGGATGTCGGACATGGCAGGGCCTCCCAGTGCGCGCTCACCACTGCGAGGCCCGGCACGGGCCGGAATGTGACACCCCACGGCCGAATGTGACCCACGTCTCGCCACACCCGTCCGGCAGCCGGGCACCCGACATCGCGTTCCGCACCTCCCTCGGTACCGTCGTACATCACACTTGACCTGCATGTATTTACGGGTAAGTACCCGAGCGGTACCGTGAGGTCATGCCAGCTCTCAACGTGGAGTTCAGCGACCGCGAGCTAGAGGACCTGCGGCAGATCGCCAAGGAACGCGGTACGTCGATGAAGGCGCTCGTACGGGAGGCCGCAGCGGCCGACATAGCCCGGCACCGGGCGCTGCAGGAGGGCGCCGAGGCGTTCCGCCGGTTCTTCTCGTCGCACGCGGACGAGTTCGCGGCCGCCTTCCCCGACGACGAACCGCCCGCCAAGGGCGAGGGACGGGCTGCCTGACCGATGGCACAGGTGATCCATATCGACGTGCCCTGGCTGCTCCAGCGGCACGAAGAGGTCCTGCCCGACCAGCCCACGATCAACGACTTCTCCGCGTTGGTCGCCGCCGTCGCGCGTCATCGCGTGGATCCGCCCCGCCTGGGTATCGACTCCGACCCGGCCTGGCGGGCCGCCGCACTGCTGCACACCCTCGCCCAGCTCAAGCCGCTTCCCTCGGCGAACGCCAGGTTCGCCTGTTCCGCCGCGGTCGCCTACATGTTCGTCAGCGGTGTCGGCATCGACCCGCCCTACGGCGCGCTCGTCGACCTCGCCCGTGACCTGATGTCCGGCAAGGCCGACGTGTACGGCGCGGCCGACCGGCTGCGCTCCTGGCAGATCTGACACCCGCCGATCCCCGTTCCCCGCCCCCCGGGGCCGCCGACCGAGGGCGGGAGGAACGGGGTCGGCGGCCCGTGGCGCGCAGGAGAGCCGCCGTCCCACGCGTGGCCTTCCGAGGGGCCGCTTCCAGTGGACTACGCCGGTGGCGCGTGGGGGAGCGTGCGTGGTGCTCCGGCGTGTGCGTGTGTTTCACACGGGGCGCATGGAATGTGGAAAGGTCGCGCAGGTGCGGCGAGTTGCGGGCGTATCTGACTTTCTTTCAATGGGGCGGATGTTGCTCAAGTGCCTTGTTGGCATGAGTGTGCTGTGCAAGGGTGAACTACCTGTGGGGGGTTGGAATAGACCGGGGCTCATTCGTTCCGTGGGGAACCGGCGCGGATGGTCGTTGGTGAATTCGTGCTCCCCGCGCTCGCGCCGAAAAGGTGCACATCAGACCGCTCATCCTTTTCGGCGACCAGACCTTCTGAGTCACCTGCGCGTGGGAAGGATTCCGTTCAGTGCCCACCCCCCACCCCCCTCGCCCCCCTTACCCACCGCCCGGAGGCGTTCCCGAGGAATCCGACGAAGGCCTCGCGGCACGGTTGCGGGGCCGCCCCGACGGTGAGGCCGCTCCGTCCGTCGCGCTGCTCATGGCGCGGCACTGGCAACCGGGCCGCGAATACGCGGTGATCTGTCTCGCCGCCCCGACCGGCGTCGCCGACATGGTCACCGCCGCCGCCTTCCATCAGGTCCTCGACCGTCTGGCGCTGGGCGAACCGGCCGCCGCGCTGCGGCCCCGGCTCCTCGTCGCCGTACGGGACACGGTCCGCCAGTGGTCCGCCGAGGAACGAATAGCGGGCGTCCTGCCAGAGCTGGCGAAACCCGCGGGCGGTCGCGGGATGCGTACGGCGAAGTCGATGACCCCCGAAAATCGCAGGCTCGCCGATCGGTCATTCCAGGCGCTTCCGGGACTTGCCCGATGCCTGCTGTGGCATACCGAGGTCGAGGCCGAGCCGCTAACCGTGCCGGCCGGTCTGTTGGGCATGGATACCGTTACCGCATCGGCCGCCCTCGAACAAGCGCGTGATAAATTCCGCGAAGGTTGTGTACATGCCCATCGGGAACTCGCGCCGACGAAGGATTGCCGCTTCTACAACCGGCTCCTCGACGTCCCGATTCGCCGGGGCGGGGCGCTGTTGCCGGATGTCCAGCAGCATCTGACGGAGTGCCGCTACTGCCGTGATGCCGCCGAACAACTGAGCCATTTCGAGGGCGGGTTGGGAGTGCTGATTGCCGAGGCGGTACTCGGCTGGGGCGCGCGCCGCTATCTCGACACCCGTCCGGGCCGCACCCCGGGCGGCGAGCCCCGCGCCCGGGGCTTCGCCCGGCACGGCGGCGGGCGCCGGCGCCTCCTGTCGCGCATCCCCATGCAGGTTCGCAGACCCGCCGGCGGACCGCGCTCCCCACGGACGCTGCTCACCGGCGTGGGCCTGGCCTCCGCCGGACTGATCGCGGCCATGCTCGCCACCGGCCTGCTCTCCGACGACGACGGCGTCGACCCGGCCGCCTCCGCCACCGGCGGCGGCGCCGGATCCCAGGTACCGCCGGCGGTGTCCTCCTCGCCGCCGGGCACCGCCCAACTCCCCAACGCACCCTGGCAGTCCAGGCTGCGCAACGCCGAAGCCGACCTGTGCCTCGACATCCGCGGCAAGCCGAAAGTCGGCGCCGGGACCGAGCTGGCCGACTGCTCGGCCGACGACACCCAGCAGTGGTCGTACGCGACGGACGGCCTGCTGCGCAGCGAGGCGGATCCCGAGCTGTGCCTGGACTCGCATGCCGACGCCGGTGTGGTGATCCTCGGCAAGTGCGCCGACGACCACTCGAAGCGTGCCGACGACGTGCGCTACGACCTCACCGTGCAGGGCGAGTTACTGCCCCGCTGGGACGACCGGCTGGCCCTGGCGCCGACCACGACGGACGTGGGCGCCGACATCGTGGTCAAGGCCCGTGATGGGTCGGACGCACAGCGCTGGTCGGTCGATCCGGTGGCGTCGGCGAGCCCCGGGTCGCTGTCGAGCGAGGAGAGTGAACGGCCGGGGGCGCGGGCCGTGCGGGCGGTGGGGGAGGAGATGTAGCCCCCGCGCCGGGGACGACGGGCGCGGTGGCCGCGTGCGGTGGCGGCCGCGCCCGGCGGGGCGGAAGCAGCCCCGGCGTACGAACGGAGCCGGTTCGCCCCGCCCGAATCCCCGCCCGGGGCCTGCCGTTCGGGCCGGGCCGCCCGAGACACCGCGCCCCCCCGCGTCGCCGGCACGATCCGCCGGACAGGCCCTAGTTCACGACGTCCCGCGGTGTCGCGCCCGACCCGCCCGCCAGGAAGTCCGTCACGTTCTGCACGGCGGCCAGGGCGATGCGGACCAGGGTCTCGCGGGTGACGCCGCCGACGTGCGGGGAGAGCACCACGTTCGGGGCGCGGAGCAGGTGCAGGGCCGGGGTGGGGGGTTCGGGGTCGAAGACGTCGATGCCCGCCCCGGCCAGGGCGCCCTTCTCCAGCGCGTCGGCGAGGGCGTCCTGGTCGATCAGTGCGCCTCGCGCGGTGTTGATCACGAACGCCGTCGGTTTGAGCAGCCCGAGCCGCTCGGCGTTCAGCAGATGCCGGGTCTCGTCGGTGAGCGGGGTGTGCAGGGAGACGTAGTCGGAGGTGCTCAGCAGTTCGTCGAGCGGGACATGGCGGGCGCCGCCGAACTCGGCCTCCGTCTCCGGTGCCAGTCGGTGTCGTCCGGCGTAGATGACGTCCATGTCGAAGGCGACCGCGCGGCGGGCGACCTGCCGCCCGATCTGGCCCAGGCCGACGATGCCCAGCGTCTTGCCGCACAGCTCGGTCAGCGAGTGCTGGAGGCGGGGGAGTGCCCAGTCGGCCTCGACGAGCGCGGTGTGGGCGGGGATCAGCTGTTTGGCCAGGGCGAGCATGAGGGCGAAGGTCTGCTCGGCCACGTTCTGTGCCTCGGCGCCGCTGGAGCCGATGTTGCACACCCGCACGCCGCGCTCGCGTGCCGCGTCCACGTCGACGTAGTCGAAGCCGTGGCTCGCGCACTGCACCAGCTCCAGCTCCGGTGCGGCGGCGAGGTGTTCGGCGGTCACCGGGGCGAGCGCGGTGATGACGACGTGGGCGGCGCGCAGCGCGGCCGGGTCCTCGCGGGCCGCCTCGACGACGGTGACGTGCGTGCCCTCGGGGAAGAGCGTGGCGAGACCGGCGCCGATGGCACGGCCGCCGACGTGCGGGGCGATGACGGCGAGGACGTTCTTCGGTGCGGTCATGCGGATTCCTCGATGAGGTCGGCGGGGCCGATCGTGGCGGGGGCGGCGTGTCCGGACAGGGCGAGGGTGAGGTCGAGTTCGGCGAGCAGACAGCGGACGACGTGCTCGACCCCCGCCTGTCCGTCGAGGCCGAGCCCGTAGGCGTACGGCCGTCCGACGAGCACCGCCTTCGCGCCGAGCGCGAGCGCCTTGAAGATGTCGTCGCCGGTGCGGATGCCGCTGTCGAACAGCACGGTCAGCCGGTCACCGACGGCCGCCACCACCCGGGGCAGGGCGTCCGCCGCCCCGACCGAGCCGGCCACCTGACGGCCGCCGTGGTTGGAGACGACGACCCCGTCCATCCCGGCGTCGGCCGCCGCGCGGGCGTCGTCCGGGTGCAGGATGCCCTTCAGGACGATCGGGCCGTCCCAGTTCTCCCGCAGGAACGCCAGGTCGGGCCAGGTCTTGGCAGGGTCCGAGAACATGCCGACGAAGTGCATCACGGCCGCGTTCGGATCCTCGTGCACCGGCTTGGCCAGGCCTGCCTGGAAGGCCGGGTCCGAGAAGTAGTTGGCGGTGCCCACGCCGTGCAGGAACGGCAGATACGCCTGGTCGAGATCGCGGGGCCGCCAGGCCAGCATCGGCGTGTCCAGGGTGACGACGAGCGCGGTGAACCCGGCCGCCTTCGCCCGGTGCAGGAAGCTCCGGGCCACCTCCGGGTCCTTCGGCCAGTACAGCTGGAACCAGCGCTCGGCGTCGCCCATCGCCTCCGCGACCTGCTCCATGGGGGTGCTGGACGCCGAGGACAGAGTGAACGGCACACCCTGCGCGGCGGCGGCACGGGCGGCCGCGCACTCGGCGTCCGGGTGCATGATCGACAGCACGCCGATCGGCGCCAGCGCCAGCGGAGCCGGCAGGGTGCGGCCCAGCACCTCGACGGACAGGTCCCGTTCGTGCACGTCCCGCAGCATGCGGGGCACGATCCGGCGTCGGCGCAGAGCCGACCGGTTGGCGCGGGCGGTGCTGCCGTCGCCCGCGCTGCCCGCCACATAGCCGACCGGGCCGGGGCCGAGGCGCTGCTCGGTCAGCTCCTCCAGCCGGGTCAGATCGGTGGGCAGCCGGGGTACGGCGCCCGTCATCCCGTTCAGATAGATCTCGTACTGGAAGTCAGCCCAGTGCTTGCCCATGCCTGCGCCCCGCCTCTCGTCACTGAGAACGCGCTGTACGCCGACCATACCGACCGGTAGGCGGGGGAGCGGATCAGGGGGCCGCCACGGATTCGAGGAGGATGCGGGCCAGTTCGCGCGGCTGCGAGAACATCGGCCAGTGGCCGGTGTCCATGGTCACCAGGTTCCAGAGATCGCTCTTGAGGAGTTCGGCGACCTCGTCGCTCGGCTCCGGCCAGTCCAGCAGACACTTGACGTAGGTCGTCGGCAGCTCGGCGAGCGAGCCGGTCAGGACGGCCGGTTCGGTGAGCGTGGCGCCGGGATGGGCTGTCGCGCCGCGCACGATCCGGGCGATCTGCTCGTCCGTGAGGCCCTGGTCCGCCAGATCCTCGGCAGAGAAGGGCGCCCAGAAGCCGCCGTTCGCCTCGATCGCCGTCCGCACCCCGTCGCTCGGCCAGCCCCACAGGAACGACTTCCCGTCGATCGGGACGTTCGCGTCGACGTACACCACCCGTCTCAGCCGGTCACCGATCCGCTCGGCGGCCTGCCCGACCGGGACGCCCGAGTAGCTGTGCCCGACCAGCACCACGTCCCGCAGGTCGAGACCCTCCACCTCCTCGACGATGTCCCGCACATGGGTCTGCTGCCCGGCCGGTATTCCCCGCTTCTCGGCCAGCCCCGACAGGGTCAGCGCATGCGACTCGTGCCCGGCCGCCCGCAACTCGGGGACCACCTCGTCCCACGCCCACGCACCCAGCTTCGCACCCGCCACCAGAACGTAATTGGTCATGAGATCAAGGTAGTCGAGGGCACTGACAACGCCGCCGGCCCACTGATCGGCGGCACCGGCACCTCGACGGTGCGGGCCAGCCGCGCCCCCTCGGGTCCGTAGACCGCCCTCGGCTCGGGGAACACCCGCAGCAGCGCCAGGAACAGCACGGCCGCGACGACCAGCGACAACGGCAGGCTGATGTCCACCCCACCCGCGAGATCGCCCAGCGGGCCGACGAACTGGCCGGGGATGTTGGTGAACAGCACGCCGATCACCGCCGTCACCCACCAGGCGGTCATGCCCCGCCAGTTCCAGCCGTGCGCGAACCAGTAACGGCCGCCGCGCTGACGGCGGTTGAAGACCTGCAGGGCGTCGGGGTCGTACCAGCCGCGCCGGGTCCAGTAGCCCAGCATCATCACGACCATCCAGGGCGCGGTGCAGGTGATGATCATGGTCGCGAAGGTCGAGATCGACTGCACCAGGTCGAGCCCGAACCGCCCGACGAAGATGAACGCGATCGACAGCCCGCCGACCAGCAGCGTCGCCTGCACCCGCGACAGTCGCGGGAACACCGACGAGAAGTCGAGGCCGGTCCCGTACAGGGCCGTCGTGCCCGTCGCCATGCCGTCGGGGCTCAGGGGACACGGGGGCTCCAGCGTGGGCGGGGCGGTGGAGCGCGTTGTGGCGCGTCGGGGGCGACGGCCGGTGCCTGCCGCTGGGGTGTGCGGGCAGCGTGGATGCCGTCCTCTCGGGGATCTGCAGACGGTACGGCTGTGCGCAAGAGCCACACCAGAGGACGGTTCATCCATCTTCTGTGCCGTCGGTGGACGAAACCTCCATCAGTCGCTGTCCGCGGATGTGTCCTGTGTGTCCTGGCTGTCCTCCGGTTCCGCGTCCGGCCCCTGTGCCCGCACCCGCTGGACGTTCTCCAGGGACTCGCGCAGTTCGGCGAGCCAGTCGTCGGCGTGCCGCTGCACCAGCCGTACGCACCATGCGAGGGCGTCACTGCGGCTGCGGGCGACCCCGCCGGCGATCAGGGTGTCGAGGACCT
Organism: Streptomyces sp. HD; assembly: GCF_028369295.1. Taxonomy (GTDB): domain Bacteria; phylum Actinomycetota; class Actinomycetes; order Streptomycetales; family Streptomycetaceae; genus Streptomyces. The sequence continues at coordinate 16,870 of NZ_JAQMYP010000019.1, forward strand.
GCCGCTCGGGCTGACGCAGCCGGGTCATCACCGGGGCGGCGATATGCGTGAACAGGGCGCGCTCGGCACCGCACTCCACGCCCCAGGAGACCTTCCGGCGGAACCGGTGCTCGGCCTCCCGGGCCACCCCGATCCGGGTCTCCCGGGTGCGCTCCCGGAACTCCTGGATCCGACCCTCCACGGCCGCCTCCCGCTCGGCGGCCGAGACACCTTCGGCCAGGTGGGGCGCGGGGATGCGGCCGATCACGGTGATCTCCTCACGATCGACCGTCACCTCGGCCAGTTCCTCGAAGAGATCGTCCGGCAGGCGGCCGGCGAACCAGCCGCGCAGCTTTTCTCGTTGCTCGGTGGTAATCATGTAATCACGATTACTCCGCCCTTCCGGGAACACAAGCACATGGCGGCGAGTCCGCCGAGAGCGCAACCGGAGGGCCCAACCGGAATGTTTCAGGCCGATTAATCGGTGTGCGAAATCCGGCCACATGGCGACTTGGAACGATCAAGAGCCGCCATCTTCCGGCGTTGGAACGTTCGAAGTCCGTTACTTCACGCCACTGATTCAATACGCAAGGTTACTGAAACCCGTGGTGTCGATGTGAGTTTCCGCGACGGACTCGGCAGACTCCCGCTCGTCGCTCCGGCACCGATCGCGCCGGAGCCGGCACACCCCCGACACAAGCGGAAGGATGCACACAATGCGGAACACCGCGCGCTGGGCAGCGACCCTCGGCCTCACGGCCACCGTCGTCTGCGGACCCCTGACCGGATCTGCCATGGCCGCCCACGACGCCACCCCCGCCTCGCTGTACGCCCCCTCGGCCCTGGTGCTCACCATGGCCTACGGTGACAGCGCCACCATGACTACGCCGATGCGCGCGGTCACCCTGAGCTGCGCCCCGACGTCCTCCGGTACTCATCCGGACGCGATGTCGGCCTGCGCCGAACTACGTGGCGTGGGCGGTGACTTCGAGGCCCTGGGGGCGCGGGACGGCGTGCTGTGTACCAAGCAGTACGACCCTGTGTTCGTCACGGTCGACGGCGTCTGGCAGGGCAAGCGCGTCTCCTATGAGCGCACCTTCGCCAACGAGTGCGTGAAGAGCTCCTACGGGACCAGCCTCTTCGCGTTCTAAGGGACCGGGATCGTACGGCCCCGTGCAGTACGGCAGCGGCTCGCAGATGGGGAGTGCGGGTTGTGCCGTGGGGTCCCGCGATCTCGCACCGGGGGTCGGTCGGGCGGAGTGGGGCCGCCCGGCCGACACCTCGGATTGCTAAGTGGAATCGCCGTCTTCGCCCGGAATCCCGGACAGGGGCGCGAACCGGCCCAACAGCCCCGCACTCCCCAGCAGCCGCCGTATCCGCGGTGCGTCGGAGACGATGCGGAGGCGGCCGCCTCGGTCTCTGGCCCGTGTCTCGGCCCGGCACAGGGCACGCAGTCCCGAGCAGTCGAAGAAGTCGACCCGCCGCAGATCGACCAGGACGTCCGACTCCGGCTTCGCCGTCGCCGCGTCCAGGTGCTCGGCGACGAGTGTCGCCGTAGCCAGATCGATCTCACCGATGACCTCGACCACGGTGAACGGCCCGCATCTACGAGTGCGGGCATGCGTGTTCGCCGGGGGCGGCGCGGAGCGGAAGGAGTCCGCGGCCAGGCCCTCGGTCGGATAGCGGGCGCGGTCGTCGGCGTCCGGCGTCATGTCCGCTCCACCTCGGAAAGGGCGTATTTGATCCGGGTAGTTACCCGGAGGCGAGGTTGAGCATCCCTGCGATGCCCCTCGCAAGATCTGGTTCACTCGACCTGGTGAATTTTGCCCGCGGCGATTGACTGTGGGCCAGTTCGGCCCCTCTCGATGTGACGCCCTCCATTGCGCCGCCGGGCGGACCCCGTGAGTCTCTCGTGGAACAAGCGTCCGAAGAACTGTTATCGGCAGCTCATCGATCGATCTCCCATGTATCGGACAGCTTCGTTCGCCGTCGAGGACAGGGAAGTTTTTGATGAGTACAGAGCGCACGAGGGAACTGGCGGCGTTGGTCACCGCGGCCCGCAGTGGCGACCCGGAGGCTCAGGACGCCCTGGTCAGTGCGTACCTCCCGCTGGTCTACAACATCGTGGGGAGGGCTCTGAACGGCTCCGTCGACGTCGACGACGTGGTGCAGGAGACCATGCTGCGCGCCCTGGACGCGCTCGGCGGTCTACGCACCCCCGAGAGCTTCCGCTCCTGGCTCGTGGCGATCGCGATGAACCAGGTCCGGGCTCACTGGCACGACCGGCAGTCGGCCCCCGGCGCCGTCGAGGAGGCCGAGGATCTCGCGGACCCGGGCGCCGACTTCGTGGACCTCACCATGGTGCAGCTCCAGTTGTCCGGCCAGCGCCAGGAGACGGCACGCGCCACCCGCTGGCTGGAGCCCGACGACCGGGGGCTGCTGTCCCTGTGGTGGCTGGAGTGCGCCGGCGAGCTGACCCGTGCCGAGGTCGCCGAGGCGCTGGAGTTGTCGCCGCAGCACACGGCCGTACGGGTGCAGCGTATGAAGGCGCAGTTGGAGGCGGCCCGGGTGGTCGTGCGGGCGCTCGACGCCCGGCCCCGATGCGAGGAACTGCAAGGTGTGCTGGCCTCCTGGGACGGCCGGCCCTCGGCGCTGTGGCGCAAGCGAATAGCCCGTCATGCTCGTGGTTGCTCGTATTGCTCCGGTATGTGGAGCGGATTGATGCCCGCCGAAGGACTGCTGGCCGGCCTCGCCCTGGTCGTCGCGGCGCCCGCACTGCTGGAGCGAGTGCTGTCCGCGTCCGGCGGAATGGCCGCGGTGGCGTCGACCTCCCAGTTGAGTGCGTCGGCGGGCTACGCCGGACCGGGCGCGACGGGCGGCCACCGTGCCGTGCGCGGCCGGACGGTCTCCCGTGGGGAGGCCCGTCGTCGGCGGCGTATCAAACGCCGGGCTGTCGGCGGCGCCGTCGTGGCGGCCTGCGTCGCGGGCGGCGGCTTCTGGTACTTCGACACGGACCCCGGCACCGGGACCGAGGAGACGGCCGCCGCACGGGCCGCCGGTGCTCCCTCCGTGGACCTGGCGGAGCCCAGCGAGATCGAGACCTCTTCGTCGCTGTCCAAGTCCCCCTCGCCGACCAAGTCGCCGTCGAAGAAGGCAAGCCCCTCCAAATCCGCCCAACCCACCAAGAAGCCCTCGCCCACGCCCCGGCCGTCCACGCCCCCGACGCAGACCCCGCCCAGCACACCCCAGCCGCAGTCGGCCCCGACCGACACCGTCGGGCAGGTCGTCGCGCTGGTGAACAAGGAGCGGTCGGCCGCCGGCTGCGGTCCGCTCGCGGAGGACCCCCTGCTGAACAAGGCCGCGCAGGGCCACTCCGACGACATGGCCGCCCGCGACTTCTTCGACCACACCAACCCTGACGGTGAGGACCCCGGCCAGCGCATCACCGCCGCCGGGTACAACTGGTCCACCTACGGCGAGAACATCGCCCAGGGCCAGCAGACCCCGGAAGCGGTGATGGAGTCCTGGATGAACAGCCCCGGCCACCGCGCCAACATCCTCAACTGCTCGTTCAAGGACATCGGTGTCGGCATCCACAACGGCTCGGGCGGCCCCTGGTGGACGCAGGCCTTCGGCGCCAAGCAGTAGGGCGGGCCGCCCGGTGCTGCACGCCCGTCACAGCATGACGTGCTTGACCAGCGTGTAGTCGAGTAGACCGGTGAGCGAGAAGCCGCTGCCGTACCCGGAGTGGCGTACGCCGCCGTGCGGCATCTCCGACACCGTCGTGCCGTGGGTGTTGACCCACACGATGCCGGCCCGCAGGACCCGGCTCGCCCGCATCGCCCGGTCGTGGTCACGGGTCCACACACTCGCCGCGAGCCCTTGCGGGACTCCGCCCGCCGGCTGGAACGCCTCGGACTCGTCGGCGAACGGCTGCACGGTGACGACCGGGCCCGACACCTCGCTCCGCACGATCTCGCCCTCCTGCCGCACTCCGGCGACCACCGTGGCCTGGTGGAAGTAACCGGGCCGGTCCAGGACCACGCCACCCGTGACGACCTCGGCGTGCCCCGGAAGCCGCTCCAACAGGCCGCGAACCAAGGTGAGTTGGGCCGCGTTCGCGAGTGTCCCGGAGCACCCCCGACGGCAGGCGCTCGGCGGCCGGCCGGGCCAGGAGCACCGCCGACGACGGCGTCGTGTCGGACGGTTTCAGCACGACGGTGTTGTCGGCGCGAGCGCCGGGGCGATCTTCCATACGGCCATCATCAGCGGGTGGTTCCACGGCGTGATCTGCGCACAGCCCCGACCGGCTCCCGGCGCCGGACGGAGGCGCGGCCCGGCGTGTACTCGGCCGCCGTGGCACCCGGCAGATCGCGGGCGGCTCCGGCGAAGTGCCACAACACGTCCACGATCGAGGGCAGTTCGTCCGCGAGGAACAGGGCCCGCGGCGTGTCCGTGTCGGCGACTCCGACGCGGGTCACCGCCTCGGCGGCGCGGCCGCCGCGGACGGCGCCCTCCACGCAACCGGCGCCCCACCCTGCCGGCGGCGGTGCCGACGGACTGACGGACCGATCCCCTGTCCGGGAGATCGGCAGACGGTCGCAGAGGTCGTGTATTCCTTGACGGGCATATAACCGTCGAGGCATATTGGTCTCATGTCCGACGACGCCTCCCTCTGGAGTGCCCTCGCAGATCGCCACCGGCGAGCCATCGTCGCGCTGCTCCTGGAGCGGCCGCGGCCCGTGGGGGAGATCGTGGAGGCATGCGGGCTGAGCCAGCCGAGCACGTCGAAGCATCTGAAGGTGCTGCGGGAGGCGGGCCTGGTGCGGGTGCGGCAGGAGGCCCAACGCCGCGTCTACGCCCTGGATCCCGCCCCCATCGCCGAACTCGACGTCTGGCTCGCCCCGTACCGCAAGCTATGGAACCGCAGCCTGGACGCCCTGGGCCACCGCCTCGACGAGGCGTCGGGCGCCACGTCGGACGGCACATCGGACGACGACACCCTGGACGGCGACACCTCGGGCGACCCCGAGGGACCCGCCGACCACAAGGGACCCATCACGAAGGACTGATCAGCCATGACCGCCGACCTCACCGGCACCTATCTGACCTTGGACGACGGCCGCCCGGCCGTCCGCTTCTCCCGTACCTACCACCACCCCGTCGAGCGCGTCTGGCAGTTCGTGACCGACGCCGACGAACTGGCCCACTGGTTCCCCTCCCGCGCCGACATCGACCTGCGCCCCGGCGGCGAGATCAAGTTCGGCGGCGACCCGAACATGGAGGACTCCACGGGCCGCGTGATCGCCGTCGACGAACCCCGGCACCTGTCCTTCGAGTGGGGCGGCGACGAGCTGCACTTCGACCTGGAGCCCCTCGACGACGGGCGCACCCGCTTCACCCTCACCAACGTCCTCGTCGCCGAGAACACCGCCGCCCGCAACAGCGCCGGCTGGGAGGTCTGCCTGACCGCCCTCGACGCACACGCGCGCGGGGAGCGCTTCGAGGGACCGCACGCCGGGGCCGAGGCGCCCTGGAAGGAGCTCTACGACGGCTATGTGGCCGCCGGTGTCCCCTCCGGCGCCCCGGTCCCGGGCCTGGACGCCTGAGCGTGATCAGTCCGTCCCGGCCGGGACGCAACTGGTCCCGGATATCGGGAGCCTCAGCTCCGTGAGGTAGTCGTCCACGGCACCACGTGTGCAGTCACTGCGCCCGTAGACGCTGTGTCCGGCGCCCTCGTACGGCAGCAGGACCGTCGTCCCGCGGGTCTGCCGGTGCACATGGGCCGCCCACGCGAAGTTGTTCGCCGGGTCGTGCCGCGAATGCAGCATGAGGATCTTGGGCGCCTCGGTGATGCGCAGACGGTGCTGCGGATTGTTCACCTCGTCGGGCCAGCCGACGCAGCCGGCCACCGCGGCATGCACACGAGGTGAGCCGCGCATGTGCGGTGCGGCCCGCAGCTCGGCCCGGGTCAGCCCGGCGAACTCGCGGTGGTCCTTCGGCCGGATGCGCCAGTCCTGGCAGAAGACCGCGTGGAACGGTTCCGCCCTCGTCTGCGGCTCCGCCTGCCGGGACTGCCCGGATGCTCGTAGCCGCGTCGGTTTCCGGGTCGGTTTCTGCGCGTCGAGCCCCGCCACGTAAGTGGCCAGGTCCGCCCAGTCGGGGCCGTAGAACGCCTTGAAGGCGAACAGGGTGATGTCGTTCGCGGTGAGGGGCCGCGCCGGCCTCTCGGGGTCGTGTATCTCCCCTCGGTCCGCTCGCTTCAGCAAGCCGTCCCAGACGGCTGTGACGTCCCGGCCGTGCAGCGCGCAGGAGCCGGTGCGCTCGCACCACTTCACGAACTGGTGGAAGGAGTCCTCGGCGGTGGTCGCGGAGGAGAGGAGGAACTCCCGGGTGCCGAGGCTGTGGTCGATGTTCGCGGTGAGCGCCATGGACCGGATGCGGTCGCCGTACTCCTCCGCGTACTGCTCGCCGATCAGCGTGCCGTAGGAGTGACCGAAGTAGTTGATCTTCTCCTCGCCCAGCGCCCCGCGCAGTGCGTCCATGTCCCGGACGACGCTCAAGGTGTCGGCGTGGTCGAAGACCGGACCGGTGTGCCGTCGGCAGTCCTCGCGCAGCGCGCGGTTGTACGCGGCGAGTCGATCGAACTGCGCCTGGTCGCGGGGGTAGGCCGACGGCCGTCGGCCCAGCAGCTCCGTGGAGCACTTCACCGGACTGCTGCCGCCGACACCCCGTGGGTCGAACCCGACGATGTCGAACCTCTGCTGGATGTCCTCGCTGAAGTGGGACCTGGCCCGCGTGATCGCGAAGTCCACACCCGAATCACCCGGTCCACCCGGGTTGACCAGCAGTGCCCCGACCCGGCGATCCGGATCCGTCGCCTTGCGCCGGGCCACCGCGAGATCGAACGTCCCGCCCGAGGGGTGCGCCCAGTCGACGGGCAGACGCAGGGTCCCGCATTCCGCCGTGGCGTCCTGGGCGCACGGTTTCCAGCCGATCGTCTGCCGGGGCGCTGCGTTTGTGTCGGGTGAGCCGGCGGGTGCCGCCGCCATGCCCGGCGTCGACACCCCCGCGAGTAATCCGGCGGTGAGCGCTGCGGTGAGCGCCCTGATGAGTGGCCGCATGAAGTTCCTTCCGAGCGTCCTGCGAAACGGATCGCGGGAGAGACCCGCAAGATCGAACGTGACAGTGATCCACTCGGGGGCACAACCGAACAGGACGGGAATCAGGGAAGGCACAGGGACGTGGTCAGGGCCATCCTCAGGGCGACGCCTCGGGGGTTGCCGTCGAGACCCCTGAGCCGACCCGGAATTGTCACGGCTCCCCACTCACGCCATCCGGCACCCACTCACGCCACCGGGCGCCGCACTCACGCCATCTGCCGCCGCACCAACTCGTGCAACCGCCCGCTCGTGTCCGCGAGGAGCTGCGCGGGTGGCCCCTGCTGAGCGACCTTGCCGTCCTCCATCACGATGACCCGGTCGGCGTCCAGAACCGTCGACAGTCGGTGCGCGATGACGATGCGGGTGGCGTTGAGGGCCTTGGTCGACTCGATGACCGTGCGCTGCGTCTCGTTGTCCAGGGCGCTGGTCGCCTCGTCGAAGAAGAGGATGCGCGGCCGGCGGATCAACGCCTGGGCGATCATCAGCCGCTGCCGTTGCCCGCCGGAGATCGCCCCGCTGCCCGAGACGATCGTGTGCAGCCCCATCGGCATCCGCTTGATGTCCTCGGCGAGCCCAGCCATCTCGGCCGCCGCCATCGCCTCCTCCGGCGTGTACGGCTCCGTACCGCAGATGACGTCCAGGATGGACCCGGTGAACGGCTGGGCGTGCTGGAGCACGACCCCGCACTGCCGCCGGACGGCCGACTGGTCGAGCGCCGCCAGGTCCTGGCCGTCGTACAGGACACTGCCCGAGACCGCCTTGTCGAAGCCGATCAGCAGTCTGAGCAGGGTCGACTTGCCGCAGCCGCTGGGGCCGACGATCGCCACGAACTCGCCCGGCCGGACGTCGAAGGACACGTCGTCGAGGATCAGGGGGCCGTCGTCGGAGTACCGGAAGGACAGCCGGCGCGCCTCGATCGACCCGGTGAGCGGGCCCGGCCGGGTGCTGGCCGTGCGCACCTCGGGCGTGGCCTCAAGAACCGGCTTGATCTCCTCGAACAGCGGCAGCGCCGCCACCACCGACACGAACGAGCCGGTGAGCTGGGTGACCGAGGTCAGCAGCATCGTCACCGAGGTGTTGAAGGTGAGGAAGGCCGCCGCCGACATCGACCCGCGTGCCGGACCCGCCAGCAGCATGAACATCAGCAGCGTGCACACCGGCAGATACACCGCGCCCAGCACCGTGGTGAGGTTCTTGATCCGCCCCACCTTCTGCTGGAGCTCACGGCTGCGCGCGAACCGGTCCGCCCAGGCCGCGTAAGCGTAGTTCTCGGCCGCCGCGACCCGCAGCTTCGGCAGTCCGCGCAGGGTCTGGAACGCCTGGTTGTTGAGCTTGTTGCTGAGCACCACCAGCCGCCGCTGCCAGCGCACCTGCCACAGTCCGAGCCCCAGGAACACCGCCGCGATGACGACGAGCATGCCGATCGCCGCCAGCGCCATCGGCACGCTGTACCAGAACAGCAGCGACAGGTTCATCGCGCCCACCGTCACCGACTGGGCGACGACGGGGCCGACCCCGGCCATCAGCCGACGGATCGCACTGATGCCCATGGCCTGGCTCGCCAGCTCGCCGGTCGAGCGCTCGGTGAAGAACTTCGTCGGCAGCCGCAGCAGCCGGTCCCACAGGGCCGGCTGGAGCGTCGCCTCGATACGGCCCTCCAGGCGCAGGATCGTCAGGTTCTGCAGCAGCATGAAGGCTGCCGCCACGACACTGCTGATCATCACGGCCAGACAGAACTGCACGATCAGCCCGGTCTGCGCCTTCGGCACGAACTCGCCGAGCACCTTGCCGGTCGCGATCGGCACCAGCGCGCCGATCGCGACCGTTACCAGGCCGCTGATCAGCAGGTTCGTCAGATCGCCGCCCGTGCCCCGCATGCTGAACCGCAACAGCCGCAGCGGGCTCAGCGCGCGGTCGGGCAGCGGACGGTAGAACATCACCGCACGCGGCTCGAACTCCTCCGCGTTGGCCTTCTCGATCGGCGTCTCACGCCCGGTCGCCGGATGGACGGCGACATAGCCGCCACGCCGCCACAGCAGCGCCACCGGAGCACCGGACAGCGCCCGGTGGCCGACGAGCGGTCCGACGTTGTCCCGCCACCACCGGCCGTCCAGCCGGACCGCCCTGGTGCGCACGCGCGAGGCGATGGCGACCCGCTCGACCGGGTCGAGCCGGTCGCTCTCGGTGCCGCTCTGCGCGGGCTCGGCCAGCGTGATCCCGGCCGCCTCGGCGACCAGTTTGCAGGCCGCGTAACTGGCGTCCGCGTCGGCGGCCGTCGTCCGCTTGTCGCTGCGCTTGCCGATGGACGCCAGCAGCGTCCGGTCGGCCTGGGCACGCACCGCCTCACCGGCCTTGATGCCCTCGGCCGTGCGGTTCTCGTGGGTGCGCTCCAGCTGCTCGATCCAGCGGTCCAGCGTGGTGAGCAGGCGGTACTGCTGGTCGACCATGGACTGCCAGACCGCCGGGTCCATCAGCAGGTCGGCGGCCGCCTCCGCGCCGTACAGCGAGCCGTACTGCACGCTGCCGGGCGGCACCTGCATCCAGAAGACGTCGTCGTCGGTGATCTCGGCCGCCCGCTCGGTGGCCATCGGTGCCTGGAAGAGGATGGAGAGGCTGCGGCCGACGCCCAGGGCGAGGGCGTACTCCAGGGGGCTCGTCTGCGGCGGGACGTACTGCGGGTTGCCGTACTCGTCGTAGGACCAGGTCTGGGTGTTCGCGGGCTGGTACAGCTCGCGCAGCCCGATGCGGTGTACGACGCAGTCCCTGAGGGGACGGGCGACCAGCGTGTGCTGCGGTCCTGCGACCGGGCCGAGCAACAGCGAGCCCGCCTCCAGCCGGCCGAGGTGGTGCCAGTGGCCCTGCAGACCGGCGTCGACCGCGAACAGGTCCACCGCACCGGACGCGACCAGCCACAGCACCTGCGGGCCTTCGAGGTCCAGACGGTTGAAACCGGCGCAGTCGATGCGCGTGCCCATCTGCCCGAGCGCGTTGAGGACGAGGTCACCCTCGTGGACGGAGGTCATCTCACCGCTCCTTGACCAGTGCCGCGTACGCTCCGCCGTGCGCCACCAGCTCCTCGTGCCGCCCGCGCTCCACGATCGTGCCGTGCTGGAGTACGACGATCTCGTCGCTGTCGCGCACGGTGCTGAGCCGGTGCGCGATCACCACACAGGCACAGCCGCGCTTGCGCAGGTTGTCCATCACGACCTGCTCGGTCTCCGCGTCCAGCGCGCTCGTCACCTCGTCGAGGACGAGGATGCTGGGGCGGCGCACCAGCGCCCGGGCGATCTCCAGGCGCTGGCGCTGACCGCCGGAGAAGTTACGGCCGTCCTGCTCGACCCTGCTGTGGATGCCGCCGGGGCGGCGCATCACCACGTCGTACAGCGCGGCGTCGCGCAGCGCGTCCACCACCGCGTCGTCCGGGATCGACGGATCCCACAGCGCCACGTTGTCGCGGACGGTGCCCTCGAAGAGGAAGACCTCCTGGTCGACGAAGGAGACGGAGGACGCGAGCGCGCCGCGCGGGATGTCCTCGATGCGCTGGTCGTCGATGCGGATGACGCCCTCCCACGGCGCGTACAGACCGGAGATCAGCCGGGAGATCGTCGACTTGCCGCTGCCGGAGCCGCCGACCAGGGCCACCTGCTGACCCGGGCCGACCGTCAGGTCGAAGCCCGTGAGCAGGGGTTTGTCGAGGGGGCTGTAGCCGAAGGTGATGTTCTGGAGCTCGACGTGGCCGTGCAGGCGGCGCGTGGACTCGCCGGTGCCGGGGCGGCCGTAGAGCGGGTCCGCCTCGAAGTTCTCCACGTCCTTCAGCCGGGCCACGTCCGCGGCGAAGTCCTGGATGCGGCCCGCGACGCCGTTGAGGCGGGTGATCGGAGCCGTGAAGCGGGTGACCAGGGCCTGGAAGGCGACCAGCAGGCCGACGGATATGCCGCCCTCGATCGCGCGCATGCCGCCTATCCAGAGGATGAGGGCACTGTTGAGCGAGGCGAGCATGGGGGCGACCACGCCCAGCCAGGCGCTCGGCACGCCGAGGCGCTGCTGCTCCTCCAGCGTGGTGGCGTGCTGACCGGCCCACTTGCGGAAGTAGCCGTCCTCGCCGCCGGTCGCCTTCATCGTCTCGATCAGCTGAAGGCCGGTGTAGGCGGTGTTGGTGAGCCGGGCGTTGTCCGCGCGCAGCTTCGCGGTGCGGGTGGCGCGCAGGCGGATCACGACCCGCATCGCGACGACGTTCAGCAGGGCGACGCCGATGCCGACGAACGTGAGCTGCGGGTCGTAGGTGTACAGGAGGATCGCGTACAGGACGACGACCACCGCGTCCACGCCCGCCGCCGCCAGGTCACGGGCCAGCGTCTCGGCGACCGCGTCGTTCGACTGGAGCCGCTGCACCAGGTCGGCCGGGCTGCGCTGGGAGAAGAACGTCACCGGCAGCCGCAGCAGATGCCGCAGGAAGCGGGCGCTGGACAGGGTCGAGGAGATGATGCGGCCGCGCAGCAGATTCGCCTGCTGCAGCCAGGTCAGCACCACCGTGAGCGCGACACAGGTCCCCATCGACGCGAACAGCACGCCCAGCAGGGAGGTCTGGCCGCCGATGAGGAACATGTCGATGTAAGTGCGGCTCAGCGCGGGCACCGCCGCGCCGACCAGCACCAGCAGGAGGCTCGCCAGGACGGCGGCGGGCATCGTGCCCGCGGTGCCGCGCAGCCGGGCCGGCATCGCGCCGAGCACGCCCGGCTTGCGGCCGCCCTTGGAGAAGTCCTCGCCGGGCTCCATGACCAGGACGACGCCGGTGAAGCTGCCGTCGAAGTCCTCCATCGGCACGAAGCGACGGCCCTTGGCGGGGTCGTTTATGTACACGCCCCGGCGGCCGAAACGGCGGCCCATGCCGTCGTAGACGACGTAGTGGTTGAACTCCCAGAACAGGACGGCCGGCGTCTTCACCTCGGCGAGGGCGGCCGTGTCCATCTGCATGCCCTTGGCGGTCAGGCCGTAGCTGCGGGCCGCTTTGAGCAGATTGCTGGCGCGCGAGCCGTCGCGGGAGACACCGCACGCGATGCGCAGCTCCTCCAGCGGGACATGGCGACCGTAGTGGCCGAGCACCATCGCGAGGGAGGCGGCGCCGCACTCCACGGCCTCCATCTGGAGCACGGTGGGCGTACGGACGGTCTTCACCCTGCCCTTGGGCACGGGACGCTTCGGCGGAGCGGCGCGGCGCCTGCTCCGCGTCTCCGGTGCGGCGCTCACGGCAGCAGCCAATCGACGGGACGCTGATCGGCCAGCCGGATCGAGGCCTCGGCCATGGTCATGGAGTTCAGGGAGAACGGCGGTCCGTCCGCGGACGACCACTTGTAGCCGCTCTCGGTGCCGGCCTTCCGGTCCAGCGCGACCAGTACGGCGACCGGCCGGCCGTCCTTGGTGAACTGCTCGCCCAACTGGTTGTCACCGAGGAACGCGGCGATCTGCTGCGCCGACTGCGCGGAGCGGTCCACCGACTTCACATGGCCGCGCAGGACGCCGTACTCCTGGGTCGGCACAGACTGGACGGTGAGGTCCACGGCCGCCTTGTCGGGGATGGACGCCGCGTTCTCGGCGGGCACGTACACCGTGGCGTACAGCGTGTCCTTGGCATGGGCCACCTTCTCCACGGCGGCGACGTTCGCGCCGGTGGAGATGATCTGCCCGATGGTGGCGGCGAGGGCCGTGACCCGGCCCGCGGCGACCGTGCGCACGACTGTCTCGCCCTGCGCGGTACGGACCTTCAGCACGGGGGAGTTCGCCGGGAGCCGCTGGCCCTGCTTGGCGACGACCGAGGTGACCTGGCCGGCGACCGGGCTCTGCAGGACGTAGCTGCCCTGGCCGTGCGTGAGGATGGCGGGCGCACCGACGGTGGAGGTGACCGAGCCGGTCATCGCCCACACGGACGCGGCGGACATGACGACCACCGTCACGGAGAGGACCAGCCAGCCCTGGGGGCGGGCGAAGCGCACCGGAAGGTCGAGCTCCTCCGGTGACTGGAGCTTGGCGAGGGCCTGTTGGCGGAACTGCACGGAACCTCACCTGAGGATGAGTCGAGACCGGCGCGCGTGGGCCGTGTCGTGTTGCGAGGCGGTGCCGGAATTGTTTTCCGGCACCCGAAGAGCCCCGGAGCCGGGAACGGCTCCGGGACTCAGCGGTACAAAAGGCGCGATCAGAGACCGGCGACCAGGCCGGAGACCGGGGCGGTGTTCAGGCCGGTGACACCCTCCACGGTGCCGACGACCGTGTCGACCAGACCGGAAACCGGGGCAATGCCGTTGACAGCGTCGAGGGCACCGTTCACGGCGTTGACCTGCAGGCCGCCGGAGACGTTGTCGAGCTCGGCGTCGGAGATCTCGACGGTCGCAACCTGGGGGGTGGAGTTCATGATGGAACTTCCCTTCCTAATGGGTATTTCACAAGGGGGAGCGGCCCCCTCTGGGGACAGATGACGGCCGCGACCGCAGGCACCAGGCGCCCGTTTCCGGAAGCCGTTCACGGCCCCTGCGATGCGATGGATCAAAGCACGCTGCGGGTACGGGCTTCCAATCAAACTTCGGCCTCACCAGGGCACTTTGGTCCCAGGGACCTCGATCCGTGCAGATGTGTGCACGTCTTGGCGGTGACTTCTTCACATGCGTCACAGCATCGGCTCGGGCGGGCTGTTGCATCGGCTCGGCGGCCCTCCGGACGATGCGGTGGCGAATCCGACACTCCGGCCTAAGGGGGGTGACCGACGGTAGCTCGCATGTGCAGAAGCTCGGCCCACGGTGACTTCGTTGAGTATTGAATGTGCAGATTCCCTGGAGCCTGGATTCCGCTCGGGATTCTCAACCGACCGTTACTGATTGGTAGCGGATCGTGTCAGCCCATAAGTGCGTACACCGTGCTCGCGCGGGCCGCGATCTCTCCCGACGCCTCGTCGGTCAGCGTGATGTCGGCGAAGGCCATCCGGCGGCCCAGCTTGGTGACGACCGCTTCGATCAAGACATCCGAACCCGTCACCGCGCGCTGGAACGACGTCGACTGCTGCACCGTCGTCATGGGCCCGTACGCCCCGCGCGCCGCCGACACGGCGATCACCGTCGCGGTGTCCGCGGCGGCCATCAACGCCTGGCCCGACAGCGCGCCGCCCTCCCGGGCCAGTGCGTCCGACCAGGGCAGACGCAGAATCGCGCGGTCATCCGCCACCGCCTCGACGGACAGGCCCAGCTGGAGCACCCAGGGGGCGAAGTTGGCGGAGAGGATCTTGTCGGCTTCGGCGGTGGTGATCGTCATATGGGGGATTGTTCCCGGCGCCGGACCCTCGGACGCGCTCGTTGGCCGAATCGGTGTCCCGACTCGGTTGCGCGTAAACGGAATTGAACGCCCCACCCGGCCCGTGCGTACCCACTGCCAACCAGGCGCCCCGAACAGCTGCCGGACGAACGGCGGCACAGACCCCGTCCTCCAGGAGGTCGAGAAGTTTGAGTCACAAGCGAATTCCGAAGCGCAAGGCCGCGATAGCCGCGGGCAGCGTGGTGGCGCTCGGAGCGGCCGCGATCCTGTTGCCGAACGCCAACGCCTCCCAGGACGGCGCGTCGGACGAGGCCGCGGCCCCCAAGACCCTGAAGGCGGCAGCCGCCTCGGACCTCGCCTCGCAGCTTGCGGGCATGCTCGGTGAGGCCTTCGCCGGTTCGTACTACGACACCGAGAGCCAGCAGCTCGTCGTCAACGTCGTCCCCGGCGACGACAACAACGTGATCGTCCAGGCGAAGAAGGCCGGCGCGAAGGTCCGCGAGGTCGAGAACAGCCTGGCCGAGCTCAAGTCCGGCGCGCAGACCCTGAAGTCCGAGGCGACCATCCCGGGCACCGCGTGGGCCGTCGACCCCAGAACGAACAAGATCCTCGTCACCGCCGACAGCACCGTCACCGGCGACAACTGGGACCAGCTGGAGTCGACCGTCGACAGCCTCGGCACGGGCATGGCGACCGTGAAGAAGTCGGCCGGCACCTTCAAGACCTTCCTCTCCGGCGGCGACGCCATCTTCGCCGGCGGCTCACGCTGCTCCGCGGGCTTCAACGTCACCGCGGGCGACGGCAGCCCCGCCTTCCTGACCGCGGGTCACTGCGGGGTCGCGGCCGAGCAGTGGTCGGACACCGAGGGCGGCCAGCCGATCGCCACCGTCGACCAGGCCACCTTCCCCGGTGACGGCGACTTCGCGCTGGTCAAGTACGACGACCCGGCGACCGAGGCGCCCAGCGAGGTCAACGTCGGCCAGCAGACCGTCCAGATCAGCCAGGCCGCGGACGCCGAGGTCGGTCAGCAGGTCCTGCGGATGGGCAGCACCACCGGGTTGAACGACGGCCAGGTCACCGGGCTCGACGCCACCGTGAACTACCCCGAGGGCACGGTCACCGGGCTCATCCAGACCGACGTCTGTGCCGAGCCCGGCGACAGCGGCGGCTCCCTGTTCACCCAGGACGGCCTGGCGATCGGCCTCACCTCCGGCGGCAGCGGCGACTGCACGGCCGGCGGCGAGACCTTCTTCCAGCCGGTGACCACCGCCCTGGAAGCGGTCGGCGCGACCCTCGGCGGCGACGCCGCGGGCGGCGGCGCGGGTGCCGGTGACGAGGCCGGTGCCGGTGATGAAGCGGGCGCGGGCGATGAGGCGGGTGCCGGTGCCGGTGCCGGTGATGAGGCCGGCGCCGGTGACGAGGCCGGCGCGGGCCAGGACGCCGGTGCAGGCGAAGGGGTCGGGAACGGCAACGCCGACGGCACGGGCAACGGCCTCGGCGAGATCGTCGGCAACGGCGTCGGGAACAACTGACGCCCTGACCTCGGCGCACGGATCCGAGTGATTCCGGAGCCGACACCGATACACGGATCCGAGTGATCAGGACGAGCACGTGGTCCGGCCCTCCGGCGGGAGGGTCGGACCGCTCCGTTTCAGAGCCGTGGGGTCCGCCTCACAACAGGTTGGCCCTGCCCCGAACACGTCGGCGCCTCCCGCAGCAGGCCGGCCCGGCGCGAACACGTCGGCCCCCGCCCCACCACACGCCGGCCCCACTTCCGACAGGCCGACCCGCATCAGCAACACGCCGCCCCCGACCCCGACAGACCGCCCCGGTCCCCGCAACATGCCGACTTTCCGTCAACACGCCGACTTTCCGTCACCCCCGAGCCCGCAGCAACAACAGCGCCACGTCGTCGACCCGCTCCCGCACCGACGCACTGTGCTGGACCAGCAGGTCGGCCAGCTCGTCCAGAGGTCGCTCCCCGGCCTCCGTGAGGACCTTGCCCAGCTCGGCGAGCGCGTCCTCGATGTCGACGCCGGGCGACTCGATCAGCCCGTCGGTGTAGAGGACGAGCACGGAGCCGGGCGCGAGGTCGACCTCGGTCGTCGGATAGACGGGCGAGCCCTCGATGCCGAGCAGCGGGCCGCCGGCGAGGTCGAGCACCCGTACCCGTCCGTCGGGCCGTCTCAGCAGCGGCGGAGGATGCCCGGCGCGGGCCATCACCGCCCGCCCGTGCTCCGGATCGAGGCGCAGATACAGACAGCTGGCGAACAGGTCCGCACCGAGGTCGAGCAGCAGCCGGTTGGTGCTGCGCATGACCTCCTCGGGGGCCTGGCCGACGGTCGTGTACGCCCGTACGGCGGTGCGGAGCTGGCCCATCAGGCCGGCCGCGGTGACGTTGTGGCCCTGCACGTCCCCGATCACCGCCGCCGTCAGCCCCTGCTCCGTCGGCACCAGGTCGTAGAAGTCGCCGCCGATCTCCATGCCCTGCGTGGCGGGCAGATAGCGCGCGGCCGCGTCGATGCCGGGCAGTTCCGGCAGCGAGTGGGGGAGCAGGGCGGACTGGAGTCCGTGCGCCAGCTGGTGCTTGGCGTCGTACAGCTGGGCCCGCTCCAGCGCCTGCGCGATCAGCCCGCCCAGACTGGTCAGGACCGCGCGTTCGTCCGCCGGGAAGGGATGCGGCTCGGCGTAGGCGAACACACAGGTGCCGACCGGCCGGCCGGAGGCGATCAGCGGCAGATACGCCCAGGCCGCGAAGCCGTCGGGGGTCGCGTGCCGCGTCGGATACAGACGCTCCAGGTCCTGCTGGGACTCGAAGAACGCCGGTACGCCGGTGGTGAGCGCATTGGCGCCCGGGGTCCGCTCCGTCAACGGCATCCCGTCGAACCGCTCGACGACCCGCGCATCCGGATAGCCGCGGTGCCCCAGCACATGCAGCCGCCCCGCCTGTGACCCCAGGACGACCAGCGCCTGGCTGCCGACGGCCGGGACGATCTCGTCCGCGACCAGCTGCACCACGTCCTGCACGCCGGCCGCCTCGGTGAGCGCGCCGGCCAGGCTCAGCACCTGCGAGATCGTCACCAGCCGGGCCGGCGTGTCGCCCGTCCGGGGCCCGCCGCGCCCCATCTCGGCCACCGCGCGGGCCCTGCTGATGCGCACGCTCAGGCCGGTGGTGCTCGGATACATACGGAACGACAGCCAGTCGCCGGGCGGGCGCAGGGCCACGAACGACGTGGACTGCTGGCTCATCAGCGCGGCCCGGTAACGGTCCTCGTACACCGGGTCGTTCAGCCAGGGCACCGACGCCCACAGCTGGTTGCCGAGCAGCCGGCTGGCCGGGACACCGATCAGCTCGGCCGCCACCGGGTTGGCGAAACTGACCCGACCGTGCAGATCGAGCGAGCACAGCCCGTACGGCAGCCGCGCCACCATCCGCGCCGCCTCCACCGTGCCGAGCGTTCCGGCCGCGCCGCTGAACGCCGGGCCGGCCAGCAGATCTGGCTCCGGCAGCGGCGGACGGCTGTCCTCCATGGCGCGTTCCAGCCGCACCGCGAGCCGTCGGCAGGCCGCCCTCAGATGCTCCTGGTCGCGGTCCGAGAGCTCCGGGGGATGCGAACCCGGCCAGGTCACGAAGATCGCGCCGTACGCGGTGGACTCGGTGGCCACGGGCAGCGCGGCCAGCGCGAACGGATAGGGCAGGACGACGGCGATCCGCGGATACCGGGCCGCCATGTCCTCCTCGCCCCCGACCCAGACCAGCCGCCGTTCACGTACGGCTTCGGCCACCGGGATCGGCGCGCTCAGCCCCACCCGCTCCCACGGCGCCGCGAACGCCCTGGGCAGGCCCGCCATCACCGCCATCTCCAGTACGGGTTCTTCGGCGGCCAGCAGATACACGGCACCGGAGTGCGCGTGCACCTCGTCCATCATCGAGGCCAGCGCCAGCGACAGCAGCGGCCGGCCGACCCGGGTCCGCGCGGCCGCCGTTGCCTGGGCGGGCGTCTGCCCGTCGGACACGCCGACCACCTCCTCGCCCGGGCCCGCCCCGAGGCGACCCGAGCCGCTCACGCGCGCAGGGGCCTCAGGGCTCAAATCTGCCCCCTCACGCCTGTTCGCGCACGGCGAGCGCACCACACGATCCCGCAGGCGCGTGACCCGGCACAGGGGTACCCGCGGCAGGGCGAGATCCGCCGTGTACCCCGTCGGCCCCGGAGCATGCCCCCGCAGTCGAAGCGCGAGACAGCGTGCGGGCGCCGCACGTGCGCCCCCGCGCACCCTGATGGCCGATTCTTCGCGCCCCGTGGCGGTGCCGGGCGCGAACAATGGGGCACGCGCTCTTCACCACGGAACCGGTGTAGGGCGAGTGGAAGGGTGGGGAATTGATCCGGGTGCTTCTGGTGCACGACACGTGTCTGGTCAGGTCGGTCCTGGCGGAGTGGCTGCGGCGGGAGCCGGACCTCAGGGTGTTCGACGCCTCGTGGCGCAGCGCGGCAGGCCGTCTCCGATCTGTGCGACCGGACGTCTGCGCGGCCGACCTCGACTGCACGGACGCCTACGGCATCCCGCCGCTGGGTGACCTCTGCGTCCCCGAGCCGGGCCGGACCCCGCCACGGCTCCTCGTGCTGGCCGGCGCGCACAGACCGGGCCTGCTGAAGCGGGCCGCCGAGGCCGGTGCGCTCGGCTACGTCGACAAGGAGGGCTCGCCCGAGAACCTCGTGCACGGAATCCGGCGGGTCGCCGCGGGGGAACGTTTCATCGACGACTCGCTGGGCTTCGGCTTCCTCAAGGCCGCCGAGATGCCGCTGACCCGGCGGGAGCTGAGCGTGTTATCACTCGCCGCCGAGGGAGCCTCGGTGGCGGAGATCGCGCGGAGTCTGCACCTGTCCCACGGGACGGTGCGCAACTACATGGCCGCCATCACCCGCAAGACCGGTGCCCGCAACCGCATCGACGCGATCCGGATCTCGCAGGGCGAGGGCTGGCTGTGACGGCACGGCCGTCCAGCCGCCCACGAGCTCCCGGTACGACGCCGAGCGGCGCAGGAGTGCGTCGTGGGTGCCGTACGCCGTGCGCCGGCCGTCCATCATCAGCACCCGTTCGGCGCGGCGTGCCGAGCTGATGCGGTGCGCGACGACCACCAGCGTGCCGCCCGGCCGGTCCGCGAAGGCCCGCTCCGCGCGCTCCTCGGCCCCCGCGTCCAGATGGCAGGTCGCCTCGTCGAGCAGGGCGAGCGGCGCGTGCGACAGATAGGCCCGCGTCAACGCGACGAGCTGCCGCTCGCCGGCGGAGAGCGCCGCCGGATCGACCGGCGCGTCCGGCCCGCCGAGCGCTTCGAGCACCGGCAGCAGCCCCACGTCCTGGGCCGCGGCGAGCAGCTCCGCCTCGGGCACCGGGTCCGGCCGCAGCAGCCCGAGGTTCTCGGCGAGCGTGCCGGTGAACACGTACGCCTCCTGCGGGATGAGCACCCGCAACGCGGCGGCCTGCGGCCCGGGCACTGGGTGCCCGCACACCCGGACGGTGCCGCGCCCCGGTTCCAGCAGCCCGGCGACCAGCGCGGTGAGCGTTGACTTCCCGATACCGCTCGGACCTACGACGGCCAGGTGGGTGCCGGGCGGGAGGGTGAGATCCAGGTCGTCGATGACAGGGGTGGCGGCGGGGCCGTAGGCGAAGGTGACGGATGTGAGGGAGACGACGGGCGGGGTGGAGGGCGCTTCGCATGCCGATGCCGATGCCGATGCCGATGCCGGGGCCGATGCCGGGGCTGGCGCTGACGCCGATGCCGGATCCGGGGCCCGGGACGGGGCGGTCCCGGCTTCCGCGCCGGTCGCGCCTCTCCTGCCGGCCGTACCCTCTGCGCCGGCCCTGCCGCCCGTACCGGCCCCGGTCTCCCCACCTGCCCCGGCCGCGACGCCTTCGAACGAATCACCCGCTTTGATCTCCGCCCCGGCCCCGGAGGACGCCTCGCGGGTCAGCCGTCGCAACACCACCGCCAGACGCGAGCCGCTGGTGCCCAGGCCGTGGACCAGGTTGCGCAAGGCGGGCAGCAGGGACTGGGTGACGTAGGCGAGGGCGCCCACCAGCGCGCCGGGGGTGACGCCGTGATCCAGCAGCCAGGGCGCGCAGGCGAGGAGCAGGACGATAGGGAGTTGGCCGCCGAGCGCGAGCGAGGCCACGCGCAGGACGCCCCAGTGCGCGAGGGAACACGCGGCTCGCAGCTCGGCGTCGACGCGGCTCCGCGTGGCGGCGGCGACCCGTTCCTCGGCCCCGGCCGCGGTGATGTCCCGCAGTCCCGGGCAGACGGCGCCGAGCCCGTCGGCCAGCGCCTCGTCGGCGACGAGGAACGCCTCCTGCTGGCGGGCCAGCGGCCGCAGCGTCCCCGCGAACAGGCCCAGACCGGCGGCGAGCGGCGGCCCCACGACCAGCAGGAGCAGCGGGTCGAGTGACACCAGTCCCACGACGGCACCGACCGCCGTGAACACGAACGAACGCGACACCATCACCAGCCCGGCGAAGGTGTCCCGCGCGATCTCCACCTGCTGGGTCAGCCCGGACAGCGACCCGGCATCCGCCTCCCGCACCCCGCGCGCGACGACCCGCGTCACCAGCCGGTCCCGGAGCGGTTCCGCGAGGGCGGCGACCGCGCCGTACACCCGCACGGTGCCGTACGCCCCGACGAGCACCCCGAGTCCGGCCAACCCGAGCCAGCCGAGCCCGGTCCCGGGGCGCCCGGCCAGGAACCCGTCGTCCAGGGCACGGGCCAGCGCGTACCCGGTGAGGAAGGTCTGCCCGGTCTCCAGCACGGACCAGCCACCGAGCCGCAGCACGACCGGCCACCGCTCCCGCAGGAATCGCAGGCCGCGTCGGTGGATGCCCTCGGTCACACCCTTGCCCATGGCTGCTTCCCGCTCGGTTCGGTCATGTCCCTGGTCATGGCTGCTTTCCGACCGACCGCTTCGGTCATCCGCTTGGTCATGGCGGCCCCTCCGACCGCCTCGGCCGGGCCTTTCGACCATGGCGGCCCCCTCCCGCCCCGGTCACGACCCCTCCCCGTCCGCGAACACCGCCCGGTACTCCGGCATCTCCCACAGCTCCGCGTGCCGTCCCACCGCCCGCACCCGCCCCCCGTCCAGCCAGGCCACCGCGTCCGCGCGGGCGGCCGTGGTGGCGCGGTGGGCGATCAGGAGGCGGGTGCCGTCGTGTTTGCCGTCGTTGACGAGGGTCGCGGTGATACGGGCCTCGGTCACCGTGTCGAGGCTGGAGAGGGCGTCGTCGAGGATCAGCAGGCGGCCGCCGTGGGCGAACGCCCGGGCCAGGCCGAGGCGTTGGGATTCCCCGCCGGAGCGCGGGGCGTCGGCGACGGGGGTGGCGTACCCCTGGGGCAGACGGCGCACGAAGTCGTCCGCGTGGGCCGTGCGCGCCGCCTCCCGGACGCGGGCCGGGGAGGGGGACGGCAGGGCGAGGCCGATCTCCTCCTCGACGGTGCCGCCCAGCAGTGCGGGGCGCTCGAAGGCGTGGCCGACGGCGCGGCGCAGGGCGTCGTGGGTGAGCTCACGCAGCGGCACCCCGTCCAGCAGCACGTCTCCGGCGTCCGGCTCGGCCAGCCGTCCGGCGATCGCGGCGAGCAGCGACTTGCCGGCGCCGGACAGGCCCACGACGGCCAGCGTCGTCCCGCCGGGCACCACCAGGTCGACTCCGTCGAGTACCGCGCGCTCGCCGCGCCGGGCGGTCACCCCGCGCAGCTCCAGTCGGCCCTGCCCCGGCGGCAGTCCGCGTTCGCCGTAGCCGGGGGCGGGCTCCGCGAGGACCTCGTGCAGGCGCCCCGTGGCCGCGCGGGCCCGGGCCAGCCCGGCGAGATGGGCGACCAGCACGCCGACCCCGGTGGCGAGGACCGCGTACCGGGAGGCCGCGAGCACCTCGCCCACGCTCAGCCGGTGCCGGGCCAGCAGCACCCCGGCCACGGCGACGACGCCGAGCTGGAGCAGCGGCGCCACGGCCACCGACCGGCCCGCGGCAAGCCCCTGCACCCGCCACATCCGGTGCCCGGCCGCGGACAGTTCGGGCAACGGCCGCAGGATCCGTGCCGTCTCCCGGTCCGCCGTACCCGCCGCCTCGATGGTGCGATGTCCGCGGACGGCCTCCGAGAGCGCCTGCGCGATCCGACCCTGCGCCCGCTGGTAGCCCTCCACGCAGTCCCTGGTGTCACGGGCGAAAGCCCTCAACAGCAGGGCCAGGACCGGTGCTCCGGCCAGCAGTACGGCCGCGAGCCACGGGTCGATCAGGGCGAGGGCGACGATGCCGCCGACCGGACCGGCGAGGGCGGCGAGCAGGGCCGCGCGGGCGGTGGGAGCCGTGCCGGCCTGGGCGGCGTTGCCGACGAGGCGGGCGACGAGATCGCCGGGTCCGAACCGGGCGGCGGCACGCGGGCCGACGGCCAGGACATGCCCGGTCATACGTCCCCGCAGCCAGGCGGTGGTGCGGGCGTCGACCGTCCCGCCCAGCACGGTCTCGCACGCGTCGAGCAGGGCGAGCAGCACGACGATCGCGGCGCAGTACAGCACCCATCGGGTCGCCGGGGTCCGCGTCAGCAGCAGGTCCAGGGTGTGGCCCAGCGCGGCGGGCAGCAGCAGACCGGCCGCGGTCGCGGCGGTGCTCACCAGGCACAGGGTCAGACAGCGGGCGGGGGCCGGACCGAGCGGCCCGGGCAGCGTCCTGACGGCATCGGTCATACGACTGCGCCCCTCAGACATACGGCTGTGCCCCTCAGAGCCGGTGAACAGATCAGAGCTCAGAGCCGGTGAACGGATCAGAGCCGGTGAAAAGACCTCGGTGTGCGGCGGGCCGTGTGCAGGACCCCGGGCGGCCCCTCCCTCGGGGGAGTGGACCGCCCGGAGTCATGGGCGCACGGCGCTGGTCAGAGACAGAGCGTCACGCTGGCCGCGCTGACGCAGGACAGCAGGCTGAGGGTGCTGGGGCCGCCGCCTTCGGTGCGCTCCTCGGACTCCATCGCCTGCAGGTCGAGCAGTGCCATGTTGTTTCCTCCTTCGGTGTCGTCCACCCGTGGGGACGGGGTTGGATCACGGCTCCGTCAGGTCGCGGAACCGCGCTGTGGGGGCCGCCCGAGCGGCGGCAGGAACGGCAGATGAGCGGTGGTCGGATCGCCGGGGGGCGTGTGCGCCGCGCCGAGGGCGAGCAGGCACCCTGCCGTTCCGGTGGCCAGGTCCATGGACAGGCGCATCATCTGGTGCCCCGGGAAGGCCAGTTGGCCCTGGTAGTCCATCGCGAACCAGCCGAGCCCGGCGATCTGCCCGTCCAGCCGCTCGCGGGTCGCCCCGGGCGTGTCGGTGCGGGCGAGGTGCAGGATCATCCCGGCGCGGCCCTGGAAGAGACCCGGCTGGACGTAGAAGCGGCTGGTGGCGGCGGTCAGGATCCCGGCACGGGCCCGCTCGAACTCGCCGTCGGGGTCGTCGGCATGGCCGAGACAGTCGTCCAGGACCATCCCGACGCCCGCGCTTCCGTCACCGAGGTAGGGCAGCGTCCGCCAGCCCTCGTCGACCTCCAGCGAGCCGCCCGGATGGGTCACGCAGCACTCCAGGTCCCGCCTCAGCGCGACCTCGGCCGCCTTCAACAGCTCCTGATCACCAGTCCGTTCGTACTGCCTCAGCAGGAACAGCGCGGGTCCGCTCGCACCTCGCAGCAGCCCCGCCCGACGCCGTGTCGGGGTGTCCGGAAGCGGCTGCGCGAGTCGCCGTACGAGGATGTCGGCGGCCTCGGCGGCACGGTCCCGCAGCTCCGGCTCGCCGGTCGTGTCCGCCAACTCGGCCAGGACCAGGCCGAGTCCGGACAGTCCGCCGTGCAGGTCGGAGGAGAGGTTCTGCCAGCGTTCCGCGAGGATCCCCTCGACCAGGTCGAGGGCGCGCTGCCGATGGCCGAGCCGGTCCAGGACGTGGGCGACGCCCGCGAGACCGTCGTACAGGCCGAGCGGTGTGCCCGTCGGAGGCGGTGCGGTACGGGCCAGCAGCCAGCGCTCGCCCTCCTCGTAGCGCTCGGCGCCGACCGCGTCCAGCGCGTACAGCACACCCGCCGCGCCGTGCGCCAGGCCGAGGCCGCCGCCGTCGGAGAACTGTGTGATGTCGCCGGGGAAGAGCCGGTCGTCGCGCTCCGGGGTGGCCGAGGCGAGCAGCGCCTTGACCATGGAGTCGCGGCTGTACGGCCAGTCGCCGGGCGACACGAAGGACGGTGCGGGCACCGGGGTGCCGCGTGTGATCTCCGTGACCGCCTCGTCCAGGAACTCCCGCGGCACGTCCGGGAATTCACGGGAGATCACCTCGGCCAGGTGGGCCGCCTTGCCCCGGTCGACCACGAACAGCGTGGTGACCGGCAGGAACAGGGCGAGCCTCAGACAGGCCAGCGCGTAGCGGTCGACGTCGGCGCCGGTGCGGTCCGGCGGGGCGAAGAATCCGGGATGGGCGACCACCTGCCGGCCCTGCTCGGAGATCGGCGCCGCCGCCTCGAAGTCGAGCAGGGACACCGACTCCTCGTCGGGGCCGACCATGATGTTGAAGACATGCAGGTCGTTGAAGGCGATCCCGCGCGCGTGCACCGCCTCGACCGCCCGCTGAACCGCTCCGTGGATGCGTACCGCCCACGCCGTGTAGTCGGCCACCGCCTTCGGATCGGGGTCCGGGGTGAGCAGCGGATGCCGCTCGGCGAAGAACGAGTTCAGCGGACGCCCTTCCAGAAAGTCCATGACGAGGAACCGGTGGTCGCCGAGCATGAACCAGTCCCGCACCTCCGGCACCACCCCCGTCCCCGCCACCTGCTCCAGCGCGGCCTTCTCCCGTTCCAGACGCGTGATCGCGTCCGCCCCGTCGGCGGCCAGCCCCGCGTGTGGCCGCCCCTCCTTGAGCACGACCCGCCGCCCGTCCCGGGTGTCGGTGCCCGCGTACACCCCGCCGCCGTTGGAGAAGTGCAGCGCCTTCTCGATGCGGTACGGCAGTTCACCCACCGTCGTCGTGTTGCGTGCCGCCAGATGCGGCTCCAGGAACGCCGGCAGCGTCACCCACTCGGGCACCTGGAAGGACGGTGCCCGCCGGTCCGGCACCCGCTTGCCCGCACCGTCCAGCACCGCCGGCACCAGCGAGCCGCGCTCGTCGACGACGAAGGTGCGCGCGAACGCGCCGTACCGGACGTAGAGCGGGCCCTCGCCCCATCGCAGATCGGTGAGGATGTACGGCCCCTCGAAGCCCTCCAGGAGCCTGCCGAGCTCGCGCAGCACGACGTGCAGCTGCTCATCGTCGGACGGGTAGACCGTGACGAACTTGCCGCTGGAGTCACGGGCGGCGTACTTGGTGTTGCGCAGGTGCAGCAGCTGCGGGCCCGGTACGAACTTGAACGGGATGCGGCGCGGCACGCAGTAGTCCCACACGATCGCCGCGATCCGCTCCGCGCCCTCCCGGGTGGCCGAGGCATGGATCTTCCAGCCCTGCGCCGGACCGGGCACCGGCGCCCCGTCCGAGTCCAGCGGCGTGAACGCCAGCCAGTCCCCGATCCGCGCCGCCTCCCAGCCCTCCGGCACCTCGCGTCGCGCCGCCTCGTAGTGGCGCTCGGTGTCCCGCGCCCCCACGGACATGCGTTCGGGCGTCTCGTAGAAGTGCCGGTCGGCGAGCGCGTACACCTCGTACCGCTTGTCCATGCGTCCCCCTCCGTACAGCCCCTCCATGGCCCGACGCCGAGCCTTCCAGCGGCCGGACGGGCACGGACAGTCATGCCTGTCACGAGATCACCGTGCGGAACGCATGCGTCAAGAACTGTTCGGGACGTTTCGAGCGCGGCCCCCATCGACGGTTCATCGAACCGTCACAGGGGCTGCGCACGGGGCCCGCAAGCGCTGTAATGGCGGACGTGGTGAGTGAGGGCGCTGCGGGACGCAGGACGAGTCGTCTGCGCGCCGAAGGCGCACTGAAGGCGCTTTCCGTCGAGCCGGACTCGCCCGAACGGCTGCGCCGCGTCCTGGAGCAGGCCCTCGTCTTCGGCGGGGCCTCCTTCGCCGCCGTGTACACGCCGAGCGAGGACGGCGAGCTGCTGTGCCTGATCGAGGCCGTCGGCGTGCCCCGCACCCTGTACGGCCTGCGCGACGGCTACGCCCTGACCGGACGCTCCCCGGTCGCCGACGTCCACCGCACCGGCCGGGCGGTGTGGCTGGCCCCGGCGCAGCTCGCCGACTCCGCCGAGTCCCGACGGGCGCCGTCGCGGGACTTCCACCTGGCCGCACTCCCCGCCCCCGGTGACGGCGGCGGCTGTCTGCTGGCCGTGAGTGAGGGCCCCGGCGGCTTCGACACCGACGACCGTGCCTGCCTGGAGCTGGTCGCCGAGGCCGTCGCCATCCCCGGCCGCCCCGCGGTGGCCGAAGGCGGCGAGCTGCCTCCCGGCGCGTTCAGCCTCGCCATGGACAGCGGCCGTGTCGAGGTCGGCGAGGACATCCTGACGCTGTTCGGCCTCGGCCCGGCCGAGTTCGACGGCAAGGTCGAGACCCTGCTCGGCCTGACCGTCCCCGAGGATCTGCCGTCGCTGATGTCCGTCGTCGAGGCCGACCACATGTCCATCGGTGACCGCGAGCTGGAGTTCCGGGTCCTGCAGCCCTCCGGCCCGCCCAGATGGCTCAGGCTGCGCGGCCGCCTCGTGCCCGGCGGCGAGGGCCGGCCGGCCCGCCTGGTCGGCACCGTCGCCGACGCCTCCACCCTGCGCGCCGAGATCACCGACGTGGCCCGCGTCCAGCGCCTCGCCGCCGCCCTCGCCACCGCCGTCACCGTCCGGGACGTCAGCCACGCCGTCGTCACCGCCCTGCGCAAGCCGCTGCGGGCCGACCGCATCGCGCTCGCCGGGCTGGAGGGCGACCGGCTCGTCGTCACCGTCCTCGACCCGCCCGAACCCGAGTCCTGGCCGGAGCTGTGGCGCCTGGAATGGCGTACCGAATGGCCCGATGCGCCCGTGCGCGCCATGCCCACCCTCGCCGCCGCCCTGCGCGACGGCCGCGCCCAGATCTGGCCGGCCGGCACCCCGCTGGAACCCGCCCTCGCCGAGGTCGGCCCCGGCGGCCTGGCCGTGCTGCCGCTGCCCGCCGGGGGCCGGATGGCCGGCGCCTGCCTGATCGGCTGGGACACCCCGCACGAGTTCGGCCCCGACGAGCGCGCCCTGCTCACCGCCTCCGCCGGCCTCGCCGGACAGGCTCTGATGCGCGCCCACGCCTTCGACGCCGAGCACGAACTCGTCGGCATGCTCCAACGCCAGCTCCTGCCGCGCCGGCTGCCCCGGCTGCCCGGCGCGGAGGCCGTCGCCCGCTATCTGCCGACCACGGCCGGACTGGAGGTCGGCGGCGACTGGTACGACGTGATCCCGCTGCACGACAACCACGTGGCCCTCGTCATCGGCGACGTACAGGGCCACAGCGCGGCCGCCGCCACCCTCATGGGCCAGATGCGCACCGCCCTGCGCGCCTATGCCGCCGAGGGGCACCCGCCGGACGTGGTCGTCCACCACGCCAACCGCCTCCTCATGGACATGGAGACCGACCTCTTCGCCACCTGCTGCTACGTCGACGTCGACCTGGAGGAGGGCTCCGCCTGGTGCGTGCGCGCCGGCCACCTCCCGCCGGTGCTGCGGCACCCGGACGGCAGCACCGAGATCGCGGAGGCGGAGGGCGGACCGCCGCTCGGCGTGCTGCGGCAGGCCGCCTTCCCGATGACTCCGCTGGGGCTGCAACCCGGCACCGTGGTCGCCCTGACCACCGACGGCCTCGTCGAGTCGGCCGACGCCGACATCGACGACGGCATGGACCGGCTCGCCCAGGAGCTGGCCCGCTCCGACCCCGCCCACCTCGGCCTCGTCGCCGACGCCCTCCTGGTGGACGCCCGCCGCAGCGACGACATCGCCCTGCTCCTCATGCGTTACGACGGCATGGCCGTCCGCCCGCTGCGCGAGAGCTGGACGGTCTGGCGCGTCCCGGAGGCCGTCGGCCACGCCCGCCGCTTCACCCGCCGCACCCTGCGCACCTGGGGCGTGCCGCCGCACGACATGGACGCGGTCCTGCTCGTCGTCTGCGAACTCGTCACCAACGCCCTCGTGCACACCGACGGCCGGGTCCGCCTCGACCTCACCCTCGTCAACCAGCGGATGCGCGTCGCCGTCGCCGACGCCTCACCCCGTACGCCGGTCAAGCCCACCAGCATCAGCTGGGAGGCCACCGGCGGCCGCGGCATCCTCCTGGTCGAGGCCATGTCGGCGGCCTGGGGAACGGTGCCGGTCAGTGGCGGAAAACAGGTGTGGAGCGAGATCGCGCTGGGCGGCTGAGGCCGTACCCCGCACGGGTGCGGCCGGATTTCGATGAACGCCAGGCGGCCCGGCCATTAGGAACAAGCCAACCCCAGCACCGTCAAATCGGCCGGATCCGGGCTATGGTGAAGCAGATGAAGGCACTCGTGCTGTCCGGCGGCGCCGGTACGCGCCTGCGGCCGATCACGCATACTTCGGCCAAACAGCTCGTCCCGGTGGCCAACAAACCCGTCCTGTTCTACGGGCTGGAATCCATCGCCGAAGCCGGCATCACCGAGGTCGGTGTGATCGTCGGCGACACCGCCGCGGAGATCCAGGACGCGGTCGGCGACGGCGCGAGATTCGGCCTCGACATCACCTACATCCCGCAGGAACGCCCGCTGGGACTCGCCCATGCCGTCCTCATCGCCCGGGACTACCTCGGCGACGACGACTTCGTGATGTACCTCGGCGACAACTTCATCGTCGGTGGCATCACCGACCTCGTCGACGAGTTCCGCGGCAACCGCCCCGACGCCCAGATCCTGCTCACCCGCGTGCAGGACCCGCGCTCCTTCGGCGTCGCCGAACTCGACGAACTCGGCCAGGTCGTCGGCCTGGAGGAGAAACCGGAACACCCCAAGAGCGACCTCGCCCTCGTCGGCGTCTACCTGTTCACGCCCGTCATCCACGACGCCGTCCGCGCCATCGAGCCGTCCTGGCGCGGCGAGCTGGAGATCACCCACGCCATCCAGCACCTGATCGACGCCCGCGCCGACGTGCGCTGCACGGTCATCAAGGGCTACTGGAAGGACACCGGGAACGTCACCGACATGCTGGAGGTGAACCGGACCGTCCTGGAGGGCCTCGCACGCCGGATCGACGGTGAGGTGGACGACGCCTCGGAGACCGTGGGGCGGGTGGTGGTGGAGGAGGGGGCGCGCATCGTCAACTCGCGCATCGTCGGCCCCGCCCTCGTCGGCGCCGGGACCGTCGTCGAGGACTCCTACGTCGGCCCCTTCACCTCCATCGCGGAGAACTGCCGTGTCGTCGACAGCGAGTTGGAGTTCTCCATCGTGCTGCGGGACTCCTCGATCCACGGCGTGGGCCGCATCGAGTCCTCCCTGATCGGCCGCCACGTCGAGGTCACCCCCGCGCCCAGCGTCCCCAGCGCCCACCGACTCGTCCTCGGAGACCACAGCAAGGTGCGGATCCACACATGAACCTCCTCGTCACCGGCGCCGCCGGCTTCATCGGCTCGACGTACGTCCGCACCCTGCTCGCCCGTGACGCACCGGACGCACCCGACGCTCCGCGCATCACGGTGCTGGACAAGCTCACCTACGCCGGCACCCTGGACAACCTCGAACTCGACCATCCGCGGCTGGAGTTCGTCCGCGGGGACGTCCGGGACGCCGAACTCGTCGACAAGCTGATGGCCGAGGCCGACCAGGTCGTGCACTTCGCCGCCGAGTCCCATGTGGACCGTTCGATAGCGGGCGCCGGCGACTTCGTCCTCACCAACGTGGTCGGCACCCAGACCCTGCTGGACACGGCCCTGCGCTACCGCGTCGAACCCTTCGTGCACATATCGACCGACGAGGTCTACGGCTCGATAGGCACGGGTTCCGCCACCGAGGAGGACATCCTGCGGCCCAGCTCGCCGTACTCCGCCTCGAAGGCCTCCTCCGACCTGCTCGCCCTCTCCTACCACCGCACCCACGGCCTGGACGTCCGCGTCACCCGCTGCTCCAACAACTACGGCCCGCACCAGTTCCCCGAGAAGGTCGTCCCGCTGTTCATCACCAACCTCCTGGACGGCGAGCAGGTCCCCCTCTACGGCGAGGGCCTCAACGTCCGTGACTGGCTGCACGTCGACGACCACTGCCACGGCGTCGAACTCGTCCGTACCCAGGGCCGCCCCGGCGAGATCTACAACATCGGCGGCGGCACCGAGCTCAGCAACAAGGACCTCACGGAGCTGCTGTTGACGGCGTGCGGCGCGGGCTGGGAGCGGGTGCGGCACGTCGAGGACCGCAAGGGCCACGACCTGCGCTACTCCGTCGACTGGACCAAGGCACGCACCGAACTCGGCTACCGCCCCCGCCACGACTTCGCCTCGGGCCTCGCCGCCACCGTCGCCTGGTACCGCGACCACCGCGCCTGGTGGGAACCCCTCAAACGCCGCGTCGGCGAGGAGCACGGATGAAGTGGCTGGTCACCGGCGCGGGCGGCATGCTCGGCCACGACACGGTCGCGGAACTCCGCGCCCGCGGCGAGCGGGTGACCGGCCTCGACCATGCCGCCCTCGACATCACCAGCCCCTCGTCCGTCGACCGCGCCCTCGCCGCACACCACCCCGACGTGGTCGTCAACTGCGCCGCGTACACGGCCGTCGACGACGCCGAGAAGAACGAGGAACGCGCCCTGCGCGTCAACGGCGACGGCCCCCGCCTCCTCGCCCGCGCCTGCGCCGCCCACGAGGCCCGCCTGATCCACGTCTCCACCGACTACGTCTTCGCCGGGGACGCCCGAACCCCGTACTCCGAGGACGATCCCCCAGGCCCACGCACCGCCTACGGCCGCACCAAACTGGCGGGGGAGCGGGGCGTACTCGCCGAACTCCCGGCCGCGAGCACCATCGTGCGCATCGCCTGGCTCTACGGCGCCCACGGCCGCAGTTTCGTCCGCACGATGATCGAGCTGGAGGCGAGCCGCGCCACCGTCGACGTCGTCGACGACCAGCACGGCCAGCCCACCTGGACCGCCGACGTCGCCACGACGATCGCCGACCTCGGCCCGCGCGTCGGCGCCGACGCGACCGGCGTCCTGCACGCCACCAACTCCGGCGAGGCCACCTGGTACGACCTGGCCCGCGAGGTGTTCCGGCTCCTCGGCGCCGACCCCGGCCGGGTCCACCCCGTCACCAGTGAGGCCTTCCCCCGGCCCGCGCCCCGCCCCGCGTACACGGTCCTCGCGCACCGCCGCCGGCAGGAACTCGGCCTCGCGCGGGCCCGCGACTGGCGCACCGCCCTGCACGAAGCACTGCCCCGGATCCGCAAGGAGACCCTTCGTGAAACGCCATGAGTTCCTGAGGGAACTGCACAAGGTCAGCGGCAACCGCAACTATCTGGAGATAGGCGTCAACGACGGCCGCAGCCTTCGCCTCTCCCGCGTCCCCACCATCGCCGTCGACCCCGCCTTCAAGGTCGTCACGGAGTTCCGCTGCGACGTCCACCTGGTCAGGGCCACCAGTGACGACTTCTTCGCCCGGGACAAGCCGCTGATCCACCTCAAGGGCGGCCGTCATCCCCTGCGCAATCTGCGCCGGGGGCGCGGCCCGCTCGCGTACTGGCGCCGGACCGTTCTCGACCTGTCGTTCATCGACGGGATGCATCTGTTCGAGTACGCGCTGCGGGACTTCATGAACATCGAGCGGCACTCCGACTGGACGAGCGTGATCGTCTTCGACGACATGCTGCCGCGCAACGTGGACGAGGCGGCGCGGGACCGGCACACCGGGCCGTGGACCGGTGACGTGTACAAGCTCGCCGAGATCCTCGGTCGTTATCGGCCCGACCTGGTGTCCGTGCTGGTCGACACCCGGCCCACCGGGCAGCTCGTGGTGTTCGGCGCGGATCCTCGCAGCACGGTGCTGCGGGAGCGGTACGAGGAGATCGTGACCGAGTACGAGGTGCCTGATCCGCAGAAGGTGCCCGAGACGATTCTGGATCGGGCGGGGGCGGTGGCGCCGGAGGATTTGCTGGGGGCGGGTTTCTGGCGGCCGTTGGCGCGAGCTCGGAGGTTGCGGGTTGGGCGGTCTCGGGGGTGGGGGCCGTTGCGGAAGGCGGTTGAGGGGGTTGTCGGCGGCCGTATGTAGTGCCGCGATGGGTTGTTGTTCGGCTGCGGCGCCGTTGTGGCTGGTCGCGTCCACGCGGCGGAGCCGCAAAATCGATGTGGTCCCGCGCCCCTGAGGGCGTTGCCAAACCAGGCGTTAAGCACGACCGTTTCGCACCTGGGCGTAGCGGACGGCGCAGGTTTCGTACGACGGCAGCAGGCCCGCCCGTTCGGCCTCGGCCAATGAGGGCGCTTGTGCGTCCTTGGGGGACAGGACCGGCGTGATGTGCTCGGGCCAGGCGATGCCCAGCTCCGGGTCGAGCGGGTGCACCCCGTGCTCTCGCTGCGGGGCGTAGGCCGTCGAGCACAGGTAGGTCACCGTGGCGTCGTCCGTCAGGGCCATGAAGGCGTGGCCGAGGCCCTCCGCCAGAAACAGGGCGTGACGGCTGTCGTCGTCGAGGCCCAGGGCCTCCCAGCGGGCGAAGGTGGGGGAGCCGGTGCGGAGGTCGACCACGACGTCCAGGACGGCGCCGCGCAGACAGGTCACGTACTTGGCCTGGCCGGGCGGCACGTCCGAGAAGTGCACGCCGCGCAGTACGCCCCGGCGGGAGACGGAGCAGTTGGCCTGGGCGAGGGGCAGGTCGTAGCCGGTGGCCTCGCGGAACTCCTCGCCGCGGTACCACTCGTGGAAGCTGCCCCGGTCGTCCGGGAAGACCTTGGGCTCCAGCGCCCAGGCGCCTTCGATGCCGAGGGACCGCATGCCGTCACCTCCGCCAGGCGCGGACCCGGGCGCGGAGCCGGGTGGCCGTGCGGCCCAGCGTCGTACCGAGCAGGCGTCGGGCCCTGCGGACGAGGTGTCGTAGCGCACCGGCGCGGGGCTGTCGCACCACGCGCACTCCGCCGACGCCCGTGCGCAGGGCCAGCGGCAGCGCCAGGAAGCGGGGCCCGGGTGTGCCGAGTGCCGCTCGCCAGGTCCTCGCTGCCCGCAGGTCGGCCAGGGGCAGCACCGCCTCCAGCTGGGCCCCGGCGCCGTGCGGGGACAGCGTGGCGGGCACGTCCTGGGCGATGCCGGAGGAGGTGAGGCGGAGTGTCACCTCGGTGCCGCCGACGGGGACGTGCAGGGGGAGTGGGGCGCACAGCCGGTCGCCGGTGAGCGTGACGTCGTCCGGGCTGAGGGCGCCCAGGCCGACCCGGTGGGTCGCGCGGTCGACGTCCAGGGCGAGATGGGCGTGCGGTGCGGTCCAGTACGGCAGGACCACGTGGCCGCCCGCGAGACCGGCATGGGGCGAGGGCCGGTCCTGCACCGGAGCCGGGCCGAGGCGGCACTCCTTGGTCCAGCCGCCCAGCTTGACGCGGACGAGGGCGTCCCACAGGCCGGCACGGGTGAGCGCGGCCGGGTCCACGGTCGCCGTCGCGCGCAGCACCAGCCGGACCTGGCCGGCGGCGCCGGGTTCCGGCACCTCCTCCCGGGCGAACTCCACCTGCTGGAAGTACTGGGCGGCACTGGCGCGCTCGCGCAGCAGGAGGTCCGCGGTGGCCTTGTCGAACCGGGCCACGGTGTCGGCGCCGACCCAGGCGATGGCCGCGGCCAGGTCCTCGGGCGGGCCGTCGAGGGGGGTACGGGCCTTGTCGGCCGCGAACGTCATCGGCTCACCGGCGCACGTGTACTCGGCGGT
This sequence comes from Streptomyces sp. HD, assembly GCF_028369295.1. GTDB lineage: Bacteria > Actinomycetota > Actinomycetes > Streptomycetales > Streptomycetaceae > Streptomyces. The sequence goes on from NZ_JAQMYP010000019.1 coordinate 51,128, forward strand.
GAAACCGATCCGCAGCGTGCCGTCCTCCCACACCACGCCCTCGGGGACGGCCGTGAGCGCGATGCCGTCCTCCCACTCGGCGAACGCCTCGACGTCGTCGTACCGGTCCGCCGTGAGCAGCGCGGCCACGACCTGCTGCGTCGGCTGCAGTCCGGCCGCCACGCCGGGCCCGAAGCGCTCCACGACGACCTGGTGGATCTCCGCGAACAGATCCCGGCGCCAGTCCGCCGGCATCGCGAGGAAACGCCGCCCGCGCATCCGCTCGACCATCTCCACGCGCAGCCACCGCCGGAACAGCCGGTCACGCAGGGGGCCCGGCTCGGTGTACCGCTCGACGACGTCCAGGGCCTCCCGGAGGTTCTTGAAGTAGCCGCTCGGGTCGAAGCGCTGGAAACCGGCGTTCGAGGCGTCGTCGCGTCGGACGTGGTAGTAGCAGACGTAGTCGCTGAGCACGGAGACGTTGGCCGCGCGCAGGTACGCCTCCGTGACGAAGACGTGGTCCTCCAGCCGCCGTCTGCCCTCGGGGAAGCGCAGGCCGATGTCGTCGAGGAAGGCGCGGCGGAACATCTTGTGCGGGGTGAGGCTGTCGATCAGCGGCGCGTTCTCGACGGTGGCGTGCGGGTGGTTGCGGCGGAACAGTTCGACGGGCACCGCGCGGCCCTTGCCCGCCATCTTGCCGACCACGACGTCGGCGCCGTTGGCCACGCCGTAGTCGTACATCCGCTCAAGGGCCTCGTCACCGAGGTGGTCGTCGTTGTCGACGAACATCACGTACTCGCCCCGGGCGGCGGCGATGCCGATGTTGCGGGGCTTGCCGGACCAGCCGGAGTTCTCCTGGTGGACGACGGCCACCCGGGGGTCCGCGGTGGCGAGCGCGTCCAGCAGCGCGGGCGTGTCGTCGGTGGAGCCGTCGTCCACGAAGATCACTTCGTACTCGTCCGGCGGCAACGACTGCCCGAGCAGCGACTCGACACAGCCCTCGATATAGACCCCGGGGTTGTACACCGGGACGACGACGCTGACCTTGACCGGCATGCGGGTCCCAGCCCCCTAGGGGTCGCTGTGCGTTTGCGCCAGATTACGGTGCCCGTGGCGTGATCCTAACCCTGCCACGGCATTTGTCCACCGCTCAACCATGGCGTGCCCGGCGCGGCGAACTCCCCGCGGCTAGCCTGACGGCGTGCGTCTGCTGCTGATGTCCGACACCCATCTACCCAAGCGTGCCAAGGAACTGCCGGCCGCGCTGCTCGCCGAACTCCCGCGCGCCGACGTCGTGTTCCACGCGGGGGACTGGGTCGACACGGCCACGCTCGACCTGCTGGAGAGCCGCTGCGCCCGGCTCGTCGGCGTGTACGGCAACAACGACGGACCGGACCTGCGCGGGCGGCTCCCCGAGGTGGCGTACGTGGAACTCGGTGGTCTGCGCTTCGGCGTGGTCCACGAGACCGGCGCCGCCCAGGGCCGCGAGGCACGCTGCGCCGCCCGCTTCCCCGACCTGGACGTCTTGGTCTTCGGGCACAGCCACATCCCCTGGGACACCACCGCCGCCTCAGGCCTGCGCCTGCTGAACCCCGGCTCCCCGACGGACCGGCGGCGCCAGCCGCACTGCACCTACCTGACCGCCACCCTCGGCGAGGGCCGTCTCACGGACGTGGAGCTGCACCGGCTGCCGCCGCGCTGACGGCGTACCAGCCGTAGAAGAGCCCCGGACAAGCCGTGCAACAAGAACCGGGCCGCTCCGCGAATAGGGAAGCGGCCCGGGCGCTGCGATGCGCTGTCATGGACCTCCTTCCCGCTCTGAGGCTCTGCTTCGGAGGCACGTAGGCCTCCGCTGTAGCGGCGACTACCCTGTCGCGGCCGCCTTACACGCCGTGACGCACCCTGCTCGCGACCACTTTCGGCCTACTTCCGGCAGGCCCGCCGCCACCGCAGCACCCGGGCCACCACCAGCACGCTCAGCACGGCCGCCACCACCGCGGCGGCGCGCTTCGCCAGCGGTATCCCGGCCGTGCGGACCAGGTCGAGGGGCTCGTCGGGCTCTGCCTCGGCCACCATCGCACTTCCGGCCGGTTCGGCCAGCCGCTGCGACAGACACGTGGCGAACTGCCCGACCAGCCGGTCACCCACCTCGGCCATCACCCCGCGCCCGAATTGCGCCGGACGCCCGGTCACCGTCAGATCGGTGCGCACCGACACGGCCGTACCGCCGTCGTGCTCGCCGAGCGTGCCGGTCACCGTCGCTCGTGCGGTGCCCTGCCCGCGCGTCTCCCGGCCGCTCGCGATCAGCACCAGGCGGTGCGCCGTCTCGTCCTGCTCCTCGAAGACCGCGGTGCCCTTGTACGTCACGGTGATCGGACCCACCTTGACCTTCACGGCGCCGGTCACCGTCTTGCCGTCGTACTCCTCGACGCTCGCCCCGGGCATACAGGGCGCGACGCGCTCGATGTCGAGGAGCGTGCGCCAGGCCTCGTCGACCGGGACGGGGACGGTGAACTCGTGGTGCAGCTCCATGGCTTCCTCCAACCGGCTGCTACGACGATGGATGGATCGCGGAGGGATGGATCGCGCCCGCCGTGGCCGTCAGCGGGACACCCGTGCCGCCCCACCGCAGCGCGACGATCTCCGCGGCGACGGACACGGCGACCTCCTCGGGCGTACGGGCCCCGAGGTCGAGCCCGACCGGGGAACGCAGCCGGGCCAACTCGCCCTCGCGGAGCCCGGCTTCGGTCAGCCGCCGCATCCGGTCGTCGTGCGTACGGCGGCTGCCCATGGCCCCGATGTACGCCGCCGGGCGCCGCAGGGCCTCCTCCAGCAGCGGCACGTCGAACTTCGGGTCGTGGGTGAGGACGCAGATCACCGTGCGCTCGTCGGTGTCGGTGCCGCTCAGATAGCGGTGCGGCCAGTCCACGACCACCTCCACCCCCTCGGGGAAACGCTTCGGCGTGGCGAAGACGGGGCGGGCGTCGCACACCGTGACCCGGTAGCCGAGGAAGGCGCCGATGCGGGCGACGGCGGCCGCGTAGTCGATCGCGCCGAAGACCAGCATGCGGGGCGGCGGCGCGAAGGAGTGCAGGAAGACGGTGACCGCGTCCTCGCGGCGCTCACCGTGCGGGCCGTAGTGCCTGAGGCCGGTGGCGCCGAGGGCGAGTTCACCGCGCGCGTCGGCGGTGACCGCGACGTCCAGGCCGGGCGTGCCGAGGGTGCCAGCCACCCGCTCCGGCCACACCGCGAGAGCCGCCCCGCGCGGCGCGGGCCCGTCGGTCACCGTCGCCACGGTCACCGGACGGCCCGCCGCGACCGACTCCGCGACCTCGGCGAAGGAGGGATCCGAGGCGGCCGTGACCGGACGCACGAGCAAAGTGATCTCGCCGCCGCAGGTCAGCCCGACCGCGAACGCGTCCTCGTCGCTGTACCCGAAGGTCTCAAGCCGCGCCTCCCCGCTCGCCACCACCTCCTGCGCGAGCTCGAACACGGCCCCTTCGACACAGCCGCCGGACACACTCCCCACGACCTCGTCGTCGGGACCGACGGCCATCGCGGCCCCTGGATCGCGCGGGGCGCTGCGGCTGGTGGCGACCACCGTGGCGAGCCCGAACGGCGCGCGGGCCGCGTACCAGCCGGCGAGCGCCGGGAGAATGTCACGCATACTCGTGGGCACCTCCTGGTGAGGTTGGCCGAGGGGCTCATGAACTGCGTTTCAGCAGGTCGGGCCAGGTGAGGTCGGTGGTCGATCTTGGAGGGTGAGCCGGAGGCGGTTCGGCGGGAACGGTGCTATCGGCAGTATCGACCTTGCGGAAGCGAAGAGCACCTGCGCAGCTGTGACGAGGTACCGGGGCGCTTGTCGATCGATGATTGAAGCCACCTGGCGCACTGGCCCTGAGTCGATCGAGTCGGCTTTACCAAGAAAAGCCGCATCGGGGGAAATGATCAGAGTTATGGCGCCATACTCTCCTCAATCTCGGCATCGCCGATGAGGGGGAGGCCGCGCCATGAAAGAACCTCGTGCAGAACCGGCCCGCAACGGAGACTTGGGTGTGCCTGGTCCGTCAGCCGTGGTCCGCCGCTCGATCCCGCGTCCAGGCTAGGCCGCGGCGTGCCGAGGCGGAACGGCGGTAGCGCCTTTACGGGTGGCGCGGAGGCCTCAGATTCTGCCGCTTCCGACGGCCCCGCGGTGCAGGGGGTCGGCCGGGAGGCAGAGCATGCTGACGCTTCCGGCAGCGCCCGGATGCCCCCTGCCATCACGCTCCCCAAGGGCGGTGGCGCGGTGCGCGGTATCGGGGAGAAGTTCTCGGCCAACCCAGTCACCGGCACCGGCTCCCTGACCGTCCCCCTCCCCGCGACCCCGGGACGATCCGGCTTCGGTCCGTCCTTGTCCCTGACCTACGACTCGGGAGCGGGCCACGGGCCGTTCGGCCTGGGCTGGAGCGTGGGGCTCCCGGCGGTCACCCGCAAGACCGACAAGGGGATGCCGACCTACGACGACGCCCGTGAGTCCGATGTGTTTCTGCTGTCTGGTGCCGAGGACCTCGTGCCGGTCCTCGGCGGGGATGGCCTCCCGGAGCGCCGGAGGCGGATGGTCGACGGGATCGCGTACCGCGTCACCCGCTACCGGCCCCGCATCGAGGGCCTGTTCGCCAGGATCGAGCGATGGACCCACACCGGTGACGGCACCAGTCACTGGCGGTCGATCAGCCGGGACAACATCACCACCGTCTACGGGAGGGACCGCACCTCCCGGATCGCCGACCCCGCCGATCCCGACCACCGGGTGTTCAGTTGGCTGATCTGCGAGTCGTACGACGCGTTGGGCAACGCCATCGTCTACGGCTACGTGTCCGAGGACGACCGGAACGTCGACCGGACGGCGGCACACGAATGCGACCGGCCGGATGCGGGACGTACGGCGAACCGCTATCTGAAGTCCGTCCGGTACGGCAACAAGGTCAGCAGGCTGGCCGATCCGCCGCCGGAGCGCGACCCGGCGGGCGGCTGGCACTTCGAGCTGGTCTTCGACTACGGCGACCATGCTGCGCTGCCACCTCCGGGAGAGGCGCCCGAGCCCGGCCGGCAATGGCCGACGTCGGCGCCCAGGCTTCCCTGGCCCTGCCGCAACGATCCGTTCTCCACCTACCGGGCCGGCTTCGAAGTGCGGTCCTACCGGCTCTGCCGACGGATTTTGATGTTCCATCACTTCGAGGACGAGCCGGAGGTCGGCGCCGACTGCCTGGTGCGCTCACTGGCCCTGACCTACCGCGGTGGCAGGAGCGTCGACGGCACCTTTCAGCCCGGTGATCGGGCCGGTGCGGTGCTGGAATCGGCGACGCTGACGGGCTACCGCCCCGACGGAGCCAACGGCTATGTCTGCGAGTCGATGCCACCGCTGGAATTCACCTACAGCTCGGCGCAGTTCGGATCCGAGGTGCACGAACTGGATGCGAAGAGCGTGGCCAACCTTCCCGTCGGACTGGATGTGCCGCCTTTCCGCTGGGTGGACTTGGACGCCGAGTCGATCGCCGGGGTGCTGAGTGAGCAGAACGGCGCCTGGTTCTACCACCCAAACCTCGGTGAGGGCCGGCTGGGCCCTGTCCGCACCATGGAGTCGGCGCCGTCCACTGCCCTGTCCGGCGGCCGGACACAGCTCCTCGACCTGGCCGGCGACGGCCAGGTGGACCTGGTCAGTTTCGACGGCCCGGTACCCGGCTTCTTCGAGCGCACCACCGGCCGGGCCGGCTCTCCCGGCGAGGCGGCTCTCGGCGGGGTGCCGGACGGCGGCTGGGCGCCGCTGCGTACGTTCCGTTCGCTTCCCGCGCTGGACTGGGCCGACCCGAACCTGCGGTTCGCCGACCTGAACGGCGATGGGCACGCGGATGTGCTGCTCGCTCGCGGGGATGGGTTCGTCTGGTATCCGTCGCTCGGCGAGGAGGGATTCGGTCCCGGGATCCGCATTCCGGTTCCGGCCGACGAGGCGGCGGGACCACGGCTCGTCTTCGCCGACGGCATGACGTCCGTGCACCTCGCGGACATGTCGGGGGATGGACCGGTCGACCTGGTCCGGGTCCGCAACGGCGAGGTGTGCTACTGGCCGAACCTGGGGTACGGGCGCTTCGGGGCCCGGGTCGTCATGGACGACTCGCCCTTCTTCGACCGCCCGGACCTGTTCGATCCGAGTCGCCTCAGGCTTGCCGACCTGGACGGTACGGGTCCCACCGACCTCCTGTACCTGGGCTGTGAAGGGATCGAGCTCCACTTCAACCAGCTGGGCAACCGGTGGGCCGCGCCCCGACGGCTGCCGGCGGCACCGCCCGTCGACGACCTCGCCTCGGTGTCTGTGGTGGACCTGCTCGGCCACGGCACGGCCTGCCTGGTCTGGTCCTCACCGCTGCCCTCAGCCGCCCGTCGTCAGGTCCGCTACATCGACCTGATGGGGACCAAGCCCCACCTGCTGACCGGCATCCGCAACAGCCTGGGCGCCGAGACGGTGGTCAGCTACGCCTCCTCCACCAAGTTCTATCTGGCGGACCGGGCGGCCGGCACACCGTGGATCACACGTCTGCCGTTTCCGGTGCACGTGGTGGAGAAGACCGAGACCTTCGACTGGATCAACCGCAACCGGTTCGTCACCCGCTACAGCTATCACCACGGCTACTTCGACGGCACCGAACGCGAGTTCCGCGGCTTCGGCCGCGTCGACCGGTACGACACCGATCACATCGCCGCCCTGTCCCGCAGCGATCACTTCCCGGCCGACGACAACATCGATGCGGCCACACAGCTGCCACCGGTGAAGACCGTCAGCTGGTTCCACACCGGGGCGCAGACCGACCGGAAACGGATCTCGGCCTTGTTCGCCGACGAGTACTATCCGCCCGATGACCATGCGGTTCCGGGCACGACGCACTGGCTGCTCGACGACAGCCCACCACCGCAGCGACGGAAGGCACCGGGTGGCTCCCTCGCACCCGTGGACACGCTGGGGCCGGACGCCGAGCGTGAGGCGTACCGGGCGCTGAAGGGCCAGCTGCTGCGGCAGGAGGTGTACGCCCTCGACGGCACCGCCGACCAGCCGCACCCGTACACCGTCATCGAGCGCAACTACACGGTGGAGGTGTTACAGGACCCCCGTGACGGTCGCAGCGGGGTCTTCTCCGTCCACCCTCGCGAGACGGTCACCGTCAGTTGCGAGCGTGACCCCTCGGACCCGCGTATCGCGCACGAACTCGTGCTGGCAGTGGACCCGTTCGGCACTCCCACCCACAGCGTGTCCATCGCCTACGGCCGCGCTGTCCCGCCCGCACTGCCGGCGCTTCCGACCCGCACCCATGCGGTGCAGCAAACCACGCGGGTCACTGAGACGCGGACCGCTGTCACCGCCCTGATCAGCACCGAAGCCGATGACCCGCCCGCCGGCACGCCACGGGAAGCGGATGCCTACCGCACCCCGGTCCCGTACGACACTCAGATTTTCGAGCTCACGGGGACCGGTTTCGACACGGCGGTCCCGAAGCTCGGCGCGGACTGGCTCGGCAAGGTCCTGGGCGGCACGTTGCCCGCCGGCACCGCACGAAGGCTGCTCTCACGGACGCTCACCCGGTTCTGCGCCGACACCCTGGCGCAGCCGCTGGGTTGGGGGGTGGCGGGAGAGCGGGGCCTGACACATGAGGCGTACCGGATGCTGCTGACTGCCGCCCAGCTCGGCGCGGTGTTCGGCGCCCGGGCCGGAACCGGCCGGCTCACCGCTGCCGGCTACGTGCAGCTCGCCGATGCGCCCCCAAGCCTCCTGCCCGAGCCGGATGCCTGGTGGGCGCCGTCCGGGACCGTTCGCTATGCGCCCTCGGCAGCGACCGGCCCGGCCGTCGTGGCGGCGTACGCCCGTCGGCACTTCTTCGTCCCGCGCCGGTTTGTCGATCCGTTCGCCGCAGCGGCCGCCACCACTGATCCGGCGGGGGAGTACGCCACCTCCATCGACTACGACGCCTACGATCTGCTGCCGGTCGAGGTGACTGACCCGCTCGGAAACCGGATCACCGCCGGAGAGCGCAACGCCACGGACGTCCGCGTCGGGCTACGCCTGGACTACCGTGTGCTCGCACCGACGACGGTCACCGATGCAAACCGCAACCGCACCGAGGTCTGCTTCGACGCGCTCGGCCGGATCGCGGCGACTGCGGTGTGCGGCAAGCCCGAGGACGACACCGGTGACCGGCTGGACGCGGTCGCGGCCGATCTCCCCACCGCGACCGTCGAGGCGTTCTGGGCCGATCCGCTCGGCCGCTCGGCGAATCCCGACCTGGCCGCGTCGGCAAGGGCGTTGCTGGGTGCCGCGACGACGCGCTTCGTGTATGACGTCCACGCCTACGCGCGCGAGAGGAAGGCCACTGGTGGCATCCAGCCGCCCGGCGTGGCCACCATCGCTCGTGAGCGGCATGTGGGTGCGACCCCGGTGGGCGGCGGGGCACCGAGCGCACTGCAGGTGACCTTCGGCTATTCCGACGGCATGGGCCAAGAGGTGCAGCGCAAGCTGCCGGCCGAGCCCGACCCGCTCCTGTCCGGTCCGAAACCGCCGCGGTGGGTCGGCTCCGGCTGGGTCGTCCGCAACAACAAGGGCAAACCGGTCCGCCAGTATGAGCCCTTCTTCACCCCGAGCCACCACTTCGAATTCGCCGTCGAGGAAGGCGTCAGCCCCATCCTCTGCTACGACCCGGTCGGCCGGGTCATAGCCACCGTGCACCCGAACCACACCTACGACAAAGTCGTCTTCGGTCCCTGGCACCAGGAGACATGGGACGCCAACGACACCGCGCCCGTCCCGGATCCCGCGGCGGATCCCGATGTCGGCGCGTACATCGGCAAGCTGGGCCGGGACACGCACACGCCGACGTGGTACGCGCGGCGGACGGCCGGAGACCTCACCGTCTTCGGCGACCTTGCCGAGGCGGAGAACACCGCCGCGAAGGGGACGGAACTGCATGCCGGAACCCCGACCCTGGTCTGCTTCGACCCACTCGGCCGCCCGATCCTCACCCTGTCACGCAACCGCACCCCGGCGACGGCGGGGGTCGGCCCTACGGTGAGCAGCGAGCATCGCACCCACGTGGTGTGGGACATCCAGGGCAACCAGCTCGAAGTCCTGGACTGCGTCGACGGCGCCCCCGGCCTGACCACGCCGGACGCCGACCGCCTCGTCGCCCGCTACCGCTACGACCTGGCAGGCACCCTGCTGCGAGAAGAGAGCATGGAGGGCGGCACACGGCGCCAACTCGCCGATATCTCCGGCAAGCCGGTGGGCGTCTGGGAAGTGCTCGACACCGGCACGGGGGCCGAGCGTCAACTCGCCATGTTCTACGACCAGTTGCGCCGACCGATCGCCGTCGTCCTCGACGAGGGAGCGGGTGCGGGTGCGATGACGGTGGGGCGCACGCTCTACGGCGAGAGCGCGCAGTCCGCCGGGGGCAGCGACCCGGCCCTGGCGAACCTGCGCGGCCAGGTGTGGCGCGTCCACGACGACGCGGGCATCGTCACCCACACCTACGACGTGCAGGGCAATGCGGTCAGCACCGGCCGGAAACTGACCACCGACTACCACAACGTCATCGACTGGTCCGATCCGGCGGCGGTCGCCATGGACGTCACGACCTGGACCGGCCGCACCCGGTACGACGCACTCAACCGCCCCTACGAACAGACCCATCCGGACGGCACGCTCGTGCAGCAGACCTACAACGAGGCCGGACTACTGGAAGGGTTACGGGCGACCCTGGCGGGCGACGCGGCCGCCACGGCCTTCGTCAAGAACATCGACTACAACGCGCGGGGCCAGCGCACCGCCATCGAATACGGCAGCGGCGTCACCACCACGTACGCCTACGACCCCGACACTTTCCGGCTGACCGCGATGAACACCCGCCGACCGCCGACGTTCACAGAGGACCGGGCACGGCCGGACGATGCCCGGGTCGGCGTACAGAACCTGCGCTACGTGTACGACCCGGTCGGCAACATCACCCACATACGAGACGACGCACAACCAAGGGTGTTCCGCCTCAACACGGCCATCGAGGCAAGCAACAGCTATGCGTACGACGCGGTGTACCGCCTGGTCGAGGCCACCGGCCGGGAGCACCCCGGGATCACGAACGGGACTGAACCGCCCACGAGTTGGAACGATGCCCCACGGGCGAACCTGCCGAACGTCTCGGACCGCCAGGCGCTCGCCCGCTACCGGGATCGGTACTCGTACGATGCTGCCGGCAACATGACCCGTCTGGAACACCGAGGCACCGACCTGGCGCACGCGGGCTGGACACGTACATTCCGGTGCGAGGAGCGAAGCGCGTTCGCCCCTCCCTCGATACCCGGCCGGCCGCGTCCCTCCGCACCCCACCGCGACTACAACAACCGCCTTTCCTCCACACAGGTGGGTGCCGGAACTCCGGAGGAGTACGCGTACGACGCGCGCGGGAACATGCTCACTTTGGCTCCGATGGAACACATGGCTTGGGATTATCGTGACCGGCTACGGTCCAGCTCCCGACAGAAGGTGAACTCGGGCGTCCCGGAGACCACCTACTACGTGTACGACGCGGGCGGCGAGCGCGTACGCAAGGTCACGGACGGCTCGGCAGCCGATGCCGCTGACGCCAAACGCACCAAGGAGCGGATCTATCTCGGTGGTTTCGAGCTGTACCGCGAGTTCTCTGGCAGCGAGGAGTCGCTGATACGGACGACCGTCCACATCATGGACGGCGAACAGCGCATCGCCCTGGTCGAGACCCGCACGGACGACGCGATCACCCTGGACGACCCCGACCGCCGCGTAATCCGCTACCAGCACACGAATCATCTCGGCTCCGCCACTGTCGAGTTGGATCAGGGCGGCGCGCTGATCTCTTACGAGGAGCTTCACTCCTACGGCTGTACGGCGCTGTCTTTTGCGCGTGGCGGGGTGCCGCCGAAGCGGTATCGGTATACGGGGAAGGAACGGGATGAGGAAACGGGGCTTGCCTACCACGGTGCACGCTACTTTGCACCGTGGCTGACCCGGTGGATATCCCCTGACCCTGCCGGACACGCCACAGGATGCAACGCGTTCTTATATGTTCGCGCAAACCCGATAAAATTCCTCGACCCGAACGGCCTCCAAGAAGCCAAACCAATGACAGGCGCAGAAAGAGAGGCGTGGGACCTCGCCGAACGGAGCGGATTCGATAATCGATCCGTCGAGAATCTTATGGCCGTCTACGTCGAAGCCAAGATTCCTCAACAAGGGATACTGGTAAGAGATACCGCCGAGAGATACGCTACAGTTCGCGGATCCGCCTTTGCTGCGAACTGGGAGCATGGGAATTACGGATCAGCGATAGGGCATATTGCACCGGGAGTCATAGAGGCATTCGGGGCTTCCATTTTTGGAACGAAGATTTCGGATACCGCCAAGAACATTGCCAAAATGTATGCGCTCTCGGCGCTTCTCGGCTGGGCTGGGGCACGTTCAAATTCGATCTCCAACCGTCCGTCGCTGTATGTGCCGTCTCGCGGGCAAGCGCCAACGGCACCGCAGTCAACAAATCCTCCTCAGGCTTCAACGGGTCCACTCAAGGAGCCGACTGCACCCTCCGAACCCCCTAGTTCGCCAGCAGGCGGAGAACCCAATGCAACCCCCGAAAACTTCCAAGGAGCTCCCGCGCCGCAAACAGACTTTTATGGCACGAGCAACGGGAAGTTGGTGCCGGCCAAGACTCCGGGTGGAGTTCCAGTGCAACCGCATATAGCCGAACGAATGGGGAATCCACCTAAGGGGCGGAGGGAGGTTAGCGCATCCGAGGTTGACACACTGCTGGAACGCGGACAGTTCAAGAAGCTCGAATATGACATCTACGGCGAGAACGCGCCACCCGGATTGGTGGATCCGACCAATCCCGCCACCTGGCGACCTTCAGTGACGCTTGAAGTTCCGAACACTCCCGGTCGGCCACAAGTGGTCGTCAATCCAGAGACGGGGAAATTGGTCACGGTGATCGTACCCACGAAGACCCCACCCCTGCGGTAAGCAATTCAGTTTGGAGCGGAGAAGGTGCTTTATGGCTGACGCGATCCGGCTCAACAGCCGCGGGGACCACGTCCGACGCCTGCATGAGGATCTGGTCCGACTCGGCATCGCCGTACCCCGCTCGGAGATCGACGAAGCGGTGTTCGGCGTCGGCACCGCGGCCGCCGTGCGGCAGGTGCAGGTTTCCGCCGGGATCGTGGCGTCCGCGGTTGTCGACGCCGAGACGCGCGCGGCGATCGACGACGAACTGCTGCTGCTCGCCTATCCCACCCCCCGTGTGGAAGGGCGGCTGCTCACGGAGCGCGGGGCCCCGGCCGCCGACGTGGCCGTGGAGATGTTCCGCCGGACCCCTGGAGGCAGTGTCCGGCAGATCGCGGAGGCGGTCAGCGACAGCAACGGCTTCTACCGGATGGAATATCCACCGCTGGACGGCGCGGATGCCGTCGGCGCCTCCCTGGAGTTACGCCTCGTCGGCCCCCCACGGCGCCGCAAGATCCCCCTCAGCGCACCGAAGTTCGTCGGCGCGCGGCACGAGGTCCTCAACCTCGTCGTACCGGCCGCCCTGGCCCCCGCGCCGGAGTCGGAGTTCGTCCGGCTCAGTGCCGATGTGAACCGGGTGATCGGCGGGTTCGGTCCCCTCACACGCGTAGTGACCGACGGCGGGAATGGCGATCCGCCCATGGACGGGTCGGATCCGCTTGCCGCCGCCGCCCGGGCCACCGGGTGGGATGCCCGGATCCTCGCCCTCGGCGGCGTCGCCGCCCATCTCGCCGAGGCCAGCGGTCTGGAGCACGCCGCGGCCTACGCCCTGGTCCGCTACGGGCTGCCGACCAGTCCGGACGACCTCGCTGTGGCCGGCGCCGACGCGGTCCGGACGGCCCTGACCCGTGCGCGTAACGACGGTGTCGTCGACCTGTCCGACGACGCCCTGCGTTCCGCCACCGACACCTTTGACTCCTTCACGACTCGCAAGCGCCTGGACCGGCGGCCGACCGGCGGACTGTCCACCTACGGCGAGTTCCTGGACGCGGCCGAACTCGACGGCGCCGCGCGGCCCGGCGAGCCACGGCCCAAGCGGGATGCCTTCGACCGTGTCGTGGCCGAGCACGCCGGGGACCCGGCGAGGCTGTGGGCGGCGGCGAAGAAGGCGGGCATCGACGACCCGCAGATCCGCCGACTGCAGACCCAGGGCAAGCTCGCGGCACTCACCGGCCACAACCTCCCGCTGTCCAAACTGATCGCACGCGAGGTGCTGCGCGACGGCGACGATCCGAGCACGGCGGGCCTGCGGGCCCTGGTCCACGCGGATCTGCACAAGCCGGAGCGGTGGCGGTCACGCCTCGACGAGCTCGCCGGAGGCGATCCGGCGGACTCCGGCTTCGACGCACGCCTGCGTGCACTCGTGCCGCCGGCTTTCCGAGGCGAGAGGATGTCCGGCAAGGACGCGGCGGACGCCTACGCCCAAGACCTGGCCCGGCAAGTGCGGGTGAGCTTCCCGACCACGGTCGTCGGCCGGATGGTGGGCGCACGGGAGATTCCGCTCGGACCCGGCGGGGACTCCGTCGCCGATCACGTCGCGGCAGTCATCGCCAGGGCGGAGAGCCGTGGGTTCTCGTTCTCGTCGACACCGCTCGGACCGTATCTGCGCACCCATGGAGCGGAGTTGGTCGACGGGCTCGACGAGCGGACCGCCACGACCACTCTCGCCGAGTTCGAGCGTCTGCAACGCCTCTTTCAGATCTCCCCGTCCAACGAAGCCCTCGCCGTCCTGGCCAAGCTCCGCATTCCCTCGGCGCACGCCATCCACGCGTACGGCAAGCGCGAGTTCATCGCACGCTACGGACACGAGTTCCGGCCCGGCGAGGTAGAGGTGGTGCTGCGCTGGGTCGACCAGGTGGCCGCGACCGCCTACACGTTCTTCGGTGCCGCGCAGGCGCCGGGCCAGCCGTCGCTGTACGGGATCTCGCCGTCGGCTGCCCGCCGGGACGAAGTCACCCAGGCGCTGAAGCGGAAGTATCCCACCGTCGAGGACCTGATAGGCGAGCAGGACTTCTGCGCCTGTGAGCACTGCCGTTCCGTGCTCAGCCCCGCCGCGTACCTGGTGGATCTGCTGCACTTCCTCGACGTGCAGCGGGCGGGTGTCCGGCCGCTGGACGCGCTCCTCAAGCGCCGCCCTGACCTTGAGCACCTGCCGCTGTCGTGCGAGAACACCAATACGACGCTTCCGCTCATCGACCTCGCCAACGAGATCATGGAATACCGGATGGCGCACGGCGCGCTGGATGCCGGAGCGGCCCGCGACACGGGGCCTGCCGGCACGGCCGACCTTCTGGCGGAGCCCCAGTACGTCGAGCCGCTGGCGTACAGCAAACTGGCCGCGGACCGGTATCCGTTGACCGCGCCCTTCGACCTCTGGCTGGAGATGGTGCGCGGCTACCTCGGTCGGGCGGACACCGACCTGGCCGGGCTGCTGGACACGTTGCGGCGTACGGACGAGCTGCTCGCCCCGGACACCCTCCCGGCCATCGAGCCGCCCTACCGTCGTGCTTCGGTGTTCTTCGAGCAGCTGGGGCTGTCCCCGTCCGACGTCGCGGTCCTCACCGACGACGGGGAGCACGCTGCGTGGTATCGGCTCTACGGCTATGCCGATGCGCGCAGTGCGCGGCCCGCACTGCGCAGTGCGAAGACGCTCGCGCGCCGACTGGGTGTGAGTTACGTCGAGTTGGTCGCTCTCGTGCGCACCTGGTTCGTCAATCCGCACCTGGACACGCTCGCGGGGCTGCGCACCATCGGCGTCGAGCCGTTCGACGTCCTGCGCTACAAAGAGGCGCCCGGTGTGGCACCGTTCACGCCGACCGAGCGGGACGCCTTCGAAGCCCGCCTCGCCGCGGCGACGCAGCGGTACCACCGGGACGACTTCGACGCCGCCGTGTGGGTCGAGGATGCCTGGGCGAAGGGGCGGTTCGCCCAGGTTCTGGTGCTGGGCGACAGCGATCCGGGGTGCAGCTTCGAGCACACCCGGCTGCGGCTGATCGGCACCCCGGAGCCGCCCCCGGACCAGCAGGCGACCGACACCACCCTGGACGCGGCGTTCCTGCGCCTGAACCTGCTCGTACGGCTGTGGCGACGGCTCGGCAAGCCCCTGGACTCTCTGGACGTGTCCCTGCGCACCTTGCTGCCCGGCGGACGGGGCAGCCTGCTGCCCGGCGCGGGCCAGTCCCTGCCGGCCGGTTTCGGCGAGGCGCTGCGCACCGCGCTGATCTACCTGGCGCACACCGGTGAGATCGCCGACCGGCTCGGTGTCGCGGCCAACCGGCAAATCGACCTGCTCACCCTGTGGGAGCCCATGCCGACGGCCGGCCGCGACGCGACGTACGCCCGGCTGTTCCTGACGCCGCGCACCGGCTCCCCGCATCCGGTATTCGACCATCCGACCGGCGACTACCTCGCCGAGAGCACCAAGACGAGCCTTGCCTCGCAACGCCCGGCGGTGGAGGCGGCGCTCGGGATGACGGCGGCGGACATCGACGCCGTGCTGCAGTCCGTGGGGCGGGCCCCCGACGCGGCGCTGCTCACGCTGGAGACGGTCTCGCTGCTGTACCGTCACGCCCTGCTCGCCCGAGGGCTGCGCCTGCCGGTCCGCGAGGTGATCGCCCTGCGCGAGCTGACCGGGATCGACCCGTTCCACGCCCTGTACGACAAACCGGCGGCAGGAGCGACACCCCGGAGGACACTGCCGCTGCCCGGCGGTGCGAAGGGGGCCGGCGTGGATTATCCGCGCGTCGGCACCCTGGCCTTCCTCGACACCGTCGACGCCTTGCGGGCCGTCTCGATGACCCCTGCCGACCTCGGCTATGTGCTGCGGCACTCCGTCGACCCGCTGGGGCCCTACCGGTCGGACGAGACGGCGATCCTGCGGCTGGCGGCCGAGATCGCGGACGCGCTGCGCAGTCTGGCGGCCGAGCACGCCGCTCCCGAGGACGCGGCGTCCTTGACGGATGACATGGTGGCCCGTGAGCTGGGTCTGGTCCTGCCTGCGGAGCTCGCCGCCCAGGTGAGCGCGATGTGGCAGCGGCAGGTGAGTTACACGGCGACCAAGAGGGCGGTGCCTCGCGCCGAGCAGATCGACCCGCGGCCCTTCCAAGGCTTCCCGGAGCTCACCATCTCCTACGCACCGGATACCGGCAGCACCCCTGGCACCGGCACCCAGCAGGTGGCCTACCGCGGCGTGCCGGTGCCCGAGCGGATCGCCCGGATCACTGCTGCCGGCGCAGGTGCCGGCACCCTGCTCGGCGAGCTCCTCGCCCAGATCGTCCAGCAGAAAGAGCAGGCCCTGCTGCCACTCGGCCGACTGATCCACCCGGCGGACGTGGGGCCGCTGTTCCAGCCGCCGCCCGATCCCGACAGCGCGGATCCGGCCGTGCGGGCACAGGCGCTGCAGGCCTATGAGACGGCCCGTCGCGCCTACTTCGCCGGCACGATCATGCCGAGAATCCTTGCCGACGCGCGGCGGCGGCTCGTAGTTACGGCGCTCAGCAGGGCCCTCGCACCGCAGGCCGCCGGTGTCGCGCCCGCTCTCGTGGAGGGCCTGCTCACCGATCCCGTCCTGCTGGCCGAAGTGAGCGGGGGCACGCGCCGCCCTCTGGCCGACGTCTTTGCCGAGGTGGCGCAGGGCGGTTTGTCGGTCAGCGCATTGGACAGCGCCGGCGGCGGAGTGGCTGTTCCCGCGAATGCCGGACAAGACGCCACCACCGCCGGTATCGCGGGGGCGGCGCGCGTCGTTCTGGACGGGTATCTGGAGGTACCGCAGAGCGGTGCGTATGTGCTCGCGTTGTCCGTCGCCGGCGCCGGAGATCTGGGAGAAGTCCGGCTCGGCCCCAGTGCGGACCCCGTCCTGCAGGCTGTCGGCGCGCCCGCGCCCGCGGCGCCCGGCCAGGTAGCCGTGGACTTGAAGTCCGGCGTCCCTTACCGGTTCACGCTGACCGCGACGGGGAAGCGCGTGGGCGGGGCCCTCAGTGAGCTCAGCGGCCCGGTGTCCGTACAGGTTTCGGCAGACACGCTCCCGCTCGGTCCTCTCGGCCGGCTCACCCTGCGTCCGGCGGTCCGGCTTCAGGCCTTCGTGCGCGCCCACACGCGGCTGACCAAGTCCCTGATGCTGCTGCAGCGGCTCGCCCTGACCGAACGGGAGTTGCGGCACATCCGCCGCCATCCGGACGATTTCGATGCCTTCGACCTCGCCGCTCTTCCCACCTCCCCGGTCGGTGCTGCTGTCGCCGCCGGCTCCTTCCCGGCGCTGGGCAGGCTGTTCGGGTACGCCGGGCTGCGGTCGGAAATGGCGGGCGGCACCGACGAGTTGATCGATGTGTTCGAGCTGGCCCACCGCACCGTGCCCCACACGGTCGCCACGAGCGCCGCACAGGCGGAGGAGCTGGCCCTGGACGACCTGTGCGCGCGGGTGGCGGCCCTGACTCGGCGCGAGCGGTCGACGGTCGAGACGGTCAGGTCCGCTCTCCGGCTCGGCGTGGGTGTCACGCCCGTCGACGGCGGCTTCCGTATCGGCGCGCCCGGCGTCGGTAGCGGCATGCTGAGCTTCACCGACGAGCGCGGGGTGCGGCGGCTGTGGGACGCCCTCATGCTGGTCGAACGCCTGGGAATCGGCGCGGCGGCGGCGATCGGCGCGGCCACGCCCGCCCCGGACGCGGCGACGGCCCACAGCCTGCGCGATGCGGTCCGCGCCCGCTACGACCTGGACGCGTGGCGCTCGGTGGCGCGCGCGGTCAACGATCCGCTGCGCGGGCGTCGCAGGGACGCGCTCGTCGCCCACCTGCTGCATACCCTGGGGCTGGAGCGGGTCGAGGAGCTCTACGAGGTTCTGCTCCTGGACCCGGCGACCGAGCCGGTGGTGCAGACCACGAGAATCCGGCAGGCGATCGCCTCGGTCCAACTGTTCGTCCAGCGCAGCACATTGAACCTCGAACAGGACGCAGGAGTCCCGCCCGCCGCGATCGACACCGAGCAGTGGGAATGGAAGAAGCGGTACCGCGTCTGGGAGGCCAACCGGAAGATCTTCCTGTTCCCGGAGAACTGGCTCGTCCCCGAACTGCGCGACGACCAGACCCACCTGTTCACGGCGCTCATCGGTGCACTGCTGCAGGGCGACGTCACCGACCGACTCGCCGAGGATGCCTTCGCCACGTACGTGCGCGGGCTCACCGCGATCTCCCGGCTGGAGATCGTCAGTGTCTGGGGCGAGCAATACCCCGACGCACCGGAGCGGGGCGTCCTCCACGTCATCGGCCGCGACCACAGCGCGCCGCGCGCCTACTACTACCGTCGTCGCAGCCGCAGTGAATGGACCCCCTGGGAGCCGGTCGGTGCCCAGATCGATGGCGACCACGTCGGCGCCGTGTTCTACCGCGGACGGTTGCACCTCTTTTGGATCACCCCCGTGGAGAAGGGTAAACCGTCCAATACGACCACCAGCCTGGCAAAGCAGGCGCAGCAAGAACCTGCCACTCAACCGCTCACCACGGTGGACGTGCAGTTGCACTGGACGGAACTCGTGGCCGGCCAGTGGACACCTCGCGCGTCCAGCGACCCGCTGACCATCACCGGGCCGAGCAGCCTCCGGCTCGCCCCCGAACAGTTGGTGCTGTACGTCACCAAAGCAGGCGATGACAGCTCCGTGACCATCAACTTGGTGGGCGCCATGCCCGGTGTGCCCTGGGCCCGGGTCAAGTTCGTCTCGCGCAACGGACGCCCCGAGGTCGTGTCGGGCCACACCCTCTTCAAGGCCGACCCGTCCTTCCAGGGCGCGGTCTCCAGTTACGGCGCCGGTCTCGTCCCCAACTTCGACCCGTCCTGGTTTGCGCAGATGGGCATCAAGGCGGCGTCGAGCCAGATCTTCAAGCAGCCGTCCCCGTACGTCCTGACCAGCCAGCAGAACCCGCTGCAGGTCAAGCTGCCGACCCTGCCCGACTCCTCCACCCTGCCCCTGAGCCCTGATGTGTTGCTGTCGTACCTGCTCAAGCCGTTCTTCTGCGGGAACGAACGAGAGTCGCTGTTCGGGCTGCCGACCTTGACCCAGCGCAGCTTCGTCGAATACCAGGGCTCGTTCGGTGTCCCCAAGGCCCTGGGTATCGACCCAGTGGCCCAAGCACGCACCATCAGGGTCGAAGCGGCACTGCCCACGCAGAACCTGACCTTGACGACGGGCACACGCGTGGCGGCGGTGACCGATCCGATCGACGCGAGCGCCGTATTCTCCCTCTCCCGGTCGCCCGACTGGACCGCAGAAGCCGACGGCGTGGTGACCATCGGCAAGGTGGCGGTGGGCGCCGACGGCGTCCGGCCCACTCCACTGCCCCGCTCCCCTCGCGGCCTCCCCGGCCGCTGAATCCCCTGGTCCCGCTGGACAACGAGGAAGGGTCTCGTGCGATGGCCGACCCCGCATACCCGGGCCGTCATGTCAGGTCCGACCTGACAGAAATACGGCGTTGGACGGAGACCAGCCTGTCCTACACCTTCAGCCCGCATTTCCACCCCTACGCACCCGAGCTGCTGGAACGACTGATCGCCGACTCTGTGCGAGGGCTGCAGGACGCCGACACCGAACCGGCCGTGCCCCCCGTGAATCTCCCCAATGGAAAACCGCGCCCCAAGCTGTACCGGGAGTTGTTCAGCTCCAGCGGCGCCTATCAGCCGACCGAGCTGGTCCCCAAAGAATCATGGCCGGTCGCCGAATTGGACTTCTCCTCCACCGGCGCCTACTCGGTCTACAACTGGGAGCTCTTCTTCCATGTCCCCCTCACCATCGCGGTGCACCTCAGCCGCAACGGGCGGTACGCCGAGGCGCAACTCTGGTTCCACCACGTCTTCGACCCGACCACGGAAGAGCCCGGCGCCACACCCCAACGGTTCTGGAAGACGGCACCCTTCCGCACGACCGACGTCGAATCCATCGAGGACGTGCTCACCAACCTGTCCAGCGAGGCCGTCCCCGAGCTGCGTGAACGCACCATGGCGAGCATCGACGAGTGGCAGCGCAACCCATTCCGCCCGCACCTCGTCGCCCGGCTCCGGCCGTCCGCGTACATGCTCTACACACTCATGGCCTACCTGGACAACCTGATCGCCTGGGGCGATGCCCTGTTCGCCCAGGAGACCGGGGAGTCGGTGGCCGAGGCCACCCAGCTCTACATCCTGGCCGCCAATCTCCTGGGCCCGCGCCCCCAGGCGGTGCCGACAAAGGGCACGACCGCCACCCAGACCTACGCCACGCTGAAAAAGAACCGCCTCGACCCGTTCTCCAACGCCCTGGTGAAGTTGGAGACCGCCATCCCCTTCGACCTGTCCCCGCCGGGAGCCGCGTCGGCTTCGTCCGACGGCGCGGTGCGCTTCGGGGCACTCGGCCAGACCTTGTACTTCTGCGTGCCGCGCAACGACAAGGTGATCGGCTACTGGGACACCGTCGCCGACCGACTCTTCAAGATCCGCAACAGTCTGAGCCTGGCCGGCGTCTTCCGCCAACTCCCCACGTTCGACCCGCCCATCGACCCGGCCCTCCTCGCACGCGCCACCGCGGCCGGAGTCGACGTGGCGGCCGTGGTCGCAGGGGTGAACCAGCCCGCGCCGCTGGTCCGGTTCGCGGCCCTCGTCACCAAGACCGGCGAGCTGTGCCAGGAGGTCAAGAGCCTCGGCGGGGCGCTGCTGTCTGCAGTGGAGAAACAGGACGGCGAAACGCTGGCGGCACTGCGCGCCCGGCACGAGACCTCGGCATTGGAACTCGCGAAGAGCGTCCGCTACGCCCAGTGGCAGGAAGCCGTCAAGAACCGAGAGGCGCTGGAGGCCTCACTCGCCATCGCCCGCGCGCGCTACACCTACTACGAACGGCTGTTGGGTCGCCCCGAAGCCGAGATCACTTTCGAAGACGTCGGCGCACTCGACAACGCCGCCATGGATACCGGTCGTTTCACCGGGACCGAGCCCTCCGTCGGGCTGCGCCCGATGCAGGTGGACATCGACGCGTCCGCGAGGGCGGAGGGCGGAGGTCCGGCGGGAGGGAACAAGATCAGCTCGTACGAGGCGAAGGAGCTGGATCTCCTTGATGCCTCCCAGATTCTGCAAGACGTGGCAGCATTCCATGAGGCGGCCGGGGCCTTCCTGAACCTGATACCGACAGGGTCGATTTCCGGGGAGCCGTTCGGCGTCGGTGCCAGCATTTCGTTCGGCGGCTCCAATCTCTCGGGAATGATGACCGGGGCCGCAGCCGCAGCAAGGGGCGTGGCCTCCCGGATCGCGCATGAGGCCGGAAAGGCCGCGAAGATCGGCGGGTACGCACGGCGGGAACAGGATTGGATGTTCCAGAGCAACGCCGCCGCGGGCGACATCACACAGCTCAACAAACAGCTGCGCGCTGCCCAGATCCGCGAGTTCATGGCCGAACGGGAGGTGCACAACCACGACAAGCAGATAGACAAGGCCAGGGAGATCGAGACGTTCCTCGCCGGCGAGAGGCCCACCGGCAGGACCACCACGACGGCCTACTACGCGTTGCTGCGGCGCGAGGTCCGCGGGCTGTACAACCAGTGCTACGAGCTGGCCATCGACACCGCCCGCAAAGCCGAACGCGCGCTGCGCAACGAACTCGGCGATCCGACTTTGACGTTCGTCCGGCCGAGCTACCTCGCCGGCCCGGAAGGGCTGCTGGCGGGGGAGAAACTGCACCTGGACATCCGCCGCATGGAAGTCGCCCACCTCGACCTCAACCGACGCGAATACGAACTCACCAAGCACATCAGCCTGCTCCAGGCAGATCCGTGGGCCCTGGTGACGCTGCGGGCGACCGGCCGATGCACGTTCACCATCCCCGAGGAACTGTTCGACCTCGACACCCCGGGCCACTACTTCCGCCGGATCAGGTCGGTGTCGCTGAGCATTCCGTGCGTCACCGGCCCGTACACCGGCGTCGCCTGCACCGTCAGGCTCCTGCGCAGTCGCGTGCGGACCAGCCCGCTGCTCAAGGACGGCCAGTACGCACCGGTCGCCGAAGGTGAGGACCGCTTCCACGACCAACTCGGGTCCACCGAGGCAATGGTCACCAGCTCCGCAACCAACGACAGCGGCCTGTTCGACCCCGGCCCGGGCGACGAACGACTGCTGCCGTTCGAGTACCGAGGTGCGATCAGCGAGTGGCAGGTCGAACTGCCGGACGGCCCCCGGCCCTTCGACTACGACACCATCACCGACATCGTCCTGCACGTGCGATACACCGCCAGGGACGGCGGCCAGGCCCTGCGGGACCGAGCCAGCGCCCACCTGCGGGACCTTCTCACCAGGGGAGCAGCAGCGGGCTCGGTGCGGCTTCTCTCAGTGCGGCACGAGTTCCCGACGGCCTGGGCGCGGTTCGTCAGCAGTGAGGCCGGCAACGGGAGTTCGGCCAAGCACCCCAGGGCCGAGCTGAAACTTCCGCTGCGCGCGGAGCACTACCCCTTCTTCGCGGGGACCGGCCCGGCCCGGCTCACCAGCGTGGAACTGGTGGCCCGCTCGGCCACGGCCGAACAGCAACTGGTCCTGGTCGATCGCGCGTGGGACACGGACAATCCCGGCGACGAACAGGACAAGAAGACCCGAGCGGTGAGGCTGACCAGCCGCCCGGAGCTGAAGGGGCTGCTTCGTGGTGTTCTGCGCGACGACCCGGCCATTCCTGGGAAACGGGCTTGGGATGATCTACCGGAGCCAGTGGAAAGTTTCAGTTTATACTCTGAAAAAACCGATATGAAGGACCTCTTCGTCCTGCTGACCTGGAGCACGGGGGACTCGGCACTTTAGAGGACGCCTATCAGGTTGAACTCGCCAAGCCGGGCTGTGGGAGATCTTCCAGAGGCGGCGCCTGCGCAGGTGGTCGACGTCGTCCACCTGCGGACGACGCTCGCCGCAGGCTTCGTCGCCCCGGTCAGTCGGTCAAGGGCAGACGACTGCGTTGTCACACATCGTCCGTTCCTCTCACCACGCCCGCCAGCCGCTCCAGCGCGATCACACTGTGCCCCTCGACGAACGCGTCCACGCTCGGCAGTGCCGCCGCCATCCCCGCCGCGAGGGGCGCGTAGCCGGGGCGTGCCTTGCGCGGGTTGGCCCAGATCACCCGGTGGGCCAGCCGGTGCAGGCGGCGCATCTGGGTGCCGAGCAGCTCCGGGTCGTCCCGCTCCCAGCCGTCGGACAGCACCACCACGATCGCGCCGCGCGCCAGGCCGCGCTGCCCCCAGCGGTCCAGGAACGCCCGCAGCAGCTCGCCCAGCCGGGTACCCCCGCGCCAGTCGGGCACCGCCGCCGCGACCGCCGCCATCGCCAGGTCCGGATCCCGGTGCGACATCTCCCGCGTCACCCGGGTCAGCCGGGTGCCGATCGTGAACACCTCCGTACGGCCGCCCCGCGCGGCGGCGTGCGCGAAGCGCAGCAGCGCGTCGGCGTACGGCGTCATGGAACCGCTGACGTCCACGAGCAGCACCACCCGGCGCGGGCGCTCCGTGCGGGTGTGCCGCCGCAGCAGGGCGGGCTCACCGCCGTGCCGCAGCAGCTCCCGCACGGTGCGATGCGGATCGACGGCCCCGCGCCGGGCCGGCCGCCGCCGCGGGGAGCGCCGTGTCTCGCCGCGCAGCGTGAACGCGGCCAGCAGCCGCCGCACCTGCGCGCGCTCGGCCGCGTCCAGGTCGGCGACGTCGCGGTGCCGGAGGACCTCGGCGGAACTGGCGAAGGCGGCCACCGGCGGGGCCTCCGCCGCGTCGTCCGCCTCCTCCCTGCGGCCGTCCGCGCGCGCCTCCCGCACGACGAGCCGCAGCCGGGGCGCGGGAGTCTGCGTCCCGTGCCGTTCGGCGGGTTTCCCGGCGTCGAAACAGGCCGCGAACACCCTGTCGTACCGCTCCAGGTCGTCCCGGTCGCCGCACAGCGTCAGCCGCCCCGCCCAGTAGACGTCCGCCCGCATCCCCGGCCGCAGGGCGTCCACCGCGCCGAGGAAGGCGTGCACCCGCTCGGTGCTCGCGTCGACACCCGCCGCACGCAGGGCACGGGCGAAGCCCAGGAGCGCGGCGTCCGCGGCGAGCACCCCGGTCCGGCCCGTCATGCCGGTGCCGCCAGCCATGCCCGTCACGCCCCTCGCGCCGCGAGTATCGCCGCGAAGTCCAGCCCCCGCGCCCGCTCCGCGTCCTCCCGGTACTTCAGCACCGACCCCAGCGTGGCCATCGCCAGCTCCGCGTCCACCTCGCCCGCGCCCAGCGTGTCCAGCGCCTCGGCCCAGTCGATCGTCTCGGCGACACCCGGCGGTTTGAGCAGGTCCTGTGCGCGCAGGGCGTGCACCAACGCCGTCACCTGCTCCGCCAGCCGCGCCGACACCCCCGGCAACCGCCGCCGTACGATGGCCAGTTCGCGCGCGAAGGCGGGATGGTCGAACCAGTGGTACAGGCAGCGCCGCTTGAGCGCGTCGTGCACCTCGCGGGTGCGGTTGGAGGTCAGCACGACCACCGGCGGCGCCTCGGCGCGCAGCGTGCCGAGCTCCGGGATGGTGACCGAGAACTCCGACAGCAGCTCCAGCAGGAACGCCTCGAACTCGTCGTCGGCGCGGTCGATCTCGTCGACCAGCAGCACCGACGGCTGCGTCTGCAGCGCCTTGAGCAGTGGCCGGGCCACCAGGAACCGCCGGTCGTACAGCTCGCTCTCCAGCCGGTCGGCGTCCGTGACACCGGCGGCCTCGGCGGCCCGCAGATGCAGCAGCTGACGCGGGAAGTCCCAGTCGTACAGGGCCTGTGAGGCGTCGATGCCCTCATGGCACTGCAACCGGATCAGCGGGGCGTCCAGCGCCTCGGCGAGGGCGGACGCGAGCGCGGTCTTGCCGACGCCCGCGTCGCCCTCGCAGAACAGCGGCCGGCCCAGCCGCAGGGCCAGGAAGCAGGCGATGGCCAGCCCGTCGTCGACGAGGTACCCCGTCTCCTCCAGGCGGGCCCGCACCTGCTCCGGGCCGTCCATGCCGGTGATCGCCGCTCACCCCATCCCGGCGGCCGCCAGCACCGCCCGCTTGGTGAGCACCCGGGCCAGATGCGCCCGGTACTCGGGTGAGGCCGAGGTGTCCTGCGACGGCTGGGTGCCGTCCGCCGCCTCCTGGGCGGCCCGGGCCACCGCGTCCGGATCCGAGGCGCCGGCCAGGGCCTCCTCGGCCGAGAAGGCGCGCAGGGGCGTGGCGCCCATGTTGGACAGCCCGACCCGCGCCTCGGCGACCTGCCCGTCGTCGCGCCGCACCAGAGCGGCCACACCGACGATCGGCCACGACTGGGCGACCCGGTGGAACTTCTCGTACTTGAAACCCCAGCCGTCCGCCTTCGGCACCCGCACCTCCATCAGCAGCTCGTCGGGGGCAAGCGCGGACTGCAGATAGTCGACGAAGAACTCCCGCGCCGGGATGACGCGCCGCCCGCGCGGGCCGACCGCCACCAGCTCGGCGTCCAGGGCCAGCACCACCGCGGGCAGGTCCCCGGCCGGATCGGCGTGCGCGAGCGAACCGCCGAGGGTGCCCCGGTGCCGTACCGCGGGATCGGCGACCGTGGCCGTCGCGGCGGCCAGCAGAGCGGCGTGGCGGCGGACCAGCGGGTCGTGGATCACGCTGTGGTGCGTGGTCATGGCGCCGATGACGAGTGTGCCGTCGTCCTCGCGCACCCCGCGCAGCTCGGGGACGCGGCCGACGTCCACGAGGAGTTCGGGGAAGGCCAGCCGCATCCTCAGCAGCGGCAGCAGGCTCTGCCCGCCGGCCAGGACCTTGGCGTCCTCGCCCCCCTCGGCGAGCGCGCGCACCGCGTCGGCGACGCTGGTGGGACGGGCGTAGTCGAATGCCGGAGGGATCATGACCGTGCCTCCTCGATCGCCTTCCAGACCCGCTCGGGCGTGCAGGGCATCCGGATGTCCGTCACGCCCAGAGGGCGCAGCGCGTCCAGGACCGCGTTGACGACGGCCGGCGTCGAGGCGATCGTCGCGGTCTCACCGACTCCCTTGACGCCCAAGGCGTTCGAGGTCGCCGGGGTCTCGGTCCGGTCCGTCACGAAGTCGGGCAGGTCGGCGGCCGACGGCACCAGGTAGTCGGCCATCGTGCCGGAGACGAGGTTGCCCTCGTCGTCGTAGACGGCCTCCTCGTACAGCGCCTGGGCGATGCCCTGCGCCAGCCCGCCGTGCACTTGGCCCTCCACGATCACCGGGTTGATCACCCGGCCGACGTCGTCGACAGCCACGTACGACCGGATGTGGGTCTGCCCGGTCTCCGTGTCGACCTCGACCGCGCACAGGTGGGTGCCGTGCGGGAAGGAGAAGGTGTCCGGGTCGAGCAGGTGCTCGGCGTTGATGGTGGGCTCCATGCCGTCGGGCAGGTCGTGCGAGGAGAACGTCTCGAAGGCGACCTCCTGGATGGTCTTCCTCGCCTCGGGGGAGCCCTTCACCGAGAAGACCCCGTTCGCGAAGTCCAGGTCCTGCTCGCTCGCCTCCAGCAGATGGGCGGCCACCTTGCGGGCCTTGTCCACCACCTTCAGCGCCGCGTGGTGGACGGCCATCCCGCCGACCACGAGCGACCGGGAGCCGTAGGTGTCCATGCCCTGCGGGGCCGCCTTGGTGTCGCCGTGCACCACCTCGACGTCGTCGAAGGGGACCCCGAGGACATCGGCGGCGATCTGGCTCCAGCAGGTCGCATGGCCCTGCCCGTGTGGGCTGGTGCCGGTGACCACCTCGACCTTGCCGGTGGGCAGCATCCGGATGCTCGCCGCCTCCCAGCCGCCGGCCGCGTACCGCAGGTCCTTCAGGATCCGGCTCGGTGCGAGACCGCACATCTCGGTGTACGTGGAGACGCCGATGCCCAGCCGTACGGTGTCCGCCCGCCCGTTGCGGTCGGCCTGCTCGGCGCGGAGCTTGTCGTAGTCGAACAGTTCCAGCGCCTTCGCCGTCGCCGCCTCGTAGTTGCCGCTGTCGTAGGTCAGACCCGCCACGCTCGTGTGCGGGAACTCCTCGTGCCGGATCCAGTTCCGGCGCCGCAACTCGACCGGGTCCATGCCGAGTTCGACGGCGAGCTCGTCCATGGTGCGCTCGATGGCGAACGTCGCCTCGGGGCGTCCGGCACCGCGGTAGGCGTCCGTCGGCGTCCGGGTCGTGAAGACGCCCGTGCAGGTGAACTCGTAGGCGTCCATCTTGTAGATGCCCGGGTACATGAACGCCCCGAGGAGCGGCGTGCCCGGCGTGATCAGCATCAGGTAGGCGCCCATGTCGGCCAGCAGGTCGACCTTGAGGCCGAGGACCTTGCCGTCGCGGTTCGCGGCGATCTCGACGTCCTGGATCATGCCGCGCCCGTGGTGGGTCGCGAGGTAGCCCTCGGACCGGGACTCGGTCCACTTGACCGGCCGGCCGAGGTGCCGGGCGATGGCGAGGGCGATGGCCTCCTCGCCGTAGACCTGGAGCTTGGAGCCGAAGCCGCCGCCGACGTCCGGGGCGATGACCCGGATCTTGTTCTCGGGGATGCCGGTGACCATGGCCATCAGCAGGCGCACGATGTGCGGGATCTGCGTCGAGGAGTACAGCGTGTACTCGCCGGACGCCGCGATCGGCGTGACCACGACCGCGCGGGGCTCCATCGCGTTGGGGATCAGCCGCTGCTGGTGGTAGCGGCGCTTCAGCGTCAGCTCGGCGCGCTGCCGAACGGAGCCGAAGTCCTCGCCCGTCTTCAGCGGCCAGGTGTAGCAGCGGTTGGTGCCCTTGTCGGCGTGCACCAGCGGGGAGTCCGGCTCCAGCGCGGCCTCCAGGTCGAGCACCGGGGGCAGCGGCTCGTAGTCGACCTCGATCGCTTCCAGCGCGTCCGCGGCGGCGTACCGGTCGCGGGCCACGACGACGGCCACCGGGTCGCCGGCGTGGCGCACCTCGTCGACGGCGAGCGGCGGATGGTCGGGCATGACGATGTCCTCGGTCACCGGCCAGACGCAGGGCATCGAGCCGAGCCCCTCTGCCAGGTCGGCGCCGCTGAACGCGGCGATGACACCGGGGCGTTCGAGGGCGGGGGAGACGTCGACGCGCTCGATGCGGGCGTGTGCCATCGGGCTGCGCAGAAGCGCGAAATGCAGCAGTCCGTTGACGCTGATGTTGTCCGTCCAGTTGGTCTGGCCGGTGATCAGGTGGGCGTCCTCCTTGCGGGGCCGGGCACGGCCGACCTCTCGCTCCGCCGTCCCGGTCATGTCGTGACCTCCTGTTCGGAGGCGGCCAGGACGGCCTCCACGATGTTCTGGTAGCCGGTGCAGCGGCAGAGGTTGCCCTCCAGACCGTGCCGCACCTCGTCCGGCGTGGGATGCGGGTGCTCGCGCAGCAGATCGCGGGCCGCCATGATCATGCCCGGGGTGCAGTATCCGCACTGCAGCGCGTGCCGCTCGTGGAACGCCTTCTGCAGATCGGTCCACTCGCCGTTCCGGGCGAGCCCCTGCACCGTGGTCACCTCACCGCCGTCCGCCTGGACGGTCAGCACCGAGCAGCTCTTGACGCTCTCGCCGTCGAGATCGACCGTGCAGGACCCGCAGTTGGAGGTGTCGCAGCCGATCGGGGTGCCGGTCAGGCCGAGTCGGTCGCGCAGATAGTGGATCAGCAGGAGACGGGGTTCCACGTCGTCCTGGTATGTCGTGCCGTCCACCTTCACCGAGATGTGGGTCATGTGCCCTCCAAAGGCCGATCGGGGGATAAGAGGGGAAACATCGGCCGGGCGTGATGTACGTCACTCTAGGGCGGGTCCGGTGTGACGGCGAGTGCTGCGACCGGGTTCGTTGAGCGTTAATCCATTGCCTGTCGGGGCCCGCCCCTGGTCCACTTCACGGGCCCCGTCGGTACACAGAACGGGTCCCCGTCGTCACCCATCGAGGAGCAAAGATGCGCACTGCGTTCATGTCCACCCAGGAAGGCACCACCCCCTCATCGAAGGACATGACGCTTCGTGCATTTGCTCAACCTCGGGATCCTCGCCCATGTCGACGCGGGTAAGACCAGCCTGACCGAGCGCCTGCTGCACTCGGCCGGCGTGATCGACGAGATCGGCAGCGTCGACGCCGGAAACACGCAGACCGATTCCCTCGCGCTGGAGCGGCAGCGCGGCATCACCATCAAGTCCGCCGTGGTCTCCTTCGCGCTCGGCGACGTGACGGTCAACCTCATCGACACCCCCGGCCACCCCGACTTCATCGCCGAGGTGGAGCGGGTGCTCGGCGTGCTCGACGGGGCCGTCCTGGTCGTCTCCGCCGTCGAGGGCGTACAGCCCCAGACCCGCGTCCTGATGCGCACGCTGCAGCGGCTGCGCATCCCCACGCTGGTCTTCGTCAACAAGATCGACCGACGCGGGGCACGCTACGACGCCGTCCTGCGGGCCGTCCGGGAACGGCTGACGGCGGACGTCGTCCCGATGGGCACGGCCGACGCCCTCGGCGCCCGCGCCGCCCGCTTCGTCCCCGGCCTCGCCCCGTCGGCCCTCGACGTCCTCGCCGACCACGACGACGCGCTGCTGACCGCGTACGTCGAGGGCACGGTCTCCCACGGCCGCCTCCGCGCCGCCCTCGCCGACCAGACCCGGCAGGCGCTGGTCCACCCCGTGTACTTCGGCTCCGCCGTCACGGGCGCCGGCGTCGACGCGCTGGTCGACGGCATCAGGGAACTGCTGCCCGCCGCGGGCGGCGACCCCGAGGCGCCGGTCTCGGGCACCGTCTTCAAGGTGGAGCGCGGCCCGGCGGGGGAGAAGGTCGCGTACGCGCGAATGTTCTCCGGCACCCTGCGCACCCGCGACCGCATCCGCTTCGGCGCCGGCGAGCCGAGCGAGGACGAATCGAGAGACGGCGCATCGAGCGACGGCGACACCCGCGCCGAGGGCCGGATCACCGCGATCAGCGTCTTCGACCAGGGCACGGACAGCAGGGACGACCTGGTGCCGGCGGGCCGGATCGCCAAGCTGTGGGGGCTGGCCGACATCCGGATCGGCGACGCGATCGGCGAGCCCCGCAAGGCGTACGGGCACTACTTCGCGCCGCCCACCCTCGAAACGATCGTCGCCCCGGCCGACGGCACGGACCGGCGCGCCCTGCACCGCGCGCTCACCCGGCTCGCCGAACAGGACCCGCTGATCGGCCTGCGGCACGACGAGGTACGGCAGGAGACCTTCGTCTCGCTGTACGGCGAGGTGCAGAAGGAGGTCATCCAGGCCACGCTCGCCGACGACTTCGGCCTCGACGTCACCTTCCGCGAGACGACACCGCTGTGCGTGGAGCGGCCGGTCGGCCCGGGCGCGGCGGTCGAGTTCAACAAGAAGGACGCGAACCCCTTCCTCGCGACGGTCGGCCTGCGCGTCGACCCGGCGCCCGTCGGATCCGGTGTGCGGTTCCGGCTGGAGGTGGAGCTGGGCTCCATGCCGTACGCCTTCTTCAAGGCCGTCGAGGACACCGTCCGCGAGAGTCTCGGTCAGGGTCTGCACGGCTGGCAGGTCCCCGACTGTACGGTCACCATGACCCACTCCGGCTACTCGCCCCGGCAGAGCCACGCCCACCAGGGCTTCGACAAGAGCATGTCCAGCACCGGCTACGACTTCCGGGGCCTGACCCCGCTGGTGCTGATCGAGGCCCTGCGCCGCGCGGGCACCCGGGTGCACGAGCCCATGCACCGCTTCCGCCTGGAGGCCCCGGCCGACACCCTGGCCGCCGTGCTGCCGGTGCTGGCCAGGCTGCGCGCGGTGCCGCAGAGCACCGAGACGCGCGGTGCGTCCTGCGCGCTGGAGGGCTCGGTGCCCGCGGCCCATGTGCACGAACTGGAGCAGCAGTTGCCCGGGCTGACGCGCGGCGAGGGCGAGCTGGAGAGCGCCTTCGACCACTACGCGCCCGCCCCGCGCGGCACGGTCCCGGAGCGTCGGCGCACCGACCTCAATCCGCTGAACCGTAAGGAGTATCTGCTCAATCTGACGCGCAGAGTGAGTAACTGAGCCGACAGAGGGGGAACTTACTCATGGGTCAGGTGGTATTGACGGTGTCCTGATATCGCCGGACTGTAGTGGACATGCCGAACATTCGGACGCGTCTACTGATTGTCCTGGTCGTCCTCTTCGGATCCCTGTCGGTGGCGGGCCCCACTCCCGCCACCGCCGCCCCCCTCCCCGACTCCCTCTGGTTCGACGAAACGCCCCTCACCGTGCAGAACGGCCGCTTCGTCGACGGCAACGGCCGCGAGGTCGTGCTGCGCGGCTACAACGTCTCCGGCGAGACGAAGCTGAAGGAGAACAACGGTCTGCCCTTCGCGTCGACCGCCGACGCGAAGAAGTCCGCGACCGCGCTGCGCGCCCTCGGCGGCGGCAATTCGGTGCGCTTCCTGCTCTCCTGGGCCTACGCGGAGCCCGTGCGCGGCCAGGTGGACACCGCCTACCTCGCCAAGGCCACCGACCAGATACGCGCCTTCCTGGACGCCGGGATCCGCGTGTACCCCGACTTCCACCAGGACCTCTACTCCCGCTGGCTGTTCGACACCGACAGCTGGTACACCGGCGACGGCGCCCCCAGGTGGGCGGTCGACCTCGGGAACTATCCCGACGAATACTGCGGGATCTGCCCGTTCTGGGGCCAGAACATCACCTCGAACGAAGCCGTCAAGCGGTCGACGTACGACTTCTGGCACAACAAGTACGGCCTCCAGGACGCCTTCCTCGACACCGCCCAGAAGACGATGACGTACCTCAGGCAGAACCTCACCGCCGACCGGTTCGCGGGCGTCGTCGGGTTCGACCCGTGGAACGAGCCGCACGCGGGCAGCTACGACTCCGGCCAGACCAGCCGGAAGTGGGAGAAGGACGTGCTGTGGCCGTTCTACGTCAAGTTCCGCGCCCGCATGGACGCGGCGGGCTGGCAGGCCAAGCCGGCCTTCGTCGAGCCCAACCTCTTCTGGAACGCCAACATCGACTTCCAGAAGGAGGAGGGCGGACTGCTGGACGCCGGCACACTCGGCCCGCGCTACGTCTTCAACACCCACTTCTACGACCAGAAGGCCATCTCCGGCGTCTTCATGTGGGGCAAGGCGCAGGACGGGCAGTACACGGGCGACTTCGGGACCGTCCGCGACCGCGCCTCCGCCACCGGGACGGCCGCGATCATCAGCGAGTTCGGGCACCCGCTCACCGGATCCGTCTCCGACAAGGCGCCGACGGTCCACAAGGCGATGTACCAGGCCCTCGACTCCCGGGTGAAGGGCGCCGACTGGTGGTCGAACCCGGCGGGATCCGGTCCCGTCCTCTCCGGCTCCCAGTGGCAGTGGGACATCTACAACGGCCGTCACCACGAGCTGATGAACGACAACCCCGACAAGGTGCAGACCGACGGCGACGCCTGGAACGGCGAGGACCTCTCCGCCGTACGCCTCGACGACTCGGGCGCCGCGGCGCTGCGCCAGGACGCCCGGCTGCTCGACCGGATCTACCCGACCGCCACCTCCGGCTCGACGATCGCCTTCACCTACGAGGACCGCTCCCGGGACGGCTCGACGACCCTGACCTGGAACCCGGTACCCAGCTCACTGCCGAACGTCGCGCGGCTGGTCGGATCCGGGCAGTACGGGCTGCTGCTGTGGCGCTCCGGCAGCGGCACGGCACCGACCGAACTGCACCTTCCGGCGTCCTTCCCGACCGGCTCCACGACCGTGGTCTCCGACCTGGGCACGGCATTCGCGCCACCGTCCTACACCTCGGCCACCCCCGTCGGCGTGGCCGCGGAACCGGGCGGCACGGGCAGCCGCCGGCTGCTGCTCACCGACTCGGACTCCGGGGTCGCGCACTACGCGCTGGTGACGAACGGAGCGACCGCGCCGTCGGCCGCTCTGCTGAACGCGGCCAGGTCCGAACTCTCCGCGTGGGCCGCGCGGAACGCCGGATAACAACCGCCGATTGACCCTCCCCTTACGTCAGGCTGCACTCTGTACCCCGACGAAAGGGCAGGTGAATGAGTTACTCCGTGGGGCAGGTCTCGGCCTTCGCCGGGGTGACCGTGCGCACGCTGCACCACTACGACCGGGCGGGACTGCTCTCGCCCAGTGGCCGCAGCGGCGCCGGTTACCGGCTGTACGACGACACCGACCTGGCCAGGCTCCAGCAGATCCTCTTCTACCGTGAACTCGGTTTCTCCCTCGACGAGATCGCCAAGATCCTCAAGGACCCGCAGGCCAACGCCCTGGACCAACTCCGGGCCCGGCTACGGCAGCTGAGTGAGGAGATCGGCCGGCTCCAGCGGCTGGCCGAGGTGGCCGAGCAGGCCATCGAGGTCCAGCAGACGGGCGTCGAGCTGACCCCCGAGGAACGCTTCGACGTCTTCGGCGAGATCGGCTTCGACCTCTCCTACGCCACCGAGGCACAGCTCAAGTGGCAGGACTCGCCCGGCCAGAAGGAATCCATGGCCCGCGCCGCCGCCCACACCAAGGAGGACTGGCGGCAGCTCATGGGCGAGGCCGCCGCCTGGCGTGGCGAGCTGCTCGCCGCCTTCGACGAGGGCGAACCCGCCGACGGTGAGCGGGCGACGGACCTCGCCGAGGAGCACCGGCTGCACATCGCCCGCTGGTTCACCACCTGTCCGCCCGACATGCACCGGCGTATCGCGGACGACTTCGCCGCCGACCCGCGCGCGTTCGCGCTCGTCGTACCGCCGTCCCGGCAACGGCCCGGCCTCGCCGCCTACTTGCGCAAGGCCGTCCACGCGAACGCGGCCCGCCGCGCGCACCATGAGGAGCACGGATGAGGATTCTGATCGCCGCCGCAGGTTCACGCGGCGACGTCGCACCGTACACAGGGCTGGGGGCGGGCCTGCGCGAGGCCGGACACGACGTCACCCTCGCCACGACGGACGCCTTCGCACCGCTGGTACGGGAGGCGGGCCTGGGCTTTCGGAGTCTGCCCACCCGGCCCCAGGGCCAGGGCGGAGTCGAGGGCAGGCGTGAACTGATGCGCGCGGCGGCCGCGTTCGTCACGGAGCTGGGCCGGGGGTTCGCCGACGCGGTGGACCCGGGCACGGACCTGCTTCTGCTCTCGGTGACGACGGCACCGCTCGGCGCGCATGTGGCCGAAGCCCTCGGCATCCGGACGATCGGCGCCTACCTCCAGCCGACCGCCGCGACCGGTGCCTTCCCGCCCAACGTCATGGGCACCCGCTCCCTCGGCCGCCTCGGCAACCGCATCGCCGGACGCTTCGCCCTGCGCATGGCCGACCGCGTCTACACCGAGGCCGTCACCGAACTGCGCAGCCGCCTGGACCTGCCCTCGCTCGCCCCCTCCGGGATGCGCCGCCGCCAGGAGCGCGCGAACAAGCCCGTCCTGCACGGCTTCAGTACGGCGCTGGTGCCGCGCCCGGCCGACTGGCGCGCGGGACTCGACGTCGTCGGAAACTGGTGGCCGTACGTCGCGCCGGAGCGTCGGCTGCCCGCCGAGGTGGAGGACTTCCTCGCGGCCGGAGCGCGCCCGGTGTTCATCGGCTTCGGCAGCATGGGAGCGGGACACGGGGAGCGGCTGAGCGGGATCGCCGTCCGGGCACTGCGCCGGGCCGGGCTGCGCGGCATCCTCCAGTCGGGCGGTGCCGGACTCGCGGCCGACGGCGACGATGTCCTGACCATCGGCGACGTACCGCACGCGTTGCTGTTCCCGAGGGTGGCCGCCGTGGTCCATCACGCCGGGGCGGGCACCGCGGCGGCAGCCCTGCGGGCGGGGGCGCCCGGGATACCGGTGCCGGTGACGGCGGACCAGCCGTTCTGGGCGGCACGGCTGGCGGCGATCGGCGCGGCCACCGACCCGATCCCCTTCGCGTCCCTCACCGCAGAGCGGCTCGCCGACGCGCTCGGACGGGCCGTACGGCAGCAGACGTACGCCCGGGCCGCCTCGGTCGCCGCGCAGCACATGGCGACCGAGGACGGCGTGGGGGCGGTGCTCAAGGCGCTGGGTTGATCAGCCGGGCCGACCAGCCGGGGTGATCAGCCGGCCGACGGACTGGTCCAACCGGCCGGCACCTGGGCCGGCCGGACCCGCTGCGGGTGGTCGCCGACCGGGACGGACACGGTCTTCTGGCCGGTGGCGAAGTCGATGGCCGTCACCTGGTCGGTGCCGCTCTCGGAGACGATGCAGGACTTGCCGTCACCGCTGACCGTGGCCCAGTAGGGCTTGGACGCGGTGACCAGCGGCCCCTCCTGGAGTGTGGTGCGGTTCACGACCGTGGCGTAGTCGTCCATCGTGCCCGCGACACACAGCTTGCTGCCGTCGGGGCTCATCGAAATGCCGTGGTGGCGCGAGTCGTTGACGAAGGTGGTGCGGTCGTCGCTGGTCGCCGGGTTCTTCGGCAGGGTCTTGGTACGGGTGATCTTGTCGGTGGCCAGGTCGTACTCGAAGAAGCCGTTGAAGAACGACACCTGGAAGTACAGCTTCGACTCGTCCGGCGAGAACACGGCCGGCCGGACCGCGTCGGAGTGGTCCGTCAGACCGATCGCGTCCAGCCGCGGACGCATGTCGATCACCTTGACCTGCTGGTACGTCGTCGCGTCGACGACGGTGATGCGCCGGTCGCCCTTCGTCCAGTCCAGCCACGGGGCGTCGGTCTGCGTGTTCACATCGCCGATCGCCATGTTGTAGATGTACTTGCCGTCCTTGGTGAAGATGTTCTCGTGCGGCTTGTCGCCGGTCGCGAACCTGCCCAGCTGCTTGCCGGTCTCGATGTCCAGCACATGCACGGTGTTGGAGGTGGAGGCCGACACCGCGACCCGTTTGCCGTCGGGGGAGACGGCCATGTGGTCGGCGCGGTAACCGGTCACGGGGAAGCGCCAGTTGATGTCTCCGGTGGCCAGGTCGATGGACACGACGTCGGCGAAGCTCGGCCGGGAGACCACCATCGAGGTGCCGTCGGGCGTGGAGTACATGTCGTCCACGAACTGGTCGTGGCCCTCGCCGACGCTGTTGCGGATCGCCATGAAGTAGATCCACTTGATCGGATCGACGTTGATCTCCGCCATCCGCTCGTCCTTGTCGGGGACGACGTCGATACGGCCGATCTTCGCGAAGTCGCCGGAGGACTTGATGACGTCGGCGGTGCCGTCCCAGTTGTTGCCGACGAACAGCACCTCACGCAGGGCGGCGGAGGAGCCGGCGGCGGTGGCGGTGGTCGCGGGCGCGGTGACGGTCAGGGCGAGCGCGGCGGCTACGGAGCACAGGTGCCTGGATCTGATGGCAGGCATGACTGCTCCCTTTCTCTGGGTGGGCGTCATGAGTGGGGCATGCCAAAGGAAGAAGGGTGCGGCGGAACGGCGAAGCAGGGCGGTGAATCTGAACACCAGTGCTTTCAGAATCAACTTACTGAAAAGTAAGGAAGGGGGTCCCTTCTCCACAAGACTGCGGACACGACAAAATTGGCCGTCGGGTCGGCGAGGTGGTGGGAGGACAGTGTGGCGGGCAGGATCAAGGCGCCCACCGGCCGCTACGGCGGCAAGTCGGCCGAGGAACGACAGGCCGAGCGGCGTCGCCGCTTCCTGGACGCGGCGCTCCAGATGTTCGGCGACGGCCCCGGCTACCGCAGCACGACGGTCGCGGCGCTGAGCGAGGCCGCGGGCCTGTCGACCCGTCAGTTCTACGAGGAGTTCCGCACCCTTGAGGACGTCCTGGCCGCCCTGCACCTCCAGGTCAACGGGTGGGCGCAGGAAGCCGTCCTGGCGGTGGCCGCCGACGAGACCGAACTGCCCCTCGCCGAGCGGGCCACCGCGATCTTCCGCGCGTACGCCGCGAACGTCACGTCCGACCCGCGCCGCATTCGCATCACGTTCGTCGAGATCGTCGGCGTCAGCCCACGCATGGAGCAGCAGCGCCTCGCCCGCCGCGCCCAGTGGATCGACCTCGTCTGCGCCGAGGTGGCGGCCGCCGTCGCGCGCGGGGAGGCGGCGCCCCGCGACTACCGCCTCGCCGTGACCGCGTTCATCGGCAGCGTCAACGGGCTGCTGCACGACTGGAGCGCGGGGTGGGTGGACGCGACCCTGGACGAGGTCGTCGACGAACTCGTCCGTCTGCTCCTCGGCGTCATCCTTCAGCCGTCGGATCCGCGGATCGCCGGGGCCTGACGGTACCGCTGGGACCAACGCGGGGCGGAGAGAGGTCAGTCCTCGCCGGTCCCCTCGTCGCCGCCGCTGTCGGCCGCACTGCTGACGACCTTGAAGTCCTTGTCGAGATGGACGTCGGTCCGCTTGCCGTTGTCGAGGGTGACCTCGACCTCGTAGTACGCGTCCTCGTCGCCGACCTCGGTGCCTGTGACCCTGCCGCCACCGGTGTGGTCCAGTGCGGCGGAGCTCGCCTTCGGGAGCGCGCTGCCCGTGATGGGCGGCTCGGAGTCGTCCCCGCCGGCGGTGGCCACGGCGAGTCCGGTGCCGCCGCCGATGAGCGCGGCCGAGATCACGCCGGCGACGATCCACTTGCCCTTGCGCTTCATGTCCGCTCCCTGTGCCCGCGCGGGTGCGGTGCCGCTCTGTCGTACGGTCCGACCTGCGGTTCCAGGATGCGACGCGCCTGCTGAACGCCTGCTGAACGAAGCTGAACGGGGATTCAGCCGAGCCGGTTCACCGCGTCGACGACGGGCGCCGCACCGTCCTCGGCACGCAGCGCGTCGGCCAGCGCCCGGGCGCGACGGCGGTACGACGGGTCTCCGGTCGCCTGCCGCAGGGCAGACGCCAGTGCCTGAGCCGAGAACCTCCGCAGCGGCACGGCCCGGGGCGCCACGCCGAGCGCGACCAGCCGGCCGCCCCAGAACCCCTCGTCGAACTGGATCGGCACGGGAACCGCGGGTACCCCGGCGCGCAGCCCGGCCGCGGTCGTGCCCGCGCCGCAGTGGTGGACCACGGCGGCCATCCGCGGGAACAGGGCGGAGTGCGGCACCTCGTCGATGGTCAGGATGTCGTCGCCGGTGGCCTCCAGACCGCCCCAGCCCCGCTGGACCACCCCGCGCAGCCCGGCCCGGCGCAGCGCGTGCACGACCTCGGCGCTCAGCCCCGCCGGATCGGGCACGGTCGCACTGCCCAGGCCCACGAACACCGGCGGCGGCCCCGCGGCCAGGAAGTCCCGCAGCTCGGCCGGGAGCCGGGCCTCACCGTCGTACGGCCACCAGTAGCCCGCCACCTCCAGGTCCGGCCGCCAGTCGCGCGGCCGGGGCACGACCAGGGGGCTGAAACCGTGGAGCACGCGGCGCTTTCGCGTGCCGGGCGCTCTGCGGCGGGACAGTCCGAGCCTCGCCCGTACATCCGGTACGGCCGCCGAGAAGACGATCTCGACGGCCAGGGTCACGCCGTGTCCGGCGATGTGGTTGCCGAGGCGCCCCCAGGAGCGGTCGCCGAGCATGGGCGGCCCGAACTCCCGGGTGGGAGTGAGCGGTTGCAGCGGGAGTTCGATGGTGGGCAGGGAGAGGCCCTCTCCGATGGCCTGACCCAGCGGTGCGGTGGAGGCGGCCAGCAGCAGGACATCGCTGGTCCGCGCCGCCGCCAGCAGGTCGTCCGTCATCCGCCCGGCCAGTTCCCGCGACATGGCCACCACGCGCGCCAGCTTGCCCACACCGGTCGTGCTCCGGTGCAGACTCTGCCCGCGCGCGGACTCCAGCTCCGCCCGGGGATCCAGCGGGAGCGGATGGAAGCGCACGCCCGAGGCGGCCACCAGCGGCTCGAAGCGGCCGTGCGTGACCAGGGTGACCTCGTGTCCGGCCCGGGCGAGGGCGTGTCCGAGGCCGGTGTAGGGGGCCACGTCGCCCCGGGAGCCCGCCGTCATGATCGCTACGCGCACGCGGCCAGTATGGCGGCGCGCACCGCACCGCGCCCCAATGGATCGTGGGAAGGGGCCACTTCAGGTCTGTCCCGTCCGTTGACTTCGCCCACTCGCGCCTCTAATTTCAGCGCCAAACGTTCGATGTTACGAATAATGTTCGAAATATCGGACCCTATATCGGGTCGAAATGCCGGACCGAATCAATGCCCCTCCCGCACACAGCTGAGTGTTTCCCCCGCACTTAGGAGCCGCATGTACCCCCCGCCCCGCATGAATCTCGTACGCCGCTGCAGATCCGCGGTCATACGCGCCCTGGCCCTCGCACTCACCGCGTCCGCCGCCCTGCTGTTCGCGGGACCGGCCCCGGCGCAGGCGGCGACGACGGCCCGTCAGATACCGGTGCCCGCCGCGCCCATGGGCTGGGCGTCCTGGAACGCGTTCGCCGCGAAGGTCGACTACAACGTCATCAAGCGGCAGGTCGACGCGTTCGTGGCGGCGGGTCTTCCCGCGGCCGGGTACCGGTACATCAACATCGACGAGGGCTGGTGGCAGGGCACCCGCGACAGCGCCGGCAACATCACCGTCGACGAGGCGGAGTGGCCGGGCGGTATGAAGGTCATCGCGGACTACATCCACAGCAAGGGCCTCAAGGCCGGCATCTACACCGACGCCGGCAAGGACGGCTGCGGCTATTACTTCCCGACCGGCCGCCCCGCCGCGCCCGGTTCGGGCAGCGAGGGCCACTACGAGCAGGACATGACGCAGTTCTCGAAGTGGGGCTTCGACTTCGTGAAGGTCGACTGGTGCGGTGGTGACGCCGAGAAACTCGACCCGAAGACGACCTACCAGGCGATCAGCAACGCGGTGGCCGCCGCAACCGCCACCACCGGCCGCCCGCTCGCCCTCTCCCTGTGCAACTGGGGCTACTCCGACCCGTGGAACTGGGCGCCGGGCATGGGCCCGATGTGGCGCACCAACACGGACATCTTCTTCCACGGCGGCACCCCGTCGTACAGCAACGTGCTGACCGCCTTCGACCGTAACATTCACCCCACGGCCCAGCACACCGGCTACTACAACGACGCCGACATGATGGTCGCCGGAATGACCGGACTGACCGGCGCCCAGAACCGCAGCCACATGAACCTGTGGGCGATCTCCGGCGCCCCGCTCCTCACCGGCCTCGACCTCACCACCCTCACCGCCGAGACGACGAGCATCCTCACCAACCCCGAGGTCATCGCCGTCGACCAGGACCCGCGCGGCCTCCAGGGCGTCGAGGTCGCCGAGGACACCTCGGGACTCCAGGTGTACGGCAAGGTCCTGGCCGGCAACGGCAACCGCGCCGTCGTCCTGCTCAACCGCACGTCGACCACGCAGAACATGACCGTCCGCTGGTCCGACCTCGGCCTGACGAACGCCTCCGCGACCGTCCGTGACCTGTGGGCCCGGCAGAACGTCGCCACCACCGGCACGAGTTACACCACCAGCGTCCCGGCGGGCGGTTCCGTGATGCTCACCGTCACCGGGGGCACCGAGCAGTCGGCGAGCACCTACAACGGCACGGCGAGCTTCTCCGGAGTGGCCGCCGGAAACGCCGGCCTGAAGACGGTCGAGGTCTCCTACACCAACAACACGTCCGCCGCCCGCACCGCGACCCTGACGGTCAACGGCCAGACCTCGACCAAGGTCTCCTTCCCGCCGACCGGCGCCGGCCCGGGCAACATCTCCGTCAACGTCTCCCTCGCCAAGGGCAACAGCAACACGATCTCCTTCTCCGGCGCCCCCACCCTCGAAGGGATCGTCGTACGGCCGCTGCCCGGCAGGAACGGCACCCTGATCACGGGTACCGGATCCGGCCGCTGCGTCGACATCAACGACAACACCATCGCCAACGGTACCGACGCCCAGCTGTGGGACTGCGGCGGCGGCCAGAACCAGGTGTGGCAGTACAACAGCACCCGCAAGGAACTGGTGGTGTACGGCAACAAGTGCCTCGACGCCTACGACCTCGGCACCACCAACGGCACCCGTGTCGTCATCTGGGACTGCAACGGCCAGAACAACCAGAAGTGGAACCTGAACAGCGACGGCACCCTCACCAACGTCAACTCCGGGCTCTGCCTCGACGCGTACGGCGCGGCCACGGCCAACGGCACCAAGCTGGTGCTGTGGACCTGCAACGGCCAGGCCAACCAGAAGTGGACGGTGAGTTAGCTCAACAGGACCGGGCGAGGCCCACGACCAGGACACCGAGGACCAGGGCGCAGGTCAGCAGCCAGCCGGCCAGCAGTCGGTGCCGCAGCCGGCGGTACGTCGCCTCGTACTCGTCCCGCAGTCTCCCGGCACGCTCCGCGCTGTGCTGCCAGGAGGCTCGGGCGAGTGCGAGGTACTCCGCCTCGAACCGCCGCTCCACCTCACACCGCTGAGCGTCCGTCAGCCAGTCCAGCGGGGCGCTGAATCGTGCGGCTGCCGTCCGGCCCTCCTCGCGGGTCGCGGCGAGCAGCAGATGCCCCTCGATGTCGTTCAGGAACTTGTCCGTGATGCTCACTGAGTGGTCAACTCCCTCTCCGCCGCGGGCGCGTGATGCAGGTCGAACGCCGGGGATTCGGAACGGATCCGCGGCAGCGTGAGGAAGTTGTGCCGCGGCGGCGGGCAGGACGTCGCCCACTCCAGGGAGCGGCCGTAGCCCCACGGGTCGTCGGCCTCGACCTTCTCCCCGTATTTCGCGGTCCTCCAGACGTTGTAGAAGAACGGCAGGAGGGACAGCCCCAGCACGAACGAGAAGACCGTCGACAGTGAGTTGAGCGGCGTCAGCCCCTCCACCGCCAGATAGTCGGGAATCCGGCGCTGCATGCCGTTCACACCCAGCCAGTGCTGGACGAGGAACGTGCCGTGGAATCCGATGAACAGTGTCCAGAACGTCATCTTGCCGAGGCGTTCGTCGAGCATCTTGCCGGTGAACTTCGGCCACCAGAAGTGGAATCCGGAGAACATCGCGAAGACGACGGTGCCGAAAATGACGTAATGGAAATGGGCGACGACGAAATAGGTGTCGGATGTCGGGAAGTCCAGTGGCGGTGAGGCCAGCATGACGCCGGTCAGGCCGCCGAAGACGAAGGTGATCAGGAATCCGAAGGCCCAGAGCATGGGGGTTTCGAAGGACAGCGAGCCGTTCCACATGGTGCCGATCCAGTTGAAGAACTTCACCCCGGTGGGTACGGCGATGAGGAACGTCATGAAGGCGAAGAACGGCAGCAGCACACCGCCGGTGACGTACATGTGGTGCGCCCACACCGTCACGGACAGACCCGCGATGGCGATCGTCGCCGCGATCAGACCCATGTAGCCGAACATCGGCTTACGGGAGAAGACCGGGATGACTTCGGAAATGATGCCGAAGAACGGCAGGGCGATGATGTACACCTCTGGATGGCCGAAGAACCAGAAGAGGTGTTGCCAGAGCAGCGCCCCGCCATTCGCTGCGTCGAAGACATGCGCACCGAACTTGCGGTCCGCCTCCAGCGCGAACAGCGCCGCGGCCAGGACCGGAAAGGCCAGCAGGACCAGCACACCGGTCAGCAGCACGTTCCAGGTGAAGATCGGCATACGGAACATGGTCATGCCCGGCGCACGCATGCAGATGATCGTGGTGATGAAGTTGACCGAGCCGAGGATCGTGCCGAATCCGGAGAAGGCCAGACCCATGATCCACATGTCGGCGCCGATGCCCGGGGAGCGGACCGCGTCCGACAGCGGCGAGTAGGCGAACCAGCCGAAGTCGGCCGCACCCTCCGGCGTCAGGAAGCCACCCACCGCGATGAGCGAGCCGAACAGGTACAGCCAGTAGGCGAACATGTTCAGCCGGGGGAAGGCCACGTCCGGCGCGCCGATCTGCAGCGGCATGATCCAGTTCGCGAAGCCGGCGAACAGCGGTGTCGCGAACATCAGCAGCATGATCGTGCCGTGCATCGTGAACGCCTGGTTGAACTGCTCGTTCGACATGATCTGCAGGCCCGGACGGGCCAGCTCGGCACGCATCAGCAGCGCCATCACGCCACCGAGGCAGAAGAACGCGAACGACGTGACCAGGTAGAGCGTGCCGATGGTCTTGTGATCCGTGGTGGTCAGCCACTGGACGGCCTTGGAGTCTTTGATCCTCTTCACGCCCCGCCTGTGTCCGCGGCCCACCCGCACGTCACACTCGACCGACGCGACAAGAATCACGGAAGCGGGTGTGACGATCCGGCGGGTGCCGGACACGAACGGAACATGAGCAACGACGAGATCTTCGCCGCTGCCTATCGCGAGCACTACTGGGCGGTCAGCCGCTATGTCGCGCGGCGACTGGACGGGCATACGAGTGAGGTCGAGGAAGTGGTGGCGGAGGTGTTCACCGTCGCCTGGCGGCGTCGGGACGACCTCCCGGACGCCGCGCTGCCCTGGCTGTACGGCGTGGCACGCAACTGCCTGGCGAACGCGGTACGCGGCTACGGGCGCCGTCGGCGACTGGTCGACCGGCTCGGCAACGACGACGCGGCGCACGGCCGGCACATCGAGGTCGGCCCCGAGACGGAGGCACCGGGTGCCT
The DNA here is from genome assembly GCF_028369295.1 of Streptomyces sp. HD. Taxonomy (GTDB): domain Bacteria; phylum Actinomycetota; class Actinomycetes; order Streptomycetales; family Streptomycetaceae; genus Streptomyces. The sequence goes on from NZ_JAQMYP010000019.1 coordinate 94,592, forward strand.
GGGTGCACGAGGCGCTCGCCCGGCTCTCCCCGGCCGACCGGGAGGTGCTGCGCCTGACCGCGTGGGAGGAACTCGGCATCGACGAGATCGCCGTCGTCCTCGGCTGCGGCAGCCGGGCCGCCTCGATGCGGCTGCACCGGGCCCGCCGGCGCCTGAGAGCCGAGATCGACCGAATGAGCCCAGCGACCGCAGCGAAGGAACACGGCCATGGCTGACGAACTCGAACTCCTGCGCCGCGCCAACCCGGTGCCGGCCGACGGCCCGCACTTCGGCGACGGACCGCTGGACCACACCGCCGAACGCCACCTCGACCGGCTGCTGCGGGACCGCCCCGCCGCGCCCCGCCGCCCCACCCGGGGCCGACTGGCCTGGGGCCTCGCCGCCTCGGCCGTGGTCGCCGCGCTCGTGTCGGCACTGCTGCTCACCGGCCAGACCACCGCACCCGCGGTCGCCGCACCCCGCCCACTGGTCGTGCGCGCCGACTCCACCCCCGTGTCCCTGAAGACACTGGCCGAACGCGCGCGAGCCGACGCGAAGGACGGCGCGCCCGAACTCCGCAAGGGCACACATGTGCAGTCGTGGAGCATGGGGATGAGCGAGGACAAGCCGCCGATCACCCTCCCCGAGGAGCGCATCGTCCGCTGGAACGCCGACGACAGCCACACGGAGATCGTCGTGGCGACCGACCCGCGTCATCCGGGCCGGCCGGTCCTCGTCGAGGGGGGCGGTGAGCCGCGGGTCGTCGACGACGGCCATGTCCTCAGCAGGCAGACGTACCCGCCGAGTTGGAGCGACGCCCCGCCCGCGGCACCGCCGCCGCACGACTCGGTACGACTGAGCGCGTATCTGGAAGAAGCCGTGCGTGCCTACCTGTCGGACCACAGCAAGCCGTTGAGCACGTCCGAACTCCTCGATGCCACCGAGACCCTGCTCGACCGCTGGACCCTCGGTGCCCGCGAGTCCGCCGCGCTCGCCCGGCTCCTGGCCGACACCGAGGGGCTGCGGCCCGTCGGCCGGGTGACGGACCGATTGGGGCGGAGCGGGCAGGCGTACGTCTACGAGACGTCCGGCACCCGCCGCATGCTGATCATGGACCCCGGCACCGGCGCCGTCCTCGGGCTGGAGACGACCTTCACCCGGGCCGAGCCCGAGTACGGCGTCAAGGCGGGCGACGTGATGTCGTACAGCGCCTGGATGCGCTGATCACACCCCGAGCTGCCGGGCCGCCGCGTCCACCGTCTGCTCCAGCAGCGTGGCGATCGTCATCGGACCGACGCCGCCCGGCACCGGAGTGATCAGCGACGCCCGCTCGACCGCGGAGTCGAAGCCGACGTCACCGACGTTCCCCGGGTTGTACCCGGCGTCGATCACCACGGCGCCTGGCTTGACGTCCTGCCCCCGGATCAGCCGCGCCCGCCCCACGGCCGCGACGACGATGTCCGCCTCCCGTACGGCCGCCGACAGGTCCGCCGTACGGGAGTGGCAGTACGTCACCGTCGCGTCGCGCGCGAGAAGCAGCATGCCGGCCGGCTTGCCGAGGATCGCGCTGCGGCCGACGACCACGGCGGGAGGTGCCCCCAGTCGAGCCTGGGCCATGATCCACTCCTGGGCTGGGATGTCCGGTTCGCCCAGGCGCACGGCATCGACTCTGCGGGGCCGCTCCCCGGTGGTACTCCACCTCAGCGCCAGTCACGGCCCACGGCCACCTTAACCGAGGCTGTTCGAGGCCGGCGCCGGGGTGAAATTCGGGCGACGGGGCGGGGGCCGGCTGTTAGCGTCGGTGTCATGAAGGTCATCAGGCACCACCGCACCGCAGCCGCGCGAGCGACCAGCTCCTCGGCTGCCGACGCCTGATCCCACCCTCCCGGCGGTCGGAAACGGACCGTCGGTGTGCGGCCTTCTCTTCCACTCCCGTCGCACCTGTTCCGCGGCTCGTTCCGGTCCCCGTGACCCGACGACCCGAAGGAACACCGCGATGACCACCACGCCGAGCGGCGACCAGATCGTCCGCACCTTCACCGACTTCTTCCGCGAGCGCGGACACGAACTCATCACCGGCGGCACACTCCTGCCACCGCCCTCCGACCCGGTGCTGTTCACCACCTCGGGCATGCACCCGCTCACTCCCCACCTGGAAGGCCGTCCGCATCCACAGGGCCGGCGTCTGGTCAACGTCCAGCGCTGTCTGCGCACCAGCGACCTCGACGAGGTGGGCGACCCGACCCATCTGACGGTGTTCGAGATGCTCGGCTCCTGGTCCCTGGGCGACTACGACCATTCGCAGAGCCTGCGTTGGGGATACGAGCTGCTGCGCGACGGGTTCGGGGTCCCGTCGGACCGGATGTACGTCACCGTCTTCGGGGGCGACGACGAGTTCGGTCCCGACAGTGAATCCCTGTGCACCTGGCGGGAGTTGGGCCTGCCCGTCGAACCGACCCGTGACGAGAACTGGTGGTCCCACGGCCCCGTCGGCCTCTGCGGCCCCGATTCCGAGATCTTCGTCTGGACCGGCGCCCCGGGCACCCCACCTCAGGGCACTCCTACCACCGACCCCAGGTGGGTGGAGGTGTGGAACCACGTGAGCATGCGCCATCGCCGGCTCGGGGACGGCAGTCTGCAGCCCCTCCGGCAGCCCAATGTCGACACGGGCATGGGACTGGAGCGGCTCGTGACGGTTCTGCAGGGCCACGACTCCGTCTACGACAGCGACCTGTTCGAGCCCTGGACGAGGATCCTGCCGCCGCTGTGGAACCTGGACGGCAGGTCACGGCGACTCGTCTGCGACCACCTGCGGTCCGCCGTCGTCGTGATCGGCGACGGCGTACGGCCCTCCAACACCGGACGCGGCTACGTCCTGCGCCGGCTGATCCGCCGTGCCCTCACCACCCTGTGGCGCGACGACCCCTCACGCACCCTCTCCGACCTGCCCGAGGAGGTCCTCGATCACACGCTGGACCACTTCCGCCAGCCCCGCGGGACAGGGCTGGTGCGCGAGGTGCTCCTGGACGAGGAACGACGGTTCGGCAGGCTCCTGGAACGGGGACGGCGTGTGCTCGGAAGGCCGGAGTTCGAGGGCCCGTTGAGCGACGAGGACTACCACTACCTCCACGACACCCACGGCCTGCCGCGCGACCTGGTCACGACGCTGAGGACGCCTTGATCATGGAGAAGGTCCAGGTCAGCCGACAGGTGGCCTGGACCTTCGGCCGATCCTTTCCTACTCGTCCCATGCCTCGATCAAGATCTGCCGGGATATCTTGCCGTCGCGCAGCGTGATCATCGACTCGGACAGGACACGCACTCCGTCCGCGTACTCACAGGACTCGCTGTAGGCGGCGCGGTCCCCCTGGATGACGCACCCCTCCAGCTTGTGCGTCATGTCGCGGCTGTAGACGTCGAGGAGCATCTCGGCGATCTCGTTCCGGCCGTGCAGCACCTTGGGATGGCTGGGCTGGGCGTTGCGGTTCACGACGCGCAGTTCCGCGTCGTCCGTGTACAGCGACAGAAGTGTCTCCGGGGTTTGTCCTTCGATACCCCGGCGCAGTGTCTCGGTGTCGAACGAGGGGCTAGTGGCGGTGCCCATGGTGACCTCCTCCGAGGCCCGCGGCAGGACGAGAGACGGCCGCGAGAGCCTCTCCTGAAGAGCCTCCTCCGCCCCGCCGGACTCGGCAAGCGCAGTGGGGCCACTGGGCCTGACGGGTGAGCGCCGCCGGGCGGCCGTGTCCGGCGGTGGCCCGCCCGCGTTGCTGAAGGCATGATGTCAACACGACGTATCGCAGCCGCCGTTGGTCTGGCCGCCGGTCTCACCGGCCTCGCCGCCCCGCTCGCGAACGCGCACCCCGCGGACACCCGGACCGCGGGCGCCCGGCTGAACCCGATCACCACGCTCGACCAGCTCGCCCAGACCGGTATCCCCGAGCAGCACAAGCACCGTGTCCCGCGGGTGTCGCAGCAGTTGGGCGGCCCGCTCAACCAGATCAAGGGGCTGGCTCCGGCGCCGCTCGGCCGCCGATAGACCGCCGACACACCGCAAGGGCCGCCCGGATCGTGCCGGGCGGCCCTTGGTGTGTGCCGAGAGTGATGTGTTCCCTACCCGGCGGAGTCGGCGGCCGCCGAGAGGAAGTGGAATCCCGGCCTCGGGTGCATCAGGAAGTCGTGGTGGGAGATGTTCCACGCATAGGCGCCCGCGAGCGCGAACAGCACCCGGTCCCCGGCCCTGAGCCCGGCCGCCGGCACCCGGCGGGCCAGCACGTCCTTGGGGGTGCACAGCTGACCGGCCAGGGTGACCTGCTCGCCGGCCGCGGCCGGCCGCGGCCAGGGGTGCGGCCAGGCGTCGACCGGCAGCACGGAACAGGGCTGGTCGTGGCCCTTCGTCGCCGGGGTCCGCAGATGGTGGGTGCCGCCCCGCACCACGGCGAACTCCTCGCCGTGGCTGTGCTTCACGTCCAGCACCTCGGTGGCGTACCAGCCGCAGTACGCCGTCAGCGCCCGGCCCGGCTCGATCCGCAGGGTCAGCCCCGGATGCTCCTCGGCCAGACGGGCCAGCCCGCGGCCGTACGCCGCCCAGTCGAAGCGGCGCTCCGGGGTTCCGTAGTCGACGTGCATACCGCCGCCGACGTTCACCTCGGCGAGTGGCACCCTCAGACCCGCCGCCCAGGCCACGATCGACTCCGCCACGGCGACCTGCTCGGCCGCCTCCAGGCCACTGGCCAAGTGGGCGTGGACGCCGCGCAGTTCGAGCTGCGGATACGTCCCGTCCGTGAGGGCGCGCACGACCTCGGCGGCCTGCGCCGGGTCCATGCCGAAGGGCGTCGGGCGACCTCCCATCGCCAGCGAGCTGCCCGCCAACGACCCGTCGGCCACCGGAAGGTTGACCCGCGGCAGCACCGCCACCCGCCGGCCCGGCGCCACCCGACGCGCCGACTCGGCCAGCATGCGCAGCTCGTACGCGCTCTCCACGTGGAACCGCTCGACGCCGGTCTCCAGCGCGGCCGTCACCTCGTCCGGCGTCTTGCCGGGACCGCCGAAGGCGAGCGGACGGCCCGGCACCGCCTTGGCGACGTGGGCGAGTTCGCCACCCGAGGAGACCTCGTAGCCGTCGACGTACGGGCCGAGCGCGGCGAGGATCTCCGGCTCCGGATTGGCCTTCGCGGCGTAGTACAGCTCGACCCGTTCGGGGAGGGCGTCCCGCACGGCGGCGGCGTGGTCGCGCAGGGCCGCCAAGTCGTAGACGTACGCGGGGAGTTCGTTGGACGGCAGGGACAGGGCGCGCTCGCGGACCGCGGCAGTCGGCTCGGTCATCGGGCACCCCCGGTCGTGTCGCGCAGCACCTGGGCCCCGGCCGGGCCGCCCAGGACGTCCTCGGCGAGCGGGGAGGGCAGCTGGACGTACCCGGCTTCGCGGTCGGCCTTGCGTTCCCAGCGGGTGAGCAGGTTGGCCTTGGCGGGCAGCGGCACACCGGCGAGCAGGGCCGCCATCCGGGGCGGGCAGCCGAACCGCTCGCTGTACGACTCAAGCGTGGTGCGCACCCGCGCCCAGAGCGCGGCCTCCGCGCCGGGGTGCAGGTCGGCGAGGGCGGCGAGCAACTCGGCCACGTGATTGACCAGCAGGCAGTAGACGACCCGGTCCCAGCCGCGCTGGGCGTCGTACGTCATCGGGCCCGCGACCTCGGGCGGCAGCGCGGCGAGCGTGTCGGCGTGGTGGTCGGGGACCAGCTTGGTGCCCTCCAGGTCGCGGAAGAGGACCTGGGCGGGCCTGCCGTCGCCGTCGACGCAGATCAGGACGTTCTGCAGATGGGGTTCCAGGACCAGGCCGTGATCGAAGTACGCGGCGAGCACGGGCGGCAGCAGCAGGTCGAGGTACGCCGACCACCAGTCCAGGGCGCTCTGCTCGTCGGCGCCGTCGAGGAGACGGGAGATGTGGGCGGCGCCGGTCGGGTACTCGTCGGCGACGGCGGCCGCCAGCAGGGGAGTGGTGCCCGGCGCGAGGCGCTGCGGCAGGCCCTCGCGGACGATGACGCCGAAGCCCTCGAACAGCGCGCGGTCCGGCGTGCCGTCCGGGCCGGGGAGGGCCAGCGTGCGATAGGCGGGCTCGCGCAGCACCGCGCTGCCGGGGAAGCGGTCGGCCAGGTCGGCGAGGGCCGGGGCCAGGACCCGGGTGAGCGCGACGGCACCCGACAGTTCGTAACTGCTGTTCTTGCGCAGGCAGTTGGTGATCCGCACGTTCAGGCTGAACTTCAGGAAGCTCTCACCGTCGTACAGGGTGCGCACCGACGCGGTGGCGGCGAAGGGCCGCCCGCCCGGGCCGAGGTCGATGACGTCGCCGCGGCCGAGGGCGGCGCGCAGCAGGGGGTGCTCGCTGAGCGTCTCGTACTGCCAGGGGTGCGCGGGGAGCAGACGGTAGCCCTCGGGGACGTCCGTGCGCTGTCGGTCCAGTCCGTGCAGGGCCGTGGGGTCGGCGTGTTCCTCGGCGACGAGGTGGGCGCGCACGGCGAGGTGCCGCAGCGGGAAGGAGGCACCGACCTCCGGGGCGTACGCGGACCAGGCGCGCGGATCGCCGGTACGGGCCTTGGGCGTGGGGTGGAAGCGGTGGCCGAACAGGAGGGACTGCTCGGAGGAGAGGTAGGCGGAGAGCCGGTCGCCCGCGGCCGAGGCCGATGCCGACGACGAAGGCGAGGCCGGGTCCGAGGCCTCTCGCATCGCCGCCAGTGAGGTCGCCACGGCCTCGTGGCTGGACGCGATCTGCTCCAGGAACTCCTCGTTGCGCACGCCCGTCCGCAGCGACAGCTCGTCGTGCGTGTACTCGGCGAGGCGCCGCCAGTCCACCTCGGTCCAGTCGCCGTCGCGCTGTTCGCTCACCGGCCCGGTGAACCGGTGTGCCCCGAGCAGCGAGGTACGGCGCAGGGAGACACGGAGCAGGACCCCGCGCCGCGGCAGGCGCAGCAGCAGTCGGCCGTCGGTGACCACGGTCTGGTGCTCGGGGCCGGACACCTCGCGCAGCAGGCAGTTGAGGAGGGTGTGGGCCACGGCCTCGTCGGCGGTGGGCAGCTTCGCGCGGGCGTTGCCCGTGCCGCCCTGCCCGGGCGGGGTGGAGAGCTTGGGGGCGCTGCCGAGCGAGTCGGTCAGGGAGGGCATCAGCGGCTCCGGCGGGTGCGGTGGTTCAGTGTGGGGAGGAGGGTCGCGAACACGGTGACGGCGGCAGCGGCGCCACCTATGAGCACGGGTGCGGCCGGCCCGAAGCGGGCGCTGCCCGCCGCCGCGGCCAGGCCGGCGGCGACCGCGCCGGCCTTGGAGAAGAATTCGAGCGAGCCGAACATGCCGCCCGGCGCACGGCCCCTGGCACAGTCGGCGGCCAGCACCGACAGACACACCAGGCCCAGGGTGAGTCCCACGCCCAGCAGCAGTCGTACGGCGATCAGCGAGGTCAGCGAACCGGCGACGCCGTGTCCGGCGAGCCCGAGCGCGATACAGGCGAAGCCGAGCGCGATCCCGGCCCGCGGCCGGTCCCGGAAGGCGGCGTGCACCGCCAGCGCCGCCACCAGATAGACCAGGTGGGGAAGGGCGAAGAGCACACCGGACAGTGCCGCCGAGGTCCCCGGGACCCGGTCGTCGACGAGCTGGATCAGGTACGGGAAGGAGATGACCGTGGAGAACACGAAGGCGAACTCCAGGGCGTACAGCACCCTCAGCGAGACCACCGGAACCACCTCGTCGACCGTCTCCGGCTCGGCCTGCGATCGCTCGACGGGCTCCGGTTCGGGCAGTGCCGCCAGCAGCAGGGCGGCCGTCAGCGGCAGTACGGCGAGCAGCGCGTACTGGCGGTGCGGGGACAGCCAGCCCGACAGCGAACCGACCACTATCGGTGCGACGACCAGCGCCGCCCGCGCACTGCCCTGCATCAGGGTGAGCGCCCTGGACAGCGCGGGGCCCTCCAGGGCGGCGCCCAGATAGCCGTTGGACGCGGCGAACGTGCCGCCCAGGATGCCCTGCAGCACCAGCGCCACCGTGAACGTGGCCATCGAGTCCGCCCAGCCGGCGAGCAGGAAGGACACGGCGAGCCCCAACTGGGCGCGCAGCAGCAGCCGTTTACGGCCGAACCGGTCCGCGAGCCGCCCCCACAGCGGGGCGCCGAGCGCGCCGAACACGGTCGGCACGATGTAGAGCACCCCCGCCCAGCGGGCCTGGCGGTCGCCCAGCTCCGGCAGGATCTCGGTGAGATACGGCGGCAGCCCCAGCGCAGCGAACGACGCCACGAAGTAGCAGCCGGCCACCGCCTGCACCTGCCCGCGCCCGAATCCGGTGCGCGGTATGCGCAGCGCCTGTGCGCTCATGCCGGACCACCGCCGGACAGCAGGTAGTTGGGGCCGGTCGTGTAGTGCTTGTTGATGTCGGCCGCGCCCGAGCGCTCCTTGGACAGCAGCGTCCCGGCCGTCACCATCGCCTTCACCGGCAGCCGCGGCGCCTCCAGGACACGGGCGCGCAGCACGGCTCCCGCGTCGCCGCCGAGCCGGTCCACCGCCTCCGACAGCCGGTCGCGGATCAGTTCCAGCAGGGCCGCGCGGTGCTTCGGCAGCCCGAACGCGTAGGACCCCGCACACAGATGGACGGTGATGGTCGCGAACACGTCCGCCACCGCCCCGTCGTCCGTACCGAAGATCCGCGCGTCGTCGAAGCCCCAGGGCCCGGGCAGCACGGCGGCCAGCCGCTCGGTGTTGATACGCGGCCCGTCGTTGTCCTTGAACAGCAGCCGCAGCTCGCCCGGCCGCAGCACCAGCGAGATGTTCTGCTGGTGCGACTCCAGCGCGATGCCGTACCCGAACAGCGTGGTCTGCCAGTCGAACAGCAGCGTCAGACAGGCGTCCAGCAGCGCGAGCGGATCACCGCCGTGGAACCGGTCGGCCAACTGCTCCACGACCAGCCGTCCGTCGGGGGCCTCGGCGAGGAGGGCCGCCAGCGGCACGACCGTCGCGTCGTCGAGCCCGGCCGGGTAGCGGCGGCACAGGACCGCCAGCAGCTCGTGACCGGCGTGTGCGTACGTCGTCTCGTCGGCATGCAGGATCGTGTCCCGGAAGCGGGGCTCACGGGCGATCACCGCCTCCAGCAGCCGCTGCCCTGCCGCGCCGTCGACCAGGGTGCCGGGCTTGACGGTGCGCTTGTTGCGCAGGCCCAACGTCGCGGTGGCGAGCGGCAGTTTGAGATGCAGGGTCGGATCCGCGACCGTGGCGACGGTGCGCATCGACAGGGTCGGTATGACGTCCAGCCGCGTACCGTCGGCGAGTACGGAGCCGTCCGGGAGCCCGGCCTCGGACAGGGCCCCGACCGTCAACGGGTGGACGGGCAGGGCCACATGAGTGTCCCGCAACCCGTCCAGACCCAGCGTCGCGGGCGTGGGCCAGACCTCCGGGAGGGTGCCGGTCAGGGTGACCGTCTCCCGGGGCAGAGCGAGCCAGCGCAGCGCGAATCGCGGGTGGAACTCCGGTGCGTACGCCCGCAGTTGCTCCTCCGTCAGCCCGGATCGGCCGCGCGCGGTCGGGTAGACGGGGTGGTCGAGACGGGCGGCGAGGGTGTCGTACACCAGACTGCCGCCGACACCGGTCCCCGGCGCGAGCGGCTCCAGGACCTCCGCCCGCGTCGCCGCATGCAGCCGTACGGTGGCCAGCGTCTGCCGGCACTCCTCGGCGAAGGCGTCGTAGCCGTCCCGGTCCACGGGCTCGGCGAGCGCACGCAGCGCGCCGAGCACGGTGTCGTACGACGTCAGCTCGGTCCCGTCGGCCTCCCGCACGAGCAGCGGCAGCCGGGCGGCGTGCTCGCACTGGTAGCCGTCGTCCTCGACGGGCAGCAGCAGCGCGTCGCCATCTGGCGTGGGCAGGCGCAGCCAGGCGCCGTCCGGGCGGTGCACCGGCGCGCTGCGGGTGCGCAGCCCGGCCACGTCCTCCCGCAACAGGGCGCTCAGCACACGGGTGAGCAGCTCCGCCTCGCAGGTGTCCGGCACGACGGCGGCGGTCACGGCTGGATCTCCCACTGCCGTTCGGCCAGGAAGGCGGCCACCACCCGGTCCACCGTGCTCTGGTCGGTGCCGGTGGCGCGCAGAACCCCGAGATAGTCCCGGTTGGTCATGTACAGCTCGTGCCGCTCGCCCACCGCCCGCAGCGGACGGTAGGTCAGATGCACACCCTCGACGTCCAGGTCGGTCGCGGCGGGGGCGCCCACCAGGGTGCCGGCGCGGTCGGCGCACGGGTACTCCAGGCGGGCCGCGCCGTCGCGGCGGGCGCCGAGATCGGCCGGGAGCGACTCGCCCAGGTGGGTGCGCAGGATGTGCTCGAACAGCGGGATCCGAAGCAGCCGGGCCAGCAGCAGGTCGCACTGGTCGCCGATGGCACGGTAGTTGACCTCGATGATCCGCGCCCGACCGCCGTGCACCACGAACTCGGTGTGACAGGCACCGAACCCGACGCCCAGCGCGTCCAGCTGCGCCAGGACCTGCGCGACGACCGGCTCGGGGTGGGCGGGGACGAAGGTGAGGCGTTCCTCGATGAAGTACGGCGGCGGCGACAGCTCGGTGTGGAAGCCGCCCAGCACATGGCGGACGTTCCCGTCGCCGAGGGTCTCCAGGGTGTACAGCTCGCCCGGGAGGTACTCCTCGACGACCAGTACGGCATCCGGGCGGCGCTCCAGGATCTCCTTGGCGTGGGCCACGAGTTCCTCGGCCCCGTCGACGAGGACGACGTCCTCGCTGGCCACCCCCTCTCGCGGCTTGAGCACACAGGGGTAGGGGGTTCCGGCGGGCGCGACCGGTTCGGTGAGCTCGGCCGACCACACCGTGTCCACTCCGGCCGCGGCGAGACGGCGGCGCATCTCGGCCTTGTCCTTGCAGCGCAGGGCGGCCCGCCAGTCCTTGCCGGGGAGGTCGAAGTAGGCGGCGGCCAGGGCGGCCTGGGTCTGCAGGTGGTCGCTGTTGGTGAAGACGGCGTCCGGCTTGTGATGCGTGGAGATGCGGGTGATCACGGCCCGGAAGTCCCGCACGTCGCACTCCAGGACCTCGATGTCCGGGTAGGTGCGGCGGTGGGCGTCGGGCTGGTCGGTGAGGACGGTGACGTCCAGGCCCAGACGGGCGGCGGCGGGCAGGAAGCCCTCGGTGACGGCGTCGGTCGGGTTGAGGGCGAGCAGATACAGGCGCATGGCAGACAGACAACTTCCGCTGGCGGGTGGGGGGTTGGGGCGGGCCGGGCCGGTGGCGCACGGCCCGCCCCGAAAGGTGAGCGGCAGCTACTTCGCCGGGAGCTCCACGCCGGTGGCCTTCGCCACGTCCTTGAGCATCTCTTCGGCGGCCTGGACGCCGATGCCGGACATCCACGTCTCGTCCGGGACCTCGAAGACCTTGCCGTCCTTCACCGCCGGCAGGCTCTTCCAGACGGGGTTGGAGACGACCTGCTTCTTCTGGGTCTTGTCCTCGGCGTCGGCCGCGGTGACGAAGATCAGGTCGGCGTCGGCCTGGTCGATCTCCTCGGGGCTGACGTCCTTCATCGTGACCTCGGGGTCGGTCGAGACCTGCGACTTCGGGCGCTGGAAGCCGATGTCGTCCAGCACGACACCGCTGTAGGAGTTGGACTGGTACAGGCGGGTCGGACCGGCGATGAAGCGGACCACGGACGCGGTCGGCATCGTGCCGCCGTCCTTCTTCTTGATCGCCTCACCAAGCGCCTTGGCCTGCGTCTCGTACTCCTTCAGCTTGGCCGCGGCTTCCTTCTCCAGGCCCAGCGCCTCGGCGTGGACCTTGAGGTTCTCCTTCCAGACACCGCCGGTGGTCTCGGTGAACACGGTCGGGGCGATCGCGCTGAGCTTGTCGTAGACCTTCTCGTGCCGGACCTTGGACGACAGGATCAGATCGGGCTTGAGCGAGGCGATCTTCTCCAGGTTCGGCTCCAGCAGCGGGCCGACGTCGACGGTGTCCTTCAACTCGCCGTCCAGGTACGTCGGAAAGCCGCCCGACGTCTTGAAGTGCGGGGCGACCGCGCCGACCGGGTCGATGCCGAGCAGGGTGACGTCGTCCAGCTCACCGGTGTCGAGCACGACGACCCGCTTCGGCTGGGACGGGATCTTCACGTCGCCCATCACGGTCTTGAGGGTGCGCGGGAAGGCCGAGCCGTTCTTGGCGGCCTGGGCCGTGTCGCCGTCCTTGGCGGAGTCCTCGCTGCCACAGGCGGCCAGGACGGCCGTACCGAGCACGACGGCGAGCAGCACGGCGATCAGCCGGCCGATTCCGCGTAGGGGAGATCGGTTGAACATGAGGGGTCTTTCTGTGAGTGGGGACGGATCAGGCGGTCGCGGCGGTGTGCCGCACCGCGCTGCGCCTCTCTTGATTGATTCGCCTCTGGGGCGCTCTCAGCCGATGTCGAGAGCCCGACCGTGCTCAGCCCTTCGGGCCTCCGCGCGCTCGGGCTCTCGACACCGGCGCGCCCCTCGGCTCATTGGGACGACCAGCGGGGTACCGGTCTCCGGGTCGGGAATCACCCGGCAGTCGACGTCGAACACGGACTTGACCAGCTCCGCGTCGAGGACGTCGGCCGGGGCGCCGGCGGCGGCGAGGCGGCCGTCCTTGAGGACCACCATGTGGTCCGCGTAGCGGGCGGCCTGTCCGAGGTCGTGCAGCACCATCACCACGGTGCGGCCGGCCTCGGCGTGCAGGGCGGCGACCAGGTCGAGGACGTCGAGCTGGTGCCGCAGATCGAGGAAGGTGGTGGGCTCGTCGAGCAGCAGCAGCTCGGTGTCCTGCGCCAACGCCAGCGCGATCCAGGCGCGTTGCCGCTGACCGCCGGACAGCTGGTCCACGGGTTGGTCGCGCAGGGCCGCCGTGCCGGTGCGCTCCAGGGCCTCGTCGACGGCCTTCTGATCGGCCGCGGACCAGGGGCTCAGCAGCCGCTGATGCGGGTACCGGCCAAGGCGTACCAGCGCTTCGACGGTGATCGCCTCGGGGGTGACCGGCTGCTGCGGAAGCAGACCCATACGACGGGCCAGCGTCCGCGCGTACATCCGGTGAATGTCGGCCCCGTCGAGCGTGACGTTCCCGGCGGCCGGGGCCAGAAGCCGGCTCAGCCCCCGCAACAGGGTCGACTTCCCACAGGCGTTGGGCCCGACAATGGCCGTGACGGCACCGCCCGGCAACGTCAGATCGAGCCCGCCGACCACGAGCCGGTCGCCGTAGCGCAGGTCGAGACGCTGGGTGGAGAGCTGGTTGGCGGTCACGGACATGCGTGGCTCCTGACGGGCGAGGGAGGGTTCGTGCAGGTCGGGCGAGGTGGCGCGCCCCCAAGGGGCGCGGGGAACTGCGCGACCGGCCACAACGGCGCCGCAGCCGAACGACGATCCGTCGCGGCTTTCCCAGCGGAGCGTTCCGTCATCCCTGGCTCCTCTGGACGGGCGAGCTCTGCCGCAGCATCAGCACCAGCAGCCAGGGCGCGCCCAGCGTGGCGGTGACCGCGCCGACGGGCAGGCCCTCGATCGGCAGCAGGTGCTGCACGATCAGATCGGAGGCGAGCAGCAGGACCGCCCCGGTGAGCGCGGCCAGGGCGAGGGACGCGGCGGTCGGCGGCCCGGTCACGAACCGCACGACGTGCGGGACGGCGAGCGCCACGAACGTCACCGGCCCGGCGAGCGCCGCCGCCAGCGAGGCCAGCACGACCGCGAGGACGAGCAGTTGGAGCCGGGCTCGTGAGGTGCGCAGCCCGAGCGCGCCCGCCGAGTCGTCCCCGAGGTCGAGCACGGCCAGCTGACGGTTCATCACCAGCGCGGCGGCGAGCGCGAGCACCATGGCGCCGCCCGCTCCCCACACCTCGGTCCAGGTCCGCCCGTACACCGATCCGGTGATCCACTGCAGCGCGGATCCGGCGAGTTCGGCCGGGAAGCGCACGATCATCAGGTTCACGGCGGCGGCGAGACCCGCCTGTACGGCCAGGCCGGTGAGCACCAGCCGGGTGACCGCGATCCCGGAACCCCAGGCGAACACGCCCAGCAGCAGGGCCGCGAGCAGCCCGCCGCCGAGGGCGCCGACCGGGACCAGTGCCTGCGAGGCCCCGGCGGCGATCAGCGCGACCGCGCCGAGGGAGGCGCCGCCAGTGATGCCCATGACGTCCGGGGAGGCCAGCGGATTGCGGAACAGCCGCTGCAGCACACAACCTGCCGCTCCCAGACCGGCACCGGCGACGATCGCGGCCACCGACCGCGGTGCCCGGAACTGCTGGATCACCAGCACGTCGCCCGGATCGCCGAGCCCGACCAGCGCGCGCAGCGCCGTGGCCGCGGGCATCGGGATCTCACCCGTCGTCAGGGAGACGGTGAGCAGCACGAACAGCAGGGCCAGACCGGTCGCGGCGTACAGCAGGACTCGGCGCCGGACCCGGGCACGGGCCGTGGACGTCGTCCGCACGGGGACGACCGCGGCGCTCATCGGGCCACCCGCCGGGCCAGCAGCGCCAGCAGCGGCGCGCCCAGGAAGGCGGTGACGATGCCGACCTCCAGTTCCGAGGGGCGGATCACCATCCGCCCGAGCACATCGCCCGCGAGCAGCAGCAGGGGACCGGCGATCAGACAGCCGGGCACCAGCAGCCGGTGGTCGCCGCCGAGCAGCGGCCGTACGAGATGGGGCGCGGCGAGCCCGATGAAGGCGATCGGGCCGGCGACCGCTACCGCCGACCCGGCGAGCAGGACGACCGCGATGCCGCCCGCCAGCCGGATCCGGGCCACCGGAACGCCGAGCGCCTGCGCCGAGTCGTCGCCCAGGGCAAGGGCGTTGAGGGCGGGGGAGACGGCCAGCGCCACGACCAGACCGAGCAGCAGGGTGGGCAGGACCGGCCACAGGACGTCGAGGGTGCGGCCGGAGAGCGACCCGGCCAGCCAGAAGCGGGCCTCGTCCAGGGTGCGCTGGTTCATCAGCATCACCGCCGACGTCCAGGACAGCAGCACGAGTTGCAGGACGGTGCCGCCGAGCGCCAGCCGTACGGCGTCGATGTCCCCGGCGCGCCGGGCCAGCGCCTGTGCGAACAGGGCGGCGCCGGCCGCACCGGCGAACGCGAACCACACGTACTGGGCGGGGCTGTTGAGCTTCAGCGCGAAGATGGCGACGACGACCGCGAAACCGGCGCCCGCGTTGATGCCGAGCGTCGTCGGCGAGGCGAGCGGATTGCGGGTGATGCCCTGGGCGACGGCCCCGGCGACCCCGAGCGCGGCCCCGACCGCGAGCCCGATGACGGTTCTCGGCAGGCGCAGCCCGGTCACCACGAGGGCTTCGCGTCCGTGAGCGTTGCCGAACAGCGCGTCGGCCACGGTGCCCAGCGGCACCGAGCGGGCGCCGAGAGCGAGGCTCAGCGCGGTGCAGAGCACGAGGGCGGCGAGTCCGGCGAGGAAGAGCGGTATGTGCCTGAAGGCACGGAAGGACACACCGGTCGGTGCGTCCCGTTGGGTCGCAATCACAAGCCGTGAGCTTAGGTTAGCCTTCCTTTACGTTTCAACTGCTGTGGGTTCACTGTGATCTGCGCGATAGATGCTCACCTGCGGCGCGCCCGCCTGGCATTCTGGGCTTGATCGTCAGTGTAAGGTAAGGCTTACCTGTCCTGCTTTCGCTGAAACCTCGCACAGGAGCACCGATGTCCGTGGCCCCGACGACACCGCCGGCCGGCGCCGTCGCGCATGCGCTCGGTGATGTCTACACGCGGCTCACCGACCTCTGCGACGTCCTGTCCGTGCGGGTCGCCGAGCCCGGTGCCCGGAGTGCGCGGGCGGGGGTCTCGGCGGCGGAGCTGGTGAAGGACGAGGCCGTGCTCGACGCCTTCGTGGCGGCGGAGGCGGCCCGGATTCACGATCGCCACGGGACCGTGGCGCGCCGTCACGTCGCCGCCTCGCGCGCCCTGCACGACTACGTCTGGTCGGTCTCGCTGCTGATGAGCGGCGCCTGGTACCTCGAACGCCGCGTGCCCCGGATCCGGCCCGAGGACCTGCGCCTGGACCTCGCCACGGCCGAGTTCACCGTGACGCCCGGCAGCGACCTCGCCTGCCTGACCGACGATCCGGTCGCCGCCCTGCCCGGTGTGCTGACGGTCCCTCACGAAGAGGCCCTGTGCGCCGAGTTGAGGGCCGCCGTCGCCGATCACATGGGTCCGCTGCTGGACGTCATCGGCCCCGTCGCACGCCGTGGCTCGCGGGCCCTGTGGGGCATGGTCTGCGACGACCTGGTCTCCGGCATCTGGTACCTCGGCCGCACGCTGGGCCGCGAGGACGAGGCCGTGCGGGCGGCGTCCCGACTGCTGCCGACCGCGGTGGCCCCGTACCCGAGCGGCGCCGACTTCCGCCACCTGACCACGCAGGACGGCCGCCGGCACCCGACGCGCACCCGTGCCGGCTGCTGCATGTACTACACGATCCGCCCCGACGAGGCGTGCGCCACCTGCCCCCGCACCTGCGACGCGGAGCGGCTGCGCAGACTCCAGGGCTGAGACGACGGCCGAGCGGGGGACGAGGGCCGGTGACGGCTCGGCCTATTCGGCAGTCGCCAGGAACTGCGTCGCCGCCAGCTCCGCGTAGAGCGGGTCCTCGGCCACGAGTTCGCGATGGGTGCCCACCGCGCGCACCTGTCCCGCGTCCATCACCACGATCCGGTCGGCCATCGTCACCGTCGACAGCCGGTGCGCGACGACCAACACCGTCGTCGTGCGGGCGACATCGGCGACGGTGTCCCGCAGCGCCGCCTCGTTCACCGCGTCCAGCTGCGAGGTGGCCTCGTCGAGCAGCAGCAGTCGGGGGCGGCGCAGCAGGGCTCGGGCGATGGCGACGCGCTGCCGCTCCCCGCCGGACAGCTTGGTGCCGCGGTGCCCGACGAGCGTGTCCAGACCGCCGGGCAGCCGGGAGACCAGACCGTCCAGCCGGGTCGTCTTGAGCACGCGGGTGACGTCGTCGTCGGCCGCGTCGGGGTTGCCCAGCAGCAGGTTCTCCCGCAGGGAACCCGACAGCACCGGGGCGTCCTGCTCCACATAGCCGATGGCGGACCGCAGTTGGGGGAGCTCCCAGTCCGCCAGGTCCCGCCCGTCGAGGGTGATGGTCCCGGCCTCGGGGTCGTAGAAGCGCTCGATGAGGGAGAAGACGGTGGTCTTGCCCGCACCCGACGGGCCCACGAACGCGGTCATGCCCTGCGCGGGGACGGCGAACGTCACGCCGTGGTGGACGTATGGCAGGTCGTCGGCGTAGCGGAAGCGGACGTCGGCGAAGGCCAGAGCGGCGGGCTCCGCCCCGGCGGAGGGCAACGGCGCGGGCGCGGCGGCCGGTTCGGCGGGCAGCCGCAGCGCCTCCTGGATCCGGGCGAGCGCGGCCGAGCCCGTCTGGTACTGCGTGATCGCTCCCACGACCTGCTGGATCGGCGACATCAGATAGAAGACGTACAGCAGGAAGGCGACCAGCGTGCCGACGTCGATCGCCCCGGTCGCCACCCGCGCGCCGCCCACCGCGAGCACCGTGATGAAGGCGATCTGCATGGCGAGCCCGGCCGTGTTGCCCGCGGCGGCCGACCACTTGGCGGCCCGTACGCTCTGCCGCCACGACTCCTCGGCGGCGTCGTGCAGGGTCCGCTCCTCCCGGTGCTCGGCCCCGGACGCCTTGACGGTGCGCAGCGCGCCCAGTATCCGCTCCAGCGAGGCCCCCATCACCCCGACCGCGTCCTGCGCCTGGCGGCTGGCCCGGTTGATGCGCGGCACGATCACGCCGAGGACGGTGCCGGCGGCCAGGATCACGGCGAGCGTGACCAGCAGCAGCACCGGCTCCACCAGGCCCATCATCACGACCGTCGCGACCAGCGTGAGCCCGCCCGTGCCGAGGCCCACCAGCGAGTCGGTGGTGACCTCGCGCAGCAGGGTCGTGTCCGAGGTGATGCGGGCCATCAGATCGCCCGGTTCGCTGCGGTCCACGGCGGTGATGCGCAGCCGCAGCAGATACGACGAAAGGGCGCGCCGCGCGCCGAGCACCACCGACTCGGCGGTGCGCCGCAGCACGTACGAGCCCAGCGCGCCCACCGCGGCGTTGGCCACGACCAGCCCGGACATGAGCAGCAGCGCTCCGGTGATGGCCCGGTCGTGGGACAGGTCGTCGATCAGCCCCCGTGCCACCAGCGGAAGGAGGAGCCCCGTGGCGCCCGTGACCAGCGACAGGACGGCCCCTGCCAACAGGGTCCACCTGTGCGGCCGTACGTATCCGAGGAGCAGCCGCCACGCGGGCTGGTCGGTCGGCGCTTTCGCGATGCTCACGGTGCTCCTCCGAGTCGGCGGGGAGCCATCAGGCTACGTCGGCACCTCTGTGAGGCGCAGGCCAGTTCCGTGAGACGGAGAGCACGACCGGCCGGTCGTCCCCGGCGGACAGACAGTCCCGCACCATGCCCGCCAGGACCTCGCCCGGCCCCAGTTCGAGGTAGGCGGCCACCCCGTCCCGCCGCATACTGTCGACCGCGTCCATGAAACGGACGGGCTCCCGCAGCGCCCGCACCCAGTGGTCCGGCCCGGCAGCCTCGGCACCCGTGGGCTTGCCGGTGGTGTCGGAGACGAGCGGGATGCGCGGGGCACGGAGATCCATCGTGCCTAGGACGCGGCGGTAGTCGTCCAGCAACGGGTCCAGCTGCGGGGAATGGGGCGCCATGTCCGCACGCAGCACATGCGTCCGGCGCCCCCGGGCCGCCCACTGGGCGCAGACCTCGGCCACCGCCTCCTGATCACCCGAGACGACCACGGACCGCGGCCCGTTGACCGCCGCGATCACCGTCGCGGGACCCAGGCGCAGTTCCTCGGGCGAGGCCTCCACCGCCGCCATCCGTCCCCCGGGGGGCAGGGTGCGCAGGAGCTGCGACATCGTGCCGACCGCGCGACAGGCGTCGGGCAGCGAGAACACGCCCGCGACATGCGCGGCCGCCATGTGCCCGGCCGAGTAGCCGAAGAGCACGTCCGGCACCACTCCCTGGCTCTCCAGCAGCCGGTACTGCGCCACCTGGAGCGCGAAGATCGCCGGCCTCGCGAACACGGCGCGGTCCAGCAGTGCGCCCGTGGGCGTCCCGGCGGGGGCGAACATCACCTCGCGCAACGGCACGTCGAGGTAGGGGTCGAGCAGAGCGCAGACCTCGTCGAGGACGTCGGCGAAGTACGGGAACGCCTCGTACAGGTCGCGGCCCATGCCGGGCTGCTGGGATCCGGTCGCGGAGAACAGGAACGCGGTACGCCCCTGCGGCAGCGCCGCCGCAGCCGGCTCGCCCGACGCCGCTGCCGCGCCGGACGTCAGCCGTGCGACCACCTCCTGCGCCGACCGGCACACGATGATCCGCTCCAGATCTCCCGGGCGCAGGAAGCCCTCGTCGCGCGCGTGCTCCAGGAAGGTGACCAGGGGACGGTAGAAGCCGAACGGGTCGAGCAGCAGACACGGCTTGCGGTGAATCCGCAACTGCGCCCACGACAGCACTTCCAGGAGTTCCTCGGCCGTGCCCAGGCCGCCGGGCAGTGCCACGAAGGCGTCAGCCGATTCGGCCATGCGCGCCTTGCGCTGATGCATGTCCTCGACCACCTCGAGTTCGGTGAGACCGGTATGGGTGATCTCGTACGGCAGCATGAGGTTCGGGATGACCCCCGTCACCGCGCCACCGGAGGCGAGGGCCGCGTCCGCGACCGCGCCCATCAGACCGATGTGCGCACCGCCGTAGACCAGTCGCAGGCCCGCCTCGGCCAGGGCACGGCCGAGTTCGGCGGCGATCCGCATGTGGTCGGGCCGGTTGCCGGGTGAGGATCCGCAAAAGACGGTCACCGTCGTCACGGCCACAGCCCATACCCCCTGGTCAGGACCCGGTACGGGTCGTAGCGGTCCTTGGCGTGGACGAGATCCGGCCACATCGGGCCGAAGTGGGAGCGCCAGTCCTGCGGCGTCATCGGCAGCGCACCGCCCGGCAGGAGGACACCGCCGAGGGCCCGGGCCCGCTCG
Source organism: Streptomyces sp. HD (assembly GCF_028369295.1). Classification (GTDB taxonomy): domain Bacteria; phylum Actinomycetota; class Actinomycetes; order Streptomycetales; family Streptomycetaceae; genus Streptomyces. Next base: position 114,580 of record NZ_JAQMYP010000019.1, read on the forward strand.
TACAGCGCCCGGTTGGCGTCGACGAGCCGCCGTACGACGTCCGGGGCGCCGGGCGGTGCCGTGCGCATCAGGGAGAACAGGCACGAGGACTCGCCCTCGGGCCTGCGCAGCAGCGGGGCGCGCAGCGCGTGCCCCGTCAGGGGGCGCAGCTGGACCGTTCCGCACACGCGCAGGCCTTGCTGAGCCTCCTCGGACAGCACCGCAGGAACGAAGGAGGGCACGGCCTCCTCCGGCAGCAGCAGCGTGAACCAGGGGTGCGGGCGGTCCCACTCACCCGTGGCGCGCAGCAGCCGCTCGTCCCGGTCCAGCCGGTGCACATACTCGCCGTACGACAGGTCCGTGATCTCCTCGGTGTCCCGGTCGTGGCCCAGGCCGCCGATCAGCGGCTCGTCGTCGACGGGCGGTTCCCCGGCGCTCGGGCCGCCGGGGTGCGGCGCGACCGCCTCGATCATGTACCGCCAGCTTCCGCCCAGGTCCGGCCGCACCTGGCCGGCGACATGGCTGAAGCGGCTGTCGCGGGCCAGCCGCCGCTGGTCGGTGACATAGGTGTCCGGGGTGTCGTAGTAGAGGCGGTAGCGGCGCACACGGGTCGGTGCGGGCACCAGCGTCAGGGTGGCCCTGACGATCAGGGCACACTGGCCGAGCCCGGCGAGGACCGCGTCAAAGAGGTCCGGACGCCGGTCGGGGGAGCAGGTCAGCCGTTCGCCGGTGCCGGTGACGACCTCCACCTCCCGCACCCGGTCGGCGACCAGACCGTACCGGTGACTGGAGCCGCCGAAGCCGCCGGTGCTCAGGACACCGCCCACGCTGCCGCCGAGGTGGTCGGGCAGCACCGGAGGCGTGAGCCCCTCGGCGAGCGCGGCCCGTACGACGTCACGCCACAGCGCGCCGGCACCGGCGGTCAGGGTCCGCCCGGCCGGCTCACAGCGCACCTCGTCGAGCCCGGTCATGTCGACGACATAGCCGCCGTGCGCCTGCCCCTGCCCGTACAGGGCCTGTCCGCCGCCCCGCGCGGAGACCGGAAGCCCGCGCGGCCCGGCGAAGGAGAGGAGCCGGCTCACGGCGACGGGGGAGCGGGCCGTGATGACGTCGAGCGGGCGGGAGCCGACTATGTGCCCGAAGTCGGTGGCGGCACGCTGTATGTCCGCGGTTACTTTCACGCTGCACGTTCCAGCATATCGACGTCGAATCCGGGGCTCCTCATGGAATCGTCGAAAATTTCGGCGAACACCCGGTGCTGCAGAAAACCGTGCTCCGCGTGCCGTTCGGCGATCAGCTCGGCAATCCGGTTGAAAATGCGCTCGGGTATGTGCTGTTCGTGGATGGTCTTCACATCCAGTCCATATTTCGCACAGCATTCGAGCACGGCCTCGAATCCGTTGACGGAGGCTGCCAGCCACCGCTGCCGGGGGTCGCGCCAGAGGGCGGCCAGTTCTTCGAGCAGGCCGGGGCCGGGCGGGTCGGGGGTGAGCATCGCGCGCGCCCTGCGGGTGAGGGCGGCCAGGTACTCGTCGCGTTCGGGAAGGGTCAGGACCTGCACCGTCAGCTGCCAGGACAGCTCCGGCCGACGGGCGCACAGCTCCCGCAGCAGGGAGATCGACCCGCCCTCGACGATCACCAGCCGATGCCTTTCGGCGAGCCGTTCCACCGTCTCCACCAGCGCATCCGTGGCATCCGTCGCCGACAGGTCGCCGTCGGCGATCGTCCGGTCGCCGAGCCAGTGCCGGCGCACGCCGGGGACGTCCGCTCCGGCGCGTGCGCTCGTGGTGGCGAGGTCGGTGAAGCACTGCAGGCGGTCGGCGACGACGATCGGGGCGCCGGTCCGCCGGGCCAGCTCGGTGGCTGTCGCGCTCTTGCCGACGCCCGTCGGCCCCGCGATCAGATGGACGAACGGACGGACCGAGGGAGGCGTTTCATCGTCGGTCATACGGGCTGTTCCCTTCCGGGGTTTTCACTTGGAATTCCCACGAGACGGTTGAGGCTTCAAGTACATATGATCATGGGGTAGCTTGAAAAACCAAGGCCGTAAGAGCGGCATTCACATCGAGTTCTTACCGAATTCATGACGTGCCGCTGATGCCGTCGCCCGGAAGGATTTGCCATGCACTTCGACATGCTGGAGGCTGTCGCCGCCTCCCTGCCCGCCGCGCAGCCCGGCGCCGCCGCCGAACGCGCCACCGTCCTCATCGGCTACGGCGCCGCGGACGAACTGACCAGGTTCGCCGCCGACCCGCACTGGACCGTGCACGTCCCCGGCCATCCGGCCGAGGTGCGCGCCGCCGTCCGGCGCGCCGTGGAGTGCGGCGAGCGGACGTACGTCCATCTCTCCGGTGAGTCCAACGCCGAACCGCGTGCTCTGGGAGAGGGCTTCGAACTCGTCCGGGAGGGCCTCGGCGGCGTGGTCCTGGCGATCGGCGCCACCCTCGACCCGGTCCTGCGCGCCACGGAAGGTCTCGACCTGGCCGTGCTCTACGCGGCCACCGTCCGGCCCTTCGACGAGGTGGCCCTGCGCACGGCCGTGCTCGCCGCCGACCACGCCGACGTCATCCTCGTCGAACCCGGCTCGTCCGGACTGTCGGCCCAGCAGGTCGCCCGTACCCTGATCCACGTACCGCACCGGGTGTTGGCGCTGGGGCGCGCGGACGGCCTGGACGAGGCGGCCCTCGCCCGGGCCGTCCGGGACTTTCTCAGGTGAGCGGCGATCGCCCGCGCCGGCCCAAAGCGGCCAGCGTCGCGTCGAAGTCGGCGGGGCGCGGGCGGTTGTGCGGCAGCTTCGACAGCAGGACGGCCATGCCGCAACTGTCGGTGAGGGCCGAGAACACCAGCCCGGCCGCGATCCCCGCGGAGAGCACCTGCCAGGCCGGGTGCAGCAGTCCGAGGGCCAGGCCGAGCAGGACGATCGCGCCCGCCGTGAAGCGCACCTGACGCTCCATCGCCCAGACGGGGCGCCGGCCCGGCGCCGGCCGGCGCAGTTCGTGCCCGCGTGCTGCCCAGCCCTGGGTGCCGCCTGCCAGGGTCATGGCCGGTATGCCGTGCCCGGAGAGGATGCGGCAGGCTCGCTCCGAGCGGGCGCCTGAGGCGCAGACCACCAGCAACTCGCCGGGAAGCCGCCGAAGCGCGGGCAGGGCCGAGTCGAGGCGGTCCAGGGGGATGTTGAGGGCGTCGGGCAGGTGTCCGGCGGCGTACTCACCCGGGATGCGCACGTCGATGACGGTGAGGCCGGGCAGGCGGGTGCGGGCCTGGTCGGCGTCGAGGGCGCGGGGTTCAGGGGGCGGGTTCACGGGAAGCGAGATCCTTTCGAGGGGGAGGAGGTAAAATACCCCCAAGGGTATGCAGAGGAGTGATCGTGGAGCTGCAGTTCGAGGGCGATGAGCTCAAGTCGGTGCTGAACCGCCTGCGCCGGGCGCAGGGGCAGATCTCCGGAGTGATCAAGATGATCGAGGAGGGCCGCGACTGCGAGGACGTCGTCACCCAGCTCGCCGCCGCCTCCCGGGCTCTCGACCGGGCCGGCTTCGCGATCATCGCGACCGGGCTCCAGCAGTGCCTCACCGACGCCGAGAAGGGCGCACGCGACGGTGAGACGACGGAGCAGATGAAGGCACGGCTGGAGAAGCTGTTCCTGTCACTGGCCTAGGGGCACGACCGCGGGGGGTCATACGACGGCGTCGGCCAGCATGAACACGGCCACCGCCAGCAGCGCGCACGCGAAGATCCGCTGCAGCGTGCCGCCGGAGACCTTCCCGGCGAGCCGCTTGCCGTCCCACGCGCCGAGCACCGCGGCCGCCGCGAACGGCGCGACGGCTCCCCAGTCGACCGGCGCCGCCGCACCCGCCCGGGCCGCCAGCGCGACCAGTGAGTTGACGGTGATGACCAGCAGGCTCGTGCCCACGGCGGCCCGCATGCGCAGCCCGACCACGTTCACCAGCGCGGGTACGGCGAGGAAGCCGCCGCCGACCCCGAGCAGGCCGGTCACCGCGCCGAGCCCCGCCCCGGCCTGAACGACCCGGCCGGGACGCACCGGCACCTCGTCGTGCCGTACGGCGGCCGGCGGCCGCAGCATGCGCAGCGCGGCGACAGCGGCGATCACCGCGAACGCCCCCGTGAGCAGCGCGGGAGGCAGCCGTCCGGACACGGCCCCGCCGACCGCCGCGGGCACCAGGCCCGCCGCCGCGAACAGTGCCCCGGCGCGCCATCGCACCGTGCCCTCACGGGCGTGCGCGCCGAGCGCGGTCACGGAGGTGACGGTGACGACGACCAGGCTCGCGGTGGCGGCCGCGGCCGGTGTGAAGCCGAGCAGGTACATCAGCGCGGGCACGGCCAGCACACTGCCGCCACCTCCCAGTGCCCCGAGCGCGAGCCCGGTGACGGCACCGGCGAGCAGACCGAGGACCAGGGCGCTCACCGGGGGTGGCCCGGGGCGTGGGACCCGGCGAGGCGGCCCGCGGGCAGGGCTCGGGTGCGACCGGGGCGAAGGGCAGGGGCGGGCGCGACCAGGGACTCCCGCGCCTTGCGGGCCACCTCACACACCACCGCGCGCCTCCGACTCCGCCACCACGGGAAGTCCCGCCTCGGCCCAGGCCCGCATCCCGCCGATGACGTCCACGACATCCGCGCCGCGTGCCGTGAGCAGGGCCGCGGCCGCACGCGAGCGCTTGCCGGAGCGGCAGATCGCGACGACCGAGCGGCCCTGCGCGGCCGGCGGCAGCAGCTCACCCGACGTCAGTGCGGACAGCGGCGCGAGCACGGCGCCCGGAGCGTGCCCCGCGGCCCATTCGTCGGGCTCGCGCACATCCACGAGGACGGAATCTGCCTCCGCCAGCCGGTGGGCCTCGGCCGCGGTGACGCGCGCCATGGGGAGCCCGGCGTCCTGCGCCGCGGCGAACCCGTCGTCGACGGCGACGACGTCGCGTCCCGCCGCGTCCAGCAGTGAGGCGGCGATGGCGGCCCGCATACCGCCGGCGCAGTGCACCCACACGGTGCCGTCGGGTATCTCCGTGAGACGGTCGCGCAGCTGGTGCAGCGGTATGTGCACCGAGCCCCTGAGGTGACCGGCGTCGCGCTCGGAGTCGCGGCGCACGTCCAGGACCACCACGTGATTCTGCGCGGCCAGTTCGGCGAAGGTGCCGCGCGGGAAGGAGCGCGGCCGCTCGCCCTGGCGTGTCCAGTCGGCGGGGGAGCCGGTCGCGGCGGCGGCCGGCCGGTCGATGCCGACCCGGACCAGTTCCCGCTGGGCGTCGGCCAGTTGGGCCGGGGTCTCGGCGAGCAGGGTGACCGGCTTGCCCCACGGCAGCAGCCAGGCCAGATAGGTGGCGAGCTGCCCCTCCGCCTCGAAGTTGAACGAACCGGCGACATGCCCCTCGGCGAACGCGACCCGGTTGCGCAGATCCACCACCCACTCCCCGGCGGCGAGCCGCGCCGCGATCTCCTCGGCGCCGGCCGGGCGCGGTGGGGTCAGGTCCACCGGCGCCGGACCCCGCGCGTTCGCCGGACCCATGTGCGCGTAGTACGCCGGGACGTCGTCCAGCCCGGCGAGCAGGTCGGCGACGAACGCGTCGACGTCCTTCACCAGGGCGTCGTTGACGGCACGCTCACGCCCGATCGTCGTCGTCGCCCCGCCCGCGGCCTGCGTGGCGGAGCAGAAGCTGCCGAAGCCGTGCGTGGGCAGGACCGCAGTCTCGTCCGGCAGCTCGGCGGCAAGCCGCTGCGCGGAGTCGTACTGCGCCCGCGCCAGCCGTCCCGTCAGCCGGGGCTCGACCAGATCGGGCCGCCCCACCGTGCCGATCAGCAGGGAACCGCCGGTGAACACGGCCACCGAGCGCCCGGTCTCCTCCAGGACGTACGAGGTGTGGTGCGGGGTGTGCCCGGGGGTGGCCAGGGCGCGCAGCACCAGGCCGTCCGTGATCTCCGTACGGTCCCCGTCGGCGACCGGCACCCGGTCGTACCCGACCTGCGCCGCGGCCGGCACCAGGTAGACGGCGCCCGTGAGCCGGGCCAGCTCCAGGCCGCCGGTCACGTAGTCGTTGTGGACGTGCGTCTCGGCGACGTGCGTGATCCGCACGCCCCGCCGCGCGGCGGCCGCGATCACCCGGTCGATGTCCCTGGGCGGATCGACCACCACGGCGCTGCGCGCGTCCCCCGCCAGATAGCTGCGGTTGCCGAGCCCCGGTACGTCGATGGTGTCGACGAAGTACACGGCAGTGCTCCTCTCCTGGTCCTCTCGTGCACCCCTGGGTTTATTACCCCCGGGGGTATGTGGCAAAGGTAGCAGAGGTACCCCTGGGGGTATTCGGGAGTGGTGGTCGAGAAGCCCGGATCGATGGCCGGAAAGGGGACGTGAAGCGCTCGGATCCAGCCCTTTACTGATCAGTCACATCTAGGGTCGGGAGTGGAACGAGAGCCGCCGAGGGAAGGGTGGAGCACCATGGCGCAGGAAGTTCGCGGCGTGATCGCACCGGGCAAGGACGAGTCGGTGCGGATGGAGACGATCGTGGTGCCCGATCCGGGGCCGGGCGAGGCCGTCGTGAAGGTGCAGGCGTGCGGGGTCTGCCACACCGACCTGCACTACAAGCAGGGCGGCATCAGCGACGACTTCCCGTTCCTGCTGGGTCATGAGGCCGCGGGCGTCGTGGAGTCGGTGGGGGAGGGCGTCACCGACGTCGCCCCCGGTGACTTCGTGATCCTCAACTGGCGTGCGGTGTGCGGTCAGTGCCGGGCCTGTCTGCGCGGCCGCCCCTGGTACTGCTTCGACACCCACAACGCCAAGCAGCGGATGACCCTCGCCTCGACCGGACAGGAACTGTCCCCGGCGCTCGGCATCGGCGCCTTCGCGGAGAAGACGCTGGTCGCGGCCGGGCAGTGCACCAAGGTCGACGCGTCGGTGGCGCCGCAGGTCGCCGGCCTGCTGGGCTGCGGCGTGATGGCCGGAATCGGCGCGGCGATCAACACCGGGAACGTCGGCCGCGGCGACACCGTCGCGGTGATCGGCTGCGGCGGCGTCGGGGACGCCGCGATCGCCGGGGCACGCCTGGCCGGAGCGGCGAGGATCATCGCGGTGGACATCGACGACCGCAAACTGAACACGGCCCGCACCATGGGCGCCACGCACACGGTCAACTCCCGCGAGAACGACGCGGTCGAGGCGATCCGCGAGCTGACCGGCGGCTTCGGCGCCGACGTCGTCATCGAGGCGGTCGGCCGCCCGGAGACGTACAAGCAGGCCTTCTACGCCCGCGACCTCGCCGGCACCGTCGTCCTGGTCGGCGTGCCCACGCCCGAGATGAAGCTGGAACTGCCGCTGCTGGACGTCTTCGGCCGGGGCGGCGCGCTGAAGTCGAGCTGGTACGGCGACTGTCTGCCCTCGCGCGACTTCCCGATGCTCATCGACCTCCACCTGCAGGGGCGTCTGGACCTGGAGTCCTTCGTCACCGAGACCATCGCGCTGGACGAGGTGGAGAAGGCGTTCGAGCGGATGCACCACGGCGACGTGCTGCGCTCGGTGGTGATGCTGTGATGGCCGCCCGCATCGAACGCCTCGTCACTTCCGGCCAGTTCTCGCTGGACGGCGGCACCTGGGACGTCGACAACAACGTCTGGATCGTCGGCGACGACCACGAGGCGATCGTCATCGACGCCGCCCATGACGCCGACGCCATCGCCGAGGCCGTCGGCGACCGGCGCCTCACCGCGATCGTGTGCACCCACGCCCACAACGACCACATCGACGCCGCGCCCGCCCTGGCCGACCGGACCGGCGCCACGATCTGGCTCCACCCCGACGACCTGCCGCTGTGGAAGCAGACCCACCCCGACCGCGCCCCCGACGCCCACCTCGTGGACGGACAGATCATCGAAGCCGCGGGCGCTGACCTGACCGTCCTGCACACCCCGGGCCACGCGCCGGGCGCGGTATGCCTGCACGACCCCGGCCTGGGCGTCGTCTTCACCGGCGACACCCTGTTCCAGGGCGGCCCCGGCGCCACCGGCCGCTCGTACTCCCACTTCCCGACGATCATCGACTCGATCCGCGCCCGCCTGCTCACCCTCCCGCCCGAGACCAAGGTCTTCACCGGTCACGGCGACCCGACCACCATCGGCGCGGAGGCTCCACATGCGCAGGAGTGGATCGACCGCGGCCACTGAGCCGAGCGCCGCCGCGGCCGCGCGGCGCTCGATCTGATCGCCGACGCCTTCGGGCAGGACGCCGAGCTGATCGCGGTGCCCGTGGAGCGGGTCCGGGACGAGTTCTTCCGGCTGCGGTCGGGCGTCGCGGGCGCGGTCATGCAGAAGTTCGCGCACTACCGGCTGCGCCTCGTCCTCGTCGGCGACATCTCCCACCACATTGCCGAGAGCACCGCCCTGCGCGGCTTCGTCCACGCGACCGAAAGCGGCCGCCACAGCTGGTTCCTGCCGACCTACGACACACTCGACGCGCGACTGCGCCCGGCCGGGTGACCCCGAAACACGACCAGTAAAAGACGACAGAAGATGTCCGGCTTACCCGGCACCCTCGGAGACGACATCGCTCGCAGAGGGTCGGGAGGCCGGACATGTCACAGCCGCTCAAGGACAAGGTCGCACTGGTCGCCGGGGCGACACGGGGGGCCGGGCGCGGCATCGCCGTGGAGCTCGGCGCGGCCGGCGCCATCGTCTACGTCACGGGACGCAGCACACGCGGGCGCCGCTCGGAGTACGACCGCCCCGAGACGATCGAGGACACCGCCGACCTGGTCACCGAGGCCGGCGGCCACGGCGTCGCCGTACCCACCGACCACCTCGACCCGGCGCAGGTCCGCGCACTCGTCGACCGCATCGCGGACGAACAGGGCCGCCTCGACGTCCTCGTCAACGACATCTGGGGCGGCGAGAAGCTCTTCGCCTGGGACAGCCCCGTCTGGGAGCACGACCTCGACAAGGGACTCCGGCTGCTCCGCCTCGCGGTCGAGACCCACGCCATCACCAACCACCACGCCCTGCCGCTGCTCCTGCGCCACCCCGGCGGACTGGTGGTCGAGATGACCGACGGCACCGCGGAGTACAACGGCGCCCACTACCGCAACTCCTTCTTCTACGACCTCGCCAAGGCGTCCGTACTGCGCATGGCCTTCTCCCTCGGCCACGAACTCGGACCACGCGGCGCCACCGCCGTCGCGCTCACCCCGGGCTGGCTGCGCTCGGAGATGATGCTGGAGGCCTTCGGTGTGCGCGAGGACAACTGGCGCGACGCCCTCGAACGCGTCCCGCACTTCGCCATCTCGGAGACCCCGCGCTACGTCGGCCGCGCCGTGGCCGCACTCGCCGCCGACCCCGAGGTGGCCCGCTGGAACGGTGAGTCCCTCTCCGGCGGACAGCTCGCGCAGGTCTACGGCTTCACCGACCTCGACGGCAGCCGCCCCGACGCCTGGCGGTACCTCGTCGAGGTCCAGGACGCGGGGAAACCGGCCGACACGACGGGTTACCGCTGAGCGGGCACCGGGTCGGTCGCGTGCAGCGACCAGCGCGCGGAGTGGCCCGGCGGGAGACCCAGGTCTTCCCGCACCGCCGCGTAGTAGCCCTCACGCCCGGCGCGCTGCCGCTCCAGCAGCTCCTGCCAGGCTTCCGGATCCCGGCGGCCGTCGCGTACGAACCGCTCCATCTCCATCGCCACCACGACCCAGGCCCGTGCCCTGTCCACCACCTCGGGGCTGCCCAGCATGATCAACGCCTCGCCCGAGGGATCCCGGCCGGTGGTCGCATCCGCCAGCAGCGGTTTGGCCTCCTCCAGAGGCAGGGGATCCGGGTGCGGGTCGTTGCCCAGCCCGGCGGCGACCCGGTACGTCACCGTGACCGTCTTCTTCACCGACCGCGCGTAGTCGGCGTACACCGCCAGCCGCCGCTCCTCCCAACGCGCCGTCTGCTCCCGCCGGAACCTCATCCGATCGCCCCGCACGACCACCAGATACGAACCGATCGCGCCGATCACGACGCCGAGCAGAGCGGGGAGTTGCTGAAGGAACGCGGACATGGACGCACGGTACCCGCCCGTCCGGGCCGCCCCGCCCGCGCCCCCGACTGCCACGGACCGCGGCCCAGGTGTCAACTTCTCGGCCACTCACGGCACTTGCCGACCGTCGAAACGGTCCGGTCGTGCCCTTGTTCGGTCGTCACGGGTCAGTCCCAGAGAGTGCCTCACGGCGGGACGACGGCGCGCATACGGTCCCGGCACCGAGGCGGGTCGCCAGCACCGGCCCGCGCAGTCAACGGCACATGCAATGGGAGGCGCTGTGGCGAGTGTGGAAGTGTCGCTGAAGGAGATGATGGCCGGGGTCGAGGGAGCCCTGGGAGCTGCTGTCGTCGACTACACCAGCGGAATGGCGCTGGGCACCCTCGGCGGGAGCAAGGACCTGGACCTGACCGTCGCCGCGGCCGGCAACACGGATGTCATCCGTGCCAAGGTCCGCACCATGGAGCAGTTGGGCCTCAAGGGCCAGATCGAGGACATCCTGATCACGCTGGACCGCCAGTACCACCTGATCCGCCTGGTGACGGGTCGTACCGGCAACGGGCTCTTCCTCTACCTCGTCCTCGACAAGGCCCGGTCGAACCTGGCGATGGCCCGCCACCAACTCAAGCGCGTCGAGGAGGAGATCGAGATCTGACCCGCCCGAGGACGTCGGTGGCCACGCCTGCCCATCATGTGAAGACTTCTTCAAGTCACCACATCAGCATGGTTCCAAAGTGCGTTCCTACCGGGCCCAAGGCGTGAAGGATCGGCTTCCGAAGGCGGCCTGTGCTGCGGCGGTGTCCCCGGATGCCGCCGCAGCGCGGCGGTCGCAGTCCCACCCATCCGACCAGGAGCGAGCATCCATGCAGGCCCCCCTCTACCAGGTCAAGGCGGAGTTCTTCCGCATGCTCGGCCACCCCGTGCGCATCAGGGTGCTGGAACTCCTCCAGCACGGGCCGGTGCCCGTACGGGACCTGCTGGCCGACATCGAGATCGAGCCGTCCAGCCTGTCGCAGCAGCTGGCCGTCCTGAGACGCTCCGGCATCATCGTGTCCATCCGGGAGGGCTCCACCGTCCGGTACGCGCTCGCCGGCGGAGACGTCGCCGAACTCCTGCGTGCCGCCCGCTGCATCCTCACCGAGCTCCTCACCGGCCAGAACCAGCTCCTCACCGAACTCCAACAGGCCGACACCCCGGCCGCCCTGGACCGCACCGGGTGAGACCGCACGAAGGCACCGCCACTACGGTTCGGCCCATGACGGACACAGCGCACTTCGCGGGGTACGGAGTTCTGATCACCTGGGCGAGCCCGAGGACATCGGCGCCGCGGTCGCCTTCCTGGCGTCCCACGACGCCGCCTGGATCACCGGAACGACGCTCACCGTCGACGGCGGCCTGACGGCGGTGAACTCGGGGTTCCACGAGGGGATACGGGGATACAGCGGCGCCGAGCCACCTGAGCACGCGCACAGGACGGCTCCCCGCCGAACCTGGCGGGGAGCCTGCAACGCCGTAGGGCGGCTTCCGGTGGCTACCTTGGCGAGACGGTGTCCTTGGTGCCGTTGGTGCGGATCCGGTCCCGTATCAACGAGATCCCGATGACCAGTGCGGCGACGAGCACCGACAGCAGGACCTGACTGCGGCCGCCGCCCTTGCTGTCGTCGGTGAGCATGTAGACGAGCACGAACGAGATCATCGCGATCGTCGCCCACGTCAGATACGGGAACAGCCACATCCGGACGACGAGCTTCTCCGGGCTCTCGCGCAGGATGATCCCTCGCATCCTCAGCTGCGAGAAGCAGATGACCAGCCACACGAACAGGGCGACCGCGCCCGAGGAGTTCAGCAGGAACTGGAAGACGGTGTCTGGCCACAGGTAGTTGAACGCGACCGCGAGGAAGCCGAAGGCCACCGAGGCCAGGATCGCGACGTGCGGGACACCGCGGGCGTTCGTGCGGACGAAGGACGGCGGGGCGTCGCCGCGCTGCCCGAGGGAGAAGGCCATCCGGGACGCGGTGTAGAGGCCGGAGTTGAGACAGGACAGTACGGCGGTCAGCACGATGAAGTTCATGATCTGCCCGGCGTGCGGGATGCCGATCGAGTCGAGCGCCGCCACGTACGAGCCGTGCTTCTTGATCGAGGGGTCGTTCCACGGCAGCAGGGACACCACGACGAGGATCGAGCCGACGTAGAAGACACCGACCCGCCAGATGACACTCCTGGTGGCCTTGGCGACCGCCCGCCGCGCGTCCGGGGACTCACCGGCGGCGAGGGTGACGATCTCGCTGCCCATGAAGGAGAAGACGACCAGCAGGATGCCGGTGAGGATCGTTCCGGGCCCGTTGGGCAGGAAGCCGCCGTGCTCGGTGAGATTGCCGAAGCCGGTCGCGGCGTGGTCGGAGCCGGGCAGCACACCGAAGATCGCCAGGCCGCCGAGGACGATGAAGCCCGAGATGGCGACGACCTTGATGCCCGCGAACCAGAACTCGAACTCGCCGAAGGAGCCGACCGAGGCCAGGTTCGTGGCGGTGAGCACCACCATCACGATCAGAGCCCAGGCCCACTGCGGTACGGCCGGTACCCACCCCTCCAGGATCACGGCACCAGCGGTGGCCTCCACGGCGAGCACGACGACCCAGAAGAACCAGTACAGCCAGCCGATCGAGAACCCGGCCCAGCGACCGAGCGCCCGGTCCGCGTAGGCGGAGAAGGAGCCGGAGGACGGGTTGGCCGCGGCCATCTCGCCGAGCATCCGCATCACGAAGACGACCAGCGCGCCGACCAGCACGTACGACACCAGGATGCCGGGTCCGGCGGCGGCGATACCGGATGCGGATCCCACGAAGAGACCGGCGCCGATCACCCCGCCGATGGCGATCATCGACAGATGGCGGTTCTTGAGACCGGCCCGCAGACCTGCCTGCTCCGGAGGCTGACCACCTGCGGGTGGAGCGGTGTCTGGGGCGAGAGATCCGGGGGGACGTGTAGTCATGTCGACATCCGTTGAGTGGTTGGGAGAGCTTTGCGGGGAGCGGGCGCCCGGGGCAGCGTTCACGGCATGGGGTGAGCCGTGTCACTTGCGGAGTTGGATTTGCGCAAGCGTATGGGGGGCCGTGGGGCGTCGTGTTTGTGAAAGACGAACAAACTCGCCCGCAATGCCTGTGGGACCGGACAATGCGGAGCCGGCGTCAGGCGCCCGGCGGCAGCCGCAGCTGGAGCATGGCCAGCAGACGCTGGTCGGGACGGCTCAGGTCTAGACCGGTCAGCTCCTCGGCCCGGCGAATGCGGTAGCGCAGTGTGTTGGGGTGCACATGCAGCTGGGCCGCGGCTTCCCGAACGTCACCGAGGGCGTTGAGGTAGACGAGCATGGATTCGGCCAGTCGGCCCTGGTGTCGGCTGTCGTGCGCCACCAGGGCGGTCAGCCGTGGATCCCGTATCTCGGGGTGGGCGGCGAACAGGGTCAGCATCTCGCTGATGAGTACTTCCGCCTGGATGTCGGGCAGCGCGGCGACCGCGGTGGGCAGGCCGGTGCTCATCATGGCGTCGAGGATGCGGTCGGATTCCCGGCGCGACTCGGGGACGTCGCCGAGCACGGGCACCAGGCAGCCGATCGAGCCGCGCAGCGGCAGGCCCAGATGGCGGCGCGCGGCGTCGGTGATCTCCTGGCCCCAGCCGCGCAGCGTGTCCGTGTCGATGCTGCGCGGCAGCTGGGGCAGGAGTACGTATATGCGGGGGTCGAGCTGGGTGACCAGGGCGCTGCGGTGGCGCGCGGCGATGTGCACCGAGATCAGGTTGGTGACCTCGGTGTGGGTCAGCTCGGGTGCGGCGCCGGCATGGCTGGTGTCCGGCGCGGCGACTACCTCCGCGGTGCCGTACGAGAAGCCCAGGACGGCGGCCGGCAGGGTGGCGTCGAATCCCAGGTGCGTGGCGAGCGGCTGCGGCCCGGTGCTTCCCTCCAGCAGTCCGGCCAGCAGGGTCCGGGTGAGGGTCAGGTCCTCGGAGAGCTCCCGGCGGCGGCGGACCAGGTGGTGCGCGGCCACCCGGGCGGCGCCCAGAAGCGCCTGCTCCGAGTGCTCGGACAGGGGCGTCGAGCCTTCCTGCACCCAGATGGTGCCCAGCTGCCGGTCCCCGGACCTGATGGCCACTGCCAGCCGGCGGCGGATCCCCAGCTCCGGGTGGCTGTCGATGCCGATGACCTGGTCGCTGGAGTGCAGATGCTGGAACACGCCCCACGCGCGCAGCTTCGCCAGGTACGCCTCGGGTCCCTGCCAGCCGAGGATGGAGCGCCGCCGCAGGTCGTCGATCTCGTCGGAGTCGGTGGAGCGGGAGTAGGCCAGCACCCGGTTGGCGACGTCCTCGACGCTGACGATGCCGTTGGTGAGGATGGCCGTGGTCTGGGCGAGGGAGAACAGGTCGCCCTCGCCAGCACCTTCACCGGGGTGTCCCGCAGGGGCGTCGTCCAGGGCGGCGCAGGCCAGCGCGTTCACCTGCTCCCAGCGCGCCTCACCGCGCAGCGAGAGCAGGGCCACCCCGGCCTCGGCGGCCGTCTCGCTGAGGGCCCCGGCCTGACCGGGACCGTCCAGCTTGACCACGACGGCGGCGGCTCCGTCACGAGCGGCGGCTCGCAGCGCGGGAAGGGCGGCCCGGCCACGGGCCCCGATGACGAGGACCAGCTCGCCCGGCCGGGCGGTCGGAGGGTCCTCGGGGTCGAGCAGGGCAACCCCCCGGATCTCGACGTCGAGCCCGGCGGGAGCGGCCTGTACCTCCACCAGGGAGTCACCCAGGGTCATCAGCAATTGGCGCAGGCTGACGCCGGCTGGGGGCGGAGACACCGCGGCCGGATCCATGAACGTCGCCTCTGCTGGGAACCATGGCGGACCCCGATGCTATCCGCCCGTGCGAGAGGGGCTCCATGGGGCATGACGCCCGTCGACGGCCCCAGGCGTATCCGTCGCCCCGGTCAGGTCCCCCCGGCGCCGTGCAGGCTGTCGAGCCCGGAAGCGATCGCGTCGAGCACCCGATCCGCATCGGCCTCGGACGTACGCCAGTTGCTGAACGCGGCCCGCAGCGCGGGGGTGCCGTCGTACACGGTCGGCGTCAGGAACGTCTCGCCGGACGCGGTGACCGCCCGGGCCAGTGAGTCGACGCGTTCCGGCGTCGGCCGGTCGGCGAGCGTGAAGCAGACGACGTTGAGCCGGACCGGCGCGAGCAGCACCAGCCCGGGAAGGCCGGCGATGCGCTCGCCGAGGCGGCGCGCGAGGACGACCGTGCGTTCAACGATCTCGCGGTGCCCCTCCCGGCCGTACGCCATCAGCGAGAACCAGGCCGGCAGAGCCCGCAGCCGGCGGGAGCTCTCCGGCGTGAGGTGCAGGAGGTCGGGGTCCTCCGTGGGCAGCCCGATGTACGGCGACGCGTTGTGGAAGACGTTCACCTGCAGGTCCTGTCGGCGGGTGAACTGGACCGCCGCGTCGTAGGGCACGTTCAGCCATTTGTGCAGGTCGACGCAGACCGAGTCGGCTGCGTCGAGACCGTCGACGAGATGCGCGTACCTGGGGGAGAGGGCGGCGAAAGCGCCGAAGGCGGCGTCGACGTGGAGCCAGAAGTCGTACCGCTCCTTGAGCGCGGCGATGGCCCGCAGATCGTCGAAGTCCACGGTGTTCACGGTCCCGGCGTTGGCCACGACGATCGCCGGACGTCCCTCCAGCGCGTCGAGGGCTTCGGCGAGCCGGCCGACGTCGACGGCCTCGCGGTTGCCGGGCAGTACCGGTACCCGGCGGAGCCGGTCCCGGCCGATGCCGAGGACGGCCAGCGCCTTGAGGACGGTGGAGTGGGCGCTGCCGGACAGCACGTCGACCGGGCCGAGTGCCGCGACCCCGTCCCGGGCGACGCGGACGCCGCCGCGCTCGCCGAGCCATTCCCGGGCGATGGCGAGTCCCACGGTGTTGGACGCGGTCGCACCGGTCACGAAGGCCCCGCTGTGTGCGTCGCTCAGCCCGAACAGCGCCCGCAGCCAGCTCACCGTCTCCCGTTCCAGTGCCGTCGCCCAGGAGTCGGCGCCATTGATCACGTTCTGGTCGTATGTGCTGGTCAGCCAGTCCCCGGCGAGCGCGGCCGGTGTCGTACCGCCCGTGACGAAGCCGAGGTAGCGCGGACCGGCCGAGCCGGAGAAGCCCGGCGCCCACCGCTCGGCGAACCGGGCGAGGGCATCCGCGGCCCCGACACCCTCGGCCGGGAGGTCCTCGTGATCGGGAGCGTCGTCCAGGCGTACGACCGGCCGCTCGGCCAGAGCGGCCAGCTCCCGCGTCGCGAGGTCGCGGGCGGATCGCAGGATCTCGGGGAGACGGGAGAGATCGTCGGCGAGTAATGGGTGCATTGCGGCAGCGTAGGCACAACTTCACCGTTCGGTCACAGACCGAACCGCTCGGACAACCGATCCCAGGGCGCACGGGTCTAGCCAGCAGAGACCACACAACGCAAGGGAAAGGCCCGGCCATGGGGGACATACGCAGACGGCGCGCCGTCGCACTCGGCATCACCGGCGGACTCGTCGCGCCGCTCGCACTCACGCTCGCCGCCAGTCCGGCGCAGGCGGCGCCGAGCTGTACGACGCAGACCGGGCCGTATCAGAAGCAGGTGGAGAAGTTCCTCGGCCGGCCGGTCGACGGCAAGCAGTCCGCGGGCGACTGCAAGGCCATCCAGGCCTTCCAGACCAAGCACGGCATCAACCCGAACGCCGGCTACGCCGGTGCCGTCACCTGGGGCGTGATGGACCTGATGCTGAAGCAGAAGGCCGTCGGCAACAATCCCAACAAGGACGGCAAGTGCCCCACCAACAAGGGCCGCATCGCCTGCGTGAACCTCACACTCCAGCTGAGCTGGATCCAGGACGGCAGCCGGCTCGTGTACGGCCCGGTCCCGGTCCGCACCGGCCGTAACGGCTACGAGACCCGCACCGGTCTGAAGAAGATCTACTGGCGCAACATCGACCACGTGTCGACCATCTACAACGTGCCCATGCCCTACGCCCAGTTCTTCGACGGCGGCCAGGCCTTCCACTCGGTCGGCGTCAGCATGTGGAACCCGCCGGGCTCGCACGGCTGCGTCAACATGACGAAGACCAACGCCAAGAAGTACTGGTCGCTGCTGAAGAACGGCGACGACGTCTATGTGTACGGCCGCAAGCCGGGCACCTGACACACCCCAGGCACCCGGCTCCCGCGGGAACGTCACGCCTCGGGGGCGTCCCCGAAGTCCGGGATCTCCAGCCTGACCCCGCCCTGCCGCGCCGACTCGTGCGCGATGATGCCCGGCAGGGTGTAACGGGCCGCCACCCACGCGTTCACGGACGGCAGGGTGCGGGAGTTGACGGCGGTCACGAAGTCGTCGACCAGGAAGTGGTGGCTGCCCTCATGGCCGTTGTGCAGATGGTCGAACTCCCGGGGCAGCCGGGCCCGGTCGTGCACCGGCGCCGAACCCGAGGTGAAGGCGGCCCGCAGCTCCGGCGCGATGTGCTGGAGTGACGGATCGTCAGGAGACATGGTGGGCTTGGGCTCCAGCAGTTCGCTGATGTCCTTCACACCCTTCTTGTCCTGCCACATGGCCACGGTCGCGAGCTGCTCCATGCTGGCCTCGGTGCCGAAGAACCGAAACCGCGACTCCCGTATGTGCGAGGGGTAGCCGACCCGCCGGAACTCGTTGGTACGGAACGAGCCGCCGCCCGCGACCTCGAACAGCGCGGTCGCGTTGGACACATCGTTGTCGAACTGGCTGACACCCCTGTCGAAGACGCCGTCCCCCCGGTCGTCCACGACCCCGATCGCCGAGACGCTGACGGCGTGCGTCTGCCAGGCGCCGAGCACCCCGCCCACCGAGTGCGTCGGGTAGAGCAGCGGGGGATAGGAGGCGGTCGCCTTCCAGCTCTCACCGCCGCTGTACTGGTACGCCTCGTAGAACCCCAGATCCATGTCGTGGACGTAGTCGCCCTCGGCGTAGAAGAGGCGCCCGAAGGCGCCCTCGGCGATCTGGTTGCGGGCGTGCACGGTCGCCGGGTTGTACTGGCTGGTCTCACCCATCATGTACGTCAGACCGGTCGCCCTGACCGCCTCGATGACCGCCGCGATCTCCTCCGTGGTGATCGCCATCGGGACGGCGGAGTAGACGTGCTTGCCGGCCTTGAGGCCCTGGAGCACGAGGGGGCCGTGCGTCCAGCGCTGGGTGAAGACGGCGACCGCGTCGACCGCCTTCGACTCCAGCATGGCCTCGTACGACGGGAACGTGCCGGCCAGTCCCTGCGCTTCGGCGAGCTGCTCGGCCCGCTCGGGCAGCAGATCGGTGACGTACACGTCGCTGACACCGGGGTGGGCCTGGAACAGCGTGGCGAACTGGCCGGAGAACTGGCCGGCGCCGACGATGCCGAGGGAGAACGTCATGTAAGGCATGCCCTTCACTGGTCGAGGGATCACTGGTCGAGAGATCACTGGGAGAGGATCAGGTTGATCTGGTCGTTGGTCTGGTCGAGGCTGCCGGCGGATTTGCCGTTGCCGTAGATGTCCTCCATCGCCGGCATCATCAGGGCGGTCACGTCGGCCGCGTAGTTGGTGATCGGGTAGGAGAAGGTCCGGGAGCCCTTCTTGTCGGCCACGGGTTCGGTGAACGCCGTGACGTCGATGCCCTTCTTCCGGTAGGCGGCGATGGCCGCCTCGGTGCCCGCCGGGGTGGCGGGGAAGACGACTCCGGCCCTGCCCACGACGCTCTGGCACTCGTCCGACGCCAGATAGGCCACCCACTTGCGGGCGCCCGCCTTGTTCTTGGAGGCCTTGGAGATGGAGTCGGCGAGCCCGTTCATCATGGTGGCGCGCTTGCCGGTCGGGCCGACGGGTGTCAGCGCGCTCTTCATCTCGCGGCCCTTGAAGCCGTCGTAGGTGGAGATCATCCAGGCCCCGTCGAGGGCGGTCGCGGCCTTGCCGGCGGCGACCTGGGTGTTGGCCTGGTTCGACTGGACGTTGTAGTCGGCGAAGGGGGCCATGTACCCCTTCTCCGCCAGGCCGAAGTACCAGTCGATCACCGACTGGAAGGTCTTGCTGTCGTACTGGTACCGGGTGCCCCAGCGTGCCTTCTCCGTGTAGCTCCATCCGGCGGAGGCGGCGAAGGGGCTCCACTGGGTCTGGCCGTCGCCGAAGCCGCCGCCGTTGGTGGCCAGCCCGTACACCTTGACGTTGTCCTTGTCGAAGCCCGGCTCGTCACCCCGTCGGCCCTTGGCGTCGACGGTGAGATGGGCGATCGCCTTCTCGAAGGTGCCGCCGTCCTTCGGGTTCCAGGCCAGGGAGTTGAGCTGCTCGGCGCTGAGCCCGGCGGCCTTCGCCATCTTGTCGTCGTAGAAGAGCGCGACGGTGTCCCAGTCCTTCGGGGTGCCGTAGCGATGGCCGTCCTGGCCGATCCAGTTGGCGGCCAGGCCCGGCTGGTAGTCGGAGTCCTTGATGCCCAGCTCGTCCAGCGGCTCCAGCACCTTCAGATCGGCGAACTGCCCGAACTTCTGGATGTGGTCGGTGAACACGTCCGGCTGGGTGCCCGCGATGAACCCGGCGGTGAGCTTGGTCCAGTAGTCGCTCCATCCCAACTGGGTGATCTTCACCTTCAGTCCGGGGTTCGCCTTCTCGAACCCCTTCGCACAGGCCTGATAGGCGGGCAGCTGGTTGGTGTCCCACAGCCAGTACGTCACCGTGTTCGACGAGGCCCCGGTCGAGTCGCCCTGCGCACAGCCCGAAGCCAGGGACAGCGTGAGCGCTCCGGCCAGCGCGGTCAGCGTACGAAGTCGCATCTTCCAGTCCCTCACTTGATCCCGGTGAAGCCGATGGTGCTGACGATGCGGCGGGCGAAGCAGGCGAACAGCACCAGCATCGGCAGCGCGGCGATGAGCGTCGCCGCCGTGAGCCCCGACCAGTCGACGCCGGTGGCCGGGGTCTGCGCCCGGAAGATCGCCAGTGCCACGGTCAGCACCCGCGAGCTGTCGCTGTAGGAGACCATCAGCGGCCAGAAGTAGTCGTTCCAGGACGTGATGTACGTCAGCACCGACAGGGTGATGACCGGCGTGGACGCCATCGGCAGGATCACCCGGAAGAAGATCCGTACCTTCCCGGCGCCGTCGAGCAGTGCGGCCTCCTCCACCTCGTGCGGGATGTTCATGAAGAACTGCCGCAGGAAGAACACTGCGAACGGCGTCATGAACAGGCTCGGCAGCGCGATGCCCAACAGGCTGTCCACCAGGTGGAGTTCCTTGATGAGCACGAAGTTCGGCAGCAGCGTGAAGATGGTCGGCACCATCAGCCCGGCCAGGAACAGCGCGAACACCTTGTCCCGGCCGCGCCAGCGCAGCCGCGCGAAGGCGTACGCGGCCATCGCCGAGAAGAGGATCTGGCAGCCGGTGATCAGGGTCGAGACGATCACCGAGTTGAGCAGATAGCGCCAGAAGTCCAGCCCGCCGCCGGCGCCTCCCTGGGCGACGGCCTCCTGGGCGGACTGCAGGCCCAGGGCCCGTTCGAATCCGCTGGTGCTCAGATCGACGGGCAGGGGGTCGGCGGGGCCGGCGTTGAGGCCCGCGTTGGTGGACAGCGAGGTGCGCAGGATCCAGTAGAACGGCAGCAGGGTGATCAGGACGATCAGCGCCATCACGGTCCAGGCGAGGGCCCGGCCGGGGGAGAACCTGCGGCGCTGCGGTCGAACGGTCGGGGTGGGGGCGGTCACGGCGGCCATGTCGATGTCTCCCTTCCTCAGCCGAGATCCGTCTGGCCGGCCCGGGTGAGCCGGTACTGCAGGACGGTGATCGCGCTCAGCACGACCAGCAGCGCGACGGACATCGCGGAGGCGTAGCCGAACTGGAAGCGGCCGAAGGCGGAGCCGTAGATGTAGTACTGGAGCACGTTGGTCGCGTTCGCCGGACCGCCCGCGGTGGTCACGGCGACCGTGTCGAACACCTGGAACGAACCGATCACCGTCATGATCAGCACGACCGCGAGGACCGGCCGGAGCAGGGGCATGGTGATCCGCCAGAACATCCGCCACTCGCTCGCGCCGTCGACCTTGGCCGCCTCGTACATGTCGCCGGGTATCGCCTGGAGGCCGGCGAACAGCAGCAGCGCGGTGTAGCCGACGTGCCGCCACACGTTGATCAGGGCGATGGTGGGGATGGCCCAGGTCTCGTCGTTGAGGAAGGCGATCCGGTCGACGCCGAGCGCGCTGATGATCTCGTTGCCGATGCCCAGCTGAGTGTCCAGGATCCACAGCCAGACCAGGCCCGCGACCACGTTCGACATCAGATACGGCGTGAGGACGATGCCGCGCAGCACCGCCGACTGCGTCAGCCGGTGCAGCAGCACGGCGATGGCGAGTGCCGCCAGCGTCTGCACACCGATGTTGATGAGCACGTACTCGACGGTGACCGCCAACGAGTCCCAGAAGATCGGGTCGTGGACCATCCGCACGTAGTTGTCCAGGCCCACCCACTCCGCCGGCGTCAGCAGGTTGAAGCGGGTGAAGCTCAGGTAGATGCCGCGCAGCGTCGGCCAGAGCAGGAAGACGACGAAGCCCAGCATCGCGGGTGCGATGAACACCGCGGCGAGCCGCCCGTCCCCCTGGTTCTCGCGGGACGCCGCCCGCCGGGTCCTCGACTTTGTCCCGGTCCCCATGGCGTCGCCCAAGGGCAGACGCGACGGAGGGCTGCTGGAGGCGATGGTCATCGGGAGACTCCCTCGTCTGCGGCTCGCTCGTCCTCGGCCACTTACTTTTGGGGCGAAAGAATCCAGTCGTCAAGGGGTGCGGGAACATCTTCTTCCTGGCGCTCCGATCGGCCTACAATGGCTGGGTTGCTTTCATGAAGAAAAAAATCATGTGGGAGCCTGACGACCATGACCGCACTAGCCGCCAGCTGGCTTCCCCTCAGCCCCGGTGAACGCTCCGTGGCGATCGAGGTACTCCTCGGCGGCCCTCTGTCGCGCACCGAACTGGCACGGCGGCTCGACCTGTCCGCGGGCAGCCTCACCCGGCTGACCAAGCCGCTCATCGAGTCGGGCCTCCTCGTCGAGGTCCCCGAGGCGGGCGCCCCTGCCGAGGTGCGTCAGGGGCGCCCGTCCCAGCCGCTGGACGTCGTCGCCGAGTCCCGCTCCTTCGTCGGCTTCAAGATCACCGAGGACATGGTCTACGGCGTCGTGACCACCCTCAGAAGTGAGATCGTCGCCCGCCATGACCGCCCTCTGACCAGCAATGATCCCGCCGAAGTCGTGGATCTGCTGGGGGAGATGACCGAACGGCTCGCCGGTGACCACCCCCGCCTCGCCGGTATCGGCATCGGTGTGGGCGGTCTGGTCGAGGGCCGTGCCGTGGTGGGCGAGTCCCCGTTTCTGCACTGGAGCGACGTTCCCCTGGCCGAGCTGGTCGAGGAGCGCACGGGGCTGCCGGTCGTCGTGGAGAACGACGTGGCCGCCCTGGTCGAGGCCGAGACCTGGTTCGGTGCGGGCCGGGGCCTCGACCGCTTCGTCGTCCTCACCATCGGCGCCGGCATCGGCTACGGCCTCGTCCTGGGCGGACATCGGGTGCCGTACGCCGAGGAGGACCGCGGTTTCGGGCGGCACTGGATCGTGAACCCCAACGGACCGCTCACCCCCGACGGGGCGCGCGGCAGTGCCGTCTCGCTGCTGACCATCCCCAGCATCCGGTATCAGGTGCAGGCAGCCACCGGCCGGGACCGGACGTACGAGGAGATCCTGGAGCTCGCCGCGGCGGGTGAGCCGCTGTCCGCCCGGGTGATCGAGGAGGCGGCCCGCGCCCTGGGTACCCTGGTCGCCCAGATCGGCAATTTCGTGCTGCCGCAGAAGATCCTGCTCGCCGGTGAGGGGGTGGGGCTCATGGGCGTCGCCGGCAAGACCGTGACCGAGACCATCCGCGCCCACCGGCACCCGCTCGCGGCGCCGATCGACCTGGAGACCAAGGTGTCCGACTTTCACGACTGGGCGCGGGGTGCCGCCGTACTGGCGATCCAGGTGCTGGTGCTGGGGGCGGCGGACGCCTGAACTCGGCGATCTGCTTTGACAGATGGACGTGATCAGCAACACGTCCGGTATGCCGGGTTTATGCGACCTTACTCACAGCGCCTTCACCTCTTGCACCGTATGCTTCACAGCATGTCCACCACTGTTGAAATCGCCTCCGATCGATCGGCTGACGAGGTCAACGAGGAGATCCGGGCGCTGTGGCGCCGGTCGGGCGGGACACTGAGCGGCGAGCAGCGCGAGGAGTATCAGCGCCTCGTTCTGGAGTGGGCCGCAGCGGCCCTGCAGTCGGAGAAGGCGGCCTGACCGGGCGCCTTCGGCCCCGCCCCCGAAAAACCCTCCTCGGCCTGCCCTCGCCCCATCCACGACCCTGTTCACGATCGCCTCGCCCCGGCGCGAGGCGATCGCCATTTCGCGTGCCGGGTCCACTCAGAGCATCAGCCCCACGTCGCCGAGTAGTAGCGCCGGTACGCCTTGCGGTCCTGTTCCGCGCGGATGAAGCGGGTCGCCACCAGGGCGACCAGGCTGCCCGCGACCACCAGCAGGCCGGGGCCGACGTTCTTCGGGTCCGCGAGGCGGGACAGCAGCGTCGTGGCGGTCACACCCGTGATCGGTGCAGAAGAACCGGGGGAGGCGTCGCCGGGGGCGATCGCGCTCTGGGTCGGTGATGTGGACGGGGCGGCGCCCTGCTGGCCCGAGCCGTTCCCGGCCGCGACCAGCAGCTTGACGTTCAGCGCGGTCAGCGCCTTGGTAACGGGCTGGAAGAACGTCGTACCGCCCGCTTTGCAGTCGCCGCTGCCGCCCGACGTCACGCCCAGCGCGACCCCCTCGGAGAACATCGGACCGCCGCTGTCCCCGGGCTCGGCGCACACGTTCGTCTCGATGAGGCCGGTGACGGTGCCCTCGGGGTAGTTGACCGTGGCGTCGAGCGCCGTCACCTCGCCGTTGCGCAGCCCGCTGGTGCTGCCGCTGCGGAACACCCGCTGTCCGACGGCGGGATCCGCGGCGCCGGTGATCCGCACGCCCTTGCCGTCGCCGATGGACACGACGTCGGCGCCGGCGCCCGCGTCCCCGCTCGCGTACTGCACCAGGGAGAAGTCACCGCCGGGAAAGTTCTGCTGCACGGTCTGCCCGATCTGCCGGGAACCCTGGTTGTCGGCGAACCAGACGGAACCGTTCGGCCCGCAGTGTCCGGCCGTGAGGATGAAGTCGCGCTGTCCGTCGGTGACGTTGAAGCCGGCCGAGCAGCGCCCGGCGGTGGACAGCAGCGGCAGCGCGCCGTTGAGCCGCGTCGTGAACGTGCCCTCGGTGCGCTCCATCCGCACGAAGCCGCCGATGTCGCCCGCGACGTCCGTCATCCGGGACCAGTCGGCGGACGAGACCGTGCTGTCGCCCTGTACGACCACCTGGTTGGAGCGGTAGTCCATGACCCACGCCGTGCCGGGCACCCGGGGCGCCGAACGCAGCGTCGACGTCGCCGACTTGAAGTCGTCCATGCTGTGGTCGACCATCTTCGCCTGGGCGCCGGCCTTGCGTACCTCGGCCGCCGCCTGCTCGTCGGTGACGGCGACGACCGGCTTTCCGTCGGCCCCGATCCAGCTGCCCGCCGTACGGGACGTCCCCAGCCGTGCGACGAGATCGCTGCCGGTGCCGGCGGCCGAGGCGGCGTAGGTGCGGGGGACGGCGGAGGGGTCCGGTGGTTCGCTCGCCACGGCGCGTGTGACCATCGTTCCGCCGAGGAGGAGTCCGCCGACGGCCGCCAGCCGTGTCACTCGCCGGACGAGACGTCGTCGTGCGTGCCTCATGCATGGCTCCCGAACCAGTACAGCGCGGCAGCAAAGCCGCGGGGCCCTCCCGGAGTTGAGCACCCTCTCTCCATACGTGGCCCGGCCCGCCCGTGTTCACCGCACAGGTGATCCTTCTCGCGACGGCTCCACCTGGAGCACGGCCCAGCTGCGCTCCTCACCCCATATCGACGCCGGATCCACATACGGGCGCAGCAGTGTGGTGAGCACCGGATCGCCGTGCCCGTTCAGCTCGTCGGAGGCGATCTTGCGCGCGATCCCGGCGAGGAAGTCTGCCAGCTGCACGCGGGGATCGAGGCGCGAGTGCACCAGCCGCAGCCCGCCGAAGCCGACCCCGGCCCGCCGGGCCGTGTCCTCGATCCAGGCGACCCGCTCCGGCGTCAGCATGTTCTGCCGGTCGTGCACGAGGCACACGGACCGCCCTACCGCACTCCAGTGCGCGGCCGTTCTGACGATGGACGGCAGCAGGGGATTGAGGACGGGAATCAGGGGCGGGCCGTCCAGCAGCCGGGCCCGATAGGAATCGGCGAGCGACCGGGACGCCGCGATCTGCCGCAGCGTTTCCGCCAGTTCCGTACGGCAATCGGCGCGCCGCAGCACCTCCACCATCCGGAAGAACGCGTCGACGGGCTCCCCGGGCGCACCGCCGTTCCTGACCCGCAGCAATTGGTTCGCCGCCGCCAGGAATTCCTGCCAGGGTCCGTCGCCGAAATCCTGCCGCCCGGCCCGGTACAGGCCGAGCGCCTCGGTGCCGCCGCCGAGCAGCAGGTCGACGGCCCGGTCCACGACGAAGTACGCCTTCTCGACCAGATGCACCTGGGCGTTCCCGTGGATGGGTCCGGTCGGCGCGAGCAGCCATTCCAGCACCGTCCGGTGTTTCTCCCGCAGCAGATGGTTCGCCTTGTACTCCTCCGCGGGCGAGCGAATACGGTCCCGGATCTCCTGCACATACGCGGCGGCCGAATCCACGGGCATCCGCACACTGGCATGAGCGAACACATCGGTGTTACCGCCGGTGAGATTCTCACCGTCCGACCCCGACTCGTCACAGGCCACTTCCAGGAATGCGCCGACCGTCCCCGGCCACTCCCCGTCCTCGCCGTTCCCGGCCACCGCACAGCCCCCTATCTTGTGCTCCATGACCAGGATCCCGCACGAGACGTCCGGTGAGCCAAATCCTTTTCGCGCCCTCACCCTCGACCGCCTCCGACGCCGGACGAGCATGAAATGGCGCACCTACCCCGAGGACGTCCTGCCGCTGTGGGTGGCCGAGATGGACGTGCCGGTGGCCGAACCCGTCGTCCGCGCCCTCACCGAGGCCCTCGCGCTCGGCGACACCGGCTACCCGGCGGGCACCGGCTACGCCGAGGCGCTGGCCGGGTTCGCCGACAAGCGGTGGGGCTGGAACGGGCCGGTCGTGGAGCGGACGGCGATCGTGCCCGACGTGATGCTCGGTGTGGTCGAGATGCTCAAACTGGTCACCGGGCCCGGCGATCCGGTCGTGGTGAATTCCCCCGTGTATCCGCCGTTCTACCAGTTCGTCGAGCACATGGACCGGCAGGTGATCGAGGCCCCGCTCGGCGCCGACCTGCGCATCGACCTCGATGTGCTGGAGGCGGCCTTCCGGCGGGCGACCGAGGGCGGCCGTCGCGCCGCCTTCCTGCTGTGCAGCCCCCACAACCCCACCGGCACCCTGCACACCGCCGACGAACTGTCCGTCGTGGCCGCCCTCGCCGACCGCCACGGGGTGCGCGTCGTCGCCGACGAGATCCACGCCCCGCTCACCGCAGGCGGCGCCGAGTTCGTGCCGTATCTGAGCGTCCCGGGCGCCGAGAGCGGGCTGTCGCTGATGTCGGCGTCGAAGGCGTGGAACCTGGCCGGCCTCAAGGCGGCCCTCGCCATCGCGGGCCCCGCGGCGGCCGCCGACCTGGCCCGGCTGCCCGAGGAGGTCAGCCACGGGCCCAGCCACCTCGGCATCATCGCGCACAGCGCTGCCCTGCGCGACGGCACGGGCTGGCTCGACGCCCTGCTGGCCGGCCTCGACGACAACCGGCGCCTGCTCGTGGACCTCCTCGCCGAACACCTCCCCGCGATCACCTACCGGCCGGGCGAGGCCACCTATCTCGCCTGGCTCGACTGCCGGGCCCTCGGCCTCGACGAGGACCCGGCGGACGTCTTCCTGCACCGTGGCCGGGTCGCCCTGAACTCCGGCATCCCGTTCGGCACCGGCGGCGCGGGGCACGTGCGGCTGAACCTGGCGACATCACCCGAGCTGATCGCGGAGGGGGTACGGCGGATGGTGACGGCACTCGGCTGACCGCGCCCGGCCCGGGCCCGGCACATCGGTCCGCGATCACCTCAAGGGCGTGAATTCGGGCAGGGTGAGGGCCGAGTGGGCCGGCCGTCCCTGCGCGGCGGGCATGGTGCGGAGACTGCGCAGCATGTCGTTGCGCTGCTCCAGAGCCTGAGCGGTGGTGGGGAAGAGCGCGGCGTCGCCCTCACCGATCTGGTCCTGGTTCACGGTCACGAACCCACGGGTGGTGTCTTCGTAGGCGGCGAAGCCCGCGGCGGCGTCCCGGTCGGCCAGGGCACCGGCGAGCATGTACGCGCCGACGAGTGCGAGGCTGGAGCCTTGTCCGGTGAGGAACGAGGGTGCGTACGCGGCGTCGCCCACCAGCGCGACCCGGCCGCTGGACCAGCGGGGCATGCGGATCTGGCTGACCACGTCGACGAACAGGTCCTCCGCGTCACGCATGGCGGCGATCATGCCCGGTACCTCCCATCCCGTGTCGGCGAAGATCCCGGCGACCAGGTCTCGTTGGGCTCCTGGGTCACGGAACGCGCCGAAGGGGGGCTTTGGGTGGGCGAAGTTCAGGAAGGCGTGCACTTCGTCGGCGTCCCCCACGGCGTAGAGAGCCGCGGCCCTGCCCGGGGTGTTCCACATCGTGATCTCGTGGGAGAGACCGAAGGTGTTGCGCATGGTGAACCCGGCGAAGCAGTACCCGAGATATCGGTGGAACCGCTCTTCGGGGCCGAACACGAACTCTCGGGTACGTGAGTGCAGACCGTCCGCACCGAACACCATGTCGAACGTACGCCTGCCGCCCCCGCGGAAGGTGACATCGACCCCGTGGCCGGACTGGTCGAGGGTGTCGATGGAGTCGTCGAACAGGAACTCCACGTCGTCACGGACCGCCGAGTGGAGCGCCTCGGTGAGATCCCCGCGCCGCACCTCAAGGTCCCGTCCCACGGCACTGCCGGCGACGTTGTGCGGGCTGACCGAGGCCACCTCGCCGCCGTCCCCGTCGAGGAAGGTGAACCGGCGCAAGTCGATGTGTGCGTCCCGCAGTCGGGGCAGGATCCCCATCCGCCGGACGACCTCCAGGGCGGTGCCGCGTATGTCGATGGGGTAGCCGCCGCTGCGTAATGCGGGCGCCTTCTCCACCACCGTGACCGAATATCCGTAGCGGTGCAGCCAGAACGCGAGGGCCGGACCCGCGATGCCGGCCCCCGAGATCAGGACCTTGCGGCGGGGCGTGGGCCGGATGTCCGTCAATGGATCGGTGCGGGTCATTCCTTGACTCCTTTGCGCAGGGTGCGGACGGCGAGCAGGGACAGCGCCGTGACGGCGCCGGCGATCAGGAAGCCGGTGACGAAGGCCGATTCGACCGGGTCCTCCGCCCCGGGGCGGGTCCCGGCGGCGAGGAAGGCGCCGCTGACCTGTGCGCCCGCGGCGAAGCCGATCACGCGGGTCACCAGGACCAGGCTGGTGGCGGTGCCGGTGTGGCCGTGATCGACGGAGGTGGCGGTCTTGACGACCATCGCCGTGATGCAGACACCACTGGCCAGCGCGACCAGCGCCTTCCCGACGACGAGGTGCCAGACCTCGGTGTGCAGGAACGCCAGGCCGAGCAGCGTGGCCGTCATGACGCCGATTCCGGCCGTGACCACGGCAGTCGAGCCGAAACGCCGGGCCGCGGCCCCGCCGAGCGGTCCGCCGGCCGCCCCCGCGACGGCGCCGGGCAACAGGTACCGCCCGATGTCGGTGGCGCCGGCCCCGAAGCCGTAGCCGTCGGCGGACACCGCGAACAGCTGCGGGACGAGGAACATCGACACCGCGGTCCCTACGCAGACGGCGAAGGTGATGGCGTAAGAGCTCCAGATCGCGGGCTTCGTCACCAGGCGCAGATCGACCATCGGCGAGGGCGACCGGCCTTCGACGGAGATCCATCCGGTCACGAGCAGGGCCAGGAGCACGATGAGGGCGCCGAGGGCGAGTGGCCGGCCGCCGAGTTCGGGTGCCATCGAGAGCCCGAGCATGAGCGTCAGCAGGATGCCGCTCAGGAGAGCCAGGCCGGGCCAGTCGATCCTGGCGTCCGACCGGGCCGGCGGATCGTTCGGCATCAGCCGGTGGACGAGCAGGGTCGCCGCCACGATCGCGATCGTCGGCAGCGCGAACATCCAGTGCCGGGACAGCCCTTCGGCGATGGGCCCGGCCATCAGCGTGCCCAGCATGCCGCCGCCCACGAACAACCCACTGACCACCCCGATGGCCACCTGGGACTCTCCGCTCGACAGATGCTTGCGCACCAGGATGAACGACAGGGGCATCGCGCCCACCATCGCGCCCTCCAGCACCTGACCCAGCAGCAGCACCGGCAGGTTCGGCGCCAGCGAGGACACCAGGCCACCGGCCGAGACCACCGCCATCAGCCGGAGCATGACCCGTTTCCCGCCGTAGCGGTCACCGAGATTGCCCGCGACGGGCGTGACGAGAGCGCCGGTGATGAGCATCGTGATGCTGAGCAACGCCCCTTGAGCAGGGCTTATCGATAACTCGCGTTGCAACAGCGGGAGCGTCGGTGTCACCACCGACTCCAGGGCCCCGGTGGCGGCCGCCAGCATGCCGAGAGCGCCGACAGCGGCCTTCCCGACGCGGACCGGGGGAGCCAGGGTTGTGGTCATGAAGCGTCCTTTCCTTTCGCCGGAAGCAACTACACTACACGGTGTAGTAAAGTCGGGATAGGATGCGGCCATGCCGACCACGAAGACACTGCGCGAGGGGTCCACGCAGAAGCGGGCCGCCATTCTCACCGCGGCCCGGGAACTGT
This sequence comes from Streptomyces sp. HD, assembly GCF_028369295.1. Taxonomy (GTDB): domain Bacteria; phylum Actinomycetota; class Actinomycetes; order Streptomycetales; family Streptomycetaceae; genus Streptomyces. The sequence goes on from NZ_JAQMYP010000019.1 coordinate 144,515, forward strand.
TTCTCGCCGACGGTTTCGACCGGACCAGCGTCGATGCGGTCGCCGCCCGGGCCGGGGTGTCCAAGCGGACGGTCTACGACTACTTCGGCGACAAGCAGACGCTGTTGCAGGCAGTCGCCGACGGCGTCGGCCAGTCACTGATCACCACGATCCGGCGCATCCTCGACGACACCCTCACCGACCCCACCGAAGCGGCCGACCTTGAGGACACCCTGGTCACGTTCTCTATGCGCATCGCGACCGACATGCTCGGCTCGGCGGAGTACGCAACGCTGCAACGACTCGTCCGGGCGCAGGCCCGCCACCTGCCGGACGGGGCCGAGAACTCCATGGCCGACACCCCGGACGAGGCACTCGCCGAGCGGTTCGCCGCCTTCGCCGCGGCCGGACTGCTCGACGTCCCCGACGCCCGGCTCGCGGCCGACCAGTTCATCGCGCTGACCTTCGGAGTCGCGCTCAACAGGTACGGTTCCGCGAATGCCGCGGAGGACCCCCGCGTCCAGCCCCTCATCGTCGAGGGAGTGCGGACCTTTCTCCGGGCGTACCAGGCCAAGTAGTCGAATCAGGATGTCGGGACGGAAGAGAGCATCGTGAAGAAGGCGCGCCTATGTCTCGTCGTGGTGGCATGCACGCTCATGGCCACCTCATGCAGTGGCGGCGACAAGTCCGTTGACACGTCCCGGCTGACGGACCGGGAAAAGGAATGGGTCGATTTCTCCTACGCGCATGAGAAGGACGACGCGACCAGACGGGCGTGGGAAGAACTGACCGCGGAAGGCGTCAAGTCCTACTTTGAACAGCAGCGTTCCCGCCTGTGCGGTGACACGGCGGCGCTGATGCAGAGCCTGAAGGACGCCGGCTACGAGGCGGGCGAAATGCAGGAGTACAAGGAAAAGTCGGAGCGGTTGATCTGCTCGCCCGCGCGGTGATTGCGCAGCGAAGGTCCCCGCCGGTGACGGCGGGGACCTTCACCCTGCAGGTCGACAGCTTGCGCTACGCCACCGCGCCTCCGAGGATCCTCAGCGAGTACTTGTCCTGCGCCCGGTGCAGAATCATCGTCACCGGACCCGAGGTGAACACCCCGCTGACCACGTACTCCTTCTTGTTGCCCGTCTCGGCAACCCTCTTCGCATACAGGGAATCGGTCTCCTCCCTCGCCTGCTTGAGCCACGAAGAGGCCTTGCCGTGGTCGACTCCGGCCACGTCCAGACCAGTGCAGGCGGCGAGGAAGTCGAAACCGTCGGATTGCTTCGTGCCGGTTCTGCACAGCAGGGACGACATGTTCTCGTGATCGGCGTATCCGGCCGAAACCGTCAACCCGTTCCCGCCGCGCCCGTGGACATAGGTTCTCTTCTTCCCGTCGGGCATCTCCTGCTCAACGGGCTTGTCCAGCTTCAGTTTCCAGGCTTTCGAGAGCTCGGTGAGGAAGCCCTTCCCGGTGTATCCGTCGGCCATCGCCCTGGCCGCGCCGAGGCTGGGCTGCTTGTCGCCGGTCACCGCATGCTTCGGCAGATCGGCGGCCCGCGGCGCGGTCCGTGTCTTGGACGGCTCGGGGTGAGGCGCCGCCGCCCGCGCCCGGTCGGACGCCGCCGGTTCGGGGCTGTTCTGGCTGCAGGAGACGGCTCCCGCCGCGCCGATGACGATGGTCATCAGCACGACGGGAACACGGAGGGCGGCGCGTATCACAGGCCACCGTCGACGAGGTTGCACGCACCGGGTTCGGCGTAGTTGAACGGAACGAAGGCGATCGCGTCGAACACCACGTTGTCGTCTCCGGTGCCGGCGTCGTGGAGGTTGTCCGCCTCGATCCGGCCGCCCTTCCAGAAGCTGAAGGTGCCCATCTCGAACCAGGTGTCCTTGCCCGCGCTGCGGGTCGCCTGGTTGACGCGGCAGTAGTCGGGCTTGGCGCCGGCCGTGTTGTCGCCCGGGATGAAGTTGTACCGGACGATCGCTTCCGCGCCGTGGCTGGGCAGATGGAGATAGATCTTGTAGCGCTGGCCGGGCTGGTCTCCGGAGGGGAGCTTCGCCTGGTTGACCTCCCACCGACCGGTGATCTTGTGGAAGTAGTCGGTGTCCGGGTAGCTGTGCGTGAAGTAGACGTGGTGGTCGTACCCGGCGCCGAGCTGGTGGAGGTCGATGGGGGCGAGGTAGGGGGTCGCGCGGAACGTGCCGTTGTCCCTGAGCATGGTGATGTTGTCACCGGCCTGAAGGGTGAACTTGCCGTCGTCGGCGCCCTCGAAGTCCCCGCATCCGTAGGTGTCCTCGTGCTGGCCCAGGTCATCGACGATGATGGCGTTGGGGTAGACGCTCGGGTGGTCGATGCACGGGCCGTGACCGTACTTGCTCTTGAGTTCGGGCTCACCCGAGCCGAGCGAGTACCGGAGGTTCTCGGTGCTGGAGTTGGCGGTGCTCTGCGACCCCATCCAGTCCACGCTGCCGTCCCAGTAGCACGACGAGTCCCAGCTCGGGCACGGGTCGGCCGCGCTCGGGTTGCACGAGTTGAGGGACGGGTCGCAGAACAGGGTGCGCGGGGCGACCTTGATGACGCCGAACGGCATGGACGGCTTGACGTACGACGCTTCACTGTCCCAGGTCATCTGCGGGACTTCCGCCCAGCCGAAGATCTTCTCCGGGTAGTTCCAGTCGCCGGGGTGGGAGGCGTCGTCATAGCTGTAGCGCAGGAACGGCTGCCGGTCGGCCGGGTAGCGCGGGTTGATCGGGTTGTTGAAGAAGCCCAGGCCGACGGCGCCGGAGGTGTAGACGCCGGAGTTGTAGCCCCACAGCGCCGTGTACCAGTTCTCGATGTAGGCCGGGCTGCCGTTGTTGATGTTCATGCCCAGGGCCTTGAGCTGGTTCCACTTCTCGGCCAGGATGCCCAGCCCGGCAGCGATGTTCGCCGCGTAGTCGGTGGTGACGGCACCGGCGCGCAGGGGGTCGAGCTGCTCGGCGTGCTTCTCCGACATGCCGGTCGTGACCTGGGCGATGCCGTAGCCGCAGTCGGCCTTCTCCCGGTTGGGGTAGCCGTGGATGCCGTTCGCGTTGCCGTACCAGTCGGACTTGGTGACGTTGCCCGAGTCACCGTTCATGGAGTGCCAGGACGCCTGCTTGAAGTTGGACTCCTGGGCGAGGATGCCCAGCATGACCTGTGCGGGAATGTCGCCTCCGCCGGTCAGCGGCGGTTTGGGGAACAGGCCCTGCGGGGTGTAGGCGGCGAGGCCGGTGTCGTGCCAGTTCTGCGGGCGGGAGACCTTCAGTTCGCCGTGCACGGCCTGGTCCACGGCCCACTCGACCATGTTCGCGCTGGGTTGGAGCGCCTGGCGCTTGGGGTCGTTGCGCTTGACGATGCAGGGGGTTTCCATCGTCCCGACCTTGCCCCACACGGCCGCACCGGAGCCGGACAGGCACTGCGATTCCGGCCCGCCCTCACCACAGGTGAGCGGGTCGTCGTCATCGGCCATGGCGAACGCGGCGGGGTCCAGCGGCACGGAGGAGTCCGGCTTGGGCCGCTTGCGGTCGGCGTCCACGAGCGTGGTGGCCTTCGCACCGCTCTTGAGCGCGGTCGCCTTGACGGTCAGCGGTCCGGCGCCCTTGTTCGAGGGCGAGCCGATCCGGGTGGTGATGCCCTTCATCTGCTCGGAGAACACCGAGTTGGTCACCAGATGACCGTGGCGGGAGATCCCGGCCACCCGGCCGTCCACCGCGTGCTTGGCGAGCCCCGGGGCCTTGCCGGTGTCGATTCCCTTCACGTCGCCGACGACCGCGTCGCCGCCGGCCACGGGGAGGAGCTTGACCTTCCCCTTGGGGGCGCGGCCCAGTTCGGTGAAGTCCTTGCCGTTGAAGCGGGAGATGACGCTGCTCTTGTCGTCGACCGTGCCGACGTCCACGGCGCCGTTCTTCGAGGCGGTCAGCGCGAACATCGGGCCGGGCAGCGCGGCGAGCTTGCGGGCGGACAGCTTCTTGCCGCTGCCCTTGAGGTCGACGAGGTTGCCCCCGAGCACACCGACGGTGCCCTTCTGCGTGGGCGTGACGTGCGTCAGATAGCCCTTGACCGTGCGGCGGGAGGAGACCGATCCCGTGGCCGCGTCGACCGAGATCACCGTGGTGGACCCGGCGGACTTGTCGGTGGCCGAACTGGAGGTGAACGCCACCTCGTCGGCCGCTCCGCAGCCGGGCGTGAAGTACGCCAGTTGCACCCGGTCGGGAACCTCGGTGACCTTGCCGTCGGAGAGACGGATCACCGCGGCGAACGCGCCGCTCTCGTACGCGCCGGGCTCGTTCGCCCAGGCCGACGGGGCGTAGACCGCTGCCGCGTAGTTCCCCGATCCCGTGGTGCAGACGTAGCCCGTCCATGGGCCCACGTCGGACAGGCTCTTGCGGTTGAGGCGGGCGATCTCGTAGAAGGAGAACCCGTCGCTCTCCCGCGCCGCGAGGATGTGCAGTCCCTCGGCGTCGCCGGTGGCCTGCACGATCGCGTCCGATGACGAGGCGTAGCCCGACCCGAGGTCCTTGCCGGGGGCGGAGAACAGACGGGGCGTCGTGGCGTCCGCGGCGGCAGGGGTCGGCTGCGCCGGGGTGTCCTGGGAAGCCAGCGGGACTAACGCGGCGGATGCCGCCACCACGCTCATGGCTATCAGCGGGTTCGTGGCGAAGTATCTTCGGAGCCCTCTAGTACGCATCATCTTCCTCACATCCAGTCCGTGCACATGCCGTGCACGATCGGAAGGCTCGCGTCGTTGTTGTTCTTGATGTACCTCAGCGGCACCGGGTCGTACTGGGCGTTGACGTCGTTCCAGCACGCCTTCGCGGTCGTGGTCTTCCAGTTCTGCATCTTGGTGTAGGCACCGGCCACACCGTCGGCGAGAAGACCCGTGGTGTCGTAGTCCTGGATGCCGCCGTCGGGATCACGCGTGGTCCACAGCGTCCCGTACACGTAGTCGGGGGAGGTGTCGAGATCGCGTGAGATCTTCGCCCACACCCCCTGGCACTTCGGCGACCACATCAGCCGCACCACGACCGACTGGTCCGCCTCGGTCTCCTGCTGGAGAATCTCGGCGTCGTCGTCACACCCCATCTGAATGGGGTCCTTGCCCGAACAGGTGGCCCGCCAGCAGTCGGCCGCGGACGCCGGGGACGCCTGAATCCCCTGAAAGGCTCCGGCCAGCAGCGTCAGGGCAGCCGCCGCCGGGCCCCATCTACGTATGCCGTGCACACGTATCACCTCAGATCTTTCTTCGCCGCAGCGCATCATGCGCAGCACCTATGCCCGTGTTCATCCTTGTTGTCCCTGTGTAACTTCGGCATCAGAAGACACGCGGAGCTTACGCGAACACATGCGCGAACCAGGGGAGTTGGGGTGCCCTTTACCTGCGCTGACAGACCCTGCCGGGGTGCGTCCGTGCCCCACCCCGCGGCCTACACTTCCCGCCATGGACGACACGTCGCTGGAGCAGCTCGGAGCGGGCAAGTACCTGCTCGTCACCAGTTACCGCAAGAACGGCACCGGCGTTCCCACGCCGGTGTGGGTGGTCCGCGACGGTGACGCGCTCGGCGTGTGGACCGTCGCCGACTCCTGGAAGGTCAAGCGCATCAGGGCTCGTGGGGATGTCCTCGTCGGCCCCTGTGACCTGCGCGGCAGACCCACCGGTGAGCAGGTCCCCGCGACCGCCGAGATCTGCGACGAGGCGACCGGTGCCCGCTATCGCCGGCTCATCGCCGGCAAGTACGGGATCACCGGCCGCCTCACACTGCTCGGCAGCCGACTGCGCCGTGGTGTGAACGGCACAGTCGGCATCCGGATCACACTGACGTCCTGACCCGGGTCAGGACGTCCGGTGCAGAGTCACGGGGTGTCGACCACCGTCCCTGTCACCACGGGAGCGCCGGGCCGGGGCTCACCGGAGTCGTCGGCCAGGCGCAGGCGCACCGACTCGGGCTGCTCGGCCACCCCGTCCTTGAGCGTCGGCACCACCAGTTCCGCACTTGTCCTGCCCGCCTGGACGGACACCCCCAGCGAGAGACCGTCCATCTGGGACAACGGGCGCTCCGGATCAGGGGACTGGCCCGAGTTCTCCAGGAGCCAGCGCGGGTCGACGTCCTTCGTCGACAGCTCCGGGCCGTCGGTGACCGGCAGCAGGGTGAACATCCCGCCGATGTCCGCGTCGGCCACCGAGGACAGCGACACCAGCCACTTCAGAGGCTTGCCCTCGGGCACCCGGTCGGCGATCGGCGCCACGGAGAGCGACGGCATCGGGTCGTCGTTCTCCACGGTCACCCCGCCCAGATGCGAGCCGACCACGGCGGTGCGGACCGCCTTCACGAAGACGTCGTGCTCGATGTCGTTGCCGAAGCGGGGGTTGCCCTCGACCTTCACCGGTACGTCCAGCGCGTGCGTGCCCGGCCGGACCGTCACCAGCCGGTCCGTGCCCCTGCCCGTGACCGGGTCGGAGACGAACAGCCGCACCTGCCCGCTGCCCTGCCCTGCGACCCGCACCGGTACCTGGTAATTCCGTACGCCCGAGTTCCCCTCCTTGACGGTCACCCGGCCGATGTCGACCCGGGGCAGCGGAGCCTCCCGCACCACCGGTGTGCCCGGCCGCCAGGCCCAGGCGTCCATCAGCCACGCCTTCCCGGAGCGTGAACGCGGCGTCAGCTCAAGGGACTTGATGCGCTTGAGGTCGAGCGCTGCCGCGTCGTCCGACCCGATGGGCACCCGCACCTCGTGCGCCCAGTACGAGGCGGTCCGGTCCGACCCGGGCAGACCGTCGGCCTTGACGCGGCCGAGGGTCCGGTGCCGTCCGGCGCTGTCGGTGACGGAGACGTCCAGCTGGGTGCCGGTGGTGTTCGGCGGCACGATGACGCGCAGCGCCAGCGACTTGGCGCCCGCCAGGGACAGCGGTCGGTCGGGGCGGATCCTGGCGGCGGACCCCGCCGAGGACCAGCTCAGCGCGACCGCGCGGCGGCCGGGTTCACGGGCGGTCGCCCACCTTGCGAAGTGCGGTGACACACCGGCCGTCTCCGACGACAGACAGGCCTTGGCCGCGGAGGGATCGACCGCCGAGCACAGCCGGCCGCCGCTCACCGTCACCTTGCCGTCCGGCAGGAATCCGGCGCCACGGCCCGCGCCGACCGCGTTGGTGAGGACGCGCGCGGGATCGGCCGAGGGGGCGCGGCGGCCGGAGCCGTCGAGCAGCGGGCGTACCCGGTCGTCCTTGGCGACGAACAGCCGTGCCGCCGCCGCGATGTAGCTGGCTCCGGCCCGGTGCTGCTGGTCGGCCGTGAGCCGGGTGCGGGTGCCGGGGGAGCAGACCGGGTCGGGCTGCTCCTCGTCGTTCCAGAAGTCGTCGTCGGCGGGCGCCGCGGCCTGCCCCGGCGTCCACTCGCTGTTGAAGAAGTTGTGGTTGGCGCCCACCACGTACACCGCGCTGTGCAGGGCGGAGCCACGGCTGACCCGGCGGGTGCCGTCGACGTACACCTGTCCCTGCAGATCGGAGACGTCGCCGTCACAGCCCGGCAGGATCGTCATCGACGGCACGTCCGGGACGGGATTCTGGCCGAAGATCGTCGGGCCGATGAGGACGGTGCCGCGAATGTGCCAGCGCACCCGGCCGTGGTAGCCGTCCTGGTCGGCGGGCGCCGGGTAAAGGCTGTCCATCGCCGCCCGGTTGACGCCCTCGCCGCCTCGCGAGTGCCCCACGAGCAGCACCCGGGACAGATCGGCGCGAGGCGCCTGACGTACCGCCGCCGGGGCCGAGCCCGGCCGGTCGGACCAGTCGGCCCAGCGCGCGAGATGCTGCCGTACGAGCGAGGAACGGGCCTGCGCGCCGCCGTCCTCGGCGCTCCAGTCCTGGCCGTTGATGCCGTTGGCGGAGATCGACACCGTCACATAGCCCTGGGAGGCCAGGAGCCGCTGGTCGCGTAGATAACCCCGGTGGCTCGGCACCGGCTTGGCGCCGGCGGCGCAGGGCCAGTCGCCGGTGATCTCGCCCTGCGGTGTGTAGCAGGTGAAGTGCCGCCCGTGCAGGAACAGGGCCAGCGGGCGGCGGCCGTCGGCGTTCTTGGGTGCCACCACCACGGCCCGCATCTCGACCGGCTGGGTGAATCCAGGCAGCCGCACCGGGGGGAGGTCGTACTTGCCGGTGACGGTCCGGTAAGCGCCCGGCTTGCCCGGGTCGACCGGATTGGCGGGCAGCCGCTCCAGGACAGGCACTCCCGAGCGCGCACCCGAAGAGGTGCCGGCGGCGGTGTCGGGCGCGTCCAACCGGCGCCCCGCGGCCCGTACTTGCAGGTCCCGCACGGAGTCGAGGCGGACCCCGTCGAGGCCGAGCCGGAACGTCCGCCCGTCCTTCGCCTGCGCCGGCCGGCCGAGCAGCCGGTCACCGGCGTAGAACTCGACCCGGGCGTCCCCCATGGGCACCCGCTCGTCGGACTGCCACACCAGCTGCCGCGCCGCTCCCTCGCCGGTGATGCTCCAGTCCGGCGGCAGCCCTTCACTCCGGTCGGCCGCCAACGGCCGTGTCCCGGACGCCGGTTGAGCCTGGGCCCATCCTGGCGACGACCCCACGATCGCGAGCACCGCCACGGCGGTGACCCATATTCGCCGGGCACGAATCACGTGCCCCTCCTTCCGCTCGCTCCGGGACGGACGGTCCCGGGCTCTCACTGCGAGAGGACGGAAGGGGTCAGTTGTGCGTTGCCTGTGACGAAAGAGAAAAGGTATGGCGACCGTGGTGAATCGGCCACGGGCAGGACTGGGCGGACGTTCGATGGGAAAGGCCATCCCCATGGCCATCCGCATGACCACTTCAATGAGCCGAACTCCCCGCCACCGCACCGCCGTTGTGGGCACCGGCCACCGTGCCCGGACCTTCACCCACGCCCTCGCCGAACGCCCCGACCACGTCGTCGCCGCCCTCTGCGACCCCAGCCCCACCCGCATGGCCTTCCACAACCGGCTGCTGGCCGGGGCCGGCGAACCCACCGCCACCCAGTGGGCACCGGACCGCTTCTCCGAGATGCTCGCCAAGGAGGACATCGACGAGGTCGTCGTCACCACCGTCGACGCCGAGCACGACCGCTACATAGTCCCGGCGCTCAAGGCGGGCTGCCGGGTGGTCACCGAGAAGCCGATGACGATCGACGCCGACCGCTGCGCCCGCATCCTCGACACGGTCCGGGCGACCGGCAACTCCCTCACCGTCGCCTTCAACTACCGCTTCAACCCCGTGCACGAGACGGTCCGCGCACTGCTCGCCGACGGCGCAGTCGGAGAGGTCCTCTCCGTCCACTTCGAGTGGCTGCTCGACACCCGGCACGGCGCGGACTACTTCCGCCGCTGGCACCGGGAGAAGGACCGCAGCGGCGGGCTGAGTCGAGGAACTGCAGAATCGCCTGCAAGGTCGCCGTATCGGCTCCGGAGGATCAGCAACTGAGCGCGCGATCCGTGACCTTGAAACGGAACTCGCCAGCCCACGCCGAGGCCGGGCGGATTGCCGACCAGGACATAGTGCAGTGGAGAAGAACGTCATGCCACTCGCCCTCGACGGACAGACGGAAGCCCCGCCAAATGAGCAGACTCAGGCCACAAGGCTTCCCCGAGCAGGCAGGTGTTCCTGCCGTTCAGTCTCGTGGAGGGCTTCCTTTGCCCAAGCCGGCATCGCGGGCCGCGGCAACAGCGGCGGCCCGGTCATGGACCTGCAGCTTCGAGGTGATGGCGGACACGTGGTTGCGGACCGTCTTTTCGGACAGGACGAGTCGACGGGCGATCTCGTGGTTCCCGTAGCCCGCGGCGACCAGAGCGAGAACTTCCCTTTCACGACCGGTGAGTTCGGGGAAGACTTGGGCGGCGTACTGCTGCTGCGCATCGGTGAAGAAGTTGACGATCCTGCGTGCGACGGCAGCGCCATACAGCGCTTCCCCGGATGCAACGGCCAGGATCGCGCGGATGATTTCGGCTCGGTCGGCGCCCTTGAGCAGATATCCGAGGGCGCCGGCACGGAGGGCGCCGAACAACGTCTCATCGTCTTCGTGCATGGTGAGTACGAGGACGCCCGTGCTGCTGTGACGGTTGAGGATGGCTCGGGTGGCGGCGGTGCCGTCGAGGCCGGGCATGGCCAGGTCAGTGAGAACGACATCAGGCGATGTCTGTTCGACCACCCTGAGCAGTTCTTCGCCGGTGGCGGCCTCGCCGACGACCTCTACCTCCTGGGCTGCGGCGAGGACGGCCTTGAGGCCGTAGAGGAACATGGGGTGATCATCGGCGATGACCACTCGGACCGGAGCGGTAGCGGTCACGGGTCCTCCAAAGGCAGAGTGGCGACGACGGTGGTTCCGGCCTTCGTGGAGTGCACGGTGAGGTCGCCGTGCAGTGCTTCGGTCCGTCGGCGCATCGAGATCAGTCCGATGCCTGAGGCTGCTGCGCCGATGCCGGTGCCGTCATCACTGATGACGATCCGCAGCGAGCCGGTGTCGGCCGTGATGGTGACGTGGGCGTGGTGGGCGTGCGCGTGCCGGGCGGTGTTGGTCAGCGCTTCCGTGATGATGCGGTAGGAAGCGGTCTCCACGTCCGGCGGGAGGGTTGGCAGTGCCGCGGCCGTTACGTCGACAGGCACGGTCAGAGCCACCGTCCGGGCGTGCTCGCGCACAGCGTCGGCCAGTCCCCGTGTGTCCAGGACGGTCGGGCGGAGGGCGTCGATGATGCGGCGGATCTCCCCGATGGCGGTGGTGGCCTCGATACGGACCCGGGCCAGCAGAGCGGTGCACGTGGGCATGTCACCAGCGGTCAGCGCATCAGCGAGGGCCTGCAGACCCAAGCCCATGCCGGACAGTGAGGGGCCAAGGCCGTCATGCAGGTCGTGGCGGAGACGGTTGCGTTCGGCGCGGGTGACCGCCACCACGCGGTCGCGTTCGGCTTCGAGGGCGTCAGTGAGTTCCAACGCCCTTACGAGCACGGCAATTTGTGATGCCAGCGCGGTCAGTAGTCGAGTGTCGGCATCGTTGTAGCTCTCTGCCGGGCCGCGGGCGGCCAGGGTGAGGGTGCCGACGTCACGGCCGCCGACTCGCAGTGGTATCACCGGGCCGGTGACCGTCATCTCCCCTTGTGCGTTCACCACCCGGCCGTCCGGTGCCGCGACCATGGCGGCAGGCGCACGAAGAGCGTTCATGACGACGTTGAGCGCGGCCGACAGCAGGTCCAACTGGCCTGCGGTGGCGACCTCGTCACCGAGCCGGGTCATCGCACGCAGTGGGTCCCGGCGAGCGCCATACACGAGACGGTCCGCTGCCCGCTGCAGCCGATCCCGCGCCGGCGCCAGCAACACCGCCACCAGCGCAGCCGCCACGACCCCGGGCAGTGGGCGACGGTCCAGAGCCGAGCCGGCCAGCGCGGTCGCCGACAGATAGACCGCAATCACTGCGATGGTCAGCGTCCCGTAGACGAGACCACGACGCAGCACCGTCTCTATGCCGAGCAGCCGATAGCGCAGCACCCCAACCGCTACGACCACAGGAACGAGGTACACACATGCTGCTGTGACGGGTTTGGGCACGTCGATGAACATGACGACCAGCAATGGCCCGGCCCCGCATACGAACCAGGCCAGCTGCTGTCGCTCGGGCGTCCTGGCACGGACAAGACGAACGATCGTGCCCACCCAAATGGCAAGGGTCGAGAGCACCAGCAGCGGCAGGCAGACGCCGAGCGTCAGCCACGCCAGCACCTCAGGGGGGAGTGCGACCGCGGGAGCGTGACCAGGGGCGACGTCGTCGTATGCCTGCGGGTCGAACGACGCGACGCACACCGTTAGCGCCATCACTGCGGCGGATCCGGCCACAGGCCACCGCCACCACCGGCTCGGCAAGTGACCGTTCGGATACAAGGCCAGCACGATCGTCGGCGTGAGAAGCATGGAGGGGACCCAGAGCCCGCTGCCCACTGCTGCGGCTAACTGCGCTCCTGGCCACTGGGGTTGCGCCACCGCGACGCCGTAGCCGCCGTAGCCAGCGAGGCCCACCTGCCATATGGAAGAAGCCCCCGCGCCCAGGAACAACCACCCCAGCACGTTACGAGGGCGCAGCCCGATGAGCACTGCACCGGTCAGTTGCCACTCCAGACTCGCGCCGCCGACAACCCACACGAAGTAGACGCTGTCTCCCAGACGATCGGCATGGGGCAGCGTCGAAATCCAGCCCGCGCAGGCCAGTACGGCGGCGCTGGAGAGCACCACCACCCAGGCAACCGTGCGTGCAGCCATGCGCCCAGCGTCCCGCTCTCCACGTCCCGAAGGCCATACGACGTGTCCTTCAACGTCCGGGCAATGAGCCCGAGGCAATCGGGACAGACGCCTCAGGCGGAGCAAGGGCCGGGCGCCGCACAGTGCTTGATGCCACGCGGCGGGAGGCGTTCACCCGTTTCACCCGTCGACATTCGACAGTGCCGAAGGAGATCTCCATGAGAAGCCGATCAATCCGACGGAGCCTCGGATACATGACTGCGGCCGCCGTCATCGGGGGGAGCGCCATGACTTCCATGGCCTCAACGGCGTACGCGGTACCCGCAGAGCCGGCGGGCAGCACTCACGCGACTGACGGGGCGGCCGCGGTATCCGCCGACCAGAACTACGAATTGGTACTGGAGTGGGGCGGTCGGTGCCTGGAGGAATGGGGAGGCTCTGTCTACCAGTGGGACTGCCACAGCGGCGATCACCAGCAGTGGCGCTTTGTGAGCAAGGGCGACGGCTACTACCAGATCGTCAACAAGCGCGATGGGCTGTGCCTTGACGTCTATGGCGGTTCGCCCCAGAACGGGACTTCGGTGGTAGGTGCCGGTTGCCACGAAGGGAAGTGGCAGCAGTGGCATCTCAACTTCGTCGAAGCAGACCGCTACGAGTTGGTGGCCCGCCACAGCGGACGCTGCCTCGATATCGCCCACGGCGGCAATGGATCGAAGGCGCTGCAGTGGGACTGCCATCACGGAGGCAACCAACGCTGGCACCGCATCCCAGAGCGATGACCGTGCTCAATGCGGCGTACAGCGTCAGCATATAAGAGACCGGCGCGGATATTCAGTGGCCTGACGCCTGGATATCCGCGCCACCATTCGGAACTGGGCACGAAAGCCCAGCGTCCTACCTGCATCGATGACATCGACAACGAGGGTGCCATGACATATCGAGGTAGCAAACAGAAGAATTCCCGAGGGATCGTAGATGAAACAATCGAAGCCGAAGTCCCTCTAGAGGCCGCGAAGCAAATAAGCAGTGCGATGGTGGCCTACCTTCGTGACCACCCTCCCACCATCGGCGTCATCGGAGCCTCAGGGACGGGAAAGTCCTCGACGATCAATGCGATGTTCAAGACGAATCTGCCGATCAGTCATGCGATGGCCTGCACGAAAGAGTTCCTGAACGTCGACCTGAATGTAACGGCGACATCCACATCGATCACAGGTGACAGTTTGAAGCTTTGCGTAGTTGACGCGCCGGGCCTCGGAGAAGACTTGGCGCGCGATCCCGACTACCTCGACATGTATCAGGCTCACCTGGGCCGCTGCGACATCGTGCTATGGGTGATGGCCGCACGCCAGCGCGCGATCGCGCTCGACCAAGGTTATCTGCAACTCCTGGCCGATCATCACGAGAAGATCGTATTCGGGCTGAATCAGATCGATCTCGTCGATCCAATGAACTGGAATTGCCGCCTCAATCTGCCTAGTAAAGATCAAGAGAAGATCATCGCGGAGATCGCTCAAGATCGATCCGTGAAGATTTCAGCGACCCTGGGGCGAGCTGTCGAGATGTACCCGTATTCTGCGGGAAATCTCTACGGACTTCAGGAGCTATTTTCCGGGATGATCGCATCCTGTCCCGACGGAAAGCGCGCTTGGATCTTTGATCCCATTAAAGCCTTCGGGCCATTCGACTTTATCCCTGAGGGGGTCCGAGGTCGGGTAATGGAGCAAATCGATGCGCGAACCGATGATTGAGAGGAATCTGTGCCGAACATCGACAGTCTGACTGACGCCGAGCTGGGCCGACTGGTCCGGGCCGCCTCAAGGGCAAGTGGCTCCCTAATCCAAGAAAAGGCAAGGGCCCTCGACACCTTCTGTGGGTGGCTGAATTCCGCGGGATTCGAGTGGCTGTCGGCATCAATTCAAAGTGCCAACTTGGCATGGGACGGTATCAAGTGGCTCTACTATAGGATCTTTACGTGAACGGAATCACGCCCGGCAAGAACAGGGACCGAACGGGTGGACCGTCATGTTCGACGAGGACCGGGGCCTGGAATGGGAATGCCACCCTGTAGGCCGTCCATGGAACGGCTGCTCTCGACCTCCTGCTACACCTTCTGCACGGTCGCGATGCGAAGGAGATGGCTGCCTTGCTGAGCGGGAACCGTTCGCTGGTGCACGAGTCGGGGCTTCTCAGACACCCTCCACGCCAAGGGCGCGACGATGATCTACCACCTCACCGCGTACTCCCCGTGGGAGGGCTACCGGGTGATGTTCAACGGCAGCGCGGGACGGCTGGAACTGGAGGTCGAGGAGAGCCGCTGGCAGCGGCCGACGACCGGGATCGGCGCCGCGAGCGGGGCGCTGCACGGGGACACGGCGGCCGAGCACGCGGGCGGGGCACGGCTCACGCTGCGTCCGCTGTGGCGGCCTCCGGTGGACGTCCCGCTCGTCACCGCCCACGAGGCGCACGGGGGGGGAGATCCGCGCATGCTCGACGCCCTGTTCGGCCCGGTCGATCCCGCGCACCCGGCCGGGGCGGGTGGCGAGGGACGTACGGCTCAGCACCCCACGGCGACCGAACGTGACGGCGCGCTGGCCCTGGTCGTCGGGCTCGCCGCCAACCGGTGCTTCGAGACGGGACTGCCCGTCGCCGTGCGGGAGTTGGTGCCGGGGTTGTGGGAGGACTCAGGCGGTCCGCAGGGGGTGGCTCAGGTCCAGGCCCGGTAGGGCTCGTCGACCAGCTGGAACACCGGCTCGCCCCGGACCGGGTCCTTCGCCGTGGAGAGCCGGACCCGGTCCCCGCTGTGGATGCCGATGGGCGGGCCCATGACCCGGCCGCGTACGACGAACCCCTCGGCCATCTCGACGAGCGACACATTGCGCGCGGCAGGGGTGTTGCGGTGCACCACCGTGGAGTGGCGGATCGTCCCGACCCCCTCGCTGCGCTCCGTGCGCAGCTCGCTGCCCTGACAGACCGGACACAGCAGCCGGTGGTACATGGCGGTGCCGCACCAGGTGCAGCGCTGGAAGAGCATGGCCTCGGTGTCCGGGGCCGTGGGTTCGAGGAGACCGGCCGCGAAACCGGTGGTCGGACGAGCAACGCTTCCTGAGTGGTGGTACACGCTGATCAACTCCCTGCGCTCGGCCGGAATCCCACGTGCGCGGGTCGTCCGTGCACGCACGTGCCCGGTTCCAGGTGCCACCGCGCACGGCCTCAGCGTATGGCACTGAGTGCCACTCGTAAAGGCACTGCGTTCCCTGGATTTCCGAATGATTTCCGGATCTCGTGACGAGGGGCGCCGCGGGCGGGTGCGGGTCAGTCGCGGCCGAGCGTGGTCTCGATCTCCTGGACCACCCGCCACAGCGGCGCACCGCGCCGGGACACCACGACCACCACGTCGTCGGCGGGCCCGTCGGGAACGGGGTGCGCGGCAGGGGTGACACCGAAGGTGGACTGCACATAGCCGAGCGCGTGGTCCACCCCGGCGCTCGCGTCGCTCTTCCCGGCCGAGCGCAGCCAGGAACGCAGCGCGTTGTTGTGCGCCGCCACCACGGCCGCGGCGATCACGTCGGCCTGCAGGGTCCCGTCCCGCCGGCCGGCGAAACGCCCGCGCAGATACTCGGCCAGGGCACGCTCGTAGCGCCACACCACCGACAGCTCGTAGGCGCGCAGACCGGGCACCTTCTTGGTCAGGCGGTAGCGCTGCACCGAGAAGGTCGGGTTCTCCGCGTACATGCCCAGCACCAGCCGCGCCGCGTCGCAGACCCGGCGCACCGGTTCGTGCTCCTCGTCGCTCGCGGCCAGGAAGGCCGTCATGTCGGCGAGGCACCGCTCGTGGTCGGGGAAGACCACGTCCTCCTTCGACGGGAAGTAGCGGAAGAACGACCGCCTGCCGACACCGGCCAGCGCCACGATGTCGTCGACGGTGGTCTGCTCGTAACCCCGTTCCAGGAACAGCTGGAAGGCCGCCGCGATCAGCGCCTCCCGCATCGGGGGCTTCGCCGTCCCGGCCTCCGTCTTCTCGTCACGACCGGGCGCCGCACTGCTGGAGCTCATGGACGGGAACGTAGCACCAGAGCGAGGCCGATGGCACTCAGTGCGCCCCAGGCGGGGTACTGAGTGCTGCGATCTCCTCGTCCGTGACCGGCTCCCCGGAACCGGGCAGCAATTGCGGCACGCCGTCGAGCACCGGATAGCGGCGCCGCAGCCGGGGGTTGTAGAGCGCGGAACCCGGTGCGTCCAGGACGAGCGGGCCCTTGTCGAGCGGACAGACCAGGATCCTCAGCAGCGGGTCGTCGTGCCTCATGAGCGGTTCCCTTCGTGGGCGGGGCGGTGGGTGTCGTGCCGCGGCAGGGTGAGTACGACGGCCAGGGCGAGCGCGGTGCCGCCCAGGCGCAGGGTGAGCCGCAGCGGGTCCTGCGGGAGCGGTTCGCCGAACGCGACCGAGCCGCCCGCCACGGCGAACACACAGGTGACGGTGGTGCACACGGGCACGATCAGCGAGGCCCGGCAGCGCTGCAGTGCGGTCTGCGACAGCACCAGGCCGAAGGCTCCGGTGAGGAGCAGCAGGTAGGGGTAGGGGGAGGCGAGCAGAGCCGGCAGCGCTTCGCCGGGCGCCGCGGTGGTCAGGCGTCCCGACACGCCCTTGATCGCGAGCGAGCTCACCCCGTACAACAGACCGATCGCCACGGCGTACACCACACCCGTCGGCGGCGGCCGGTGACGGCGCCGCGCCCGCCGCTCGGCCGTGCCGAACAGCCACAGGCCGAGGGCGAGCGCCGGAACGCACAGGGCGAGCAACGTGCCCGCCGGAGCGGTGCGGGCGACCGGCTCGCCACCGTCGTACAGGGACGCCACCAGCATCAGCAACGCCACCCCGATGACGGCGACACCGCGCCGCTCGGCAGCCGTCAGCCGCTCGCCGAGCACCAGCGAGGACAGCAGGAGCAGCAGCACCAGGCCGGAGACGAACAGCCCCTGCGCGGCAGCGATCGGCAGCACCCGGTACACGGCCAGCTGAGCGGCGAAGCCCAGGGCCAGGGCCAGCGCGCCGCCGATCCACAGCGGACTGCCGGCGAGCAGGAGCACCGCCCGGCCCGGCCGTCCGGCGTGCAGCGGCGGCAGTCCGGCCAGCGCCCGCTTCTCCAGCACGAACCCGGTGCTGTAGAGGACGTTCGCCAGCAGCGCCGCGGCCACTCCCCACGCCATCGCGCTACCTCCGGCGCGCGTGCACGAGCAGGATGGAGGCCAGCGACGGCAGCCGGCACGCCAGCCGGTCGAGCGGGCGCAGCAGGCCCGGCACCCCGTGGAAGGGGGCACCCTCCATCCGTACGACGTCGAAGCCGGACGCGGTCACGAACTCCCGCAGTGCGCGCGGCGTGAACAGCCGGAGATGGCCCACCACCTGGCTGCCCGGTCTGCCGTGGACCCGGCGCAGGCTCACCTCCGAGAAGACGGGCTGGACGCCGCCGAGCAGCAGCGCCCGGTTGTACCAGGCGGCGAGGTTCGGCGTGGAGAGCATCAGATGACCGCCCGGCCGCAGCACCCGGCGCAGCTCGTCGAGGGCGCCGTCGGGGTCGACGAGATGCTCGACGACCTCGCTGAAGAGCACCGCGTTCGCACTGCCCGACGCGAACGGCAGCCCGCCGCCCGACAGTTCGCCCC
The DNA here is from genome assembly GCF_028369295.1 of Streptomyces sp. HD. Lineage (GTDB taxonomy): Bacteria > Actinomycetota > Actinomycetes > Streptomycetales > Streptomycetaceae > Streptomyces. Next base: position 162,406 of record NZ_JAQMYP010000019.1, read on the forward strand.
GCACCACCTGCGGCAGCCGCCGGGCCGCCCGGCGCAGCGCGTCCTGCGACCAGTCGACGCCCACGATCCGGTGCCCGTCCAGCACACGCGCCGCGACGGCCGCCGCCGATCCGTCCCCGCACCCCACGTCGAGCACGACGGCGGGCTGTCGGCCCGGTCGTACGGGACCGAGTGCGCGGGCCAGCATCCGGGCCTGCCGCAGGCTGCGCTCCGCGCCGGAGGCGACCGGGACGGCGGGGTTCTCGTAGAAGTCGCGCAGCCCTGGGGCGGGGGCGGGCGCGGTCGTGGGGGAGGTGGTCATGGCTCGCTCCGAAGGCCGTACGTCAGGGAGAGGCACTCCTCGAAGAGGCGGGCCAGGGAGGCGCCGGCCGCGTCGTCGAGCAGGTCGTGCGACCAGCGCAGTGTCAGATGCAGCCGGCCTCCGGTGGAGGCGGCCGCGAGGCTCAGTCCGCGGGGCATGCGAGCGGGCGCCGAGAACCACACCGCACGGGCCCGCCCCGCATCACCGAAGTCCAGCGGATACGGCACCCGCCCGATGTTGCTGAGCAGCAGCGTCGACGTCCACGGGGCGACGGCCCGGCGCACCCCACGGGTAAGCGCGCCGCGCACCCCGACCGGCAGCACGGGCGCCGTCAGCAGGGACGCCCCCGCGCCGAGCGGTGCGCGCGGCTGTGCCTTCAGTGCCCGGGTGCGCCGCGCCGTGGTGTGCAGCAGCCGGGCCAGGGCCGCCGGATCGGGACGCCGGGCCAGGAGCAGTTCCGTGTCGGAGCGGTCCTGCGGGGTCACCGGCACCTCGACGAGCCGCGTCCCGTTGCCGATGGGCATCGCCAGGTCGCGGGAACGGTCGTCCACGGGCATCGTGATCCGCACCGGGCGGCCGGATCTGCCGTGGGACCGGTTCCAGCGGCCCACCATCAGGGCGGCGGCGACCAGGAGCCGGTCGTTCACGGTCCAGGGAGCCGCCGGATCCGGCTGCGGCAGGGGCAGTTCCCGCAGCAGCATGCCGTTGGCCGCGGCCGCGGTGCCCGCGCGCCGCGGGCGGGCGGCGACGGTGTACGCGGCGAGCCGTGCGGGCCGGGCCCAGCGCATCCGGCCGTCCCCCTGCTGACCGTCGTGCGCCCGGCGCTGGGACGGGATCCGCCCCGCGGCCGTGCTCTCCCCTCCGTAGAGCGCGGCCGTCGTGGCGAGCACCCGCAGCGCGGCCGGTGCGTCGAGCGCGGTGTGATGGACGGTGAGCACCAGCGCGGACCGTACGCCCTCCACCGCCACCACCTCCAGACGCACCGGCGGCGACTGCGACAGCGGCGGGCACAGTGCGAGCGCCCGGGCGCGGGCACGGGCAAGCGCGTCCGGGCCCGGCCCGGCGAAGGTCACCGGATCCACGTCCGGTGTGCCGGTCAGCTCCCACTCGTAGGACCGCCGGTACCAGCGGTGCGGCGCCTGGCGTACGAGGATCCGGGAGTGGAGGAGCAGCGCCCGGTGGAACGCCTCCCGCAGCCGCCGCGGCTCCGGTCGGCCGGGCAGATGGACCTCGATGTGGACCGTCTCCGGTTCGTCGTCGCTGAGGAAGTGCCGGGACACCTCGTCGACGGTCGGGAACGCCAGCCGCGTCGGCACCGGAACCCTGCCGCGCCCGGCCCGGGGGTCGGCCGGGAGCGCGGTCACCGCTCGCCCCCCTTCCGGCCGGCGCGGGTTCTCGGCCCGTCCGCCCGCTCACGGCCGCGCGGTCCCGGCCAACTCGCGCCGGTCGTCACCACGGCCGCCGACAGGGCCACGATCGCCAGCACCTGCGCGACCGCGCCGAACGCGCC
>NZ_JAQMYP010000190.1 GCF_028369295.1 Streptomyces sp. HD
CGAGGCATAGTCCACCGCGATCCGACGCGCCCGCACCCCGGCCGCCTCGCACTCGGCGAGCAGCTCGTCCAGCGCCTCCGGCTCACCGGACACCACCACCGAGGTCGGGCCGTTGACCGCCGCGACACCGATACGGCCCTCGAAGCGGGCCAGCCGCTCCTCGGCCTGGTCCACCGGCAGCGACACCGACACCATCCCGCCCCGCCCGGACAGCTTCTCCAGCACCAGACGCGAACGCACCGCCACCACCCGGGCGCCGTCCTCCAACGACAGAGCCCCGGCCACACACGCGGCAGCGACCTCGCCCTGCGAGTGACCCACCACCGCGGCCGGCTCCACGCCGAACGAGCGCCACAGCGCGGCCAGCGACACCATCACCGCCCACAG
>NZ_JAQMYP010000191.1 GCF_028369295.1 Streptomyces sp. HD
GGTCTGTTCGCGTTGGAGGTGGCGCTGTTCGAGCTGGTGGGTTCGTGGGGTGTGCGGGCGGATGTGCTGCTGGGGCACTCGATCGGTGAGCTGGCCGCGGCGTATGTGGCCGGGGTGTGGTCGCTGGAGGACGCGTGCCGGATCGTGGCGGCGCGTGGCCGGCTGATGCAGGCGCTGCCCACCGGCGGCGCGATGCTCGCCGTCCAGGCGACGGAGGAGGAGCTGCCCGAGCTCCCGGCGGGTGTGTCGGTGGCGGCGGTGAACGGTCCGCGGTCACTGGTGCTCTCCGGTGACGAGGAACCGGTCACCCGTATTGCCGGGATCTTCGCGGAGGAAGGCCGGCGGACCAAGCGGTTGACGGTCAGTCATGCGTTCCACTCGG
>NZ_JAQMYP010000192.1 GCF_028369295.1 Streptomyces sp. HD
TTGGAGTTCATGCTGCGGGATACGGCGGCGGGTGTGGTGGTGACGCAGGAGGCGCTGCGAGACCGGCTGCCGGACACCGGAGCAGTGACGCTGTGTGTCGACGTCGATGTGGTGGACGAGCCCACCGATGCCCCGCCGGTCGACGTCACTCCGAATGATGTGGCGTACGTGATCTACACGTCGGGTTCGACCGGGACTCCGAAGGGGGTGTTGGTCGAGCATCGCAGTGTGGTGAACCGGCTGCGTGGCACTGACGCGGACTTCGGTTTCTCGCGCGGTGACGTGTGGACGTTGTTCCATTCGTTCGCGTTCGACTTCTCGGTGTGGGAGATCTGGGGAGCGCTGACGTATGGCGGG
>NZ_JAQMYP010000193.1 GCF_028369295.1 Streptomyces sp. HD
CCGTTGCAGGTCCACAGGACCAGCGGGGTCCCGTTGGTGGTGGCGGCCCCGTTGACGTCGAGGCACAGTCCGGCGTGGACGTTGCGGATCGTCCCGTCGGAGCCGACGGTCCACTTCTGGTTGTCCTGACCGTTGCAGGGCCAGGTGATGACCCGGGTTCCGTTGGTGGTGCCCTGGTTGGAGGCGTCCAGGCACTTGTCGCCGAAGACGCGGATCTCGCCGCCCGCCCAGGTGGTCCACAGCTGGTTGGCGGCCGTGTGGCAGTCCCAGATCAGGACCGTGGCTCCGGCCGCGGTGGAGGCGTTGTCCACGTCCAGGCAGCGGCCGGAGGCGTTGCCGC
>NZ_JAQMYP010000194.1 GCF_028369295.1 Streptomyces sp. HD
GCCGGCTACCGGTACGTGGTGGTCGACGACTGCTGGTTCGACCCGCAGCGCGACGCGGCAGGCAACCTGCGGGCCAATCCGGCCAAGTTCCCCAGCGGCATGAAGGCGCTCGGCGACTACATCCACGGCAAGGGCCTGAAGTTCGGCATCTACCAGGCACCCAACGAGAAGACGTGCGCGCAGGGCGTGGGCACCTACCCGGGCGCCACGGGCAGCAAGGGCCACGAGACCCAGGACGCCGCCACGTTCGCCTCATGGGGCGTCGACTACCTCAAATACGACTGGTGCTCCTCCAGCGGCACCCTCAGCGAGCAGATCGCACAGTTCACCCTCATGCGC
>NZ_JAQMYP010000195.1 GCF_028369295.1 Streptomyces sp. HD
GCGGCCGGTTGATGTGGGTTTCTCGCTTGCTGCTTCTCGTGCGGGGCTGGAGCACCGGGCGGTGCTCGTCGGGCGCGAACAGGCGGATTTCCTGGGGCAGTTGGAATCGCTGGGCGGACGTGGTCCGGTCAGCGAGGGCGGGACGGCGTTCCTGTTCTCCGGGCAGGGTTCTCAGCGTGCCGGTATGGGCCGGGAGTTGTACGAGACCTACCCGGTGTTTGCCGCCGCCTTCGATGCGGTGTGCGCGCAGTTGGATGTGCTGCTGGAGCGGCCGGTGAAGGAGGTGGTCTTCTCCGACGGTGAGGCTTTGGACCGCACGGTGTTCACGCAGGCG
>NZ_JAQMYP010000196.1 GCF_028369295.1 Streptomyces sp. HD
CCGGCCGGTTGATGTGGGTTTCTCGCTTGCTGTCTCTCGTGCGGGGCTGGAGCACCGGGCGGTGCTCGTCGGGCGCGAACAGGCCGACTTCCTGGGTCAGTTGGAGGCTGTGGCCGAGGGCACTTCGGCGAGTGAGGGCGGGACGGCGTTCCTGTTCTCCGGGCAGGGTTCTCAGCGTGCCGGTATGGGCCGGGAGTTGTACGAGACCTACCCGGTGTTTGCCGCCGCCTTCGATGCGGTGTGCGCCGGGTTCGACGGGTTGCTGCCCGGGAGACTGCGCGACGTCGTGTTCGATGGCGCCGGCCTGGACCGGACGGAGTGGGCCCAGCCC
>NZ_JAQMYP010000197.1 GCF_028369295.1 Streptomyces sp. HD
TGTCCCGGCCCACGGGCTTCCAGACCACCTTGTACCGCCAGCCGTCCACCACCGACCGCGCCGCCTGACCCTTGTGCCAACTCGACAGCGCCGGGAGCACCTCCGCCAACGGCTCACTGTCCGCCAGCCGAAGGGTGTCGGCAAGAGACTCCAGATCCTCACGCTCGACCGCCTCCCAGAACCGGGCATCCACCTCCCGGCCGGAGGCCAGGGCCGGGACAGGAGCGGTCTTCTCCAGCCAGTAGCGACGGTGCTGGAAGGCATACGTGGGCAGCGAAACCGTCCGGCCGTCGTGCCCGGCCAGGACCGCCGTCCAGTCGACCGGGATA
>NZ_JAQMYP010000198.1 GCF_028369295.1 Streptomyces sp. HD
TCGACGAGTTCTCGGGGCCGCTTGATGTGGAGCGGTTGCGGGGGGCTTGGCGGGCGGTGTTGGACCGGCATTCGGCGTTGCGCAGTGCGTTCGTCTGGGAGGGCCTGGACGAGCCGGTGCAGGTGGTGCAGCGGCGGGTGGAGCTGCCGTTCGAGGTGCTGGACTGGCGCTCGTCGACGAGTGGTGAGCGGGAGGGCCGGCTGGCGGAGTTGCTGGAGGAGGACCGGGTCCGCGGGTTCGACCTGGGTTCGGCGCCGCTGATGCGGTTGACGGTGGTGCGGTTCGAGGACGACCGGGCCATGGTCCTGTGGACCTTCCACCAC
>NZ_JAQMYP010000199.1 GCF_028369295.1 Streptomyces sp. HD
TCCGCCGTACGTCAGCGCTCCCCAGATCTCCCACACCGAGAAGTCGAACGCGAACGAATGGAACAACGTCCACACATCGCCACGCGAGAAACCGAAGTCCGCGTCAGTGCCACGCAGCCGGTTCACCACACTGCGATGCTCGACCAACACCCCCTTCGGAGTCCCGGTCGAACCCGACGTGTAGATGACGTATGCAAGGTCGTCGGGGGTGGCCCGGGACACCACGTCCAGCCCCGGATCCTCAGCCGACTCGCTCAGCACCGGCGCGTCCACACAGACCACCACCGCCCCGGTGTCCGGCAGCCGGTCTCGCAGCG
>NZ_JAQMYP010000002.1 GCF_028369295.1 Streptomyces sp. HD
GACCCCGAGCGCGACCAGCGTCCCGATGCCCATGCCGGTGCCGACGGCGACCCCCTTGGCTGCCTCTACCGGGGAGTGGAGCAGGTCCATGCGGCGGCGGTGGCGAGCGTCGCGGAAGCGCTGCAGCCGCTCCTCCCACTCCTCCGCCAGCTCGTGGTTCCCCGCGGCTTCGGCCGCCCGGATCATGCGCTCATAGCGGGCACCGGTACGACCGTCCCACGTGCGGCGAGCCATGATCCGGCCCCCGTTGAACGTGTAGAGGCCGTGGCGGACCACGGTGCGGGCGGCGGTCTTGGTGTGCTCGTGGGTGGCGGCGGACTTGATGGCGCGTCCGGAGCGCACCCACAACGGCACCGGGGCCGCCTGCGGCGGGTCCGGGACGACAGTCAGCACGGTGGGGGCCGTGTCATCAGGTGCAGGGTCGGGTGTCTTGTGGAGGTGGACGACGTTCTCGGACATGCTGGGAGTGCTCCTGACTGCCCCTGCCGGGGCGGGAATTGGAGAGGTACCGGGGCGGTTCGTGTCCGTGGAAAGAGGCGACCCGCCCCGGCGTTATGGCTGGTCAGAACCAGCGGGAAGACTTCTTCTTCGCCTTGGCGCGGGCGGCCTCGGTGATCAGTCGCTGACGCTCGCCGTGCAGGGCGGTCAGCTCCGCGTTCAGCCGCCTCTCGGCAGCAGAGCCGACGGAGTCCATCCGGTCCTCCGCACCGCTCGTGGCGCGGCCCCGGTGGACGCTGCGGGCGCCGCCAGCCATGGCGCGGGTCATCGAGAGCCGTTCGCGGCTGGTCAGCGGCCACCACTCGCCCCGCTGCACGGCTTCCAGCTTCTTCGTCGTCTTGTGGATCTCGCGGTCCAGGCGGCGGATTTCGGAGTTGCCCATGTCAGGTACTCCCTTCGGACCCGTGCGGGTCGGGAAAGGCGCAGGGCACGCAGGTGCCGAGCGAGGTGGGGATGACGTATCCGGCATCACGCCGGCAGGCCGGGCAGCGGCGGCGGGCAGCGTTGGCCCTGGCCAGGGCCGCCCACCGGGCCGGGGTCATCGGCCGTACCGGCTTCGCGCAGTCGATGCGGTACAGGTAGGCGACCAGCGGCCCCCGCCGTCGGCGCGGCCGTTCCAACTGAGCCGCCACACCCTGCCCACCAGGACGCAGGCCTTGCGCGCGGAGCTGTCGGCGGGTGGCGTAGCCGTCCGGGGCGAGATGCCACCGGTACACCGGCAGCGTGGCCATCAGACGGTCGTCGGGGCAGCGGCACGCTCAGCGAGCAGCGTGTCCCGCAGCTTGCGGGCGTTGGCCGGCGAGGTGCGGATCTCACGGCGGATGCCTTCGCCGGTCACCTTCGCGTCCGGCCATCCGGCCGTGGCCTTGCGCGCTTCATCGAGCAGCTGCTCCGGGGTGCGCTTGGGGCGGGGCGATCGGGCCGCCTCGGGGATCCTGCCGGTCGCCCGACGTGGCGGGGTCGATTCCGCCGGAACGGTCCGCCGCTCAGGCTCCGTAAAGAGATCGAGATGATCCGCACCACCGTCTACGGCTACGGGTTCGATCGCGGGCATCGGCTTGAGCGGGGGAATCGACTTGCCCGCATCGATCGCGACCGGTTCCGGCACGGTCAGCCGGGTCAGTGTCACGACCGGGGCGGGGGTCGATTCGTGCAGCTCAGCCGTAGACCGTTTCATTGTGGTCTCGGTGGATTCCTTCGCATTCGTGGCTGGTGTGGGATCGAGGGCGGGAGCGGGAGTCGTGCCGCCGAACATGGACGCGAGTGCGGCGTCTGCACCGGCCGTGACACGGTCGCGCTGCACGTCCAGCAGCCTCGATCCGAGCGCTCTGTCGCCGACGCCGACCCTGCGGGCCAGCCGCCAGGACTTGCGCTCCGACCACTTCCTGACCCATCCCGTCGGATGCTGGGCGGCGCGGGCGCGGTGGTAGGCGAGAGCTTGGACCAGGTCGGCGGTGTGGCGCTCGTGTTCCGCGTCGCGGCCGTCGGTGTGGACGACGATCCTGCGGGCGAGGAAGGCCATGCCCTCCGCTGAGACGGACATGCCCATCGGGGTCAGGGCGTAGATGGCGGTGCGGCCTACGTCGGGTGCGGCCATGGCGCCCATGACAGCGGCGGCGGCCGGTAGCGCCCACAGGCCGGTGCGGACGATGCGAGGGGAGGACTGGCCCAGCATGGTCAAGCCGAGCAGGACCAGGGCGAGCACGGCGGTGGCGCCTTCACCGGCGGCGAGAGCTCCGAGCGCGGTTCCCTTGCCGTAGGCGTGGCCGATGTTGCTGTAGGTGCCGATGCCGCCGAACACGCCCGTGGCGAGCATCGGCACGAACGCGGCTGCCAGCACCCCGATCTGAACGTGTGTCAGCTTTGTGTGGCTCATCGGGCACCCCCGAGCGTGAGCAGGAGCGCCAGGACGAGCAGGGCACCGCCGGTCAGGATCAGGTCGACCGCGTGGCGCAGGCAGGTGAACTTCACGACCGCGAGCCGCGACAGCCCGGCGATGTCGGCAGCCAGATCAGTCGGGACAGCGCCGGTGATCTCCTCCGGCGTGAGGGTCGCCCACAGTGGGAAACCGAAGCGCTCCCGCCGGTTGCCCAGGTTCGGCCGCACCGAACGCAGCAGCACTGCGGCCGCACTGACCAGCAGCGCCACCCCGAACCCGCCGACCACGGCCGCCGCAACGGTCAGGGGCAGGTCGCGGGCGACCGTCCAGGTACCGGCGAGCACTGCGCCGACGAACGCCAGCAACAGGCCCGTCTTGGTGTCGGTCCGCGCGATCTCCGCCTTCACCTCAGCGTGCGCGGCCGTCAGGTTCTGCGCGGTGGTCGTCATCGCCTGCCCCCGTTCTGGCGGCCGTTGACCACCCATCCGAGGAACTGCACGGCGAACCCGGTCGCGGCGATGCCCATCAGCGAGCGGTCACCGGACACCAGGGACGCGGTGGAAGCGGTGAGGGCGATGATGACGCCGACCAGCACCAGGGCGAGTGCCCAACCCTTCGGCGAGGGGGTGTTCATGCGGCACCCCCGGGCAGCATCGCGGCGGCCGTGCGGTTGGCCAGGGCACGGCGCTCAGCCAGCACCCGGCGGTGGGCGCGGCGGATGCGCTGGTGGTCCAGCTCGGTCGGCGTGCGGTCCAGGGTGATGATCTGCGCGTCCAGGAGGTCGACGTCCGCCAGGATCACGGGCATCTCTTGCTCGATCGCGTCCAGTTCCGCAGCCGTCGGCTCGATGAAGTCGGCGAACGCGGTAACAGCGTCCTGAACAGTGACGATGGGGCTCATGGGTCGTGGTCTCCCTAGCAGGTGGAAACGGCCCGAACAGCGCCCCCGGAGTTGCCGCTCCGGGGGCGCGCGCCGTTGGTGGGGAAAGCCGCACGCATCGGTGCGGCGCGGCCGCAGATCAGCGGCCGGAGTGCCCCGGGCGGGATTCGATCCCGCGCCCTCACGGCTGGATGCCGGGGCGGTGGTTCGGGGTGTCAGCTACCGAATATCTCCGAAGTCCTCTTCGAAGCGCTTGCGCTCGGATTCGGCGAAGGCAGCGAACATGCCGGCCTCGAAGCTGTCCCGGCCGAACTCGTTCTCCGCCATGTTCTTCATCATGTCGATGGAGCCGATCTCACCGGCGCGGAAGGCTTCGCTCTTGCTGTTGCTGAAAAAGCCCATGACGGGCTCCTCTCACGGATTTGTTGGTTGGCTGGGGTGCGTGCCCCGGGTGGGATTCGGTCCCACAGCGTCACGCCAGAACCGGGACGGGAAGATCAGCGCTGGACGACGGCCTTGGCCATGTCGCGGTGAGAAACGGTGACCGCATGTCCGGCCGCCCGCAGCCGCTCAGCAAGCGCGCGAGCGAACGTCGGGGCGCGGTGACGGCCGCCGGCACATCCGTCGGCGACCGTCACGGTCCCGGCGCTCGGGCCGGAAGCGAACGCGGCGACCGCCGTGGCGGTGGCCTCCACCAGGCCCGTGATGCCGGGGGTGTTCAGCACGGCCGTACGGACCGGCTCGTCGTCGGCGGTCATGTACCGCAGCTCCGGCGACACGTGCGGGTCCCGGAAGTGATGGCGCAGGTCGATGGTCAGGTGCGCGGCGGGCGGAGCGGAATGCAGGTAACCGAACGAAACGATCTCGACAACAGCCATGAAGGACTCCAAAGAGGCGAAGGGATGTTCCGGCTCCCCACGCCCCGCCCGTACAGCCGAACCGGCTGGACGGGCGAGAGAGGCAACCGGCCGCAGTGGATGCGACGTTGTGGTCGACGTTGCGCTGTACCGCGCACGGGACAGGACCCGTGCACGCCCGCCCTCTTGCTTGCAGAGGTGGGGCGGGACTCCCTCGACACACTGTTGAGTTGTCAACCAACTGGCGCTGCCTTCGTACTCACCCTCGCGGGCTTTCCTCTGGGCGCTACGTTGCAGTACCTGTTTTACAGGTACTGCATAGGGGGTCGTCAAGTACAAGCACGGAACTTCGTGGCTTTGCGCCGGGACTCCTTGGCGCACATTCAGAATCACCGCAGGTCAGGGGAGTTCGTTACCCCCTCCTTGGAAACCTTGCAGACATCTGGTTGAGTCAGAGCTCCCTAGATGTCCCTAAGAGGTGGACAGATGTCCAACGAGCGTTTGCGTTCAGCCCTGTTGGCTCGCGGCATGACCGTTCAGGACCTGGCCGACGCGATCACGGTCAACCCGAAGACCGTCGAACGCTGGATCACGCAAGGGAAGGTGCCGTACCGCCGGCACCAGTACGCGACGGCCGCAGCGCTCAAGGTCGATGTAACGACGCTCTGGGACGACGGCCGCACGTTGGAGAGTGCAACAGACCTGACCAAGGCTGAGATTGTGGCCGTCTATCCGCACCGCCACACGGTGCCGCCGGGCTTGTGGCGTGAGATGTACGCACGAGCCGAGAGGAACCTTGACGTTCTCGTTTACTCGGGGCTGTTCCTGTCGGAGGATCCCCTGTTCATCGACCTTCTGAAGAAGAAGGTCGAGGGGACGACCCAGGTGCGGATCCTGCTCGGCGACCCTGGCTGTGAGGCCGTTCGGCAACGGGGCATAGACGAGGGGCACCGGATCATGGACGGCAAGATTCGGAACGCGCTGGTGAACTACCAGCCGCTCTTCGAGAGCCACCCTGAGATCAGCTTCCGGTTGCACGGCACGACGCTCTACAACTCCATCTACCGGTCCGATGACGAGATGCTCGTCAACCCCCACGTCTACGGCATCGGTGCCTACATGGCCCCCGTCTTCCACCTACGCCGCCTGCCGGGTGGCGGCCTGTTCGACACGTATGCGAATAGCATCGAACAGACCTGGGGAGGCGCTCGCCAGGTGACAGACCGCGACGTCACGGGAGTCTGACCATGGGACGCATTGACTACCTGCACGATCCCGACGCGCCGCCGGCCAACTCGGTCGTGCCCTCCGTCGTAGCGTTCGTGCAGAACGACGCGGGTGACGTGCTGGTGATTCAGCGGTCCGACAACGGACGCTGGGCCCTTCCCGGCGGGGGGCACGACGTGGGGGAATCCATCAGCGACACCGTGGTGCGCGAGGTCTGGGAAGAGACTGGCATTAAGGCTGAGGTCCTTGACGTGTCCGGGATCTACACGGACCCCGGACACGTGATGAAGTACGACGACGGCGAAGTCCGTCAACAGTTCAGCATCTGCTTCCGGGCCCGGCCGGTCGGGGGCGAGGTGCGCACGAGCAACGAGACGACACAGGTCCGCTGGGTTGCCCCGGCGAACCTGTCAAAGCTCGACATCCACCCCACGATGCGGCTCCGGATTGAGCACGCCATGGACCGGACACGGGCAACCCCCTACATTGGCTGACGCTTGACGGCTGCGACCCGTTCAAGCACGCGCGACGTGCTTGCGAGGATCTCCGGCTCAGCCCGCCGGATGAACGTACCGATCAGGCTGTCCGGCCCGTACCGTCCGGCGATCTCGTTCACGCGGTCGATCGGATTCGTGGGTGTGCCGTCTGGTGTGGTGTTCATGTCGCAGAAGCAGAGGGCGTCATTGAGGTGCGCGGGCTCGCGGGGGAACTCTCCCTCTAGCTCGCCGCGCAGGCCTCGCGCCTCCGCTTCCAGCCACGCACAGGAGTGGTGGGCGACCAGATTTACGACCCGCTCGTCAGCGTTGGCCACGTCCCGGAGGTAGCGGGCCCCGTCGAGCGGATGGAAGCCTGTCTTGGCGAGGTGGGGCGAGTATCCAATGTCGTGTAGTACGGCCGCCGCTTCCAACAGCTCGGCTTCCTCCCCGAGGATGGGCGCGATAGTACGCGCCCGCTCGGCTACGCCCTGCGAGTGCCGCCACCGACGCGGCAGGGGCTCGGCCAGCAGTGACTCAGCCAGGGGATAAGCCCACTCCAGCAAGTCCGACAAGCTACGAACGCTCCTCTCGAATCGGCAGGGCCCGGATCGTTCGCACCCTGCCCTGCCCTCCGCTCGCCAGCACGCCGGCGGCCTCCAACTTGTCCAGAGCCTTGGTCACGGTGGGCCGCGAAACTCCGAACCGCGCAGCCAGAACGGATGCACTGGGGAACGCTGCCCCTGCTTCCAGACCTTCATCCGTGATGATGTCCGCGATCCGGTCTTCGAGCGGGCGCCGGTCGGCTCGCTCGCCTGACCGTACGACACGCCACCGTCCACCCGGCACGGGTTCGGCGATACCGTCCCGCTGGAGGGCGCCGAACGCTCGGAGGGCAACACCGCGCGAGATCTTGTAGTCGCGCATGAGGTCAGCGGCAGACGGGAGCTCAGTCATGTCCGTGTCTGCCTCGATCCGGGCTTTCACGGCCTCGGCGATCTTCAGGAAGGTTCCCCGAGGGCTCGTCTGCTGCGACACACTCTCTCCTCTGGACGCCCATCGTCTGGGTCTAGCTTCCCACTGTCCGCGTTTGGCCGTCCTCGGCGAGAGCTGGGTACTACGGTGATCACATGGTGGAGCACGTGGATAACCCCGCTGGTCGTCTGCGCAAGCTGTTGCTAGACCTGCACACGCACAACCACACCGAGCAGATGCAGCAGCAAAAGCCAGCTTGGACGGCGATCCTTGAGCTGGCAGAGGTTGAGGGCAGCCTCGATCGGGAAATGACAGCCATCAGCACTGTGGTAGGTCTGCCAACTAAGGTCCGACAGGCTGTGCAAGCCCTCCCTGTGGACGACGACCGCAAAGAACATCTGCTCGATCATCTGGATGAGGTCGAACGTGGCATGGTCCATGTTCTGACCCGACAGAGCCTAAATACGGTGTTTACCGCCTTCGCGCCGGGTGGCGTTGTGCCACAGTCGGCGGCGATCAGCAGCTTGTCTCACTGCTCGTACGAGCTTCATCGTCACGCGCCTGAACCCACAGTCTCTGACGAGGATTTGGCGCGGATCATCGAAATGATCAATGACTTGATGCTGGAGGTAGCTAGGGCTGATCTTCCCGACGCTATCAGGGGCGCAATGGTGAACCACCTGATGGCGCTGCTGCAAGCGGCGTACAATGTGCGGTTCGCCGGAACTCAGCCGCTGGATGACGCTCTATTTGCATTGATGGGTGCTGCCAGTCGAGCGAATGCAGAGGAGGGCCTGGCCCGAGTCGGCTTGTGGGGCAAGTTCAAGAATGCCGTACAGACGATCGGCACCATGCTGTCCACAGGGCAGAGTGCCGCCCAGCTTGGGCAGGGGATCGCGGGCTTTCTCGGGGGCTGAGCGTCCGATGCTAGGCCGCCAAGTCTGGTCTCAGAAGCGATGACGAGTAGAACCTTCGGGGGTCCGTGTGGCCAACGGGGCAGTCACCCATCCTTGGGATGCGGGAAAGTGGCAGGTCAACCGGCAAATTGTCCTGTTCGGCCACGCGGTCTTGAAAACCGCTGCGTGCGGAGCCTGTCCGGTCTGCCGGCCCACCAGGGGCGTTAAGGCTGGTGGATGATTGCGCCAGCGGTTAAGCGCTGCCGGTGAGGGGGCCCGTCCCCCGCGGGGTCGCATTATGCGTTACTTTCTCATTCGTCGGAGTCTCCAGCAATGGGAGATTCAGGTGGTAGAGGTGAACCGGGGTGATCTAGGAACCTTTTGTCGTCCACCCAATAAGAATTTCTCAGTCGACGATAGTCGAAGTCGCTGCCTTGTGGGGTTCTCTTTACCGTTAGGAATCCGTGACGCTCCAGCTCTTTCCTGCCCCTGGTCCATGTGTTGTGGGAGAGGCCGTAAGACTCCTGGCGTTCCTTAGGGATGTAGCGAGGTTCCTTGTAGCCGCCCTGTGCTTCAAGGAGCACAAAGAGCAAGGCGATACCAGTTGCGCTGAGGTGGAGAATCCAGCCGTTGCGCCAGAACTCAATTGGTATACCTACGTACCGTCCCTGAGTGCTGGCACGGACATACGGAATGCCTGGCGCTTCGGCGGACACCAACTTGATAGCGGGAGTGTTGCCACGTCTCGGCTCTAGTTCAATGAAGCCGTTGCGGTTCAACCACTTGAGGTTGCTGTTTACGCGCCGGGGTCCGGTCTCGGGAGGTAGGGCGAGCATGCGCGCCCACGTGAGTGGCACTGGCGGTTGTCGAATGTCGTAAGGCTTAGCCGTGGCCATCATGGTGATGCATAGGTACAGCTTGAGACGTACCTCGCCGCCTTGGCCGCCTTGAACGAGTCGTGCGAGGGGCGGCCGCACCCCGTCAACCTGCGACCTAACGAAGCTGGGCAGGAACGGCACATTCCCACGTCGTGCGGCGCGGTCGACTGCCTTCTCTAGCTGTCGGACTGCGGAGGGGAGGAGAGGGTTAGGCAAAGTCGTCGACCTTCTTGGAGGAGAAACGGGGGGTCCGGGGGTCCCAGGGGTACCAGGGGGTCCGGGGGTACTTCCTATTACCTTCCTCCGGAACGACGCAATCTCTTCTTCGCAATTGCCTGGTCGCTACTGCAAGACTGCTGAGTTACACCATGGCAAAGGTCGTTTGTCTCCTCTACTAAGGCAGTATATGGCCTTTGACCTGCGATTTTTCCTCTGCCACCTTGGATCTGCCTCGCCAGGGGAGGCGTAGGCCAACGAGGGTGCTCGGCGCAGCTGCGCTGAGAGGAGGAGATCAGGTGAACGGGAACAACCCCTCCCAGAGAGGTGTCTGGCTGGCGATCATCCTTCTGGCCAGCCTGGGTGGAGCCGCTGTGGCGGGCGTGCTCTTTCACATGGCCGGAGCTGCACTGCTGGCGGTGATGGGGGCCACTGGCGCCGCGTTCATGGGCGTGGCGAGCCTCGGCCTTGCAGCGCACCGCTTCATGACCGAGTGAACCGCGAACCTTCGGCCGTGGACGAGGTGTGGACGGGGAGGGGGCACCAAAACCAGGTAGTGAACATCACCGCTGATCGGAGGCTGGATGGCCTACCGAGCGTGATCAGACTGTAAATCTGCCGGCTCAGCCTTCCCAGGTTCGAATCCTGGCGCCGCCACGCTGAGAGAAGCCCTCTCCAATCTGCGGAAACGCAGTGCGGAGGGGGCTTCTTTTTGTTCGAACGCGCACGTTCGAGTGATGATCGAAATGCGGAGTTTGTCTCACGTGGTCTCGGGTTTGACACCCAATCCTGATCAGAGCGTGCCCCCCCCATGCGCCCCCCGCGGCGAGCGCGTCCCCGCCCCATTCCCCGCAGGTCGGCCTCGATCTGGCGATCGCACGCGCTTGCGCCTGCGGGACGGTTGCCCGGCTGTGGTGTTCACGAGGGCGGGCGTGAAGTCACCGAGCCGTTCTGCGTACGCAGTTCTGAGGCCGGAGGCCGGTGTCCACGTCGAGCTGCTCACGTTGCGGAGCGCGGCTCTTTGTCCGTTACATCTGTTATCTGCGCCTGCTGCTCAAGCCCGTTCCTCAAGCCCGTTCCTCAAGCCCGTTCCTCACTCCTGTGCCTTGCGCTGACGCCGGCCATCTTGGAATCACCCGCTCCGCTGTCGGCGGTGGCCGAAGGGAAGGCGGGTCCCGGATCCAAGGCGTCGCGGACGGCGGTCAGGATGTCCTCGGTGCCGGCGCCGAGCGCTCGGGCGGCGGAGGTGAAGTCCCGGGCCAGAGTGGTGAGTTGGTCCGCATCGTGCGCATACGGCTCGGACGGGAGCGCCGCGACCCGGGTGCCCGCGCCACGACGGGTGCGGATCAGCTCGGCGGCCTCCAGCTCGCGGTAGGCGCGGGCCACGGTGCCCGGTGCCAGACCGAGGTCGGCGGCGAGCTGGCGCACGGTCGGCAGGCGCTCGCCCTCGGTCAGCCGTCCGGTGCGGATCAGCGCGGCCAACTGGGCGCGGATCTGCTCGTACGGCGGTACCTGGCTGGCGGTGTCGACGCGAAGGGCGGGGTCACTCATCGTAGAAAGTCCCATCGTGGGCTGCCTCGTCGTCGACTGCCCGGGGTGCCACGACGGTGACCAGGGACCATCCGAAGGTGAACAGGCTCAGCAGGCCCAGGGGGCAGATCGCCACGATGGTGGCGGCGCCCAACGGGCCGGCGCAGGCATTCTCCGTGAGTGCGACGAGGATCATCAGTACCACGAGCAGCACCTGGCTCGACACCAGCAGCCCCCAGGCTCCGGTGGTCGCCCACGCGCGGTCGCGGCGCTGCTGGTCGCCGCCCGGGCCGTGGGCGATCCGGCGCACGGCCCAGATACAGACGGGTGTTCCAACCGCGAGGGCCGCGAACATCGGGCCGCTGTAGTGCAGGCCCGGCCAGGGGCCGAGGGAGGTGCGCATCCCTTCGCAGGTGACCGTGATGACGCGTCCCGCTCTGCCTGTCCGGTCGAGGTCGGAGGAGGCCGTGACCGCACCGATCAGCAGCAGGATGACGAGGGACGCGGCCTCCAGAAGAAGTAGGGGCGCCATGCGGGGCGGCACTTGGTCTCGGACCAGCCGCGGGGCGAGACTCGCGGTGCGTACCGCTTCCTGGGGGCGCAGGGTCAGGGCGTCGCCGAGCAGGACACCGCCCACCGCGCACAGGCCGAAAGCGGTGATGGCGAACACGAGGGGCATCGTGATGTCGTCGCTCTCCATCGTGACCAACTGCTGTGCGACCACGATGCCGATGGCCAGACCGGACCAGCGGGCGTAGTGGTCGGCGTGGTCGAGGAGCCGGGACTGGAGCGGGACGGTGTCGAGCATATGGAGATCCCCCCAGATCATCTTGTGTCAAACCGTGGGTACAAGATGGCCTGGTTGGAATCTTGTGTCAAATGCTCGATACAAGGAGATTCACGTGGGCATGAGGGCCTCCCGGTGCCGACGAACGGTTTTCGCGCTCTGACTCCCGGCCCGGGGCACACTGGCCCCATGACCACGCGTCGCAGAAGCTGCCCCGAGTGTCGTCGTGAGATCGCCGTCGTCGCCGGTCGGTTCGCGCGGCACGATCCGCCTGGCGCGCGGGAGCACGGGGAACTCGTGTCGTGTCCCGGATCCCGGCGCCAGGCGCAACTCGGGGCCGCGCAGCCCGCCCTGGACGGGTACGTCGTGCCCGAGTTCCCCGGACAGCTCCCGCTGTTCTGACGCTCCGAAAGCCGACCGAGCCGCCCAGCCGGCCGCATCGAGCGGTCAAACCGAGCCGCTCGTCGAGTCTCACCGGGCCGAGCCGACCCGGAGCCCCCCGAAGGTCCGTCCCTAACCGCCCGCCCGCACATCCATCCGCGTCACCAGCCCGTCCCCGTCGAACCGGTACACATGCTCGACCGTCTCCTCCGCCCACCGGTCACCCGACGCGTCACGCATCCCCGGCCGTACGGTCGCCACGACCGCCTCGCCGTCCTCGTCCCGGTGCAGACCTTCCAGTCGTACGAGGGGATGCCCGGCGGTGAACTGCCGGGCCCAGTAGGCGCGTACCGCGTCGCGGCCGTGCAGCCGGGCTCCGTCCAGGACATTCGGCCAGTCCACGTCGGGCGCCAGGCACCGTTGCATGAAGGTCTCCCGCTCGTCCGTGGAGAAGACCTCGTACATGCGCCGCAACAGCGCCTCCTGGACCGCGGGAACCCCCTCGGCGCCCAACTTCAGTTCCCCGCCACCGACTTCACCGCCACCGCCACCGGAGCCGACCCGCTGATCAGTTCGAGCGTCAGGCCGGTCGTCGCCGGGGTGTCGAGCAACTCCGCGAGTACGGCGGCGACGTCGTCTCGCGGGATGGGGCCGCGGCCGGTGCGGGCCTCCAGTCGTACCTGGCCGGTTCCGGCGTCGTTCGTCAGCATGCCGGGGCGCAGGATCGTCCAGTCCAGGGCGTCCAGGCCGCGGACGTACTCGTCGGCCGCGCCCTTGGCGCGCAGGTAGACGTCGAAGATCTCGCTGCCCTCGTGCTGCGGGTTCGCGCCCATCGACGACACGACCACGAAGCGCCGTACGCCCGCCCGGACCGCCGCGTCCGCGAACAGGACCGCCGCCCCCTTGTCCACCGTGTCCTTGCGGCCGGTACCGCTGCCGGGGCCCGCGCCGGCCGCGAACACGGCCGCGTCCGCACCCTGCAACCGTGCCGCGACCTCCTCGACCGAGGCCGACTCCAGGTCCAGCAGGACGGGTTCGGCTCCGGCCTCGCGAAGGTCGTCGGCCTGTTCCGCCTTGCGGATGATCCCCGCGACCTCGTCCCCGCGCGCGGCGAGCAGCCTCTCCAGCCGCAGCGCGATCTGACCATGACCACCAGCGATGACAATGCGCATGTTTCCGACCGTACGCCCGGACGGCCGCATCCGCCGCACGACTTCAGCCACGCCCCATGTCCTTGGGGGCGCGCACCATATGCGCAAGCGCCGAGCGGGCGAGCCCCGAGCGCCCGCATTCCGAACACGCGCCGAGCGGACGCAACGCCGAGCGCACGCAACTGGGCGCTGTCCCCGGCGCACAAGCTGATCGCGCGCGCCTGCCCACCCCGGCCGCCCCACCCTTCAGGACAGCTCTCCTCGCCCCTGCCGCGGCAGCCCCAACTCCGCCGCCACGGCCGAGTTGCAGTACTCCCGCACCGCGCTGGTCCGCGCCACCACGCGCCCTCGATGCACCACGATGCGGCTGTACGCGAGCGACAGCGCTCCCGCCAGCCGGTCCCCGCGTACCGCCAGCAACTCGGCCGGGAAGCCCGCCTCCACCCGCACCTCGGGCAGGCCCAGCACCGCACGCGCCGACGTGCTCACGGCGTCGTAGGCGTCCTCGGGGCGCAGTCCGTGGCGTGAGGCGAGCAGGTAGGCGGCCTCCAGCGGGTCCCCGCGTCCCACCGGGTTCGACACGTCCCGCAGGGCGCCGCTTCCGGCCGCGACCCGCACGCCGGCCGCGCGCAGCAGTCGTACGGGCGCCGTGGCCCGGCCTTCCGCGCCCCCGCAGCCGCCCTGCGGCAGGCACACCACCGTCACCCCGGCCGCCGCGAGCTGGTCCGCGGTGCGGGAGGCCGCCTGGGCCGGCAGGCGCCCCAGGCCGCCGCACGGGCCGAGCGCCACGCCGGGGCGCAGCCCGCCGGCCATCGCCGCGAGGCGGGCCAGGCGCGCCGGGTCGGTGGCGTCGGTATGCAGGTCGACGGGGCAGCCATGCTCCGAGGCGACCTCAAGGACCGCCTCCACGTAACCCGTGGGATCCGGATCCAGGTCGGGACAGCCGCCGACCACCGATGCGCCCATCTTGAGCGCGTCCCGCAGCATCGCGAGCCCGTCGGCGCCGGCCACTCCGGTCAGCAGCCGGGGCATCGCCACCGTCGTCAACTCGGTGAGCCCGCGCAGCGAACGCCGTGCCTGCAGTACGGCGGCCAGTGGGCCCAGACCCTGAACGTCGCCCACGCGCACGTGTGCCCGCAGCACGGTCGCCCCGTGCCCCAGCTGCAGCAGGGCGGCCTCGGTGGCCCGGCGCTGGACGTCGTGGGGTTCGTACGAGACCGGTCCACCCTCGTCGGCGGAGAGCGCGGTGTCGCCGTGGGCGTGTGGCTCGGCAGGGGCCGGCAGGAGCAGATAACCGCTGAGGTCCACGCGCGTGCCGCACGCGCGCGTGCCGTCGCCCGCCAGGCTCCCGGCCGTACCGACCGCCTCGATGCGCCCGCCGACCAGCCGGACGTCCACGGTCCGGCCGTCGGTGAGCCGCGCCCCGCACAGCAGCAGCGCGGTCGGGTCGGCCGGTCCGGACGAGCCCGACGAGGACGACGAGTGGGGCGGCTGGGGCTGACTGTCGGGCATCGCGTTCCAGAGGTTCGGGGCTGCGGGGACGGTGCTGGGCAACTGCGCCGGCCACGCAAGATCACGCAGAGTGAGACGAGCCTAGGGTGGCGATCCCGCCCTGGCGCGCAGGAGCGCAATAGTCGTACCGGTGTGGTCCGCCGGACGGGAGCCCCGTGCGCGGTGCTGCAGTGGCCTGCGAGGTGTCCGTTCACTCAGCCGATCGGCCGCAGGGAGGCGCTGCGAAACGGATTTGGGTGAACGGCAGCCGAGCGTGTAATGTCTTCATCGCTCGCCCCAATAGCTCAGTCGGTAGAGCGTCTCCATGGTAAGGAGAAGGTCTACGGTTCGATTCCGTATTGGGGCTCTGGTGTGGGAGGTTCCCGTCGCAAGGCGGGGGCCGATCGCATCACAGCGGTGTAGCTCAGTCGGTAGAGCAAGCGGCTCATAATCGCTGTGTCACCGGTTCAAGTCCGGTCACCGCTACTGACAGTAGCCGATTGTGGGGTCGGTCCTTCGATCGGCTACTCTTTTATGCATTAATTCAGTCCTATCCGTTCGTCAAGGAGCACTCACGTGGCTGCCACCGACGTCCGCCCGAAGATCACGCTGGCCTGCGTGGAGTGCAAGGAGCGGAACTACATCACCAAGAAGAACCGGCGTAATAACCCGGACCGTCTTGAGATGAAGAAGCACTGCCCGCGTTGCAACGCGCACACCGCGCACCGCGAGACGCGATAAATCAGGCTCGTACGTGAGGCCGCCCCCGCAGTCGGGGGGCGGCCTCACGTCGTTTCCGCCCCGGTTACCGGTCGGTTCCGGCCGGCCCCAGGTGCAACAGCCGGATGAATCGACCGGGTGAACCAGCAGGTCATCCACAGCAGACAGCAGGAGGTACCGAGCCATGGCGCTCGACCAGTCCTTCGTCGGGCGGAGCTACCCGCCCACCGACCCCTATGAGGTGGGCCGGGAGAAGATCCGTGAGTTCGCGGAGGCCGTGGGGGACACCAACCCGGCGTACCTGGACCCGGAGGCCGCCAAGGCGCTCGGCCACTCGGATGTGATCGCCCCGCCGACCTTCGTCTTCGCGATCACCTACAAGGCCGCGGCGCAGGCCGTCCGGGACCCCCAGTTGGGCCTGGACTACAGCCGGGTGGTGCACGGCGACCAGAAGTTCGCCTACACCCGCCCGGTGCGCGCCGGTGACCGCCTGACCGTCGTCTCGACCATCGAGGCGATCAAGTCCATGGCGGGCAACGAGATCCTGGACATCCGCGGCGAGGTCCACGACGAGGCGGGGGAGCACGTCGTGACCGCCTGGACGAAGCTCGTGGCCCGTGGGGCGGACTCCGCAGAAGGGGAGGCCTGAGACCGATGACGGCGAAGATTGCGTACGGCGACGTCGAGGTCGGCACCGAACTGCCCACCCAGGCCTTCCCCGTGACCCGCGCCACGCTCGTCCAGTACGCGGGTGCCTCCGGTGACTTCAACCCGATCCACTGGAACGAGAAGTTCGCCAAGGAGGTCGGGCTGCCGGACGTCATCGCGCACGGCATGTTCACCATGGCCGAGGCGATCCGTGTGGTCACCGACTGGACCGGCGACCCGGGGGCGGTCGTCGAGTACGGCGTGCGCTTCACCAAGCCCGTCGTCGTACCGAACGACGAGCAGGGCGCCACGATCGAGGTCAGCGGCAAGGTCGCGGCCAAGCTCGACGACAACCAGGTCCGTGTGGACCTGACCGTGAAGAGTGCCGGGCAGAAGGTGCTCGGGATGTCGCGGGCGGTCGTACGGCTGGCGTGAACGGCACGCGCGTGCCGTGAGGTAAGGGGCGTTCTCCATGGCGGGGCGCCCCTTACGTGTGCTCGCCCCCGCATTCTCGTACAGCCTCCCTGCGGACCCCTTGACCTAGTTAGTGATTGAGTACTAACTTACTTCTCATGGCCAGGATGAGCGCAGAAGAGAGGCGCGAGAGCGTCATCCGCGCGGCGACCACCGAGTTCGCCCGCGGCGGCTACTACGGCACGTCGACCGAGGCGATCGCCAGACGGGTCGGGGTCTCGCAGCCGTATCTCTTCCGGCTCTTCCCGGGCAAGAAGGCGATCTTCCTCGCGGCGGCCGAGCGCTGCGTCGAGGACACCAGCCGGATGTTCGCGGAGGCCGCCGAGGGGCTGGAGGGTGAAGAGGCCCTGCACGCCATGGGGGACGCGTACCGGAAGGTCGTCTCGGAGCAGCCCGAGCGGCTGATGATGCAGATGCAGATGTACCTCGCCGTGGCGGCTGCCGAGCAGGAGGGCGACCGTGAATTCGGTGAGACGGTGCGGGCCGGCTGGATGCGGCTGTGGGACGCGGTGCATCTGCCGCTGGGGGCGGACGTCAATGAGACGACGGCCTTCATGGCGTACGGCATGCTCATCAACTGCCTGGTGGCCATGGGCTTCCCTCCCGAGCATCGGGTCTGGAGAGGGATGGACCCGGTTGAGGGGAGCGGCGAACGGCCGTAGAGGTGGCGGGCGCGGCGAGAATTCGCCCCGCCCTTTTCTCGACCCACAAAAGTTAGTGATCAATAACTATCCAGACGGTAAACAGTCATCCGCAGCAAGCGCCACGCATCACCCCAGGGGGAGCGATGTCACAACACACCGAACAGAACGCGCGGACAACCCGCCGGGGCGGGGCCGCCTGGGCCCTCGTCATCACCAGCGTCGCCGGATTCATGGCGTCGCTCGACAACCTCGTGGTCACCACCGCGCTGCCCTCCATCCGCAAGGACCTGGGCGGAGCGTTGCACGACCTGGAGTGGACGGTGAGTGCGTACACACTCACCTTCGCCGTCCTGCTGATGTTCGGCGCGGCGCTCGGTGACCGCTTCGGCCGACGCCGGCTCTTCCTCGTCGGCATCGCGATCTTCACCGGCGCGTCCGCCGCCGCGGCCCTCGCGCCCGGCATCAACTCCCTCATCGCCGCCCGCGCGATCCAGGGCGCCGGTGCGGCGATCATGATGCCGCTGACGCTGACCCTGCTGACGGCGGCCGTGCCCGCGGCCAAGCGGGGGACGGCATTCGGCATCTGGGGCGCCGTCAACGGGCTCGCGATCGCGTCCGGGCCGCTCATCGGGGGCAGCCTCACCGAGCACATCTCCTGGCAGTGGATCTTCTGGCTGAACGTTCCGCTGGGCCTCGCCCTGCTGCCGCTCGCCCGCCTGCGCCTCGCCGAGTCGCGCGGCACCGGCGCCCCGCTCGACATCCCCGGCACCCTGCTCGCCAGCGGCGGCCTGTTCGGGATCGTGTACGGCCTGGTGCGCGGCCCCGCCGACGGCTGGACCGGCCGTCTGGTCCTGACCGGCCTGTTCGCCGGAGGAGCGCTGCTCGTCGGGTTCGTCCTCTACAGCAACCGCGCCAAGAACCCGATGCTGCCGATGCGGCTGTTCCGTTCCCGGGCGTTCTCCGGGATCAACGCAGCGAGCACGCTGATGTTCTTCGGCATGTTCGGTTCGATCTTCCTGCTCAGCCAGTACATGCAGGGCGTGCTCGGCTACTCGCCGACCGAGGCGGGGCTGCGGATGCTGCCGTGGACCGGCATGCCGATGCTTGTCGCCCCGATCGCCGGCATCCTGTCCGACCGCATCGGGGGCCGCCCCGTCGTCGCCACCGGCCTGTTCTTCCAGGCGGCCGGCCTCGGCTATCTGGCCTCCGTGACCACCGTGGATGCCTCCTACGCCGCCCAGTTGCCCGGACTGATCATCAGCGGCATCGGCATGGCCCTGTTCTTCGCCCCGGCCTCCAACCTGGTCATGTCCAGCGTCCGCGCCTCCGAGCAGGGCATCGCCTCCGGCGCCAACAACGCCCTGCGCGAGGTCGGCGGTGCGCTCGGCATCGCCGTCATGGCGTCGATCTTCTCGGCTCAGGGCGGCTACGAGACCGGCCAGACCTTCGTCGACGGCCTGCGCCCCGCCCTGGTCACCGGCGCCACGGCGGTGGCCCTCGCCGGCGTCGCGGCCCTGACCATCCCGGCCCGACGGCGGGGTGGCGAAGCGCTGAGCACGGCCGAGCAGGCGTCGGATCGCGTGCTGGAGGCGGCCTCGCACTGAGCCCGTCGACCTGTACGACCCGACTGGCCCTCTCCCCCCTCCCCCCACTGACCGCACCGCCCGCCCCGGACCCTGAGGAGCAGTCATGCCCACCCTTCCCTGGACCGTCCCGAACCCCGCCCCGAGCAATACCGAGGTGCACGTCTTCGCCTCCCGCTTCGAAACCCGCAGCCTCTGGGGAGCGCTCCGCTTCCTCGCCCGTACGCCGGGGGTGTGGCGGCAGGTGAGCAGGGCGCCCGGGGCGTATGGCGCCTCGCTGAAGGCCGAGCCCTTCAAGCGGACCTTCTGGACGCTCTCCGCCTGGGAGTCGCCGGCGGCACTCAAGGAATTCGCCCGCTCGGGCACCCATGCCCCGACCTCGCACGGCCTGTCGGCCCAGATGCGGGACGCGAAGTTCGCCACCTGGCAGGTGTCGAGCGACGAGCTGCCCCTCGATTGGACGGAGGCGTTCCGTCGCCTGACCTGAACGGCACGCGCGTGTGGTGCCTGCTTCAGCCCCGGCGCTCCCCACGGGTGCCGGGGCTGTCAGTGCCGTCTCGTACTCTTGAGCGCGTGCAGGAACTCCACGACGCCCCCCTCGCCCCCCTCACCACCTTCCGGCTGGGCGGCCCCGCCGCCCGCCTGGTCACCGCCACCACCGACGCCGAGGTGATCGACGTCGTGCGCGAGGCGGACGCCGCCGGGACACCCCTGCTGCTCATCGGCGGCGGATCGAACCTGGTCATCGGCGACAAGGGCTTCGAGGGCACCGCACTCGTCATCGCCACCAAGGGCTTCGAGCTGGACGGCACCACCCTCGAACTGGCCGCCGGCGAGGTGTGGACCGACGCCGTCGCCCGCACGGTCGAGGCCGGGCTCGCCGGGGTCGAGTGCCTCGCCGGAATCCCCGGCTCCGCGGGCGCCACGCCGATCCAGAACGTCGGCGCGTACGGCCAGGAGGTCTCCTCGACGATCACCGAGGTGATCGCGTACGACCGCCGGTCCGGCGAGACCGTCGTCGTCCCGAACTCCGAGTGCGCCTTCTCCTACCGCCACAGCCGCTTCAAGGCCGACCCCGAGCGCTACGTCGTCCTGCGTGTCCGCTTCCGGCTGGAGGACGCCGACGGGTTCTCCGCCCCCATCAAGTACGCCGAGACGGCCCGCGCCCTCGGCGTCGAGGTCGGTGACCGAGTTCCTCTGGCAGGCGCGCGCGAGACAGTGCTGAAGCTGCGGAGCGGCAAGGGCATGGTCCTGGACCCCGAGGACCACGACACCTGGTCGGCCGGGTCCTTCTTCACCAACCCGATCCTCACCGACGGGCAGTTCGCCGCGTTCCATGCGCGCGTGCGCGAGCACCTCGGCGACGGCGTGGAGCCGCCCGCCTACCCGGCGGGGGAGGGGCACACCAAGACCTCCGCGGCCTGGCTCATCGACAAGGCGGGCTTCACCAAGGGGTACGGCACCGGCCCCGCCCGCATCTCCACCAAGCACACACTCGCCCTCACCAACCGCGGCGAAGCGACCACCGAGGACCTCCTGACGCTCGCCCGTGAGGTCGTCTCAGGCGTCCGCGAGACCTTCGGCATCACGCTGGTCAACGAGCCGGTGACGGTCGGAGTCAGCCTCTAGCCCAGGCCCTCAGCGGGCCGCGCCTTCAGCGGGTCGCGGCCTCAGCGGGCCAGGCCTTCAGTAGGCCACGCCCACCCCCTGCTTCACCGTCGCCGGATCGCCGACCATCCCCAGCATCGCGTGCGCCACATCCGCGCGCCCGATGAAGCGACCCTTGGGCGGGAATCCGTCCACGACCGCGCGGTACTTGCCGGTGATCGGCTTGTCCTGCAACCGCGGCGGACGTACGACCGTCCAGTCCAGGGCGCTACGGCCCACCGCGGCCTCCATCTCCCGCAGGTCGTCGTAGATGCCCTTGAGGACCGCCGACACGATGCCGCGCACGGTACGGTCCACCAGCCCGTCCCCCTTCGGCTCGGGACCGACCGGCGCGGCGCTCACCACGAGCAGCCGCCGCACCTCCTCGGCCTCCAGGGCCGCCAGCACCGTACGGGTCAGCCGTACCGCGACCCCCGCGTCCCGGCGGCCGCGGGCGCCGAGTCCGGACAGCACGGCGTCCCGTCCGGCGACGGCGGGCCGTAGCGCGCCGGGGTCGGTGAGGTCCGCGCGGAACACCTCCAGACGGTCACCGGCGAGGGGCAGGCGCGCGGGGTCCCGTACGACGGCCGTGACCTCGTGACCGGCGTCCAGGGCCTGGCGGACGATCTCCTTGCCGATGCCTCCGGTGGCGCCGAAAACGGTGAGTTTCATGAGGGCTCCCCTATGCATGTGACGGGTGGGTGAGTATTCACTCACCCCCTGCTCCCTCTAGAGTGAGTAAGTACTCACCCACCCGTCAAGGGCGATTGGACATGCCATGGAGAACAAGCCGACCCGGGTCCGGCTCCTCGACGCCGCGCACGACCTGATGCTCACGGTCGGGCTGGCGCGGGCCACGACCAAGGAGATCGCGCGGGCGGCCGGGTGCTCCGAGGCGGCGCTGTACAAGCACTTCGACAGCAAGGAGGAGCTGTTCATCCGAGTGCTCACCGAGCGGCTGCCCCCGCTCCGCCCGCTGCTCGGCAGCCTCGCCGCCGAGCCGGGCCGGCACTCCCTGGAGGAGAACCTCACCGAGATCGCCCGCCAGGCCGCGCTGTTCTACGAGCAGAGCTTCCCGATCGCCGCGTCGCTGTACGCGCAGACCGAGCTCAAGCGGCGGCACGACGACGCCGTCCGGCAGATGGGGGCGGGTCCGCATGTGCCGATCCAGGAGCTCGACACGTATCTGCGGGCCGAGCAGGAGCTGGGGCGGGTCAGCAGGGACGCGGACACGTTCGCGGCGGCGTCACTGCTGATGGGGGCCTGCGCGCAGCGGGCGTTCGCCTACGACGCGACCAAGGAGGCCGTACGGCCGCCGGTCGACGGGTTCGCCGCCCGGCTGGCCCGCACTCTGCTCGCCGGCATCGCCGACTGACCTCGCCGTGCTGCCGCCCGACGCGGGCTAGGCGAGCCAGTCGTCCACCCCCGCCAGCAGCTTGCCCTTCACGTCCTCCGGTGCGGCCGACCCCCGCACCGACTGCCGGGCCAGCTCCGCCAGTTCCTCGTCCGTGAAGGCGTGGCAGTGGCGCGCGATGTCGTACTGCGCGGCGAGACGGGAGCCGAAGAGCAGGGGGTCGTCGGCGCCTAGGGCCATCGGGACGCCGGCCTGGTACAGGGTCCGCAGCGGGACGTCCTCCGGCTTCTCGTAGACGCCGAGGGCGACGTTCGACGCGGGACACACCTCGCAGGTCACGCCCCTGTCGGCGAGGTGCTGGAGCAGCCGCGGGTCCTCGGCCGCCCGCACCCCGTGGCCGAGCCGGTTCGCGTGCAGGTCGTCCAGGCAGTCACGGACCGAGGACGGGCCGGTCAGCTCACCGCCGTGCGGAGCCGACAGCAAGCCGCCCTCGCGCGCGATGTGGAAGGCCCGGTCGAAGTCCCGAGCCATGCCCCGGCGTTCGTCGTTCGACAACCCGAAGCCGACGATGCCGCGGTCGGCGTAGCGCACCGCGAGCCGCGCCAGTGTGCGGGCGTCCAGGGGGTGCTTCATGCGGTTCGCGGCGACCAGGACGCGCATCCCGAGGCCGGTGTCCCGCGACGCCGTCTCCACCGCGTCCAGGATGATCTCCAGCGCCGGGATCAGACCGCCCAGCCGGGGTGCGTACGACGTCGGGTCGACCTGGATCTCCAGCCAGCCCGAGCCGTCCTTGATGTCCTCCTCCGCGGCCTCCCTGACCAGGCGCTGGATGTCCTCCGGCTGCCGCAGGCACGAGCGCGCCGCGTCGTACAGGCGCTGAAAGCGGAACCAGCCCCGCTCGTCCGTCGCCCGCAGCTTCGGGGGCTCCCCACTGGTCAGCGCGTCGGTCAGGGCCTCGGGCAGGCGCACACCGTATTTGTCGGCCAGTTCCAGCACGGTCGTCGGCCGCATCGAGCCGGTGAAGTGCAGGTGCAGATGGGCCTTCGGCAGCTCAGAGACATCACGTACACGCTCCATTCCAGGATCCTGCCGTACGCCCCGCCCGTCCCGGTAGCGCTTTCCCCGAACGTGGTCTTGCTCGCACGCGCAAACGACAGCGGGCCGCTCCCCAAGGGGAACGGCCCGCCACCACCTCCTCACGTGAGGAGGTGGTCAGTCCCTGGCCTCGGCCAGCAGCTTCTGGATCCGGCTCACGCCCTCGACGAGGTCCTCGTCACCGAGCGCGTACGACAGCCGCAGATAGCCCGGTGTGCCGAACGCCTCACCCGGGACGACCGCGACCTCGGCCTCCTCCAGGATCAGCGCGGCCAGCTCGACCGTGTCCTGCGGGCGCTTGCCGCGGATCTCCTTGCCGATCAGCGCCTTCACCGACGGGTACGCGTAGAAGGCGCCCTCGGGCTCCGGGCAGAGCACGCCGTCGATCTCGTTGAGCATCCGCACGATCGTCTTGCGGCGGCGGTCGAAGGCCTCGCGCATCTTCGCGACCGCGTCCAGGTCACCGGAGACGGCGGCGAGAGCGGCCACCTGGGCCACGTTCGAGACGTTCGACGTGGCGTGCGACTGGAGGTTGGTCGCGGCCTTGACCACGTCCTTCGGGCCGATGATCCAGCCGACCCGCCAGCCCGTCATGGCGTACGTCTTGGCGACACCGTTGACCACGACGCACTTGTCGCGCAGTTCGGGAACGAGCGCGGGCAGCGACACGGACACCGCGTCGCCGTAGACCAGGTGCTCGTAGATCTCGTCCGTCATCACCCACAGGCCGTGCTCGACGGCCCAGCGGCCGATCGCCTCGGTCTCGGCCTCGCTGTAGACGGCGCCGGTCGGGTTGGACGGCGACACGAAGAGGACGACCTTCGTCTTCTCCGTACGGGCGGCCTCCAGCTGCTCCACGGAGACGCGGTAACCGGTGGTCTCGTCGGCGACCACCTCGACCGGGACACCGCCGGCGAGACGGATCGACTCCGGGTACGTCGTCCAGTACGGGGCCGGGACGATGACCTCGTCGCCCGGGTCGAGGATCGCGGCGAAGGCCTCGTAGATGGCCTGCTTGCCGCCGTTGGTGACGAGGATCTGCGAGACGTCGGGCTCGTAGCCGGAGTCGCGCAGCGTCTTCGCGGCGATCGCGGCCTTCAGCTCGGGCAGACCGCCGGCCGGGGTGTAGCGGTGGTACTTGGGGTTCTTGCAGGCCTCGATCGCGGCCTCGACGATGTAGTCCGGAGTCGGGAAGTCGGGCTCACCGGCGCCGAAGCCGATCACCGGACGCCCGGCGGCCTTGAGGGCCTTGGCCTTCGCGTCCACGGCGAGGGTGGCGGACTCGGAGATCGCGCCGACTCGGGCGGAGACCCGGCGCTCGGTGGGAGGGGTTGCAGCGCTCATGGGGCCATCGTTTCAGACAGGAAACGCGGACGGCATGCGGGTTTCACAGACTGAACATCGGTTGAACAACCGTCCGGATCCACCGCACGGCCAGGGCGATCTTGCGTCGTCGCCCCGGCGATCTCCAGGCGATCTTCCGTTCCCCAAGCCCCCATCGGCCACTTTCTGTTCGACCTGGCGCTCCGGACCACGTACACTCTCACCTCGTTGGCCTTCAGCGGCCCGCAGCCGGACGGTGCACACCGTGCACCCGGTTGGATGCGGTACGTTGGGGGACGAACCAAAGGGTCGTAGCTCAATTGGTAGAGCACCGGTCTCCAAAACCGGCGGTTGGGGGTTCAAGTCCCTCCGGCCCTGCTACACACACCTTCGCCAGGATGTGTGCGCATGTACGTACAGCATTGCATCGCCGTGCGGCTCAGACCGGGCGCGGCACGGCCACGACCCGGAATCAGGTGAGGACGAGTGACGGACGCCGTGGGCTCCATCGACATGCCTGATGCCCAGGATGAGGCGCCGGAGTCCAGCAAGAAGACTCGCAAGGGCGGCAAGCGTGCCAAGAAGGGCCCGCTGAAGCGACTCGCGCTCTTCTACCGCCAGATCGTCGCGGAGCTCCGCAAGGTCGTCTGGCCGACGCGCAATCAGCTGACGACGTACACCACCGTGGTGATCATCTTCGTGGTCATCATGATTGGCCTGGTGACCGTGATTGACTATGGGCTCGACCACGCTGCCAAGTACGTCTTCGGCTGAGCCAAGAGCGAAGGGCGCCGTGGTTACCGGCGCCCCTTTCGCATGTTCCACCCCTATGTATCCAGGAAGAAGCAGCCACCGTGTCTGACCAGAACCTGAACGACACCGTCGAGCCGGATGAGTCCGTGGAAGACGAGCTCGACATCGTCGAGGGCGCGGACGAGGACCTGGACGAGGTCGAGGCTGCCGACGCCGAGGCGGGCGAGCCGGCCGAGGAGGCCGCACTGCACGTGGAGGACGCCGAGGACGCGGAGGAGGCCCCCGAGGAGGAGGCCGAGCCCGTCGACCCCGTCGTCGCCCTGCGCGAGGAGCTTCGCACGCTGCCCGGCGAGTGGTACGTCATCCACACCTACGCCGGTTACGAGAACCGCGTGAAGACCAACCTGGAGCAGCGCGCCGTTTCGCTGAACGTCGAGGACTACATCTTCCAGGCCGAGGTGCCGCAGGAAGAGGTCGTCCAGATCAAGAACGGCGACCGCAAGACGATCAAGCAGAACAAGCTGCCGGGCTACGTCCTCGTCCGTATGGACCTGACCAACGAGTCCTGGGGCGTCGTTCGCAACACCCCCGGCGTCACCGGCTTCGTGGGCAACGCCTACGACCCGTACCCGCTGACCCTGGACGAGATCGTCAAGATGCTCGCCCCGGAGGCCGAGGAGAAGGCCGCCCGCGAGGCCGCCGAGGCCGAGGGCAAGCCCGCCCCGCAGCGCAAGGTCGAGGTCCAGGTGCTGGACTTCGAGGTCGGCGACTCGGTCACCGTCACCGACGGTCCGTTCGCCACGCTGCAGGCCACGATCAACGAGATCAACGCCGACTCGAAGAAGGTCAAGGGCCTGGTGGAGATCTTCGGCCGCGAGACGCCGGTCGAGCTCTCCTTCGACCAGATCCAGAAGAACTAAGCAGCACCGCAGCTCTTCACGAAGGGCCTTCCGCCGACGGTTTTCCGCCGGTGGGAGGCCCTTTCGTCGTATACGCCAGCACGCGCGACGACCACGTTCCCAATAAATGTGTGTTGCACCACAACCATCCGGTGTCACCGCTGGTCTGACTTGATGACCGAAACGCGTGGACAGCGTTCTTCATGGTGTTTCCCAGCTCTTTGTGGCGGTTTGCCCTGGGCTGCTCGCTGTCCGCGTCGGCCTTCGGCGTCTTCCGAGTCACACACCAAGAAGTGGGGGAACTTCCTCATGCGTGCTCGATCCATCCTGGTCGCGGCGGCGGCGTCCGCCTGCGTGCTGCTGCCCACGACCTCCGCGGTCGCCGGGACCGGTCCGGCCCCGTCGCCCGGCAAGCAGAACCTGACTGCCCGTTCGGCCGCCCCGTCCGAGGCCGGCAACCCGCTCAGCGCCAAGGCGCAGGCTGCCGGCGTCTGCTCCGACGCCTACCAGATCGGCGCCACTGCCTACATCAACCGGGCCGGCGCGCACGTCGCCTCGGTGAAGCAGTTCTACTCGCCCAAGTGCAAGGCGAACTACGGCTACGTCTGGGTCTGGCAGAGCTTCCGCGACAAGGTCAAGGACTACGACGTCAGCACCGGCGTCTACAGCTACGCCCGTGACGAGATCGTGGGCCAGGACTGGTGGAACGCCACCAACAGCCAGGAGTTCTGGTCCCTGCCCGCCGACACGGCCGACGAGTGCACCTCGGCCCTCGGTACGCTGCGCGCACCCGGGGACCCGGTGCCGGGACAGGCCACGACCGCCAAGCGCTGCTGACCGCCCCTCCGGCTCTGGGTCCCGGCCGTCGCGCGGCGGCCGGGACCCAGGGGTCCGGGGTGCGGGCGCGAGGGTCCGGGGCCCGGGTTCAGGGCTCGGGACCGGGGTGTGCACGACCGGGTGCCTGAGCTGCCGGTTTTGGTCCTGACGCGTTACCCGTTATCGTTGTGCGGTATGCCTCCATCCGGATGATCCGGAAGTTCACCGTTCCAGGTGGCAAGCGGTACGGATGGTGGCGGAACACCTCTCACTAAGGACCCGGAGAGAGCATGCCTCCCAAGAAGAAGAAGGTCACGGGGCTCATCAAGCTCCAGATCCAGGCCGGTGCCGCCAACCCGGCTCCGCCGGTCGGCCCCGCGTTGGGCCAGCACGGCGTCAACATCATGGAGTTCTGCAAGGCCTACAACGCCGCGACCGAGTCGCAGCGCGGTTGGGTCATCCCGGTGGAGATCACGGTCTACGAGGACCGTTCCTTCACTTTCATCACCAAGACGCCGCCGGCCGCCAAGATGATCCTCAAGGCCGCGGGTGTCGAGAAGGGCTCTGGCGAGCCGCACAAGACCAAGGTCGCCAAGATCACCGAGGCGCAGGTCCGCGAGATCGCCACCACGAAGATGCCCGACCTCAACGCCAACGACCTGGACGCCGCCGCGAAGATCATCGCCGGCACCGCCCGCTCCATGGGCATCACGGTCGAGGGCTGACCTCAACCCCCGTACGACAAGCAGATACGTGGAAGGGCCCTGCTCGGCCCGGACCACGACTCCTAAGAACACACAGGAGCAGTAGTGAGCAAGCGCAGCAAGACTCTCCGCGCTGCGGACGCCAAGATCGACCGGGACAAGCAGTACGCCCCGCTTGAGGCCGTCCGTCTCGCCAAGGAGACGTCCACGACCAAGTTCGACGGCACCGTCGAGGTCGCCTTCCGTCTGGGTGTCGACCCGCGTAAGGCCGACCAGATGGTCCGTGGCACCGTGAACCTTCCGCACGGCACCGGTAAGACCGCCCGGGTCCTGGTCTTCGCGACCGGCGACCGTGCCGAGGCCGCGCGTGCCGCGGGCGCCGACATCGTCGGCGCCGACGAGCTGATCGACGAGGTCTCGAAGGGCCGCCTGGACTTCGACGCCGTCGTCGCCACCCCGGACCTCATGGGCAAGGTCGGCCGCCTCGGCCGCGTGCTCGGTCCGCGTGGTCTGATGCCGAACCCGAAGACCGGCACCGTCACCCCGGACGTCGCCAAGGCCGTCACCGAGATCAAGGGCGGCAAGATCGAGTTCCGCGTCGACAAGCACTCGAACCTGCACTTCATCATCGGCAAGGTGTCCTTCGACGACACCAAGCTGGTGGAGAACTACGGCGCCGCGCTGGAGGAGATCCTCCGTCTGAAGCCGTCCGCCGCCAAGGGTCGCTACATCAAGAAGGCCGCCATCACCACCACGATGGGCCCCGGCATCCCGGTCGACCCGAACCGCACCCGCAACCTCCTCGTCGAGGAGGACCCGGCCGCGGTCTGAGCCAACGGCTCACCAGGCTCTACGACGGGCCCCGCACCCTTCCCGGGTGCGGGGCCCGTCCCTTGTCTCCTCCGTCGTCTTCGTCCGTTTGTCAGTGCCCTGGGTTAACTTTCATTCACGGGGTTCGCACAGGGGGGACGAATGACGAGCACGAGGGCGCGCCGGTCGGCGTTCTGGATCGCGCTGCTGACCGCGCTGACGGCTCTGGCCGCCTGCACATCCTCCGGCCGCTCCGACGAGAAGGCCGGCACCACGCCCTCCCACGCCGTCACCGCCGCCCTGCGCACCGTCGAACGCTCCACCGACCAGGCGCGATCAACCAGGGTCAGGTCCACGACCAGCATGGGCTCGGCGCTCTCCATGAAGGCCGACGGCACCCTCGCCTGGCACAAGGGCCTCACCGGCGCCCTGAAGATCACCTACACCGGCGGCACGACGGCCGACACGATGCGCCGCCTCGGCACCACGTCGATGGAGGCCCGCTACCTCCCCGAGGCCTATTACGCGCGCATGGGCGAGGCGTTCGCCGAGAAGGCCGACGGCAAGCACTGGATCAAGTACGCCTACGACGACCTGGAACAGCTCGGCGGCAGCTCCGGAGCCGACCTCGCGGACCAGATGCGCGGCACCGCGCCGCACACGTCGGTGAAGTTGCTGCTGTCCTCCAAGGACGTACGGAAGGTCGGCGAGGAGACGGTCAGCGGCGGGCGCGCCTCGCACTACTCCGGCACGGTGCACGGCGAAGGCGTCACTTCCCAAACCGTCGACATATGGGTCGACGACCGGAACCTGCTGGTCAAGAAGGTGGAGAAGGGGCGGACGGCCACGGGACCGCTCACCCAGACCGCGTTCTACAGCGACTACGGAGTGAAGACCGCGGTCCAGAGACCTCCGGCGGGGGACACCGCGGACCTCAAGGACCTGCTGAACGACTCCGGCGGACACTGAGGGCCGGGAATCGATGAAGCTTGCCGTACGTGCCGTCCTGCCCGCAGCCGCCGCCTTGTTGCTCGCGGGCTGCGGGACCGGCGCCGACGCGGAGCAGTCCGCGGAGTCACCGGCCGCCGACGCCGTCGCACGGGCCGTGGAGAGGACCGAGGGTGCCACGTCCCTGCACTACCGGGTCACCGGCCGGTTCCCTGCGCGCGGGCGGATAGCGGACGAGGGGACCGTCCGTACGAAGCCGGTGGAGGCCCGACTCAGGACGGCCAACCTGAGTGGCGAGGAGCGGGGCGAGACCGAGCTGCGTCTGGTCGGCGGGGTGCTGTACGGCAGCGCCACCGACGACATGGTCGAGGAGATGGGCGGCAGGCACTGGATCAGCTACGGCCCCGCCGCCGAGTTCACCACCCACGGCGGCCTGCGCATGGACGTCGGTGCCATGCGTGACCAGGTCGGCCGCAACCCGGCCCGGGAAGCCGCCTTCCTGGCCGGCGCGCAGGACGTGCGGCGGGTCGGCGCCGAGAAGGTCGCCGGAGCCGACACCGCGCACTACACGGGGACGGCCGCCGTCGACGAGCTCCGAGCCTCGCTCAAGGAGGTCGAGGACAAGGCCGCCCGAGCGGGACGCGAGCGCAGCCTCGACCAGTACGAGAAGCTGGGCGTGGACGAGCTCACCCTGGATGTGTGGGTCGACGGCGGCGACCGGATCAAGCGGCTCCGCACCCGGGGCTTCGGCCACCAGGGGCCCCTCGACCTCACCTTCACGTTCCTCGACCACGACAGGCCGGTGACCGTCCCGGCACCACGCGCCGACGACACGGCCGACCTGCGCAAGCCGCTGAAGAAGAACGGGAGCTGAGGGTCGTACGGGCCGATTTGCCTGACGGCGTTCGAGTCCCGTACTCTCCTACAGAAGCCAAAGACCGCTGGTCGTTGCCGTGCGCTCGCGAGAGGGTGCGGTGGCCGAAGGATCCGCTGAAATGCGGGCGACCCGCGCAGGTGACAGTGGAAGAACTCCCGGAGTGCGTGCGTCCAGCGCGTTCAACCGGTCGAGTCCGCCCCGTGCGCCTGCGCCGGGGCGTTTCGTTTTCCCCAGTCCTCCTTCGGGTCCGCGCGGTCAGAATCACCCGGAAGGAGGCCGAGGCTCATGGCGAGGCCCGACAAGGCTGCCGCAGTGGCCGAGTTGACGGAGCAGTTCCGCAACTCCAACGCTGCCGTGCTTACCGAGTACCGCGGTCTCACCGTGGCGCAGCTCAAGACGCTGCGTCGTTCGCTCGGTGAGAACGCCCAGTACGCCGTGGTGAAGAACACGCTGACCAAGATTGCGGCCAACGAGGCCGGGATCAACACGCTGGACGACCTGTTCAACGGTCCGACGGCTGTCGCCTTCGTCACCGGTGACCCGGTGGAGTCGGCGAAGGGTCTCCGTGACTTCGCCAAGGACAACCCGAATCTCGTCATCAAGGGCGGTGTCCTTGACGGTAAGGCGCTCAGCGCCGACGAGATCAAGAAGCTTGCGGACCTTGAGTCCCGCGAGGTTCTGCTCTCCAAGCTGGCCGGTGCCTTCAAGGCGAAGCAGTCCCAGGCTGCCTCCGTCTTCCAGGCGCTGCCGTCGAAGCTCGTCCGCACCGTGGACGCGCTGCGCGCCAAGCAGGACGAGCAGGGCGGTGCCGAGTAACTCGGCTCGCACAATGACCGCCGCCTGACGCGGTGGTCGTAGCGGGCCGAACGTACGCCCGCCAGACATGTACATCCGGCACCAGCCGAATTTAGTGGAAGGAAAGCCATCGTGGCTCTCACCCAGGACGAACTGCTCGCCGAGTTCGAGAACATGACCCTGATCCAGCTCTCCGAGTTCGTGAAGGCGTTCGAGGAGAAGTTCGACGTCACCGCCGCCGCTGCCGCGCCGGTCGTCGTCGCCGGTGGTGCCGCTGGTGGCGCCGCCGCCGAGGCCGTCGAGGAGAAGGACGAGTTCGACGTCATCCTCACCGGTGCCGGCGACAAGAAGATCCAGGTCATCAAGGTCGTGCGTGAGCTGACCTCCCTGGGCCTGAAGGAGGCCAAGGACCTCGTGGACGGCGCCCCGAAGCCCGTTCTCGAGAAGGTCGCCAAGGACGCCGCCGAGAAGGCCGCCGAGTCCCTCAAGGGCGCCGGCGCCTCCGTCGAGGTCAAGTAAGACCTCCCGGCCGGGTACGGCCATCGCGGTCGGGTACGACCGCCGCGCTTGCTGAAAGCAGCCGTCCAGGGCTGTAACGCAGTCGCACCGAAGAGCGATCATCCATTCGGGTGGTCGCTCTTCGGCGTTCCTGGGGGCGCGGCCACGGTTGCCTTGCGCCCGCTACGGCGGGGGGTATGGTGATCTTCGTCGTGTCTCCGGGCCGTCCTGGGTTCGGGCATGGGGGCCTTGACGAACCGCACGCAGCGCGCAATTCTCAGGACGCGTCGCCACAAGGATCCGAATCCGAGGCATGGATCGGCGACGAAGAGGGCAGTATCAACGTGCATTGAGGGCAAGCATGCCGAGGGCGTTGAGAACAACGAGGGTCGCGAAAAACCCGCACTGGACATCAGTGTGCCAAGTGGCTACACTGACCCTTTGCGCTGCCTGTTAGCTGTCCCCTGCCCGTCACCAGGGGCATGCCCTCGCTTGAGCACCGATGACCGGACCATCCCTGACCTGGCCTTCTTTGGTTGGAGAGGGAAACCCCTGTCTACGTGCCCCGGTGAGGGGCCGGTACGCGCGTAGTGAGTCCGAGCCCTCGGAAGGACCCCCTCTTGGCCGCCTCGCGCAACGCCTCGACCGCGAATATGAACAACGGCGCCAGCACCGCCCCGCTGCGCATCTCCTTTGCAAAGATCAAGGAGCCTCTTGAGGTTCCCAACCTGCTCGCGCTGCAGACCGAGAGCTTTGACTGGCTGCTCGGGAACACCGCCTGGCAGAGTCGGGTCGAGGAGGCTCTGGAGTCCGGTCAGGACGTGCCCACCAAGTCCGGTCTGGAGGAGATCTTCGAGGAGATCTCCCCGATCGAGGACTTCTCCGGGTCGATGTCGCTGACGTTCCGCGACCACCGTTTCGAGCCGCCGAAGAACAGCATCGACGAGTGCAAGGAGCGCGACTTCACGTACGCCGCCCCGCTCTTCGTGACGGCTGAGTTCACCAACAACGAGACCGGCGAGATCAAGTCCCAGACGGTCTTCATGGGCGACTTCCCGCTCATGACGAACAAGGGCACCTTCGTCATCAACGGCACCGAGCGTGTCGTGGTGTCGCAGCTCGTCCGTTCGCCCGGTGTCTACTTCGACTCCTCCATCGACAAGACGTCCGACAAGGACATCTTCTCGGCCAAGATCATCCCGTCTCGGGGTGCCTGGCTGGAGATGGAGATCGACAAGCGCGACATGGTCGGTGTCCGTATCGACCGCAAGCGCAAGCAGTCCGTCACCGTCCTGCTCAAGGCGCTCGGCTGGACCACCGAGCAGATCCTGGAGGAGTTCGGCGAGTACGAGTCGATGCGCGCCACCCTGGAGAAGGACCACACCCAGGGCCAGGACGACGCGCTGCTCGACATCTACCGCAAGCTGCGTCCGGGCGAGCCCCCCACGCGTGAGGCCGCGCAGACGCTGCTTGAGAACCTGTACTTCAACCCGAAGCGTTACGACCTCGCCAAGGTCGGCCGCTACAAGGTCAACAAGAAGCTGGGTGCGGACGCTCCGCTCGACGCGGGCATCCTGACCGTCGAGGACGTCATCTCGACGATCAAGTACCTGGTGAAGCTGCACGCGGGCGAGGCCGAGACGGTCGCCGACAGCGGTCAGACGATCGTTGTCGAGACCGACGACATCGACCACTTCGGCAACCGTCGTCTGCGCAGCGTCGGCGAGCTCATCCAGAACCAGGTCCGTACGGGTCTGGCGCGTATGGAGCGTGTCGTCCGCGAGCGCATGACGACTCAGGACGTCGAGGCGATCACGCCGCAGACCCTGATCAACATCCGGCCGGTCGTCGCCTCCATCAAGGAGTTCTTCGGCACCAGCCAGCTGTCGCAGTTCATGGACCAGAACAACCCGCTGTCCGGGCTGACGCACAAGCGTCGTCTGTCCGCGCTCGGCCCGGGTGGTCTGTCCCGTGAGCGGGCCGGCTTCGAGGTCCGTGACGTGCACCCGTCTCACTACGGCCGTATGTGCCCGATTGAGACCCCTGAGGGCCCGAACATCGGTCTGATCGGTTCGCTCGCCTCCTACGGCCGGGTCAACGCGTTCGGCTTCGTCGAGACGCCGTACCGCAAGGTCGTCGACGGCCAGGTCACCGACGAGGTGGACTACCTGACCGCCGACGAGGAGGACCGCTTCGTCATCGCGCAGGCCAACGCCACGCTCAACGACGACATGCGGTTCGCCGAGGCCCGCGTCCTGGTCCGCCGTCGTGGCGGCGAGGTCGACTACGTCGGTGGCGAGGACGTCGACTACATGGACGTCTCGCCGCGCCAGATGGTGTCGGTCGCGACCGCCATGATCCCGTTCCTTGAGCACGACGACGCCAACCGTGCCCTCATGGGCGCGAACATGATGCGTCAGGCAGTGCCGCTGATTAAGTCCGAGGCCCCGCTCGTCGGCACCGGCATGGAGTACCGCTCCGCCGTCGACGCCGGCGACGTGGTCAAGGCCGAGAAGGCGGGTGTGGTCCAGGAAGTCTCCGCGGACTACATCACCACCGCCAACGACGACGGTACGTACATCACGTACCGCCTGGCCAAGTTCGCCCGTTCCAACCAGGGCACCTCGGTCAACCAGAAGGTCATCGTCCTTGAGGGCGACCGCGTCATCGAGGGCCAGGTCCTCGCCGACGGTCCGGCCACCCAGAACGGCGAGATGGCGCTGGGCAAGAACCTGCTCGTGGCGTTCATGCCGTGGGAGGGTCACAACTACGAGGACGCGATCATCCTGTCGCAGCGCCTCGTGCAGGACGACGTCCTCTCCTCGATCCACATCGAGGAGCACGAGGTCGACGCCCGTGACACCAAGCTCGGCCCCGAGGAGATCACCCGGGACATCCCGAACGTCTCCGAGGAGGTCCTCGCCGACCTCGACGAGCGCGGCATCATCCGCATCGGTGCCGAGGTCATCGCCGGTGACATCCTGGTCGGCAAGGTCACGCCCAAGGGTGAGACCGAGCTGACGCCGGAGGAGCGCCTGCTGCGCGCGATCTTCGGTGAGAAGGCCCGTGAGGTCCGTGACACCTCACTGAAGGTGCCGCACGGCGAGACCGGCAAGGTCATCGGCGTCCGCGTCTTCGACCGCGAGGAGGGCGACGAGCTGCCGCCGGGCGTGAACCAGCTGGTCCGCGTCTACGTCGCGCAGAAGCGCAAGATCACCGACGGTGACAAGCTCGCCGGCCGGCACGGCAACAAGGGTGTCATCTCGAAGATCCTTCCCATCGAGGACATGCCGTTCCTCGAAGACGGAACTCCGGTCGACATCATCCTCAACCCGCTGGGTGTGCCGTCCCGAATGAACCCGGGACAGGTCCTGGAGATCCACCTCGGCTGGCTCGCCAGCCGCGGCTGGGACGTCTCCGGGCTCGCGGACGAGTGGGCGCAGCGCCTCCAGGCGATCGGCGCCGACCAGGTCGACCCGGGCACGAACGTCGCGACCCCCGTCTTCGACGGTGCGCGTGAGGACGAGCTCGCGGGTCTGCTCAACCACACCATCCCGAACCGCGACGGCGAGCGCATGGTGCTCCCGACCGGTAAGGCGCGGCTGTTCGACGGCCGTAGCGGTGAGCCGTTCCCGGACCCGATCTCGGTCGGCTACATGTACATCCTGAAGCTGCACCACCTGGTCGACGACAAGCTGCACGCGCGTTCGACCGGCCCGTACAGCATGATCACCCAGCAGCCGCTGGGTGGTAAGGCCCAGTTCGGTGGCCAGCGCTTCGGTGAGATGGAGGTGTGGGCGCTGGAGGCATACGGCGCCGCGTACGCCCTCCAGGAGCTGCTGACCATCAAGTCCGACGACGTCACCGGCCGCGTGAAGGTCTACGAGGCCATCGTCAAGGGCGAGAACATCCCCGAGCCCGGCATCCCCGAGTCCTTCAAGGTGCTCATCAAGGAGATGCAGTCGCTCTGCCTGAACGTGGAGGTGCTGTCCAGCGACGGTATGTCCATCGAGATGCGTGACACCGACGAGGACGTCTTCCGCGCTGCGGAGGAGCTCGGCATCGACCTGTCCCGGCGCGAGCCGAGCAGCGTCGAAGAGGTCTGACGGGAGTCCGGCGGGGCCCTCACCCACAGGGCCCCGCCGACCCCCAGGCCCCCGTTTCAGACCCCAAGACTTACAACCCTGAGAGGGAT
This sequence comes from Streptomyces sp. HD, assembly GCF_028369295.1. Classification (GTDB taxonomy): domain Bacteria; phylum Actinomycetota; class Actinomycetes; order Streptomycetales; family Streptomycetaceae; genus Streptomyces. The sequence continues at coordinate 34,902 of NZ_JAQMYP010000002.1, forward strand.
TGACGCATAGTGCTCGACGTCAACTTCTTCGATGAGCTCCGGATCGGTCTGGCCACCGCTGACGACATCCGTCAGTGGAGCCACGGCGAGGTCAAGAAGCCCGAGACCATCAACTACCGCACCCTCAAGCCCGAAAAGGACGGACTCTTCTGCGAGAAGATCTTCGGTCCGACCCGGGACTGGGAGTGCTACTGCGGCAAGTACAAGCGCGTCCGCTTCAAGGGCATCATCTGTGAGCGCTGTGGCGTCGAGGTCACGCGCGCCAAGGTGCGCCGTGAGCGGATGGGCCACATTGAGCTGGCCGCTCCCGTCACGCACATCTGGTACTTCAAGGGCGTTCCGTCGCGGCTGGGCTACCTGCTCGACCTCGCCCCGAAGGACCTGGAGAAGGTCATCTACTTCGCGGCGTACATGATCACGTACGTCGACGAGGAGCGTCGTACCCGCGACCTGCCCTCCCTGGAGGCGCATGTCTCGGTCGAGCGGCAGCAGATCGAGAACCGCCGGGACTCCGACCTGGAGGCTCGCGCCAAGAAGCTTGAGTCCGACCTGGCCGAGCTGGAGGCCGAGGGCGCCAAGGCCGACGTGCGCCGCAAGGTGCGCGAGGGTGCCGAGCGTGAGATGAAGCAGCTGCGTGACCGTGCGCAGCGCGAGATCGACCGCCTGGACGAGGTGTGGACCCGGTTCAAGAACCTCAAGGTCCAGGACCTGGAGGGCGACGAGCTCCTCTACCGCGAGCTGCGTGACCGCTTCGGCACGTACTTCGACGGTTCGATGGGTGCCGCGGCGCTGCAGAAGCGCCTGGAGTCCTTCGACCTCGACGAGGAGGCCGAGAAGCTCCGCGAGATCATCCGCACCGGCAAGGGCCAGAAGAAGACCCGTGCGCTGAAGCGGCTGAAGGTCGTGTCTGCGTTCCTGCAGACCTCCAACAGCCCCAAGGGCATGGTCCTCGACTGCGTCCCGGTCATCCCGCCGGACCTTCGCCCGATGGTGCAGCTGGACGGTGGCCGCTTCGCGACCTCCGACCTGAACGACCTGTACCGCCGTGTGATCAACCGCAACAACCGTCTGAAGCGCCTGCTCGACCTGGGTGCTCCGGAGATCATCGTCAACAACGAGAAGCGCATGCTTCAGGAGGCTGTTGACGCCCTCTTCGACAACGGTCGTCGTGGTCGCCCGGTCACCGGTCCGGGCAACCGCCCGCTGAAGTCCCTCAGCGACATGCTGAAGGGTAAGCAGGGTCGATTCCGTCAGAACCTGCTCGGTAAGCGTGTGGACTACTCCGCGCGTTCCGTGATCGTCGTCGGTCCGCAGCTGAAGCTGCACCAGTGCGGTCTGCCCAAGGCGATGGCGCTGGAGCTCTTCAAGCCGTTCGTGATGAAGCGCCTGGTCGACCTGAACCACGCGCAGAACATCAAGAGCGCCAAGCGCATGGTGGAGCGCGGCCGCACGGTCGTGTACGACGTCCTCGAAGAGGTCATCGCCGAGCACCCGGTGCTGCTGAACCGTGCTCCCACCCTGCATCGCCTCGGCATCCAGGCCTTCGAGCCGCAGCTGGTCGAGGGCAAGGCCATCCAGATCCACCCGCTCGTCTGCACCGCGTTCAACGCGGACTTCGACGGTGACCAGATGGCCGTGCACCTGCCGCTGTCCGCGGAGGCGCAGGCCGAGGCCCGCATCCTGATGCTGTCCTCGAACAACATCCTCAAGCCCGCCGACGGCCGTCCGGTGACGATGCCGACCCAGGACATGGTCCTCGGTCTGTTCTTCCTCACCACCGACGGCGAGCTGCGTGACACCAAGGGCGAGGGCCGGTCCTTCGGCTCCACGGCCGAGGCGATCATGGCGTTCGACGCCGGTGAGCTCGCGCTCCAGTCGCCGATCGACATCCGCTTCCCGGTGGGCACCATCCCGCCGCGCGGCTGGACCCCGCCGGCGCAGGAGGAGGGCGAGCCCGAGTGGCAGCAGGGTGACACCTTCCGCCTGCGGACGACCCTGGGCCGCGCGCTCTTCAACGAGCTGCTGCCCGAGGACTACCCGTTCGTCGACTACTCGGTGGGCAAGAAGCAGCTCTCCGAGATCGTCAACGACCTGGCCGAGCGCTACCCCAAGGTCATCGTGGCGGCGACGCTCGACAACCTGAAGGCGGCGGGCTTCTACTGGGCGACCCGTTCCGGTGTCACCGTGGCCATCTCCGACGTCGTCGTTCCCGAGGCGAAGAAGGAGATCGTCAAGGGCTACGAGGCGCAGGACGAGAAGGTCCAGAAGCAGTACGAGCGCGGTCTGATCACCAAGGAAGAGCGCACTCAGGAGCTCATCGCGATCTGGACCAAGGCGACCAACGAGGTCGCCGAGGCGATGAACGAGAACTTCCCCAAGACGAACCCCATCTTCATGATGGTTGACTCGGGTGCCCGAGGAAACATGATGCAGATGCGGCAGATCGCCGGTATGCGTGGTCTGGTGTCGAACGCCAAGAACGAGACCATCCCGCGTCCGATCAAGGCGTCCTTCCGTGAGGGCCTGTCCGTGCTGGAGTACTTCATCTCCACGCACGGTGCCCGTAAGGGTCTGGCGGACACCGCCCTGCGTACCGCCGACTCGGGTTACCTGACCCGTCGTCTGGTGGACGTCTCGCAGGACGTCATCATCCGCGAGGAGGACTGCGGCACCGAGCGCGGCCTCAAGCTGGCCATCGCCGAGCGCGGCGCCGACGGCGTCCTGCGCAAGGCGGACAACGCCGAGACCAGCGTGTACGCGCGCTGCCTCGCCGAGGACATCGTCGTCGACGGCAAGGTGCTCGCCCCGGCGGGCGTCGACCTCGGTGACGTCCTCATCGACCAGCTGGTCGCGGCCGGCATCGAGACGGTCAAGACCCGCTCGGTCCTGACCTGCGAGTCCGCCGTCGGCACCTGCGCCATGTGCTACGGCCGTTCGCTCGCCACCGGCAAGCTGGTCGACATCGGTGAGGCGGTCGGCATCATCGCCGCCCAGTCCATCGGTGAGCCCGGTACCCAGCTGACGATGCGTACCTTCCACACCGGTGGTGTGGCCGGTGACGACATCACCCAGGGTCTGCCGCGTGTCGTCGAGCTCTTCGAGGCCCGTACCCCGAAGGGTGTCGCCCCGATCTCCGAGGCCCAGGGCCGCGTGCGGATCGAGGAGACCGAGAAGACCAAGAAGATCGTCGTCACCCCGGACGACGGCAGCGACGAGACGGCGTTCCCGATCTCGAAGCGTGCCCGACTCCTGGTCAGCGAGGGCGAGGCCGTCCAGGTGGGCCAGAAGCTCACCGTGGGTGCCACCAACCCGCACGACGTGCTGCGCATCCTGGGTCAGCGTGCCGTCCAGGTCCACCTGGTCGGCGAGGTCCAGAAGGTCTACAACTCGCAGGGTGTGTCGATCCACGACAAGCACATCGAGATCATCATCCGGCAGATGCTGCGCCGTGTGACGATCATCGAGTCCGGCGACGCCGAGCTGCTGCCCGGTGAGCTGGTCGAGCGCTCGAAGTTCGAGACCGAGAACCGTCGTGTGGTCCAGGAGGGCGGTCACCCGGCCTCCGGTCGTCCGCAGCTCATGGGTATCACCAAGGCCTCGCTGGCCACGGAGTCCTGGCTGTCGGCGGCGTCCTTCCAGGAGACGACGCGAGTCCTCACGGACGCGGCGATCAACGCCAAGTCCGACTCGCTCATCGGCCTCAAGGAGAACGTCATCATCGGTAAGCTCATCCCGGCCGGTACGGGTCTGTCCCGCTACCGCAACATCCGGGTCGAGCCGACCGAGGAGGCCAAGGCCGCGATGTACTCGGCCGTCGGCTACGACGACATCGACTACTCGCCGTTCGGCACGGGCTCCGGCCAGGCCGTTCCGCTGGAGGACTACGACTACGGTCCGTACAACCAGTAAGGCGTACGTCCACTGAAGGGCGGTCACCTCTCGGGGTGGCCGCCCTTCGGCGTCCCCGGTCGCCCCCGGGTGTCCACGTGCGCCCCCAGGGGGCCCGGACACCGTCTCCGGGTTTTCTCGGGGTGGACCCCGATGCCACCCAGGCCGGTTCGGAGCATCATGGAGAGACTCCGACCAGTACGGGGGAGGTGCTCTCCATGGCACAACCGTCGTGGCAGCCCTGGCAGCCGTGGCAGGGGAGCGGCCCGCCGCAGCCGTGGCAGGGCGGCGATGTCCCGCAGCCGTGGTCCGGGCCCGGCGCCCCGGCGATGCTCGCCTCGCACGCCGACCGTGAGCGTGCCGTGGACGTGCTGAGAGCCGGCTTCGGCGAAGGGCGCCTGGAGCAGCCCGAGTTCGAGAAGCGTGTCGCGCGGGCCTACGCAGCCCGTACGGTGGGCGAACTGGCGCTGCTGGTGGCCGACTTGCCCCAGGGGCCCGTACCGCAGCCGGCGCCCGTCACGCCCGTACCGCGGACGTTCCTGCCGGTGTCCCGGCCGCAGACCAACGGCAAGGCGGTCGGCTCCGCCGTCTGCGGTGTGCTGTGCCTGGTGAGCTTCGGACTGACGGGAATCCCGGCCGTGGTGCTCGGCCATGCCGCGCGCTCCGAGATACGCCGGACGGGAGAGGGCGGCGACGCGCTGGCGATGACCGGACTCGTCCTCGGATGGCTGTCGACGGCGGCCTGGGCGGTCCTGCTGACGCTGATGGTCGTGGCCGCCGCCGTGTCCGGATCCGGGTCCGCATGACCCCTGGGGGCGGGCAGCGCGAGCGCTGAGTGATCCGTCCGCTGACGTGGCCGAACCGCGGATTCGAAGATCGAATACGTCGCGCGGTCTTGACATGGACCGCATGACGATGCGGGCGAGGCCCATTTGTTTTGACCGTAGCGTTTGAGGTAGGTACGCTCAGACCTTGTGCCTGGGGTGTGCCCTGGCTCTCGTGCGTGCCTTCAAACCGCATAGCGAGCTGTGAGCGGCCACCGTAATCTGTGCTCTTTTCGCCTCGCGGCGGGAATCCGCCGGATTCGACACACCCGACCGCGTGGGTCGGCGACGTTCCAGGTTAGCTTCACCATTCGGCACACAGAAACCGGAGAAGTAGTGCCTACGATCCAGCAGCTGGTCCGCAAGGGCCGGCAGGACAAGGTCGAGAAGAACAAGACGCCCGCACTTGAGGGTTCCCCTCAGCGTCGTGGCGTCTGCACGCGTGTGTTCACGACCACCCCGAAGAAGCCGAACTCGGCCCTGCGTAAGGTCGCGCGTGTGCGTCTGACCAGCGGGATCGAGGTCACCGCTTACATTCCGGGTGAGGGACACAACCTGCAGGAGCACTCCATCGTGCTCGTGCGCGGCGGCCGTGTGAAGGACCTGCCGGGTGTTCGCTACAAGATCATCCGTGGCTCCCTCGACACCCAGGGTGTCAAGAACCGCAAGCAGGCCCGTTCCCGCTACGGCGCCAAGAAGGAGAAGTAAGAATGCCTCGTAAGGGCCCCGCCCCGAAGCGCCCGGTCATCATCGACCCGGTCTACGGTTCTCCTCTTGTCACGTCGCTCATCAACAAGGTGCTGCTGAACGGCAAGCGCTCCACCGCCGAGCGCATCGTCTACGGCGCCATGGAGGGTCTGCGTGAGAAGACGGGCAACGACCCGATCATCACGCTGAAGCGCGCGCTGGAGAACATCAAGCCGACCCTTGAGGTCAAGTCCCGCCGTGTCGGTGGTGCGACGTACCAGGTTCCGATCGAGGTCAAGCCCGGTCGTGCCAACACGCTCGCGCTGCGCTGGCTGGTCGGTTACTCCCGCGCCCGTCGCGAGAAGACCATGACCGAGCGTCTCCTCAACGAGCTTCTCGACGCCTCGAACGGCCTCGGTGCGGCCGTGAAGAAGCGCGAGGACACCCACAAGATGGCCGAGTCCAACAAGGCCTTCGCGCACTACCGCTGGTAGTCGCAGACCCCATCGAGACCGAGAGAAGACTGAAGCCTTATGGCTACCACTTCACTTGACCTGGCCAAGGTCCGCAATATCGGGATCATGGCCCACATCGACGCGGGCAAGACGACCACCACCGAGCGGATCCTCTTCTACACCGGCGTCAGCTACAAGATCGGTGAAGTCCACGACGGCGCTGCCACCATGGACTGGATGGAGCAGGAGCAGGAGCGTGGCATCACGATCACCTCTGCTGCCACCACCTGTCACTGGCCGCTTGAGGACAACGACTACACGATCAACATCATCGACACCCCCGGGCACGTCGACTTCACGGTCGAGGTGGAGCGCTCGCTGCGCGTCCTCGACGGTGCCGTCACGGTGTTCGACGGTGTCGCCGGTGTGGAGCCGCAGTCCGAGACGGTGTGGCGTCAGGCCGACCGTTACGGCGTGCCGCGTATCTGCTTCGTGAACAAGCTGGACCGCACCGGTGCCGAGTTCCACCGCTGCGTCGACATGATCTCGGACCGCCTTGGTGCGCAGCCGCTGGTCATGCAGCTTCCGATCGGTGCCGAGGCCGACTTCAAGGGCGTCGTGGACCTGGTCCGCATGAAGGCGCTCGTGTGGTCCGCCGAGGCCGCCAAGGGCGAGATGTACGACGTCGTCGACATCCCGGCCACGCACACCGAGGCTGCCGAGGAGTACCGCGGCAAGCTGATCGAGGGCGTCGCCGAGAACGACGAAGAGATCATGGAGCTGTACCTGGAGGGCCAGGAGCCCACCGAGGAGCAGCTGTACGCCGCGATCCGTCGCATCACCATCGCGTCCGGCAAGTCCAGCGACACCACGGTCACCCCGGTGTTCTGTGGCACCGCGTTCAAGAACAAGGGCGTCCAGCCCCTGCTCGACGCGGTCGTGCGCTACCTGCCGACCCCGCTCGACGTCGAGGCCATCGAGGGCCACGACGTGAAGGACCCCGAGCTGGTCGTCAAGCGCAAGCCGTCCGACGACGAGCCGCTGTCCGCGCTGGCGTTCAAGATCATGAGCGACCCGCACCTCGGTAAGCTCACCTTCGTCCGGGTCTACTCGGGCCGCCTGGAGTCCGGCACCGCGGTGCTGAACTCCGTCAAGGGCAAGAAGGAGCGCATCGGCAAGATCTACCGCATGCACGCGAACAAGCGTGAGGAGATCGACTCGGTGGGCGCCGGCGACATCATCGCCGTCATGGGCCTGAAGCAGACCACCACCGGTGAGACGCTGAGCGACGACAAGAACCCGGTGATCCTGGAGTCCATGGACTTCCCGGCGCCGGTCATCCAGGTCGCCATCGAGCCCAAGTCGAAGGGCGACCAGGAGAAGCTGGGCGTCGCGATCCAGCGCCTGGCCGAGGAGGACCCGTCCTTCCAGGTCCACTCGGACGAGGAGACCGGCCAGACCATCATCGGTGGTATGGGCGAGCTGCACCTTGAGGTGCTGGTCGACCGTATGCGCCGTGAGTTCAAGGTCGAGGCCAACGTCGGCAAGCCGCAGGTCGCCTACCGCGAGACGATCCGCAAGGCCGTCGAGCGCGTCGACTACACGCACAAGAAGCAGACTGGTGGTACCGGCCAGTTCGCCAAGGTGCAGATCGCGATCGAGCCGATCGAGGGCGGCGACGCCTCGTACGAGTTCGTGAACAAGGTGACCGGTGGTCGTATCCCGAAGGAGTACATCCCTTCGGTCGACGCCGGTGCGCAGGAGGCCATGCAGTTCGGCATCCTCGCCGGTTACGAGATGACCGGCGTGCGCGTCACCCTGATCGACGGTGGCTACCACGAGGTCGACTCCTCCGAGCTCGCGTTCAAGATCGCCGGTTCGCAGGCCTTCAAGGAGGCCGCGCGCAAGGCCAGCCCCGTTCTCCTTGAGCCGATGATGGCCGTCGAGGTCACCACGCCCGAGGACTACATGGGTGAGGTCATCGGCGACATCAACTCCCGCCGTGGCCAGATCCAGGCCATGGAGGAGCGGGCGGGTGCCCGCGTCGTGAAGGGCCTCGTGCCCCTCTCGGAGATGTTCGGTTACGTCGGCGACCTGCGCAGCAAGACGTCCGGCCGGGCCAGCTACTCCATGCAGTTCGACTCCTACGCCGAGGTTCCGCGGAACGTCGCCGAGGAGATCATCGCGAAGGCCAAGGGCGAGTAACGCTCCGCGTTCACACGCTTTAGGCTTGACTCCGGAGCCGCCAGGGGCATTCACCCGCATTTGTGGGGAATGCCCCCGGCCCCGGGCTTTCCAGCAAAGATCACCTGGCGCCGATGAAGCAAGGCGTTCAGAACCACTCCACAGGAGGACCCCGTGGCGAAGGCGAAGTTCGAGCGGACTAAGCCCCACGTCAACATCGGCACCATCGGTCACATCGACCACGGTAAGACGACCCTTACGGCCGCCATTACCAAGGTGCTGCACGACGCGTACCCGGACCTGAACGAGGCCTCGGCCTTCGACCAGATCGACAAGGCTCCCGAGGAGCGCCAGCGCGGTATCACCATCTCCATCGCGCACGTCGAGTACCAGACCGAGACGCGTCACTACGCCCACGTCGACTGCCCCGGTCACGCGGACTACATCAAGAACATGATCACCGGTGCTGCCCAGATGGACGGCGCCATCCTCGTGGTCGCCGCCACCGACGGCCCGATGCCGCAGACCAAGGAGCACGTGCTCCTGGCCCGCCAGGTCGGCGTTCCGTACATCGTCGTCGCCCTGAACAAGGCCGACATGGTGGACGACGAGGAGATCCTGGAGCTCGTCGAGCTTGAGGTTCGTGAGCTCCTCTCCGAGTACGAGTTCCCGGGCGACGACGTTCCGGTCGTCAAGGTCTCGGCGCTCAAGGCGCTTGAGGGCGACAAGGAGTGGGGCCAGTCGGTCCTGGACCTGATGTCCGCCGTCGACGAGGCGATCCCGCAGCCCGAGCGTGACGTCGACAAGCCGTTCCTGATGCCGATCGAGGACGTCTTCACGATCACCGGTCGCGGTACGGTCGTCACCGGCCGTATCGAGCGTGGTGTCCTGAAGGTCAACGAGACCGTGGACATCATCGGCATCAAGACCGAGAAGACCACCACCACGGTCACCGGCATCGAGATGTTCCGCAAGCTGCTCGACGAGGGCCAGGCCGGTGAGAACGTCGGTCTGCTGCTCCGTGGCATCAAGCGCGAGGACGTCGAGCGCGGCCAGGTCATCATCAAGCCCGGTTCGGTCACGCCGCACACCGAGTTCGAGGCCCAGGCCTACATCCTGTCCAAGGACGAGGGTGGCCGCCACACGCCGTTCTTCAACAACTACCGTCCGCAGTTCTACTTCCGTACGACGGACGTGACCGGCGTTGTGACCCTCCCCGAGGGCACCGAGATGGTCATGCCGGGTGACAACACCGAGATGAAGGTGGAGCTCATCCAGCCCGTCGCCATGGAAGAGGGCCTGAAGTTCGCCATCCGTGAGGGTGGCCGGACGGTCGGCGCCGGCCAGGTCACCAAGATCAACAAGTAGTCTTGTTGGTTTGACCTGGTAGCTCCAGCGCGAGCTCCTGAAGGGGCCCGTACGACTTCGGTCGTGCGGGCCCCTTTGCCATGTGGGTCAGGTGGGGCGGGATGCCCATGCCGTCGGAGGTGCGGCCCGGTGCGACTCGTCGTTCGGGAGCCAGGCGGTCGGGTGGCGTACGCTGTGCGGTTCCTTGGACGCCGGGCCACCGCGGGGGCGGGCCGGGTGGGGCTCCGGCCATCCGGTAGGCCGGTGGTTCGGGGCGGAGGGAGAGCGCCATTTCTGCGCAACACGCCGTGGGTCGCGGGCACTCGGGTTTGACCTACGTCACGCTCGGGGTATTCTCTCCGGCTCGATTGGCCAGGCCCCTGCCCCGTATGGCAGACTAGCGGGGTTGCTCGGTCGAGTGTTGATGCTGCGCGCCTCCCGCCGGGAGGACCGAAAGCGAGTCCCACAGTACTCGTCGCCCTAACTGCCGCAAGGCAGCGCTGGGGCGGACGTACGGGAATCTTTCGGGAAGTGTCAGTGCGGCGCCGGCCAGGCACCCGGTGGGCCTCCAGCCCCCGGCTTGCGGTTCCGGAAGGGCCGTGCTCCCAGGCAAGGGATGTTCGAACAAGGGGCATCTATGTCAGCGAGAGCGCGACACACCCGACCGCGTGGGTCGGAGGATGGCAAGGGAACACCGGGTTCCGGAGCGTAAGAGAGACAGGACTACTGAGTAGCCATGGCGGGACAGAAGATCCGCATCCGGCTCAAGGCCTACGACCACGAGGTCATCGACTCCTCGGCGAAGAAGATCGTCGAGACGGTGACCCGCACTGGTGCGTCGGTCGCGGGCCCGGTGCCGCTGCCCACTGAAAAGAACGTGTACTGCGTCATCAAGTCGCCGCACAAGTACAAGGACTCGCGCGAGCACTTCGAGATGCGCACGCACAAGCGCCTGATCGACATTCTCGACCCGACGCCCAAGACCGTTGACTCTCTGATGCGACTCGACCTCCCGGCCGGTGTCGACATCGAGATCAAGCTCTGAGGGTCGGTGATCTGAGAATGGCTAAGCAGATCAAGGGCATCCTGGGCGAGAAGCTCGGCATGACGCAGGTGTGGGACGAGAACAACCGTGTTGTTCCGGTCACCGTCGTCAAGGCCGGCCCCAACGTCGTCACCCAGGTTCGTACCAACGACGTCGACGGCTACGAGTCCGTCCAGCTCGCCTTCGGCGAGATCGACCCGCGCAAGGTGAACAAGCCCCTCAAGGGCCACTTCGCGAAGGCCGACGTCACCCCCCGTCGTCACCTCGTCGAGATCCGCACCGCGGACGCCTCCGAGTACACCCTCGGCCAGGAAGTCACCGCCGAGGTGTTCGAGGCCGGCGTGAAGGTCGACGTCACCGGCAAGAGCAAGGGCAAGGGCTTCGCCGGTGTCATGAAGCGCCACAACTTCCGTGGTCTTGGCGCCGGTCACGGCACCCAGCGCAAGCACCGCTCTCCCGGTTCCATCGGTGGCTGCGCCACCCCGGGCCGTGTGTTCAAGGGCCTCCGCATGGCGGGTCGTATGGGCAACGAGCGGGTCACCACCCAGAACCTGACCGTCCACGCCGTTGACGCGGAGAAGGGTCTGCTGCTCATCAAGGGCGCGGTTCCCGGTCCGAACGGCGGCCTCGTCCTGGTCCGCACCGCGGCCAAGGGGGCCTGAGGTAACCGATGAGCACTGTTGACATCCTTTCGCCGGCGGGCGACAAGGCCGGTTCCGTCGAGCTCCCCGCGGAGATCTTCGACGTAGAGAAGATCAGCGTTCCGCTGCTTCACCAGGTCGTCGTCGCGCAGCTGGCCGCTGCCCGTCAGGGCACGCACAAGACCAAGACCCGTGGCGAGGTCCGTGGTGGTGGCAAGAAGCCTTACCGCCAGAAGGGCACCGGTCGCGCCCGTCAGGGTTCGACCCGCGCGCCGCAGTTCGCCGGTGGTGGCGTCGTGCACGGTCCCGTGCCGCGTGACTACTCGCAGCGGACCCCGAAGAAGATGAAGGCCGCGGCCCTGCGCCACGCCCTCACCGACCGGGCCCGCAACAACCGCATCCACGTCGTCTCCGGCGTCATCGAGGGCGAGACCCCGTCCACGAAGGCCGCCAAGACGCTGTTCGGCAAGATCTCGGAGCGCAAGAACCTGCTCCTGATCGTCGAGCGCGCCGACGAGGCCGCGTGGCTGTCCGCCCGCAACCTGCCCCAGGTCCACATCCTGGAGCCGGGCCAGCTGAACACGTACGACGTTCTCGTCTCGGACGACGTGGTCTTCACCCAGGCCGCTTTCGAGTCCTTCGTGTCTGGCCCCAAGGCCGCTGACACCGAAGGGAGCGAGGCCTGATGGCTACGCGTCACCCGAGCATTGCCTCCAAGGCTGCGAAGGCCGCCAAGGCCGCGCGCGTCGCCAAGGCGCGTCGCCACGCCGCCGAAGGCAAGAACACCGTCGAGACCCCGGCGAGCAAGGCGTACACGGACCCCCGTGACGTCCTGCTGAAGCCGGTCGTCTCCGAGAAGAGCTACGCGCTTCTCGACGAGAACAAGTACACGTTCATCGTCGACCCGAGTGCCAACAAGACCCAGATCAAGCAGGCCGTCCAGGCGGTCTTCTCGGTCAAGGTCACCGGGGTCAACACGATCAACCGCCAGGGCAAGCGCAAGCGCACCAAGACCGGTTTCGGTCAGCGTGCCGGCACCAAGCGCGCGATCGTGACCCTTGCCGAGGGCGACCGTATCGACATCTTCGGCGGTCCGACCGCGTAAGCGGGTCGGATCGTCCGATATCGGACGAGGACTGAGAAATGGGAATCCGCAAGTACAAGCCGACTACGCCGGGCCGTCGTGGTTCCAGCGTTGCCGACTTCGTCGAGGTCACGCGGTCCACGCCGGAGAAGTCGCTGGTCCGCCCCCTGCACAGCAAGGGCGGCCGTAACAACGCCGGTCGTGTGACCGTTCGCCACCAGGGTGGCGGACACAAGCGCGCCTACCGAGTGATCGACTTCCGTCGTCACGACAAGGACGGCGTGCCGGCGAAGGTCGCGCACATCGAGTACGACCCCAACCGCACCGCGCGCATCGCGCTGCTGCACTACGCCGACGGCGAGAAGCGCTACATCCTCGCCCCGCGCAACCTGCAGCAGGGTGACCGCGTCGAGAACGGTCCCGGGGCCGACATCAAGCCGGGCAACAACCTGGCCCTCCGCAACATCCCGGTCGGTACCACGATCCACGCGATCGAGCTCCGTCCCGGTGGCGGTGCCAAGTTCGCCCGCTCCGCCGGTGCCTCCGTGCAGCTGCTCGCGAAGGAGGGCCAGATGGCCCACCTCCGCATGCCGTCCGGTGAGATCCGCCTGGTCGACGTGCGCTGCCGCGCCACCGTCGGCGAGGTCGGCAACGCCGAGCAGAGCAACATCAACTGGGGCAAGGCCGGCCGTAAGCGCTGGCTGGGCGTGCGTCCGACCGTTCGCGGTGTGGCGATGAACCCGGTTGACCACCCGCACGGTGGTGGTGAGGGCAAGACCTCCGGTGGTCGCCACCCGGTCTCCCCGTGGGGTCAGAAGGAGGGTCGTACTCGTTCGCCGAAGAAGGCTTCGAACAAGTACATCGTCCGCCGCCGCAAGACGAACAAGAAGCGCTAGGAGCGGGTTTAGATGCCGCGCAGTCTCAAGAAGGGGCCCTTCGTCGACGACCACCTGATCAAGAAGGTGGAAGCCCAGAACGAAGCCGGCACCAAGAACGTCATCAAGACCTGGTCCCGTCGCTCCATGATCGTGCCGGCCATGCTCGGCCACACGCTCGCGGTGCACAACGGCAAGACCCACATCCCGGTGTTCGTCACCGAGTCGATGGTCGGCCACAAGCTCGGCGAGTTCTCGCCGACGCGCACCTTCCGGGGCCACGTCAAGGACGACCGGAAGTCGAAGCGCCGCTAGTAGCGGATCGCATTCAGACACGTAAGTAACTGAGAGGGACAACCATGGAAGCCAGGGCCCAGGCGCGGTACATCCGCGTTACGCCCATGAAGGCCCGCCGCGTGGTGGACCTTATCCGTGGCATGGATGCCACGGAGGCTCAGGCTGTTCTGCGATTCGCTCCGCAGGCAGCCTCCGTGCCCGTCGGCAAGGTGCTCGACAGCGCCATCGCCAACGCCGCGCACAACTACGACCACCCGGACGCCACCTCGCTGTTCATCAGCGAGGCGTACGTCGACGAGGGCCCGACCCTGAAGCGGTTCCGTCCGCGTGCCCAGGGCCGTGCCTACCGGATCCGCAAGCGGACCAGCCACATCACCGTGGTCGTCAGCAGCAAGGAAGGAACCCGGTAATGGGCCAGAAGGTTAACCCGCATGGGTTCCGGCTCGGTGTCACGACCGACTTCAAGTCGCGTTGGTACGCCGACAAGCTGTACAAGGACTACGTCAAGGAAGACGTCGCCATCCGTCGGATGATGACGTCCGGCATGGAGCGCGCCGGTATCTCGAAGGTTGAGATCGAGCGCACCCGTGACCGCGTGCGGGTGGACATCCACACCGCTCGTCCGGGCATCGTCATCGGCCGCCGTGGCGCCGAGGCCGACCGCATCCGCGGCGACCTTGAGAAGCTCACGGGCAAGCAGGTCCAGCTGAACATTCTTGAGGTCAAGAACCCCGAGACGGACGCTCAGCTGGTTGCTCAGGCCGTTGCCGAGCAGCTCTCCTCCCGCGTCTCCTTCCGTCGGGCCATGCGTAAGAGCATGCAGTCCGCCATGAAGGCCGGCGCCAAGGGCATCAAGATCCAGTGCGGTGGCCGCCTCGGTGGCGCCGAGATGTCCCGCTCGGAGTTCTACCGCGAGGGCCGTGTGCCCCTGCACACGCTCCGCGCGAACGTGGACTACGGCTTCTTCGAGGCCAAGACGACCTTCGGCCGCATCGGTGTGAAGGTCTGGATCTACAAGGGCGACGTCAAGAACATCGCCGAGGTCCGCGCCGAGAACGCCGCTGCCCGTGCGGGTAACCGCCCGGCCCGCGGTGGTGCCGACCGCCCGGCCCGTGGTGGCCGCGGTGGCGAGCGGCGCGGTCGCAAGCCGCAGCAGGCTGCCGGTTCCGAGGCCCCCAAGGCCGAGGCTCCCGCGTCCGCTCCGGCTGAGAGCACCGGAACGGAGGCCTGACCGAAATGCTGATCCCCCGTAGGGTCAAGCACCGCAAGCAGCACCACCCGAAGCGCTCCGGCGCTGCCAAGGGTGGCACGACGGTTGCGTTCGGCGAGTACGGCATCCAGGCGCTGACCCCGGCGTACGTGACGAACCGTCAGATCGAGGCCGCTCGTATCGCCATGACGCGTCACATCAAGCGTGGTGGCAAGGTCTGGATCAACATCTACCCGGACCGTCCCCTCACCAAGAAGCCTGCCGAGACCCGCATGGGTTCCGGTAAGGGTTCTCCGGAGTGGTGGATCGCCAACGTCAAGCCCGGACGCGTGATGTTCGAGCTGTCGTACCCCAACGAGAAGATCGCCCGTGAGGCGCTGACTCGTGCGGCCCACAAGCTGCCGATGAAGTGCCGGATCGTCAAGCGCGAGGCAGGTGAAGCGTGATGTCGGCCGGTACCAAGGCGTCCGAGCTGCGCGAGCTGGGCAACGAGGAGCTTCTTGCGAAGCTTCGCGAGGCCAAGGAAGAGCTGTTCAACCTCCGCTTCCAGGCGGCCACGGGTCAGCTCGAAAACCACGGCCGTCTCAAGGCGGTCCGCAAGGACATCGCGCGGATCTACACCCTGATGCGCGAGCGTGAGCTGGGCATCGAAACGGTGGAGAACGCCTGATGAGCGAGAAGAACGTGACTGAGACTGCAGAGGCGCGCGGCTTCCGCAAGACCCGTGAGGGTCTCGTTGTCAGCGACAAGATGGACAAGACCGTCGTCGTCGCTGTCGAGGACCGCGTCAAGCACGCGCTGTACGGCAAGGTCATCCGCCGTACGAACAAGCTCAAGGCGCACGACGAGCAGAACGCTGCGGGCGTCGGCGACCGCGTCCTCCTCATGGAGACCCGGCCGCTGTCCGCGACGAAGCGCTGGCGCGTCGTCGAGATCCTCGAGAAGGCCAAGTAATTCCTGCGGGGAACATCCCGCAGGTCAGTTCCGCCAGGCTCCGGGTGGGTGTGTGACTTGCACACCCGCCCGGGGAACCGGCAGACAAACAGGAGATAGACGTGATCCAGCAGGAGTCGCGACTGCGCGTCGCCGACAACACTGGTGCGAAGGAAATCCTTTGCATCCGTGTGCTCGGTGGCTCCGGTCGCCGCTACGCGGGCATCGGTGACGTCATCGTCGCCACCGTCAAGGACGCGATCCCCGGTGGCAACGTGAAGAA
This sequence comes from Streptomyces sp. HD, assembly GCF_028369295.1. Lineage (GTDB taxonomy): Bacteria > Actinomycetota > Actinomycetes > Streptomycetales > Streptomycetaceae > Streptomyces. The sequence continues at coordinate 50,655 of NZ_JAQMYP010000002.1, forward strand.
GGGTGACGTCGTCAAGGCGGTCATCGTTCGCACCGTCAAGGAGCGCCGCCGTCCGGACGGCTCGTACATCCGCTTCGACGAGAACGCCGCCGTCATTCTGAAGAACGACGGCGACCCTCGCGGCACCCGCATCTTCGGCCCGGTCGGCCGTGAGCTGCGCGAGAAGAAGTTCATGAAGATCATCTCGCTCGCGCCGGAGGTGCTGTAAGCATGAAGATCAAGAAGGGCGACCTGGTCCAGGTCATCACCGGTAAGGACAAGGGCAAGCAGGGCAAGGTCATTGCCGCTTACCCGCGCGACGAGCGTGTCCTGGTCGAGGGTGTCAACCGGGTCAAGAAGCACACCAAGGCCGGCCCGACCGCTCGCGGTTCGCAGGCCGGTGGCATCGTCACGACCGAGGCGCCGATCCACGTCTCCAACGTCCAGCTGGTCGTTGAGAAGGACGGCAACAAGGTCGTCACGCGTGTCGGTTACCGCTTCGACGACGAAGGCAACAAGATCCGCGTTGCCAAGCGGACGGGTGAGGACATCTGATGACGACCACCACCAGCCCGCGTCTGAAGCAGAAGTACCGCGAGGAGATCGCGGGCAAGCTGCGTGACGAGTTCAAGTACGAGAACGTCATGCAGATCCCCGGCCTCGTCAAGATCGTGGTCAACATGGGTGTGGGCGACGCCGCCCGCGACTCCAAGCTGATCGAGGGCGCCATCCGCGACCTCACCACGATCACCGGTCAGAAGCCGGCCGTCACCAAGGCCCGCAAGTCCATCGCGCAGTTCAAGCTGCGTGAGGGTCAGCCGATCGGTGCCCACGTCACGCTCCGTGGCGACCGCATGTGGGAGTTCCTGGACCGCACCCTGTCGCTCGCGCTGCCGCGCATCCGCGACTTCCGTGGTCTGTCCCCCAAGCAGTTCGACGGCCGTGGCAACTACACCTTCGGTCTCACGGAGCAGGTCATGTTCCACGAGATCGACCAGGACAAGATCGACCGTACCCGGGGTATGGACATCACCGTGGTCACCACGGCGACCAACGACGCTGAGGGCCGCGCGCTCCTTCGTCACCTCGGCTTCCCGTTCAAGGAGGCGTGAGCGAGATGGCGAAGAAGGCTCTGATTGCCAAGGCTGCTCGCAAGCCCAAGTTCGGTGTGCGTGGCTACACGCGCTGCCAGCGCTGCGGCCGTCCGCACTCCGTGTACCGCAAGTTCGGCCTGTGCCGCGTGTGCCTTCGTGAGATGGCTCACCGTGGCGAGCTGCCGGGCGTGACCAAGAGCTCCTGGTAATCCCTGTTTTTAGGGATTCCTGAAGCTCTCGGTAAGCATCTGGGTGGACAGGGGCCCACCCCCGCATGGCTTAGGCTTGTGGGGTTGGGCGCCTGTCGCGCCCGTACGACTTACTACGCCGTAGGTCCACCGCGCCGCACCCGTCCCGTCTCGGATCGGGGAGAGGGATGGCGCATCAGGAAACCCCGGCGAGAGAGGCCGAAGGCCAATTCATGACCATGACTGATCCGATCGCAGACATGCTTACGCGTCTGCGGAACGCGAACTCGGCATACCACGACTCCGTGACGATGCCGGCATCGAAGATCAAGTCGCACATCGCGGAGATCCTCCAGCAGGAGGGCTTCATCACGGGCTGGAAGGTCGAGGACGCCGAGGTCGGCAAGAACCTCGTCCTGGAGCTGAAGTTCGGCCCCAACCGTGAGCGCTCCATCGCGGGCATCAAGCGGATCTCCAAGCCCGGTCTCCGGGTTTACGCGAAGTCCACCAACCTGCCGAAGGTGCTCGGCGGCCTCGGCGTGGCGATCATCTCCACGTCGCACGGGCTCCTCACCGACAAGCAGGCCGGCAAGAAGGGCGTGGGTGGGGAAGTCCTCGCCTACGTCTGGTAGCGGAAGGGAACGGAGGAAACAGCTATGTCGCGTATTGGCAAGCTCCCCATCACGGTTCCCGCCGGCGTGGACGTCACCATCGACGGCCGTACGGTCTCGGTCAAGGGCCCCAAGGGCACGCTGACCCACACCGTCGCTTCGCCGATCGACATCGCCAAGGGTGAGGACGGCGTCCTGAACGTCACCCGCCCCAACGACGAGCGTCAGAACAAGGCCCTGCACGGCCTGTCCCGCACGCTGGTGGCGAACATGATCACCGGCGTGACCCAGGGTTACGTGAAGAAGCTCGAAATCAGCGGTGTCGGTTACCGCGTGACCGCCAAGGGTTCGAACCTTGAGTTCGCCCTCGGTTACAGCCACCCGATTCTGGTCGAGGCCCCCGAGGGCATCACCTTCAAGGTCGAGGCGCCCACGCGTTTCTCGGTCGAGGGCATCGACAAGCAGAAGGTCGGCGAGGTTGCGGCCAACATCCGCAAGCTGCGCAAGCCCGACCCGTACAAGGCCAAGGGCGTCAAGTACGAGGGCGAAGTCATCCGCCGCAAGGTCGGAAAGGCGGGTAAGTAAGCCATGGCATACGGACAGAAGATCCTCAAGGGCGACGCCTACAAGCGCGCCGCGATCAAGCGCCGCCACATCCGGATCCGCAAGCGGATCAACGGTACGGCGGAGCGTCCTCGTCTGGTCGTGACCCGCTCGAACCGCCACATCGTGGCCCAGGTGATCGACGACCTCAAGGGTCACACCCTTGCGTCGGCGTCCACCCTGGACACCTCGATCCGCGGTGGCGAGAGCGACAAGTCCACGCAGGCCAAGCAGGTCGGCGCCCTGGTCGCCGAGCGCGCCAAGGCCGCCGGTGTCGAGGCTGTCGTATTCGACCGTGGTGGCAACCAGTACGCCGGGCGCATCGCCGCCCTGGCGGACGCCGCCCGCGAAGCCGGGCTCAAGTTCTGAGCCGCTTCCGTAGCTAGCGGAAAGAGAGAGGTAATCCAATGGCTGGACCCCAGCGCCGTGGAAGCGGTGCCGGTGGCGGCGAGCGGCGGGACCGGAAGGGCCGTGACGGCGGCGCTGCTGCCGCCGAGAAGACCGCGTACGTTGAGCGCGTCGTCGCGATCAACCGCGTCGCCAAGGTTGTGAAGGGTGGTCGTCGCTTCAGCTTCACCGCGCTGGTCGTGGTGGGCGACGGTGACGGCACCGTGGGTGTCGGATACGGCAAGGCCAAGGAGGTGCCGGCCGCCATCGCCAAGGGTGTTGAGGAGGCCAAGAAGCACTTCTTCAAGGTCCCCCGCATCCAGGGCACCATCCCGCACCCGATCCAGGGTGAGAAGGCTGCCGGCGTCGTGCTGCTCAAGCCCGCGTCCCCCGGTACCGGTGTTATCGCCGGTGGCCCGGTGCGTGCCGTGCTTGAGTGCGCCGGTATCCACGACATCCTGTCGAAGTCGCTCGGCTCCGACAACGCGATCAACATCGTGCACGCGACCGTGGAGGCCCTCAAGGGCCTGCAGCGTCCCGAGGAGGTCGCGGCCCGCCGCGGTCTGCCGCTTGAGGACGTCGCCCCCGCGGCTCTCCTGCGTGCGCGTGCCGGGGCTGGTGCGTAATGGCGCAGCTCAAGATCACGCAGACGAAGTCGTACATCGGCAGCAAGCAGAACCACCGTGACACCCTGCGTTCCCTTGGTCTCAAGGGCATCAACACGCAGGTCGTCAAGGAGGACCGCCCCGAGTTCCGCGGCATGGTGCACACCGTCCGCCACCTCGTGACGGTCGAGGAGGTCGACTGATCATGGCGGAGCAGAACCCGCTCAAGATCCACAACCTCCGTCCCGCCCCGGGCGCCAAGACCGCCAAGACCCGTGTGGGTCGTGGTGAGGCGTCGAAGGGTAAGACGGCCGGTCGTGGTACCAAGGGTACGAAGGCCCGTTACCAGGTTCCGGAGCGCTTCGAGGGTGGCCAGATGCCCCTCCACATGCGTCTCCCGAAGCTGAAGGGCTTCAAGAACCCGTTCAAGACCGAGTACCAGGTCGTGAACCTCGACAAGCTGGCCGCGCTGTACCCCGAGGGTGGCGAGGTCACCGTCGAGGGTCTGGTGGCCAAGGGTGCCGTTCGCAAGAACAGCCTCGTCAAGGTCCTCGGCCAGGGTGAGATCTCCGTGGCGCTGCAGGTGACGGTCGACGCCGTCTCCGGCTCCGCCAAGGAGAAGATCACCGCCGCCGGCGGCACTGTCACCGAGCTCGTCTGAACGCAACAGGCGTCTCGATGACTTGATCGATCCCGACCGGGGATACCCCACAAATGGGGTATCCCCGGTTGGTCGTTCCAAGGGGGGCAGTCTCGCCGGTATGGTGGCCTGCACTGCCCACTTTTACTGAGTGCTTCTTGTGGGGCACTCTGAGCGGCAGTTGACCGTTAGCTAAGTCGTTCCTATTAGTCGAACCTCAAGACCGTCACCCTTGACGCAGTAGCGCGGGGGTCGCAGGAGGCACCGTGCTCACCGCGTTCGCCCGGGCGTTCAAGACGCCCGACCTGCGCAAGAAGCTGCTCTTCACGCTCGGCATCATCGTGATCTATCGGGTCGGTACACATGTTCCGATCCCCGGTGTCGACTACAAGGCCGTTCAGATCTGTATCGACCAGGCGAACGCCAACACCGGCCTGTTCGGTCTGGTCAACATGTTCAGTGGTGGCGCGCTGCTCCAGATCACGATCTTCGCGCTCGGCATCATGCCGTACATCACGGCGAGCATCATCCTTCAGCTGCTCACCGTGGTGATCCCGCGTCTGGAAGCCCTCAAGAAGGAGGGCCAGGCCGGTACGGCGAAGATCACCCAGTACACCCGTTACCTGACCGTGGCGCTCGCCATCCTGCAGGGCACCGGCCTGGTGGCCACCGCCCGCAGCGGTTCGCTCTTCTCGCAGTGCCAGGTGGCCAGCCAGATCGTGCCGGACCGCTCGATCTTCACCACCATCGTCATGGTCATCACCATGACCGCCGGTACGGCCGTCGTCATGTGGCTCGGTGAGCTGATCACCGACCGCGGCATCGGCAACGGCATGTCGATCCTGATGTTCATCTCGATCGCCGCGACCTTCCCGTCCGCGCTGTGGGCCATCAAGCAGCAGGGCTCCCTGGCCGGCGGTTGGATCGAGTTCGGCACCGTCATCGCCGTGGGCCTGGTCATGGTCGGCCTGGTGGTCTTCGTCGAGCAGGCTCAACGCCGTATTCCGGTGCAGTACGCGAAGCGCATGATCGGCCGTCGTTCCTACGGCGGTACGTCGACGTACATCCCGCTCAAGGTGAACCAGGCGGGTGTGATTCCCGTCATTTTCGCGTCGTCGCTGCTCTACATCCCCGCATTGATCGTGCAGTTCACCAACTCGCAGGCGGGATGGGCGACCTGGATCAAGGACAACCTGGCTTCCACCTCGGCGCCCGTTCACATCGCTCTCTACTTCTTCCTGATTGTCTTCTTCGCGTTCTTCTACGTGGCCATCTCGTTCAACCCCGAGGAAGTCGCGGACAACATGAAGAAGTATGGTGGCTTCATCCCGGGCATCCGGGCTGGCCGACCGACCGCTGAGTACCTTTCCTACGTGCTCAACCGGATCACCTGGCCGGGCTCGCTGTACTTGGGTCTGATCGCTCTCGTGCCGACGATGGCGTTGGCTGGTTTCGGGGCAGACCAAAACTTCCCGTTCGGCGGGACCAGCATCCTGATCATCGTGGGTGTGGGTCTTGAGACGGTGAAGCAGATCGAGAGCCAGCTCCAGCAGCGCAATTACGAAGGGTTCCTCCGCTGATGCGTATCGTCCTCGTCGGGCCGCCGGGTGCCGGCAAGGGAACGCAGGCCGCGTTCCTCGCCAAGAACCTGTCGATCCCGCACATCTCCACGGGCGACCTGTTCCGCGCCAACATCAGCCAGCAGACGGAGCTCGGGAAGCTCGCGAAGTCCTACATGGACGCGGGCAACCTGGTGCCGGACGAGGTCACCATCGGGATGGCCAAGGACCGCATGGAGAAGCCGGACGCCGAGGGCGGCTTCCTGCTGGACGGCTTCCCGCGCAATGTGTCCCAGGCCGAGGCACTCGACGAGATGCTCCAGTCCGAGAGCATGAAGCTGGACGCGGTGCTCGACCTTGAGGTCCCCGAGGAAGAGGTCGTCAAGCGGATCGCCGGGCGGCGGATCTGCCGCAAGGACTCCAGCCACGTCTTCCACGTCACGTACAGCCGGCCGAAGACGGAAGGCGTCTGCGACGTCTGCGGCGGCGAGCTGTACCAGCGGGACGACGACTCCGAGGAGACCGTGCGCAAGCGGCTGGAGGTCTACCACACGCAGACCGAGCCGATCATCGACTACTACAAGGCGCAGGGGCTGGTGGTCACCATCTCCGCGCTCGGCAAGGTCGAAGAGGTCACGGCACGCGCCATGGAGGCGCTCCAGCGTGACGAGGACGCCAAGTAGGAGCCTTCACAGCTCGTACGTAGCTCAGGCCGCGGTTCCCGATGAGGGGGCCGCGGCTGCTGCGTGGGGTGGGGTGTGTCGGCTCCGCCCTTATGGTTGATTCAGTCCCACCAGTACAGTCCGAGAAAGGCGCTCGTCCCCATGGTGCAGATCAAGTCCCCCGAGCAGATCGCCAAGATGCGTGAGGCGGGGCTGGTCGTCGCCGCCATTCACGCGGCCACGCGTGAGGCCGCGGTGCCCGGGGCCAGTACCAAGGATCTGGACGAGGTCGCCCGCAAGGTGATCGCGGAGCACGGCGCCAAGTCGAACTTCCTCGGGTACGGCGGGTTCCCGGCGACGATCTGCACCTCCGTGAACGAGGTCGTGGTCCACGGCATCCCGTCCGACGAGGTCGTCCTCAAGGACGGCGACATCATCTCCATCGACGCCGGCGCCATCATCGACGGCTGGCACGGCGACGCCGCGTACACCGCCTTCGTGGGCTCTGGTCACGCTCCGGAGCTGGTCGAGCTCTCCCGGGTGACCGAGGAGTCGATGTGGGCCGGCATCGCGGCCATGAAGCAGGGGAGCCGTCTGGTCGACGTCTCCCGGGCCATCGAGACGTACATTCGCCGGCAGCCGAAGCCGGGCGGCGGCCGCTACGGGATCATCGAGGACTACGGCGGCCACGGCATCGGCACCGAGATGCACATGGACCCGCATCTGCTGAACTACGTCGAGCGGCGGCGGGGCAAGGGGCCGAAGCTGGTCCCGGGGTTCTGCCTCGCGATCGAGCCGATGGTTTCGCTGGGGACGCCGAAGACGGAGGTCCTCTCGGACGACTGGACCGTCATCACCACCGACGGCACGTGGTCGTCCCACTGGGAGCACTCGGTCGCGTTGACCGAGGAGGGGCCGTTGGTGCTCACGTCTCCCGACGGGGGTAAGGCGAAGCTGGCGGAGTACGGGATCGTCGCTGCGCCCGATCCGCTGGCCTGAGGTCGCCTTCCCGGGGGCCGGGCTGTGTTGTGTGGCGGCTGCGCGTGTGTGGGGGTTGAGCGCGCAGTTCCCCGCGCCCCTTTGGGGCGCGCTTAATGATCTGTCTCTTGGGGCAGGATCCCTCGATTCGTCTTTCCGGGTGCGCTGACGTAGACTGACTCGTCGGCTCTCGTGCATCCGCATGTCTGCATGCGCCCGTAAGGGACGCAAGGGAGTCGATCAAGGTAGTCGATTCCGAAGGGCGAAGCGTGGCCAAGAAGCAAGGTGCCATCGAGATCGAGGGCACTGTCGTCGAGTCTCTGCCGAACGCCATGTTCAAGGTCGAGCTCCAGAACGGCCACCAGGTCCTGGCACACATCAGCGGCAAGATGCGTATGCACTACATCCGTATCCTCCCTGACGACCGGGTCGTGGTGGAGCTGTCTCCGTACGACCTGACGCGTGGCCGGATCGTCTACCGGTACAAGTAGATCTTGCCCGCGCCCCGGGTTTCCCGGGGTGATGGCACTGACCCGGAGAACCTCACCCAATGAAGGTCAAGCCGAGCGTCAAGAAGATCTGCGACAAGTGCAGGGTGATCCGCCGTCACGGTCGGGTCATGGTCATCTGCGACAACCCGCGCCACAAGCAGCGCCAGGGCTGACGCACGACCACCCCCTCTGCACCTCTATCGCAGAGTTTTCGCGCGACGCGAGCTGAATATGTTCATACGCAGGACCCAGACCCTCGGGTCTGACACCCCCGGTTCGGAGGCCGGGGACCCAGTTCGTACCTGGTACGGCGGCTGGGAGTCGGTTCTGCGGAAGACCTCCGAAGATCACCAGGAGCCATTGAATGGCACGCGTTTCCGGTGTTGACATCCCGCGCGAAAAGCGCGTGGAGGTCGCCCTCACCTACGTGTTCGGCATCGGCCGGACCCTTTCGCAGCAGACGCTGGCTGCCACCGGCATCGACCCGAACACCCGCGTTCGCGACCTCTCCGAGGAGCAGCTCGTCGCGATCCGCGAGTACGTGGACAACAACATCAGGACCGAGGGTGACCTCCGTCGTGAGATTCAGGCCGACATCCGCCGCAAGGTGGAGATCGGCTGCTACCAGGGTCTGCGTCACCGTCGCGGTCTCCCCGTCCGCGGTCAGCGCACCAGCACCAACGCCCGCACCCGCAAGGGCCCGCGTCGCGCCATCGCCGGCAAGAAGAAGCCGGGCAAGAAGTAGTCCACAGCGGACTTCACCGTCCAGCGGTCTTCGCTGTAGGACCGACCACCTCCCGTAGGAGTACAGATGCCCCCCAAGGGTCGTCAGGGCGCTGCCAAGAAGGTGCGCCGCAAGGAAAAGAAGAACGTCGCTCACGGCCACGCGCACATCAAGAGCACGTTCAACAACACGATCGTCTCCATCACGGACCCGTCCGGCAACGTGATCTCCTGGGCCTCCGCCGGCCACGTCGGCTTCAAGGGCTCCCGGAAGTCCACGCCGTTCGCCGCGCAGATGGCCGCCGAGTCGGCTGCCCGCCGCGCCCAGGAGCACGGCATGCGCAAGGTCGACGTGTTCGTGAAGGGGCCGGGTTCGGGTCGTGAGACCGCGATCCGCTCCCTGCAGGCCACGGGTCTTGAGGTTGGCTCCATCCAGGACGTCACCCCGACCCCGCACAACGGCTGCCGTCCGCCGAAGCGTCGTCGCGTCTGACGCACGGCCGGTTGGCTTCGGGTATTCGGGCGGTACGGCTCTGTAGGGCCGTATCGCCCGTACCCTTGCAGTACCCGTCCTTTTCGTCGGGGCGGTTCCGTCGGGCGTCAAATAGCGGGCGTCCACGAAAGAAGGATCTGATCCACACATGCTGATCGCTCAGCGTCCCTCGTTGACCGAAGAGGTCGTCGACGAGTTCCGCTCCCGGTTCGTGATCGAGCCGCTGGAGCCGGGCTTCGGCTACACCCTCGGCAACTCCCTGCGCCGGACCCTCCTGTCCTCGATCCCGGGTGCGGCGGTCACGTCCATCCGTATCGACGGCGTGCTGCACGAGTTCACCACCGTGCCGGGCGTCAAGGAGGACGTCACCGACCTGATCCTCAACATCAAGCAGCTGGTCGTCTCCTCGGAGCACGACGAGCCGGTCGTGATGTACCTGCGCAAGCAGGGTCCGGGTCTGGTCACCGCCGCCGACATCGCGCCCCCGGCCGGTGTCGAGGTGCACAACCCCGACCTGGTCCTGGCCACGCTCAACGGCAAGGGCAAGCTGGAGATGGAGCTCACGGTCGAGCGTGGCCGTGGTTACGTCTCCGCCGTGCAGAACAAGCAGGTGGGCCAGGAGATCGGTCGTATCCCGGTCGACTCCATCTACAGCCCTGTGCTGAAGGTCACGTACAAGGTCGAGGCGACCCGTGTCGAGCAGCGGACCGACTTCGACAAGCTGATCGTCGACGTCGAGACCAAGCAGGCGATGCGTCCGCGTGACGCCATGGCGTCGGCCGGCAAGACCCTGGTCGAGCTGTTCGGTCTCGCCCGCGAGCTGAACATCGACGCCGAGGGCATCGACATGGGCCCGTCCCCCACGGACGCCGCCCTGGCCGCTGACCTGGCGCTGCCGATCGAGGAGCTGGAGCTCACCGTTCGGTCGTACAACTGCCTCAAGCGCGAGGGTATCCACTCCGTGGGTGAGCTCGTGGCGCGTTCCGAGGCGGACCTCCTCGACATCCGCAACTTCGGTGCGAAGTCGATCGACGAGGTCAAGGCGAAGCTGGCCGGCATGGGCCTGGCCCTGAAGGACAGCCCGCCCGGATTCGACCCCACGGCCGCGGCGGATGCCTTCGGCGCGGACGACGATGCAGACGCCGGGTTCGTCGAGACCGAGCAGTACTAAGAGCTCGGGACCGACTGCCGGTTTCTGGGTGCGGGTGTGCTGTGGCTTGTCGCGCCCACGCGGCGGAGCCGCAGATCGACACAGCCCCGCGCCCCTTCCGGTCGGACCCCTTCGGGGCCCTGACCGGATCTCCGACGGGCAACCGCCCGCTCGGATACTGACCCCGGTACCTAGTACGGCCGGGGCAGACACACAGGAGAAACGAAATGCCGAAGCCCACCAAGGGTGCCCGTCTGGGCGGCAGTGCCGCGCACGAGAAGCTGCTCCTCGCGAACCTCGCGAAGGCGCTCTTCGAGCACGGCCGTATCACCACCACCGAGGCGAAGGCCCGCCGTCTGCGGCCGTACGCCGAGCGTCTGGTGACCAAGGCGAAGAAGGGTGACCTTCACAACCGCCGTCAGGTGCTCCAGGTCATCACGGACAAGAGCGTCGTCCACACGCTCTTCACCGAGATCGGCCCGCGGTACGAGAACCGTCCGGGTGGCTACACCCGTATCACCAAGATCGGTAACCGTCGTGGCGACAACGCGCCCATGGCTGTCATCGAGCTGGTCGAGGCGCTGACGGTCGCGCAGGAGGCCACGGGTGAGGCCGAGGCCGCCACCAAGCGTGCCGCCAAGGACGCCGAGGTTGCTGAGGCCACGGTCGACACGACCAAGGCCGACGAGGCTGCCGCCGAGGAGTCCAAGGACGCGTAAGCGTTCTGCCGGGGCTGTGCGTCTGCGGCTGCGGCTCCGTCGTGGCTGGTCGCGCAGTTCCCCGCGCCCCTTCAGGGCGTTTGCGGGCCCGTTCCTTTCGAGGAGCGGGCCCGCTTTTGTGTGGGTGAGAGGATCTCTGGGTGAGTGACGAAGTAGAGCCGGGTTACGTCCGTGTCCGTCTTGATCTCTCCTACGACGGGAGCGAGTTCTCCGGGTGGGCCAAGCAGGCCGGGGGGCGGCGGACCGTGCAGGGGGAGATCGAGGAGGCGCTGCGGACCGTTACGCGGTCGGGCGGTGTGGCGTATGAGCTGACCGTGGCGGGGCGTACGGATGCCGGTGTGCATGCGCGGGGGCAGGTGGCGCATGTCGATCTGCCGGAGCCGGTGTGGCGTGAGCATCACGAGAAGTTGCTCAAGCGGCTTGCCGGGCGCCTGTCGAAGGACGTGCGGGTGTGGGCGCTCAGGGAGGCGCCCAGTGGGTTCAACGCGCGGTTCTCGGCGGTCTGGCGGCGGTACGCGTATCGCGTCACCGACAATCCCGGCGGGGTCGATCCGCTGCTGCGCAGTCATGTCCTCTGGCATGACTGGCCCCTGGACGTAGACGCCATGAACGAGGCCGCCGGACGGCTGCTCGGGGAGCATGACTTCGCGGCCTACTGCAAGAAGCGGGAGGGGGCCACCACGATTCGTACGCTGCAGCAGCTGAGCCTGGTTCGGGGGGACGACGGGATCATCACCGCCACCGTTCGGGCCGACGCCTTCTGCCACAACATGGTCCGTTCGCTGATCGGGGCGTTGCTGTTCGTGGGGGACGGACACCGGCCCGCCGACTGGCCGGGCAAGGTGCTCGCCGCCGGGGTCAGGGACTCCGCCGTACATGTCGTACGGCCCCATGGGCTGACCCTCGAAGAGGTGGGGTATCCCGCCGACGAGTTGCTCGCCGCTCGGAACAAGGAAGCGCGGAACCGGCGAACCCTGCCCGGGGTGTCCGGGTGCGAAACCTGCTAGTTACCTGACATTTGGCAGTAGATAGTGCCGGTGTCTGGACGTACCGGGCGTAAGCCCCGTGGAGCCTCTTACGACCTTCTTACCTCTCGTATAGCCTTTCGTCGCTCGGCCGCTGGTTCGAGCGGCTCGGCCATTGTTCGAATGCTCGAACGTGCGGCATTTCGGCATGGGGAAGGCCGAGTGAGGGTGGGGGTGTCAACGGGCCGTTTCCAGGCCCGGGGGTGGGTTTGGCATGAGTTCAGTCGGTCCTGCGCGGACTGGGGGGCACCGTGCCGTGCGCCAGAACAACGGAGGCGGGCGGCGGAAGGCGGGACGGGGTGACGGGGCTCCGCTGGGGCTGCTGCCGTTACCGCCGTCGGACAAGGAGAAGTACTCCTACGCCAGACGGCGGCTGTGGATCCTGACGATCAGTTCGCTGATCAGTTTCTGCTGCCTGGTGGTGAGCCAGTTCAAGCTGGCCCAGTCGTCGCCGGTGCTGTGGATCTACACGCCGCTGCTGCTGTTCACGGTGCTGTACTACCTGGTGTCGCTGCGGGTGAACGGTTTCACCCGGGACTTCGACATCGCGCACCACAAGCGGCTGGTGCACAACTGGCGGCCCGAGGTGTATCCGACGGTCGACGTCTTCCTGCCGGTGTGCGGCGAGCCCATCGAGGTGCTGCACAACACCTGGCGGCATGTGCGGGCGATGGCCGACCGGTATCCCGGGGTCTGCGTTCCGTTCGTGCTCGATGACGGGGCCGGCCCCGAGCTGGCCGCCATGGCGCGGGACTTCGGGTTCCGCTACGGCACCCGGGAGAACCGCGGCTGGTTCAAGAAGGCCGGCAACCTGCACTTCGGGTTCGGGCAGTCCGACGGCCGGTACATCCTGATCCTGGACGCCGACTTCACCCCGCGCGCCGACCTGCTCCAGGAACTGCTGCCGTATCTGGAGGCGGACCCGAGCATCGGGATCGTCCAGTCGCCGCAGTACTTCCGGGTGCTTGACTCGCAGAACTGGATCGAGCGCGGCGCGGGCGCGGTACAGGAGCTGTTCTACCGGTCCGTGCAGGTCTCGCGGCAGGGGAGCGACGGCGCGATCTGCGTCGGCAGCTGCGCGGTGTACCGGCGGGCGGCGCTGGAGACCAACGGCGGTACGACGCTGATCGAGCACTCCGAGGACGTGCACACCGGCTTCGACCTGCGGGGGCTCGGCTGGGACCTGCGGTATGTGCCGGTCGCGGTGTCGACGGGGGTCTGCCCGGACAGCGCGGGGGCCTTCTTCAACCAGCAGTACCGGTGGTGCTCCGGCTCGATGAGCCTGCTCGGCAGCCGGAAGTTCTGGCAGGCGAAGATCCGGCTCTCCAGCCGCCTGTGCTACATGTCCGGCTTCTTCTACTACATCCACACGGCGCTGTTCACCTTCGCCGCCCCGGTCATCCCGATCGTGCTGCTGCTGATGATGCCGGAGAAGCTCATGGTCGAGCATCTGGCGCTGGTGCTGCCCAGCATCATCTACACCACGATCGTCTTCCCGATGTGGCACAGGGCGCCCTACCGGCTGGAGGCCTGGGCGGCCCGCATGATGTACGGCTGGGCGCATGTCTTCGCCATCTGGGACATCCTCCGCAAGAACCGCATGGGCTGGCAGCCCACCGGCTCCTCCGGCGCCAAGACGAACAAGACCCGGCGCTTCTGGATCGGCATGTGGGTGTGGAGCGGCGGCACCGCGCTGATCTGGGTCGTGGGAGCGGTCTACCGGACGTTCACCATGGACGCCCCGGACTTCGCCCTGATCCTGTCCTCGGGGCTCTTCTACGCCCTCGTCGTGGGCCGGGTTCTGGTCCAGCCGCGGGAGAAGGCGGTGACTGCCTGATGCGGTCGTACATCCGGTCGTACACCCGTGTCCGTACGGCGCTCGCGGCCTGTCTGCTCAGCGGTGTGCTCGCGCTCAGCGGCTGCTCGGTGCTCGCCGGTGACGCGTCGGACGGCTCCTCGCAGAGCGGGCGGCAGGGCGAGGCCGGCACCGATGCCGGCGCGAGCCCCGCGGGCGACGTGCCCTACGACGTCGTACCCCTGCTGAAGCCCGGCAAGAAGTACTTCGGCGCCGCCGTCGACGGCGCCCCGACCTCCATGAAGGGCATCGACGCGTACACGAGGATGGTCGGCAAGCAGCCGAACCTGGTCGAGTACTACGCCGGCTGGGGCGACGGGTTCGACGCCACCGGTGTGCGCAACGCCTGGCGTGCGGGCGCCATGACGCTGATGTCGTGGGAGCCCTTCGACACACCGGTCGCCGACATCGCGGGCGGCAAGTCGGACGCGTACATCAAGGAGTACGCGACGGCCGTCCGCAAGCTGAACCTGCCCGTCGTGATCTCCTTCGCCGACGAGTTCAACGGGCACTGGGAGAAGTGGGGCACGAAGGACGTGACCCCCGCGGACTATGTGGCCGCCTGGCGGCACATCCACAGGACCTTCATCGACGCCGGCGCCTCGAACGTCATCTGGGCCTGGTCGCCCAACATCGTCAACCCGGTCAGGAGCGTCAGGCTCAAGCCGTACTACCCGGGCGACGCCTACGTCGACTGGGTCGGGCTGATCGGCTACTGGACGATCGAGGAGGACAGCGCCTTCGACAGCGTCTTCGGGCCGACCCGGGACCAGGTCCGCACCTTCACCAGGAAGCCGATGATCCTGCTGGAGACGGCCGCGATGGCCGGTGAGCGGCGGCGCGCCGACATCCGCAGTCTGTTCGCGGGCGTCCGGGCGGACGACGACATGCTCGGCTTCGTCTGGTTCAACCATAAAAAGCGTTCCGACTGGCGGCTGGAGGCGAGCCCGCTGGCGCTGAAGGAGTTCAAGCGCCTGGCCGCCGACGACAGCTTCGGCTTCGACGTACGGAAGCCGTGATGACCTCCCGACACGACCACTACACGCCTCAGCCCTACGATCCGTACGCCGAGGAGGAGTCGGCCTCCAGCTGGTTCAACTCCAACGGGCGGTATGGGTACCAGCAGGAGCAGTACCAGGAGCCCTACCCGGGGCAGATCCCGTCGCAGCCGCACGGACAGCACGAGGACCAGCCGACGTACGCGCTGCGCACGGTGCAGTACCAGCAGGTGCCGGACGAGCCCGAGTACCACATCCCCGAAACGCCGGAAGCCGGCTGGGAGATGGCGGCGAGCAGGCGGCGGGCCTGGGTCAGCCGGGTCGTGCTGCTGTGCATCATGGCCATCCAGGCGGCGCTGTCGCTGCGGCTGTCCAACACCGCCTTCCAGGACGAGGCGCTGTACCTGGCGGCCGGCCACGCCGAGCTGGACCACCTGCTCAACGGCACCGAGCTGCCCCGCGACTACGCCGCGTACTTCTCCGGCTCGCCGCAGCTCTACCCGGTGCTCGCCGCGCTCGTGGACGCGAAGTTCGGGCTGGCCGGGGCGCGGACCCTGAGCCTGCTCTTCATGCTCTGCACGACCGGGCTGCTGTACTCGTTCTCGCGGCGCCTGTTCAACGAGCGGGCCGCGCTGGCCGCCGCCGCGCTGTTCGCGGTGCTCCAGTCCACGGTCGTCATGGGTTATTTCGCCACCTACGACGCGGCCGCGGTGTTCCTGCTGGCCCTGGCCACCTGGATCGTCGTCTGCACCGACCGGGCGCCCGTGATCGCCGTGCTGCCGGCCGCGCCCGTCGGGGTGCTGGCGGTAGGGGTGAAGTACGCGTCCGCGCTGTATCTGCCGACGATCGTCGTGCTCGCGCTCCTGACCGCGTGGCCGCACAAGGGCGGCAGGGCCTTCGTGCGGATGGCGCTGCTCGCGCTCGGCATCGGCGGTCTCCTGGCGGCGGGGATGTACACCACCGACCTGATGGCCGGTGTCCGGCAGACCACCACCGACCGGGCCCACGGCACCGACACCACCGAGTTCCTGCTGGAGCAGACCGTCAATTGGGGCGGGCTGATGTTCCTGGCCGCCGTCGGCGGTGCCGTCTCGTACCTGCGCCGCAGCCGTATGAACGAGTCGCCGCTGGCCCTGCGCCTCGGCAACCCCGGCTGGCGCTGGCGGGCCCTGCTCGGCCTGGTGCTGTGCGGCACGGCCGTGCTGGCACCGGCGTACCAGATCCATCTGGGGACCGTGGTCTCGCTGTTCAAGCACGTCGGCTTCGGTCTGCTCTTCGCGGCGCCGATGGCGGGTGTGGGGGTGACCCGCCTGGTGGGTGCGCACTTCCGCTATCCCCAGCTCGGCATCATGCTCTGGACGGCGGTGCTGTGCCTCGGCATTCAGCAGGCGGACCGGCGTTTCGACATCTGGCCCGACTCCACGAAGATGATCAACGCCATCGAGCCGCATGTGGACCGCAAGGGCAACTACCTCGCCTCGACGCCCGAGGTGCCCGTCTACTACCTGTACGACCGGGCCGGCCACCACCAGTGGCACAGCCTCTTCGGCATGGAGTACAAGGACGCGAAGGGCAAGTACCACGGCGGCGACGAGGCCTACCGGGCGGCGGTCGAGGACGGAGACTTCGACCTGATCGTGCTCGACGGGCTCACCAACCCGAGGATGGACGACATCGTCGCCGCTGCCGTCCGGGGCAACCCGCACTACCGGCTGCTCGCCGAGATCCCGTTCCGCAACGCGAACGGCACGAGCGAGTACCGCATCTGGATCAAGACCTCCTGAGCGCATCCGCGCTGAGGTGTCCAGGGGAGGGAAAGAGAAAGCCATGACGGAACTCGACGGGTACGACCGACCCCCAGCCGACCCGGTCACCGTGGTGATGCCGACGTACAACGAGGCCGCGAACCTGCCGCGGATGGCCGAGCTGGTGCTCGGGCTGCCCGTCGACGGGCTGCACCTGAAGATCGTCGACGACTCCAGCCCGGACGGCACCGGGCGGATCGCCGAGGAGCTGGCCGAGAAGTACAACGCCGACCAGCCCGCCGGGCGGCGCCGGATGAGCGTGCTGCACCGGACCGAGAAGGACGGTCTGGGGCGGGCCTACGTCGCGGGCATGAGCGCCGCGCTGGAGGAGGGGGCCGCGTACGTCGTCCAGATGGACGCCGACGGCAGCCACCCGGCGGAGGCGGTGCCGCGGATGCTGGGGACGGCGGTGTCCTCGGGGGCGGGCCTCGTCATCGGCAGCCGGTATGTCGAGGGCGGCTCGCTGGACGAGGCCTGGGGGGTGCACCGGGTCCTGCTGTCCCGGTTCGCCAACCGCTACGCCCGGGCCGTGCTCGGCACGAAGATCCGGGATATCACGGCCGGGTTCAACCTGTGGTCGGCGGCGACGTTGCGGGACCTCGACCTGGGCACGCTGGACAGCGCCGGGTACAGCTTCCAGGTCGAGCTGAAGTACAAGGCCGTGCGGGCCGGGTGCAGTGCGGTGGAGATCCCGATCCGGTTCGAGGAGCGGACCGAGGGTGTGTCGAAGATGACACTGAGGACGCAGTGGGAGTCGGCGGTCGTGCCGATTCGGTTGCGTCTGAAGCACCTGGCCTGAAGCGGAGGACCTGAGGCAGAGGGCCTGAGGTAGACGTCCTGCAGCAGAGGTGAGCCGGGGCGGCGGCTGACTGGTCGTCGGCCGCCGCTGCTTCTGTCCGGCGTTGCCCGCTCGCGGTCCGCTACTCGTTGGCCGCAGCCGACGCCTGTACCTCGCCCCGCTTGTAGAGCTGGCTGCGGGCGAAGTCCTTCAGGTTGTTGCTGACACGGTAGGCCGCCGTGTCCTTCTCGGTCATGTCCTTGCCGTTGGTGAAGCCGGTGATGGTGAAGTAGACGTAACGGCCGTAGGCGTTGGCGGTCGAGAGGCAGACGGCGGACGTGCAGAAGTCCTTGATGCCCTTGCCCGAGAGCGACCTGGTGCTGTCCTTCTGGGTGTTGACCTTGCCGGTGACCTTGGAGGCCTGCGCGGCGGTGTCGAACACGGCCACGCCGACCGTCGCCGCGGTGCCGCCCGTGACGTACGAGACGCGCAGGAAACGGGTGCAGCCGTTGTCGGTGACGATCTTCGGGAGCCCGCCCGCGGTGACCGCGGAGCAGCTCTTCGTGTCGTCCGTCGCGCCCTTCTTGTACACCGCGTCGCCCACGGTCAGCTGGGTGCCCGGGAAGAGGAGCTGGGCGCCGAGCGGGGCGGTGTCCTTGGCCTTGCTGGAGATGAAGTCGATCGGGTTCAGCGGCGGCGGAGCGCTCGTCGACTCGAACGACGGGGCCGGGCCGGTGGTCTGACCCGGCAGGTTCGAGTTGCCGGGGACGCCGGAAGCCGGCTTGTTCGAGGCGGAGTTGTTGTCGTTCGCGGACACCACGGCCACGGCGACGGCAGCGCCGATCGCGACGGTGGCGAGTGCGCCGCCGCCGATGAACAGCAGTCGGCGCCGTTTGTTGCGCGTCTCGGACGCCTCGGCGAGGGCGGCCCAGTCCGGGGTCTCGTCGGCGCCGCCGTTCCACGGCTGCTGGGAATGCGGTTTCCAGGGATCCCACTGGGACTGGGGTTCCCCCTGCTGCCCGTAGCTCATGGGGCGCATCTTAGACGGGTCGCGGGTGTGCCGCTCCGCCTCAAGAAGCCCATGGGCCCCTAGCGTTCAGTTGATGAGCGAGTACAAAAGCGACATCTCCGGGTGGTTGGTGCGGCGGGCGACCTGGCATCTGTGGGTGGTCGTCGTGGCTGTGCTGGGGGCTCTCGCGGGGCGTACCGCGCGTGTGACCTCGGACGGAGGGATGGACAACGCCATCGTCGTGCGGGCGGCGCGGGGCTGGTTGGCGGGGGGTTCGCCGTATGACGACCCCCACTTCCTCTATTTGCCGAGTGCGGTGCTGGCGGCGGTTCCTCAGGTGCTGGTGCCGCCGGCGGTGCTGGGTGTGCTGGTGCCGGTGGGGGTGGTCGGGTGTCTGGTGGGGGGCTGGGGCTGCGCGCTGCGGCTGCACGGTGTGGCCCTGCGCAGCCGTTTCGCGGCCCTTGGTCTGATCGGGCTGGCGGTCGGGTTCGCGCCGTTCGCGCATCTTGTGCTGCTGGGGAACTGGACGGCTACGGCTGTGCTTGCCCTGCCGCTGGGGTTGTTGCTGGCCGGGCGGGGGCGGTGGGTGGCGGCGGGGGTGGTGTTCGGGGCGGCGGTCGCGTTGAAGCCGTTGCTGGCGCCGGTGGGGTTGCTGTTCGTGTTCGCGGGGCGGTGGCGGGGTGTGGGAGTGATGGCCGGCGTGCCGGTGGTGGCGTCCGTGGGGGCGGCGTTGGTGCTGCCGGATCCTGCGGGGTTTCTTACGCGGACGTTGCCGTTTCTGCTGCGGGGGGACGACGGGTTTGTGCGGCTGTATGAGGCGTCGCCGGTTGCGGTGTTGCCGCGGGTGGGGGTGCCGGTGGCTGTGGCCGGGGGGATCGGGGTGGTCGCTGCGGGGGTGGGGGTGGTGTGTGCGTATCTGCGGTGGCGGCGTGGGGGTGGTGGGCCGCTGAGGCTTTCGGAGACCGCGGCGATGCTGATGCTTTCGGCGTTCCTGGTCTCCAGGCCGTCGTACGACCACTATCTGCTGGTTGTTGTGCCTGTGCTGGTGGCTGGGCTGCCGCGGGAGGGGGCCGTCGTTCGGGGGGTGTGGTTCTGGTTGGCGATGGTTCCGCAGCTTCCTGGGGTGAGCTGGCCCTATCTGGAGGCGGTGGAGCGGAGGGCGTTTCGGGACGCGGTGACGTTGTGCGGTCTGGCGGTGGCGGTTGCTGTTGGTTGCCTCCGGTCCGCTCGGGTTTTTTCGCCCCCGCCGCCCCTACCCGTCCCGTCCTCCAGGGGCTCCGCCCCTTCGACCCCGCCAGTGGCTCCGCCCCTGAACCCCACCGGGGGCTCCGCCCCCGGCCCCCCGGGCGATGGCCCACCCACCCACCCGACTCGGTCGGCCAGGAGGCTCGACTCTGGGGCGTCGGGGGCGGGCGGTGTGGGGGAGTGACGGGTGGGGTGGGAGAGGGGGTGACGAGGGGTGTGGGAGGGGGAGGCGAGAGGCGACGGGTGGGGTGGGAAGAGAGTGGCGAGGGGTGTGGGAGAGCGAGGGGCATGTGGGAGGGGAGTGGCGAGGGGTGTGGGAGGGCGAGGGGTACGTGGGAGAGGGAGTGGCGAGGGGTGCGGGAGGGCGAGGGGTACGTGGGAGGGGGAGTGGCGAGGGGTGCGGGAGAGGGAGGGGTACGTGGGAGGGGGAGTGGCGAGGGGTGTGGGAGAGGGAGGGGGAGCGGCGAGAGGCGTGGGCGAGGGAGTGGCGGGGGGTGGGGCCTCTTCGGTAGGCGGCCCCTCGTCTGGTCGGTGCTTTCTGCCCGCCTCGTTCGTCGCTCTCTGGTGCCGGTCGCGTGGTCTCAGCCTGTCCGGTGTGTGACGGAGCCCACGCGGTAGGCGATGGGGCCGGGTGGGCGTTTAGGCTGGGGGTGCTGAGCAGCAGGGACCTGTCCCGGCTGGGTCATTTTGACCCGGCCGTGGCGACGCAGGTATCCTGCATGTTCGTTGTGTATTGGCTTGCTCATTCTCACGGGACGGGCCCTTACACCGGTCCACCGGGCCGATGACCAGCAACCCCACGTACGCGGTATGCGTCGCCGCAGTGGCTCAGGCTGTCGTGATCGTTTCGGTGACCTGTTCAGGACCATTCACTCGAAGCGAAGGCTACGAACCGTGCGTACGTACAGCCCCAAGCCCGGCGATGTGACGCGCCAGTGGCACGTCATTGACGCTCAGGACGTCGTCCTGGGCCGTCTCGCCAGCACCGCCGCCTCCATCCTGCGGGGCAAGCACAAGCCGATCTACGCGCCCCACGTCGACACCGGTGACTTCGTCATCATCATCAACGCCGACAAGGTGCACCTCTCCGGCAACAAGCGGACCCAGAAGATGGCGTACCGCCACTCCGGCTACCCGGGTGGTCTGCGCTCCGTCCGCTACGACGAGCTCCTCGACAAGAACCCCGAGAAGGCCATCGAGAAGGCCGTCAAGGGCATGCTCCCCAAGAACACGCTGGGCCGTCAGATGCTCTCGAAGCTGAAGGTCTACAAGGGTGACCAGCACCCGCACGGCGCGCAGCAGCCGCAGCCGTACGAGATCACCCAGGTCGCGCAGTAAGTCCGGCCACCCCCTAAGACTGAAGAGAATCTGAGGAGAATCGTGGCCGAGACCACCGTTGAGCAGCCGGTCGAAGAGACTGAGCTCGTCGACATTGACAGCTACACCACCGAGTCCGAGGTTCCGGTGGAGGGTGAGTACACCTCCGAGTCCCTCGCCTCGCGTTTCGGTGAGCCCCAGCCCGCCGCGGGCCTGGGCCGCCGCAAGAACGCCATCGCCCGCGTCCGGATCGTTCCGGGCACCGGCAAGTGGAAGATCAACGGGCGCACCCTTGAGGACTACTTCCCCAACAAGGTGCACCAGCAGGAGGTCAACGAGCCGTTCAAGGTTCTTGAGCTCGAAGGTCGCTACGACGTCATCGCCCGTATCGCCGGTGGCGGTGTCTCCGGCCAGGCCGGTGCGCTGCGTCTCGGTGTCGCCCGTGCGCTGAACGAGGCCGACGTCGACAACAACCGCGGCCCGCTGAAGAAGGCCGGCTTCCTCAAGCGCGACGACCGTGCGGTCGAGCGCAAGAAGGCCGGTCTGAAGAAGGCCCGCAAGGCCCCGCAGTACAGCAAGCGCTAAGCGCAAGCTGCCTCTGCTGGTACTCCGGTACTCCGAACGCCCCGGCGGCACGCCACAGTGCCGCCGGGGCGTTCGTTTTATCCCCGGGCTCGGGCGTATAACGGCACAAGACGTTCAAAGGCTTGTGTGATCCGATGCCCAGGCATGGAATGCCTGGGAGGCGGGAGCCCCCCGGCGGCGTATCGCGCGCGCCGGCTCCGCTTCTCGGAACTGATGTTTCCTCAGGAGGACAAGTGGGACGACTCTTCGGCACGGACGGCGTGCGCGGCGTCGCCAACGCGGATCTGACGGCCGAGATGGCGCTCGGTCTGTCCGTGGCGGCGGCGCACGTACTGGCCGAGGCGGGCACCTTCGAGGGCCACCGGCCGACCGCGGTGGTCGGTCGGGACCCGCGTGCGTCCGGGGAGTTCCTGGAGGCCGCCGTGGTGGCGGGCCTGGCCAGCGCGGGTGTCGATGTGCTGCTCGTCGGAGTGCTGCCGACGCCCGCCGTGGCCTATCTCACCGGCTCGCTCGGCGCCGACCTCGGCGTCATGCTCTCCGCCAGCCACAACGCCATGCCCGACAACGGCATCAAGTTCTTCGCCCGCGGCGGCCACAAGCTCGCCGACGAGCTGGAGGACCGCATCGAGACCGTCTACGACGAGCATCGGCACGGTGAGCCGTGGCAGCGGCCGACGGGCGCGGCCGTCGGGCGGGTGCGGTCGTACGGGGAAGGGTTCGGGCAGTACGTCGAGCACCTGCTGAGCGTCCTGCCGAACCGGCTCGACGGGGTGAAGATCGTCCTCGACGAGGCGCACGGCGCCGCGGCCGGGGTTTCGCCGGAGGCCTTCTCGCGGGCCGGGGCCGAGGTCATCACCATCGGTGCCGAGCCGGACGGGCTCAACATCAACGACGGGTGTGGGTCGACCCACCTGGGGCAGCTGAAGGCCGCTGTTGTCGAGCACGGTGCGGCTCTCGGCATCGCGCATGACGGGGACGCCGACCGGTGCCTCGCCGTGGACCACACCGGCGAGGAGGTGGACGGCGACCAGATCCTGGCCGTGCTGGCGCTGGCCATGCGGGAGCGGGCCGAGCTGCGGTCCGACACCGTGGTGGCGACCGTGATGTCCAACCTCGGCTTCAAGCTGGCCATGGAGCGTGAGGGCATCGCGCTGGTGCAGACCGCGGTCGGTGACCGGTATGTGCTGGAGGAGATGAAGGAGCGCGGGTACGCCCTGGGCGGCGAGCAGTCCGGGCACGTGATCATCCTTGATCACGCGACCACTGGTGACGGCACGCTGACCGGGCTGCTGCTGGCGGCCCGGGTCGCGCAGACCGGTCGTACGCTCAAGGACCTCGCCTCCGTCATGGAGCGGCTGCCGCAGGTGCTGATCAATGTGCCGGACGTGGACAAGTCGCGAGTGAAGACGTCGGGGGAGCTTGCCGCGGCGGTCGCCGAGGCCGAGCGGGAACTCGGGTCCACGGGGCGGGTGTTGCTGCGGTCGTCCGGGACCGAGCCGTTGGTGCGGGTGATGGTCGAGGCCGCCGACATCGACCAGGCCCGCGCGGTCGCCGGGCGGCTGGCCGATGTGGTGAAGTCGGCGCTGGGGTAGTTCCACGGGACCTCGGGCTTCACCCGGACATCACTCGGGTGCCACTCGGTATCACTCGGGCATCACTCAACGTACGTAACAAAGAGTGCATGTCTGATCGCTGGTTGTTTCACTTTCGTCGAGGGGGCTCTGCCCGGTGCCCTGCCTCGACGGAAGTGAGACAGCAGTATGAAGATCGCGAGCAGTAGAAATCTGAAGCGAGCAGTCGGTCCGGTTCTGGCCGCCGGTCTCGTCGTCACCGCCCTCGCCACCCCGGCCGCGGCCCAGACCCCCGGTTCCACCGCGTTCCGCCTCTTCGGCGGCGCTTACCTCAGTGCGCGGGCCGGTGTGCAGAACCAGATGTCGGCCAGTGTCTCCGGCGGTCGGCTGATCCTCACGGACACCTCGGGTGTCGCGCTGGGACCGGGGTGTGTTCGGGTGTCCGCCACCAGTGCCGACTGCGGCGCCGTCGGCACCGTCGGGAGTATCTCGATCGGGATGGGTGACCTGAACGACAGCTTCCAGTCGAGCCTTGCGATCCGTGCCGTCGTCGACGCCGGCACGGGCACCGACACCGTGGCGACCGGTGGCGGCAACGACACGATCGGCGTGAGCGACGGCGCGCCCGGCGACACGGTGACCTGCGACGGTGGCGCCGACACGGTGTTCCGCGACGTCGGTGACAGCATCGCCGCGGACTGCGAACGGCGTTTCTAGGCGCTGCCCGTCCTTCAGAGGCCGCCCGTCCTCGCCGAACGCTCGCGCTGTCTGGCCCACAGCCACTTCTGGGCCAGGAGCGTGAGCGTGCCGGCGAGGATGATGCCCAGCAGGTTCAGGAGCAGCTGGCCCGTCGAGAGCCAGGTCTGCTTGGCGTCGTCGTAGATCAGGGCCACGGCCGCGTTGGCGGCGGCCGGGACTGTCGTCACCGAGATGGCGACGCCGACCAGGGCGCCGGACTTGGCGGATGTCAGGGAGAGGGTGCCGGCGGCGCCGGCGAGGACCGCCACGACGAACGAGAACCAGTCGGGGGCGTAGATGAACCCGGTATTGGGCCGGTCGGCCTCCAGCTTGGCCTCGGTGAACAGGCCGACGGCGTCCATGAAGTAGCTGAAGCCCACCGTCACCGCCATTGCCACGGCGAAGCCCACCAGCAGGGCGATCAGCGAGCGCAGCGCCAGGCGGGGCGCCCGTTGCACCACGGCGGTACAGATGCCCGCCAGCGGTCCGAACTCCGGGCCGACCGCCATCGCGCCGACGATCAGGATCGCGTTGTCGAGTACGACACCGCAGGCCGCGATCATCGTGGCGAGCGTGATGAAGGCGAGGTAGGTGACGGAGAGGGTCGACTCCTCGTGCGTGGCGTCCGTGAGGTGCCCCCACAGCACCGCGTCCGCACCTTCGCCCGGAGCCTCCGCCTCGGCCTTGTCGGCCCGCTTGGACAGCGACAGGTCGATGTTCTCGACGGCGATGGAACCGTGCGTGTCGAGGCCCAACTCCTGCAACCTGCTGAGGAGTTCATCGCCCGCCTCCCGCGCCACGTCGCACATGACGACGTCCCCTGAAGGGTTGCGGGCGGCTCCCGGCAACACGACCAGGTGCGTGGTGCCGACCGTCTTCTCGATCAGGCGGACCGCGTCGTCCGTCTTTCCGGTTGGCGTGATCAGGCGCAGATGCAGCATGACGCCTTTTTAACAGGCCCGCGTCACGGCCTCACGGCCCATGCCCCTACAGCTTGCGCAGGCTCAGCCGCTGCACCTTGTGGTCCGGGCCCTTGCGTACGACGAGGGCGGCCCGGCCTCGGGTGGGGGCGATGTTCTCCACCAGGTTGGGCTTGTTGATGGTGCGCCACATCGTGCGGGCGTAGTCGAGGGCCTCCTCCTCGGACACCTGGGTGTACTTGCGGAAGTAGGAGGACGGGTTCTGGAAGGCGGTCTCGCGCAGCCGCTTGAACCGGTTGAGGTACCAGGTCTCGATGTCCTCGGTGCGGGCGTCGACGTACACGCTGAAGTCGAAGTAGTCGGCGAGGCCGACCCGGGTGCGGCCGTCCTTGCCGGGGAGGGCGGGTTGCAGGACGTTCAGGCCCTCGACGATCAGGATGTCGGGGCGGCGGACCGTGAGCTTCTTGTCCGGGACGATGTCGTAGATCAGGTGGGAGTAGACGGGGGCCGTGACCTCGTCCTTGCCCGCCTTGATGTCGGCGACGAAACGGGTGAGCGCGCGGCGGTCGTAGGACTCGGGGAATCCCTTCCGCGACATCAGGCCGCGGGCCTGGAGCTCCTTGGTGGGCAGCAGGAAGCCGTCCGTCGTCACCAGCTCGACGCGCGGGTGCTCGGGCCAGCGGGAGAGCAGGGCCTGGAGGAGGCGGGCGACCGTGGACTTACCTACGGCGACCGAGCCGGCGACTCCTATGACGAACGGGGTGCCGGACTGGGAGCCCTGTTCGCCGAGGAAGGTGTTCAGGGCGCCTCTGAGGCCGTCGGTGGCGCCTACGTAGAGGTTGAGGAGGCGGGAGAGCGGGAGGTAGATGTCCCGCACCTCGTCGAGGTCGATGACGTCGCCGAGGCCGCGCAGCTTCTCGACCTCCTCCGCGGTGAGCGGGAGCGGGGTCTTGTCGCGCAGCGCGCTCCACTCGGCACGGGTGAGGTCGACGTAGGGAGTCGCCTCCGGCCGCTGCCGGTGGGCGCTCCGGGGCATCGAGGAGACCGGAGAGATCACAGTCCATTGTTACGGCAGTACGAACAGACGGTGAGGTGGGATCCGTCACGCAGGTCCCTGTCTCGGTCATGGCTCGGTCATTTTCGGGAGGAAGCGGGACAAGGCGGGGAATGTCAGTGCCGTGCGTCACAGTTGTGGGAGAGGTGGGTCCGGGCCGGGGCCCGCCGGATCGAGCCCCTGAGGGGTGACCCATGGCGTATGCGATAGAGGCGGAAGGTCTGGTCAAACGGTTCAAGGAGACCGAGGCGCTGGCCGGTGTCGATCTCGGGGCCCGCAAGGGCTCGGTGCTCGGACTGCTGGGGCCCAACGGGGCGGGGAAGACGACCGCGGTACGGATCTTCGCGACGCTGCTCCGGCCCGACGCCGGCCGGGCCCGGGTGGCCGGGCACGACGTGGTCCTGGAGGCCGGGGTCGTACGCGCCATGGTGGGGCTGACCGGGCAGTACGCGGCGGTGGACGAGAACCTGACAGGCACGGAGAACCTGCTGCTCATCGGGCGGTTGCTGGGGCTGTCGAGGCGGGATGCCAGGGCTCGGGCGAGGGAGTTGCTGGAGCGGTTTCAGCTGACCGACGCGGCCGGGCGGGCCGTGAAGACGTTCTCCGGCGGTATGCGCAGGAGGCTGGACCTGGCGGCGAGCCTGGTGGGCCGGCCCAGCATCCTCTTCCTCGACGAGCCGACGACCGGTCTTGATCCGCACAGCCGTGGCGAGCTGTGGGATCTGCTGCGGGGGCTGGTCGCGGACGGCGCCACGGCGCTGCTGACCACGCAGTATCTGAACGAGGCCGATGTGCTGGCCGACGACATCGTGGTGATCGACAAGGGGCGGGTGATCGCCGAGGGCACGCCGGACCAGTTGAAGTCCCAGGTCGGGGGACAGGTGCTGGAGCTGCGGCCGGTGCTGGGGGAGGACCTCGTGCGGGCGCATGTGCTGGTGGCGGGGGCCGCCGGTGAGGAGGCCCGGATCGAGGGGGAGACGATCACCGCGCCGGTGAAGGATCCCGAGCTGATGCCGGCCGTCGTGCGGGCGCTGGACCGGGAGGGGATCGCGGTGGGGGAGCTCGCGCTGCGGCGTTCGTCGCTGGACGAGGTGTTCCTGGCGCTGACCGGTCACCGTGCCGAGCCCGGGGCGCCGGAGGGCGATGGGGGCGCGGCCGTCCG
This sequence comes from Streptomyces sp. HD, assembly GCF_028369295.1. Lineage (GTDB taxonomy): Bacteria > Actinomycetota > Actinomycetes > Streptomycetales > Streptomycetaceae > Streptomyces. The sequence continues at coordinate 77,599 of NZ_JAQMYP010000002.1, forward strand.
GGACGGCGACGGCGGTAGCGGCAGCGCCAGTGGCAGTGAGCTTCAGAAGGCGGTGAGCCCGTCATGACCGCCACGGCGACGACCATTACGGCGCCGGTCACCGCGTCGGGCCGGGTGCGGGCGCTCGACGGGACGCGGCAGACGTTCACGATGGCCTGGCGGAGTCTGGTCGCGGTCAAGCACAACCCGTTGGAACTGGTCGACTACAGCATCACGCCGATCATGTTCGTGTTCCTGTTCACCTATGTGCTGGGCGGGCAGATGGCCGGGTCGCCCGAGGCGTATCTGAAGTACGCGCTGCCCGGGATCATCGTGCAGAACACCCTGTTCATGACGATGTACACGGCCATGGCGCTCAACACCGACCTCACCAAGGGCGTCTTCGACCGGCTGCGCAGCCTGCCGATCGCCCGCTCGGCCCCGCTCATCGGCCGTATCACGGCGGACCTCGCCAAGCATGTCTGGGCCCTGCTGCTGATGATCGGCCTCGGCCTGCTGCTCGGTTTCCGGATCACCGGGGGGCTGGACGGGTTCCTGCTCGGGACGCTGCTGGTGGTGGTGTTCGCGGCGGCGGTGTCGTGGTGCGCGGTGCTCATCGGGATGCTGGCCGGGGACTCGGAGAAGGTGCAGGCCTTCGCCTTCACCATCATCTTCCCGATCACCTTCACCAGCAGCGCGTTCGTCGACGTGAACACCATGCCGGGGTGGTTGCAGGCGTGGAGCGACGTGAATCCGGTGACGCATCTGTCGGACGCGTTCCGGGGGTTGCTGCTGGGTGGGGCCGTGGCTGAGCCGGTGATGTGGTCGCTGGTGTGGGCCGCGGGGATCGCGGTGGTGTTCTATCCGGTGGCCATGCGGGCCTATCGGGCGAAGACGTGAGGTGGCTGAGGGCTGTGAAGGGCAGTGTGTTGGAGGGCTGAACGAGGTTGAGTGGGACTGAGCGGGGCTGAACCGCGTGAGAATTTCCGAAATCGGGCACGGTGCGGCTGTTTTTGGTCGGCTTCTGGTCGGTGTTCGGTCGTAGGCTGCCCCGCATGTGCGGAATCGTGGGTTACGTGGGGTCGCAGTCGGCGCTTGAGGTCGTGATGGCCGGGCTCAAGCGGCTGGAGTACCGGGGGTATGACTCGGCGGGGGTCGCCGTGCTGGCGGACGGCGGGCTGGCCGGGGCCAAGAAGGCCGGGAAACTGGGGAATCTGGAGAAGGAGCTCGCGGATCGGCCGTTGCCGAGCGGGAGCACCGGGATCGGGCACACGCGGTGGGCCACGCACGGAGGCCCCACGGACGGCAACGCCCATCCGCATCTCGACAACGCCGGGCGCGTCGCCGTCGTGCACAACGGGATCATCGAGAACTTCGCCGGGCTGCGGGCCGAGTTGGAGGAGCGCGGGCATGAGCTGGCCTCCGAGACCGACACCGAGGTGGTCGCGCATCTGCTGGCCGAGGAGTTCTCCGGCTGTGCCGATCTCGCCGAGGCCATGCGGCTGGTCTGCCGACGGCTGGAGGGGGCGTTCACGCTCGTCGCCGTACATGCCGATGAGCCCGACGTGGTGGTCGGGGCTCGGCGGAACTCGCCTCTTGTGGTCGGCGTTGGGGAGGGTGAGGCCTTTCTCGCCTCGGACGTCGCCGCGTTCATCGACCACACGCGGTCGGCGATCGAGCTGGGTCAGGACCAGGTCGTCGAGCTGCGGCGCGACGGGGTGACGGTCACCGGGTTCGACGGACGGCCGGCGGATGTGCGGCCGTATCGCATCGACTGGGATGCCGCCGCCGCGGAAAAGGGGGGCTATGACTACTTCATGCTCAAGGAGATCGCCGAGCAGCCCAAGGCTGTCGCCGACACCCTGCTCGGGCGTATCGACGCCGACGGCTCACTGACGCTGGACGAGGTTCGGATCAGCGCCTCCGAGCTGCGGGAAGTCGACAAGGTCGTGATCGTCGCGTGCGGTACGGCTTTTCACGCCGGGTTGATCGCCAAGTACGCCATCGAGCACTGGACCCGGATTCCGTGCGAGGTGGAACTGGCCAGCGAGTTCCGGTACCGGGATCCGATTCTGGGTCCCCGGTCGCTCGTCATCGCCATTTCCCAGTCCGGGGAGACGATGGACACCCTCATGGCGCTACGGCACGCCCGTGAGCAGGGCTCCAAGGTGCTGGCCATCTGCAACACGAACGGGTCCACGATTCCGCGTGAGTCGGACGCCGTGCTCTACACGCATGCCGGGCCCGAGGTCGCGGTCGCCTCGACCAAGGCGTTCCTGACGCAGCTCGTGGCCTGCTATCTCGTCGCCCTGTATCTGGGGCAGGTTCGGGGCACCAAGTGGGGGGACGAGATCAGGGCCGTGATCCGGGATCTCGCGGAGATCGGTGGTGGGGTCGAGCGCGTGCTGGAGACCATGGAGCCGGTGCGGGCGCTGGCGCGGTCGCTCGCGCACAAGGGCACGGTGCTCTTTCTCGGGCGGCACGTGGGGTATCCCGTCGCGCTTGAGGGCGCGCTGAAGCTCAAGGAACTCGCCTACATGCACGCCGAGGGCTTTGCCGCGGGCGAGTTGAAGCATGGGCCCATCGCCCTCATCGAGGACGGTATGCCGGTCGTCGTGGTCGTTCCCTCGCCTCGGGGACGGTCCGTGCTGCACGACAAGATCGTCTCCAACATCCAGGAGATCAGGGCTCGGGGTGCGCGGACGATCGTGATCGCGGAAGAGGGGGACGAGGCGGTGGTGCCCTACGCGGATCACCTGATCCGGATTCCTGCCACGCCGACCCTGCTGCAGCCGCTCGTGGCCACGGTGCCGTTGCAGGTGTTCGCCTGTGAGCTGGCCACCGCCCGGGGGAACGAGGTGGATCAGCCGCGCAACCTCGCCAAGTCGGTCACGGTGGAGTGAGCCGGCTTCAGGGCGTCGATGAAGGTGGTGAAGGCTCCGGTCGGGAAGGTGAGGGTTGCCCTGGCCGGGGTCTTTGAGTCGCGGACGGCGACGTGGTGGTCCGAGTTCGCGATCTCTACGCAGGCGTTGCCATCGTCAGGGCCTGAGTAGGACGACTTCCGCCAGTTGTCCATCGGGTGCCTCACAGCTCTTTCGCCAGCCGGTTGATGAAGTCACGCGACGGTTCCGGGTCGAGTGACACAGCTTCCACTTTACGGAAGCGCGTTCGAAAGGCGCTGAGCTGGGCTTCGGAGTCGATGAAGGCTGAGCCGTGGGGTACGTCGCGCACGACGGTGTCCAGTTTCGGGAGCGGGCCGGCCACGTACGTCATGGTGCTGGCTGCTCTGTTGAAACCGTCCAGGTCGAACGGGATGACCCGCACGGTGATGTTGTCGGATTCGGACAGCTCCACGAGTTTGACGAGTTGAGCCCGGGAGGCGGCACGGTCGCTGACTCTGATGCGCAGGGCGCACTCGTGGATCACCAGCTCATAAGGCGTGGTGGTCTGTTGGCGCCGCATTCGGTGCTGCAGGCGCAACTCAAGTTCCTCGTGGGTGAGTTCGGGCACCCTGGCGGAGAAGACGCTACGGGCGTAGTCCTCCGTCTGCAGCAGGCCCGGAACGTACAGGACCGCTACCTCGCGCATGGATGTGGCGTGGTGTTCCAGTTCCGCGAGGTCCAGGAACGACGTGGGTAGCAGCCCTCGGTACTTCTCCCACCAGCCGCGCGTGCGGTCGGTGGCCACGGCGACCAGGGCGTCGATGAACTCCTCGTCCGTGCAGGCGTAATGCGATGCGAGGCGGCGCAGTCGTTCCTCACTCACTCCCGAGAGGCCGGACTCGATGTGGCTGATCTGGACGGCGTTCACACCGAGCAGTGCTGCCGCTTGGCGGGCGCTGAGGCCTGCCGCATCGCGAAGCCTGCGCAACTCGACCGCCAGGCGCATCTGGCGTGCTGTTGGTTCGCGCCTGGTCGTCATCAACTGCTCCTTGGTGCACCGCGGTTGAAAGCGTGACTCGTTCGGGGCCAGATTACGCGACCGGCTTGCCCGACCGAAACATTATCCCCTACCGTCGGTGATGTAGCGCACACGCAGCGGAAGTGCACCGCTCCGTCCTGCCACGGCGGCCGCGGCAATGACACCGCAGCCTCAACTCCCCGCCACCCGAACGGAGTTCACCCATGCCCGAAACCGAATCCTGGGAGTACACGCTCTACATCCCGAACGACGTCCGAGCCGTCACCGTCTCCCGCCGCACCCTCCGGCTGATCCTCACCATGCACGGCCTCGTCACCCTCGCCGACACCGCCGAACTCCTCGCCACCGAGCTGGTCGCCAACGCCGTACTCCACACCAAGGGGCCCGCTGCCCTGCGCGTGCGCTGGTCGGCCGGGGTGCTGCGGATCGGGGCGTGGGACGCGAATCCCGAACCGCCGGAGCCGCCACGGGACTTGGCGCAGCTCGGGGAGGCGGAGGAGGGGCGGGGGCTGGCGATGGTGCGGGCGTGTGCCGATCTGTGGGGGTGGCAGCCGCTGACCAGGGACGGGAACCGGGGCAAGTACGTGTGGTGCGAGCTGACCTCGGCAGCCTGAACGTTTGCTCGCTGCTCGAAAGAGTGAACGTATCCCGATCGTTCGGATCTTCCGTCCATCACGCCATCAAGGTTGCACACATGGTCACGTCTGCTCACGAGGGCATGCACCGCATCTTTCAGGAGCGGCCAGAGATCCTGGCGCCCGTCTTCGGCGTGCTGGGTGTCCCGTTATCCGCGAAGGCGACCGTGGACGCCGTCACCGCGGACGTGACGGAGACCCGGCCGCTGGAACGTCGCGTGGACACAGTGCTGCGTGTCGGGCCGTCCGATGGCGAGGACTTCCTGCTCGCCGTTGAGGCGCAGTCGGGCAAGGCCCCGGGCAAGGAGGTGAGTTGGGCGTACTACTTCGCCTACCTCCAGGCGAAGTTCGGGCTGCCCGTTTTGCTGCTCGTGGTCTGTCAGGACAGGGCCACGGCCAAATGGGCCGCAGGCCCCTTCGACTGCGGCACGCGCGGCTGGACGGCCCTGCGGACACACCCGCTGGTCGCCAGTCCGGAGAACTTGCCGGTGATCACCGATGCGCGGACCGCGGCCAAGAACCTCGTCATGGCCGCGTTCTCCGCCCTGGCGCACGCCCGCAGCCGCGAGTGCGGCGCCATACCGGAAGCAATCAGCGGCGCCCTTCACGAAGTCCAGGAGACCGATCCTGGTACGGCCGAGTACGTCTTCGACTTCCTGGAAGTCACCCTGGGTAAGACTCCAGCCGGAGAGAAGTGGATGGAAATCATGTCGACGTTCGTCAGCTACTTCCCCGGTCGGGGGACGGTCCGTGAGACGGCCTACCTAGAGGGCAAGGTCGAAGACCGCGCCTTGATGGTCCTGCGTGCGCTGGAGAAGCGCGGCATCGCCATCCCGGAGGACACACGGGAGCGCGTCACCTCGTGTACGGATCTCGACACCCTCACGGCCTGGTTCGACCGTTCTCTGACGGCCGCGACGGCCGAGGACCTCTTCGCCGAGGACCCGGCGCTTCCGGGCGTCGAATCCGGAGAGGCCTGAGCGTTGGCCGACCAGCAAGACAGCCAACAGGATGAGCCGCCGGAGCTGGTCGACCTGCTCCGATTCACGACGACGTGCCTCGGGCTGGGCATTCCCGCGCCCAAGGTGGCGGGCGATTTCCGGTTCGGGCTGGAGGGTCTCAGGCCGCGCGGCATCCTTCCCCTTGAGGACGTGGCCCGGATTCGTGCCGTCACGGCGAGGGAGGCCAGAGCTCATCCTGAGGGGTGGGCGGCAGGCTTCGCCGAGGGGTACCGCTCGGCTTGGGGGGGGGCGGCCATCCTGCGCGTCCTGAACGAGCGCGGGGTCGCGTTCGACAAACATCTCCATCGGGGCCTCAACCTGTGCCTCGACACGGACAAGCTGACACGCTTCCTCGGTCGCGCGGTCACGGCGACACACGAGGCCGATCTGATCGCCGGACGCCCGACATCGCGCCGCTCATAGCTCCGGCTTCTTCTCCACTACGTCCGCCCTCCACGCCGTCGCCTGAGGCATGAACCTGTGCTCCGCCGCGTACGCCGCCATCCGGGCGTTCCGGGCCTCGGCCTCCGGGCCGTCCGGGAGGTGGAACTCGCTGCCTGCCTGAGCCGAGCGGGCCTGCATGCCCGTAGCGTCCGCAAGGCGGTGGCGGACGTATCGGTCGAGCGCGTCCGGTACTTCGACCGGTGTCGCTCCCGTCAGGGCGTCGCCGAGTACTGCCGCGTCCACGATCGCCTGGGTCGCGCCCTGGGCCTGGAACGGGACCATCGCGTGGGCGCTGTCGCCGAGGAGGGTCACCCGGTCGACGTTCCAGCGGGTGAGCGGGGTGCGGGTGTAGATGCCGTAGCGGTGGACCTGGCCCGCCCGTTCGAGGACGCTCAACACCCGCGGGTCCCAGTCGGTGAACTCCCGCAGTGGCTCGCCGGGTTCCGCCCTGGCCGTCCATGACTCCTGAGCCGGTGCATTCGTGCTGAACACCGCTACGACGTTGAGGAGTTCGCCGCGGCGGACCCAGTAGTGGACGAAGTGGCGGTCCGGGCCGAGCCAGGCGGCCAGTGGTGGGAGGCCGAGGTCGGCCACCTCGCCGGCGGGGAGCAGCGCCCGGTACGCGGCCGTGCCCGAGAACACCGCCTCGTCCCCGCCGAACAGCCACCGGCGGGCCGCCGAGCGGATCCCGTCCGCGGCCACCACCAGGTCTGCCGTCAGGCGCTCGCCGGTCGCCGTCATCACGTGGGCGCGGTCGTCGTCCTGGTCGATTCCGGTGACCGTGGTGTTCAGACGTACCGACTCGGGCGGTACCGCCGCGGCCAGCGCCTGGTGCAGATCAGCTCGGTGGACGACCAGATACGGCGCCCCGAACTCGTCCTCGGCCTCGCGGCCCAGCGCGTAGCGGCAGATCTCCGACCCGTCCGACCAGGTGCGGAAGGTGACGTGGGCGGGGTGGGCGGCCTGGGCGGCGACCGCGTCCAGGACGTCCAGCCGGCGCAGCGCCCGGGTCGCGTTGGGCGCGAGCTGGATTCCGGCGCCGACTTCCGTGAAGTGGGGCGTCTGCTCGACCAGGGTCACGTCGACACCGGCGCGGCGCAGGCTGAGCGTCGCGGCCAGCCCGCCTATGCCCGCTCCCACGACGATCGCCTTCATGTCGCCTTCATGCCCCTACCTCGTCGGGTGCGCCGGTACGCCGGATACGCCGGTACATCGGATACGCCGGTACGCCGGATACGCCGGATACGCCGCTACATCGGATACGCCGGATACGCCGGATACGCCGGTACATCGGCACGCTCAAGCGGATCGCCGCCGTGGCCCGCGCTCTCCTCAGCCCCGTCCATCAGCCCCCTCCATCAGCCCCGCACATCCCGCCAGGCCCCCGGAATCCCCTCGGCCACGTCATGCGCCCCGACCGGCGCCCCGTCCGCCGCGAATCTCGCCGAGAGGCCGTGGAGATACGCCGCCACGCTCGCGGCGTCCACCGCCCGCAGCCCCGCCGCCAGCAGCGATCCCGCCAACCCCGACAGCACGTCCCCGCTGCCTGCCGTGGCCAGCCATGACGTGCCCGTCGGGTTCACCCGGACCGGGCCCGCGCCCCCGGCGTCGGCCACCAGCGTCGTCGACCCCTTCAACAGCACGGTCGCCGCATAGCGCGCCGCCAGCTCCCGTACCGAAGCCAGCCTCGCCCCCTCGACCTCCTCGCGGGAGACCCCGAGCAGCGCCGCCGCCTCCCCGGCATGAGGGGTCATCAGGGTCGGTGCCGTACGGCCCCTCACCGCCTCCGCGTCCGCCAGTCGCAGCCCGTCCGCGTCGATCAGCACCGGTACGTCCGTCGCCAGCACCTCCGCCACCGTCGCCGCGTCGTCCCCGGCGCCCGGGCCGACGACCCACGCCTGAACCCGGCCCGCCTTCTTCGGTCCCCGGTCCGACACCAGCGTCTCGGGGAACCGGGCGATCACCGCGTCCGCGGCCGGACCGACGTACCGCACGGCCCCCGCGCCGCCCCGCAACGCCCCCGCCACGGCCAGCACGGCCGCGCCCGGGTACCTCGCCGAGCCCGCCGCGATGCCCACCACCCCGCGCCGGTACTTGTCCGTCTCCGCCGCCGGCAAGGGCAACAGCCTTGCCACGTCCGCGTGTTGGAGCGCCTCCAGTTCCGTCGCGTCGGACGGCGGCTCCAGTCCGATGTCCACCAGCCGCACCACACCGGCGTACTCCCGCGCCGGATCGATCAGGAGCCCCGGCTTGTGTGTGCCGAAGGTGACCGTGAGGTCGGCCCGCACCGCCGTGCCGCGCACCTCGCCCGTGTCCGCGTCCACGCCGCTCGGCAGGTCCACGGCGACCACCGCCGCCCCTGCCCGGTCGGCCGCCGCGGCCAACGGTGCCGCCTCCGGCCGTAGCCCACCCTTGCCGCCGATGCCGACGATGCCGTCCACCACCAGGTCCGCGCGCTCGATCAGGTCCTCGGCCGCTTCGACGCCGACCGACCGGCCGGCCGCCCGGTGCAGCGCCGCGAGGCCGCCGGGGTGCGCCCGCTCCGGCGTCAGCAGCACCGCCGTGACTCCCGCTCCGCGCCTGGCCAGTCGGGCCCCGGCGTACAGGGCGTCGCCGCCGTTGTCGCCGCTGCCGATCAGCAGGACGACCCGGCTGCCGTACACCCGGCCCAGCAGATCCGCGCAGGCGGCGGCGAGTCCGGCCGCCGCCCGCTGCATCAGTGCGCCGTCGGGGAGCCGTGCCATCAGCTCCCGTTCGGCCGCCCTTACCGTCTCCACGCCGTACGCAGTCCGCATGCGTTCGAGTCTTCCGTACGGGGCGAGGCGCGTCGCCTCCATTGACGCTTTGCCGTGCCTTTGCCAAACCCTCACCGCCCCGACCCCCGCCGTGGCCGCCGCCTGCGGTGACGGGTCCTACCAGGCCGAGGTCGTGTTCAGCGGCAGCACCTGGACCGCCCGGCGCGGCAGCAGCACCGTGTACACCGGCGGCGACATGCGGGGCGTGTTCTGCGTGTCGGAGAGCGGCGGGGCCGTCATCGACCGGGTGACCCTCAACAACACCGGCAACAAACTCGGTCCTGATCGAGAACTGCTACAACGTCAGCCTCGCCGCGCAGAGCGGCAGCATCACCGGCGGTGGCGAGCTGCGGCTGGCGGCGCGGCCGGAGTTCCCGAACAACCGGGACATCACGGTGCAGAACCTGACCGTGACCAACTCGGCCATCAGGGAGAGTCCCTGCGGGGAGAACACGACCTTCCGGAACATCGCGCGGGTGAACACCGGTCAGTCCATCTGCTGACGGCCGGACCGCTGCAGGTGGCGGAGGCCCGGCCTCCGGCCCTCGCGGCTCAGCCCTCCGCCACCACCACCGCCGACGCCACCCCGGCGTCGTGGCTCAGCGACACGTGCCAGGACTGTACGCCCAGTTCGGCCGCCCGCGCCGCCACCGTCCCGGTCACCCGCAGACGCGGCCGGCCACTGTCCTCGACGTAGACCTCGGCGTCCGTCCAGAGCAGGCCCGCCGGTGCGCCCAGCGCCTTGGCGAGGGCCTCCTTCGCCGCGAAACGGGCCGCAAGTGAGGCGACGCCCCGGCGTTCGCCGCTGGGCAGCGTCAACTCGTTCTCCAGGAACAGCCGGTCCGCCAGACCGGGTGTGCGCTCCAGTGCCGCCCCGAACCTGTCGATCTCGGCCACGTCGATACCGACCCCGATGATGCTCATGCCGAGCACCCTATGGGTCCTCCAAAGATGGGTGCTCAAAAGAGTGACCCCGCCGCGCGGCACCTCCCGCGCGGCAGGCCCTCACGTTTCCCTGTGCCCATGATCAGCGGACGTATCGCATGTCGGAGCATCGCCGTGCTGCTCGCCGGGGCCGCCCTTCTGCCCGTCGGCAACGCCACGGCGGACCCGGTGGACCCCGTACCCCCGGCTTCCGGGCCGCAGGCCGAGCCCGAGGCCTCGGTTTCCGTGACCAAGGCCGAGCCCGAGGCCTCGGCTTCCGGGACTCAGACCGCCCCCGCGGCTTCGGCTTCCGGGGCCAAGGCCGACCCTGCCGCCTCGGCTGCCGAGCCGCTGGCGGATCCTGTGCCTCCGGCTGCCGGGCCGCAGGCCTCCGGGCTCGTGCCCGGCCTCGCCCTGAACAACCTGTTGCCGTTCTGGCAGCAGATGGACACGCCCGACCAGGCGCTGCCGCCGAAGGTGTACAAGCCCAGCAGCGAGGAGGACGCCGTCGAGCCGAGGGACGCGCCGGAGGGGGCGTACGACCTCATCGAGGAGGTCGACCCCATCGACGCCCTCGGCGGCGTGAAGTGCAGCGAGGAGACGGGCCCACGGCAGGCGCAGGTCGAGCGCTGGCTGAAGCGGACGGTGGACGGGGAGCAGTCGGCCGGCGACTGCCGGGCCATCCGTAAATTCCAGAAGAAGCACCGGATCAAGCCCGCCATCGGATACGCCGGGCCTGTGACTTGGGCCACCATGCGGCTCGTCACCGCCCAGAAGAACCCGAACGCCGCCAAGAAGTGCCCGGTGCGGCCGTACCGGGTCGCCTGTGTCGACCTCGACCGGCAGCTGGCCTGGGTGCAAGACAGCAAGGACGTCGTCTTCGGGCCCGTGTTCATCCGCAGCGGGCGGGAGGGCTACGGGACGCGGACCGGCTGGCACGCGGTCTACTGGCGGCACAAGAACCATGTGTCGACGCTGTACAAGAGCCCCATGCCCTACTCCCAGTTCTTCAGCGGGGGCCAGGCCTTCCACGGGATCTACGGCAACATCTTCACCCCCGTCGGATCGATGGGCTGCGTCAACATGACCCTGCACGACGCCCGGCAGCTGTGGCGGGTGCTGAAGAAGGGCGACCGGGTGTACTCGTGGGGGCGCAAGGTGGAGGAGTAGAACACCGGAGGAGTAGGCCATGGCTCCGGGGGCGGAGGCGTTGTCGGACCCCTCTGAGACACTGGGGGCGCGATGACAGAAACAGCAGCCCTGCGGACCGCGCCCCTGCGAGCCCGCGCCGAGATCGATCTGGCCGCCCTGCGGGCCAATGTGCGGACCCTGCGCGCCCGTGCGCGGGGCGCGGCCCTGATGGCCGTCGTGAAGTCGGACGCGTACGGCCACGGGGCGGTGCGGTGTGCCCGCGCGGCCGTCGAGGCGGGCGCCGACTGGCTGGGCACGGCCACGCCCGAGGAGGCCCTCGTCCTGCGGGCCGCAGGGCTGGACGGCGTACGGATCATGTGCTGGCTGTGGACGCCGGGCGGGCCCTGGCGGGAGGCCATCGAGGCCGACCTCGACGTCTCGGTGAGCGGGATGTGGGCCCTGCGTGAGGTCAGCGACGCCGCCCGGCAGGCCGGCGCCCCCGCGCGCGTGCAGCTCAAGGCCGACACCGGGCTCGGGCGAGGCGGCTGCCAGCCAGGGGAGGACTGGGCCGAGTTGGTCCGTGAAGCCCTGCTGGCCGAGGCCGAGGGACTGATCCGGATCACCGGACTCTGGTCGCACTTCGCCTGCGCCGACGAGCCGGGGCATCCGTCCATCGCCGCCCAGCTCGACCGGTTCCGGGAGATGGTCGGGTACGCCGAGGGCCAGGGCGCGCGGCCCGAGGTGCGGCACATCGCCAACTCGCCCGCCACGCTCACCCTTCCGGAGAGCCATTTCGACCTGGTGCGCACCGGAATCGCGACCTACGGCATCTCGCCCAGCCCCGAGCTGGGCAGCCCCGCCGACTTCGGGCTGCGGCCCGTGATGACGCTCTCGGCGTCCGTCGCGCTGGTCAAGCACGTGCCGGGCGGGCACGGCGTCAGTTACGGGCATCGCTACGTCACCCCGGGCGCGACCACTCTCGGCCTCGTCCCCCTCGGCTACGCGGACGGCATCCCGCGGCACGCCTCCGGCGCCGGACCCGTCCTGGTCGGCGGCAAGTGGCGGACGGTCGCGGGGCGGATCGCGATGGACCAGTTCGTCGTCGACCTGGGCGGCGACGAGCCCGAGCCGGGCGCGGAGGCCGTACTGTTCGGGCCCGGCGACCGCGGCGAGCCCACGGCCGAGGACTGGGCGCAGGCCGCGGGAACCATCGCTTACGAAATCGTCACCCGGATCGGAACGCGCGTTCCGCGCGTCTATAGGGATGCGGCCATGTGATGTGTCCGCACGATGTGTCCATGTGATGCGTCTTCGTGATGCGGCTATGTGATGAGGGCAATGTGATGCGTCTGGCCGAATGCGGTTATGTGAACGGGTAACGAGACGGGTAACCCGTAGCGGGCAACGCAACGAACCACCGAGCCACCAACGAACCACCGAGCCACCACCGAAGCACCACCGAAGCACTGGAACCGGCACTACCGAGCAGCACCGAGCATTACCCAGCGAAGAGGAGCGGTACGTGAGCGAGAGCAGCGCGGAGGCCGTCGCGGCCGTCGCCTCCGCCACGGGGGCGGCCGCGAACTGGCGCAGGGCCACCGGCTTCGCCGGTGCGGCGATAGGCGTGATCGCGGCGGGGGCGGCCGCGGGCGTCGCCATAGAGCGGATGACCGTGGGCCGCGGCATGCGGCAGAAGGCCCGCCTCGCCCTGGACTCGGCCGGACCGTACGGCTCGCTGCGCGGCACGCCCGGCAAGGCGTACGCCGACGACGGCACCGAGCTGTACTACGAGGTCGACGACATCGACCCCGAGGCCGCTCCCGCCCTCACCCCGCGCCGACGACGGCTCTTCGGCCGCAAGGCGCCGGCCCCCGTCACCGTCGTCTTCAGCCACGGTTACTGCCTCAACCAGGACTCCTGGCACTTCCAGCGTGCCGCGCTCAGGGGCGTCGTCCGCACCGTGCACTGGGACCAGCGCAGCCATGGCCGGTCCGGGCGGGGCGTCGCGCAGACGCAGGAGGACCGGCACGTCGACATCGAGCAGCTCGGGCGCGACCTGAAGGCCGTCATCGACGCGGCCGCGCCCGAGGGACCGCTCGTGCTGGTCGGGCACTCCATGGGCGGGATGACCGTCATGGCGCTGGCCGACCAGTTCCCGGAGCTGATCGGCGACCGGGTCGTCGCCACCGCCCTCGTCGGTACGTCGTCCGGGAAGCTCGGCGAAGTCAACTTCGGGCTGCCCGTCGCAGGGGTGAACGCGGTGCGGCGGGTGCTGCCGGGTGTGCTCAAGGCGCTGGGGCAGCGGGCCGAGCTGGTGGAGCGGGGGCGCCGGGCCACCGCCGACCTGTTCGCGGGGATCATCAAGCGGTACTCGTTCTCGTCCCGGGACGTCGACCCGGCCGTCGCCCGGTTCGCCGAGCGGATGATCGAGGGGACGCCGATCGACGTCGTCGCGGAGTTCTACCCGGCCTTCGTCGACCACGACAAGACCGAGGCGCTCGCCCACTTCACCGACATGCCGGTGCTCGTGCTGGCCGGGGTGGGCGACCTCGTCACGCCCAGCGAGCACAGTGAGGCCATCGCCGACCTGCTGCCGGACGCCGAGCTGGTGCTCGTGCCGGACGCCGGGCACCTGGTGATGCTGGAGCACCCCGAAGTGGTCACCGACCGGCTGGCCGACCTGCTCACCCGGGCGGGTGCCGTGCCGGCAGGGGCTACCGTAAGTGGCTATGGAAGCACCAGCAGCACCGCACAACGCGGGTGACATCGAGCTCACCGTCACTTCTCCCGACCAGATGCGGGAACTGGGCCGCCGCCTCGCCAAGCTGCTGCGCGCCGGCGACCTCCTGATGCTCAGCGGGGAGCTCGGCGCGGGCAAGACGACGCTGACGCGGGGGCTCGGCGAGGGCATGGGGGTCAGAGGTGCGGTCACGTCGCCGACCTTCGTGATCGCCCGTGTGCACCCCTCCCTCGGGGACGGGCCGCCACTCGTGCACGTCGACGCGTACCGGCTGTCCGGCGGCCTGGACGAGATGGAGGACCTCGATCTGGACGTCTCGCTGCCCGAGTCGGTGATCGTCGTGGAGTGGGGCGAGGGCAAGGTCGAGGAGCTGACCGAGCAGCGGTTGCAGGTCGTGATCCATCGGGCCGTCGGGGACACGACGGACGAGGTGCGGCATGTGACGGTCACCGGGCTGGGGGAGCGGTGGGCGGCCGTGGATCTGAGTGTGCTGTCCGCCTGAGCGGCACCGGTGAACATTCCGACAAGACGTCGGCAAAATGTTGCATTCGCGGTCTTGCGCGTGGTCACATGGTAGCCAGTCCGTGGTTAGGTCTACCTAACTACGTCCGCCCCCGGCCCCAGGAGGCGTCCATGTCGGCATCGGAGAAGTCCGAGACGAAGGCTTCGCGGAGCGAGGTCCGGCCGCGGTCGTATGCGCCGGTCGCCGGGGTGTCGATGCGTGATCTGTTGGCTGCCGGTGTTGCTGCGAGCGTGATCTCCACTCCGCCGCGGGAGCCGGATGCCGGCGCCGGGCAGTCGGTGGAGAGGCATCGCGAGGCGGCGTGAGCCGAGAGGTGGCGTGAGCTGAGAGGTGGCGTGAGCCGAGAGGCGGCGTGAGCGTCGTCGGTCGGCTGCTGCGCCGTTGTGGCTGGTCGCGCAGTTCCCCGCGCCCCTTGGGGACGCTGTCGAACCGTCCGCTCACACGCCCCTTGGGGACGCTGTCGAACCGTCCGCTCACACGCCCCTTGGGGACGCTGTCGAACCGTCCGCTCATGCGCCCCTTGGGGACGCTGTCGAACCGTCCGCTCAGGGGATTACCGCTACCGCTCTGCCGATCGTCGCGAAGTCCCACATCGCCGTGCCGTCCGGTCGGGACTCGCGGATGCCGCCGGTTTTCACCGACGGGTTGGGTGGGAGCGTCGAGCCGTCCACGGCTGCGCTGAAGCCGATGGTGACGCCCTCGACGCTGGTGAAGCGGACTACGTGTTCGACGGGGGCGCCGTCGCTTCCGGTGATCGTGTTGGAGCGGGACGTGACCGCGTAGACGCCCGGCGCCGGGTCGACCGATCCGGGGGTCACGCGGAACGTGCGCTTGACCGTGTCGCCCTCGCCGACCAGCCACACCCGGTCCCCGCCCATCGAGTACACGACCCGCACCCCCGTACCGGACCCGGCGGGCAGCGCGGCCGACTCCTTGCCGGCGCGGGGTTTCTTGGCGGCGTTCACCGCGGGTGAGTCGCTCCTGCGGGGCGCGGACAGGTCGGCCGGGGCGGTCGCCGAGGCCTGGTAGCCGAGGAAGCCGACCGTCGCGAGGGCCGCCACGGTCAGTGTCGCCACGAATCCGGAGCTGCTGCCTGCCACCCTCGTCACCTCCGCGTTCGCGTCGTATGTCTTGATCTACGTACTGATCCAGGCCGACCGTAGCAGTCGTCAAGCGCCCGACCGGGGCGGCGCTTCCTGCGCTCCGGGCGCCGTAGGCTGTTTGCGTGCTCTTGCTCGCTCTGGATACCGCCACCCCCGCCGTCACCGTCGCGCTGCACGACGGTACGGACGTCATCGCCTCGTCGAGCCAGGTGGACGCGCGCCGGCACGGCGAGCTGCTGCTGCCGGCCGTCGACCGGGTCCTCGCCGAGGCCGACGTGAAACTCGATGCCGTCACCGGCATCGTCGTAGGCATCGGACCCGGCCCCTACACCGGGCTGCGCGTCGGTCTCATGACCGCCGACACCTTCGGGCTCGTCCTCGGCGTCCCCGTGCACGGCGTGTGCACGCTGGACGGACTCGCCTACGCCGCCGACATCGAGAAGGGCCCCTTCGTCGTCGCGACCGACGCCCGCCGCAAGGAGGTCTACTGGGCGCGGTACGCCGACTCCCGCACCCGGCTGACCGACCCGGCCGTCGACCGTCCCGCCGACATCGCGGAGCAGGTCGCCGGGCTGCCCGCCGTCGGCGCGGGCGCGCTGCTCTACCCCGACACCTTCCCCAGAGCCCATGAGCCCGAGCACGTCTCGGCGGCGGCGCTCGCGGCGCTGGCCGCCGAGCGGCTGGCGGCGGGGGAGGAACTGCCCGCGCCCCGGCCGCTGTATCTGCGCCGGCCCGACGCCCAGGTCCCCAAGAACTACAAGGTGGTCACCCCCAAGTGACACAGGTGACAGCGGTGTTGCGCGAGATGCGCTGGTGGGACATCGACCGCGTACTGGAACTGGAGAAGGACCTCTTCCCCGAGGACGCCTGGTCCCGGGGCATGTTCTGGTCCGAGCTGGCCCACTCGCGCGGGCCCGAGGCGACCCGGCGCTATCTCGTGGCCGAGGACGGCGAACGGCTCGTGGGCTACGCCGGACTCGCCTCCGCCGGGGACCTGGCCGACATCCAGACCATCGCCGTCGCCCGCGACCACTGGGGGACCGGGCTCGGCGCGAACCTGCTCACCGAACTGCTGCGCGCCGCGACCGACTTCGAGTGCGCCGAAGTGATGCTGGAGTGCCGGGTGGACAACGTCCGCGCGCAGAAGCTGTACGAGCGCTTCGGCTTCGAGGGCATCGGCTTCCGGCGCGGCTACTACCAGCCGGGGAACGTGGACGCCCTGGTGATGCGACTGACCACGAAATCCAACAGCGGCACCGCCGCGGGTTCACCTTCCGTACAAGGATCCGAGACCAATGACTGACTCGCGGGACGAACCCCTCGTCCTCGGCATCGAGACCTCCTGTGACGAGACCGGCGTCGGCATCGTCCGCGGCACCACCCTGCTCGCCGACGCCGTCGCCTCCAGCGTCGACGAGCACGCCCGCTTCGGCGGCGTCGTGCCGGAGGTCGCCTCACGGGCCCATCTGGAGGCGATGGTCCCGACCATCGACCGCGCGCTGAAGGAAGCGGGGGTGAGCGCGAGGGACCTGGACGGCATCGCGGTGACCGCCGGTCCGGGACTCGCGGGCGCGCTGCTGGTCGGCGTATCGGCGGCGAAGGCGTACGCCTACGCGCTCGGCAAGCCGCTCTACGGCGTCAACCACCTCGCCTCGCACATCTGTGTGGACCAGCTGGAGCACGGGGCGCTGCCGGAGCCGACGATGGCGCTGCTGGTGAGCGGCGGCCACTCGTCGCTGCTGCTGTCGACCGACATCACCTCGGACGTACGGCCGCTCGGCGCGACCATCGACGACGCGGCCGGCGAGGCCTTCGACAAGATCGCCCGGGTGCTGAACCTCGGCTTCCCCGGCGGCCCGGTCATCGACCGCTACGCCCGTGAGGGCGACCCGGACGCCATCGCCTTCCCGCGCGGACTGACCGGCCCGCGCGACCCGGCGTACGACTTCTCCTTCTCGGGGCTGAAGACGGCGGTGGCCCGCTGGATCGAGGCCAAGCGGGCCGCGGGCGAGGAGGTGCCGGTGCGTGATGTGGCGGCCTCCTTCCAGGAGGCGGTCGTCGACGTGCTGACCCGCAAGGCCGTCCGGGCCTGCAAGGACGAGGGCGTCGACCACCTGATGATCGGCGGCGGCGTGGCCGCCAACACCCGGCTGCGGGCGATGGCTCAGGAGCGCTGCGAGGCGGCCGGTATCCGACTGCGGGTGCCCCGGCCGAAGTTGTGCACGGACAACGGCGCGATGGTGGCGGCGCTGGGCGCGGAGATGGTGGCGCGCAACCGGGCCGCGTCCAGCTGGGACCTGTCGGCGGACTCCTCGCTGCCGGTGACGGATCCGCATGTGCCGGGCACCGGCCACTCCCACGACCATGTGCACGAGGTCAGCAAGGAGAACCTCTACTCGTGACGGTCGCGCTGATGTGGGAGGCGCGGGCGGTGCCCGGGCGCGGGGAGGAACTGCTCGCCTGGGCCCGGGCGCAGGAGCTGGCGGTACGGCCCCTGCGGCGCGAGACGTTGCGGGCGCCGCAGGACCGGGTGCTCGTCATCACCTGGTGGGATGCGCCGTACGATGCCGAGCTCCCCGAACTGCCCGAGCCGGGGGCGGGGTTGGTGGCTCGGGCAGTACATCGATGGCGGTTCGAGTCGGTGGACTGACGGGCGGTCAGCCGCCGAACTCCTCGTGGATGCTCCGCCTGGTCTCCTCGGCCTGGCGGCGGACCGTCTCGATGACGTGGGGGCGGTACACCCCGGAGTCGAAGCGCTCCACCAGGCTGTTCAGGACGCCGTCCGACTGCTTGCGGTCGCCGTCGCGGGCGTGGGCGCGGGCGAGACGGCGCATCACCATGTTGAGGGTGATGTCGTCGACTCCGTTGCCCTCCGTGGTGGCCTTGACGACGGCCGTGAGCCGGCCGATGGCCTCCTTCGGCTCGGGGGAACGCACCTCCAGGGCCGCCTTGTCCGCCGTCAGGTACTTGAACTCGTGCTCGGCGTTGAGCCCTTGGACCATGCGGGCGTAGACGGCGAGCGGGTGCTTGCCGTGATGCTTGACGACCTCCTGGAGCGCGTCGTTGCCGGCCCGCAGTGACGGCGAGTCGGACCCGCGCAGGGCGAACAGCGTGCCCTGCTCCTCGCCCAGCATCAGCTCGGCCACCTGTTCGTCGCTCTCACTGCGGGGATGGCGGACGACCGTCCGCAGCACCGGCGAGACGATGCGGGAACCGTCCGCGGCCACATAGGCGGCGCGCAGCTGATAGGTGCCCGGCTGCTGGAAGTAGTGCCCGTCCTGGCCGTAGCCCACATACGCGCTCGCGTACACCGCCGGGTTCCGCTCGGGATGCAGCCGGGTCGTGGCCTCGGCGTCGACGCAGCGGCGCATCAGCGGCCGGTAGAGCACGGTACGGCCGGACGGCTGGCGGATGGCGACGCTGACCAGTTCGTAGTCCGGGTGGAGATACTCGTGCACGGAGCGGCCGCGCAGGTCGGTCGTGCCGAGCCGGAGCTCCACGACGACGGGTTCGCCGTACGCGTACGTCTGCTTCGTCGCGCGCAGATCCAGCACCAGTCCGGACTCGTCCACGACGGGTTCGTCGAACAGGTCCGCGTCGATGTCGGCGGCGCCCCTGCCGAAGGGGTTGGCCCCCATGATCACGTCCCGGTAGAAGCCGTGCCGCAGATGCACCAGCTCGGCGGCGGTGAAGCTGAAGGGGAACGCGCTCCAGTACGCCGCCGCGCCCTCCGGGTTCGGGGGGTCCGGGTCGGGGTCGTAGTTCTGCGGATAGTTCATCCACGACAGGTCCCCGAAGCCGCGGTTCGGGCCGAGCGGCGCCGGGGGAGTGGCCAGGTCCTTCTGCCACGAGTGCAGCAGGTTGAAGGCGTGCCCGAGCTCGTGCACATACGTCCGCAGCTGGGCCCGCCGGGACTCCGGATCCATGCCCTGGATCAGGTCGTGGAACACGGCACAGCCCTGCCGCTGGAAGGCGTCCTGGGCGTCGAACATGATGCCGCGGACACCCGGGTTGCCCTCGAAGCGGCTCGCGACCAGCAGCCACACCATCCACTGCGGGACGTTCCGCCACAGACTGAAGTTGGTCTGCATGGCGGCGTGCAGCTCCGCGATGGTCCAGCCGTTCTGGTTGTCGCCGAGGACGTTGGCCGCGCCGCCCGCCACGAGGTCGATGCCGGCCTCGGCGAAGGCCTTGGGCACGGTCAGCACCCGGGCCGGGCTGCCCGGCGGCTGCGGCAGCGAGCCGGTGTCGTACGACACGAAGGGGACCTTGCCGGTCACCGAGTCCTGCTCCCACCGGACCGTGCGGAAGTACGCCGAGCGGAACGAACAGACGTAGGTGAGGCCCACGTGGTTGGGCGGCCTGATGAACCGTACGGTGGCGGCGGCGCGCGGCTGGCCGACCGGCCGGCGCGGGATGGTCACCTCCACGAACGGGAACGGGGCCGGGGCCGGCCCGCTGAAGCGTCCCTGCCCCCTGATCACCATCTGGTGCGGTGACACGGTGACGGCGGGGGCGTCCACGATGAAGGAGCCCGCATAGCTCGTGGTGCTGCCGCTGGACGTGAAGAAGTCGCCGCTGACTTTTCGCAGCGTGCCGGGGCCGTCGACATCGACCCTGAGTTCGAGTACCCGGAGGCCGGCACTGCGGTAGCGGCCGCGGGTGAGATGGAAAGCGGCGGGAGCCGCGGCGGCCGTCTCGCCGGTGACGTCCGCGACCGCGATCTCACCGACTTCCCGATGGCCATTGGTTTCCGGCTCGGTGAGATAAGCGGCGGATTCCACTCCGGTCTCCGGGTAATCCGCGGTCTCCGGGGCGGGAATGAGTGTTTCGGCGGGGTTGATTGTCTCGGCTGCTGGATCTCCGGTGGATGATGGCATGTCGCTCACTCGCAATTCAGCGGATGACGATCGATTGGTGAGTCTGGAAAAGGCCGCACCATTCGGTGTAGCCGCCCCGGTCGCAGGTGTACGGGTTTGTGATGCGCTTGTTCGAGTTGTCCCAGTCCCTGGCCGTCCCGCCGCCCGGCTTGTGGCACCAGATGCCGCCCGGGTGCAGGCGGTACCAGTGGTAGTCCCGCCGGCCGAGGATCGTGCCGGTGACCAGCGCCACCACATAGCGCAGCGAACCCGCCGGCTGGCAGTTGCCCCACGTCCGCAGACCGTCGCGCAGCGCTCCCGTGGAGACCTCGCTGCAGCGCACCGTGCCGGGGATGGTGTAGCCGTGCGCGCGTCCGGGCTGGGCGAAGGTGTTGGTGCGCCGGTTGACCGCGAAGTTGTAGCAGTTGTTGTACGGCTGGGTGTCCGGGCGGTTCCAGAACGCCGGGTTGAACGGTGTGACGTCGTAGGAGCAGGTCAGCGCGGCGGGATGGACGAGCGTCTGGAGCAGTTTCTCGACCTCCAGGGCACCGGCTTCGGACAGGTTCCCCGACTCGGTCGGCTCGATCGTCGTCGCCCCGCCCGCGCCCTCACGCGTCGTGTGCTGGATCTCCTGCCGTACGCCCTCCCGGAACTCCTGCGGCCAGCCGGTCTCCTCGCCGCCCGCGGTGTCCGCCTCCGCGGCGCTCCCCTCGTCGCCCTCGCCGACCGGCATCGTCGCCAGCAGCTGCTCGGCCACCTCCGCGCTCGCGAACGGGTCCTGTGCGCCGCCTCCGGCCAGTTCGAACCTCGGGGGCAGACCCGCGGTGTCCAGGTCGTCGGTGATCTCCACCTGGATGCCGCGGAATCCCAGCCCGGTGAAACCGCTGGAAATCTCGGCGACCCCGGAGCGGTTGCGCGATATGAGCCGAATCAGTTCGCGCGCCTGGTCCGCGTCCTGGATTTCCCAGGTGGGGTTGGTGCGCCCCGAGAAGATGTCAACGGTGATGCGCAGGCCCATGACTGTTCCCCCCTTTCGCCCCGTACTCCCGCACGGAGCGCTCCAGCCGCCCCGCGATAAATCAGGTATCGAACGGGGCCACGGCCGTGGATGTCGTAGGCGACTTGTACTGCCGCCCCGACAGAGCGTCAATAAAGCCGAAACGCGAACTCACCGTGGAAATCGGAGATCTCCGGCACGGCGAGGATCACATTCCGCTCGGCCGGATTTTGAGGTATCCGCGCGTGAACGCCCGTACGGTGCGCGGAATTCTGGGGTCCGGGCGGCGAACGGTGCCCGGCATGGCGTAGCGGAAAAGGGGACGTCCGGGGGACGGGGGCGTACTGCGGGCGAAGCGGCTCATCCCACCCCGGACACCGACGCCTCGCACCGCAGCCGCCGGTCGGGGCCGAGCTCCCGCAGGGGGCCGGTCAGCGCCAGCCGCGCCGTGTGCCGCACGTCCGCACTCGACGCCGCCAGCCGCAGCTCCAGTACGCCCGGTTCCACCACCCGTCGGCCCGAGCGGTCCGTGAACGACGACAGGTCCGCGTGGAAGCGGAAGGTCACCCGCGCCGCCTCACCCGGCGCCAGCTCCACCCGCCGGTAGCCGATGAGCCGCACGTCCGGCCGGGTCACCGAGGCCACCGGGTCGTGCAGGTACAGCTGGACCACCTCCGCGCCGGCCCGGTCGCCCGTGTTGCGGATCGTCGCCGACACGTCGTAAGAGCCGTCGGTGCCGATCTCCGGCGCCGGGCCGCCCTCCTCGCCCGTGAAGTCCGACCAGGTGAACGACGTGTACGAGCGCCCGTGTCCGAAGGCGTACAGCGGGGTCGGGTCCAGATTGCTGACCTCGCCCGCCAGTCCCAGCGGGGGCTGGAGGTAGGTCCACGGCTGGCCTCCGGGCACCTGCGGCACGCTCACCGGCAGGCGCCCCGACGGGTTGACGCGGCCCGACAGCACTCCCGCCACGGCCGGGCCGCCCTCCTCCCCCGGGAAGAACGCCTGGACGACCGCGGCCAGACGGCCGTGCCAGCGGCCCAGTGCGTACGGGCGGCCGGTGAGGAGGACCAGGACGACCGGGACGCCGGTCGCGAGCAGGGCGTCCAGCAACTCGGCCTGGACGCCCGGCAGTCGGAGGTCGGTCACATCGCAGCCCTCGCCCGAGGTGCCCCGCCCGAACAGGCCCGCCCGGTCGCCCAGTACGGCCAGGCAGACATCCGCCTCCGACGCCCGCGCCACCGCCTCCTCGAAACCCGCCGTGTCGGGGTCGGACACCCCGCAGCCCTCGGCGAACGTCACCTTGGCGTCGGGGAGTTCGGTGCGCAGGGCCTCCAGGAGGGTCGGGATCTCGATGCCCGTCGGCACCTCGGGGTGGTGCGTGAGGACATGGGACGGGAAGGAGTAGCAGCCCAGCATCGCCAGCGCGTCCGCCGCGCGGGGGCCGACGACCGCGACACGGGCGTCCGGGGGGAGGGGCAGCGCCTCGTCCGGGTTGTCCAGCAGGACCACCGACTCCTCGGCCACCCGGCGGGCCAGGGCACGGTTCCCGGGGGAGTCCAGGTCGAGGTGCGACGGCGTCGGCTCCTGGTCCCAGCCCTCGTCCAGGAGGCCGAGTTCGCACTTCTGCAGCAGCACCCGGCGGGCCGCGCGGTCCACCAGCTCCTCCGGGACCTCGCCTGCCCGGACCGCTTCGACGAGCGGCTTTCCGTAGCACTTCAGGCTCGGGAGCTCTACGTCGATGCCGGCCGCCAGTGCCACGTGCGCGGCCTGCGCCGGGCTGCCCGCCACTCGGTGCAGGGTCTCCAGGAAGCCGATGCCGAAGTAGTCGGCGACCACCGTGCCCGTGAAACCCCACTGCTCACGGAGGAGTTCGGTCAGCAGCGCCGGGTCCGCCGAGGCCGGTACGCCGTCCGTCTCGTTGTACGCCGCCATCACCGAGCGCGCCCCGCCCTCGCGCAGCGCCATCTCGAACGGGGGGAGCGTGACGTCCGCGAACTCACGGATGCCCGCCCGTACCGGTGCCAGGTTGCGGGCGCCCGCCGAGGAGGCGTACCCGGCGAAGTGCTTGAGCGTGGCGACGACCCCGGCCGACTCCAGGCCCCGGACGTACGCGGCGCCGATCGTGCCGGTCAGGTACGGGTCCTCGCCGATGGTCTCCTCGACCCGGCCCCAGCGCGGATCGCGTACGACGTCCAGGACCGGGGCCAGGCCCTGGTGCACGCCGGACGAGCGCAGGTCCTGGCCGATGCGCCGGGCCATCTCCTCGACGAGCGGGGGGTCGAAGGTGGCTCCCCAGGCCAGCGGGACCGGGTACGCCGTGGCCTGCCAGGCCGTGAAGCCCGCCAGGCACTCCTCGTGGGCCACCGCCGGGATGCCGAAGCGGCCCGCCTCGGCGATACGACGCTGGGCGCGGGCCAGTGCCTGCGCGCCCAGCGCCGGGTCGACGGGGGCGGTGCCGAAGGAGCGGGTGAGCTGGCCGAGGCCGTGGGTGATCAGCTCCGCCCAGTCGTAGTCGGCGGTCATGTCGTGCTGGTGCGGGGCGACTCCGTCTCCGTCCGTGGCGGCGCCCACCCACACGCCGTACAGCTGGGCGGTCTTCTCCTGAAGAGTCATCCGGGAGAGGAGGTCGTCGACGCGGGCGGCGGCGGGCAGGGCGGGGTCACGCCAGGGGGCGGTGGTCATGAAACTCCTGTCGGGGCGATGGCCCACTCGCGAATGTTTCGTTAGTCACCTCGAATGTTCCGGGAACCTAGGCGTGGTGAGAAGGGTTCGTCAAGGGGGCATGCAGGGATACGATCGCCGCCATGACTGCCCGTGAGCCCGCTGAAACCCGGACACCACCGGGTGAAACCCGGACACCACCGGGTGAAACCCGGACACCACCGGGTGAAACCCGGACAACACAGAGTGCGACCAAGGCGACGTCCCCGTCCGCCGGCCGGTCCGCGCAGACCGCGACGCTCGCCGAGATCGCCCGCGAGGCCGGTGTCTCGGCGCCGACTGTTTCGAAGGTCCTCAACGGACGTGCGGACGTCGCCCCGGCCACCCGCAGCCGTGTCGAGGAGCTGCTGCGTGCCCACGG
The DNA here is from genome assembly GCF_028369295.1 of Streptomyces sp. HD. Classification (GTDB taxonomy): domain Bacteria; phylum Actinomycetota; class Actinomycetes; order Streptomycetales; family Streptomycetaceae; genus Streptomyces. Next base: position 101,733 of record NZ_JAQMYP010000002.1, read on the forward strand.
CTACCGCCGACGGCGGGCCGAGGCGAGCCGCTCGCCACTGATCGACCTGGTCTTCCACGAGCTGGAGAGCGCGTGGGCGATGGAGGTCATCCGGGGCGTGGAGAACGTCGCCCGGGACGCCGGGCTGAGTGTGGTGCTGAGCGAGAGCGCCGGGCGGCTGACCCCGGGCCGGACCTGGGCCGACCAGGTCGCCGCCCGCCGCCCGCACGGCGTGATCCTCGTGCTGTCCGGCCTCGACGAGTCCCAGCGCGCCCTGCTCACCAGCCGCTCGATCCCGTTCGTGGTGATGGACCCGGCGGGCGACCCGGGCGCCGACGTGCCGTCCATCGGGGCGACCAACTGGCAGGGCGGGCTCGCCGCCACCCGGCATCTGGTCGAGCTCGGCCACCGCAGGATCGGCGCGATCACCGGGCCGTCCCGGATGATGTGCAGCCGCGCCCGCATCGACGGCTACCGCGCCGCGCTGGAGACGGCCGGGCTCCCGGTCGAGCAGGACCTGATCCGGCCCGGCGACTTCCACCACGAGACCGGTTACCGGCAGGGCCTGGAGCTGCTGCGCCGCCCGGACCGGCCGACCGCCGTCTTCGCCGGGAACGACCTCCAGGCGCTCGGGCTGTACGAGGCCGCGCGCGAGCTGGGGCTGCGGATTCCGGAGGACGTGAGCGTCGTCGGCTTCGACGATCTGCCGATCGCGCGCTGGGTGGGGCCGCCGCTGACGACCGTACGGCAGCCGCTGACGGAGATGGCGGAGGCGGCGGCGAAGCTGGTGCTCGATCTGGCGCGGGAGGAGGGGACGCCGGTGGCGACGCGGGTGGAGCTGGCGACGAGCCTGGTGGTGCGCAGCAGTACGGGGAAGCCGCCGCCGGTTCAGCAGTAGCGGCCTGTTGCTGTATTGACGGGTGTTTCGTGCCGCCGCACATTGCACCGAAGTCAGTCGGTTGTTCGATCGAAACTTTCGCAGGCACCCTCAGTGAGAACTCACCGGCACCTACGGCGACATCGCGGGCCGGGAGTTCAACGCCCTGACTCCCGGCAAGGATCGTCGCCTTCCGGAAGCAGTCCGTCGACCACGGCCGCCAACTGCTCGGCGATGTCGTAGCCCGCCTTCAGCTCCTCCCAGTTCCCCGCCAGCTCGGTCATGCGCGGCAGCGTGTCCGCGTCCTCCTCCGTGAGGAAGGCCGGGAAGAAGGGCCGGCGGCCGGGGTCGGCGGCGCGGCGGGTGTCGGCCCGGTGGAAGACCAGGGCGCCGTAGACGACGTACCAGATGGTGCGGTAGGCGTGGAGTGCCTGTTGCGGTGTCAGGCCGCAGGCCATCGCCGAGTCGATGATCTCCTCGGGCATCCACAGCGCGTCCCTGTCCGTGAGGTCGCCGAGGCTCAGCACGTCGACGACCCAGGTCACCTCGCTGAGGATCGTGTACATGTGCACGGCGGTGGCGAGGACGCGGGCGCGCGGATCCACGGGGAGGTCCGGGCGGGGAAACGTCGCCGCCATGCCCCGCAGGGTGAGCAGGAGCAGCTCGTCCTTGTCGCGCACGTGGTGGTAGAGCGCCATCGGCGTCGCCCCGACCTCCTTGGCCACCCGGCGCATGGAGACCGCCTCGACGCCCTCCTCCTGGATGATCCGCCGGGCCACCTCGACGATCTGCTCCGCCGCGATCCGGGGCGGGCGGCCGGGGGCGCGTTTGCGGCCCTTCCCCGGACCTTCTGTGCTCGCTTTCTCTGCCACGAGGGCCATTCTCTCCGGCCCCTGTCCCTAGGCAATTTTTGTACGCGTATATTAATGTGCCTCGCATGGTGGATACGGTCAACAACCAGAAGCACACCTCCCGTTGGTTACTGCCGGTTCTGCTCACCGTGCAGTTCCTCGTCTCCCTCGACATGTCCGTCGTCAACGTCGCCCTGCCGGACATCCGCACCGGCCTGGGCTTCGACGCCGGGTCGCTGACCTGGGTCGTCAACGCCTATGCGCTCACCTTCGGCGGGCTGCTCATGCTCGGCGGACGGCTCGCCGACGTCGCGGGCCGACGGCGGATCCTGATCGCCGGCTTCGTCGTCTTCGGCGTCGCGAGCCTTGTCGGCGGACTCGCCCGCACGCCGGAGCAGTTGATCGCGGCGCGAGCCGCCCAGGGCGTCGGCGCGGCCCTGCTGTCGCCCGTCGCGCTCGCGATGATCACGGTCAACTACCCGGCCGGTAGGGAACGTTCACGCGCCCTGGGGGCGTGGGGCGCCGCGGGCGCGGTCGGCGGAGCCGTCGGCGTACTCGCGAGTGGCCTGCTCACCGACTGGTTCGGCTGGCGGGCCGTGATGCTGGTCAACGTGCCGGTCGTGGTCGCGGTGCTGGCCGCCGTACATCCCGGGGTGCCCGCCGACCGGCGGGCGGGGACCGATGGCCGGCCGCGCCTCGACGCCCTGGGTGCTCTGCTCGTCACCGCCGGGACCTCGCTGCTCGTCCTGGGACTCGTGCGGACCGAGACCTACGGCTGGACCGCATGGCAGACCCTCGGAGTGCTGGGTGCGGCCGCCGTACTGCTGGCTGTCTTCGCCGTGGCGGAGACCAGGGTGCGGCAGCCGCTGCTGCGGCTCGGGATCCTCCGCCAGGGGCCGGTGCTCGCGGCCAACGTCTTCGCGCTGCTGATGTCGGCGGGCCAGTTCGCCGCCTTCTACTTCACGTCCCTGTACATGCAGCAGGTGCTCGACTACGGGCCGACGGCCGCCGGATGCGCGTTCCTGCCGTTCTGCGCCGGCGTCGTGGTCGGCTCGCTGATCGCCGCGCGCACGGTCGGGCGGTACGGCCCCGCGGCGCTGCTGGTGGCGGGCGGGCTGCTCGGGGCGGCGGGGTTCGCGTGGTTCGCGGCGGCGATGGCGGTGGACGGCGGCTTCCTGCTCTCCGTCCTCGGACCGTCGGCGGTCGCCAGCGTCGGCACCGGCATGTGCTTCGTCCCGCTGGGCACGGCGGCCACGACCGGGGTCGCCCCCGAGGAGACGGGGATGGCGTCGGGGCTCCTCAACAGCTCGCGGCAGGTGGGCGGTGCCGTGGGGCTCGGGGTGCTGGTCACGGTGGCGGCGAGTGTGGGGGAGGGCGCGGGGGACGGCGTGGCGGGGGCGCAGGGTCTGGTCGACGGGTTCTCCGCCGCGTACTGGGTGGCCGCGGGGCTGCTGGCGGTGGCTGCCGCGGCGGCCGGGCTGCTCCATGGAAAGCGGGCGCTGCCTGCGGGAATGCCGACCGGAGAAAAAAGTTCGAAGAAATCCGGGAACCGTGTCGATCCGGAGGTCTCCCGTTCGACGCAGGGGTGAGAGGCCGGGAAGGACCCGGTCATCGACCCCGAGGAGTCACCATGCCCCGCTACCTGTCCCTGGTCCGGATCGACGAGTCCACCGCGCCCGCCGAGGGCCCCAGCCCCGAGATGATGCAGCGCATGGGGGAGCTGCTGGAGGAGATCACCAAGGCCGGCGTCATGCTCGACACCGCCGGGCTCACCCCGTCGGCGCAGGGCACCCGTGTGCACTGGGACGGCGCGAACGTCTCCGTGACCGACGGGCCCTTCACCGAGTCCAAGGAGGTCATCGGCGGCTACGCCATCACGCAGTGCAAGGACAAGGCCGAGGCGCTGGAGTGGGCCTCGCGGTTCGTCAAGGTCCACGGCCCGGAATGGCAGGTCACCTGCGAGGTCCGAGAGATCGCCGAGGGCTGACCTGCCCTGCTTGGATGCACCTGGACCCACCTGGACCCACCTGGATCCACCTGGACCCAACCTGGATCTATTTGGATCTCCTTGGATCCGGGGTCTGACGGGTGTTGCATGGTGGGCTGTGACCCCGCAGCCCACCGCAGACCCGCGCGGCGCCATCGAGACCGTCTTCCGCATCGAGTCCCCTCGCGTGATCGCCGCCGTCGCCCGCATAGTGCGCGACGTCGGCATCGCCGAGGAACTCGCGCAGGACGCGCTGGTCGCCGCGCTGGAGCAGTGGCCCCGGGACGGCGTCCCGGACAACCCCGGGGCCTGGCTCATGGCCACCGCCAAGCACCGTGCCGTGGACCTGATCCGGCGCCGTGAGAACTACGCCCGCAAGCTCGCGGAGATCGGCCGCGACCTGGAGACGACGGCACCGCCCGAGGAACCCGCTGCCCTCTACGACCCCGACGACATCGACGACGACCTGCTCCGCCTGGTGTTCACCACCTGCCACCCGGTCCTGTCGCCGGAGGCCCGGACCGCCCTCACCCTGCGCCTGCTCGGCGGTCTGACGACACCGGAGATCGCCCGGGCGTTCCTGGTCCCGGAGCCGACGATCGCCCAGCGCATCGTCCGTGCCAAGCGCACCCTCGCGACCAGGAACATCGCCTTCGAGGTGCCGTACGGCCCCGACCGCGAGGCCCGCCTCGGCTCGGTCCTCGACGTGATCTACCTGATCTTCAACGAGGGCTACGCCGCCACGGCGGGCGACGACTGGCTGCGCCCCGCCCTGTGCGAGGACGCGCTGCGCCTGGCCCGTGTGCTGGCGGGACTGATGCCGAAGGAGCCCGAGGTGCACGGTCTGGCCTCCCTCCTCGAATTCCAGGCGTCCCGCACGCCGGCCCGCACCGGCCCGTGCGGCGAACCGATTCTCCTCAAGGACCAGCACCGCAGCCGCTGGAACCGCATGCTCATCGCCCGCGGCATCGAGGCGCTGGGCCGCGCGGACGCCACGGCCACGGGGGCCCACGGCCCGTACGCCCTCCAGGCCGCCATCGCCGCGTGCCACGCGCACGCGTACACCTACGAGGAGACGGACTGGAAGACGATCGCGACCCTGTACGGCCTCCTGGCCGCCCGGTCCCCTTCGCCCGTCGTCGAGTTGAACCGTGCGGTCGCCGTGTCGATGACCGAGGGGCCGGGGCCCGCCCTGGAGATCGTCGACGCGATCGCCGCCGCACCCGCCCTGCGGGACTACCACTTGCTGCCGAGCGTGCGCGGCGATCTGCTGCTGCGTCTGGGACGTACGGCGCAGGCGCGGGCGGAGTTCGAGCGCGCGGCGGGGCTGACGCGGAACGAGCGGGAACGGGAGCTGTTGCTGCGGCGGGCCGCTGCCGCTGAATCCTCCCCTTAGGGCCTACGGGGAGGGCAGCCCGTCGGTGACTTCGCCGGCCCTACGCAGGCCGCCCCACCAGCATCGTCGGCGCCCCCGCCACCCGTGTCAGGAACACGGTCGCCGAGTGGGGCCCCTGAGGCTTGACCTTCTTCCGCAGCTCCTCCGGCTCGACGGCGGAGCCGCGCTTCTTGACGGTGAGGATGCCCACCTCCCGCTCCCGCAGGAGCGCCTTCAACTTCTTCACGTTGAAGGGCAGTTGATCCGTGATCTCGTAGGCGGCGGCGTACGGCGTCGCGCGCAGCTCGTCCGCCGTGACATACGCGATGGTCGCGTCAACCAGCCCGCCGTCCAACTGGCCCGCCACCTCCGCGACCAGATGCGCCCGGATGACGGCGCCGTCCGGCTCGTACAAGTACCGCCCGACAGGCCGGACTTCAGGATCGGGAAGCCGCGAGGAGAGCAGCGTCCGCGGCCCCGGCAGCAACGTGGCCCGTACCGCCCCGGCCTCCGTCCCGAACCACAGCACCGCCTCCTTCACGTCCCCGCCGTCCGAGATCCACTCCGCCTCGGCGTCCGGCGGAATCGCCTCGTGCGGAATCCCGGGCGCGATCTTCAGCGCGGCCCGGGGCGCCTTGCGAGCCGCCTCCACGGCCCAGGACAGCGGCGGCGAGTACGCCTCGGGGTCGAAGATCCGCCCGCCCGCCACCCGACCGCCGCCCCTCACCGACGTGCTTCGCGCGGCCCCTCTTGATTGCCCACCCCGCCTCGCCGGGTCGACGAACACGGCGTCATAACCGCCCGTGTCGACCCCGACTACATCCGCCTCCCGCACCTCGATCAGGTCCCCGAGCCCCAGCGCCTCCACGTTCGCCCGCGCCACCGCGGCCGTCACCGGATCCCGGTCCACCGCCAGCACCCGGATCCCGGCCCGCGCCAGCGCGATCGCATCGCCCCCGATCCCGCAGCACAGGTCGGCGACCGAGCCGATCCCCAGTCCCCTCATCCGCCCGGCCCGGTACGTCGCGACGCTCGCCCGCGTCGACTGCTCGACCCCGTTCGGCGTGAAGTACATACGCCCCGCGTCCGCCGCCCCGAACTTCGCCACCGCCCGCTGCCGCAGCCGCGCCTGCCCGAGCGCCGCCGACACCAGCTCGGCGGGGTGCTCGCGACGCAGCCTCGTGGCGACGGCCAGTTCGTCGGCGGGGTCGGTGTCGCGCACGGCGTCGAGGAGGGCACGGCCCTCAGGGGTGAGGAGGGAGGAGAAGGAGGCGAGGTCGTTCACCGGTTCATTGTCGACCACGTTCGTGCGGGGCCCTGCCACCGGCCACGTTCGTGGGGGACCCGGCCGTCGGCCATGTTCGTGGGGGACCCGGCCGTCGGCCACGTTCGTGCGGGGGCCCTGCCGTCGGCCACACCGCTCCGCGCGAACGCCCCGGCGTCGTCCACTTCGCTCCGCTCTGCGCGGGCGGCTTGCGGTTGGCGGGTACCCGCCGTACGGGCCGCTTGCGGTTGGCCGGGCCGGTCCCCTTCGCGCGGGCGCTGCCGTTGGCCGGTCCCTTCGCGCGGGCGCGTTGCCGTTGGCCGGTCCCTTCGTGTGGGCCAGTCGGTGGATGGTCCGGCCGCGGCGGCGGTGTCGGCCCGGCTTCGGAGCGGGTGCCTGCGAAGATCCGGCTCCATGCGAGTAGTACGACAAAATGACAAAAGTCGCCTCAACGGGGCACCCGCAGGGCGCGGCCACCAGGCGGCAGTGCTTTCGCGGGTCCGCGGCGGCATCATCGTGCTCGCCGTCGCCGCCATCGCCTCGGGCTGCGCACCGGTCGCCGGGGACGGGCCGGATGCCGTACGCCCCACCTCGGGCACCCCGAGCCGAGAGCCCCTCAAGGCGCCACCTCCGGCCGGGACTCCGACCCCGGACGCCGGGGCCACGCACCGTAGGGATCCGCGCCCCAAGCGTCCGCACGCCATGGATCCGCACCCCCAAGCCCCGCACCCCAAGAAGCCCCAGTCCGCCCAGGCCGCCCACGCCGCCCGGGTCGCCGCCGCGAGGCGCTGGCGGCTGGCCGGAGTGCCGCTCGCGCCCCCGTCGCCCCCCGCGAGGAAGCCGAAGATCACCACCCGCGACGGCTTCGAGGTGGACGGGCACGAGGAGCTCGGGCTTCCGCCGGTCTTCACGACCGTCCCCACCAAACAGCGGGTCGTCTTCCTCACCATCGACGACGGCGCCGAGAAGGACCCGGTGTTCCTGCGGATGATGAGCGACCTGCGGGTGCCGTACACAGCCTTCCTCAGCGACTACCTGATCAAGGAGGACTACGGCTACTTCAAGCGGATGCAGGGCAACGGCGTGGTCCTGAACAACCACACGCTCCACCACCCCTACCTGCCGTCCCTCTCCTACCTCCGCCAGAAGCGTGAGATCTGCGGGATGCAGGAGGTCATCGAGAGGCGCTACGGCAAGCGCCCGTTGCTCTTTCGCCCGCCCTTCGGGAACTACAACCGGAAGACCCTGCGCGCCGCGAAGCGCTGCGGCATCAAGTACGTCCCGCTGTGGAACGAGGAGGTCTTCGTCGACCACTGGGAGTACCGCGAGTGGAACCGGAAGATCCGACCGGGTGACATCGTCCTCACTCACTTCCGGGGCAGGGACGACTGGAAGGGCACAATGCCCGACATGATCCGCCGATTCCTGAACAAGGTGACGGCCGAGGGGTATGCGGTGGCCCGGTTGGAGGACTACCTGTGAGACAGCCGGCGCCGGCCGCCCCGGGAGTACGGGCGCTGGCGGCCGTCCTCATGACGTCCGCCCTGCTCGCCGGCTGCGCCCAGTCGGCCGGGTCGGCCGCCGGAGCCCCGCCCGGCGAGAACGCGGCAGCCCATGACGCACGACCGGCGGCCAGTCCGGCGCCCAGTCCGACGGTCGGCCCGACGCCCGGTACGAGACCCGGTACGACACAGCCGTACCGCCGTTGGGGACTGACCGCCCCCCTGCCCGCACCCCCGTCCCCGCCCGCCCGGCGCCGGCCGCTTCCGGCGCGGGGCCCGCTGCCCGTCGTGGACCGTGTCCCCACCCGCGACAAGGTCGTCTTCCTCACCTACGACGACGGCGCCGAGAAGGACCCCCGCTTCGTCGACATGGTCCGTGAGCTACGGCTGCCGGTCAGCATGTTCCTCACCGACAGCGTGGTCGGCCCGGGCTACGGCCACTTCGCGCGTCTGCGTTCGGTGGGCGCGTCCATCCAGAACCACACGCTCGACCACGCCGCCCTGCCCGGCCTGCCGTACGCCGGTCAGCGCGCCGAGATCTGCGGCCAGCAGAGCAAACTCCGCGCCCGCTTCGGCATCCGCCCCCAGTTCTTCCGCCCGCCCTACGGGACGTACGACACGACCACGCTGCGCGCCGCCGCCGACTGCGGGGTGACGGCGGTCGTGCTGTGGCGGGCGGCGATGGAGGGGGACGGGGGACTGACGTACGCGAAGGGCCCCGGTCGGCTGCGCGCGGGTGACATCGTCTCCGTTCCTTCGGGTGAGCCGACGGGACTGTCCCTGCGGGAGCGGACGACGCGACTGCTGCGGGAGACCCAGGCGAGAGGGCTGGCCGTGGGGCGCCTGGAGGACTACCTGTAGCGCGCGGGCTGTGCGCGGTGGGGCCGTGCGCGGTGCGGTCGTGCGCGGGCCGTCTGCCGGGCCTCCCGGATACGCCGCGCCGCGGTGAATTGGCACTCCGCTTGACCGAGTGCTAATCCCGGTCATAGTCTCAGGTCTGGCACTCCTCCCTGGAGAGTGCCAATACGCGACGGGCAGGTCCGGCACCCGCGACGACGGATCCACCTGGTCGCCACCTCAGACAGTTAACCCCGTGAGATCTCCGAAGGGGGAGGTCGGATCGTGACGACCGCCAGCTCCAAGGTTGCCATCAAGCCGCTTGAGGACCGCATCGTGGTCCAGCCGCTCGACGCCGAGCAGACCACCGCCTCTGGCCTGGTCATCCCGGACACCGCGAAGGAGAAGCCCCAGGAGGGCGTCATCCTCGCCGTGGGCCCGGGCCGCTTCGAGAACGGCGAGCGCCTGCCGCTCGACGTGAAGGTCGGCGACATCGTGCTGTACAGCAAGTACGGCGGCACCGAGGTCAAGTACAACGGCGAGGAGTACCTCGTCCTCTCGTCCCGCGACGTGCTCGCGGTCATCGAGAAGTAAGACGACCGAGGTTCTAGACAACCAAGGTTTTCCAGCTGCGCCCCTGGCCCCCGCGACCACTGACAAGAAGCCGGGCGCCCGGGGCGCAGTGTCTTTTGTGAATCCCTAGTTTCCGAGAGGGCTCCCGCTGTCATGGCGAAGATCCTGAAGTTCGACGAGGACGCCCGTCGCGCCCTGGAGCGCGGCGTCAACAAGCTGGCCGACACGGTCAAGGTGACGATCGGCCCCAAGGGCCGCAACGTCGTCATCGACAAGAAGTTCGGCGCGCCGACCATCACCAACGACGGTGTCACCATCGCCCGCGAGGTCGAGGTCGAGGACCCGTACGAGAACCTCGGCGCCCAGCTGGTGAAGGAGGTGGCGACCAAGACCAACGACATCGCGGGTGACGGTACGACCACCGCCACCGTGCTGGCCCAGGCGCTGGTCCGCGAGGGTCTGAAGAACGTCGCCGCGGGTGCCTCCCCGGCCGCGCTCAAGAAGGGCATCGACGCCGCCGTAGCCGCGATCTCCGAGGACCTGCTCGCGACGGCCCGCCCGATCGACGAGAAGTCCGACATCGCCGCCGTGGCCGCGCTGTCCGCCCAGGACCAGCAGGTCGGCGAGCTCATCGCCGAGGCGATGGACAAGGTCGGCAAGGACGGTGTCATCACCGTCGAGGAGTCCAACACCTTCGGTCTGGAGCTGGACTTCACCGAGGGCATGGCCTTCGACAAGGGCTACCTGTCGCCGTACATGGTGTCCGACCAGGAGCGTATGGAGGCCGTCCTCGACGACCCGTACATCCTCATCAACCAGGGCAAGATCTCCTCCATCCAGGATCTGCTGCCGCTGCTGGAGAAGGTCATCCAGGCGGGTGCCTCCAAGCCGCTGCTGATCATCGCCGAGGACGTCGAGGGCGAGGCCCTGTCGACCCTGGTCGTCAACAAGATCCGCGGCACCTTCAACGCGGTCGCGGTCAAGGCCCCGGGCTTCGGCGACCGCCGCAAGGCGATGCTGCAGGACATGGCGGTCCTCACCGGCGCCACGGTCATCTCCGAGGAGGTCGGCCTCAAGCTCGACCAGGCCGGTCTGGACGTGCTGGGCTCCGCCCGCCGCATCACGGTCACCAAGGACGACACGACCATCGTGGACGGCGCCGGCAAGTCCGAGGACGTCCAGGGCCGCGTCGCCCAGATCAAGGCCGAGATCGAGAACACCGACTCCGACTGGGACCGCGAGAAGCTCCAGGAGCGCCTCGCGAAGCTGGCCGGCGGCGTGTGCGTGATCAAGGTCGGCGCCGCCACCGAGGTGGAGCTGAAGGAGAAGAAGCACCGTCTGGAGGACGCCATCTCCGCGACCCGCGCCGCGGTCGAGGAGGGCATCGTCTCCGGTGGTGGCTCCGCGCTCGTCCACGCCGCCAAGGTGCTGGAGGGCGGCCTGGGCAAGACCGGCGACGAGGCCACCGGTGTCGCCGTCGTCCGCCGCGCGGTCGTCGAGCCGCTGCGCTGGATCGCCGAGAACGCCGGCCTGGAGGGCTACGTCATCACTTCCAAGGTCGCCGAGCTCGACAAGGGCCAGGGCTTCAACGCCGCGACCGGCGAGTACGGCGACCTGGTCAAGGCCGGCGTCATCGACCCGGTCAAGGTCACCCGCTCCGCCCTGGAGAACGCCGCCTCCATCGCCTCCCTCCTCCTCACGACCGAGACCCTGGTCGTCGAGAAGAAGGAAGAGGAGGAGCCGGCGGCCGCCGGCGGCCACGGCCACGGGCACGCGCACTGAGCCCAGCCGCTGACCGGCGGCGCTTGCAGCGCTCGTAGCGAAGGCCCCGTTCCGCACAGCTGTGCGGAACGGGGCCTTCCCCCTTCGCGGGTCCTTGATCGCGCGACCTGGTCCTTGATCGCGCCATGTGGTCGCTGACCGAGCTACCAGGCCACTGACCTGGCTACGTGGTCACTGACCGAGCACCCCGAGCTGCTCCAGCAGCCCGGCCCGGTCGTAGAGCCAGTGGCTCTCGCAGATCCTGCCGTCCCGGAACCGCTGCCAGGTCATGCCCTGCATGGTCACGTCCTGCCCGGTCGCCGGAATCCCGAGGAACTCCCCCTTGTGCCGCGCGGTCCACGTCCACCGCGTGCACACCTGGTCCTCCTGGGCCATCTGGTCGTCGATCCGGAAGGTGAAGTCGAAGGCGGCACGCCATCCCGCGTACTGCTCGCGCACCCCGTCGACGCCCTGCACGGGCTGCGGATACGACGGATCGTGATCCACGTAGTCGTCCGTGAGGTGTTCCCCGATCCGCTCCGGCGCCATCTTGCCCATGTCCTGGAAGAAGGCCCGCGCGGCCAGGACGTTCAGCTGATCGTCCCGCACGACGTCCAGATCGGTGAAGGTCGGCGTCTCGTCACAGAGCGCGACCATCTCCTGGAAGATCCGGTCGGTCTCGGGCAGGTTGGAGTTCCGCATCGCCTCCTCGTACGACGGAAACTCCACGATCTCGATGAAGTGCGACGAGTCGGACCGGTCCTTCCCGATGATGTCGTGCGTCGCCGTCCGTTTCCCCTTGGTCTGCTCGACCCACCTGTCCATCAGCCGGTTCATCTCGTCGAAACGGCTGGTCCTGCAGTCGATGAGCTGTACGAAGGTCATGACGCCGTCGCCTCCCGGCTCCTTATTCCGGATGAACCTCATCATTCTAGGAAAATCAGACCCGATCGGTCTTGTTGAACGGTCACCCTCGCGGTACGGCCGGTCCTGAACCGCCGCTCCCGCCGAAAGGAAACCATCAGGTGGGGGACACCGGATCCGGCGGTTTGGCACCATGGCGCCATGCAGGGGCGGGGGAAGCAGTCGGTGGCCGCGGGCGGCGACATCGGCTGGGCCATCACGGGCGACAACAACCAGGTCGTACTGGCACCTCCCGTGCGCTCGGCGTACCGGGAGCAGGTGGGAAAGATCGCCCCACCGCAACTCGTGGACCGTGAGCGGGAGTTGGCCGCGCTGGTCGACTTCTGCACGGCCGGTTCCGGCCCCCTGTACGCCTGGTGGCGCGCGGGAGCCTGGGCGGGCAAGACCGCGCTGATGTCGTGGTTCGCGCTGCATCCGCCGAAGGGCGTGCGTCTCGTGCCGTTCTTCGTGACAGCCCGGCTGGGCGCCCAGAACGACGTGGCGGCGTACGTCGACGTCGTCCTGGAACAGCTCGCCGAGATCGCCGGTGAGGGGCTGCCCGCCAACCTGTGGGAATCCACCCGCGAGGCGCATCTGCTGCGTTTGTACCGGGAGGCGGCGCTGGCCTGCGCCGAGCGCGGTGAGCGGCTCGTCCTGCTGGTCGACGGGCTGGACGAGGACCGAGGCGTGACGACGGGGGCGGCCGCGCGCAGCATCGCCGGTCTGCTGCCGGCGCGGCCCGATTCCGGTATGCGCGTCCTGGTGTCCGGGCGGCTCAACCCGCCCCTGCCGGTGGACGTGCCGGACGTCCATCCGCTGCGCGACCCCGGGATCGTACGGATCCTGGAGCCGTCGCGATACGCCCAGGTGATCCGCGGCGAGGCGGAACGTGAACTGAAGCACCTCATCGAGGCCGGAGGGCTTGAGTACGACCTGCTTGCGCTGGTCACGGCGGCGGGCGGGGGCCTGAGCGCCGAGGACCTCGCGGAACTGACCGGCGCCGTGCCCTACCGGGTGCGGGACATCCTGCGCACCCGCGCGGGGCGGACGTTCGGCCTGCGGGCGTCCGTGTACCTGCTGGGGCACGAGGAACTACAGGCACAGGCCGAGGAGATGCTCGGCAGTGGTGAACTCGACCGATACCGGGCCAAGTTGCACGCCTGGGCCGACGCATGGCGGGAGCGCGGCTGGCCCGACGGCACCCCCGAGTACCTGCTGCGCGGCTATTTCCGCATGCTGCGCGCCTCGCGTGCCGTGGACCGGATGCTCGACTGCGCCCTGGACGCGGCCCGCCACGACCGCATGCTCCTGCTCACCGGCGGCGATGTCGCCGCGGTCAACGAGGTACGGGCCACCGAGGAGGCGCTCGCCGACCGGGGGTGCCCGGATCCGCTGGACGCCCTCCGTCTGGCCGTCCACCGGGACTGGCTGGGCGACCGCAACGCTGGCCTGCCGGACGGCCTGCCCCGGGCCTGGGTCGCCGTGGGGAGTACGAGCCGTGCCCTGGCCCTGGCGCGGAGCTATCCGGCCGCTGACCGGCGCGGGGCGGAACTTGCCGGTGTCGCCGAGGAGTTGCAGCGGCGGGGCGGTGATCCCGGCCGGGTCCTGGAGACGTTGCGGGAGGCCGAGGAGTGCGCGGACCACAGCGATGAACAGCAGCTCGGAGACGAGGTCCGGGTACGAGTCGCCGGCGTCCTGGTCGCGGCGGGCGAATACGACCGGGCGGCCGCCCTGGCGCGTGCGGCCGCCGGATCACGTCTCGCGAGCGGCCCGTACACGGCGGCCGTCGCGGCCTGGCTGGAGGCCGGACGCCCGGACCGGGCGGAACAGCTGGTCCGTACCGCCCCGAACGAGGAGTGTGCGGCGCAGGGAGCGTTGGCCCTGGTTCCGGCCCTGCTGGGGGTCGGCCGGATCGAGGACGCCGAACGCGTGGCCCGAGCGGCGGTTCGCCCGGCCCGGATCAGGGCGCTGGTCCTGGTTGTCCGTGCCTGGGACCGGGAGGGCCTTCGGGACCGTGGGCATCGGCTTCTCGATGCGGTGAGGCGGCTGGCTCCCACGTCCGACAGACGCGTGGAAGTGGTGGCGGCGCTGGCCGGGGCGGGCGACATCCGTCGTGCGCAGATCTTCGCCGACGGCATCCACAAACGCGACGCGCAGGTCCGGGCATGGGAGATCGTCGCCCGTAGCCTGGTGGCGGCGGGCCGGTACGAGGAGGCCGAGGCCCGGCTAGTCCACCTTCGGGACGGGGGGCGGTCCGCCATCCTGCGGGACCTCGCGATCGCTCGGGCGAAGGCGGGTGAATACGACGCGGCCGAAGAACTCGCCGGCCGTGTGCGGGACCCCGCCCTCGCTTGGCAGGCGCTGCGCACGGTGGCGACCGAGCTGGCGCGAGCGGGGTGCCACGACCGGGCCGAGGCGCTGGCCCGGCGTATCAAGGACCCGACGGAAGCCGGTCTGACGCTGGGGGAAGAGGTGATCGTGCTGGCACAGGGCGGCCAGTACGACCGGGCCGAGCGCCTGGCGCGGGGCATCGGGAACACCGGGCTGCGAGCCGAGGCGCTCCGTCGGCTCGCCCTTCTGCTGGCCGAAGCGGGCGAGCAGGACCGGGCAGTCGAACTCGTCCACTCCTTGGAGGGGAGCGAGGACCGTCCGCGCACGCTCGTCGAGTTGGCCCTCGCGATGTCACGCGGCGGCCGACGCGAAACGGCGGAACGGATGCTTCTGGACGTCGAGGCCCGCACCCGTGTCCCGGCAGTCCCGACCGTCGCTCGGAAAGTGAGCGGGGCGGCCAAGGCACTGGCCTTGGCGGGGTACCGGGACGAGGCCCTGAGCCTGCTCGACGGCTTTGAGGAACTGATCCCACGCGGCGAGTTACCCGACGGGGCGACCGCTGAGTCCACCGCGCTGATGGACGCCGTCGTGGCGCTGGCCGCCGCGGGAGCCATGGGCCGGGCCGAGCGCCTGGCCGCGCGCGCACCCTTCGGCGAACAACGGTCGCAGCTCATGCACCTTTTGGCCGGGTGGCATGCTGCTGCCGGACGAGCCGAAGCTGCGATCGCTCTCGTGGGCTCCTACCGCTTCGCGGGGGCGAGCGGTTCTCCTTTGCACACCGTGATTCGCGGACTGGCAGCCGGCGGCCACTTCGACCGGGCCGAGTCCGTGGTCCGGCAGTCGGCCAACCCGGGTCGGCTGGGAGTGGATCTGGGCCTGCTGGCCTGGGCCCTGTACACAGCGGGCCAGCACGTCAGGGCCAAGGCGCTCGCCAACGAGGCGTACCGGCAGATCCACCGCTGGAGCGCTTGGCACCGCACCGAGATCGTGTTTCTGGTCAGGGCCCTGGCCTGTGCGGGGGAACAGGACAAGGCGAGGCGTCTGGCGGTCCGGGGACTCCCGATGGGTGACGACGCACTCCGCCGTCGGCCCCGGCCCGAGGTGAGCGCCGATGCGCTGCTCCTCATCGCCATCGGCGAGTACGACGAAGCCGTCGCCCGGGCGGACTGCCTCACCCACCCCCATGAACGTGCCCAAACCCTTGCGGAGATCTCCGTTGCCGTGGCCGACGCGGGCGAACTCGTCCGCGCCGAGCAGGTAGCCCGCACCATCGCGGCCCCCACGTACGCCGCTCGGGCCTGCGCGCACGTCGCCGCGGTCACGAACGATCCCGCCCGGGCCCGGGACCTGACGGCACTGGCGCTGCGCAGCGGAGGCTGGGTACCGGCGCTGCCCGGGCTGCTGAGGCACACCGAGTCGGTGGAGCTGGTCGTGGCGGCGGCGGAGGCTCTGAAGGCCGCCTGCACGGGCGACCGCAAAGCGGCTACTGCGGCCCGTACTTCCGCCCCGTCCTCGAACTGATCCCGCCGAGCAACCCGCGCGGCACCACCTTCACCACCCCCATCAACGCCTTGTACCGAGGATCCGGGATCGACACCGCCTTCCCCCGCGCCAGATCGTCGAGCGCCGCCGCCACCAACTTGTCCGCGTCCAGCCACATCCACCCCGGAATGTTGTCCGTCCCCATCCCGGCCCGTTCATGGAACTCGGTCCGTACGAACCCCGGGCACAGCGCCATCAGCCGCACCCCGCTCCCCGCCAGGTCCCGCGCCGCGCCCTGGGTGAACTGCACGACCCACGCCTTGGACGCGCCGTACGTCCCGCGAGGTACGAAGGCCGCGACCGACGCGACGTTGACGACGCCGCCGCGCCCCCGCTCCCGCATCGCCTCCGTGGCCGCCGACGTCAGGCGCAGTACCGCCTCGCAGTGCACCTTGAGCATCTTCAGCTCGTCGGCCATGGAGACGTCGAGGAAGCGGCCCTTGTTGCCGAAGCCGGCGTTGTTGATCAGCAGGTCGACGGGGTTCCGGCGGTCGCCGAGGCGGGCGGCGACCGTCTCGATGCCGGTGTCCTCCGCCAGGTCGGCCGTGAGCACTTCCGCCTCGATGCCGTGCCGGTCGTGCAACTCGGTCGCCTGCTCCCGCAGCCGCTTGGTGTCCCGGGCCACCAGGACGAGGTCGTGCCCGTCAGCCGCCAGCCGCCGCGCGAACGCGGCGCCGATGCCCGCGGTCGATCCCGTAATCAATGCCGTTGTCATGGCGCAAGATTAGTGACCTGGACTGCGCGCCTCCGCTCCCCGCTCAGCCGTGCCCGTGCCCGGGCCCGTGCGCCGAGTGGGCCGACGGGACCTTCGCCCGCTGTCCCCTCTCCACCACGGCGAACTGACCCATCATCCCTTCGTCCTCGTGGTACAGCAGATGGCAGTGGTACATGTACGGCGTGTCCGGATCCGCCGGACCGGTGAAGCGCAGCGCCAGCCTCATGGTCGTGCCGTTCGGCAGGAACACCGTGTCCTTCGGCCCGCGCAGCGCGGCCGGCGGCGCCTCGCCGTTCACCTCCAGCACCCGGAACTGCACGTCGTGCACATGGAAGTTGTGCGGCATGCCGTTGCTGTTGCGGACCGTCCACACCTCCGTCGTTCCCCGAGTGACCGTCTCGTCGACGCGCCCCATGGCCATCGCCCGCCCGTTGATGCCGGACCGCTTCAGGTCGAAGTGCCGCCCACGCACCGCATCCGTGCCGTCCGGTGTCTCCGACTTGCCCAGCGCGGCCGGTATCGCGGGCGAGGCGCGGAGTGCTCCCGCCGCCCGCAGTTCCAGTACGTCGAACGAGTCGTCGCCCCCGCCGAACCGCCGCTGCCAGCCGTCCCCGTAGTTGTCCTGCGGGAAGCTGCGCAGCATCACCCGCTCACCCGTCCGCATCCGTACGACGATCTCGGCGCGCTCACCCGGCGACAGCTGGACCCGGTCCATGGACTCGGGCCGCTCCAGCAGGCCCCCGTCGGTGGCTATGAGCGAGAAGGCGCGGTCGTCGGGGAAGCCGAAGGCGTACGTCCGTGCCGTCGAGGCGTTGAGCAGCCGCAGCCGTATGAGCTCGTCGCCGACCTCCCGGTAGGGGCGCAGTGTGCCGTTGACCATCGTCTGGTCGCCGAGGAAGCCGACGTTCTGCATCATCCTGTGGCCGCCGCCGAGTTCGGCGCCGTCGAAGCGCACGTCCTGGACGATGACGGGCAGGTCGTCGACGCCGTACCGCTTCGGCAGGTCAAGGTCCCCGGACTTCGCGTCGTCCAGGATGAACATGCCGGCCAGGCCCTTGCGCACATGCCGTTCGGTCGCGCCGTGCGGGTGCGGGTGGTACCAGAGCGTCGCGGCCGGCTGGGCCACGGTCCAGTGCGGGGTCCAGGTGCCGCCGGGGGCGATCATCTGGTGCGGGCCGCCGTCCATGCGCGCGGGCAGGTGCATGCCGTGCCAGTGCACGCTGGACGCCTCGGCGAGCCCGTTCGCCATGCGCACCCGGACCTTCTCGCCACGGGCCGCGCGAAGTGTCGGGCCGAGGTAGGAGCCGTTGAACCCCCAGGTCGGAGTCTTCACCCCGTTCTTGAACTCCGTTTCGCCCGCGCGCATACGCAGGTCGAAGACGCGCGTGCCGTCCTTGTCGACGGTCGACCCGGCCAGGGGAGGTATCGCCAGCGCGTTGTCGAACGACGCCTTGCCGACCGTGCTGACGTCGGCGCCGGTCCACAGCCAGGCGAACAGGGCACCGACCGTCAGCGCGACGACCGTGACGAGGGTGCCGAGAACGATGAGGACGCGCTTGAAGCGAGACATGGATCGAGCGTCCTTGATCGCCGCCCGCCGAACATCCGGGTCGTCCCCCGGCCCACCCCGAGTCAACCCCCGCCGCTCGTACGGGGTTTCCCCCTAGGAGCCGTGCGGCGCCCGGACGTTCCGGGCGCCCGGGCCGACGCCTTCCGACTACTGACGCCGCCTCACTGCTGACGCCCGGTCAGGCCTCGTTCTTCGCCGCGTACTTCCGCGCCGCCTCCAGCGACTCCGGATGCAGCGCCTCTCCCGCCGCCAGCAGCCGCGGCAGCAGCTTCCGCTCCGTCGTGACCGCCCGGAACTGCAGCGCCACCGTCACGTCGTGACCGGGCCGGTGAATGATCTCCATCGCGTCGCCCGCCCGGATCTCGCCCGGCTCGATGACCCGCAGATACGCACCCGGCGCCCCCTTCACGGTGAACCGCTTCACCCACTGCTCCTCACCCACATGGCCCTGGAAGGTGCGACAGGGAATCCGCCCGGAGGTGACCTCCAGCACCAGATCGGAACCGATCCGCCAGCGCTCACCGATCAGCGCGCCGGACACGTCCAGGCCGAAGGTCGTGAGGTTCTCGCCGAACCCGCCGTTCGCCAGCGGCCGCCCCAGTTCGCGCTCCCAGTCGTCGAGGTCCTCGCGCGCCACCGCGTACACGGCCTGGTCGTCGCCGCCGTGGTGGCGCAGGCTGCACACCTCGTCGCCGGCCACGCCACTGCCCCCGGTCCCCTTGGGTCCGGGAGCCGCCACCCGTACCGGTCCGTCCACCGGCTGCTTGTCGATCCCGGTGACGCCATCCGGGTGATCCGAGTACGGCACGTACTTCCGGTGGCCCAGGTTCACAGACAGAAGCTTCATGACCGCACGGTAGGCGACCGACACTCAAAGCGTCCATGTGTTATACGGCGCCTTTCCCAAGGATCACTTATGCTTGATCTGTGATCGAGGCCCGTCATCTCCGTGTGCTGCGCGCCGTCGCCGGTACCGGTTCCTTCTCCGCGGCGGGGCGTGAACTGGGCTGCACCCAGCCCGCCGTCAGCCAGCAGATGAAGGCCCTGGAGGCGTCCGTCGGCACACCCCTGCTGATCCGCAGCGGGCGCGAGATGCGGCTGACCCAGGCCGGTGAGGCATTGGTGCGGCATGCCGCCGGGATCCTGGCCGGCCTCACCGCCGCCGAGGAGGAGGTCGC
This sequence comes from Streptomyces sp. HD, assembly GCF_028369295.1. Classification (GTDB taxonomy): domain Bacteria; phylum Actinomycetota; class Actinomycetes; order Streptomycetales; family Streptomycetaceae; genus Streptomyces. Next base: position 120,978 of record NZ_JAQMYP010000002.1, read on the forward strand.
CGCCATCGCCGGACTGCGGGCCGGCCGCGTCCGCCTCGTCTCCTTCCCCAGTGGCAGTTCCACCCTGGTCCCGACCGCCCTCGCCGCCCTGCGCGCCGCACACCCCGGCACCCGGGTCTCCCTGGAGGAGGCCGAGCCGCCGAAGTCCGTCGAACTGCTGCGTGAGGGCGACTACGACGTGGCGCTCGCCTTCCGCTACGAGGGCGCGGCCCAGGAAGGGGAGTGGGACGACCTCGTCGTACGCCCCCTGCTGACCGACCGGCTCATCGCCCTCGTGCCCGAGCGGCACCGCCTCGCGCGCACCGCGCCCACCGGGTCCCTCGCCATCGGGGACCTCGCCGCCGAGCCGTGGATCGCCGGATGCCCGCGCTGCCGAGGGCAGTTGATCGAGGTGTGCGAGGGAGCCGGATTCACGCCCCGTATCGACTTCGCCACCGACGACTATCCGGCGGTCGTCGGCCTGGTGGGCGCCGGTCTGGGCGTGGCCGTCCTGCCCCAGCTCGCCGTCGAGTCCGTACGGCCGCGAGGTGTGCGCATGGTGGCGCTGGAGCCGGCGGTGCGGCGGGAGATCGTCGCGCTCACCCTGCCCGACCTGGCGCAGGTGCCCGCGGTGGCGGCGACGCTCCAGCAGTTGGCGCGAGCCGCTGCCCGCTGACGCAGAGTAAGGGCACGCCTGCGCGTGCCCTTACTTGAAGAAACGTTCCTTCAATTGGTGGAGCCGGACTCCGCGCTGGTCGTCGACGCCGACACCAGCCGGTTGCGCGCCCGCCCCATGAGTTCCTCGCGCTCGTCCTCGGTCAAGCCGCCCCAGACGCCGTACGGTTCGCGGACCGCCAGCGCGTGCGCCGCGCACTGCGCGCGCACCGGGCACCTCATACAGACCTCCTTGGCCGAGTTCTCACGAGCGCTCCGGGCCGCACCGCGCTCGCCCTCCGGATGAAAGAAGAGCGAGCTGTCCACCCCGCGACAGGCAGCCAGCAGCTGCCAGTCCCACAGGTCCGCGTTCGGTCCGGGAAGGCGGGAGAAATCTGCCATTGCGTGACCCCTTGTAGCCGTTCTGGGCGGATACGGTGTCCACGACCGTACATCTACGATCTAAGGAGATGAAAATATGACTCATTGCGAATCTAGCCTCAGACGCCAACAAATGGGAAGAAAAAGGGCTGAATGGGGCATGGGTTGTGATGAAACGTTGTGGGTCCGTCGTGCATGTCTGCACCGTGTCCGCCCCCTCACGTAGAGTGCCGAAGACGGCACATGCCCCCGTAACTCTTTCGAGTGACCGTCGTTGAGAGGGCGGAGGCGGTTGAAGCAACAAGCGCTCGGGCAGGCGTCCGAGACGGTCGACCGCACAGGTGACGATTTCGTACCAGCCTGGAGGCTCAAGGTGACGTGCATCAGCTGCGGAGGGCGGCCATGACATCCGTCCTCGTCTGCGACGACTCCCCGCTTGCCCGAGAGGCGCTTCGCCGTGCGGTCGCGACCGTGCCCGGCGTCGAGCGCGTGACGACGGCGGCCAACGGCGAGGAAGTCCTCCGCCGCTGGGGCGCCGACCGCTCGGACCTGATTCTGATGGACGTACGCATGCCCGGTCTGGGCGGCGTAGAGACCGTGCGGCGGCTGCTGTCCGCCGACCCCGGTGCGCGCATCATCATGCTCACGGTCGCCGAGGACCTGGACGGCGTGGCCCTCGCGGTCGCCGCAGGTGCCCGTGGCTATCTGCACAAGGACGCCTCGCGCGCGGAGCTGCGGGCGACCGTCACGCAGGCCCTCGCCGACCCGACCTGGCGGCTCGCCCCGCGGCGGCTGCGCTCCGCCGAGATGGGTGCCGCGCCGACACTCACCGCGCGTGAGATCCAGGTCCTGGAGGGCATGAGCCACGGCCGCTCGAACGCCGAGATCGGCCGTGAGCTGTTCCTCTCCGAGGACACCGTCAAGACCCACGCCCGGCGGCTCTTCAAGAAGCTCGGCGCCTCGGACCGGGCGCACGCGGTGGCGCTCGGGTTCCGGTGGGGCCTGGTCCGGTAGGTGGACCTCAGCGGGGGCACGGGGATCCCCGCCCGCCGTGTGGTGGGCGGGGCTGCTTTCCCCGGGCCGGGCCGGCGTGCTTATCGCATGGTGAGCGGGGGTGGCAACGGGGCCCGCCGGGTGCCCGCTGCTCGTTTCGGCGCGGATGCCGCATCCTTGAGGTGTGGAGTCTCTCGGGGACGAGTCGGTCGAGCGGAAGGGGAGGGCGCAGGGGATGAGTGCCGGCGCACCTGCTCATAACGCTTCGGTGCACAACATCGGGCGCGATGCCACGGACCAAACGGCCACAAGGCACCATGGACCGATGCGCGACGACGAGGCGGCTTATGCCCAAGGGGCGATCGGTGCACTCGTCCATCGCGCCGTGGACGGCGACGAGCAGGCCACGCACGATTTGCTCGCGCATGTCCACCCCTTGGCCCTGCGCTACTGCCGCACGCGGCTGTCCCGCCTCCCGGGCGACGCCCGGCACTTCGTCGAGGACCTCGCCCAGGAGGTCTGCGTCGCGGTCCTGCTCGCGCTGCCGCGCTACAAGGACACCGGCCGCCCCTTCGAGGCGTTCGTGTTCGCCATCGCCGCGCACAAGGTCGCTGACCTGCAGCGGGCGGCGATGCGGCACCCGGGTTCCACCGCGGTGCCCTCGGACGAGATGCCCGAGCGCCCGGACGACTCCCTGGGCCCGGAGGAGCGGGCGCTGCTGAGCAGCGACGCCGAGTGGGCCAAGAAGCTGCTGGCCAACCTGCCCGAGAACCAGCGGGAGCTGCTGCTGCTGAGGATCGCGGTGGGGTTGACCGCGGAAGAGACGGGTCAGATGTTGGGAATGTCACCCGGAGCGGTCCGGGTGGCACAACACAGGGCCCTGAGCAGGTTGCGCGCACTCGCCGAGCAGTAACGCTCCCTTGGGTGCGCCCCCGGATGAACGGGCTTCGCCTCGATTCCGTACGAACATACGAAGCCTGGAACCACACGGAACCGTGGAATTTGCTGGCTGTGCTTCCCGTTAGCATGGACATCCGCACCGATCAAGGCCATTTGGGGAAGGTGTCATGACTGCCAACGTCGACGGAGTGCCCGGTAAATTCGCGACTCTCGGGCTGACCTACGACGACGTGCTGCTGCTGCCGGGCGCATCCGAGGTGCTCCCCAACGCGGTCGACACCTCGTCCCGCATCTCCCGCAACGTCCGGGTGAACATCCCCCTGCTTTCGGCCGCCATGGACAAGGTGACCGAGTCCCGCATGGCGATCGCGATGGCCCGCCTCGGCGGCGTCGGCGTGCTGCATCGCAACCTCTCCGTCGAGGACCAGGTCAACCAGGTCGACCTGGTGAAGCGGTCCGAGTCCGGCATGGTCACCGACCCGATCACCGTGCACCCGGAGGCGACCCTCGCCGAGGCCGACGCCCTGTGCGCCAAGTTCCGGATCAGCGGCGTCCCCGTCACGGACCCGGCCGGCAAGCTGCTCGGCATCGTCACCAACCGCGACATGGCCTTCGAGTCCGACCGCAGCCGCCAGGTGCGCGAGGTCATGACGCCGATGCCGCTGGTCACCGGCAAGGTCGGCATCTCCGGCGTGGAGGCCATGGAGCTGCTGCGCAAGCACAAGATCGAGAAGCTGCCGCTCGTCGACGACTCCGGTGTGCTCAAGGGCCTGATCACGGTCAAGGACTTCGTCAAGGCCGAGAAGTACCCGAACGCGGCCAAGGACGCCGAGGGCCGCCTGCTCGTCGGTGCGGCCGTGGGCGCCAGCCCCGAGGCCCTGGAACGCGCCCAGGCGCTCGCCGAGGCCGGCGTGGACTTCCTGGTCGTCGACACCTCGCACGGCCACAACAGCAACGCCCTCAGCTGGATGTCGAAGATCAAGTCCAGTGTGGGCGTCGACGTGATCGGCGGCAACGTCGCCACCCGCGACGGCGCGCAGGCCCTGATCGACGCCGGTGTCGACGGCATCAAGGTGGGCGTGGGCCCCGGCTCCATCTGTACGACCCGTGTCGTCGCCGGTATCGGCGTCCCGCAGGTCACCGCGATCTACGAGGCCTCCCTCGCCGCCCGCCCGGTCGGCATCCCGGTGATCGGCGACGGCGGCCTGCAGTACTCCGGCGACATCGGCAAGGCGCTCGCGGCCGGTGCCGACACCGTGATGCTCGGCAGCCTCCTGGCCGGCTGCGAGGAATCGCCCGGCGAGCTGCAGTTCATCAACGGCAAGCAGTTCAAGTCGTACCGCGGCATGGGTTCGCTCGGCGCCATGCAGTCCCGCGGCCAGGGCAGGTCGTACTCGAAGGACCGCTACTTCCAGGCGGAGGTCGCCTCCGACGACAAGCTCGTGCCCGAGGGCATCGAGGGCCAGGTGCCCTACCGCGGCCCGCTGTCCAGCGTCCTGCACCAGCTCGTCGGGGGTCTGCGCCAGACCATGGGCTACGTGGGCGCGGCCACCATCGAGGAGATGGAGTCCAAGGGCCGCTTCGTCCGGATCACCTCCGCGGGCCTCAAGGAGAGCCACCCGCACGACATCCAGATGACGGTCGAGGCGCCGAACTACAGCCGTAACAAGTAGACGCCAGGCTTCCCGAGGGCGGCTCCGGAACCTCCGGGGCCGCCCTTGCCGTACCCGTCGGCGATACTGGAAGACGCTGAACGCATCAGGGAAAGGCCACAGACGTGACTGAGATCGAGATCGGGCGCGGCAAGCGCGGCCGCCGGGCGTACGCCTTCGACGACATCGCCGTCGTCCCCAGCCGCCGTACGCGGGACCCGAAGGAGGTCTCGATCGCCTGGCAGATCGACGCCTACCGTTTCGAGCTGCCCTTCCTGGCCGCCCCCATGGACTCGGTCGTCTCCCCGGCCACCGCGATCCGCATCGGCGAGCTCGGCGGCCTCGGCGTGCTGAACCTCGAAGGACTGTGGACGCGCTACGAGGACCCGCAGCCGCTTCTCGACGAGATCGCCGAGCTGCCCACCGAGGCCGCCACCCGCCGCCTCCAGGAGATCTACGCCGCTCCCATCAAGGAGGAGCTGATCGGGCAGCGCATCAAGGAGGTGCGCGACTCGGGCGTGGTCACGGCCGCCGCGCTCTCCCCGCAGCGCACGGCCCAGTTCTCCAAGGCGGTCGTCGACGCGGGCGTGGACATCTTTGTCATCCGCGGCACGACGGTCTCCGCGGAGCACGTCTCGTCCTCGCACGAGCCGCTGAACCTTAAGCAGTTCATCTACGAGCTCGACGTCCCGGTGATCGTCGGCGGCTGTGCCACGTACACCGCGGCCCTGCACCTGATGCGCACCGGCGCGGCCGGCGTCCTGGTCGGCTTCGGCGGCGGCGCCGCGCACACCACGCGCAACGTGCTCGGTATCCGGGTCCCGATGGCCACGGCCGTCGCGGACGTGGCGGCCGCCCGCCGTGACTACATGGACGAGTCCGGAGGCCGGTACGTGCACGTGATCGCCGACGGCGGCGTCGGCTGGTCCGGCGACCTGCCCAAGGCCATCGCCTGCGGTGCCGACGCCGTGATGATGGGCTCCCCGCTGGCCCGCGCCACGGACGCGCCGGGCAAGGGCCACCACTGGGGCATGGAGGCCGTGAACGAGGAGCTGCCGCGCGGCAAGAAGGTGGGCCTGGGCACGGTCGGCACCATCGAGGAGGTGCTGACGGGTCCGTCGCACACCCCGGACGGCTCGATGAACTTCTTCGGTGCGCTGCGGCGGGCCATGGCCACGACCGGGTACAGCGAGCTGAAGGAGTTCCAGCGGGTCGAGGTCACGGTCGCCGACTCGCAGCACATGCGGTAGCCGTTACGTATTCGTCTACGTCTACGTATTCGTCTGCGTCAGGGAGGGGCCGGTCACTCCGGGTGGGGTGGCCGGCCCTTTCGTGTGCCCAAGTGGGGTTGGGCGGGGCGGCATGTTGCGAGGGAGGGGAGCGCCCCTCAGGTGTTACAACCGATGTGCCGCCCCTGTAGGCGCCGCGCCCCGGGTGTCCAGCAACAGCTGGGCCTTCACCGACAGCCCTTGCAGGTCGTACGTCCGATGCTGCTGGAGCAGGATCGTCAGGTCGGCCTCCGCGACGGCCTCGTACAGGGCGTCCGCACGCGGGACCGGGCGGTCGAGGATGCTCCAGGAGGCGACGTAGGGGTCGTGGTAGCTGATGGAGGCGCCCAGCTCCAGCAGGCGGATGGCGACCTCCTGGGCGGGGGTGGACTGCTGGTCGGCGAGGTCGGGCTTGTAGGTGACGCCGAGGAGGAGGACGCGGGCGGCGCGCACGGACTTGCCGTGTTCGTTGAGGAGGGCGGCGGCGCGCTGGACGACGTAGCGCGGCATCTGGCTGTTGACCTGCTCGGCCAGTTCGACCATGCGCAGGGTGCGGCCGGCGGGGCCGGTGAGGTCCTGAGGGACGGCGTGGCCGCCGACGCCGGGGCCGGGGCGGAAGGCCTCGAAGCCGAACGGCTTGGTCTCGGCGCAGCGGATGACGTCCCAGATGTCGACGCCCAAGTCGTGGCAGAGCACGGCCATTTCGTTGACGAGGGCGATGTTGACGTGCCGGAAGTTGGTCTCCAGCACCTGCACGGTCTCCGCCTCACGCGGGCCACGCGCGCGTACCACCTTGTCGGTGAGGCGGCCGTAGAAGGCGGCCGCCGACTCGGTGCACGCGGGCGTGAGGCCGCCGATCACCTTGGGGGTGTTGGCGGGCGTGAAATGGCGGTTGCCGGGGTCGACTCGACTGGGGGAGTAGGCCAGGTGGAAGTCGCGGCCGGCGCGCATCCCCGAGCCCTCTTCGAGAAGCGGGCGCAGGACGTTCTCGGTGGTGCCCGGGGGCACGGGCGACTCCAGGATGACGGTGGTGTGCTGGCGCAGCTGGGCCGCCAGGGTGCGGGCGGCCGTCTCCACCTGGCTCAGGTCGAGCCCGCCGTCCGTGCCGCGCGGGGTGGGCGGGCAGATGACGGCGGTCCGTACCCGGCCGAGTTCGGCCGGGTTGGTGGCGTGCCGGAAGCCCCCCGAGAGCATCCGGCGCAGTTCTGCGGGACTGAGGGAGCCGGGCTCGGGCCCGGTTCGGTAACCGAGCGTGGGGATGCCGACGGCGATGGCGGCCTTGGCCAGCGGCAGGCCGTACGGGCCTAGTCCGATGACGGCGAGATCTGCGGGCATGGCGTGGGCCGTCCTTCCCAGTAACCGAAGCGGGGCAGGTGCGCAAGCCCTGTGGACAGAACGAGGGGGCGCAATGTCAGACTAGGAGTAAATATGACCGATTTGCGGGATTGAATGATCGCGTTTCCTTGAGTGTTGTCCACAGGGTGGTGGTGCGTAGTGGCTGAAGTTGGGCAAGCCGGTCAGAATTTGGGCATGAGGGGTTCGAAGCGGGCTTCGCCCGACGGGTGCGGCCTACGCGACCGATAAGCGGGAGGCAGCGGTGAGGACAGCGACACTGGGGCCGGCGGAGCGCGCCGAGTCACTGGCAGCGATGGCCGAGCGCGAGCTGGACCTACTGGTCGTGGGCGGCGGCGTCGTGGGCGCGGGCACCGCCCTCGACGCGGTGACCCGCGGACTGTCCACCGGCCTGGTCGAGGCCCGCGACTGGGCCTCGGGCACGTCCAGCAGGTCCAGCAAGCTGATCCACGGGGGCCTGCGCTATCTGGAGATGCTCGACTTCGTGCTCGTACGGGAGGCACTGAAGGAGCGCGGCCTGCTGCTGGAGCGGCTCGCACCGCACCTGGTGAAGCCGGTGCCGTTCCTGTACCCGCTGCAGCACAAGGGCTGGGAGCGCCTGTACGCCGGTTCGGGCGTCGCGCTCTACGACGTGATGTCGATGGCCCGGGGCCATGGGCGGGGCCTGCCTCTGCACCGCCATCTGACCCGCAGTCACGCCCTGCGCGTCGCCCCCGCCCTGAGGAAGGACGCACTGGTCGGCGCATTGCAGTACTACGACGCGCAGATGGACGACGCCCGCTATGTGGCCACTCTCGTGCGCACGGCGGCGGCCTACGGCGCGAAGGTCGCCAACCGCGCGCGTGTCACCGCGTTTCTGCGCGAGGGCGAGCGTGTCGTCGGGGCGCGGGTGCAGGACGTCGAGGCGGGCGGGGAGTACGAGATCCGCGCCCAGCAGATCGTCAACGCGACCGGCGTGTGGACCGACGACACCCAGTCGATGGTGGGGGAGCGCGGGCAGTTCCACGTACGCGCCTCCAAGGGCATCCATCTGGTCGTCCCCAAGGACCGCATCCACTCGTCGACGGGCCTGATCCTGCGCACCGAGAAGTCCGTGCTGTTCGTCATCCCCTGGGGCCGGCACTGGATCGTCGGCACCACCGACACCGACTGGGACCTCGACAAGGCCCACCCGGCCGCGTCCAGCGCGGACATCGACTACCTGCTGGAACACGTGAACTCGGTGCTGGCGGTGCCTCTGACGCGCGATGACGTGGAGGGCGTGTACGCCGGACTGCGGCCCCTGCTCGCGGGGGAGTCGGACGCCACCAGCAAGCTGTCGCGCGAGCACACCGTGGCCCACCCCGTGCCCGGGCTCGTCGTCGTGGCCGGCGGCAAGTACACGACGTACCGGGTGATGGCCAAGGACGCGGTGGACGCGGCGGTGCACGGGCTCGACATGCGGGTCGCCGAGTGCGTGACGGAGGACATCCCGCTCGTGGGTGCCGAGGGGTACCGGGCGCTGTGGAACGCGCGGGCGCGGATCGCGGCGCGTACGGGCCTTCATGTGGTGCGGGTGGAGCACCTGTTGAACCGGTACGGATCGCTGGCGGAGGAGGTGCTGGAGCTCATCGCCGCGAATCCCACGCTGGGCGAGCCCCTGAATTCCGCCGACGACTATCTGCGCGCCGAGATCGTGTACGCCGCCTCGCACGAGGGGGCGCGGCACCTGGACGACGTGCTGACACGGCGGACGCGCATCTCGATCGAGACGTTCGACCGCGGGACACGGTGCGCACGCGAGGCGGCCGAGCTGATGGCGCCGGTGCTGGGCTGGGACAAGGACCACATCGAGCGCGAGATCGAGCACTACCAGAAGCGGGTGGAGGCCGAGCGGGAGTCGCAGCGGCAGCCGGACGACCTGACGGCGGACGCGGCGCGGCTGGGGGCGCCGGACATCGTGCCGTTGTAGGACTCCGGCGGCTCGGAACCGGGAACGTCACCCGAACGGGTGGCGGAAGTTGGGATATCTGCTCGAACCCCGGCCGTTCTACCTGGTGCGAGGGCAGAACTCGGCGGCGAGCAGCCGGGGTTCGAGGCCGGGATCTGCGATCGCCGTCGTGTTCACCCGGAATGTAAGGACACGACGACCGTCGACGGTGGCCGCGGAGCGCACGTAGCTGCCGGAGATGCGCCCGCTGTGCCCCCATACGACGGTGCCGCACGGCAGTTTCACGGGAAAGAGCCCCATGCCGTACGAGCCATGCGCGGCACGGGTGTCGAGCATCTCGCGCAGCCAGCGCGGGGGCAGCAGCCGCCCGCCGAGCAGTGCGGCGTAGAAGCGGTCCAGATCGGCGAGCGTGGTCACCAGCTCGCCCGCGGCGCCGGCCACCCGCGGGTCGAGCTCGGTGACGTCGGTCCCGTCGGTGGCGTAGGCGCGGCCGTGCGGCGAGGGAAGAGAGGTACGGGACCCAGGGAAGGAGGTGCCGGTCAGACCCAGCGGAGCGATGATGCGCCGCTCGGCCTCGGCGGCGTACGAGCGGCCGGTGACCCGCTCGATGACCAGGCCGAGCAGGACGTAGTTGGTGTTCGAGTAGGAGAAGCTGCCGCGTTCGGCAGGGGGGTGGGTGAGTGCGATGCGCAGGGCCTGAAGCGGCGTGACGGGGACGGTGCCCCTGGTCTCGGCGGTGAAGTCGTACAGGCCGCTGGTGTGGGTCAGCAGGGAACGAAGGGCCAGCGCGCGCCCGTCGTTTCCCGCCCCGCGCACCAGTCCCGGCAGATACCTCTCGACTGTGTCGGAGAGGGACAGCTGTCCTTCGGCGGCCAGTTGCAGTACCACCGTCGCGATGAAGCTCTTGGTGATGCTTCCGGCGCGGAAGTGGTCGGTGAGGGCGAGACCCTGGCCGGCTTGGGCGTAGCGGGTGCCGGTCTCCTCGCGGGCGAGCAGGACCGCGGCGGGGGCCTTGCCCTGAGAGACGAGCAGAGGAAGGAGGGCGCCCGTCGCCCGTGCCGGGGGCGCCGATGAGGCGATAGGGGCCAGACCGAGCAGTGTCACGGACATCAGACCCAGAAGGGACAGGCACACGGGAACGCCCAGTAGCGTCCGGAACAGCGGCGTCGCCGGTCGTGCCATTGCGGGTTCCTTCCCTTGTCGCGGCCCATCATGCCGGGCGGCGGAATGTGTCATTCAGCGGGGCTCGGGTGTGATGTGGTGAGGAGGTTCGGGTCGTGCGGCTGTGTGGCGGCACGACGGGCACCCTGGGCGTTGGGCACTTGTCGGGTGAGAGACAATGGAGGCTCTGTCAGGGCGGGTTGTATGAGGGGACGCATGTCGGAGGCGGAGCGGGCGGGGACATCCCGTCAGGACACTCGTCAGGACGACCGCGAGCGTCTCCTCGCGGGGCGGTACCGGCTGGGAGGAGTACTCGGCCGAGGCGGCATGGGCACGGTGTGGCGTGCCGTGGACGAGACTCTGGGGCGGACGGTCGCCGTCAAGGAGCTGCGGTTCCCGTCGAACATCGACGAGGAGGAGAAGCGTCGCCTCATCACGCGCACCCTGCGTGAGGCCAAGGCGATCGCGCGGATCCGCAACAACAGCGCGGTCACGGTGTTCGACGTCGTCGAGGAGGACGACCGGCCGTGGATCGTGATGGAGCTCGTCGAGGGCAAGTCGCTCGCCGAGGTCATCCGGGAGGACGGCCTCCTGGAGCCCAAGCGGGCGGCCGAGGTCGGCCTGGCCATCCTCGACGTGCTGCGGTCCGCGCACCGCGAGGGCATCCTGCACCGTGACGTGAAGCCGTCGAACGTCCTGCTGGAGTCCGACACCGACCGGGTCGTGCTCACCGACTTCGGCATCGCCCAGGTGGAGGGCGACCCGTCCATCACCTCGACCGGCATGCTCGTCGGCGCCCCCTCCTACATCTCCCCGGAACGGGCCCGCGGCCACAAGCCGGGTCCGGCGGCCGACCTCTGGTCGCTGGGCGGGCTGTTGTACGCGTCGGTCGAGGGTGTGCCGCCGTACGACAAGGGCTCCGCGATCGCCACGCTGACGGCGGTGATGACCGAGCCGATGGAGGAGCCGAAGAACGCGGGGCCGCTGAAGGACGTCATCTACGGCCTGCTCACCAAGGATCCCGTCGAGCGGCTCGACGACGCCGGTGCGCGGGCGATGCTCAAGGCCGTCATCCACGCGCCCGAGCCCAAGGACGAGCCGGAGCCGCTGGACGCGACGAGGGTCGTTCCGTTGCCGCCGCAGCCCGGCTCGCCCGAGGGCAAGGGCCGTTCGGGCGCCGGGTCCCGGTTCGGCTCCGGTGGCAAGCGGGGCGAGGAGGCCGGGGAGCGGTTGCGCGGGGCGCTGCGGTCCGTGCGGAAGGCCGCGGTGAGCGCGGGGGCGGCCGGGGCGGCGGCTGCGTCTCGGGCCAAGCCCGGGAGCGAGGCCGCTGGTTCGGGAGCCGGCGCGGATGCCGATGCGGTCGAGTCCGGTGGTGCGGCCGGTGGGGCGGCGTCCACGGGTGTGGGCGGCGCCAAGGCGTCGTCGGCGGCTTCGGAGCGGGATTCCGGTGCCGGGGCCAAGGCTGCTGCCGGTTCCGAAGTCAGTCGTGTGAGCTCCGCTGGAAGTGGGAGCTCCGGCGCCGGGCCCGGGTCCGGTGCGGGTGTCGGTCAGCGGGATGCCGAGACGGCGAAGATGCAGAGCGGAGGGCGGAGTTCGGGGTGGCCTGTGATGACGCCGCCGGATCTGCCGCCGCGTCCTGTGCCGAGAGCGCCGCTCAGCGATGTGGTGCCGAAGCGGACGATGGTGATCATCGCGCTCGTCGTGGTGCTCGCGGTGGTCGCTGTGGTGCTGGCCATCACGTTCAACGGCGGTGACGATTCGAAGGCGTCGGCGAGCGGTGGCGGGGGCGCGAAGGCTTCTGCCCGGGCGAGCGGGAGTGCCGACACCAAGCAGGACAAGGCCGGCGGTACGCACACGGACGGCGCGGCAACGGCGTCCGCGACCACCGGGGCGAAGGGCGGGAGCACGCCGAGTGCCGGTGCGAGCGCGACCGGTGAGAGCGGTGCCGAGGCCGGGTCCGGGAGCGACAGCGGGGCCAAGTCGACGCACAACGGCAGCCAGGGGTACTCGATCGGGCTGCCCGACGGGTGGAAGTACCAGTCCTCGGGGTCGGCGGGGGACCGTTTCACCGGGCCCGACGGACAGAAGCTGCTCGTCGCCTGGACGTCCACGCCGAAGGGCGACCCGGTCGCGGACTGGAAGAACCAGGAGCGGTACATGGAGCGCTCCCAGTACAAGCTGATCCGGATAGAGGAGGTGGACTACCGCGGTTGGAACACGGCCGACTGGGAGTTCACTTATGTCGAGGGCGGGACGAAGTACCGGACGATCGACCGTGGCTTCGTGGTGAACGGGCAACTCGGATATGCACTGATGTACACCGCGAAGGGTGCGAACTGGGACAGCGACCTGCGCAAGGAGACATGGCGGACGCTGACGGTTTCGTTCAAGCCGAAGTCGTGAACTGACCTGGTCTCGGTTCGGGGTTGCGGTCGGGTTTGAGCCGTGAGATACGGCAACCCCTCTTTGCGGGTTGCCTCCGGCACGTATCGTGAATGATTGCGGACCGTACGCATCCAGTCCTGCGTCCGGAACGGGACGCAAGGCGAACGGGATTGACCAACCGGGCTGCCGGGGGAGGCAACGTGGACGACTATGCGGGTCGGGTACTCGCCGACCGCTACCGCCTGCCGCTGCCGCCTTCCGACGAGTACGAACTCACCGAGTCCCGGGCCTTCGACACCTACAGCGGGCAGGAAGTCCTGGTCCGGCAGGTGCCGTTGCCGGAGGTCGTCGAGGCGGAGGTGCTCGACGCCGAGGGGCTGCCCGACGGTTTCACCGCACGGGAGGTGCGGGACCGTGGGGCGGGGCGACGGCCCTCGGGGCGTTCGAATGCGCGTCGGCCCAGTGATCCCGCTGTCCGGCGGGCGGTCGAGGCGGCGCAGGCCGCGGCGCGGATCCCCGACCATCCGCGGCTGGACCAGGTCTTCGACGTGTTCGCCGAGGGCGGTTCGCTGTGGATAGTGAGCGAGTTGGTGGCCGCGCGTCCGCTGGCCGCGTTGCTCGCCGAAAAGCCGTTGACGCCGTACCGGGCGGCCGAGGTCGCCTCCGACGTGCTCATGGCGCTGCGGGTGCTGCACGCCCATGGCTGGGTGCATCGGAACATCACCGCGCGCACGGTGCTCGTCTGCGACGACGGCCGGGTGATGCTGACCGGGCTCGCGGTCGGGGCCGCCGAGGAGGCGCTGTGCGGGTATGACCCGGTGCCGGCCGAGGACGGCGCCGGTGGGGCGGCCGCGGCGGTCGAGGTGTTCGGTGGTGGGCCCGCTTCCGGTGGTGCGGGCCGTCCCGGTGAGCTTGCGGGCGGGAGCGGGGCCGGTGGGATCGGTGGGCCCGGTCCCGGCGACGCGGACCCCGAGGCTGCCCGGCGTGCCGCCATCGAGGCACGTGCGGCCGGTGGGCTGCCGGTGCCCGGGGGCGATGCGGGCACCGGGGCCGGGGGGGCCGACGTGGCACCGCGCGGGGCCCTCGACACCGGCGGGGACATCAGGGCCGCGCGGGCCGGAGCGATCGCCGCGTACCGGGCGGGGGCGCGTGCCGCGGCCCGGGTCCAGGACGGGCAGCAGAACGGACGGGCCGCGTTGCCCGGGGCTCGCCCGGCGCCCGAAGGCGGCCCCCACGCCCAGGCCGGCGGTTCGGGCGGCCCCGCCGCCCAGGCCAACGGTTCGGCGCAGCAGCCGTACCCCGCACCGCCGTACTCCTCCCAGCCCCACCCCGCCACCAACGGTGCCACCACACCTCCGGGCCAGATCGCCGACCCGTACGGCGTACAGGCCCCGCCCTGGCACGGTGCGGCGCCCCGAAGCGGTGCGGCCGGTGGCATACCGACGGACGAGAGCCGTGACCAGACGGCACTGCCTCCGTCGGTCCCGGATACCCAGCCCGACGGCACCGACGGCTTCCCGACACGGGGTGTGCCTGCTCCAGGCACTGATGGCTTCCCTGCGCAGGGTCTCCCGGCCCCTGGCAGCATGGGTTCCTCCGCGACGGGGCTTCCTGCCCCCGGCGTAGACGGTTCTCCCGCGCTGGGCGTGCCTGCTCCAGGCACTGATGGCTTCCCTGCGCAGGGTCTCCCGACCCCTGGCAGCATGGGTTCCTCCGCGACGGGGCTTCCTGCCTCCGGCGTAGACGGTTCTCCCACGCAGGGCCTGCCCGCCCCAGCTCCCGGAGCTTTCCCCAGGCAGGGCTTCCCCGCCCCCGGCGCAGACGGCTCCTCCACGCAGGGCCTCCCCGCTGCAGGCGCCGGTGCCTTCCCCGCCCAGGCCGGCCGAGGTGCCGGTCCCGCTGGCTTCCCCGCTCAGGGCGCGCCCATCCCCACCGGCTTCCCGGTGCCGGGCGGCACCGCCCCCACGCCCTCTGCCCCCACCACGCCCTCCACCCCCACCACGCCCTCCACCCCCGGCGGTGCCACCCACTCCCCGGCCCGCTGGGACGACCTCGTGTCGCGTACTCCCGCTCACCGTGGGCCCGCCACCGCGCTTGCCGCGGAGCGGGCTCGGCAGGCGCGGATGGCTGTGGTCGGGCCCGTGACCGAGCGGTGGGCGCCGGAGCAGGCCGGGCCGGTGCATGAGAACTGGCAGCTGGCCGCGCCGATCGGGCCCGCGACCGATCTGTGGGCGCTGGGGGCGCTGCTCTTCCGGGCCGTGCAGGGACATGCGCCGTACCCGGAGGAGTCGACGGCCGAGCTGGTGCAGATGGTGTGCGCGGAGCCGCCCGCCTTCGCCGAGGAGTGCGGGCCGCTCCGGCCGGTCGTGGAGTCGTTGCTGCGTCAGGACCCCACCGACCGCCTCGACTTCGAGGAGCTGGGCGGCTGGCTGCGGTCCCTGGTGCGGTCGGCGCCCGAACCGGACGCCGGTACGCATGTCGTGGCCGCGCCGCCGGTCGACCCCAACCGGCTGCCGATCGTGCGGCGCCGCGGCGAGCTGGTGCGCCGGCGGCGGGCCGGGCTGCCCGCGCATCATGGGCGGCACAAGCGGGCCAGGCAGGAGGAGCGTTCGCCGCGGAGACTCGGCCGTACGCTGCTGCTGCTCGTCCTGCTGGGCATGGCCGCGGCGATCGCGTACGCCATGCTGTTCATGCCGAAGGCCGACCAGGGCGACGGCGCCACGGCGGACGCAGATCGCACCGGCGCCGCCGGCCAGGCCGATCAGGCGACGCCGGAGCAGTCCGCGGAGGCGAGCAGCGAGCCGCGGCCCGACCAGACGTCCCCGGAGTCCGGCAACAGCCCTTCCGAGTCGGCCGGTTCCACCGAGGCGCAGACCAGCAACCCCGAGCTTCCCGACGGTTTCACCCTGCGTGAGGACTCGGCCGGTTTCCAGGTCGCCGTGGCCAACGGCTGGGACCGCACACCGAAGAACGGGCGCGGGCAGGTGGTGTACGCGCACGGCGACTTCGACCTCATCGTCGTACCGGGGCGGGACACCGCGGACCAGTACGGCAGCGACCCCATGGTCTACCAGCGGGAGCACGAGCGGGAGCTGCAGCCCTACCGCGACTCCAGCTGGGCCGCCTCCAGCGGGCTGAAGTCGATCCAGGTCGGCGAGCGGAGCATGGCCGAGGGACAGTTCACCTGGACCGACGACCAGGGGCGCGAGCTGTTCGTGCGCAACCTCGCGATCCTGATCGGCGGGCGGTACCACGTGGTGCAGGTACGCGGTCCGGAGGCCGAGCGGGACGAGGTGACGCGGCTGTTCGAGCAGGCGTCGGCGACGTATCAGGTGACTGGTTGACGGATGTATCAAGTCGTCGGCCGACGGGCGTATCAAGTCACCGGTTGGTTCCGGGCGTAAACCCTGGGTGATGGTTGCTTCAGCGCTGCGAAAGCGACAACCATCACAGTGCGGTCTCCTTGGCACCCCCGTGGTTCCAGTAGTGTCGGCCGGTCCTTAGTCTGACCCTGTCAAGAGCATTGCGGGGCAACGTGAATCAGATGCAGGGCCAGCTCGTTTCGGGGCGCTACCGGCTCGCCGACGCGATCGGCAGCGGCGGTATGGGCCGAGTCTGGCGTGCGCACGACGAGGTGCTGCATCGGGCCGTCGCGATCAAGGAACTGACCGCCGCGCTCTACGTCTCCGAGAGCGACCAGGAGCGGCTGCTCGCCCGCACCCGTGCCGAGGCCCGCGCCGCCGCGCGCATCAACCACTCCGCCGTGGTCACCGTCCACGACGTGCTGGAGCACGACGGCCGGCCGTGGATCGTGATGGAGCTGGTCGAGGGATACTCGCTGGCCGACGCGGTCAAGGAGCGCGGGCGCGTCGAGCCGGCCGAGGCCGCCCGGATCGGCCTGTGGGTGCTGCGGGCCCTGCGCGCCGCGCACTCCGCCGGGGTCCTGCACCGGGACGTCAAGCCCGGCAACGTCCTGATCTCCGCCGACGACGGCCGGGTCCTGCTCACCGACTTCGGTATCGCCCAGATCGAGGGCGACACCACCATCACCCGCACCGGTGAGGTCGTCGGCTCGGTCGACTATCTCGCCCCCGAGCGCGTCCGTGGCCATGACCCGGGCGCCGCCTCCGACCTGTGGGCGCTCGGCGCGACGCTGTACACGGCGGTCGAGGGGCGCTCGCCGTTCCGGCGCACCTCGCCGCTGTCCACGATGCAGGCGGTCGTGGACGAGGAGCCCGCCGCGCCGCAGCACGGCGGCCCGCTCACGCCCGTGATCACCGCCCTGCTGCGCAAGGATCCGGCCACCCGCCCCGGCGCGGCCGAGGCCGAGCAGATGCTGGCCGAGGCGGCGGAGGGGCGCAGACCCAGCACGGCCCAGGCGTTCGTGCCGACGCAGCACACCCGGTACGAGCCGGAGGCGCGCACCGGGCCCGAGTACATGGGCTCCCAGTACACCGGGACCCCGCACACCGGCCCTGCGCACACCGGGGCCACGGCCCGCACCGGGCAGGACACGCCCACCGGCACGCCGTATCCCCCGATGACCGGCCCGACGGCCATCGGCCCGCCGCACGACAGGGCAGGCACCGGCACGGGCGCCCGGCCGGGCAAGCGGCGGCGGCTGCGCACGGTCGTCCTCGTCGTCGCCCTCGCCGCGATCGTCGGCGGCGGCACCGCGGTCGTACTGCAGAAGTGGGGGCCGCAGAGGGGCGGTACGTCCGCCTCGGCCGCGCCCGCACCGAGCGTCACGGAGTCGAAGGGCCCGGGAGGTGTCGTCTGGGAGAACGTCGACGACCCGCTGGGATTCAGCCTGCATCTGCCCAAGGGCTGGAAGCGGAAAGTGGTCCAGGACGACGGCGATCTCAAGCAGATCGACTACTCGCCCGACAACGGTCGGCACTTCGTCCGGATCGCCGTCGACAGGTCGCCCGACTTCGCCAGCCCGTACGAGCACCAGCGTGACCTGGAAGAACAGCTCCAGCGGCTGGTCGGCTACAAGCGCGTGACCATGGAGGAGAACCTCTACCGCGACCGCAAGGGCGCCCTGTGGGAGTACACCTGGACCGCCCTGGCGAAGGACACGCCCTACCCCGGGCCGCGGCGCGCCATCGAGGAGACGTACATCGCCCGCGACGGCACCGAGTACGCGATCTACATGTCCTCGCCGGTGAGCAGCTGGAGCACGACGCGAGAGCAGTTCACATCGGTGCTGCAGGGGTGGCAGCCGGACGGCTCGTGAAGCGCCGGTTCCCGAAGCCCTTTGCCGGTTTGCAGAGGCTTTGCCACTTTGCATAGTTGGCCGATCGGCACCCCGGAGTCGGTCCGTCCGGTGCGGCATGATGAGGCGCATGGGGACCGAGGGGGCCAACTTCCGTGTGATCGCGGGGCGTTACCGCCTCGACGCGAAACTCGGCCGGGGCGGCATGGGTGTCGTATGGCGGGCGACCGACCAGTTGCTCGGGCGCAGGGTGGCCGTCAAGGAGCTCCCACTCGACGAGAGGCTCTCCGCGGCCGACGCCCGGCGCCAGCGTGAGCGCACGCTGCGCGAGGCCCAGGCGGTCGCGCAGCTCAGCCATCCGCACGTCATCGTCGTCCATGACGTGGTCGAGGACGCCGAACGCCCGTACATCGTCATGGAGTTGATCGACGGCGACTCCCTCGCCGACCGGCTCGCGACACACGGGCCCGTCGACGCGCCGGAGGCCGCCCGGATAGGCGTCGACCTGCTCAGCGCGCTGCGCACGGCCCATGCGGCCGGAGTGCTGCACCGGGACATCAAGCCGGACAACGTGCTCATCGAGAACGGCACCGAGCGCGTCGTCCTCACCGACTTCGGCATCGCCCAGATGCCGGGGGCCAGCACGCTCACCGAGTCCGGGTCCTTCGTCGGATCGCCCGAGTACACCGCGCCCGAGCGAATGTCAGGCGCCGGGACCGGCCCGGCTGCCGACCTGTGGTCGGTGGGCGCGCTGCTGTGCGCGGCCCTGAGCGGCGAATCGCCTTTCCGGCGCGACTCGTTGAGCGGCATCGTGCTCGCCGTGGTGTCCGACGACATCCGTCCGCCGGCGCAGGCGGCGCCGATCCTGCCCGTCGTACAGGGGCTGTTGGAGCGCGATCCGGGGCTGCGGCTGGATGCGGCGGGGGCCGAGCGGATGCTGCGGGAGTTTCTGGTGACGGGTCTCGCACCTGTGCCGAAACGGTTCAGCAGGGGAGAGCGCACGTACTCGCCCCGCACTGTGCTGGCCACCGCCGTGCTGGTCGCCGCGATGGCGGTGGCCGGGGTGTCGGCGGCGGCGTTGCTGGTGAAGGGGGGTGGGGACGGGGGTGTCGTGCCGACCAGTTCGGTACCGGACACATCGGTCGGGCGGCCGAGTACGGCGACCGGCTCCGCCACGGCGACCACCTCCATGACGGCGACCACCTCCAGTACGCCCAGCGGATCTCCCTCGTCCAGCTCGTCGCCCTCCCGCACTCCGTCCCCTTCGCTCACCCCGTCTCCCTCCCGCACGCCATCCCCTTCGGCCCCCGAACCCACCAACTCCGAATAAAGGGGAGATAAGTAGCACCGCGAGTCACGGCTCTGTGACCGGAAAGGGTTCTCGCTGGATGCCGAAGCGCTTGCCGCGATATGCATGGAGCCATGAGCAACAACGGGGGAGCCCCTTATCGGCCCGACGAGCCGACGAGTTTCGACCTGCAACCGCCGCGGCCCAACCCGCCCGGGGCGCCGGCGCCGCACCCGGACAATCCGTACGCGGCGCCCACGCAGGTCGTGTCGCAGCCCGTCGCCCCCGCCCGGCCGAGCACCCCTGAGCCCGCCCCCGCCCCCGCCCCCGACCCCGGCACGGGTCGCCTGATCGCAGGCCGTTACCGGCTGCTCGCCAAGCTCGGGCACGGCGGCATGGGTACGGTCTGGCGGGCCAAGGACGAGACGGTGGACCGCGAGGTCGCCGTCAAGGAGCCCCGCGTACCGGATCACCTTCCCGAACGCGAACGCGACAACGCCTTCGAGCGGATGCGCCGCGAGGCACGCGCCGCGGCCCGGCTCGACCATCCCGCGGTCGTGAACGTCCATGACGTGGCCGTCGTGGACGGACGGCCCTGGATCGTGATGGAGCTGGTGCAGGGCCGTTCGCTGGGCGCCGCGTTGCAGGAGGGCACCCTCGGGGTCCGGGATGCGGCGAGAATCGGCCTCGAAGTGCTCGGCGCGCTGGAGGCCGCCCACGCGGCGGGCATCCTGCACCGTGACGTGAAGCCGGACAACGTCCTGCTCGGCCGTCATGACCGCGTCGTCCTCACCGACTTCGGCATCGCCCAGATCGAGGGCGAGACCAACCTCACCGACACCGGCGGCTTCGTCGGCTCGCCCGAGTACATCGCGCCGGAGCGGGTGCTGGGCCAGCGTCCCGGCCCGGCGAGCGACCTGTGGTCCCTGGGCGTCGTCCTGTACGCGGCGACGGAGGGTGTCTCGCCGTTCCGCCGCAGCAACACCCCGGCGACCCTCCAGTCGGTCCTCAACGCCACGCCCGCGCCGCCCGCTTCGGCCCAGGGCCCGCTCGCCGAAGTCATCAACGGCCTGCTCCAGAAGGACCCGGGCCACCGCCCGAACGCCGCGCAGACGCGTGCGCTGCTGGAACAGGCCGCCAGCCCGCCGGTGCCGGCCGCCACACAGGTCGTACGCATACCGGAGGGCGTCAAGGCCGGCATCCGGCTCGGGCCCAAGGCGCTGCTCGGCATCGGCGCGGCGGTCGTCGCCGGTGCGGTGGCGGCGTACCTGGTGATCGCCGACCCGTTCGCGGGGCCGCTGCCGGACCACTGGAAGATCCGTGAGGAGAAGACCCTCGACGCCTCGCTGGCGGTGCCCGACGGCTACAAGCGGGGTGTGCCCGAGGACACGGACGACGGCCACTGGGTGACGTACACCGACGAGAGCGGCGCCATCTCGATCGGCCTGAGGCTCGACAAGAAGGCCGAGGACACCAACAACGAGATCGCCGGCTCGGCGGCCGCCGAGATGTACGACGACGACGGCGACTACAAGCAGAGCGGCTACTACGAAGCGAGCATGCCGGCGAACCCGAGGACGAATCCCGACGAGACCACGTACCAGGGCCGCAAGTCCGCCGAGAACACCATCACCTTCATCACCACCGACACCCAGAACCCCCGCCCCCGCGAGCTGCGGATCTTCTACTACAGGACCTCCGCGGGCAACATGTACAAGCTCACCGTCGGCTACCCGAGCAAGGGCGACTTCAGCGACCGGGGACGTGAAGTGGCGCAGACGGCCATCGACAACCTGGAGATCGACAAACTCTGAACTGGCCAAGGGTCGCTCCCGCAAGGTAGTCATGGGACATGAGCGATGACGGGGGCGGCACCGGCCACAAGGAGCGGGTGATCGGAGGACGTTACCGGCTGGTCGAGCGCATCGGCTCGGGTGGGATGGGTACCGTCTGGCGGGCCGTCGACGAACTGGTCGAGCGTGAAGTCGCCGTCAAACAGCCGAGGTTGCCCGGCGATCCGGAGGACGCGGCGCATCAGCGCGCCGCCCATCGGCTGCACCGTGAGGCCCGGGCCGCCGCCCGCGTCGACCATCCGGCCGCCGTCTCCATCCATGACGTCGTCGTCGAGGACGGAGTGCCCTGGATCGTCATGGAGCTGATCCGCGGCGAGTCCCTGCACGAGGTCCTCCAGCGCGGACCGCTGCGGCCCGCCGAGTCCGCCCGCATCGGCCTCGCCGTCCTGCACGCCCTGCGCGCCGCGCACGACGTCGGCATCGTGCACCGCGACGTCAAGCCCGCCAACGTCCTGCTCGGCCCGCACCGACGCGTCGTCCTCACCGACTTCGGCATCGCCCACATCCAGGGCGAGGAATCCCTCACCGTCAGCGGCGAGTTCATCGGCTCCCTGGAGTTCATCGCCCCCGAGCGGATGTCGGGCCGCGGTGCCGGCCCGGCCTCCGACCTGTGGTCGCTGGGCGTCCTGCTGTACGCCGCCGTGGAGGGCTGGTCGCCTTTTCGCCGTACGACGCTGGAGTCCACGCTCGCCGCGATCCTCGCCGCCGACCCGCCCGAGCCGAAGCAGGCGGGACCGCTGTCGTCGCTGATCGTGCGGCTGCTGGCGAAGGACCCCGAGCGACGGCCCGACGCGGAGGAGGCCGCCGCGGTGCTGGAGGCGGTGGCGGAGGGGTGGCCGGTACCGGAGCCCGCCGGGGGGTCGGTGATGGCCGGGCCTCAGGACGCTTCGGGGCTGCGGGAGTTCGCGGAGGACTCGGGGACGGTACGGCTGACGCGCGGGGCGGCGTCGTCCGGAGCGACGGGGGAGCCGGGGCCCGAGCCCAAGCCCGAGTCGGGTCCCGAGCCGAGCTCCGAAACCGCGCCCGAACCCTCCACGGGGACATCCGGCGAAGCGGTGACCGGATCCACCGCAGCCGTCAGGTCCCAAGCCGCCGAGCCTCAGCGCCGCTCCCGGCTGCTGCGCCCCGTCCCCGTCGCCGTCCTCGGCGTGCTCCTCGTCGCCGGGACCTGGTTCGCCACCTCCTCCTTCCTGGTCGACCGGGCCGACAAGGGCGACGACGTCAAGGAGATGAACCCCACCTACAGCTCGGCCCCCCTGGCCCCGGCGACCACCCCCACCCCGACCTCCACCCCCAGCCCCACCCCCGGCACTTGGACCGAGCACCGCGAGAAGGACATGAACGCCGTCCTCTTCCTCCCCGCCGAGTACAAGGAGGCCGCGCGGGAGGGCAGCGCCACCGACCAGCCCCGGCTCGTCGTCTACGACATCGAAGCCGGCCTCGTCCAGGTCCGCCTCACCCAGTGGGACAAGTCGCCCCGCCCGTTGCTGGACATGGCCGAGGAGGCGCAGGAGACCTGGGACAGCTACAACCACGACGCGAGCAGCCAGTACACCCGTACGAGCTTCAAGGGCTACGACGCCGTCCTCGCCGACACCACGTACGACAAGGAGGAGTCCCCGACCCGCGTCATGCAGCTGTTCATCGCCACGGCCGATGACCGCATGTACGAGCTGCGCGTCGACATGCCCAAGGGCACGCCCTCCGAGAAGAAGGGCACCGCGGTCTTCAAGGGCGCCCGTGACCGACTCGACATCGAGTGACCGGGCAACGCCTGGAAGCGACTCGGCAACGCCCTGATCAGCGCGTTTGTTGCCAGTGGACACTGGCGGCGTGTGAGCACTCGGTGAATCCCCGTTACCGACGGGTACACAAAGCCCCCGCTCCGGCATACCCTGCGCCTCATGACGGACGCGCAGGCCCCGGCCAAGACCGGCACGAACCCCCTCGCCCCCGCCCCGGAGGGCGCCCGTACCGCAGCCGACGTGGTGACCCCCGAGCTGGTGGCCCAGCTGACCAAGGGCGTGGTCGGCTCCGGCCGTACCGCCAACCACACGCCGTTCACCGGCGAGAAGCTGGCCGACCTGCCCGAATCCACGCCCGAGGACGTGGAGAAGGCCTTCGAGGCGGCCCGCGCGGCGCAGGCGGTCTGGGCGCAGGTCCCGGTGCGGCAGCGCGCAGCCGTCCTGCTCCGCTTCCACGACCTGGTCCTCGAACGCCAGGCGGAGGTCCTCGACCTCATCCAGCTGGAGACCGGCAAGGCCCGGCTGCACGCCCACGAGGAGGTGCAGGCCGTAGCCGTCGCGGCCCGCCATTACGGCCGTAAGGCACCCGCCTACCTCAGGCCGAAGCGGCACGCGGGCGCCATGCCCACCCTCACGAAGGTCACCGAACTGCGCCACCCGCGCGGCGTCGTCGGCCAGATAGCCCCCTGGAACTACCCCCTGGAGCTGTCCGTCGGCGACGCGCTCCCGGCGTTCGTCACGGGCAACGCGGTAGTCATGAAGCCCGACACGGAGACGTGCCTGACCGCGCTCTGGGCCCGTGACCTGCTGATCGAGGCCGGACTGCCCGCCGACGTCTTCCAGGTCGTCCTCGGCGAGGGCCCGGTCGTCGGCCCCGAGGTCGTCAAGCACGCCGACTACGTCTCCTTCACCGGTTCCACCCGCACCGGCCGCCAGGTCGCCCAGGGTGCCGCCGCCCGGCTGGTCGGCGTCTCCCTCGAACTCGGCGGCAAGAACGCCATGCTGGTCCTGCAGGACGCCGACATCGAGAAGGCCGCCGCGGGCGCCGTCCGCGCCTGCTTCTCCTCCGCGGGCCAGCTGTGCATCTCCATCGAGCGGCTGTACGTCCACGAGTCCGTCGCGGACGCCTTCGTCGAGCGCTTCGCCGCCCGCACCAAGGCGATGCGGCTGGGCAAGTCCCTCGCCTACGGCGCCGACATGGGCTCCCTGGTCGGCGAACGACAGCTGGAGACGGTCACCCGGCATGTCGAGGAGGCCGTCGCGAAGGGCGCCGAGCTCGTCGCGGGCGGTGCGGCCCGCCCGGACATCGGCCCGTACTTCTTCGAGCCGACGATCCTGGACGGCGTCGAGCCGGAGATGACCGTCTGCTCCGAGGAGACCTTCGGCCCGGTCGTCTCCATCTACCGTTTCAAGACCGAGGACGAGGCGGTCGAGCACGCCAACTCCACGCCGTACGGCCTCAACTCGTCGGTCTGGACGAAGGACGGCCGGCGTGGCCGCGAGGTCGCCGCCCGGCTGCGCACCGGCACGGTGAACGTCAACGAGGGCTACGCCCCCGCGTACGGCAGCGTCCAGTCGCCGATGGGCGGCATGAAGGACTCCGGCCTCGGCCGCCGCCACGGTTCCGAGGGCATCCTCAAGTACACGGAGGCCCAGACGGTCGCCCAGCAGCGGCTGCTGCCGATGGCGCCGTCGCTGGGCATGGACGACGAGAAGTACGCGCAGTTCATGAGCCGCAGCCTGCGGCTGATGAAGGCATTCCGGTTCCGGTAGAGGCCTTTCAGGGGCGGAGGGGCTGTATCGACATGCGGCTCCGCCACGAGGGCGCGACCAGCCACAGACAACCCGCACGGACACTCAACGAGGAGCACACGTGCCTCAGGACACCTACGATTACGACGTACTGGTCGTCGGCTCCGGCTTCGGCGGCTCCGTCACCGCCCTTCGCCTCACCGAGAAGGGCTACCGCGTAGGTGTCCTGGAAGCCGGCCGCCGATGGACCCGCGAGGCCCTGCCCAAGAACTCCTGGGACCTCAAGAACTACCTCTGGGCGCCGAAACTCGGCATGTACGGCATCCAGCGCATCCACCTGCTGGGCAACGTCATGGTGCTGGCCGGCGCGGGCGTCGGCGGCGGCTCCCTCAACTACGCCAACACCCTCTACGTACCGCCGAAGGCCTTCTTCGACGACCCCCAGTGGCGGGACATCACCGACTGGCAGGAGGAGTTGAAGCCGTACTACGACCAGGCCCGGCGCATGCTCGGCGTACGGCTCAACCCGACGATGACCCCCTCCGACGTCCATCTGAAGGCGGCCGCCGAGCGGATGGGCGTCGGCGACAGCTTCCACATGGCGCCGGTCGGCGTGTTCTTCGGGGACGGCAAGGACGCCGAGGGCGAGGCCAGGGTCGAGCCGGGGCAGGAGGTCGCCGACCCGTACTTCGGCGGGGCGGGCCCGGCGCGCAAGGCGTGCACCGAGTGCGGTGAGTGCATGACGGGCTGCCGGCACGGCGCCAAGAACACCCTCAACGAGAACTACCTCTACCTGGCCGAGAAGGCGGGCGCGGTCGTCCACCCCATGACGACGGTCGTCTCCGTCACGGACGACTCGCAGGGCGGATACGCGGTGGCGACGCTGCCGACCGACCGCAAGAACGCGGACGAGGGCAGGCTGTTCAAGGCCCGCCGCGTGGTGATCGCGGCCGGCACCTACGGCACCCAGACCCTCCTGCACCGCATGAAGGCGGGCGGCCAACTCCCGTACCTCTCCCCGAAGCTGGGTGAGCTGACCCGCACCAACTCCGAGGCCCTGGTCGGCGCGCAGACCGACAACCGGCGCTACCGCCGGGCCACGGGCGAGGCGAAGGTCGACTTCACCCGCGGCGTCGCCATCACGTCCTCGATCCACCCGGACGAGAACACCCACATCGAGCCGGTGCGCTACGGCAAGGGCTCCAACTCGATGGGCGGCCTGTCGATCCTGCAGGTGCCGTACGCGGAGGGCTCGTCGCGGGTCGCGGGCTGGCTGGCGAACGCGGTCCGGCACCCCCTGCTGGTCCTGCGCTCCCTGTCCAACCGGCGCTGGTCGGAGCGGACCATCATCGGCCTGGTGATGCAGTCGCTGGACAACTCCCTGACGACGTACCTGAAGGCGGACGGCGTCGGCAAGGGCCTGCTGACCGCCCGCCAGGGCCACGGTGCCCCGAACCCCAAGCAGATCAAGGCCGCCTCGGAGGCCGCGTCGGCCATAGCCGCCGACATCAACGGCTTCGCCGGCTCCAACGTCGGCGAGCTCATGGGCACCCCGCTCACCGCCCACTTCCTCGGCGGCTGCCCGATCGGCGACTCGCCCGAGACCGGCGTGATCGACCCGTACCACCGGGTGTACGGCCACCCCGGCATCTCGGTCGTCGACGGGGCGGCGGTCTCGGCCAACCTGGGCGTGAACCCCTCGCTGACGATCACCGCGCAGGCCGAGCGGGCGATGTCGTACTGGCCGAACAAGGGCGAGGCGGATCCGCGTCCGGCGCAGGGAACGGCGTACGAGCGCCTGAAGCCGGTCGAGCCGCAGTCCCCGGCGGTCCCGGCGGATGCCTTCGGCGCGCTGAAGCTGCCGTTCCTGGGGATACCGGCGGTGCCGCCGAAGAAGTAGGAGCAGGCCACGCGGTCGAAGAAGCTGGCCACGCGTTCGAAGAAGCGGGCGACGCGGCCGATGAAGCGGGCGACGCGGCCGATGAAGCGGGCGACGCGGCCGAGCCACCAACAGAGAAGGACCTGCACCCCCCTCCGAGCGCAGGTCCTTCTCTGTCTTGCGTGAAGCTGTCGAGGCCCTTAGGCCTCCGCACCCACCTTGCGGCGGCGCATGGCGAACACGACACCGGCGCCGGCGAGGATGGCGACACCGCCGACGGTCGCGATGACCGGCAGGCCGGAGCTGGAGCCGGTCTCGGCGAGCGAGCCGTCCACGTCGACCTCGCTGACGTCGGAGATCGGCTTCTGGCCACCCGTCTGCGGCTTGGCGTCGCCCGGGTTGCCCGGGTCGGAGCCCGCGGCGAGGATGTCGAAGAAGTAGACCCAGCCGTTCGGGTCGTCGGCGACCCAGCAGCCGTCCGCGTCCGAGTACTGCGCGAAGCCACCGGTGAGACCGATGGCGTCCGGCACCTTGCCGCTGACGCTCAGCCGCAGCTTGAACGACGTCGACTGACCGGCACCGAGCCCGAACGCGGTGAAGGTCGCGCCCTCACCCGCGGCGTCTGCGAGGGTCTGCCAGGAGCCGGTCTCCTTGTTGAAGACCTGGACCTTGATCTGGCCGGAGTAGTCCTCCGAGTCCCAGCCGATCGCGGCGACGCCGATCAGCGGCTTGATGTTCTTGATGTCCTGGTCGCCGGAGTTGGAGACGTCGAACGAGAAGTTCGTCCAGCCGCTGCCGGCGACGATCGTCTCGGGCAGACCCGACAGACCGCTGTGCAGGTCCTCGCTGAGGCCGACCTCCTCGTCCTCGGCGTCCTCGCAGAAGTCGACCTCCTCGGGGGCGCTCTCGCTGGCGCTCGGCGTCGGAGAGGCGGAGGACGTCGGCTCGTCGGTGGGCGTCGGGTCCTCGGTGGCCGGGGTGGTCTCGTCCTCGGTGGGCGCCGGCTCTTCGGCGGTCGGCGTGACCTCGTCCTGGGTGGGCGTCGGCTCGTCGGTGGCCGGGATGGTCTCGTCCTCGGTGGGCGCCGGCGGCTCGGGAGCCGACGTGCTCTCCGTCGGCGCCGGGGTGATCTCGTCCGTGGCGAACGCGGCCGGCGCGGACAGCAGCGCGATCGGTGCTATGACTGCCGTCGTCGCTGCGGCGGCCAGTGCACGGCGAAGCTTCATGAAGACCTCGTAAGTCCGTAGTGCCGCGACATCGCAGCACGCGTCTACAGGGAGGCCTCCGCGTGTGGGGCGCGGGTGTGGCCCTAGATACGCAGGGTTTGATCGGCGACAGCTGTGAAAGGTTGCACGCTCACTAACGGATTTCTTATGTGGTCTACGTCACATATGGGGGGCTCCGTGTGGTGGTCCGAAGCTGACGTACGCTCAGCCGCCTTACAGACCCGCCGAATCGACAGCCCAGCCATTCGACAGCCCGGCGATTCGACAGCCACCGAGAGGGAGCGCACGCCGCCGTGACCGACAAGCCGTCCGAGGGCTCGTCCATATCGGACGAGGAATGGGAGAAGTTCGTCCAGGACGCCGAGCGCGACCAGGCTTCCGCCCCGAAGGAACCCTCCGCCCGCGCCCGCATGGTCACCGAGCGCCTGCGGCGGCAGGACGCCCTGGGGGAGCAGCCGCCGGGGTGGCGAACCCGCCCCGCCGGGCAGCAGGCGAACGGTCGGGCCGTGCGTCGCCGGAGGGTGTGGAGCGTCCTCGGTGTGCTGCTGGCCGTCGCCGTGGCCGTGATCGCCCTCAAGCCGTCCGCCGCCCTGTCCTGGCTGCCCGGCGGTCCGGACACCGACGCACCGTCCGCCTCGCCGCTGTCGGCGGAAACCGGCCGGCCCACCAGCGCGCCCACCGACGTCGCAGGTCAGCCCACACGGAAGCAGCCGTTCGCCGGTTCGCCCGCCGAGCGCTGGGCCGCCGGCGCGGACGCCATCGAGGTGCCGAAGGCCAAGGCCGTCGGAGGCGTCCCCGCCGCACGGATCGAGACGGCCCTGAGCCTCACGAAGAAGTTCCTCGTCGCCTCCAACCTGGACCGCGACGTGCTGTACGGCGCCGAACCGAAGACGGCGCTGACGCTCCTCGACCCGATGGCCGAGGAGTACGTCACCCGGCTGCGCGAGGGCCTGCGCCACCCCACCGTCGAGAACGACCCCAAGTGGAAGTTCACCCGCTTCGACCCGGACGAGATCGAGCTCGTCGGCACCGAGGTGAAGGTGCGCGGCCGGATGACCGTCGAACCCGACGGCGAGCGGGGCAGACCGCTGATCCGGGCCGACTACACCTTCGTCTACCCCGTGGCCAGGGGCGACGGCGGCGACGAGGTCACGCGCGTGATCGTCCGTCGGGTCGTCGAGGTGGCTGTCGCCGACCCCGCCAAGTACCGGACGACCGATGGCCGCATCTGGGTGCGCGAGCTCAGCAGCGAGATCGGCAACGACCTCTGCCGACAGGGTGACGGCTTCATCCATCCGAGGTTCCGGGCCGATATCCAGGCCGCCCCCGAACCCTCGGGCGACGTGGTCGACCCGTACGACCGCAGCAGGGGACTGAGCGGGGCCGGAAAGGAATGCGGCACCCTCTCGCGCACGTGACGGGGGCTCAGCCCGGACCGGCATGAACGATGCTCGCCCGAACGGCATGAGAAGGGCCCCGCAGGCAGTAGCCGCGGGGCCCTTCTTTCGTCAGCACCGACGTCAGGGCAGCGTCGGTGCTTCGGGAGCGGCGCCGGGGGGTGCGCCGCTGGTTGTGGTCTGGTGGTCCTGGTCTCGACCTCTGGCAGTGCAGTGGTCTGTCGCGGGACTTCGGTGGCGGGAACTCGGGGGTCTCAACGCATCGTGCTGGACGGACGCCTCCACCGCAACCGCTCGACCCACCCCTGTACGTCTTCGTACGTCTTCCTGCAGTAACCGCCGGCCGGCCCCGGGCGTCCCCGGAGCCGACCCTCTTGGGTGACCGGGCTGCTGTCCCCTGCCGTCCGGTCACTTACCTGGAGCGAGGTCCCACGGCGCCGGCACGATCCGTAACGCCTCATCGCTCCAGTGAGCCACGCGTGGTTCTCTCGGGCCCGCCCCTGGCTGGCACGGACACCGGTACCAACGAAGGGGTGGGGGAGGCGTCACGCGCCGTACGGGTGAGAGAGGGTCTCGAACTCAGATGCGACCGCGACACAGTTCGAGCAGCGTCATCGCCAGCGACGTGCCCGGCTTGCCCAGCGCCTCGCTGTAGTGGTTGAGGACCTCCATCTCGCGGGAGAGATTCACCCGCCGGCCGCCGGAGGTGATCCGCGCCTCCTGGATGACGGCCGAGACGGCCATGCGTTCCTGGATCAGCCCGATGATCCGGTCGTCCAGGGCGTCGATGCGTTCACGGGCGCCGGTGATCACGTCCGCGGCCTCGGGGGTACGGGCACCGGTCACGTCGATGGCGGTCATGGGGGCTCCTCGTCTGTTTCGGCGGTCGGTGCCCCGGAGCGACAGGACCCGGAAAACGCCAGACGCCCCGGGCCTTGTCGGCCCGGGGCGCCTGGGAAGTCGCTTGTCAGTTGCTCAAGCAGCACGACCATGGCAGCCGGCGGGCCGGGTGCCATAGGTAAAGAGGAAGGTCTGGTGCGTGAGCATGGGGTCAGTATGCCGCGCCTTCCGGGGGCGTCCAACCCGGTTCGCATCCTGAGACGAGGCTTGCCCCGAGGGTGGTCCCGGGGATCCCGGTAGACTCGGCCCCACACACACCTCGCTCACCGCCGGAAGGCAACCCGTGTCATCAGCGAACCCCGCAGCCGCCCCCGACACCGTCCTGGTCGTCGACTTCGGTGCGCAGTACGCCCAGCTCATCGCCCGTCGTGTCCGCGAGGCCCGGGTCTACAGCGAGATCGTGCCGAGCACCATGCCGGTCCAGGAGATGCTCGCCAAGAACCCGGCGGCGATCATCCTCTCCGGCGGCCCCTCGTCCGTGTACGAGAAGGGCGCCCCCCGTATCGACCGCGCGCTCTTCGAGGCCGGCGTCCCCGTCTTCGGCATGTGCTACGGCTTCCAGCTGATGGCGCAGAGCCTGGGCGGCACGGTCGACAACACCGGCGCCCGCGAGTACGGCCGCACGGATCTCCACGTCTCCCGGTCGTCCTCCACCCTCTTCGAGGGCACCCCGGCCGAGCAGCACGTGTGGATGTCGCACGGCGACGCCTGCTCCGCCGCCCCGGAGGGCTTCTCCGTGACGGCCTCCACGGACGTCGTCCCGGTCGCCGCCTTCGAGAACGACGAGAAGAAGCTGTACGGCGTCCAGTACCACCCCGAGGTCATGCACTCCACGCACGGACAGCAGGTGCTGGAGCACTTCCTGTACCGGGGTGCGGGCCTGAAGCCGGACTGGACCACTGGCAACGTCATCGAGGAGCAGGTCGCGGCCATCCGCGAGCAGGTCGGTGACCGGCGCGCCATCTGCGGCCTGTCCGGCGGCGTCGACTCCGCCGTGGCGGCGGCGCTGGTCCAGAAGGCCATCGGCGCCCAGCTGACCTGCGTGTATGTCGACCACGGCCTGATGCGCAAGGGCGAGACCGAGCAGGTCGAGAAGGACTTCGTGGCCGCGACGGGCGTCCAGCTGAAGGTCGTGGACGCCGAGGAGCGGTTCCTCAAGGCGCTCGCCGGGGTCAGCGACCCCGAGGAGAAGCGGAAGATCATCGGCCGCGAGTTCATCCGGGTCTTCGAGCAGGCGCAGGCCGAGATCATCGCGGACGCGGGTCCGGCGGTGGAGTTCCTCGTCCAGGGCACCCTGTACCCCGACGTGGTCGAGTCCGGTGGCGGTACCGGCACCGCGAACATCAAGTCCCACCACAACGTCGGCGGCCTGCCGGAAGACCTCGAATTCCAGCTGATCGAGCCGCTGCGCAAGCTGTTCAAGGACGAGGTGCGGATGGTCGGCCAGGAGCTCGGGCTCCCGGACGAGATCGTCCAGCGCCAGCCCTTCCCGGGTCCCGGCCTCGGCATCCGGATCGTCGGCGAGGTGACGAAGGAGCGTCTCGACCTGCTGCGCGAGGCCGACGCCATCGCCCGCGAGGAGCTGACCGCGGCCGGCCTCGACCGGGACATCTGGCAGTGCCCGGTGGTCCTGCTCGCGGACGTCCGCAGCGTGGGTGTGCAGGGTGACGGCCGGACGTACGGCCACCCGATCGTCCTGCGCCCCGTCTCGTCCGAGGACGCCATGACCGCCGACTGGTCGCGACTGCCGTACGACGTCCTGGCGCGGATCTCGACGCGGATCACCAACGAGGTGCGGGACGTCAACCGGGTCGTCCTCGACGTGACCAGCAAGCCCCCGGGCACCATCGAGTGGGAGTAGGCCCTCTGGGTTTTATGGGCCTCATGTGCGCTTGAGGGTGCGCAGGGGCTCGCCGGGCTTCCAGATCTGGACGACGAGGTACTTCTCGTCCTCGATGTAGGTCCTGACGACCTCCGTCAGCTCGGTGCGGAAGAGGTGGAACGGCTCCGGTGACTCCGGGGGTTCCACCTCTTCGGCGTACACGGCCCTCAGCGCCGGGTCCTCGACCTCGATCGCCCGCCCCGAGATCCGTACGTCACCGCCGCCCATCGACTGTCCCTCCCCGGGGTTCGCCTGGAGCGCGAAGCGCGGGTTGCGGCGCAGGTCCAGGGCCTTGAGCGAGTTCGGCATCATGCCGAGCCACAGCTCGCCGTTCAGGAATCGGACCTCCAGGCCGGTGGTGCGCGGGGAGCCGTCCTTGCGGAGGGTGGCGAGGATGTGGTGGGTGAAGGCGCCGAAGCGTTCCTCGGTGGTGCGGGCGAGGTCGGGTTCGGCCTCGGTGAACGATGCCCAGTTCGCTGTCATACGGTGAGTGTCGCGCCGATACCCGACATCCGCTGTCCGGATTCCATCCGGCTTCCGGGTGCGTGGGCGTCGGATCTTTACAGAACATGTCTGTTCTCCTGCGCTGACCGAGGGTAACTTCCGCCCCGTAAGCAACCCAGTGCTGGAGGACACATGCACGGGACGCCCCTCGGGCCCACTCCGCCCGCACCGCTGCCGACCGACCGGTTGCAGTTCGCGATGCCGCCGATGCACGAGTCGGTCGAGGACGAGCGCCGACACCGTAAGGAACGGCTCGCGGGCGCGTTGCGGATCTTCGGGCGGCTCGGGTTCGAGGACGGGGTCTCCGGGCACATCACCGCGCGTGATCCGGAGTTCAGCGACTGCTTCTGGGTCAACCCGTTCGGGATGCCGTTCAGGCACGTCACCGTCAGCGACCTGGTCCTCGCCAACTCCGAGGGGCAGGTGATCGACGGCCGCTACCACGTGAACCAGGCCGCCTTCACCGTGCACTCCCAGGTCCACGCCGCCCGCCCCGACGTCGTCGCGGTCGCCCACTGCCACTCCGTGCACGGCCGCGCGCTCGCGGCGCTGGGCGAGCTGCTCGACCCGATCACCCAGGAGAGCTGCGCCTTCTACGAGGATCATGCCCTCTACGACGCCTACTCCGGGGTCGCCGTCGACGCCGTGGAGGGCCGCCGGATCGCGAACGCCCTCGGCTCCCGCAAGGCCCTCGTCCTGCGCAACCACGGCCTCCTCACCGTCGGCGACTCGGTGGACGCGGCGGCCTGGTGGTTCGTGTCCATGGAACGGTCCTGCCAGGTGCAGCTGACCGCCAAGGCGGCGGGGCGCCCGGTACTCATCGAGCATCGGCAGGCGGTGGCCACGTGGGAGCAGCTGGGCGGGGATCTGGTGGGGTGGATCAATTATCAGCCGCTGTGGCAGGACGTCAGCCGGAGTGAACCGGATCTCTTGAGCTGACGGTTCGGAGGGGTCGGAGCGTTTCGGGGGGGGCGAGCGGTTCGAGGGCGGGTGGTTCGGACGGTTCGGGGGGCGGGGGATTCGGACGGTTCGGACGGTTCGGTGGCGTCGTGGTCAGAAGCCTCGGAGGACCACGGCCTTCGTCATGGCGAACTCCTCGTCGGTGAGGACGCCGTCCCGGTGCAGTTCGCCCAACTCGCGCAGCCTGCGCAGCAGTACGTCGTGGTGGTCGGCCGGGGGCGGGACGGTTGCCGTCAGCCGGGGGCGGTCGGCGTGGTCGACGCCGGTGCGGGTGGACGGGTGCGGCAGACGGGCGGTGACCGCGGTGGCGACCAGGGCGGTGAGCAGGTCGCGGCGGGCGCTGCCCCACAGGTCCAGGGCGTACGGGTCCTTCTCCGCCGGCAGTTTCGAGAACACCGTCTCCCGGGTCACGAAACGCAGAAAGCCGTCCTCGTAGCCGGAGTTGGGCAGCCACTCCACCTGGACGAGGTCGCCGACATGGATGATGCGCGGGCCGGTCGCCCGTTTGACCCGGTCGGAGGTGTCGGACCAGTCGATCCGCACCTGGGTGCCGTCGAAGGAGACCATGCCGTCGGAGGAGCGGACGGAGACCGGGACCGGCGGGCCGGGGAGGAGGTAGGCCTTGGTCGGCTCCTTGGGGATCTGGTCCAGGAGCAGCGCGTGGCGGATCTCCTCGGCGACGTACTCGGCGACCCCGGCCCGGTCGACGTCCACCGTCAGCCGGTACGGGTCCGCCGTGTCGGGCAGTCGGCCGCCGGTCGCCTGGAGCAGCGGGTCGGCGCCCTCCCGCAGCCGTATGCGCAGCCGGCCGCGCTTGCGTTCGGGTTCGAAGACGATGCTCGCGACGGCTTCGAGGGGCACGGCGATCTCTCCGTACGTCTGCCGGAACAGTGGCACGGAGCGGTGGAGTCCCGGCGTGATCCGGACCGTTGTGCCGTCGAAGGCCCAGGTCCCGTCGCGCTGGATGATCTCGGCCATAGGGAAATTCTCGCAGCCGGGTCAACACGGGGGGCCGCTCATCACCCGGGCCGACCGGGACCGGTCGTTGGGTGGCGGGACGTGTGCGGCACAATTCGCCTGCGTCGTAAGGGAGTTGCGGCGGCAGTGGTGGGTGGCCGGCGCGGTGTCCGAAATCCGTGGTGGCCGGTATCTGAGATACCACTGCCGGTCGTGGGCTGGTGGGGTTATAAGGCCTTGAGGTCATAAAGCCTTGAGGTCATAAGGCCTTGAGGGCATTCGGTCACTTGGAAGGCGGGCATCGGGCGTGGCGGTGCAGGAGGCTGGGCAGGGCAGCGCGATGGTGGGCGCGCACGGAGGCGGCTGCACCTGTGGGGACTGTCTGCACGGGGCGCTTGCGGGGCATCGGCGGGCCATCGCCGAGTTCCTGCTGAAACGGGACGAATTCGCCGCCGGGAAGGGGCTGCCCGCGGCCGTCGCCCACTCGGCCTCGGCCTCCCGACAGTGGGTCTCCGAGGAGTTGACGCAGTCGGCGGAGGCCGTCGCCGAGCGTGGGCGGGCCGAGGGTGCGGCCTGGCTGGCGCGGCTGTGGTGGCGTACGACGTGTGGGGTCTGGGCTCTGGTCGTAGTGCTGCTGCTGGTGCAGGCGTTCACGGCGATCGGGGCGGGGTGGACGGTGGCCCGTACGGCCGGGCTGCTGGCGGCGCTGGTGACGGCCGGTGCGCTGACCGCCGCGTCCTGGTTCCACCGGGCTCGGGGCGGGGCGCTTGCCCCGGTCATCGGCGAGGACAACCGGCTGTCCACGTCGCGGGCGGTGGCCGGGGCGTGGGTGCTGTTCGTCGCGTACGCGGTGCTGGTCCTGGTGGGGCGGCTCGCGGCGGCGTCCGGGCACGCGGAGCGCGATGCGCTGATTGCCGGGCTTGAGCTCGGGCGGGGGGCCGGTGTGGTGACCGTGCTCGCCGTGGTGTGCGCGATCGCTGTGCTGGTGCGGCGGGTCGTCGGGGTGCGGGTGCTCGGGCAGCGGCTGCAGAAGGTGCGGGCGGATCGGCCTCGGGCGGCTGATCTGCTGACGGATGACGCGGGGCGGGGGACGTTCGCGGACATTCAGTACGTCGTGATCGGTGGGGTCGCGTTGTTGTTCGCGGCGGTGCGGTTGGGGCGGCGGCCGGATCAGTTGCCGGATCTGCCGTGGGGGTTGGCGGTGGTGGTGCTGGTTTCTGCGGCGACCTATGTGGCCGGGAAGTATGCGGAAGGGGGGCGGCCGGTGATTCTGTCCGTGGTGCGGGCGCGGGAAGCCGGGGATCTGGATGCGCCGATCCGTACCGGGGACGACATCGAGATCCGGGGGGCCGGGTTCGTGCCGCCCGGGGCGCAGGGGGCGGACCGGTTGTCGCGGATGGTGGTGCGGATCGGGGCGGTGCATGCGCATGTGCCGTTGGTGCCGGTGGCCGGGGGCTTCAGCAATCCGACGGATGCGGTGTTGAGGGTGCCTGTGCCGGCGGATGTGGAGCCGGGCCGGGTGGAGGTGCAGGTGGTTACTGCGGTGGGGGTGGAGACGAATCGGTATGCGATTGACGTGACTGAGTGACGGTTGCCTCCGGCCGTTGGGCGGGCGGGATGCCTGCGGCCGCATGTTGCTGTCCGGTGGGGGTGCATGTAGCCCCTGCGGTTTGTGGGTGAGGCGCGGCGGCACCCCGTCGCGCCGGGCTGCGCACCCACGCCCGCCCGGCACCGACGCCGGGTCCTGCCGCAGCAGACGGCCAACTCGTGGGACGGTTCAGGCGACGCAATCACCCCTTGGGGTTCCGCTCAGGGCGGGTGGGTCAGAAAATACGGGCGGGGCTGGATTGAGCGGCGCAGGCAATGCGTACGTATCGTTTTCGAGGGGTCACGGCACGGCGGGCGAGAGGCGGCTACGGGCGATGACTCACGGTATGCACACGGACACGCACTCCCCCTACCTCGACGGCGGCCGGGACTGGCGAGATACCGCCACCCGTTACGCACTGCTCCCTCTCCGCGTCTTTCTCGGCGTCACGTTCATCTACGCCGGCCTGGACAAACTCACCGACAGCGCCTTCATGAAGGACTCCGGTTCGGGGTCGATCGGCGACATGATGCGTGCCGTTCGTGACTCGTCGGCCATCCCGGCGATGGTCGACATGGCTCTGAACAACCCGGTCGCGTTCGGCTATGCCATCGCCTTCGGCGAGCTGGCCGTCGGTATCGGCACCCTCATCGGGCTCTTCGCCCGTCTGGCGGCGCTCGGCGGTGCGCTCATCTCGTTGAGTCTGTGGCTGACGGTGAGCTGGGCCTCCGATCCCTACTACTACGGCAATGACCTGGCCTACTTGATGGCCTGGCTGCCCCTCGTCCTCGCGGGTGCCTCCATGTTTTCCGTGGACGCTGCGATTCGGGCGCGGCGGCGGCAGCGGCTGGGGGGCTATCGCTAACCCCGTTGGCTCCGCTGGTTCCGTTAGCTCCCTTAGCTCCGGTTGGTGGGGGTGGTGGGGTTGGCAGGGGTGTGCTTGGAGGCTGATCGGTGGCGTTTGCGTATGCCGCGCGTTATCGCCGCCGCCGTGCCGGCCAGGAACAGGCCGACCACGAGTAGGGGGATGACCGCGAACCACGGTGTTTCCCAGGCGCCGCCCGCGTCGCCGGCGTAGATGATGCCCGCGAGGGTCAGGAAGGTGCCGGCTATCAGTCTGCCGGGCTGGAACTCATGACGTAGCACGGCTCACCTCCGCCTGTCCCACACCCACGCTGAGGTCGAGGTCCAGCGTGCCCGTGTTCTTGGTGCCCGTGGCCGGTTTCAGGGTCAGCTCCTTGTGCTTGCCCGGTGCCACGTCCACGTCCTGCTCGTCGTCGCCCGGCAACTGGATGTCGCCCACCCCCACGTCGATGCTCGCCTTCACGGTCACGTCCTTGGGGACGATCACCTTCAGTTGGCCCACGCCCACGTCGGCTCTCGTGGTCACCGTCCGGCCCTCGGTGAACTTCACCCCGGTCAGGTCCAGGGTGCCGACGCCGGTGCCCAGGTCGTAGTGCTGTTGCACGTCGGCTGCCGTCGCCGGACGCCAGTCCTTCTCGATCCAGTGGGCGCTGATGTCCTTGGGCAGTGCCGCGGAGGCGGCCAGCAGGCCCGCGGTGATGATCGCCAGGAAGACGGAGCCCGCTCCTGTGCGGCCCAGGAACGCGCTGGTCGCTATGCCCAGGCCGAGGACGAGCAGTGCGCAGGACAGGCCCATCTGCAGGCTGGTGCCCAGGGCGTGGTCCTCCCAGGTCGCGCCGGTGCCGAGGGCGCCCGCGAGCAGGGCCAGCAGGAAGACCCAGCCGCCGATCCAGCGGGGGCCGCGTTGCTTCGGCTGTTGGGGGCGGTGGCCTCGTATGTCCTCGCGGCTGGTCCACCTGGTGCCGAGGCCGATGTTGACCGCTGCCGCGATGTCGCGGTCCTGGGAGTCGCGGGGACCCCAGAGGTAGCCTGTGCCGCCCTCGTGGGTGCCGTCCTTGACGATGGGGTCGCGCCACCAGGAGTAGGCGGCGGGGACCGGTGGGGCCTGGGCCTCGGGCGGGGCGTCGGCGACGGCCTGGGCGGCGAGTGGGTCGGGGTCGGGGGTGCTGCGGTGCCGTGACCAGTAGCCGGCGCCCGCGAGGAGGAGGGAGAGGACGACGGCGAAGGCCAGCACGCCGCCGTTGCTCAGCAGTGTCAGAAACACGCCGCAGCCGACCAGCGCGAACAGCACCGCGGTCAGCGCGTGGCCGTCCACGCGGCCGGTCAGCAGTTTGCGCACCTCGTTCTGCTCCTCGTCGTCGTACGGGACGAAGAGCCAGGCGAAGCCGTAGAAGATGAGGCCTATGCCGCCGGTCGCGGAGAGCACGGCGAGGGTGATCCGGAAGATCACCGGGTCCATGTCGCACTGCCGTCCGAGCCCGGCGCACACGCCGGCCAGCATCTTGTGCCGCCGGTCGCGCCGGAACTTGTGTGGTGGGTCGAGGACGCCCGCTGCCGCGGACGCTTCTGTTTCCGCGCCCGCGGGTGCGCGCGGTTCCTCACCCGCGGCGCTCGCGGGTGCCGGGCCGGACGGGGTGCCCGCGGTGGGCACGCCGTCCGGCCCGGGCACGGAGTCCGCGGCGTGCTGGTGATCAGTCATGTGTCCATGGTGACGGGCGGGCCGCCTCGGCGGGAGTCGGAATGACCCTGGTCGGACCCTGATATCGGCCCTGAGGCGGGGACGGGGGAAGCGTTCGAGGCGGCGGGCCTCGAAGATCAGGGGAGTCTCGGGGGTCGACCCTGATGCCCTGGTCGTCCGGGCGTGTGAACATCGATGGCATGCCGGAAGCCGCAGCAGCGCCACTCGCCGAACCGCGGCCGCCGCGCAAGCTCTACCGCAGCAGCGACGGACGCTGGCTCGGGGGCGTGGCGCGGGGGCTCGCCGGGCATCTCGGGCTGCCCGTCATCTGGGTGCGGCTCGTCTTCGTGGGCCTGTTCATGGCGGACGGCCTCGGGGCGCTGCTGTATGCCGCGTTCTGGTTCTTCGTGCCGCTCGGCGTCGGCGGGGTCGACGCGCAGCGGCCGTCTCCCTTCGCCACGGAGACCGCGTCCGACGGCCGCCGCAGACTCGTCGCCCGCAAGCCGGACAGGGGCCAGATCGTCGCGCTGCTCCTCATGGTCGTCGTGGCGATGGTCTTCGTCGGCAGCGTGGACCTGGGCAACGGCGCCAAGGCCTACCTCCTGCCCGCCGTGCTCGTCGGCGCGGGCGTCGCCCTGGTCTGGCGACAGGCGGACAACGCCCGCCGGGCCCGCTGGATGGAGGCCGGGCGGCGTCGGCGCACCCTTACTCTGCTGCGTGCCGCGGGCGGCGTCGTGCTGGTCACGGCCGGCGTCTCCGGCATCTTCGTCCTGCAGGGCTCCGCCGCCCACCTCGGCTCCGTCCTGCAGGCGGCCCTGGCGGTCCTCGTAGGCATAACGCTCCTCGCGGGTCCGTATCTGGTCCGGATGACCCAGGACCTCTCCGAGGAGCGGCTGATGCGCATCCGCGCCCAGGAGCGCGCCGAGGTCGCCGCGCATGTCCATGACTCGGTGCTGCACACCCTGACCTTGATCCAGCGCAACGCGGAGAACGCGAACGAGGTCCGCCGCCTCGCCCGCGCCCAGGAGCGCGACCTGCGCACCTGGCTCTACAAACCCGAGGGCACCGGCAAGGACGAGGCCGACGAACCCGCCAGCCTCGCCGAAGCGGTCCGGCGCAACGCCGCCGAGATCGAGGACAAACACGGCGTCCCCATAGAGGTGGTGGTGGTCGGCGACTGCCCGCTCGACGAAAGAATCGGCGCGCAGATGCAGGCCGCGCGCGAGGCGATGGTGAACGCCGCGAAGTACGGTGGCGAGGGCGGCGCCGTGCAGGTCTACGCCGAGGTGGAGGGGAAGACCGTCTTCGTCTCCGTCCGGGACCGCGGTCCGGGCTTCGACCTGGATTCGATACCCGCCGACCGCATGGGCGTCAGAGAATCGATCATCGGCCGCATGGAGCGCAACGGCGGTACGGCCCGGCTTCGGGCGGTACCCGACGGCGGCACGGAGGTCGAGCTGGAGATGGAGAGGGCGGAGAAGACGTCATGAGCGACGCGACCGAGGCCAACGAGCCTGTGGAGTCGACCGGCGGGAGCACGGCCGAGCGGCATGTGCGCGTGGTCCTCGTCGACGACCACCGCATGTTCCGCACGGGAGTCCAGGCCGAGATCGGCCGGACCGAGCAGACCGGCGTCGAGGTCGTCGGCGAGGCCGCGGACGTCGACCAGGCGGTCACGGTCATCACCGCGACCCGGCCCGAGGTCGTCCTCCTCGACGTGCACCTCCCGGGTGGCGGCGGGGTCGAAGTGCTGCGCCGCTGCGCCCCGTTGATGGCGGACACCGAGCAGCCCGTCCGCTTCCTCGCGCTGTCCGTCTCGGACGCGGCGGAGGATGTGATCGGCGTGATCCGGGGTGGTGCGCGCGGGTACGTGACGAAGACGATCACCGGAACCGATCTGGTCGACTCCATCTTCCGGGTCCAGGAGGGCGACGCGGTGTTCTCGCCTCGCCTCGCCGGGTTCGTCCTGGACGCGTTCGCGTCGACGGACGCGCCGCCCGTGGACGAGGACCTGGACCGGCTCACCCAGCGCGAGCGGGAGGTGCTGCGGCTGATCGCCAGGGGCTACGCGTACAAGGAGATCGCCAAGCAGCTCTTCATCTCCGTGAAGACGGTCGAGTCGCATGTCTCGGCGGTGCTGAGGAAGCTCCAGTTGTCGAACCGGCATGAGCTGACACGGTGGGCGACGGCCCGGCGTCTGGTCTGAGCCGGGGCCCGGTTCCGGCTCAGACCCGGTGGGTCACACCACTCGCGTGGCCCCCGCGAACGGCATCTCGTCGAGCGGGGCCACCCGGACCGGTGCCGAGGGGTTCGGGGCGTGGATCATCTGGCCGTTGCCGATGTAGAGGCCCACGTGGCTGATGCTGGAGTAGAAGAACACCAGGTCGCCCGGGAGCAGTTCGGAGCGGGAGATGCGGCGGCCCGCGTCGATCTGGGCGTACGTCGTGCGGGGCAGTGAGAGGCCGGCCGACCGGTAGGCGGCCTGGGTGAGGCCGGAGCAGTCGAAGGCGTCCGGTCCGGTCGCGCCCCAGACGTAGGGGCTGCCCAGCTTGGAGTAGGCGTACGAAATGGCCGACGCCGCTCGGGAGTTGGGGGCCTGGGCGGTTGCGGAACCGGGGGTCGTCAGGGCGTCGCGGGTGCCTGTCGAGGAGCGTGCGGCGCGGTCCGCGCTCTCCTGGAGCCGGGCGCGTTCCTCGGCGGTCATCCGGGCGAGCAGGCCCCGGGCCGAGTCCAGCTTGCCGGTGATCGTGGTCTTGTGCTGCCGTAGTTCGGCCTGGCGGGACTTCAGCGAGGCCAGTTCGATGCGTGCGGCGCCGCGCAGTTGCTCGATCTCCCGTAGCTGTCGGCGGACGCCGGCGACGGACGTCGCCTGCCGCTTGCCGGCGCGTTCGGCGAACTCCGCGCCGTCGAGGTAGCGGTCGGGGTCGTTCGAGAGGGCGAGTTGGACGGCCGGGTCGATCCCGCCGTCGCGGTACTGTGCCGCGGCCATCGAACCCAGCGCCTCCCGTGCCGAGTTGAGCTTCTCCGTCCTGCGTGCGGCCTCGTCCTGCAGGGTCCTGATCCGCCGCTCGGTCGAGTCCGCCTGCTCCTTCGCGCCGTTGTACTTCTCGGTGGCGACCTCCGCCTCCTGGTACAGCCTGTCCACCTTCGCCTTGACCTGCGCCGGGGTCAGTTGCGGCTCGGCGTGGCCGGTGCCGTCGAAGCCCGTCGCGCTCGCCGCGCCCGCCAGGGCGATCGTCCATGCCGTGCGGGCCGTGTTGCCGCCGAGCGAGCGTTGACGGGGCTTTCGGTGCGCTGCCACCTGGACTGCACGTCCTTTCGTCCGACCGCCTGGTCCCGCTGAGTCCGCCGGGGCAGGGGGCGTATGACCGCCCCGGGAGAGCGGCGACCGTAGGAACGCCTGGGGGGAGCGGACGTACGACCGCCCCGGGGCGGGTTACGCGTCCGGCGGCGGCCCACACAGGGGGAGCGGGCCGCCGCCGGACCTTTCTCGGCGGTGGTGTCCGACTGCCGCCCCTGGCCCGGGCGGCGGTGGGGAGCCGGTCACCTGGTGGAGGACGCTAAACCTCACTGTGTCTGGTCGGTAACGCGTTGTGCGGAAGTGCCGGGAGCGGACCGCGAGATGACCGTAAGTGAGCGTGATCCCGGAATGGGGGCGTCGTGTTCACGCGGGGTGATGACCGATGTGGCGGTTTCGGGCTTCGCGGGGACGCCGGGGTGCTATGGGGCGCATATATGCAAGATCGGGGAGGGGGGTGGAGTGGGGCTGCTGTCAGGGGTGCGGTTGGTGCTGATTAGGCTCCCGGTCCATGGACGTACTCATCCATCTCTTCGTCGGCCTGCACATCATCGGCATCGCCGCGCTGCTCGGCGGGTTCTTCACCCAGATGAAGGCGATGGGCCAGGGCACCGCCCGGTTCGTCCCCGCGATGCTGCATGGTGCCCTGACCATGCTGGTCACCGGAGTGATCCTGGTCGGGCTCAACCAGGCGGACGATCAGCCCGTCAACAACATCAAGATCGGTGTGAAGCTGGCGCTGCTGATCGTGATCCTCGGGCTCGTCTATGTGCAGCGGGACGAGGAGGCGGTGGACAAGCGGCTGTTCGGGCTTGTGGGGCTGCTGACCATGGCGAACATCTTCATCGCCGTTTTGTGGACGTGACGTCGAGGTAGGTCCGCACCGCGCCCGCGGCGACCGCCAGCCATGCCACCACCGCGATCCAGAGCAGTACTTCGCCCGGAGTCCTGAGCCACGGGACGTCCATGGCGGTGGAGACGGAGAGTGTCGCCGCCGCCGTCATGCCCATCGGGAAGACCGTGGCCCAGCGGCGTACGTCGTAGTGCGGCCGTGGCCATCCGATCTCGGCGACGGTCAGGACGGCGTACCAGGCCAGATCGAGTACCAGCAGGGCTGCGGTCACCGCGTGCAGGACGCCGTTGTCGTCGTCGTTCCAGAGGTACTGGCCGGGGCTGTCGGCGGCGATGAGTTTCGAGCCGGCGAGCGCGGAGATGGCGAGGGCGCCGCCGGCCACCCAGTGGTCGCCGGAGCCTTGCGTCACCTGGCGCAGGTCGAAGCAGGTCAGGGCGATGACGTAGAGGACCAGGCCCAGCCAGAAGAGCATGAGTGCGGCGTGTGCGAGCCATGCCGTGGACTCGGTCGCGGCGAGAGTGGCGGCGAGGACGGCCAGGCCCTGGGTGGCCACGCAGCCGAGGAATACCGCGCCGGGCATGTGGCGGTGCCAGTGGCGTACCACGGCGATGAGCAGGCCCGGCCAGAGCAGTGCGGCGAGGGCCAGCAGGGCCTGGGCGAGGTGTTGCCGGCCGAGGTCG
Organism: Streptomyces sp. HD; assembly: GCF_028369295.1. Taxonomy (GTDB): domain Bacteria; phylum Actinomycetota; class Actinomycetes; order Streptomycetales; family Streptomycetaceae; genus Streptomyces. The sequence continues at coordinate 164,156 of NZ_JAQMYP010000002.1, forward strand.
CTGAAGCGGGTGCCGAGAACGGTCGTTGCGGCGATGGCGGTCAGGGCGGCCGGGGTGGCCGCCTCCTTCAGCCATCTGGAGCGGTCCCAGAGGAGGCGTGCGGCGAAGTCTCCGGCGAGTGCCAGCCAGGCTGCGCAGGCCAGGGCGAGGGTGATCCGGGACAGGGTTTCGTAGTTCGTCTGGTGCAGGGCCACCGACAGGATGCCCGTCGCCATGACGGCGGCGCCGGCCGTGGGGGGAGGTTGCGACCACCAGGTGCGGAAGAGGGAGGTGGGGGTGGTCGTGGTGCTGGCGGGCATGGGGCCGATGCTAGGGAGCGGGGTGGGGGTTGGGGGTGGGGCGCGCCGGGTGCCTCCGGCGGTTGGGCCGGGATGCGGGTGGTGGGGGTGCGCGTCCATGCCTGCGGCGGCCTGCTGGTGATCGGTGGGGGTTCGTGTAGCGCCTGCGGGTGTGTTGTGGGTCGGGGCCGCGCCGGGGGGGTGTCCGTCCTCGGACCGGCGGCTGGACCTGGCCTGGAGGTTGTGTTCTTGACGCCGGCCACTGCGGGCGGACACCCCCCGGCACGTCCCCTTCCCGCCGTGCGCGGGTGCGGCGCCGCGGAGGTGTGGCGGGCACGCGCGTGCGGGCGCGGGGTACGCGCGCGTGGGGGATTTCTGGGCCACGCGCGCGTGTGGGTGTGTCAGGCGGGGCGGAGCACGCTGTGGATTGCCGACTCTCCGTCGTAGTAGATCGATTCCTCGCGGACGTAGGCGCCGGGCTTCGGGGCGTGGATCATCATGCCGTTGCCTATGTAGAGGCCCACGTGGGTGATGTCGTCGTAGAAGAAGACCAGGTCGCCGGGCTTGGCGTTGGCGAGGGAGACCGTGGTGCCGGCGTTGACCTGGTCGTAGGTGACGCGGGGGATGTCGACGCCGGCGGCCTTCCAGGCGGCCTGGGTGAGGCCGGAGCAGTCGTAGGAGTCGGGGCCGGTGGCGCCCCATACGTACGGCTTGCCTATCTGGGCGCGGGCGAAGGCCAGGGCCTTCTCGGCCTTGGTGGCGTACGAGGGGTCCGAGGAGGATGAGCCCGAGTCGGCCGGCGGCTGGGTGGTCTCCTGCTGCTGGGCGGCTTCCTGGCGCTTGCGCTCGGCCTCTGCCTCAGCCTGCTGGCGGGCCAGTTCCGCGGCCTTGCGGGCGGCCGCCTCCTGCTTGCGCTTCTCGATCGCGGCGAGGCGTGCCTTCTCCTCCGCCGTCAGCTTGGAGAGGAGTTCGCGGGCGTCGGACAGCTTCGTCTGGACCGTGGACTTGGCCGTCTGCAGGTCGTTCTGCGACTCGGTGAGCGTTTCGAGGCTCTGGGTGGCCTCCTGACGCTTCTTCATCGTCGCGGACTGCTGGGTGAAGTAGTCGTCGACCGCTTCCTTCTGACGGCCGGTCATACGGTCCATCAGCTGGGTCTGGTCGAAGTAGTCCTGCGGGGTCTCGGACAGGAGGAAGGTCGCCGTGTCGGGGGCCGCGGCGCCGGTGCGGTACTGGGCGGCGGCGGAGCGGCCGAGTTCCTCGCGGGCCTCGTTGAGTTCCTGGGTGCGCTTGGCGACGTCGTCGAGGAGGGTGTCGACGCGCTTGCGCTGCTTGGCGGTCTTCTCCTTGGCGGAGTTGTACTTCTCGGTCGCCGTCTCCGCCTGGCGGTAGAGGTCGTCTACCTTCTTCTCGACCTCTTCGAGGCTCGGCTTGTCATCCGTGGACGGGCTCGCGTTGGCCGTCTGGGACAGCAGGGCGACGGACGTGAGGGCCGCCGTGGCGAGGGCGGGGGTCCGTATGCCTGCGACGCGCGTCCCCGCGGGGCGCGACTTGCGGTGCGACGCCAAGAGAGGCGACTCCTTCCGTGCTCCGCCTACCGAGTTAGCTGTCGGGTTCGGGCGGGTGGTCCGGAAGGGTTGCCCTACGGCCGGTCCCTGGGCGGGTCCGGGCCGATTCACCCCAAAGGTCGGTGGGTCCCCGGCTCCGGCTGCGCGGTGGCGTACCGGACTCGGCGGAGGCCGCGCGGCCCGGCGTCGTTCGCCGGTGGGGGTCGTGCGGCCTGTCCGGCACGGTAGCCAACTCGTGTGGCCCCTGTGAAGGTTGATGTTCGATATGCCCGATACATTTTCGTGACCTTGAGTCAGGGCGCTGTGGGAGGTCATCTATTCATGGGTTTCTGTGGGGTCTTGGGGGATGAGGGTGTTTTGGGGCAGATGGGGTTTCCGTTCAGTTAAGGGGGGAGTGTGGGCGGGGCGGGGTGGGTGATCTTCGAGTGATCTTCGGGCGTCTCTTTTCGGGCTTCGGAGAGATGGGGTTCTCGGTCGGTGGTGTGCCTCGGGAGAGCGTTGCGGACTGTGACCAGGTGGTTCTGGAGGGCGAGGGGGTGGCTCGGTGGGCGGGAGTCGAAGATCGTCGAGGTTTGGAACGGGCGATGTTCTCGGGGTGGCCGCGGGCTGTCAGTGGGGCGCCCTAGACTCGGAGAGCGATGAGCAGCCTCTTTGACGACAGCTTCCTGGCGGACCTCCAGGCCCCCCGCGGCCATGACGAGGGACCCCCGCCGCCGCCCGAGGACGATCACGCTCCGGAGTCGGTTCCGGACGATCTGTTCGGCGGGAAGTTCGACGTGCCACCGGACCGGGACGGCCACTACCGCGACGGCGCCCCGCGGCCGGTCATCGACGCCGCCGCGCTGCTGGAAGGGCTGAACGACAACCAGCGTGCCGCCGTCGTCCACTCCGGCACCCCGCTGCTCATCGTGGCCGGCGCCGGATCCGGCAAGACCCGTGTGCTCACCCATCGCATCGCCCATCTGCTCGCCGAGCGGAATGTGCATCCGGGGCAGATCCTCGCGATCACCTTCACCAACAAGGCCGCGGGCGAGATGAAGGAGCGCGTCGAGCAGCTCGTCGGCCCGCGCGCGAACGCGATGTGGGTGATGACCTTCCACAGCGCGTGCGTGCGCATCCTGCGGCGGGAGAGCAAGAAACTCGGGTTCACCTCCTCCTTCTCGATCTACGACGCCGCCGACAGCAAGCGGCTCATGGCGCTCGTGTGCCGTGATCTGGATCTCGACCCCAAGCGGTTTCCGCCCAAGTCCTTCAGCGCCAAGATCAGCAACCTGAAGAACGAGCTGATCGACGAGGAGGACTTCGCCGCCCAGGCGACGGACGGCTTCGAGAAGACCCTCGCTCAGGCCTATGCCATGTACCAGTCGCGGTTGCGGGAGGCCAACGCCCTCGACTTCGACGACCTGATCATGACGACGGTCAATCTGCTGCGCGCCTTCCCGGACGTCGCCGAGCACTACCGCCGACGGTTCCGCCATGTGCTGGTGGACGAGTACCAGGACACCAACCACGCCCAGTACGCGCTGGTGCGCGAGCTCGTCGGGACCGGCGAGCACCCCGTCGACGTGCCGCCCAGTGACTACGACGTCCCGCCCGCCGAGCTGTGCGTGGTGGGTGACGCGGACCAGTCGATCTACGCCTTCCGGGGTGCCACCATCCGCAACATCCTCCAGTTCGAGGAGGACTACCCGGACGCGACGACGATCCTGCTGGAGCAGAACTACCGCTCCACGCAGACGATCCTGACCGCAGCCAACGCGGTCATCGAGCGCAACGAATCCCGCCGGCCCAAGAACCTGTGGACCAACGCGGGCGCGGGCGCGCGCATCACCGGCTATGTCGCGGACACCGAGCACGACGAGGCGCAGTTCGTCGCCGACGAGATAGACCGACTGACGGACGCGGGGGACGCGAAGGCCGGCGACGTCGCCGTCTTCTACCGGACCAACGCCCAGTCCCGTGTCTTCGAGGAAGTCTTCATCCGCGTCGGGCTGCCCTACAAGGTCGTCGGCGGGGTTCGGTTCTACGAGCGCAAGGAGGTCCGCGATGTGCTGGCCTACCTGCGGGTGCTGGCCAATCCCGAGGACTCCGTGCCGCTGCGGCGCATCCTGAACGTGCCCAAGCGCGGCATCGGTGAGCGCGCCGAGGCGATGATCGACGCCCTGTCGCAGCGGGAGAAGATCAGCTTCCCGCAGGCGCTGAAGCGCGTCGACGAGGCGTACGGGATGGCCGCGCGGTCGACCAACGCCGTCAAGCGGTTCAACACGCTGATGGAGGAGCTCCGTACGATCGTCGAGTCCGGCGCGGGACCGGCGACCGTCCTGGAGGCGGTGCTCGAACGGACCGGCTATCTCGCCGAGTTGCAGGCCTCCACCGACCCGCAGGACGAGACCCGTATCGAGAACCTCCAGGAACTCGCCGCCGTGGCCCTGGAGTTCGAGCAGGAGTCGGGCGAGGGCGAGGCCCCTGGCGGCCTCTCCGACTTCCTGGAGCGGGTGGCGCTCGTCGCCGACTCCGACCAGATCCCGGACGAGGAGGAGGACGGCTCCGGCGTCATCACCCTGATGACCCTGCACACCGCCAAGGGCCTGGAGTTCCCGGTCGTCTTCCTCACCGGCATGGAGGACGGCGTCTTCCCGCACATGCGCGCCCTCGGCCAGACCAAGGAGCTTGAGGAGGAGCGGCGGCTCGCGTACGTCGGCATCACGCGCGCGCGTGAGCGGCTGTATCTGACGCGCTCGTCGATGCGGAGCGCCTGGGGGCAGCCGTCGTACAACCCGCCGTCCCGCTTCCTGGAGGAGATCCCGGCGGCGCACGTGGACTGGAAGCGGACGGGGGCGACCGCGCCGGTCTCCTCCGGGCCCGTGTCCGGAGTCGCAGCCTCGCTGTCCTCCTCCCGCTCGCGCTCCTCGGCGTCGGGCGCGTCCGGCTTCGCCACGCGCCGCACCTCGGAGAAGCCGGTCGTCCAGCTGGCCGTCGGCGACCGTGTCACGCACGACCAGTTCGGGCTCGGCACGGTGACCGCGGTGAAGGGCTCGGGTGCGAACGCCGAGGCGACGATCGACTTCGGGGACGTCAAGCCGAAGCGGTTGCTGCTGAGGTACGCCCCGGTGGAGAAGCTCTAGCTGCCGTGTGCAGTGAACCCCCGCTGGAAGGGCGGGGGTTCACCAAGGCGTCAAGGGGTCACCGGCGTGCGGTGGGGGTTCAGCGGGAGTTGCGTGCGCTGACCTACGACGGGTCCAGGCCGTGGCTGCGCAGCCAGGAGAGCGGGTCTATCGCCGAGCCGCCGCCCGGCCGGACCTCGAAGTGCAGGTGCGGGCCGGTGGAGTTGCCGGAGTTGCCGGAGTACGCGATGGGGTCGCCCGCCTTCACCGTCGTACCGGAGGCGACGCGGTAGCTGGAGAGGTGGCAGTACCACGTCTCCGTGCCGTCCTTCGCGGTCACGATCATCATGTTGCCGTAGGCGCTGTTCCACTGCGTGCGGACGGTGCCGTCGGTCGCGGACATCACCGTCGTGCCGTACGAGACGGGGAAGTCGATGCCGGTGTGCACGGACATCCAGTTGATGCCGGACTGGCCGAAATACGCGCTGAGGCCGTGGTTGAGGACCGGGATCGCGAACTTCGGGCGCAGCCGCTCCTTGCGGGCCGCCTCCTCGGCGGCCTTCTTCTTCTCGGCCGCCTGCTGCGCCTTGAGGTCGATGCGCTCCTGCGTACGGCTGGCCCGGTCGGCGAAGTCGTCGGCGCCGGCGGAGAGGCTCTCAAGCTGGGTGTCCAGCTTGTTGTTCGCCGTGGACGGCTTGACGGCGGTCGCGTCGGACGCGGTCGTCGCCGTCTCCTTGTCGTCGGTCAGGTTGCCGACCGAAGCGGCGGCGATACCCGCGACGCCCATCACACAGGCCGAGGGAACGGCGACCGTCAGCAGCGCGGAACGCTTGGGGGGCGTACGGCGGCGGGAGCGGGACCCGCTGCGGGAGGCGGCGCGGGGGGAGGGGGCCGGGGTGGCCTCCTCCTGGTCGTCGAGAAGCGGGGCGGCGTCGGGGAGTTCACCGGTGGCGTCCGGCTCGGCGGCGTGCTGGGACGGATCGTCGTAGCCGGTGAGGTCGACGTGCTCGACCTGCTCGAAGTGCGCGGTCGCCTGCTGGTCGAAGGATTCTGCTGACTGCTCGTACCCGTCGGCCGCGTGCGTGGCGGTGGCGCCGTCGGAGTTCCACTGGGTGGCGTCGTACGTCCCGGTCTCGAAGGTCTGCGTGCCCCATTCCCACTGCTGGGTCTGGTCGGCCGGGGCGGCGGACTGGTCGGGCTGCGCCCACGCGCTCGCGTCCCACTGGCCGGAGACGTCGTGGCCGGTGGCCTGGTGCGGGACGAAGGGGAGCTGCTGGTGGCCGGTCGCCCAGGCGGTGTTGTCGTACGCGCCGGTGTCGTAGGCGGCGTGGTGCTGGGCGGCGTAGGCGTCGTAGTTCAGCGTCTGGTGGCTGCCCGTGGACCACTGCGTGGCGTCGTACGCGCCCGTGTTCTCACCGGGGAGGCTGCCGAACAGGGGGTCCGAGTCGAAGGTCGCGGTGGCGTGGCCGGCGGTGGCGAATCCGTTGGCGTCGTACGTGGCGTACGTGGTGGAGTCACCGTAGTGGGCTTCCTGGGCGCCGTACGACGCGTAGTGCGCCGAGGCGGCATCGGAAGCCGAGGCCGGGGAGGTCATGGTCCCCGACGGGTGACGATCGTTCACCAACTTCTCTCTCGCCTCGACAACAGGGGCTGCCAGAGCAGTGCGGCGACTGTACCCGGCGGTATACGGGCACGACAATCTTCGGCAGGTTTCGCTCGCGCAGGAAACGGGCATTCGGCCGTGTTTTGGCGGACTGCGGGCGCGAGTTTGGCCTTGTGTTCGAAGGTTGTTCGATGTCGCTGGGCTGTTCCGAGGCTGTGAGACGTGTGTGACTCAGGTGTCGGAGCGGGTGTGGGTGCAGGTGTCGGGTGCGCTCCCGGGGCGGTTGGTGAGGGGTGCCGGTCACGCCACTGTCAGGCCGCCGGACTCTGTGGCGGCTTCGGCTCCTGTCCCCGGCGCGTCGAGGGCCTGTCGGATGCCGGTCGCCACCGCGGGGTGCACCGGCAGGGCGAGGTGGCCGATGCCGCTCACGCGGACGTTCTGCGCCAGCAGGTCCGGGTGGTCGATGCAGGCCGTCTCCAGCGGGTCCATCAGGTGGTCGAGGTCGCTCCAGAAGCTCACGAAGTGCGTGCGGCAGCCGGGTGCGGGGCGGGCCAGCTCGTCGAGGAGTGCCGAGCCGGGGCGCATCTGACGCACGATCGGGTGCGCGTTGGCCAGCGGTACCACGCTGGTGCCGGAGTGCGGCGTGCCGAGCGTGACGAGCATGCGAACCCTGAGGTCGCCGCCGAGGCACTGCACGTAGTAACGCGCTATTAGCCCGCCGAGGCTGTGCCCGACGATGTCGACCCGCGGGCTGCCGGTGCGCTCGCAGATCTCCTCTATATGCCTGCCGAGCAGTTCGGCGGCGGTGCGGATGTCGCAGGTGAGCGGCGAGTAGTTGAGTGACTCGACCTGGTGCCTGCCGTGCTGGGCGAGGTTGCGGCGCAGCAGGACGAAGACCGAGCGGTTGTCGATGAAGCCGTGCAGCAGGACGACCGGGGGGTTGGTCTCCGTCGGCAGCTGGGTGGTGCTCTGCGAGTCCGGGGAGTCCTGTGCGGGGAGCGCCGGGGTGGTGCGGCGCTCCTGTGTGATGCCGGAGGGGTAGAGGAGCAGATGTCCCGCGAGGATCGCGATCTCCAGGGCGGTCGCCTTCAGCAGCGCCAGGGAGAGACCGGCGAGTCTGCTCGGGAGCAGGCGACGACAGAGCGGAAGAAAGGGGAGTGCTGCCCCCGTGACCTTCATGGCCGACCTCCTTGCGGCACGCTGGAGGACGGCTCCGGCCCCCGTGTGCCCTCGTGGGAAGTCGCGGCGGAGGTGGCCGGCGGGGTATGAGGAGGGCGCGTGGGGCAAGCGAGGCGCGTGATGTGCGTCGGCCGTGTTGGCCGTGGCGCGCCGGTGACCTGACGGGGCTCCCTGCCGGTGTGGCGACGAGGCTCCCCGCTGTCGTGCCTTACCTGTCCTACGTGCCCTTCGTACCACCGTCGATACGCCGCACCCTCACGTCGCGCGGCCCTGCGGCGCGGTGGTGCGGCGACCTCGTTGCGGCTCCCATTGCGCGTGGTCCCGCTGCGACGCGTGTACCGCAGGCTGCTGCGGCCCGTGTGCCGCAGAGATCTGGAACGGTGCGCGGCGAACGTGTCCCATCGTGTGATTTCCCCCTCGGTCCGCACCGCGAAACGGCGGGTTACGGGATGCTGTCGATAACGTTCGTTCACCTCCCTGGGTGGTGCCGCCCGGGTGTCCGTGTCGTCGTGGCACGTCCGGCGCGGTACGTGACTGAAAAGTGCGATACGCACACCATGTATGACATGTAGGCCGAGTGCGGCATAACTCATACATGAGCGGTACTTGTCGGTACGGATGGATGTAGTCGCTTCATGGAGGCAGTGATGGGTGTGGCAGTCGGTCCGATCCGTGTGGTGGTGGCCAAGCCGGGCCTCGACGGCCACGATCGGGGCGCCAAGGTGATCGCGCGGGCGCTGCGCGACGCCGGCATGGAGGTCATCTACACCGGGCTCCACCAGACACCCGAGCAGATCGTCGACACCGCGATCCAGGAGGACGCCGACGCGATCGGGCTGTCCATCCTCTCCGGCGCCCACAACACCCTCTTCGCCGCCGTGATCGAACTCCTCAAGGAGCACGACGCGGAGGACATCCTGGTCTTCGGCGGCGGGATCATTCCCGAGGCGGACATTGCGCCGCTGAAGGAGAAGGGCGTCGCGGAGATCTTCACGCCGGGGGCCACGACGCAGTCGATCGTCGACTGGGTGCGGGCCAACGTCCGGCAAACGGCCGAGGCCTAGATCGCCGCACCGTGCGGGGCGGACGGGGTATCCGGGCTGGGCGTCCCCAGCTCGTCGAGCATGGCCGCCCGCAACCGCAGTGTCGTTCCCAGTCGCTGGAACGCCTCCGCCCAGTACCCCCCGGCTCCCGGCGACGCGTCCTCCGGCTCGTCGGGTACCGCCAGCAGGCCATCCAGACGGCTTGCCTCCGCCGGGTCGAGACAGCGCTCGGCCAGGCCCATCACGCCACTGAAACTCCATGGGTAACTCCCCGCGTCCCGCGCGATGTTGAGCGCGTCGACCACCGCGCGCCCGAGCGGCGCCGCCCAGGGCACCGCACACACTCCGAGCAGCTGAAACGCCTCTGACAGGCCATGTGTCGCGATGAACCCGGCGACCCACCCGGCCCGTTCGGTGGCGCCCAGGGTGCCGAGCAGCTTCGCCCGCTCGGCCAGCGACACCGCACCCGGGCCGCCGGCCTCGGGGGCCGAGGGCGCCCCGAGGAGCGCCCGCGCCCACTCGGCGTCCCGCTGCCGTACCGCCGCCCGGCACCACGCCGCGTGCAGGTCGCTCTGCCAGTCGTCCGCCACCGGGAGCGCCACGATCTCCCGGGGCGTGCGTCCGCCGAGCCGCTCCGGCCACGCTCCGAGCGGTGTCGCCTCCACCAACTGGCCGAACCACCACGACCGTTCACCACGCCCCGCCGGGGCCTTGGGTATGACCCCGTCGCGCTCCATGTCCGCATCGCACTGGTGTGGTGCCTCGACACCGATCGTCGGCGTCCGCTGCGTGTGGTCCAGTGCGACGCAGGTTCCGGCGCGTGCCGCCATCCGTGCGGCGAGCGCCGAGCCCGGCAGCGCGGAGAGCAGCTCAGCGGCCGTCGCCCGGACGTTGCGGCTCCGGTCGGCCAACGCCCGCTCCAGGAACGGCTCGTCCTCCGGGGCAAGCCCGGTCCGCAGCGAGTCGAGGAACATCAGCCGGTCCTCGGCCCGCTCCGTCGCCCATGTCGTGGTGAGCAGTTCGCGCGCGGCGGCGGGCTCGTGCGCCCGTATAGCGGAGAGCAGGGCGACGCGCTCGGCAAACAGCCCTTCCCGCCACAGCTGTTGGACCTCGGTCGGGTCTTCCAGGTGCGGCAGTGCCGTGCCGCCGCCGGGTGTCGCGCGCAGGGCGAAGCGCCAGTCCGGGTTCAGCCGGGCGAGCCATACGGCGCGTGGGCCCGCGAACGTCAGTGCCGCCGGCCGCAGATCCGTCCGCCCCCGCGCCGCGTCCAGCAGCGCGGGCAGGGACTGAGGGGGCGGTGCGAAACCGCGGTCGTTGGCCGACGCGAGCCATTGGGGCAGCAGTTCCATGAGGTCGGGTGCCGTGCCTCTGCGGCCACCGGCCGTACCGGGGCGGTCGGCGAGCAGCATGGCCAGCCTGCGAGCCGCCGCCTGGGGCAGCGCGGGGCGCGGATCCTCGGGTGCCGGCTGCGGTCGCTGCGCCGCACGCGTCGGCTGCATCCCGGCCCGGCGCCGTACGGTCTCCACGGCCGCGGCGTCCAACAGGGCCACCGGTGCCTCCCGGCCCGGTTCGCAGCCCGGTGGCGTGCGCCGGTCCGTCCCGAGCAGCGCGGCCGTGACGAGTTCCTCCCACGCGCTCGGCGTCGGTGAATCCACAGGAGTGGAGGGACTGTTCACGAGGTTCCTTCCTCTCTGCCTTCATGCTCGGTGCCGTGCGGTGGGTGCAGGATCACCCGGGTCGGGTGTCCCGCGTGACGGGCGGACGTGCGGCCGGAGTTGTGCCGTACGGCCCGGGCGACGGGCGACGGGCGGCGGGTGGCGTACGGCCGTCGGGCGGGGCGTATCGGTCAGCACAGCTGCACCGCCTCGCCCGCTCCCTCAGGCCAGGCCGTCAACGGGGTGAAGCCGCGGTGGCCGCACTCGCCGAAGACCTTGACCGGGGCCCCGCCCGACAGCGCGACCAGGCGCCACAGGCCCGGACGGGCTCGGGCGGCCGGGGTGAGTGGCAGAGCCGTGTCCGCGTCGGCGTCCGCCAGCTGCCACGAGTCGCCGTCCGGGGCCGGTACGACCCGGTCCAAGGTCACCGGGACGGAGTCCAGCCAGGGGTCGTCGCGCAGCGCCGCGCCGTAACGGGCGGTCGCCTCGGTCGTCGTCATGCCCGGCGGGCGTATCGCCGACGGGGCGGGCGGTGCGAACTGCTCGCCCAGGGCCGCGCGCAGCTGCCCGGCGCCCGGGTACGCCGACACCTCCGCCTCCAGGGTCAGCCCCACCGGCAGCGCCAGCTCCGGGGCACGGCCGGCGGCGCCGTAGGAGAGGAGCAGTGCGGTACGGCCCGAATCGGCGCCGTACAGCCATATCCGGCGCGTCGTCAGTTTCACGTCCGCCGTGTCGTACTGGGCGAGGACCAGCCAACGGTCCCTCACCGGCGGGCCGTCCGCCGAGGCGGGCAGGCCGATGCGGGAGCGGACCGTGTCGGTCAGAGCGCCGGGCAGGCGCTCGCGGCCCAGCCAGCCCTGGTCGAGAAGGTGGAGCAGGGCGCACTCCTCCAGCAGGCGCACCGGCCAGCCAGGGCCGGACGCCGGGATCGCCCCCAGCTCCCGTACCCGTGCGGCCAGTCCGGGGGCCTGGGCGTCGACCATCCGGGCCGCCGTCTCCTCCCACAGGCCGTATCCCGCCTGTTCCGCCCCGGCCAGGCCGCCGCGGAGCAGGTCCGCCAGGCGCTGCTCCAGCTCCGTCGCTCCCGCGGTGACCCGCATGGCCCGGCGCTCCGCCCGGCGCCGCGCCGCCTCCGGGTCACCGGTGCCGGATGCGGAACCGGTCGCGTCCGCGGTCCGCTTCTCCTTGGCGCGCTGCCTTCTCCCCTCTGTCCACTGCCCCGCCCAGTCCGGGGGCGGCCCGGGCGGCACCGCGCCGCCCCCGCCCGCCCAGAGCAGCAGCAGCCCGAGCGCGTGTTTGCACGGGAATTTCCGGCTCGGGCAACTGCACTTGTACGCGGGCCCGGACGCGTCCGCGATGTCGATGACCGTCTGATACGGCTTGCTGCCACTGCCCTTGCACAGCCCCCACACCGTCCCCTCGTCGGAACTCCCCGTCTCGGACCACGGCCCCGCCGCTCCGAGTTTGCTTCCCGCTTTGCGTGACGCGGCGTCAGGCGCCAGTGCCAGCACCTGGTCCGCGGTCCAGCGCACCCCCTGCTGAGTCATGACATCGAAGGTAGATCCCACCACTGACAATCGGCCGGGGCCGAGGGCCCGCGAGCAGCCTCGCGAACGCGTTTACGCAGGTCGGAACGCATTGTCAGTGGCGTGGTGCAACGTGGATGCCAGATCCGAAACGGCTGAACCGGCCGAGCTGGAGGGGGACTTTGCCATGTCTGTGTCCGTAGACCCGACATCCGTCGAAGTTGGGGAGGCGGAGGCGGTCGAGGCGTTGCGACCGCACGCCGAGGACGCCTTCGCCGATGAACTCGCCGTGCTGGCAGCGCAGGACGACCGTCCGCGCCCGACCCGATGGAAGCTGTCGCCGTGGGCCGTGGCCACGTATCTGCTCGGCGGCACGCTGCCGGACGGCACGGTGATCACACCGAAGTACGTGGGCCCGCGCCGCATCGTCGAGGTCGCCGTCACCACGCTCGCCACCGACCGCGCCCTGCTCCTGCTGGGTGTGCCCGGCACCGCCAAGACCTGGGTGTCCGAGCACCTGGCCGCCGCGGTCAGCGGTGACTCGACGCTGCTGGTGCAGGGCACGGCGGGCACGCCGGAGGAGGCGATCCGCTACGGCTGGAACTACGCGCAGCTGCTGGCCAACGGCCCGAGCCGGGATGCCCTGGTGCCCAGCCCGGTCATGCGGGCCATGTCCGAGGGGATGACGGCGCGGGTGGAGGAGCTGACCCGTATCCCGGCGGACGTGCAGGACACGCTGATCACGATCCTGTCCGAGAAGACGCTGCCGATACCGGAGTTGGGGCAGGAGGTGCAGGCGGTCCGCGGCTTCAACCTCATCGCCACGGCCAACGACCGCGACCGCGGCGTCAACGACCTCTCCAGCGCGCTGCGCCGCCGCTTCAACACGGTCGTGCTGCCGCTGCCGGAGAGCCCGGAGGCCGAGGTGGACATCGTCTCCCGCCGCGTCGACCAGATCGGCCGTTCCCTCGACCTGCCGGCCGCGCCCGACGGCATCGACGAGATCCGCCGTGTCGTCACCGTCTTCCGTGAGCTGCGGGACGGGGTGACGGCCGACGGCCGCACGAAGCTGAAGTCGCCGAGCGGCACGCTGTCGACGGCCGAGGCGATCTCCGTCGTCACCAATGGGCTCGCCCTGGCCGCCCACTTCGGCGACGGAGTGCTGCGGCCCGGCGACATCGCCGCGGGCATCCTCGGCGCCGTCGTCCGCGACCCGGCGGCCGACCGGGTCATCTGGCAGGAGTACCTGGAGGCGGTCGTGCGTGAGCGGGACGGTTGGACGGACTTCTACCGGGCGTGCCGGGAGGTGAGCGCGTGAACGACGACGACCTCGGGTGGGGGCGCCCGAGCGGAGGATCGAAGTCGGGTGCCTCTGTGGCGGAGGGGCCGTGACGGCTGGTGGCGTGCGGGGCGGTCGGGGGCCGGGGACGGGACCGGTGGCTGCGTAGGCGAGGGAGAGGAGACGGGGAGGAGAGGGGGAGCGTGCTGTGAGGGGTGGCGGGGTGCGTAGGGCGTGGGGTGAGCGGGGCTGCGTGGGTGGGGTTGTCGGGGGTGCCAGGGCTGTCGGGGTTATCGGGGGTGTCGGGATTCGTGGCCTTGTCGGCGGGGAGTCGGGATCGAGGGGGACGAGGTGATGGGCATGGACAGGACTGGGAATGAGGGCCTGGAGGTGGGCGCTCACCGGGTCGAGGACGGGGCGGCGGGGGACTCGGACGCCGGTGCCGCGCTCGCTCCGGTGCCGAAGTCTCCAGTGGCGAAGCCTCCGGGGCCGCTGCTGCTCGGGGTACGGCACCACGGGCCCGGGTCGGCGCGGGCCGTGCGCGCGGCGTTGGAGGTGGCCCGGCCTCGGGTCGTGCTGATCGAGGGGCCGCCCGAGGCGGATGCACTGATCCCGCTCGCCGCCGACGAGGGCATGCGGCCGCCGGTCGCCCTGCTCGCCCATGCCGTGGACGAGCCCGGCCGTTCGGCCTTCTGGCCACTGGCCGAGTTCTCCCCGGAGTGGGTCGCGATCCGCTGGGCCCTGGAGCACGGGGTTCCGGCCCGCTTCATCGACCTGCCGGCCACGCACACGCTGGCGTGGGGGAAGGACGAGGAGCCCGCGACCGCGGGCAAGCCGGCCGATGAGTCTGCCGACCCGGCCGGTGAGTCTGCCGACCGGCGGGCCGACGAGTCTGCTGGTGAGCCTGTCGGCGAGTCTGCTGGTGAGTCTGTCGATGAGTCCGTCAGTGAGCCTGTCGGAGAGCCTGTCGGCAAGTCCGTGGGCGAGCCCGCCGGAGCGTCTGCCGGGGAGCAGGGTGCCGGGGAGCAGGGTGAGCGGGACGGCTCCGGTGCTGATGTCCGGGTCGACCCTCTCGCTGTGCTTGCGGATGCAGCTGGTTACGACGATCCCGAGCGGTGGTGGGAGGACGTCGTCGAGCACCGGGGTGTGGGGGACGGGGACGCGTTCGCGCCGTTTCTCGGGCTTGAGGAGGCCATGGGGGCGCTGCGGGAGGCGTACGGGAGCGGGGGACATGACCGGGATCTCGTGCGGGAGGCGTATATGCGGCTCCAAGTGCGGGTCGCTCAGCGGGAGTTCGGGGACGAGGTGGCTGTGGTGTGCGGGGCGTGGCATGTGCCCGCGCTGCGGCAGAAGAGCACCGTGGCCGCCGACAAGGCTCTGCTGAAGGGGCTGCCCAAGGTCAAGGCGGACATGACCTGGGTGCCATGGACGTACCGTCGGCTGGCCCGGGCCGGCGGATACGGGGCGGGGATCGACTCGCCGGGGTGGTACGGGCACCTCTTCGGCGCACCGGACCGGCCGGTCGAACGATGGATGACCAAGGTGGCCGGGCTGCTGCGGGACGAGGACCGGATCGTGTCCTCGGCGCATGTCATCGAGGCGGTGCGGTTGGCCGAGACGCTCGCGGCGATGCGGGGGCGTCCGTTGGCGGGGCTGGGTGAGACGACCGACGCGGTGCGGGCGGTGATGTGCGACGGCTCGGACGTGCCGTTGGCGCTGGTGCGCGACCGGCTCGTCGTGGGGGACGTGCTGGGGGAGGTGCCGCCGTCGGCGCCGGCGGTGCCGTTGCAGCGGGACCTCGACCGGATCCAGCGTCGGCTGCGGATCAAACCGGAGGCGCTGGAGCGGGAGTTGGAGCTCGACCTGCGCAAGGAGAACGACGCCGAGCGCAGCAGGCTGCTGCACCGGCTGCGGTTGCTCGGTGTGGAGTGGGGTGAGCCGGTCACGTCGCGGGGCAGCACGGGGACGTTCCGGGAGACGTGGCGGCTGCGGTGGGAGCCCGAGTTGTCCGTGCGGGTCGCGGAGGCCGGGGTGTGGGGGACCACCGTGTTCGCCGCGGCGACCGCCAAGGCGGAGGCGGACGCCGTGGGCGCGCAGGGTCTCGCCGACGTCACCGCACTCGCCGAGCGCTGTCTGCTCGCCGAACTGGCGGACGCGCTGCCCGCCGTGATGCGGATCCTCGCCGACCGGGCGGCTCTTGACGCCGACGTCGGCCATCTAGCCCAGGCCCTGCCCGCGCTGGTTCGCTCTCTGCGGTACGGCGATGTGCGCGGCACGGACACCGGGGCGCTGGCCGAGGTCGCCGCGGGACTCGCCGAGCGCATCTTCGTCGGGCTGCCGCCGGCCTGCGTCGCTCTGGACGCGGATGCGGCCGAGGAGATGCGGCGCAACGTGGATGCGGTGCATGGGGCGGTGGGGCTGCTCGGGGACGCGGTGGCATCGGGGGCATCGGGGGCATCGGGGGCATCGGGGGAGGAGGCCGAGTCAGGGCGCGATCGCCGTAGGGACGAGGGCAGCCCGCCGCACGCCCTCGGCCACGGGGAGCTGCGAGATCGGTGGCACGCGGTGCTCCGGGTGCTGTCGCTGCGGGACACGGTGCCCGGTGTCATCCGGGGGCGTGGTGTGCGGCTGCTGCTGGACGACGGGAAGTTGGCGCAGGACGAGGCAGCGCGGCTGATGGGGCTGGCGTTGTCACCGGGGACGCTGCCGGCGGACGCGGCCGCTTGGATCGAGGGGTTCGTCGGCGGCGGCTCGGGCGGCGGGATGCTGCTCGTGCACGACGAGCGGCTGCTCGGGTTGGTCGACGCGTGGCTCACGGGGGTGCCGGCGGAGGCGTTCACCGATGTGTTGCCGCTGCTGAGGCGCACCTTCTCGGCGTATGAGTCGGGAGTGCGGCGGACCTTGGGCGAGCTGGTCCGGCGTGGGCCGGGGCAGCGGGGGAGTGCGGGGGTCGGCGGTACCGGCATACCCGGCTTCGCGGCGGAGCTCGACGTCGAGCGGGCGGATGCCGTGGTGCCGGTGGTGCGGCTGCTGCTGGGGCTGGGCCGGGTGGAAGAGGACGCCGAGAAGGACCTTGGCGACAACAACCTTGTGGGGGCGGCGGGATGACGACTGACGGAGTGAGCGAGCCGAGGGTGCGGGCCGGGGTGGCGGGGACTGTCGGGCGACCGGGCGGGTTGCCGGGGCGGCCCGTGACGACGACTGTGCCGGTGATTCCGTTGTGGGAGCGGCCTCGTGAGGGAGCGTGCCGATGATTACCGGGGCGATGGACCCGGCGCAGGAGCGACTGCGGCGGTGGCGGATGGTGCTGGGCGGGGGCGACGCCGACGGCACCGGATGTGCGCTGACCGGGCGGGACGCCGCGATGGACGGGGCGCTGGGCGCTCTCTACGGCAAGGGGGACAAGGGGCAGTCGGGGAAGGACCGTTCGGCGGGGCTCGGGGCGTCGGCACCGTCCGTGGCGCGGTGGCTCGGGGACATCCGGACGTACTTCCCGTCGAGCGTCGTCCAGGTCATGCAGCGGGACGCCATCGACCGGCTCGGGCTGAACACGCTGCTCCTGGAGCCGGAGATGCTGGAGGCGGTGGAGGCGGACGTGCATCTCGTCGGCACGCTGCTCTCGCTCAACCGGGCGATGCCGGAGACCACGAAGGAGACGGCGCGGGCCGTCGTGCGCAAGGTCGTCGAGGACCTGGAGAAGAGGCTCGCCACCCGGACTCGTGCCACCCTCACCGGCGCGCTCGACCGCAGTGCCCGTATCAACCGGCCGCGCCACCACGACATCGACTGGAACCGCACGATCGCCGCCAACCTCAAGCACTACCTCCCGGAGTACCGGACGGTCGTGCCGGAGCGGCTCATCGGGTACGGGCGGGCGTCGCAGTCGGTGAAGAAGGAGGTCGTCCTCTGTATCGACCAGTCGGGGTCGATGGCGGCGTCGGTGGTGTACGCGTCGGTGTTCGGGGCCGTGTTGGCGTCGATGCGGTCCATCGATACGCGGCTTGTGGTCTTCGACACCTCCGTCGTCGACCTCACCGATCAGCTGGACGATCCGGTCGACGTCCTGTTCGGCACCCAGCTCGGCGGCGGCACGGACATCAACCGGGCGCTCGCGTACTGCCAGTCGCAGATCACCCGGCCCGCGGAGACGGTGGTCGTGCTGATCAGCGACCTGTACGAGGGCGGCATACGGAACGAGATGCTCAAGCGGGTCGCGGCGATGAAGGCGTCGGGGGTGCAGTTCGTGACGCTGCTGGCGCTGTCGGACGAGGGGGCGCCCGCGTACGACCGGGAACACGCGGCCGCGCTCGCCGCGCTGGGGGCACCGGCCTTCGCCTGTACGCCGGATCTCTTTCCGGAGGTGATGGCGGCGGCCATTGAGAAGCGGCCGATTCCGGTGCCGGACGCCGTTTGAGGAGGAGACCGAGGAGAGGTCTGAGGACGGGAGAAGAGATCTCAGGACGGGAGAAGAGAGATGTGAGGAGGGCGATGGCGAGGAACTGCCGGTGATTTGTCGACCTGGTGACGACCGACTTGGGCCAGCAAAACGGACATGAGTGCGCATCGGTAGCGGGGGGCTTGCGCGACCTCGGGAGGGGCGTGCGAGGATCGACGCCGCTTGCGCGGTGCGCCGCGCCCCGCCTGTCCGTACCGTGTCGCGCCGACTCACTGCTCGTCACGTGTACCTCGTTACCTCGTTCCGCCGCACGGGAGGACCCACCTCGTCTTGACCTGGCCAGCCGCCTTGCCCGTTGCCGCTCTGCGCGTTCTGCGCACTGCGGCCGGACGGCGTGCGCTGCAGGCGGCGTTGCTGGTGGGCGGTCTGTTCGCGCTCGGGTTCCTGTGCGGGGAGCGGGCGTATGCGGCGGACGGGCTGCCGGTGGACTCGGGCACATCGTCGGCTGCGTCGGCTCACTCGTCCTCGGCGTCGGCTCCTTCGCCCCCCGTGTCGTCCTCGGCCGCGGTGCCCTCCAGCTCCGTCGGCGCGGTCGAGCGGTTGGTGACCGACCCGGCCGGGACTGCCGTGCAGGCCGCGGGCAAGTCCGGTCAGCAGGCCCAGACGGAGCCCGGACTGCTCGACCCGGCCAAGCCCGGCCCGCACACTTCGCCCAGCCTCGGTGTGCACGGCAACGAGGCGCCCGCACCGGCCGACCCGGCGACCTCGGCGTCACCGGCCAGCCCGGCGCCCCCGAACAGCCCGGCGGCCCCGGCCGACCCGGCGACCTCGACGTCCCTGGCCAGCCCGGCGCCCCCGGCCGACCCGGCCCACCCCGCGCCCCAGGTCACCCCGACAACTCCCCAGTCCTCGGCCGCGCTGATCCAGGACGTCGGCGACCGAGTCATCGCCCCGGTCGTAACCGTCGTCGAGTCCGTGACCGCTGGCCTGGCCGAGGCACCGCCGCTGTCGGCGTTGCCCTCGCTGCCGCTGCTCCCGGCGGCTCCGGAGTCGCCGAGTTGGCCGAGTCTGCCGGGGTTCGAAGTCCCTGGCCTGCCCGAACTGCCCGGTGCCCCAGGTCTGCCGACCCTGCCCGGCAGTCCCGCCCGGATCCTGCCCGCGCCCGTCACCGCGACGCCGCAGCCGGGGTCGGAGGCGCCCGCCTCCGGTGGCGCACGTGACGACGAGAGTCGTACCGGTGCCGCGAACGGGACCTACGGGCCGCGGTTCGTTGCCGATGCCACTGTGCCCAACACCTGGGCGTCCGGCGGCGCGCACCGTCTTGTGCCGCCCGGCTACACGCCCGTTCACCAGGCGCCGGTCGAGCAGCCGGGCGGTGTGGCGGGCAATCGCTCGGCGGGGGACAACGGCACCTCTCGGCACGGTGACGCGCATGCGGTCTCGCTGAGCCGACGGGACATGTTGATGCTGGTGCCGGGGGCTGCCGTGGCCGGCGGCGCCGATGAGATCCAGGACAGGCACGGGGACATTCCGGTTTCCCCCGCGTAGGGCAGCAGGCCGGCCCTCCCCGCAGTAGACCTGCCGCGCGGGGGCGGAAACAGGTCTGCCCGCCCGTCCGGACCCCCCAGTTCACGGATGTCCCTCTGACATTCCCCGGACGGAAGCCGCCGGAGCCGTACCCGGTGTCGCTGGTCCCCAACTCCCCGGACCGCGACCGGAAACGGCGCCGGAATGTCCCCAACCGTCCGAAGTCCCGGAGTTCTCGGAGTCAGCAGGGTTCTCTCCCTCTCCGTTTCTCCGGGGGCCTTCGGAGCCCCAAGATCTAGGGATCCGACGCACGCATGAACAAGAACATCCGCCGCTCGATCGTCATAGCCGCCGGTGTCACCGGTGCCTGGGCGCTCGGCTCGACCGCCGCCAGCGCTGACGAGCTGCCCGCCTCCACTCTCTCCGCACCGGACACGGCCACCGACACGGCCTCCGACGCGACCGCCGTAACGAATACGGCCGACAACTCCGACGCCCCCAGCCTCCTGGGCACCGTCACCGACACCGTCGACGGCGTCGTCTCCGACGTGACGGGCACCGTCTCCGGCGTCACCGACGGCGCCACCGGCACGGCGGCCGACACGGCCAGGACGGCACCCGCCGACACCGCCGACCAGGCCCGCCGTTACGTCGACGCCAAGGTCACCGTCCCGGCCGCCGGAACCTCCGCCGCCTCCAAGGCCGCGAAGGCCAAGGCCGCGGCCCAGGTCATCCAGGGCGCCAAGGCCGCTCGCGCGGACAAGGCGGCGCTGAGTGCCGCCGCGCAGGCCGAGGCCCATGTCTCCGCGGGTGCCGCCGACGCGGTCGACGACATCCGCGGTACGACCCACGACACCCCGCACCACCCCGGCACCGTCGACTACCTCTTCGGTCCCCTCTCCGCCTTCGCCCCCGAGCTGGAGCAGGCGCTCGCCGCGGCGCAGACGAAGCTGCAGGGCACGCAGGCGGCGGCCCGTTCGCAGGCGCGGGGCGTCGAGGGCGTCGTACGGACGAAGGCGGAGTACGCCGTCGCGGGCGCGGGCCGCACCGGGGCCGGCGTGCAGGACGTCGCCCAGGCCGGCGTCGCCCACGTCAAGGGCAGGGCCACCGCCACGGCGACGGACGCGCAGGCCACCGTCACCGGCAGGGCCACCGCGGTCAAGGGGGCCGCCGAGGCGTCCGTCTCCGCAGTTCCGGGCCATGTCACCGGCACGGTCGGCGGCGTGGAGCAGCGGGTCGTCGGCACGGTCAGCGCCGTCCCCGGCACGGTCACCCCGGTCGTCGAGCAGACCGCCGACGCGGTCGTCCCGCCGGTCGCCGGCCAGGCCGTGAACGGCGTTGCGCCCGTCGCCGGACGCGCAGTCGGGGGCGTCGCCCCGGTCGCCCAGCACGCCGTCGCCGGTGTCGCCCCCACCGCCACCAACGCCGTGGCCGGGGTGACCCCGGTCGCCGGGCACGCGGTGGACGGTGTCCAGCCGGTGGCCGCCCGGGCGGTCGCGGGTGTGCAGCCGGTGGCCACTCAGGCTGTCGCGGGCGTGCAGCCGGTGGCCTCCCACGCCGTCGCCGACGTGCAGCCGGTCGTCGGCCAGGCCGTGGACGGCGTCGTCCCGGTCGCGCAGGGCGCCGTGGCCGGGGTCGCCCGGGCCGCCGGTCACACCGTCGACGCCGCGGCCGCGCTGGCGTACGGGGTCGTCGCCGATGTCCAGCCGGTGGCCGCTCAGGCGGTCGCGGGTGTGCGGCCGGTTGCCGGCCAGGCGGTTGCGGGTGTGCAGCCGGTCGCGGCCGGTGCCCTCCAGGGGGTCCAGCCGGTCGTCGGTGGTGCCGTCCAGGGTGTGCAGCCGGTGGCCCACGGTGCGGTCGGTGACGTCCAGTACCTCGCCCACGGCACCGTCGCCGACGTCCGGCCGGCCGCTTCCGGCGCCGTCGCCGATGTCCGGACCGTCGCCTCCGGCGCCGTCTCCGACGTGCACCCGGTCGCGCACGGGGTCGCCACGGACGTTCCCCCGTACGCCACCGGTCTGGCCGGCCGGGTCGCCGCCGATGCCGAGGGCAGCGTGCTGCCGCCCGTCGCCGACGCCGCTGTTCACGGCGTCGTGCCGGTCGCCGGGCAGGCCGTCGCGGACGCGGGCGGGCTGGCGTACGGCGTGGGGGGTGATGTGCAGCCGTTCGTGGGCGGTGTCGTCGGCCAGGTCGACCCCTTTGTGAACGGGGTGGCCGGACAGGCCGTGCCCTTCGCGGAGACCGCGACCGCTCATGTGCAGCCCTTCGCGTACGGCGTCACCGGCGCCGTGCAGCCCGTGGTCGACACGGTGGTGGGCACCGTCACGGACACCGTCCAGCCGGTCGTGCACGGCGTCGGCGGCAGCGCCACGACCCTGGCGTACGGCGTGGCCGGTGACGTGCAGCCGTTCGCGGGCGGTGTCGTCGGCCAGGTCGACCCCTTCGTGCACGGGGTGGCCGGGCAGGCCGCGCCGTTCGCCGGGGACCTGACCGGCACCGTCCAGGACTCGGCAGGCCCGCTGGCGGGCAACGCCGTCGGCGGCGCGCGGCAGGCCGCCGGGTCGATCACGCCGGGTTACGCGCAGGACCTTCGCGACGACGTCCGCAACGACGTCCAGGACAACGCCCCGAACGCCTTCCAGAACCAGTTCGAGGACGCGTACCGGTACGACCTCGGCCAGGCCGGCGGCTCGTACCGCATCTGACCGCATCTGAGCGCATCGGGCTGCATCCGGCTGCATCCGGCTTCATACGGCGGCATCCAACCGAGTCCGATCGCAGCCGACCGCACCTCCGAACAGCCGCCCGGCGAGCGTGATCATCGCTTGCCCGGCGACCGACGACTCCGTGGGGCAGACGGCCCCGGACGGCCGAAAGCCATCGGCCTCATCCGGCCCGAGCCCCGCGGACGGGCCGGGTGATCCCCATTGGGGTGGGGATCACCCGCCCAGTAGCCCACAGGGGCGGCCCATTCGTGCCCCTTCGGGCTGTTCAAGGGGCCTCACCGGGTCAACCCCAGCCCGGTGAGGTCCTGTCCCGGCAGGTTCCCGTTTCCTCACATTCGGCACGGCGTGCCAGTGATCTTCGCTGATCGCGGCATCATGTGACAGGTATCACCGCTCAGGTGTGACCCTCGATTTAGGGGCCTCCTTCAAGCAGCGATAACCTGCGAGACGGACATGCCGCGCGCTCGGACACCGTGTGCGCCTCCCTTGTGACAGCGGACGTCACGTTGCCCTTCGCGGCACGCCCACGCATCCAACGAACCGCGAGATCACTGATAGGGACGGAAGCGCGTGGACCTGTTCGAGTACCAGGCGAGGGACCTCTTCGCCAAGCACGATGTACCGGTGCTGGCCGGTGAAGTCATCGACACGCCTGAGGCGGCCCGCGCAGCCACTGAGCGCCTCGGTGGCAAGTCCGTCGTCAAGGCACAGGTGAAGGTCGGTGGCCGCGGCAAGGCCGGTGGCGTCAAGCTGGCCGCGACCGCGGACGAGGCCGTCGCCCGGGCGACCGACATCCTCGGCATGGACATCAAGGGCCACACGGTCCACAAGGTGATGATCGCCGAGACGGCCCCGGAGATCCTGGAGGAGTACTACGTCTCCTTCCTCCTCGACCGTGCCAACCGCACCTTCCTCTCCATCGCCTCCGTCGAGGGCGGCATGGAGATCGAGGAGGTGGCGGCCACCCGTCCGGAGGCCGTCGCCAAGATCGCGATCGACGCCATCGACGGCGTGGACGAGGCCAAGGCCCGCGAGATCGTCGAGGCCGCCAAGTTCCCGGCCGAGGTCGCGGACAAGGTCGTGAACGTCCTCATCACCCTGTGGGACACCTTCATCAAGTCGGACGCCCTCCTCGTCGAGGTCAACCCGCTCGCGAAGGTCGCCTCCGGTGACGTCCTCGCCCTCGACGGCAAGGTGTCGCTCGACGACAACGCCGAGTTCCGTCACGACTGGGACGAGCTGCACGACAAGGCAGCGGCCAACCCGCTTGAGGCCGCCGCCAAGGAGAAGAACCTCAACTACGTCAAGCTCGACGGTGAGGTCGGCATCATCGGCAACGGCGCGGGTCTCGTCATGAGCACCCTGGACGTCGTCGCCTACGCCGGTGAGAACCACGGCAACGTCAAGCCCGCCAACTTCCTGGACATCGGCGGTGGCGCCTCCGCCCAGGTCATGGCCAACGGCCTGGAGATCATCCTCGGCGACCCGGACGTCAAGTCCGTCTTCGTCAACGTCTTCGGTGGCATCACCGCCTGTGACGAGGTCGCCAACGGCATCGTCCAGGCCCTGAAGCTCCTTGAGGACCGCGGCGAGAACGTCACCAAGCCGCTCGTCGTCCGCCTCGACGGCAACAACGCCGAGCTCGGCCGGCAGATCCTCACCGACGCCAACCACCCGCTGGTCCAGCGCGTCGACACCATGGACGGCGCGGCCGACAAGGCCGCCGAACTGGCTCACGCCGCCAAGTAAGCACTCAGGACGAGGACACAACACACCATGGCTATCTGGCTCAACAAGGACAGCAAGGTCATCGTCCAGGGCATGACGGGCGCCACCGGCATGAAGCACACCAAGCTCATGCTCGGTGACGGCACCAACGTCGTGGGCGGCGTGAACCCGCGCAAGGCGGGTCAGACCGTGGACTTCGACGGCACCGAGGTACCCGTCTTCGGGACCGTCAAGGAGGCCATCGAGAAGACCGGCGCCAACGTCTCCGTCATCTTCGTGCCGGAGAAGTTCACCAAGGACGCGGTCGTCGAGGCCATCGACGCCGAGATCGCGCTCGCCGTCGTGATCACCGAGGGCATCGCCGTGCACGACTCGGCGTCGTTCTGGGCGTACGCCGGCAAGAAGGGCAACAAGACCCGGATCATCGGCCCGAACTGCCCCGGCATCATCACCCCGGGCCAGTCGAACGTCGGCATCATCCCGGGCGACATCACCAAGCCGGGCCGCATCGGCCTGGTCTCGAAGTCCGGCACGCTGACGTACCAGATGATGTACGAGCTGCGTGACATCGGCTTCTCGACCGCCGTCGGCATCGGTGGCGACCCGATCATCGGCACCACGCACATCGACGCGCTCGCCGCGTTCGAGGCCGACCCCGAGACCGACCTGATCGTCATGATCGGCGAGATCGGTGGCGACGCCGAGGAGCGGGCCGCGGACTTCATCGCGAAGAACGTGACCAAGCCGGTCGTCGGTTACGTTGCGGGCTTCACCGCGCCCGAGGGCAAGACCATGGGTCACGCCGGCGCCATCGTCTCCGGTTCGTCGGGCACCGCCCAGGCGAAGAAGGAGGCCCTGGAGGCCGCGGGCGTCAAGGTCGGCAAGACGCCGACCGAGACCGCCAAGCTGGCGCGCGAGATCCTCGGCGGCTGAGCCGACTGAGGCAACCAGCTGAGTGCCGGTAGGCCTGCTCCCCGCGCGGGGGCGGGCCTACCGGCGTTTTGAGCTCGCACGGCGGTCGGTCCCTGTTCTGCCGTTCAGCCGGTCTGCGGTACGAGTCTCTCCGGGCCGCTCGCGGTCGCTGCCCGCAGCTTCTCCCGCAGTTCCAGCTCCCTGTCCGACAACGGCCCCGGCGCCAGCCTCGGCGGAACCCCCCGCACCGTCTCCCCGGGCGGCACCGGCGGCTCGTACTGGGTCGGAGCCGTGCGCAGCGTCAGCGCGGTCGTGCCGATGAGAGCCACCGTGAACGCGATCGCGGCCCGGGTCCAGAACCGGGCCCGGCGTTCGCCGCCGCTGCGCACCGTCGGGGGCCGGGCGGCGCGGAGGCGTTCCGCGGAGGCCAGTTCGGCCAGCCGCTCGTGGAGCGCGGTGGGATCGGACAGCGCCGGCAGACGGTCGGCGACCGTGGCCCTGGCGTGCAGCAGACGCCGCGCGGTCGCCGGAGTGCTCGCCTCCGACTCCGCCGCAGTCTCGGGCAGGTCGAGCCCCACCCCGTCGTAGAGGAGAAGCGTGCGGCGCTGGGGTGGCGGGAGTTTGAGGAGTACGTCGAGCAGGGCGCGGTCGGACGCGTCCGAGGGCGGGGGTTCGGGGTGCCGGTAGCGGGGGCGGAACCGGTGCCAGGGGGAGAGGGCGAAGTCGTACGCCGTCGCCCGCACCCAGCCCGCCGGGTCCCGGTCGCGGGCCACCTCCGGCCAGCGCTGCCAGGCGAGCTGGAAGGCCCGCTCGACCGACTCGCGGGCCAGCTCGCGACGTCCGGTGAGCAGGTAGGTCTGCCGGACGAGGGCGGGGGCGCAGAAGGCGTAGAGCGCGTCGAAGGCCTGGGCGGGGGTGAGGGCCCGATCCTTCGTCACCTTGCGCTCCGCCGCGCCCTCCTGAGCCGCCGTCTCTTTCGCAAGGGAGTCGAGCAGTTGTGCGTACGCCTCTCTTCTGATGCCGCGCGGAGTCGTACGGCCGGTCTCCCACGCGCGTACCGTCTCGCGGTTGACGCCCACCCTTGACGCGACCTGAGCCTGCGTCAAGGAACCGGCCTCGCGCAGGCGTCGGCGGTCCTCGGGCGGGGGGAGCTGGGGTGCAGAGCTCTGCGTCACCGGGCGCCCTTCCGTGCGAAAAGGTACATAAACATATATTGGGCGACACATCGGAGGTTCGCCTGTTACGACGGGAAAGCGCGTGTCGTTGGGAGCATGGCGAACGTGATCGACATGACCGCTCGCCGCAGGCCCCCGTCGTCCCCGCTCACGCACCTGCACGGCCGAAGGCCGGGGCTCGGTGTGAGCTTCCTGGGCGGGGCGGTGGCGGCCGGGCTGGGGCTCGGTGTGTTCGCCGTACTGGTGATGGTGCTGTGGGTCAGTTCGCCGTATCCGGACAGCGGGCCGGGCGGTGCGCTGCGGATCGCCGCCGTGCTGTGGCTGCTGGCGCACGGCGCCGAACTGGTCCGCGCCGACACCCTTTCCGGAGTCCCCGCGCCGGTCGGCGTCACACCGTTGCTGCTGTTCGTGCTGCCGGTGCTGCTGGTGCACCGGGCGGCGCGGGACGCTGCGGCGGACGGCGGGGAAGGGGAGCCGCTCGTGCCCGGACCCACGGTGTGGGCGGGCGTAGTGCTCGGGTACCTCGGGGTCGGGGCGGCGGCCGCGGCGTTCGCGGCGCGGGGTGAGCTGCGGCCCGACTGGTGGTGGACCGTCCTGTGGGTGCCGGTGGTCGTGACGGTCGCCGCGGGGGCGGGCGTGTGGACGGCGTGCGGGCAGCCGCCCGAGGCGGTGGAGCGGGTGCTGGTCGCGTTGCCGCGATGGGTACGGCGGCTGGTGCCCGGGGTGGCGGCGCGCGCCCGGCTCGGTGTGGCCGCGCGGGCCGGGGGCGCCGGGGTGGCCGTGCTCGTAGGAGGCGGGGCGGTGCTGGTGGGGGCGTCCCTGGTGTGGCACGGCGCGGCGGCGCGGGGGTCGTTCTCGCAGCTGGCGGAGGGGTGGTCGGGACGGTTCGCGGTACTGCTGCTGTGCGCGGCGCTCGTGCCGAACGCGGCGGTGTGGGCGGCGTCGTATGCCCTGGGGTCGGGGTTCGTGCTCGGGGCGGGGCATGTGGTGGGGCCGACGTCCGCTGCCCCCGCGTCGCTGCTGCCGCCGTTTCCGCTGCTGGAGGCGGTGCCCGGGGCAGGGGTTGAGGGACTGGTTCGGTGGGGGGTCGGGGCGGTGCCTGTGGTCGCCGGGCTGGTGGTGGGGTGGTTTGTGGCGAGGGCCGCGGTGTGGGACGGGGACGGGGACATGGGTGTGGAGGAGGCGGCCGCAGGTGGGGGCGGGCCGGCTTCTGGCGGGGCTCGGACCAAGGGTGGGGGAGCGTCCGAGGGGGCTCGGGCCCCGGGTGGGCGAGACTCTGGGGCGGCCGGGCGTGTGCCTGTCGTGGTCTGGTCGGGTGCGCGTACCGCAGGGGTTGCCGTACAGGCCTCTGTCTTCTGCGGGGTCGTCTTCGCCCTGTTGGGCGCGCTGTCGGGTGGGCCGTTGGGGGTCGGGGTGCTCGCGCGGTTCGGGCCGGTGTGGTGGCAGGTGGGGGGCGCGGCGCTGGGGTGGGCTTTGGTGACGGCGGTTCCCGTGGCCGTGGCTGTGCGGGGGTGGCGGTGCCGGTCGGGGCGGGCGGTGTCGGCGGTGTCGGTCGGTGAGGCGTCGGGGGCGCTGATCGGCTGGCCCTGTGTGGAGGGGTTGAGGGAGCGCGGCCCGGGCGGCGGTGGGCGGCAGTTGTTGGGGAGGCTGCCGTTGGTCGGCGGGTGGCTGTCGCGGGACTCCGGGGCGGGGGAGAGTGACGGTGCGTCCACCGGGACGGAACCGCGGGCGGGACGCACGGTCTACGACCAGGAGGTGGCGCCGGACCGGGCTGTTCCGCGTCAGGACGGTCGGTCCGGGGAGGGCGGCCAAGGCCTTTCGGACGATGCCGACGACGATGAGATCCCGTACGTGGAGTACGACCACGACACCACGTTCGAGCCGTACGACTTCCCGTCCAACGAGCCGCCACCGGAGCCGCCGCCTGCACCCTCGTCGGAGCCCCGGCCTGCGCCTTCGCCGGAGCCGCCGCCTGCACCCTCGCCGGAGCCGTCGAAGCCGTCAGACGCCGTTGAGGACTCGGACGCACCGGACGCACCGGATGCCCCGGACACGCCAGATGTTCCTGAGGCCTCGGACGCGCCGGAAGCCCCCGAGGAGCCGGAGCGACCCGGCGAGTCGGAGGGGACGGCATCGTCGTGAACGGCGAGAGGCCCGGCCCAGCTGGTGTCGCCGACGGATTCCTCGCCCCCGCCGCCTCCACCTTGCGGCTAAAGCCCCCGAGGCCTCATTCCGTGTTCCCCAGAACCCCTCGCAACTGCTCCGGCAAAAGCTCATTGCACGACTGCTTGGCCTCGTTGGTCAGCGCGTCATTAGTGCACGTGTAGTAGTCGCTGTACACCATCTGTGCCGTGAACCCGGCCGCCACCACCGCGATCGCGAGGGACGCGGTGACGAGGCCGCTCACCGCCGCCGTCGTCTGGGGGCGGCCTGAAGCCTGAGGCGCCGGGGCGTTCGGTTCAGGGGTGCGCGGCTTGGTGCGGAGGCTGCTGATGCCCCAGTAGAGGGCCAGCGCGCCCAGGAGCAGGGCCACGTACGGCCAGCTGAACAGGGCGAAGAAGAAGGCCCACATACCGGAGAGCAGGGCGAAACGGGCCCGGCGCTGAGCGGGGTCGGTGGGGTCCCAGCGCATGCCCGTGCCGGGGCTGCCGCCTCCGGGACCCTCCTGGCCGCCTCGGGGGCGGTCGCCGAAGCCGCCGGGGGAGCGGCCAGGCTGGCGGTCGCTCCACTGGTTGCCCAAGGGGGACTGGTCGCCGTCGTCCTCCCCCGAGCCCTGCGGCCGAGGCTGCCAGGGGCGGTCCGGGGTGCCCTCCGGCGGCGGCGCGAAGGGGTTGTCCTGCTGTGTCTGGCCGTCACGGCCCCGCTCGTCGCCGTTCTGCCCGCCCGAGGGCGCGTCCGGCGGTGAGGCGGGGCGCTCCCGCAGCAGCATGCCGTTGTGCTCCCCTCCCTGTACCGACTGCGGGGGGAGCATGTGGAGTCGCAGGCTGCGGTCCGGCATCAAGTGAGCGTCTTCCCCTTGGTGAATGCGCACGATGGCGAATACGAACGATGACGAGTACGAACGGTGACGAGTACGAACGATGGTGAATTGGGAGCGAACTGAAAGAGCTGTCACTTCGTGAACGCACCGCACACCGACCGCGTTCCCGAGCCCGCTCGTCGCAGACGCTACCTTCCGGCCACGCCCCCGTCCCATGGGGGCCGCCCGGTGTGCCGGTATCGTTGCTGACGGTCGGCTGCTTCGTAGACTTCCCCGTATCCCGGGGCGCGATGCATTCGTATGAACGTACAGACCGGCCGCACGAAGAACGCACCCCCGAGAAAGGGCCCCACCGTGGCCGCCAAGCCCGTGGCCGAGCGTGCCAAGCGCCTGGTCGTGCTGGTCTCCGGATCCGGCACCAACCTTCAGGCGCTGCTCGACGAGATCGCCGCCGTCGGCACCGCGGCATACGGCGCGGAGATCGTGGCCGTAGGCGCCGACCGTGCGGACATCGAGGGGCTGGCGCGGGCCGAGCGTGCCGGGCTGCCGACCTTCGTGTGCAAGGTCAAGGACTACGGCAGCCGGGACGAGTGGGACGCGGCGCTCGCGGAGGCCGTCTCCGCCCACGAGCCCGACCTCGTGATCTCCGCCGGGTTCATGAAGATCGTGGGGAAGGAGTTCCTCGCGCGTTTCGGCGGGCGGTTCGTGAACACCCACCCCGCCCTGCTCCCCAGTTTTCCCGGCGCCCACGGCGTCCGCGACGCCCTCGCGTACGGCGCCAGGGTCACCGGCTGCACCGTCCACTTCGTCGACGACGGCGTCGACACCGGGCCGATCATCGCGCAGGGCGTGGTCGAGGTCCGGGACGAGGACGACGAGAGCGCTCTGCACGAGCGCATCAAGGAAGTCGAGCGAAGGCTGCTCGTCGAGGTCGTGGGGCGGCTCGCCCGCAACGGCTATCGCATTGAGGGACGAAAGGTAGTTATCCAGTGACCGCCGACAGCACTGTCACGGCCGAGAGCGGCGAGAGCACCAAGCGGGTCATCCGCCGCGCGCTCGTCAGCGTCTACGACAAGACGGGCCTCGAAGACCTCGCGCGCGGGCTGCACGAGGCGGGCGTCGAGCTCGTGTCGACCGGCTCCACGGCCGGCCGTATCGCCGCCGCCGGCGTCCCCGTCACCAAGGTCGAGGAGCTCACCGGCTTCCCGGAGTGCCTGGACGGCCGCGTCAAGACGCTGCACCCGCGCGTGCACGCGGGCATCCTCGCCGACCTGCGCCTGGACAGCCACCGGCAGCAGCTGGACGAGCTGGGCGTGGCGCCGTTCGACCTCGTCGTCGTCAACCTCTACCCGTTCGGCGAGACCGTCGCCTCGGGCGCCTCGCCCGACGAGTGCGTGGAGCAGATCGACATCGGTGGCCCGTCCATGGTGCGCGCCGCCGCCAAGAACCACCCGTCCGTGGCGGTCGTCACCAGCCCCGCCCGTTACGCCGACGTCCTCGGGGCCGTTCGCGACGGCGGCTTCGACCTCACCACCCGCAAGCGGCTCGCGGCGGAGGCCTTCCAGCACACGGCCGCGTACGACGTGGCGGTGGCCAGTTGGTTCGCGAGTTCCTACGCCCCGGTCGACGACTCCCAGTTCCCCGACTTCCTCGGCGCCACCTGGGAGCGCGAGAACACCCTCCGCTACGGCGAGAACCCGCACCAGCCCGCCGCGCTCTACGTCTCCGGCACCGGTGGCCTCGCCGAGGCCGAGCAGCTGCACGGCAAGGAGATGTCGTACAACAACTACACGGACACGGACGCCGCCCGCCGTGCCGCGTACGACCACGCCGAGCCGGCCGTCGCGATCATCAAGCACGCCAACCCCTGCGGTATCGCCATCGGCGCGGACGTCGCCGAGGCGCACCGCAAGGCACACGCGTGTGACCCGCTGTCGGCGTTCGGCGGTGTGATCGCGGTGAACCGGCCGGTCAGCAAGGAGATGGCGGAGCAGGTCGCCGAGATCTTCACCGAGGTCATCGTCGCGCCGGACTACGAGGACGGCGCGCTGGAGGCCCTGGCCAAGAAGAAGAACATCCGCGTCCTCAAGGCCCCCGCCGCGCCCGCCAACCCCGTCGAGGTCAAGCCCATCGACGGCGGTGCCCTCCTCCAGGTCACCGACCGCCTCCAGGCCGACGGCGACGACCCGGCGAACTGGACCCTCGCGACCGGCGAGGCGCTCTCCGCCGAGGAGCTGGCCGAGCTCGCCTTCGCCTGGAAGGCCTGCCGGGCCGTCAAGTCCAACGCGATCCTGCTCGCCAAGGACGGCGCCTCGGTCGGCGTCGGCATGGGCCAGGTCAACCGCGTCGACTCCGCGAAGCTGGCGGTGGAGCGGGCCGGTGCCGAGCGCGCGCAGGGGGCGTACGCCGCCTCGGACGCGTTCTTCCCCTTCCCCGACGGCCTGGAGATCCTCACCGCGGCCGGCGTCAAGGCCGTGGTCCAGCCCGGCGGTTCGGTCCGTGACGAGCTGGTGGTCGAGGCCGCGCAGAAGGCGGGCGTGACGATGTACTTCACGGGGACGCGTCACTTCTTCCACTGACGGTCCACTGAGGTCCACTGACGGAGCATCAACACCCGGGCGGCGCTACGTGGAACTGCGTAGCGCCGCCCAGGTGTTGGGCCCGACCTGACCGTCGACCTCCAGCCCCTTGGCGCCCTGGAACTGCCGCACCGCCGCGTCGGTCTCCGCGCCGAACTCACCGTCCACGCCCGCACCGCCGACGCTGTAGCCGCGCTGGGTCAGCATGCACTGCACCTGCACGACGCGCTGTCCACGGTCGCCGCGTTGGGTCAGTTCGCTGCCGGAGTAGTACGTGCACTGCGAGATCCACGGCGGGGTGGCGGGCTTGGTCGCCGTCTTGGTGGGGGTGGGGGTCGGGGCGCTGCCGTCACCGTCGCCGCCCGCGTCGCCGTCGGAGGTGGCGGAGGGTTTGTCGACGGGAGTGGCCTGCGTGCCGCCCGCACCGCCCCCGGATGTCTTCGGGCTCTGCGACGCGTCGCTGTCCCCGACCCCCGAAGCGGTCTCCTTTCCCTTGTCCTTGTCGCCGGAGGGCGAGGCGGAGGAGCTGGGGGAGGAGGCCTGGGCGTCGCCGGGGCCGGCGCTGTGGCTCGTCGTCGGTGTGGCGGAGGCCGTTTCTTCGGTGGACGGTCGGGTGAGGAAGAAGGCGCCCGCGGCGACGGCGCACACGGCGAGGCTCGCGACGACGGCGAGGTAGACCCTGCGCTTGCGCCGCCTGCCGTCGTCGTCCGGCGTCGGTACCTGCGCGGACGTGGCGTACGGCTCCGGCGGCGTCGGCGGCCCGTAGGGAGGGGTGGGGCCGGAGGCGGGGGCAGCGAAGGGTGCAGCCGCAGCCGCACTGAACGGCGCGGGCCGAGTGGGCGCCCGCAGTTGGACGGTCTCCTGGACGGAGACTTGTTCCAGTACCTCGCAGGCCTGCCGCCGGGCCAGCAGCCGGGCGCCCAGCGGCTCGTGCCAGGCGGCGGCGCGGCCGTGACCGGCGGCCGTCGCGGCGTCGAGGAGCTGGCGCGGGGTGGGACGTCCGGCGGGGTCCTTGGCGAGGCAGGCGGTCAGGAGGGCGGCCAAAGCCGGGTCCACGGCGGCGAGTTCGGCCATGATCTCCGGCTTGGGTTCCTCGAACGCGACCCGGTGCATCACGTCGACGCCGGTCCCGTCCCCGAAGGGCGCGTGCCCGGTGGCGGCGTAACTCAGGCTCCCGGCCAGCGAGAAGACGTCGGAGGCGGTGTCGCAGTTGCCCTCGCGCAGATACTCGGGCGACATGAAGGCGGGTGTGCCGACCCGGGCACCGGTCGTCGTTATGGCGCTGCTGTCGGCGGCCTGTGCGATACCGAAGTCGATGACGTGCGCGCCCTGCAGCGACAGGATCACGTTGGACGGCTTGAGATCCCGGTGTACGACCCCGGCGGCGGACAGCGCCGACAGGGCCTGCCCCAGCTCCGCCACCAGCCGCCACACCCCGGCGGCGCCGAGCGTGCCGCACTCGCGGACGGCGTCGGCGAGGTTGAGACCGGGCAGATACTGCGTCGCCATCCACAGCAGCGAGTCCTCGAACCCGGTGCCGAGCAGACCGGGAGTGCGCGGCGTGTGCACCCGGCCGTGCACGGCGGCCTCCCGCTCGAAACGCTTGCGGAACCGGACGTCCTCGGCGTACTCGGGGCGGATCACCTTGACTGCGGCGAGGCCGGGGGTGTTGTCGGCGGGACGGGCGAGGTAGACATGGCCCATGCCGCCGCTGCCGAGGAGGCCGAGGGGGATGTAGGGGCCGATCCGCCCCGGGTCCCTGGACCCCAGCGGAGTCGCCCCGGCCTGCTGCAACGCGGCGCCCTCGGTCGCAGGAGGGTGCGGCGGCGTCGGCCGTTCGTCTGACATGGGTCCCCCGATGTGCTGCCTTCTCACAACGCGCGCTTGCGTCACGCAAGTTGACGAAAGGCTACCGCTCACGACGTCCGCCCGTACGTGGTGCACTCCACGTACGGGCGGTGGCACCCCGCCGTTATGACGGTCAACGGATGAGGGAGCGCAGGACAGGGATGCTCGCGCCGGTCGTGGTCAGTCCGGCGATGACTGCGGCCGCACCGGGCACGCCGGTGAACGCTGTCAGGACGCCGATGGCGAGACCGATCGCCAGCGCGGCGAGCAGGACGACGGCGGTGTGAAGGGACAGGAACGGCGGTTCGGATGCGGGTCCGTTGGCGGACTGCTGGTTCTGGGTGTTCGTCATGCATCGACTGTGGACCCGCACGGTGCCATGGCTTGAGCTGGTCGAACGAAGTCATTCGAGATCAGCCTTCGGCCGAACCGCCTCCGTCCGAGGCCCGGTTCAGGTCTGTTCGCTGAAGTTCGGTGCCGTTCGGCCGCAGTCCCTCTACCCTGCCCAGCACCGTATGAGGGGGGCCCGACACCATGGATGAGCGCCAGAGCGGACAGCACGACGAGAACGCGTACGACAAGGCATTGGAGGCGCAGGGGCGGGCGCTGCGAGAGCTGCGCGCGGACCGGGGAGAGAAGTCCTACCGCCTCATCGATGAGCGTGCCCTGGACCTGTTCGGCAAATCGCTGCCCAAGGCGACGCTGAGCGACGCGTTCAGAGGCAGATACATCGGCCTCGACCGGTTGATGCTGCTCGTGCGGACTCTGATGTCCTGGGACCAGTACGGGCAGGAGTGTCCCGCGCCACGTCACACTTCCGAGGCTCTGGAGCAATGGCGTTCGAACGGCAAACGTCTGATCGCGCTACGGCCCCCACGCGCCCGACTCGAACCGGCCCGGCAGACCCGGGAACCGTTGCCGCCGGTCGAACCGCCGCAGCTGGATCACGAGAGCAGTCCGGCCCCCGAGATCGAGTCCGAGCCCGAATCCGCTCCGCCGCCTGTGAACACCGAGCGGCTCTTCGTCCAGCCCCGCGAAACCGCCGAAGACCCGTACTGTGACGCGCCCATCGGGGACGTTCGGTACGTGCCGATGGGCATGCCCTTCGCCACGCACGGCCGGGTCTGTTCCGTGGCGTTCTCCCCGGTCAGCGGCCTGATCGCAGTTGGCGGGGACAGCGGCCTTTCCGGGAGAGTACGGCTGTGGGATTCGGCCAAGCTCCTCCCCGTCGGTGAACCCCTCCCCGCACCCGGCTCCTACACCTCGGTCCTCTCGCTGGCCTTCTCGCCGGACGGAAGCCTGCTTGCCGTCGGTGACAGCAAACGTTCCGTGCACCAGTGGGACCCGGCCACTCGCACCCTGGTCGGTGAACCGCTCATGCATGCGAGCACGGTCCGCTGCATGACGTTCTCGCCCGACGGGCGCCATCTCCTCACCGGGGGAGCCGACGGCACCATGCGCCGGTGGGCCGCGGCCACCCGAGAACCCGTCGGTGAAGCCTTCGACGCGCATAACGACGCGGTGTCCTCGATCGAGTTCAACCCGGGCGGTCGCCTACTCGCCACCGGCGGTAACGATGGCATCGTGAGGCTGTGGGACGCATCGACCTTCGCCATGGTCGGAGAACCCCTCGTCGGACGCGAAGGCACGGTCTCCTCGGTCGCCTTCTCCCCGGACGGACGTCTCCTCGCCGTCGGCGGCAGTGACCACACCGTATGGCTGTGGGACGTGGCGACCGGTGAGACAGTCGGCGAACCCCTGGAGCACAAGAGCCCGGTCTTCTCGGTGGCGTTCTCTCCACACGGACACCTCGCGGTCGGTGTCGACGACGGCACCGTGCGGCTGTGGGACCCGGGAACCCACACTCCGATCGGCGACCCTCTCATCGCGGACTACTCCGCTGACGACCCCGCAGTCGTCTCGGTGACGTTCTCCGCGGACGGCCGTCGACTCGCCGCCGGCAGCAAGAACGGCAGGGTTCGGCTCTGGCGGCGGGCGACCGGCAGCCGACCGGCACGCCCCGCGGCGGCGCCCTCCTCGCTCGCCGCGCGGATGGTGGTGGGCGCGATGCACCGTGGATCCGCGGCGAGTATCGGGTTGCTCGACGACACGTACTTCCTGGTGCGAGCCGTGGCGTTCGCTCCGGACGGTGCCTTGTTCGCGACCGGCGGTGCCGAAGGCGTGCTGCTGTGGGACCTGGCCACCCGTCGCCCGATCGCAGACCCGATGATCGGACACAGCGGCACCGTCTCGTCGTTGGCGTTCTCTCCGGACGGTCGGCTCCTGGCAAGCGGCGCCGACGGGATGGTCCAGCTGTGGGACGCCTGCACCCGCACGCCGGTCGGCGACCCGATCCCCCACCACGGCACCGTCCACGCCCTGGCGTTCTCGCCGGACGGCGCCCTGCTGGCCAGCGGCGACAGACACGGAGTGCGGCTGGGGGACCCGGCCACGCACACCCCGGTCGGCGAACGTCTCAGTCACTACGACGCGGTCAATTCGGTGGCGTTCTCGCCGGACGGTCGCCTCCTTGCGATGGGCGGCCCCGGCGCGGTGCGGCTGTGGGACACGGCAAACCGACCGGCGAGCAGTGAGCTCCTGACCCGCAGTGGGGACGGAACCTACTGGGTGGCGTTCTCTCCCGACGGCGGTCTGCTCGCCACCGGTGGACCCGACGCCTTGCGGCTGTGGGATCCACACAGCGGCAAGCCGGTGGGCGATCCCCTCCCACGCACCGGTCCGGTCTTCGCCGTGGCGTTCTCCCCGGACGGTCGTCTCCTCGCTGTCGCCGGCGGCGACGACGGCTTCGTCCAGTTGTGGGACCGGGACACCCTGGCACCCGTGGGCGAGCCGCTCACCGGATGCAACGACCCGGTCTTCGCCGTGGCGTTCTCTCCGGACTCTTCGGTCCTGGCGGTGAGCGGCGAGCGGGGAACCGTCTTCTGGACCTAGGGTCCCGGAACCGGAGGCTCGGCCTCGCCGACGCGGGTGATCACGTTCCTCAGTAACTCGCTTGCACAGAGCTGGACTTCGGGGCAGGGCGCGCCGAGGTGGTCGCGGACGGCTCGGCGTACCTCCGGTTACGCCTTGGGGAGGGCGAGCAGTTCGAGGACGAGCGGTTCGGTCATCGTTCGGCTGCCCTGCGGAGGGCGGCGGCCAGCGCTTCGGCCGTGGCGAGAGTGCAGTTCCCGAGCGCGATGAGGGGGCGTGCGGGCAGCGCGGTGAAGGAGGGCAGGCCGACACCGAGGGAAGGGAGCGTGATGCCGTTCGCTTCCAGGGCGGTGCGGAGTTCTTCGAGGTGGGTGTCGGGCATGGAGGTACGCCTCCGTGTGCGTTCTTCGGTGGTGGGTTGTGCCCGCGAAGAAGGGCCCTGACGCGTCGACCAGCGTTCCCTGCTTCTACGGCGCCGAGTTGCGCTTCAAGAGGGAGCAAGCGGGGCTGAAGCTGGAGCAGTTGGTGGAGGGGAGCTTCAGGGGGATCTCGTTCCTGAGCCAGATCGAGCGGGGCGAGCGGGGGATGCCGATGGACTTCGCCCGGCATGCGGATGAGCGGCTGGGGACGGACGGGGAGTGGGCACCCGACCTCATCCCTGGTCTTCTCCAGACCGAGGCGTACATGCGGGTTCTCATGCAATACGCGGACTCGTCACCGGCGCTTGAGGAGATCGAGCAGCGTGTCCGTGCGCGGCTGAAGCGGGCAGAGCTCTGGGGCCGTGATCATGACCTTCCCCGATGCGCCTCCACCGGTGTGGACTGAGGCCAACTTCGCGGGGCAGCGCCGTAGGTACGATCTGCTCAGGGCCGTCGCACTCCCCGGCGTCACCCCCGTCCGCGACTCCAAGGACCCGGACGGCCCCACACTCCAGTTCCCCACCGACACCTGGGCCGTCTTCATCCGCTCCCTGTAACTATTCAGGTACCGCTCCCGTGCGTGCCCCCGGAAACTCATCCGTGTCAACGAACGACCACTGAGTTGAACGGGGAAGCACATGCGGTCAAGCATCCTGACCAGGACGCTCGTCAGCGCCGTCACCGTCGTCGGCATCGCCGCCGGGAGCCTGGCGAGCGCGGGTACCGGCTTCGCGGCGTCCGAGCCGGTCGCGAAGCAGGCGGCGGTTTCCGTGGACGCCGGCACGCTCGCGACGAACAACTTCGGCCTGACCGCCACGCAGGCGAAGCGGGTCCAGGTCTGGCTGAAGAAGCACCACGGTTACAGGGGTGCGATCGACGGGAAGCTCGGCGACGGCAGCTGGAAGTCGTTCCAGAAGGCCCTC
This sequence comes from Streptomyces sp. HD, assembly GCF_028369295.1. Classification (GTDB taxonomy): domain Bacteria; phylum Actinomycetota; class Actinomycetes; order Streptomycetales; family Streptomycetaceae; genus Streptomyces. The sequence goes on from NZ_JAQMYP010000002.1 coordinate 201,532, forward strand.
AAGAGGTACCACGGCTACGCCGGTGCGATCGACGGAAAGCCCGGCAAGAACACGGTGAAGGCGCTGCAGCGTCTGCTGAAGAAGGGCTACGGCTACCGCGGCGCGATCGACGGTGTCGCCGGATCGGGCACCAAGACCGCGTTCAAGAAGTTCGCCGCCGCGGCCCCCAACGCCAAGCCGACCGGCCTCCGCTAGCCGACCGCGGTCAGGTGACGCGCCCCCGGGTGACACCCAGTCAACCGGGGGCGCGCCTTTGCGGATCAGTCGAACAGCGACAGGATCGTCCACAGCAACGTCTTGGTCGAGCAGCTGTCCACCAGTTTGTGCGACCGTGGCGCGGCCCTTCCCGCCACGTTGCCCATGGAGTTCACGGTCGTGCAACCACTGCGCTGTGCCATGCGGCGGCGGTCGGCGCCGGCGGGCTCGAAGTCAGCCCCGCGGAAGTAGGTCACGTCGTGGTTCTTCCGCTCGTCCGCGATGTTGTTGAAGATCGAGCGGACCGGAGCACCGGCGGCCCATGCGCAGGTCTCGTCGCCCGACTGCCAGTCGGCGTCGTCGCCCTGCCATCTGCACATGTCGCCATTGCCGTTGTACTCGCTGAAGAAGCAGACGTTGTTCTCCGGACAACGGTGGTAGCCGTAGACCAGCTCGCCGTCGGGGCCCCTGGACGCCGACTCCGTGGGCAGGGCCACATACGCCGGTACCCCGTCGTCCTGGTTCACGTACAGGTATGCCGCCCCCACCGTCCCCGTCGTCGCCAGAAGCACCGTCGCCAGCGCCGCGGCCAGGACCGGGTGCCGCCGCCAGAACCGGGGTCGCAGGCGTGGCAGGCGGGCCGAGCGGGCGACGCCCGCCGCCGCCTCCACGCGGCGCAGGAGTGCGGCCGTGTCGTGCACGGCGCGGTCCCGGTGTCTGGGGGCCAGACAGTCCCGCACGATCTCCCGCCACGCGTCGGGCAGTTCGGGGGACAGCCGCAGCTCCTCCGCGCCCCGCGCGTACCGCATCGCCGCGTCGGTGCGCGCCTCCGTGCTGCCACCTGGTAAGGGGAAGGAGCCGGTGAGGACCACATGCACGAGGACCCCGAAGGCCCAGACGTCGGCGGAGGGACGGATCCGGGTCCCGCGCTCGTCGATCTCGGCCCAGAACAGCTCCGGTGGGGTGTAGTCGGGGGTGGCGAAGACGGGCGCGTACGCGTGCGTGCCCTCCAGTTTCGCCGCCAGGTTGAAGTCGGCCAGCCGTACCGAACCGTCCTTCATCAGCAGGACGTTGGCGGGTTTCAGATCGCCGTGCACCCAGCTCGCGTGATGCAGCTGATGCAGGCCCTCGCAGATCTGCGCCAGCATCGCGGGCCCCGACTCCGGCCTCGGGTTGTGCTCCAGTACGGCGTCCAGGGACACCGCGGCCCGCTCCAGGACGATGACCGTGGCACCGTCCAGCTCCGGGTGGTCCGGGTCGTCGACGGTCAGCGTCTCGTACATGCGGATCAGACGGGGGGCACGCAGGCGGTCGAGCACCTCCACCTCCCGCTCGGCCAGTTCACGCAGGTGGCGCAGCTGGCGGGGGGTGCGGGTGCCGGTGGGCAGGAATTTCAGTGCCGCCTGCCGGGGCAGCTTCGGCTCGTCGCCGAGGCGCCTGGCCGCGTACACCGTCGCGAACGCGCCCGACGCCAGCGGTTCGCGGACCTCCCACGGCCCGACCCGGTACCCCTTCGGGACGGGGACCGCGTACGGCTGCTCCGGCGACTGCCGGCCTGTCATCGGGGCGCCCCGCTCGGGGCCGCGTCGAGCACCACCAGGTCGCCCTCGCGGACCAGGTCGAAGCGGAGCGCGAGCGAGACCAGCGACTCCTTCTTGCCGCTGACGCGCTGTCCGGGCTCGGCGGTGTCCGGGCCGGGCCGCAGCCGCAGCTTCAGGGTCAGATAGTCGATGTTCCAGTAGACCGCGGAGCGGCTGACCGTCGGCCAGGCCGGCCGCAGGCGTTCCATCAGCTGCTCGACCGTCGGCAGCGGGGCGTGCGGCTCGCCGCGCAGGCGGGGTTCGCACAGGGCGGCCAGGACCGCGAAGTACCGCTTGGTGCGGTCGAGGGCGAACGCCGGTGCGGTGGCGGCTCCGGCGAGCAGGTGCCGGGCCGCGCTGCGGAAGGTGTGCTGCGGCGCCCACACGTCGAAGGCGAGCAGCTCGCCGGCCGCGGGCAGCACGACGCGCGAGAACTCGAACGGCACGGGCGCGTCCACCCGGCCCGGCACGACCTTGACGTGCTCTCCCGCGCCTTCCGGGTTCTCCACGACGTAGGTCTGGTCCTCGCTGAGATTGCTCAGCAGCCAGAAGGAACGATGTGCCGTGATCTCCCCGGCGATCCGGGGCACCCCTTCGTGCGCGATGGTCAGTCCACCGTCCGACACGGCCCTGCCGAACGAGAGCCGTTCCCCGGTGGCGATCCTCACCTGGTCGTCCACACTGCCGCACCCAGGCGGCACCACGATGACGCTGTACAAGGAGCCGTCCCCCTTCAGATCCCCGGTTCAACGTTCAACGTGAAAAGGGTAAGGGGTGCCTAAGCACAGCTCCGAAGCTTTCTCGTGGCATGGCGCGGCGCGGTCTCCGACTCTCCCCCGAGGGAGCCGGAGACCGTTGCCGTGCCCGGTGTCGTCAGCAGGTGGCCAGGCCCGGGATCGGCTCGTAGTTGTTGCCGCCGGAGACCTTCGTCGCGGGGAACCAGCCCCAGCCGGTGTCGGAGTAGGCCTCGTCGCCCTGGGTGTAGAGCCACCAGTTGTTGCGGGCGTCGCCCACCGGCGGGTTCTCGCCGTACTTGACCTGGCAGACGAACCAGTTGTCCCCGGCGTACAGATAGCCGGTGTCCTTGTCGCCGAAGCCGACGACGCCGCCCTGGTAGTTGTGGCAGTACCGGGCGGTGTACGTCTTGCCGCCCGGGCCCTGCTTCTGGCCGGCGTTCCCCCAGCAGCCGTCCGCCGCCAAGGCGCTCGTCGGCGTCAGGGCGACCGCCCCCGTGGCGAGTACGGCTGACGCGCCCAGCGAGGCGAGGATGCGCTTCATGGTCGATGTCCTTCCGGTCCTGCCACCCCCGTTGGTGGACGGGACCACGATGCCGTCGGCCGCTCGCGCGCGGTACCTCAGACCTCTCAGGGTCACTTCTTGCCGGGCGGCGTGTACTCCTTGAGGTAGTGAGCGACGCGGGCGGCGTAGTCGCGGCACTTCGGGGGAACCCCGCCCGCGTTGTTCACCACCTTGGTAGACGTCCGGTACGCCGCCGCCAGCAGCACCTGGCGGTCACCGGACAGGCTCTTCTTGTCGAGGAGCGGTTGCATGTAGCAGAGGTAGCGGCCGACAGCCGGGATGGACTCGGCCGGAGTGAGGGGCGGCCTGGGGGTCTCGGTCGCGGGTACGCCGTCGTCGCGGATCCACCACCGCAGCAGGCTCGGCGTCCAGCGCGCGATGCCGTACTCGCCCTCCTTGCCCTCGGACGGGTCGGAGAGGTCCGGGTCGAAGTTGCTCTCCGCCTTCAGCAGGGCGGCGATCAGCGCGGGCGTGACCTCCTCGTGGACGCAGTTGTGGGCGGAGTCGACGATGAGGCGCCGGTAGGTCACCGGGATGCCCTTGTCGGTACGGAGTTCGGCGGCGCCGTAGGAGGCGGCCGTGACCTTCGTGGGCTCGCCGCCCGGGGTTCCGCCGCCGTCCGAGCCGTCGCCGGCCCAGGTGCTGATGCCGTAGCCGAGGGCGGACACGGCGACGACGGCGGCCGCGGCGGCCGCCACCGCCGTACGGCGGGAACGGCGACGGGGGAGGAGGGCCCGCGGCAGGCGCGGTGAGCGACCCGTGCCGGCCGCGGCCTCCACGCGCCGCAGCAGGTCCTGGGTGGGCACCCGGTCCTCGTGCGTGCGGGTCAGACAGTCGCGGACGATCTCCCGCCAGACGTCCGGGAGTTCGGAGGACAGACGCAGGTCGTCGGTGCCACGGGCGTAGGCGGCGGCAGCGTCGCGGCGGGCGCTCGGAGTGGCACCGGGAAGCGGGAAGGAGTCGGTGAGGAGCAGATGGGCCAGGACACCGAACGCCCAGACGTCCGCCGAGGGGCGGATTTGCCGGCCGCGCTCGCCGATCTCCGACCAGAGCAGCTCGGGGGGCGTGTAGTCGGGCGTCGAGAAGGCGGGCGTGTACGCGTGCGTGCCCTCCAGTTCCGCCGCCATGTTGAAGTCGGCGAGCCGGGCCGAACCGTCCGCCATCAGCAGTACGTTGGCGGGCTTGAGGTCGCCGTGCACCCACCCGGCGTGGTGCAGCTGCGCCAGTCCCTCGCAGATCTGCGCGAGCAGGGCGGGCCCGGCGGCGGGGCGGGGCTCGGCCGCCAGCAGGGCGGACAGGGAGCCCTCGGCCCGTTCCAGTACGAGGATGGTGGCGCCGTCGAGGGCAGGGCTGGCCGGGTCGTCGACGACGAGGGTGTCGTACATCCGGATCAGCCGCGGCTGCTTCAGGCGGCGGTGCAACTCGACCTCGCGGTCGATGAGTTCGCGCAGGTGGGTGAGCTGGCGGGGGGTTCCGGTGCCGGTGGGCAGGAACTTCAGGGCCGCCGTGCGGGGCAGGTCCCGTGAGCCGTCCGTGCGCCGCGCCTCGTACACGCTCCCGAACGCCCCCGTGGCGATCGGCTCCCGCACCTCCCACACGCCCACCCGGTACCCCTTCGGCACCGGCACGGCGTAGGGCTCGGTCACCGGGCCGCCCGGCCGGACGACGAGGCCGACGAAGCCGAGGAGGTGTCTCTCAGTACGACGAGATCGTCCTCCCGTACGAGATCGAACCGCAGCGCCAGCGACACCAGGGACTCCTTCTTGCCGTTGAGACGCGGGCCGGTGTCCGCCGTCTCCGGGGCGGGCTTGAGGCGCAGCTTCACGGCGAGGTAGTCGATGTTCCACTGGACGGAGGTGCGGGACGCGGCGGCCCAGGTGGGGCGGAGCCGGTCCACGACCTGGTCGACCGTGGGCAGCGGGGCGTGCGGTTCGCCGCGCAGCCGGGGTTCGCACAGGGCGGCCAGGACCGCGAAGTACCGCTTCGTGCGGTCCAGGGAGAAGGCGGGCGCGGTGGTGGCGCCGTCCAGGCCGCCCGCGCTGCGGTAGTCGTGCCGCGGTGCCCACACCTCGATCGCCAGCAGGTCGCCGGCCGCGGGCAGCACGATCCGCGAGAACTCGAAGGGCACCGGTGCATCGAGCCGCCCCGGCCCGACCTTGATGTGCTCGCCCGCGCCCTCCGGGTTCTCCACGACGTAGGTCTGCTCCCGGCTCAGGTTGCTGAGTATCCAGAAGGCACCCTGGGCGGTGATCTCACCCGCCCTGCGGGACACCCCGTCATGCGCGATCGCCAGGTCGTTGTCGGAAACCGAGCGCCCGAAGGTGATCCGCTCACCCGGCGCGATGCGGAGCTGGGTGCGGTTGGTCTCGTCCTCCGTGGTCGGCGGAGGTACCACGATGATGCTGTACAAGGTGCGTCTCCCCGTGCCTGACAGCTACCCACGTCAGAGTAGGACGACGTGGCGGGGCCGTGTCCCCCTCATACGGGTGAGACACGGCCCTTCGCTGTTATTGGCGTGAACTTAGCCCTGACTACGGGTCCTTCGGTGAGGGTCCTGTGTGAAGTCCGGGCGGCCCTCAGTAACGCGGCCGCCGGAACCATTCTGCGGTGGCGCGCTTCGCGGAGAACACGATCAGCAGGATGGCGGCGATCATGATGAGCAGCCCGAGGCCATAGGCGGCCAGCATGAATATGCCGGTGACGATGGCGAACGAGCCGTACACGATCGAGCACACGCGAACGCCGTTGCCGCCCTTGGCGTACTGGAGCAGCAGCACCAGACCGAGGACCGCGAACACCGCGGCGAGCCCGACGAAGAAGACGACGACGCCCTTGCCCACGTCGGCGAAGCGCCCGGCGTCGGTGTCGCCGCTGATGCCCGCGTCCGCCATCTCCTGGTCCCACCGGGACAGGACCCAGATGTAGGCGCCCGCGATGATCACGTGCGCGAGGACCACCAGCCCCAGCATGATCCGCGCCGCCTTCGTGATGCCCGGCATCACGACAGGACCGGCCGGCGGGTAACCGCCGTATGGCTGCTGCATCGGCGGAGCGGCCGGGTAGGCGCCGTACGGCTGCTGCGGCGGGGCTCCGGGAGGGGCCTGCTGCGGGTAGCCGTAGCCGGGAGCGGGCGGTTGTTGCGGTGGGGGCCCGTACGGGTTGTTCGGGTCGCCGAAGCTCATGGCGGTCTTCCTCCGTCTATGTCCTGCTCTTGCCTGCCGGTGAGGTCAGTAGCGCGGGCGGTTGAACCACGCGGAGCCGTTGGCGTTGCCGACGAAGACGGCGATCAGGATGGCGAGCACGGTGTGGATGAGGCCCACCACGACGAACGGGTAGATACCGAGGATCGCGGTGAGGATGCCGAAGACCAGCGCCGTGATGCGGACGCCGTTGCCGCCGGAGTTGAACTTCACCGCCAGCGCGATCGCCCACACGCCCCAGGCGAGCGCGAACGCCGCGATGGCCCACAGCATGCCGGTCGAGTAGTCGGCCAGCTGCTGGAACGCCGCGTCGTCCTTGAGCGTCGAGTCGTTCTTCGCGGCGGTGACGCTCGCCGCGGAGAAGGCGAACAGCGCGACGCCGAGGAGCTGGAGACCGGCGATGACCCACAGCAGTACGCGAGCGGTGCTCACCGTGCCGGGCATGGAGGTCGGAGCCATGGCGCCGGGGTAGGCGCCCACCGGCGGGGCCTGCGGGTAGCCGTAGCCGGGAGCCTGGGGCTGCTGCTGCGGGTAGCCGTAGCCCGGCTGCTGGCCCTGGGGCTGGCCGTAGGGGTTGTTCGGGTCGCCGAAGCTCATGGCGGTCTTTCCTCCGTTTGTTCCTGTGCGGGGACGACGCGCGGCACGGTAAGGAGGAAAGCGGTTTGGATGCGGTCGTCCCCCCGGTGCTGCCCGCGGTATGCGCGTCTCATCGTTCTTTAGGGTCCTCTTGGTTGTCCAGCCGCAAACCGTATGTGTTGTGCAAGTGCAACATCGCTGATCATGGGCGGATACGGGTGGAGATGGGGTGACGGAGGCCACGTCAGACCCGGATTGGAACCGGGAGGGCGTCATCCGGGAGGATGGGAGCCATGACCGCCCAGATTCTCGATGGCAAGGCCACCGCAGCCGCGATCAAGTCCGATCTGACCGCCCGCGTGGCGGCGCTGAAGGAGAAGGGCGTCACGCCCGGCCTCGGCACGATCCTCGTCGGGGAAGACCCCGGCAGCCAGAAGTACGTCGCCGGCAAGCACCGCGACTGCGCCCAGGTCGGCATCGCCTCCATCCAGCGCGAACTGCCGGCCACGGCGACGCAGGACGAGATCGAGGCGGTGGTGCGGGAACTGAACGAGGACCCCGCCTGCACCGGCTACATCGTCCAGCTGCCCCTCCCCAAGGGCATCGACGAGAACCGGATCCTGGAACTCATGGACCCGGACAAGGACGCCGACGGACTCCACCCGATGAACCTCGGGCGCCTGGTGCTGAACGAGCCCGCCCCGCTGCCCTGCACTCCCAACGGCGTGCTCACGCTCCTGCGCCGGTACGGCGTCGAGATCAAGGGCGCCGAGGTCGTGGTCGTCGGCCGCGGTGTCACCATCGGCCGCCCGATGCCGCTGCTGCTGACCCGGCGCAGCGAGAACGCGACCGTGACCCAGTGCCACACCGGGACCCGGGACCTGTCGGCGCACCTGCGCGGCGCGGACATCATCATCGCCGCCGCCGGCTCCGCCCATCTGATCCGTCCCGAGGACGTGAAGCCGGGCGCCGCCGTCCTCGACGTCGGTGTCTCGCGCAACGCCGAGGGCAAGATCGTGGGCGACGTCCACCCCGGTGTCGCCGAGGTGGCCGGCTGGATCTCCCCGAACCCCGGCGGCGTGGGTCCGATGACCCGGGCGCAGCTGCTGGTCAACGTGGTCGAGGCGGCGGAGCGCAGTGTCGGCTGAGGGCGGCGCCGACAGGGCGGAGAAGACGCGGCAGGTCGAGCGGGCCGAGCGGTCTGAACGGATCGAGCGGGCCGAGCGGATCGGGCGGTCTGAGCGGGCCGAGCGGGCCGAGCGGTCTGAGCGGGCCGAGCGGGCCGAGCGGTCTGAGCGGGCCGAGCGGGTCGATGAGAGCGACGCGGTCGACGGGATCGATGAGATCGAGGTCCGTGATCCCGTGAGCGCGCCCGATGCCGAGGGCAGGCCCCGCCGGACCACTCGGCGCTTCCCCTTGTTCACCAAGGACACCGCACGGCCCGAGGGCGGCGGCCGCGCGGCATCCGGCGATCTGCCGGCCCCCGCCCGGCAGTGGCCGGTCCTCCTCGTCCTCGGCCTGGTCGGGGTGGGCCTGCTGGTCACCGCGCTCGACGTGTTCCGCGTCGGCATCCTGCTGATCGGCAGCGCCCTGCTGGCCGGCGCGCTGCTGCGGTGGCTCCTGCCGAGCGTCGGCATGCTCGCCGTACGGTCCCGTTTCACCGACATCGTGACGTACGGCGTGCTGGGCCTCGTGATCGTGCTGCTGGCGTTGATGGCGCAGCCGAAGCCGCTGCTGCAGGTGCCGTTCCTGAAGGACGCACTGCACTTCACGGTGGACAGCTGACGCCTGCGCCTTGGGCCCGGTGCGTGACGGCGGTCCGTCCTCTCCCCCGAGGAAGGACGGACCGCCGTCTGCGTCAACCCTCGGGCACCCTGAAGGTGCTGTTCAACGGCTGTCAGTGCGCTGTGGCACGGAGGTGACCGTTCCGGTACGTCGGTGTCCGTCGGGGGACGTCGGGGGACGTCGGGGGGTGTAGGGGTGCGCCGGGGTGCGCGTGTCGGGAACCAATGCGTGGTCCCGAGTCGTCACCCGAACGGATCTGGTTCGGAGGTGAGCGATGGGTGCCTGGCAGCCGCTGCCCGACGATCTGCCGCCGGAGGTGCGGCATTTCGTGGAGCAGTTGCGGCAGCTCAAGGACCGCACGGGCTTGAGCCTGGCCTCCCTGGGCGCGCGTACCGCGTACAGCAAGTCCTCCTGGCAGCGCTACCTCAACGCCACCCAGCCCCCGCCCCGGCAGGCGGTCGTCGCCCTGTGCCGGGTGTCCGGGATCGGCAAGGAGGAGGCGGAGCGCTTCGGGGTGCGGTGGGAGCTGGCCGTGCAGGCGTGGCCGAAGCCGGTGGGGGTGACCGGGGCGGCCAAGCCGGAGGGCGCGGACGGGGAGACGGGCGGGGAATCGGGCGTCGCCGGGGGCGGCGGTGAGGAGTACGAGGACGATCCCACCCTGCCCTGGTGGGAGGAGCCGCCGAAGGAGCCGGAGGTGCCGTCGCGGCGGTTGCTGATGGTCGCCGTAGTGCTGGTGGTGGCGCTGGTGCTGACGGGAGTGGTCGGGGTGCTGGCGCTGGGCTGAGCCGGGTGGGGCTCACGCGTCGGACTTGGCGCGATTGTCGGCATGTGGCGTGTGTGATCGTTTATGTGCGTTCTGTGTGGCGATGTGTTGACAAGTTCGCGGATTTGCAACGAAGTCGTTCAACTGCCGGGCTAGCGTGGTCGGTTGTCGGGCTCTGAGTGGTCGATTTGGGGCGGTCCGGGGACGTCCCGTGTGGCGGCAAGGGCTTACTGCCAGGGTTGTGTCGGACGGCGACGGGAGCCGGTGGAACACTGGACGAGACCTGCCGGGCGTGCAACGGTGCACGCCCGCAGTCCCAATGCTCCCGTGCGCCCCCACCCCGGGAACTGAGATCCTTACTGGGCGCATCCCTGTGGGTAGCCAGAACGGGGACTCGGCAGCGGGCACCACGCGCGGGGGAACGCGAGAAACACCAGCACGAACCGGGGGGAAGAGGGGGGAAGCAATGCCTCGTTGGAGGGCCTTGCCGGATGAACTCGATCCGCAGGTCAGGGAGTTCGCGAGTCAGCTGCGGCGGCTCGTGGACCGCAGCGGTCTGAGCATCGCGGCGCTGGCCGACCGCACGGGATACAGCAAGACGTCCTGGGAGCGGTATCTGAACGGGCGGCTGCTCGCGCCCAAGGGCGCGATCGTGGCGCTCGCCGAGGTCACCGGCACCAATCCGGTTCACCTGACGACCATGTGGGAGCTCGCCGAACGCGCCTGGAGCCGTTCGGAGATGCGCCACGACATGACCATGGAGGCCATCCGGATCTCCCAGGCGCGCGCCGCGCTGAGCGAGTTCGGCCCGCCGCCCGCGAACGCCAAGGGAAGCGCCAAGGGGAGCACCAAGGCGGCCAAGCCCGCGCGCAGGGGCGGCAGTGCCACGGCCGCGCCCACGCCCGGGGTGGCGGGGCCGGCCGGGGTCGCCCCGACCGTGCCGCCCGCGGTGCCGGTGCAGCCCACGGCGCCGGAGGTTCGGGACGCGGTGGTCCGGGACTCGGGAGTTCGCGATTCCGTCGGGGACGACCTCCGGGAGGTCGGGGACTCCGGGGGCAACTCGTGGAAGCTGGCCGGGTATCGGGGGCCGGCGCCGACGGGTACCCCGGGGGCCGGTACGACGTCTTCCGGGGCGTCCGCCGGGTCCGGGGCCGCCGGCGCGGAGCCGGGGCCTGCCTGGACGCCCGGGACGCCCGGTCCGTACGGCGAGCCTCCGCAAGGGCCGCGTCCGGGGAGCAGGGCCGCCACTCGCGGTGGCTCCGGCGGTGGCGGTGGGAAGCGGCGGCTGACGATGTTCCTCGCGGGGGTCGTCGGTGTGCTGGTCGTGATCGCGGCGGTCTTCTACATCACCGACGGCGGCAGCGCGAAGAAGAACGAGGACGCCACCAAGTCGCCCTCGCCGACCGCTTCGGCCGACACCGACCTGCCGGCCGGGGTGAAGTGCAGCGGTGCCTCCTGCACCGGCAAGGACGCGGAGGCCATGGGGTGCAGCGGTGCCCTCGTGACGACGGCCAAGACTACGACGGTGGGTACGACCGTGGTCGAGGTGCGCTACAGCGAGGCCTGCGGCGCGGCGTGGGGCCGTATCACCCGGGCCGCGCAGGGCGACGAGGTCGTGGTGACGGTCGGCAAGGCCAAGGAGAGCGGGTCGATCACCGCCGCCGGGGACACGATCGCGTACACGCCGATGGTGGCCGTGAAGGACGCGGGCGAGGCGAAGGCCTGCGCGACGCTGGCCGTTGGGCAGGAGGGCTGCACCCGGTAAAAGAAGTTCGGGTGGGCAGGAATGGGTGCCGGCAAAGTGGGCACGCGCACCGTACCCCCACGGGAGTCCGGCATCGGTACCCCCACCCGGCGGCCGCCAGGTCCCCCTCTCCCGGACCCGGCGGCCGCCCCCTTTTTTGTCTCCTTCGCCCCGGCGTTCGTCACTGATCGTCATTCTGTGGGACGGGCCACACGGGACCCGGCCGTGCGAGATCCCGGATGCGCGATAGCCTGACCGGTGGATCTCTCGACGCCAAGAGATCGATCATCTCTAAGTCCCGCACCCGGGGCCGGGATGCCCTCACCGCCAGCTGTCCTACGGAGAACGCCATGACCCGCACTCCCGTGAACGTCACCGTCACCGGCGCGGCCGGCCAGATCGGCTACGCCCTGCTGTTCCGCATCGCCTCCGGCCAGCTGCTCGGCGCGGACGTGCCGGTCAAGCTGCGGCTTCTTGAGATCACCCCGGCGCTCAAGGCCGCCGAGGGCACCGCCATGGAGCTCGACGACTGCGCGTTCCCGCTCCTGGCGGGCATCGACATCTCGGACGACCCGAACGTCGCCTTCGACGGTGCCAATGTCGCCCTCCTCGTCGGCGCCCGCCCCCGCACCAAGGGCATGGAGCGCGGTGACCTCCTGGAGGCCAACGGCGGCATCTTCAAGCCGCAGGGCCAGGCCATCAACGCCCACGCCGCGGACGACATCAAGGTCCTGGTCGTCGGCAACCCGGCCAACACCAACGCGCTCATCGCGCAGGCCGCCGCCCCGGACGTACCGGCCGAGCGCTTCACCGCGATGACCCGCCTCGACCACAACCGCGCGCTGACGCAGCTCGCGAAGAAGACGGGCTCGACGGTCGCCGACATCAAGCGGCTGACCATCTGGGGCAACCACTCCGCCACCCAGTACCCGGACATCTTCCACGCCTCCATCGCCGGCAAGAACGCCGCCGAGGTCGTGAACGACGAGAAGTGGCTGGCCGAGGACTTCATCCCGACCGTCGCCAAGCGCGGTGCGGCGATCATCGAGGCCCGTGGTGCCTCCTCGGCGGCCTCCGCCGCCAACGCCGCCATCGACCACGTCCACACCTGGGTCAACGGCACCGCCGACGGCGACTGGGTGTCCATGGGTATCCCGTCCGACGGTTCGTACGGTGTCCCGGAGGGGCTCATCTCCTCCTTCCCCGTCACCACCAAGGACGGCAAGTACGAGATCGTCCAGGGCCTGGAGATCAACGAGTTCTCCCGCGCCCGTATCGACGCCTCCGTCAAGGAGCTGGCGGAGGAGCGCGAGGCGGTCCGTTCCCTCGGCCTCATCTGAGTCGGCCTCATCTGAGTCCACGGTTCTGTCACGAACCTGCGCGGGCCCCGTTCCGGTTGCTTCCGGAGCGGGGCCCGCGGCCGTTTTCGCCGCTAGCGTCGGAAGCAGTACGCATGGGGTGATTCGGGGGACTTGCCATGAGTGGATGGGGCGGCAACAGCAGCGGCAACAGCGACGGCCACAGCTCCGGTTCGTGGGCGGAGCACGAGCCGAGCGAGGAGAGAGGCCAGGCGGCCTGGGCCGCCGCGCGGGAGCCGGTCACCCCACCGCCGTGGGCGTCGGCCCGGACCCAGACCTTCTCGACGCCCTCGTACGAACCGCCTCCTGCGCAGCCCTCACCTGCCCACATCCAGCCCGCACCTGCCCGCGTCCGCCGCCTTCTGCTCGTCCTCGTCACCGCGGCCGTCCTCGGAGCGGGCGTCGGCACCGGTGTCTGGTTCCTCATCCGCGACGACTCCACGGCGGGCGGGAGAGCCGTGGGGACCCCGCTGCCGAGCGTCTCCGTCACCACCCCGTCGGCATCCGTGGGCAACTCCCCTTCGGCGTCCGCCTCACTGTCCTCACCCGCCGGCTACCGCCGCGCCCAGGACCCCGTCGGCTACACCCTCCACGTTCCCGAGGGCTGGATCCGCAGGCAGGAGCAGGGTGTGAAGGCCCCGGTCGTCCACTACGACTCGCCGGACGGCGACCGCGGACTGCAGATCTTCGCGCTCTCGGAGGACACCCCGGCCGAGTCCCTCGACCTCGCCGAGAACGACCCCGGCTACGGCTACGCGAACCAGCCCGGCTACCAGCCCCTGCGGCGCGCCTCGGCTGCCGGCTGGTCCGAGGTCACCTACCGCTACGACGACGAGAACAAGGGCCCGCGCCAGGTCATCGACCACCGCTTCGAGGCCGTCGACGGCACGCTCTACGCGATCCGCGCCGCCGGCCCCGAGTCCCTGTCCCCGGAACTGGTCCGCGAACCGCTCACCGCGGCGCTGGAGTCCTTCTGCCCGGCGGGCGGCCGGTGCCGGTGACCCCGGTCGATCCGGCCTCAGCGGTCCAGACGCTTCTCGAACCAGTGACTCGCATAGACGTTGTCGTCGTACGCCGGGATCTCCCTATACCCGCACGCCCGGTACATCGCCTGTGCCTCCTTGAGCGCGGCGTGCGTGTCGAGGCGTACGACGGTGAAGTCCCGTGCGGACGCCTCGCGTTCCAGGGCGTCGAGCAGACGGCGGGCCAGGCCCAGGCGGCGGGCGTCGCGGTGCACCCAGACGTGGCGGATCTCGCCGACGCCGGGTTCCAGGCGCCGTAGCGCGCCGCAGCCCACGGGGCGGCCCTCCTCGTAGGCGACGAAGAACGCGCCTGCCTCGCCGGACACCTCGTGCGGCCGTACCAGGTCGCCCTTGTCGAACCCCTCGGGGAACCGCTCGTCGATGTCGTCCGCGTAGGCGTCCAGACAGGCCAGGGCGTCCCGGGTCGCGCCGTCGACGAGGTCGACGGTGATGCCCGCGAGGCGCAGGAGCCGCTGGGCCGTGGCCATGGCCCGGGTCAGCTCGGCGCGCTGCGGCGGGGTCAGGCCTTCGAGCAGCCCGGCGACGACCGCGCCGGCCCGCCGGTTCTGCTCCGTCAGCTCCACCCGCCCGGCCCGGGTCGGTTCGATCATGCGCAGCCGGTTGTCCCGCGGGTGGGCGCTCAGCCGGACCATGCCCTGGGCCTCCAGGGCCTTCGCCATTCGGCTCAGGTATCCGGCGTCCAGGCCGAGCCGGCTCCTCAGCTCGCGCAGTGACGCGCCGTCCCCGATCTCGAACAGCAGCCGGGCCTCGCCCAGCGGGCGGTCCTGACCGAGGTAGTGGTCGTCCAGTACGCCGATGCGGCGCGTGAAGTAGCGGTTGAAGTGGCGAAAGGCCGTCACATGCTCCGCAGCCACCGGCGCCGGGGGCTCCATGGGTTCCATATTTATTTGACTTTAGTCAAAGATCACGTGCTGGTCTATGGTCGTACCTCCGAGCTGTGTCCCTTTTTGTCATGTTTGGGTGAATGTTCAGTGATGCACCGCACTTTCCGCCCCTGATTGCGCATGCAATGCGAGACCGGGGGCAGGCGGAGACGGTCCTATGAGTGACACCTGTGTGACTCAGGGGCGCTGAACAGGAACGGAAGGCAACACCGATCATGACCGGACAGCAGGCGCGGCAGGAGCCGCAGACGATTCACGCGGGCGGCGAGTGGCGCGAGGCCGCCTCGGGTGCCACGCGCGACATTCTCGACCCCGCGGACGCCCTGCCGTTCGCCGTGGTCGCGGAGGGTGACGAGAAGGACGTCGACCTGGCCGTGGCGGCCGCCCATCGAGCCTTCGACGGAGGGCAGGGGGAGTGGCCCCGCACACCGGTCGCCGAGCGCGCCGCGCTGCTGCGCCGCGTCGCCGACCTGCTCGTACGCGACCGCGAGACGCTCGGGCTGCTGGAGAGCCGCGACGCCGGCAAGACCGTCGAGGAGGGCCGGGTCGACATCGACTGTGTCGCCGACGCCTTCCGCTACTTCGCCGAGCTGGTCGCCGCCGAGGCCCCGGGCCGGGTCGTGGACGCGGGCTCGGCCGACATCCACAGCGTCGTCGTACACGAGCCGGTCGGTGTGTGCGCGCTGATCACGCCCTGGAACTACCCCCTCCTCCAGGCCAGCTGGAAGATCGCGCCCGCGCTCGCCGCCGGGAACACCTTCGTCGTCAAGCCCAGCGAGATCACCCCGCTGACGACCATCGCGCTCATCGAGCTGCTCGTCGAGGCGGGGCTGCCGACCGGTGTCGCCAACATCGTCACCGGCCCCGGTCACTCCGTCGGCGCCCGGCTCGCCGAGCACCCCGACGTCGACCTCGTCTCCTTCACCGGTGGCCTGGTCAGCGGCACCAAGGTGGCCCAGGCCGCCGCGCCCGGCGTCAAGAAGGTCGCCCTCGAACTCGGCGGCAAGAACCCCAACGTCGTCTTCGCCGACGCCTGCGCCACCGACGAGGCCTTCGACACCGCCGTCGACCAGGCCCTCAACGCCGCCTTCATCCACAGCGGCCAGGTCTGCTCGGCGGGCGGCCGCCTGATCATCGAGGAGTCCGTGCGGGACCGTTTCGTCGCCGAGCTGGCGCGCCGGGCCTCGCGCATCCGGCTGGGCCGCGGCACCGAGGGCGGCGTCGAGTGCGGGCCGCTCGTCTCCGAGCAGCAGCGCGCCAAGGTCGAGGCGTACGTCGAGTCCGCGCTTCAGGAGGGCGCGGTGCTGCGCTCCGGCGGCAAGCGCCCCGAGGCCGGCCACACCAGGCCCGCCACCGGCTACTTCTACGAGCCGACCGTCCTCGACCACTGCCACCGCGAGATGCGCGTCGTACGGGAGGAGGTCTTCGGGCCGGTCCTCACCGTGGAGACCTTCCGCACCGAGGACGAGGCCATCGCCCTCGCCAACGACACCGAGTACGGCCTCGCCGGCGCCGTCTGGACCGCCGACGCGGGCCGGGCCCGGCGCGTCGCGGGACGGCTGCGCCACGGCACCGTCTGGATCAACGACTTCCACCCGTACCTACCGCAGGCGGAGTGGGGCGGCTTCGGCAAGAGCGGGGTGGGCCGTGAGCTCGGCCCCGCCGGACTCGCCGAATACCGCGAGACCAAGCACGTCTACCAGAACCTCGCGCCCGGGCCGGTGCGCTGGTTCGCGGGCTGACCTCCCCATGACACCCCCGAGTCAGCCCTGATCAACCCCCCTTGGAGTACCACCCCATGCCCGAGAAGACCCACGAGTACGACTACGTCGTCATCGGCGGCGGCACCGCAGGCTCCGTCATCGCCTCCCGCCTCACCGAGAACCCGGACGTCACCGTCGCCGTCATCGAAGGCGGCCCCAGCGACGTGGACAGGGACGACGTCCTCACCCTGCGCCGCTGGATGGGCCTGCTCGGCGGTGAGCTGGACTACGACTACCCGACCACCGAGCAGCCCCGCGGCAACTCCCACATCCGGCACAGCCGCGCCCGCGTGCTCGGCGGGTGTTCGAGCCACAACACCCTCATCGCCTTCAAGCCGCTGCCGTCCGACTGGGACGAATGGGAGGAGGCCGGCGCCAAGGGCTGGGGCGCGGTGCCCATGGAGGCGTACTACGCGCGTCTGAAGAACAACATCGTCCCGGTCGACGAGAAGGACCGGAACGCCATCGCCCGTGACTTCGTCGACGCCGCTCAGGGCGCACTCGGCGTCCCCCGCGTCGAGGGCTTCAACAAGCAGCCCTTCACCGAGGGCGTCGGCTTCTTCGACCTCGCCTACCACCCCGAGAACAACAAGCGTTCCTCGGCGTCGGTGGCGTATCTGCACCCCGTGATGGACGAGCGCGACAACCTCACCATCCTGCTGGAGACCTGGGCCTACCGGCTGGAGCTGAACGGCACCCACGCCGAGGGCGTCCACGTGCGCACCAAGGACGGCGAGGAACTGCTGATCCGCGCCCGAGGCGAGGTCGTCCTGTGCGCGGGCGCCGTCGACACGCCCCGCCTGCTGATGCACTCCGGCATCGGGCGCCGCCAGGACCTGGAGGCGCTGGGCATCCCGGTCGTCCACGACCTGCCGGGCGTCGGCGAGAACCTGCTCGACCACCCCGAGTCGGTGATCGTCTGGGAGACCGACGGACCGATCCCGGACAACTCCGCGATGGACTCCGACGCGGGCCTCTTCGTGCGCCGCGACCCCGAACACCAGGGCCCGGACCTGATGTTCCACTTCTACCAGGTCCCGTTCACGGACAACCCGGAGCGCCTCGGCTACCAGCGGCCGGAGTTCGGCGTCTCGATGACCCCGAACATCCCCAAGCCGAAGAGCCGCGGCCGGCTGTACCTGACCAGCGCCGACCCGGCCGTGAAGCCCGCGCTCGACTTCCGGTACTTCACCGACGAGGACGACTACGACGGCCGCACCCTCGTCGACGGCATCAGGATCGCCCGAGAGATCGCCAAGACCGAACCGCTCGCCGGCTGGCTCAAGCGCGAGGTGTGCCCCGGCCCGGAGGTCACCGGCGACGAGGAGCTCAGCGAGTACGCGCGCAAGGTCGCGCACACCGTGTACCACCCGGCGGGCACCTGCCGTATGGGCGCCGCCGACGATGAACTGGCCGTGGTGGACCCGCAGTTGCGGATCCGCGGCCTGAACGGAATCCGAATCGCCGACGCCTCCGTCTTCCCGACGATGACCGCCGTGAACCCGATGATCGGGGTGCTCATGGTCGGGGAGAAGGCCGTCGACCTGATGGGAGGTGAGGCGTGATGAGTACGACCCCTCAGACGGCGCCGCAGAACACGACGCCCGAGACCCGCAAGCCCCCGGCCGAGACGCCGGTCTTCTCCGTCGAAGGCCTGTGGAAGGTCTTCGGCCCCAAGCCGCACCTGGTCCCCGCCGACCCGGAACTGACCGAGCTCACCCCCGCCGAACTGCGCACCCGCACCGGCTGCACGGCAGCCGTCAGAGACGTGTCCTTCGACGTCCGCAAGGGCGAGGTCTTCGTCGTCATGGGCCTGTCCGGCTCCGGCAAGTCCACGCTGGTGCGCTGTCTGACCCGGCTGATCGAACCGACGGCCGGCACGATAGCCATCGACGGCGAGGACGTCCGCGCCATGGACAAGACCCGGCTGCGCGAACTGCGCCGCCACCGCGCCGCGATGGTCTTCCAGCACTTCGGCCTGCTGCCCCACCGCACGGTCCTGGACAACGTGGCGTACGGCCTGGAGATCCAGGGCGTCGGCAAGGCGGAACGCCGTGAGCGGGCCGCCGCCGTGGTCGCCAAGGTCGGCCTGGAGGGCATGGAGCACCGCAGGCCGGGCCAGCTCTCCGGCGGTCAGCGCCAGCGCGTCGGCCTGGCCCGAGCCCTGGCGGTGGACCCCGAGGTGCTGCTCTTCGACGAGCCGTTCAGCGCGCTCGACCCGCTGATCCGGCGGGACATGCAGGAGGAGGTCGTCCGACTGCACCGCGAGGAGGGCCGCACCATGGTCTTCATCACGCACGACCTCAGCGAGGCCCTCAAGCTCGGCGACCGCATCGCCCTCATGCGCGACGGCCGCGTCGTCCAGCTCGGCACCCCCGAGGAGATCGTGGGCTCCCCGGCCGACGACTACGTCCGCGAGTTCGTCCGTGACGTCCCGCGCGAACAGGTCCTCACGGTCCGTACGGCCATGCGCACCGCGTCGGCCGACGAGGCCGGCAGCGGACCGGCCCTCGCGCCGGACGCGACGGTGTCCGAGGCCATCGAGGCCGTGGCGCGCACCGGGGCCCCGGCCCGCGTCATGGAGGACGGCCGCTGCCTGGGCGTGGTCGACCACGAGGGGCTTCTCGGCATCGTCGCGGGGACGGAGCAGCCCGTCGCAGCGGGAACGGAGCAGGCGAAGGAGGTGGTGTGATGGCCACGGTCACCGCCGCCGCCCCGCGCACCGCGCTGCCCGGCTTCCTCAAACGCCCTGGCGTGCGCAAGCTCCTGCTGATCGCGCTCGCCGCCGCGATCCTCGTCCCGCTGGCCGACGCCCGCTGGGCGAGCGGCACCTGGCCGGGCGCGCTCACCGTCGACGTCTCCGAGCCGCTCACCAAGGTCAGCGACTGGATCATCGACAACCGGGACAGCCACCCGCTGTTCCTCTACTTCTTCGGCCACCTCAGCAACGCGGTCATCGTCGCCGTACGAGCCGTCTACCTGGTGCTGCTCGCCGCCGGCTGGGCCGGCGTCACCGCCGCCGCCTCCCTGATCGCCTGGCGCGTCGCGGACTGGAAACTGGCCGCCGGTACCGGTGTCGCATTCCTGACCTGCGGGTTCCTCGGCATGTGGATCCCGACCATGCAGACCCTCGCGCTCATGGTCGTGGCCGTGCTCGCCTCGGCCGTCGTGGGTGTGGTGCTGGGCCTCGCCGCAGGGCTGTCCGACCGTATGGACCGGGCCCTGCGCCCGGTGCTGGACACCATGCAGGTGCTCCCGGCCTACGCCTACCTGCTCCCGGTCGTGCTGGTCTTCGGCATGGGTGTCCCCGCCGCCGTCCTGGCCACCGTCGTCTACGCCGCCCCGCCGATGGCCCGCCTCACCGCCCTCGGTCTGCGCGGCGCCGACAAGGAGGTGCTGGAGGCGGTCGAGTCGATGGGCACCACCGCACGACAGCGGCTGCTCACCGCCCGGATCCCGCTGGCCCGCAAGGAACTCCTCCTCGGCCTCAACCAGACGATCATGATGGCGCTGTCCATGGTGGTCATCGCGTCCGTCATCGGCGCGGGCGGCCTCGGTGACCGTGTCTACCAGGCGCTGGCCACCGTCGACGTCGGTGCCGCCCTCGCGGCCGGCATCCCGATCGTGCTGCTCGCCGTCGTACTCGACCGGGTGACCGGTGCGGCGGGGGAGCGGCTCGGTGACGAACCCCGGCCGAACGGCCGGGCACGCTCGCTGTACGCCCTGGCCGCCGCCCTGGCCGTGGCCGTCGCCGGACGTCTCGCTGGCCGCCTCGACTGGCCCGACGCCTGGACCCTGAACTTCGCCGAGCCCGTCAACCGCGGCGTCGACTGGATGACCGACCACCTCTACTCCGGCGTCCCCGTCATCGGCGGCACCGCCGACTGGGCGGCCCACTTCACCACCTGGGTCCTCAACCCGCTGCGCGACGGCCTGCAGTGGCTGCCCTGGTGGTCGGTCCTGCTGATCGTCGCCACGCTCGCCTGGCTGATCGGCACCTGGCGCACCGCGCTGACCGCCGTGCTCGCCATGGCCGCGATCGGCGTCCTCGGCGTGTGGGGCTCGTCGCTCGACACGCTCTCCCAGGTCCTGGCGGCCGTCGCCGTCACCCTGGTCCTGGGCTTCGCGACCGGCATCGCGGCGGCGCGCAGCGACCGGGTCGAGCGGATGCTGCGCCCCGTGCTGGACGTCTTCCAGACGATGCCGCAGTTCGTGTACCTGATCCCGGTCGTCGCACTGTTCGGCGTGGGCCGCGCGCCCGCCGTCG
Organism: Streptomyces sp. HD; assembly: GCF_028369295.1. GTDB lineage: Bacteria > Actinomycetota > Actinomycetes > Streptomycetales > Streptomycetaceae > Streptomyces. The sequence continues at coordinate 221,989 of NZ_JAQMYP010000002.1, forward strand.
CCGCGGCCGTCGTCTACGCCCTGCCCGCCGTCGTCCGCATCACCACCCAGGGCCTGCGCCAGGTCGACCCGGCCGCCCTGGAGTCGTCCCGCTCGCTCGGCGCGACACCCGCCCAGCAGCTGCGGCAGGTCCAGCTCCCGCTGGCCCGCCCGGCACTGCTGCTCGCCGTCAACCAGGGCGTGGTCCTGGTCCTCGCCGTCGTCATCATCGGCGGCCTGGTCGGCGGTGGCGCGCTCGGCTACGACGTCGTCGCCGGCCTCGCCCGGGGCGACCTGGCGACCGGCCTGGTGGCCGGTGCCGCGATCGTCTGTCTCGGTCTGATGCTGGACCGGGTGACGCAGCCGACCGAACGCCGCGCGAAGAAGGGAGCGTGACATGCGAATGCGTATCCGACGTATGCGGACCACTGCCGTGGTGGCCGGCGTGTCCTCCCTGGCGTTGCTGACCGGCTGCGGTGCCGCCGACATGACCAAGCAGTCGTCGCCCTTCGCCAACGCGCAGGGCGCCAAGACCGTGACGCTCTCCATCCAGTCCTGGGTCGGCGCCCAGGCCAACGTCGCCGTGGCCCAGTACCTCCTGGAGCACGAGCTCGGCTACCGCGTCGACACCGTCCAGGTCGACGAGATCCCCGCCTGGGACGCGCTCAGCCAGGGCCGGGTCGACGCGATCATGGAGGACTGGGGCCACCCCGACCAGGAGCAGCGCTACGTCAAGGACAAGAGGACGATCGTGCCCGGCGGCGACCTCGGGGTCACCGGTCACATCGGATGGTTCGTGCCGACGTACTTCGCGAAGGCCCACCCGGACGTCACCGAGTGGAAGAACCTCAACAAGTACGCCGATCAGCTGCGCACCGCGGAGAGCGGCGGCAAGGGCCAGCTGATGGACGGTTCGCCGTCCTACGTCACCAACGACAAGGCGCTGGTGAACAACCTGGACCTGAACTACCAGGTGGTGTTCGCCGGTTCGGAGGCCGCGCAGATCACCCAGATCAAGCAGTTCGCCAAGGCCAAGAAGCCCTTCCTGACGTACTGGTACGAGCCGCAGTGGCTGTTCAAGAAGGTTCCCATGACCGAGGTGAAGCTGCCGGCGTACAAGGAGGGCTGCGACGCGGACCCGGAGAAGGTCGCCTGCGCCTACCCGCACACCCCGCTGCAGAAGTACCTCAACGCCGACTTCTCGAAGAACGGCGGTGAGGCGGCGGCCCTGCTGAAGAAGTTCAAGTGGACGACCGAGGACCAGAACCAGGTCTCCCTGATGATCGCCGAGCAGAAGCTGTCGCCTGAGGAGGCGGCGAAGAAGTGGGTGGACAGCCACGAGTCCACGTGGAAGGCGTGGCTGTCCTGAGCCTCGGGATGGCGCGGCCGTCCTGACGGTCACTTCCCGAGGTCGGCCGCGATCTCGCGCAGCGCCTCGTCGGCCCTGCGCTGGAGCCCCGGGCCGAACGTGATCCGGGTGGCCCCGAGTGCGCCGAGTTCGGCGGGCGAGGGGCCACCGGTCACCGTGCCGTGCACATTGACCGGCCCCTGGATGCCGGACCGCAGCAGCGGCAGTACGTCGACGGGGGCGCCGATCGGGTACACGCAGTCGGCACCGGCGGCGACGTACAACGCGGCCCGCTCGATGGCCTGTTCCGCGGCCTGCTTGGGGTCGGTGTCCCGGCGGGCCCGGATGAAGGTGTCGATCCGGGCGTTGAGGAAGAGCCGGTCTGCGGCGGCCTGCCGCACCTCGGCGAGCCAGTCGGCGTGCGCGCGCGGGTCCTTGAGGACGCCGCCCTCGGAGTCCTCCAGGTTGCACCCGACGGCACCCGTCTCCAGCAGCCGCTCCACCAGCTCCCCGGGCGGGATCCCGTACCCGCCCTCGATGTCCGCCGACACCGGCACGTCGACCGCCCGCACGATGCGCGCGACCGCCGCGAACATCTCGTCGGCCGGAGTCTGCCCGTCCTCGTACCCGAGGGAGGCGGCGACCCCCGCACTGGGCGTGGCGAGTGCCGGGAACCCGGCCTCGACGAAGACGCGGGCACTGGCGGCGTCCCACGGACCGGGCAGGACCAGCGGGTCGTCGGGGGAGCGGCGGCGGTGGAGCGCGCGTAAGGCTTCGACTCGGGTCACGGTGTGTACCTCCCTGGTGGATTGCGACGGCCGGCCATCACCGGTGGTGCGTGAGCTCACTGATGCTGCCCGGGCTGGTAGTGCCCCGGTGCCATACGGCAGGTCACCCCGAACCGGTTCCAGGCGTTGATCACGGTGATCGCGGCGATGAGCTGGGCCAGCTCGGCCTCGTCGAAGTGCTTGGCGGCCTTCTCGTACACCTCGTCGGGCACGAACCCGTCGGTCAGTACGGTCACGGCCTCCGTGAGCTCGATCGCCGCGAGCTCCTTCGGGGTGTAGAAGTGCGCGGACTCCTCCCAGGCGCCTAGCTGCACGATCCGCTCGACGCTCTCGCCCGCCGCGAGCGCGTCCTTGGTGTGCATGTCGAGGCAGAACGCGCAGTGGTTGATCTGCGAGGCACGGATCTTCACCAGCTCGTACAGCTGCGGTTCGAGTCCCTTCCGGGCGGCCGCGTCGAGCCGGATCATCGCCTTGTAGACGTCGGGTGCGTGCTCCGCCCAGCTGAGCCGGGCGGGGCGCTCGGGGGCGTACGTGGCCGTTGCGGTCGTGCCGTCTGCTGTCGTCATGATCTCGACCCTAGGAGCGAAGCAGCCCAGGAGTATGGTCCATTTCCATGGCGAAACCTTGGGCCACTTTGGGCATCGACCTCCACCTCGAACCGGCGGGACCGGGCCTGCGCCGAGGCCTGACCGACGCCCTGCGCGACGCGGTCCGCACCGGCCGCCTGGCCCCGGCCACCCGCCTCCCCTCCTCCCGCTCCCTCGCAGCCGACCTGGGCGTCGCCCGCAACACGGTGGCCGAGGCCTACGCGGAGCTGGTCGCAGAGGGCTGGCTCACGGCTCGGCAGGGGTCGGGGACGAGGGTGGCGGAGCGGGCCGTTGGCGGGCCGGTGGGGGAGGGGGCGGTGGAATGGGCGGTGAGTGGCCCGGTGAGGGAGGGGACGGCGGGACGGGCGGTGAGCCGTCCGGCGAGGGAGGGTTCGGTGATGCCGCAGACCGCTGCCCAGGGCTCACCAGGCTCTCCGGCCTCACCCGGCGCCCCGAGCTCACCAGGCGCTACCGCTTCCGTTTCCGCTGCCACTGCCGCCGCACCTCGCACCACCACCCCACCCCGCCGGGACGGCTCACGCCCCCGCCCCCGCCCCGCCTACGACCTGGTCCCCGGCACCCCCGACCTCTCCGCCTTCCCCCGCACGGAGTGGCTCAAGGCGGCCCGCCGCGCTTTCCTCGCGGCCCCGCACCAGGCCCTCGGCTATGGCGACCCGCGCGGCCATGCCGACCTGCGCACGGCCCTCGCCGGATACCTCTCCCGCGCGAGGGGCGTGCGCGCCGATCCCGAACGCATCGTGGTGTGCGCGGGTTTCGGGCACGGTCTGTCACTGCTCGGCAGGGTGCTGCGGGCGCGCGGCGCGCAGCGGGTGGCGGTGGAGTCGTACGGCCTGCCGCCGCACTGGAGGCAACTGACGACGGCCGGACTGTCCACCCACCCCCTCCCGTTCGACGAACTGGGCACGAGTGTGGCGGAGTTGACGCACGAGAGCGCGGTGCTGCTCACGCCCGCCCACCAGTTCCCGATGGGGGTGCCGCTGCACCGGGACCGCCGGGCGACGGTGGTGGACTGGGCGCGCCGCACCGGCGGCCTGGTCCTGGAGGACGACTACGACGGAGAGTTCCGCTACGACCGCCAGCCCGTCGGCGCGCTCCAGGGGCTGGACCCCGAGCACGTCGTCTACCTGGGCACGGCCAGCAAGTCCCTCGCCCCCGGCCTGCGCCTGGCGTGGATGGTGCTGCCGTCGACGCTGATGGAGGAGGTGACGGCGGCGAAGGGCCATGTGGACACGTGCGGGGTGCTGGACCAGCTGACCCTGGCCGAGTTCCTGACGTCCGGTGCCTACGACCGCCATGTCCGCGCCGCCCGCCTGCGCTACCGCCGCCGCAGGGACGCCCTGGTCCGCGCCCTGGCCAGGCACGCCCCCCACCTCCACGTCACCGGCATCGCGGCCGGCCTCCACGTCCTCCTCCGCCTCCCACCCGGCACGGAACAGTCAGTGGTCCAAGCGGCGGCCTGGCAGGGCCTGGCCCTCCACGGCCTGACCTTCTTCCGCCACGAGTCGGCGACGACGGAGCCGGCGGACGCGCTGGTGGTGGGCTACGGGACACCACCGGATCACGCGTGGACGGGGGCGTTGGAGGCGTTGTGCAGGGTGCTGCCGTAAAGGGTTGCCTGCCTCCAGCTGAGGGAACGCGGTCACGTCCCGCCGCCGGTCGAGGCTTTCAGCCTGTCCGGCGTTTGAGGACAAGGCCCTTCAGAGGGCCGGAGCGGGGGTCTGGGGGCACAGCCCCCAGGAGGGCCGGGGGCGAAGGGGCACAGCCCCTGGCGATGGGACGGGCAGGGGCGGCGGGGGCGAGGAAACCACCCACCACGACAGGTCACCGCACAGCCACACGCTCCCCACCGTCGGAGACGACCGGCGCCTCCCCGAACCGCGCCAACGCCAACGCCCCCACCACAGCCACCACAAACCCCAGGACAGCCAGCCACCCCAACCCCTCCCGCGTCCGATCCCCCAGCCACACCACCCCCACCACCGCCGGCCCGACCGTCTCCCCGATCACCATCGCCGCGGTAGCCACCGTCACAGACCCCCGCTGCAACGCCGAAGTAAGCGCCAGAAACGCCGCCCCACCCCCCACCAGCAACGCATACGTCGCCGGATTCCCCAGCAACTCCGACACCCCCACCGAATCGATCAGCCGCACCGACACCTCCACCACCCCGAACCCGAACCCGGCCGCCAGCCCCAGCACCAACCCCCGCCCCCGCTCAGGCAACAGTCCACCCGCCAGCCCGACCCCCAACACCGCCACCGCCACCCCGAGCATCGAGAACTTCAACGCGTCCGACCCGCCCAGATCCCCCTCCGTCCCCGACGCGAGCCCCAACATCGCCAGCCCGGCACACACCACCCCCACCGCACCCCACTCACCCCGCCGCAACCGCACCCGCAGCAATCGCGCGGCAACCACCGCGGTCACCGCGAGACTGGACGCCAACGCCGCCGCCACGGCATAGATGGGCAGCGCCCGCAGCGCGACGACCTGCAACACGAACCCCAGCCCGTCCAGCGCAAGCCCGGCCACATAACGCCACTGCCGCAACGCCCGCAGCAACATCCCGGCCTCGCCGCCCCGACCCCCCTGCGCGCTCGCCGCCCGCGCGGCCATCGCCTGCAGGACCGTGGCCGTACCGAAACAGACCGCCGCACCCAGTGCACACACCATCCCAAGCAGCACAAAGCGACTGTAGGGGAGCGGACGAAGGGCAGCCCTCCGACAGTCACACGAGCGGCGATCTCTAAGCTGTTCGCCACACGACAACCAGAAACAGACAACCAGAAACATCGGCGTCGACCGCCACCACCGGCATCAGCGACGTCATCGGGGGAGACACACATGGCGGAATCACGACGTCGGCTGCGCTCCAGCACGGTCGTACTGGGCGGCATGGGAGTCATAGCCGCGGCCCTGACCTCCTGCGGCTCGGAACCGGACCGCCGCTGCGTCGACCGCGACAGCTACACCTACGAGGGCTACAAGGTCATCGCGGACAAGAACTGCAACTCCGGCACCAGCTCAAGCTCGTCGTACGGCACCGGCGGCAAGGGCAAGAGCGGCAAGAAGAAGACCGGCGGCTCCGACGCCGCCTGGTACTACGAGGCCGACGTCGACGACGGCCGCGCCGACTTCGGCACCTTCAGCCGCAGCGAGGCCGTGGACCGAGGCGGCTTCGGCTGCTCCAGCTCCGGCAGCAGCAGCGGCGGCTGACCGAACAGGGCAGGCGGGGCAGACAGGTCAGGCAGATCAGGTCGAGCAGGCAGGGCAGGGCACGTACGAAATGGAACGCCGCACGACAGATCCCCGCCCCGGCTGGCAGCAGACCGTCGAGGAGCAGGGGCTCATCTACCCCCTCACCCGCCACCCCGACAACTCCCTGCACCCGTACTGGGACGAGAGCGCGTACTACGTCTTCTCGCTCCCGGAGGTCGAGGCACTGGAGGAGGTCGTCGAGGAACTCCACGCCATGTGCCTGACGGCGGCCGAGCACATCGTCGCCGAGAACCGCTTCGCCGACCTCGGCATCACCGACCCGCGCATCGTGGCCGCGGTCACCGAGGCCTGGCGCCGCCGCGCCGAACTCCCCTCCGTCTACGGCCGCTTCGACCTGCGCTACGACGGCACCGGCCCGGCGAAACTCCTGGAGTACAACGCCGATACCCCCACCTCACTGGTCGAGGCCGCGAGCCCCCAGTGGTTCTGGATGGAGGAGCGCTTCCCCGGCGCTGACCAGTGGAACTCCCTCCACGAACGCCTCATCGCCGCCTGGAAGAAACAGTCCGCCCTGCTCCCGCCCGGTGCCCCGCTCCATTTCGCGTACTCCTCGGCCGACGAACTCGGCGAGGACATGATGACCGTCGCCTACCTCAAGGAGACCGCGGAACAGGCGGGCCTGGACACCGGCTGGGTCTCCATGGAGGAGATCGGCTGGGACCACCTCTCCGGCCGCTTCGTCGACACCCGACTCCGTTTCATCCGCAGCTGCTTCAAGCTCTACCCCTGGGAGTGGCTCACCACCGACCGCTTCGCCGGCCACGTCCTCGACACCCTCGACAACGGCGGCGGCACCGGCACCACCCTGTGGATCGAGCCCGCCTGGAAGATGCTCCTCAGCAACAAGGCCCTCCTCGCCATCCTCTGGGAGCTCTACCCGGACCACCCGAACCTCCTTCCCGCCCACCTCGACGGCCCCAGGGAACTGGCGGGCACGACGGGCTGGGTCGCCAAGCCCCTGCTGGGCCGCGAGGGCGCGGGCGTGACCATCCACGAGAAGGGCGCCGAACCCGTCGTACGCGAAGAGCCCTGCTGCTACCAGCAGTTGGCTCCTCTCCCCACCTTCGACGGCAACCACGTCGTCCTCGGCGCCTGGGTTGTCGAGGACGAGTCGGCGGGCCTCGGCATCCGCGAGTCGTCCGGCCTGATCACGGACGAGTACGCCCGCTTCCTGCCCCACGTGATCCTGTAGCGCCGCTGCCACCCGACTCGGGACCGGCTCGGGACCGACTCCGGGCCGACTCGGGAAACCCTGTGGCCACCCCGCCCACAAAGCGATACGATCCGTCTCGTCTCGCCTTCGCGGGTGGAGGCTCGCCTCGTGCGTCTGCGATCGAAGCCATCCGTCCGCAGCGCACCATCCGGGGCACCCCATCAGCGGCACACCACAGGGAGCGCCATGGACCACCTCATCGACCTCGACACGGCCCCCGGCATCCGCCTCTGGGCAGAAGACCAAGGAGCCTCCGACGCACCTCCCCTCCTCCTGATCATGGGCGCACAGGCCTCCGGCCTCGGCTGGCCCGACGAACTCGTCTCCCTCCTCGCCACCCGGCACCGCGTCATCCGTTACGACCACCGCGACACCGGCCGCTCCACCTGGGCCTACGACGACCACCCCTACCCCCTCACCGCCCTCGCCGACGACGCCCTCGCGGTCCTGGACGCGCTCGGCGTCACACGCGCCCACGTCGTCGGCATGTCGCTGGGCGGCATGCTCACCCAGCTCCTGATGACCGACCACCCCGACCGCCTGCTGAGCGCGACCCTCATCGGTACGGGCGCCCTCAGCGACACTCCGTACTGCCACCCGGACGGCACCCGCACCCCACCCGGGGACTTCCCCGGCATCGACCCCCGCATCATGGAACTGTGGTCCGAGCCGTGGACCGACCAGGGCCGGGAGGCGGAACTGGACCGGCGCGTCGCTCACTGGCGGCTCCTGTCCGGCGGCCAACTCCCCTTCGACGCCGACTACTTCCGCGCCCTCGACCGCAAGGTCATCGAACACACCGGCCATCACCGCCCCGGCGACGCCCACGGCCGCGCCGACCAGTCCGGCATGCTCCGCACCGAACAACTCGCCCGGAACACGGTCCCCACCCTCGTCATCTCAGCCCCCGCCGAACCCGTCTACCCCCTCCCGCACGCCCACCACCTGGCCCAGGTCATCCACGGCGCCCATCTCGTCGAGATCCCCGGCATGGGCCACGCGCTCCCGCCCGAGATCCACAAGCCCCTCGCCGCCGCGATCCTCGACCACACCGGGCCCAGCTGAAGCCGCCGGCGCCCGCACCCGGCCGACTCACATCCCGAGCACGGCCCGCAACTGGGCGAGCCCCCAGTCCAGATCCTCCTTCGCGATCACCAGGGGCGGCGCGATCCGGATCGTCGCCATGGGGGTACCGCCCGCGCCCCTGAGGCTGTGGGGGAGGGTGTCCTTCACCAGCACACCCCGGTCCAACAACCGCTCGGACACCTCCCGCCCGGTGCCGTACGCCCGGGCGATGTCGACCCCCGCCCACAGCCCGCGCCCTCGCACCGCCGTCACCCGCCCCGTCCCGGTCAACAGGCCCAGCTCCCGGTGCAGATGCGCACCCAACTCGGCCGCCCGCGCCTGGAACTCGCCCGTCCGCAGCATCGCCATCACCTCCAGCGCCACCGCACAGGCCAGCGGATTCCCACCGAAGGTCGACCCGTGCTCCCCGGGCCGGAACACCCCGAGCACCGCCGCGCTGGACACCACCGCCGACACCGGCACGATCCCGCCCCCGAGCGCCTTGCCCAGGACGTACATGTCCGGCACCACGCCCTCGTGCTCGCACGCGAACGTACGCCCCGTGCGCCCCAGCCCCGACTGGATCTCGTCCGCGATGAACAGCACGTCCCGCTCCCGCGTCAGCTCCCGCACCGTCGGCAGATAGCCGGGCGGCGGAACGAGAACCCCCGCCTCGCCCTGGATCGGCTCCAGCAGCACGGCCACGGTGTTCTCCGTCAACGCCTCCCGCATCGCCGTCAGATCCCCGTACGGCACGATCTCGAAGCCCGGCGTGTACGGCCCGAAGTCCGCCCGCGCCTCCGGGTCGGTGGAGAAGCTGATGATCGTCGTCGTACGGCCGTGGAAGTTGTTCGCCGCGACCACGATCTTCGCCATCTCCGCAGGCACGCCCTTGACCCGGTACCCCCACTTCCGGGCGGTCTTCACCGCCGTCTCCACCGCCTCCGCCCCGGTGTTCATCGGCAGCACCATCTCCATGCCGCACAGCTCGGCGAGCTGCTCGCAGAACGCCGCGAACCGGTCGTGATGAAATGCCCGCGACGTCAGAGTCACCCGCTCCAGCTGCGCCTTCGCCGCCTCCACGATGCGCCGGTTGCCGTGCCCGAAATTGAGCGCCGAATACCCGGCCAGCAGATCCAGATACCGCCGCCCCTCCACATCCGTCATCCAGGCCCCGTCCGCCGTCGCCATCACGACCGGCAACGGGTGATAGGTGTGCGCGCTGTGCGCGTCGACCGCGGCGATCAGGGATTCGGTGGTGCTCGACGTACTCACGGGGCTCTCCGTTTCCGCCACCACGAGAGCTCGCGTTCCGCCCCTCACGAGGCTCGTGGCCACTGTCCATTTCCGGCCTTACGAGTGTTTTGCGGCTCCTTCCTATCGTTGCTCGCATGATGGACGCGGGGCCATGCCTCGCCGGCCCGCCCGGTAGGCTGATCGACGGGCCGTGACTGGCGCGCTGGGATGGGACCGACCATCGGGGAGCGGCCCACTGGACCCAGTTGTCCAGCATCGAGTGCCGTGCGCCTGGGCCGTACCGTGATCGCTGCACACGACGTCCGGAGGTCCCCATGCCCGCCGAGCCCCTCTCCACCGAGTCCACCGCCTTCCGTTCCGCCCTCGACGTGATCCGCGCCGTCGAGCCGCGCGTGGCCGATGCCATCGGCCAGGAGCTCGCCGACCAGCGCGAGATGCTCAAACTGATCGCCTCCGAGAACTACGCCTCCCCGGCCACCCTCCTGGCGATGGGCAACTGGTTCAGCGACAAGTACGCCGAGGGCACCGTCGGCCGCCGCTTCTACGCCGGCTGCCGCAACGTCGACACCGTCGAGTCCCTCGCCGCCGAACACGCCAAGGAGCTCTTCGGCGCCCGCCACGCCTACGTCCAGCCGCACTCCGGCATCGACGCCAACCTCGTCGCCTTCTGGGCCGTCCTCGCCTCCCGCGTCGAGGCCCCCGCCCTGGAGAAGGCCGGCGCCCGCCAGGTCAACGACCTCTCAGAGGCCGAGTGGGCCGAGCTCCGCCAGGCCTTCGGCAACCAGCGCATGCTCGGCATGTCCCTGGACGCCGGCGGCCACCTCACCCACGGCTTCCGCCCGAACATCTCCGGCAAGATGTTCGACCAGCGCTCCTACGGCACCGACCCCGCCACGGGCCTGATCGACTACGACGCCCTGCGCGCCTCGGCCCGCGAGTTCAAGCCGCTCATCATCGTCGCCGGCTACTCCGCCTACCCCCGTCTCGTGAACTTCCGGATCATGCGCGAGATCGCCGACGAGGTCGGCGCCACGCTCATGGTCGACATGGCCCACTTCGCGGGTCTCGTCGCCGGCAAGGTCCTCACCGGCGACTTCGACCCGGTCCCGCACGCCCAGATCGTCACCACCACCACCCACAAGTCGCTGCGCGGCCCGCGCGGCGGCATGGTCCTGTGCGACGACTCCCTCAAGGACCAGGTCGACCGCGGCTGCCCGATGGTCCTCGGCGGCCCGCTCCCGCACGTCATGGCCGCCAAGGCCGTCGCCCTCGCGGAGGCCCGTCAGCCGTCCTTCCAGGACTACGCCCAGCGCATCGTCGACAACTCCCGCGCACTGGCCGAGGGCCTGATGCGCCGGGGCGCGACCCTGGTGACCGGCGGCACCGACAACCACCTGAACCTGATCGACGTCGCCTCCTCCTACGGCCTCACCGGCCGCCAGGCCGAGGCCGCGCTCCTTGACTCCGGCATCGTGACCAACCGCAACGCCATCCCCGCCGACCCCAACGGCGCCTGGTACACCTCCGGAATCCGCATCGGCACCCCCGCCCTGACCACCCGCGGCCTGGGCACCGCCGAGATGGACGAGGTCGCCGCCCTCATCGACCGTGTCCTCACCACCACCGAGCCGGGCACGACCAAGTCGGGCGGCCCGTCCAAGGCCGCTCACGTCCTCGACCCGAAGATCGCGGACGAGATCTCCCACCGCGCCACCGACCTCGTGGCCGGCTTCCCGCTGTACCCGGAGATCGACCTGGGCTGACGCCCAGCACGGTCGCCGAGGGCCTCACAGGTCCAGGTCGATCAACCCCTGTCGTGGCTCCTCCCGCGGCGGTCCGGCTTCCTGCCGGGCCGCCGCGCGGCGTATCAACAGCGTGCCGCCCACGCCGGTCACGACCATCGCCACGTCGGGGACGTCCCGCACCTGCGCCGGGGGGCCGCGGCGGTTGTCGCCGTGCCCCACAGGGCCAGTGCCGTCGACACCGCCATGAGCAGTGTGAGCCGCAGCTTTCCACCCAGGCCGGCCCTCATATGTCACGCAGCTCCTGATGCGGCCCCGGCTCGCCCCGCCGTCGGTCCAGTGGCAGCCGTGTGAGGAAGGGGCGCAGCACCAGCGCCAGCACCGCTCCCGCCGCGGCGCCGGGCAGGGACCACCACCAGTCGGTTCCGCCACCCGATTCCGAGGCCGATCCCGAGTCCCGCCCCGCCGCCGACCCCGCCTGGGCCGGGGCAGCCTCGGCCGCCTCGTCCGTCCCGGATTCCCGCGACGCCGACGGCGGGGAGACCGCCGCGCCGTCCTCGCCCGAAGCCTTGCCCATCAGGTCCAGCTTCGTGAGTAGGGCGCGCAGCCGAGTCGGGTGATCGGCGCGGTGCCAGATGCCGTTCGTCGTGCTGTCCAGCTTCGCTGCCGTGTGTATCCAGACGCCCTGTCCCTTGTGGGCCGAGTAGACCTGGTCGAGGCGCCAGGGCGTCACGTCATGGACCATCCAGGTGATGTTGATCTGCCGGGATGCCGTCAGATCGGCCTCGGGCGGCTTGTCACGTGTGCCGCTGCCCGGTGAGCCGAGCAGTCGCGCCAGCTCGTCGTACTCCTTGTCCGAGTAGTACAGCGCGGCCGTCTCCCTGCTCTCCGGTGAGACCAGGAGCACGCTCGTCGGTCCGCCGGCCGACGCGGGGGACGCGGCGCCCCACAGCAGCAAGGCGAACGCCGCCCCCAACGCCCCGGTCAGCGCCGTGAGTTCACGGCACCGCACCTTCCAGCCGCCCCTGCGCTCGGGCGAGCCATCTCCCGAGCAGCCGACGTCCTGCGCTCGCAGCCGGTCTCCCAAGCCACCGACCCCATGTCGGAACATTCCAACCCCCAAGCAGAGCGATCCCCGTGCGGCCCGTCCCGAGCCGCATCTCACTTCTGGTACACCGCCCGACCCGCCTGGGTTCCCACTCCCGGACCACCTTTTTCCGCTGGCTGCTCGGAGGCCGCGGGGCGGTTTTCGACGGCTCCCCGACTGGCGATGTCCGGACCGGCCATTTCAGATCGACCATGTCCCGACCGACCATGTCCCGACCGACCATGTCCCGACCGGCCATTTCCCGACCGGCCATTTCAGACCGGCCATTTCAGACCGGCCATGTCCGGACCGGTCATGTCGAGGCGGCTCGGACGGCTACCCGAGGGATCGCGCGATCTCCACCGCCCGCTCCTTCGACGCGACCCCTTCCAGCCGCAGCGTCACGGCCTCGCCCCCGGCCCGGTGCATCCACAGCAGCGTGGGCCCGGCTGTGCGCTCCTCGCGCGTGTAGCGCTCCCCGCTCCCATCCACCAGCCAGTAGGTGAGCAGGTGCGGCCGGGCGAACCACAGGGCCGTGTCGGCTGAGCCGCCCTCCGAGGTGTTCGTGTCCAGGGAGATCCATTCCGGCTGTTCGCGCACCGTCTTGGCGAAACTGATGTCCAGGCTCGCCCGGCGCTCGTCCAGCCGTATCGTGCGCCCGTCCTCGCGCCAGCACAGGCTCACCAGGAAGCGCCCTCGCGGCTCACCGGCCACCACAGCCGTGCCCGGGGCCCCGAGCTGCCGGGGTACCAGGGCCTCGAAGCCGGCCCGGCGCTCCGCCTGCGCGAGCGACGTCGACCGGCCGCAGCCCGGGACCTCGGCGCCGGGCGAAGGCACCGCCGACGGGTCGTACCGCACCTCGACCCCGGCGAAGCCGAACCAGTCGAAGACCGCCGCCCGCACCGGGGGCGTGAGCACGAGCACTGTCAGCAGGCCGCACAGGGCCGCTGTCAGCGACCGCCACCGCAGCCGTGTCCAGCGCCGCACCGCCCGCAGCCGCTCGGCGGCCCCCGGCGGCTCGGCCACCGGAACCGGCACCTGCTCCGCGAGTATCTGCCCGAGCACCCGCTCGACCATCGTCTCGGCGCCGTCCGCCGCGCCCGGCGCGTCCAGCGACCGCCCGAGCGCCCTCAGCTCCTCCGGCAGCCGCGCGGCCTCCGGGCTCCGCCTGCGATCACCGGCGCCCTCCCGCTCGTACGCCTGCCGTCCGTCACCGTCGTACGGCGTCCTTCCGTCACTCATGCTCATCACCCCCTTCCCGAGGCTGAAAATCCGGCAGCAAGCGCCCCAGCTTCCGCAGCGCGCGGTTCAGCCGGGATTTCACGGTGCCCCGGGGCCAGCCCAGGGCCTGGGCCGTCTCGGACTCGTCCATCTCCAGGAGATAGCGGTAGGTGACGACCAGGCGATGCTCCTCGCTCAGCTTCTCCAAGGCGGCCTGCAGTGCGGCGCGGCGCTCTATCTCCAGCGCGGCGACCGCAGGGTCGGCCGATTCCGGTATCAGTGGCTCCGCCTCCGCGAACGCCGCCTCACGGCCGGCGAGCGTGCGCTGGCGGGCCGCCGTGCGCACTGTGTTCCTCGTCTCATTGGCGACGATCGCCAGCAGCCATGGCTTGAACGCCGAGCCGTCGTTGAACCGGCCCAGCGAGCAGTACGCCTTGACGAAGGCCTGCTGCACCACGTCCTCCGCGTCCGCACCCGCCCCGAGCGCCGCGGCCGCCCTGAGCGCGATGCCCGTATGGGCCCGCACCAGCTGCGCGTACGCCTCCGGCTCCCCGGCGCGTACGCGTGCGATCACCGCGGCCTCATCGACGATGCGGCCCCCCTCCCGCGTCCTCACACTCTTGTTACACCGCGGAAGACGGATCGGTTCCCATCTGTTTCCGACCAGTTCCGGATCGGCCCCCCGCACCTGAGAGAATGGTGAACATGGCCTCTGATCGTCCCCGCGTGCTCTCCGGAATCCAGCCCACCGCAGGCTCGTTCCACCTCGGCAACTACCTCGGCGCCGTCCGCCAGTGGGTGGCCCTGCAGGAGTCCCACGACGCGTTCTACATGGTCGTCGACCTGCACGCGATCACGGTCCCGCAGGACCCGGCCGAGCTGCGCTCCAACACTCGGCTCGCCGCCGCGCAGCTCCTCGCTGCCGGTCTCGACCCCGAGCGCTGCACGCTCTTCGTCCAGAGCCACGTCCCCGAGCACGCCCAGCTCGCCTGGGTCATGAACTGCCTCACCGGCTTCGGCGAGGCCTCCCGTATGACCCAGTTCAAGGACAAGTCCGCCAAGCAGGGCGCGGACCGGGCCTCGGTCGGCCTGTTCACCTACCCGATCCTGCAGGTCGCGGACATCCTGCTGTACCAGGCCAACGAGGTCCCGGTCGGCGAGGACCAGCGCCAGCACATCGAGCTCACCCGTGACCTCGCCGAGCGCTTCAACGGCCGTTTCGGCCAGACCTTCACCGTCCCGAAGCCGTACATCCTCAAGGAGACGGCGAAGATCTACGACCTTCAGGACCCGGCGATCAAGATGAGCAAGTCGGCGTCCACGCCGAAGGGCCTCATCAACCTGCTAGACGAGCCCAAGGCCACCGCCAAGAAGGTCAAGAGCGCGGTCACCGACACCGACACCGTCATCCGCTACGACGCCGAGAACAAGCCGGGCGTCAGCAACCTGCTCACCATCTACTCGACCCTCACGGGGACGGGAATCGCGGAACTGGAGCAGAGGTACGAGGGCAAGGGCTACGGTGCGCTCAAGACGGACCTCGCCGAGGTCATGGTCGAGTTCGTGACGCCCTTCCGGGAGCGTACCCAGCAGTATCTGGACGACCCCGAGACGCTGGACTCGATCCTGGCCAAGGGCGCGGAGAAGGCGCGCGCCGTCGCCGCGGAGACGCTCTCCCAGGCGTACGACAGGGTGGGCTTCCTGCCCGCCAAGCACTGAGTCCGCGCCACGGCACACGGCCGGAACACGGCCGTACCACCGCACAGCGCTGCACATCACTACGGTTGCGCCTGCCCGCAGCACAGCCGTGGCCGTACAGTCGATAGCCGAATGGCCGCATCAGTGGCCACTCACGCTCACCAACAGGGCATGAGCTCACAACAGGACGAGCTTCTCGCGACGGGCGAGCTCACCGACAGACGACAGGAGACGACGTGGGGACCGTAACGATCGGTGTGTCGATCGCGGTCCCGGAGCCTCACGGCAGCCTGCTCCAGGAGCGGCGCGCGGGCTTCGGCGACGCCGCTGCTCACGGCATCCCCACGCATGTCACGCTGCTGCCGCCGACAGAGGTCGACTCCTCGCTGCTGCCCGCGATCGAGGCGCATCTTGTCGAGGTCGCGTCGGCCGGCCGCCCCTTCCCGATGCGACTGTCCGGCACCGGCACCTTCCGGCCCCTTTCGCCGGTCGTCTTCGTCCAGGTCGTCGAGGGCGCCGAGGCCTGCACCTGGCTGCAGAAGCAGGTCCGCGACGCCTCCGGGCCCGTGGCGCGCGAACTGCAGTTCCCGTACCACCCGCATGTCACGGTCGCCCACGGCATCGACGAGGAGTCGATGGACCGCGCCTTCGAGGAACTCGCCGACTACGAGGCCGGCTGGCCCTGCACCGGCTTCGCCCTCTACGAACAGGGCGCCGACGGCGTGTGGCGCAAGCTCAGGGACTTCGCCTTCGGCAGCTCGATGGTGCCGCCGCAGGCGGGGCATGTGGAGCGGGCCAGCTCCGCCGGTTGAGCCGGGCGGGGGTGCCGCGTGGGGTCGTCGGTCGGCCGCGGGTGCGTTGTGGCTGGTCGCGCCCGCGCGGCGGAGCCGCATATCAATAGAGCCCCGCGCCCCTTGGGCCGCCGCAGAACCCCCTGCCCGAACGGCACACCTAGAGCGGCAAGCGACGAAACAGCGCCCGCGGAGCGTGCCGTAGTGCTGACATCACCAGCCTGAGGGCGCCCGGTACCCACACCGTCTCCGAGCGGCGGCGCAGGCCCAGTTCGATCGCTGTCGCCACAGCTTCCGGTGTGGTCGCGAGGGGGGTCTCCTCCAGGCCCGCGGTCATCTTCGAGCGGACGAATCCGGGGCGTACGACCATCACGTGGACGCCGGTGCCGTGCAGGGCGTCGCCCAGGCCCTGGCAGAAGGTGTCGAGGCCGGCCTTGCTGGAGCCGTAGATGAAGTTGGCGCGGCGGGCCCGCTCGCCGGCGACGGAGGAGAGGACGACGAGTGAGCCGTGGCCCTGGGACTGGAGGGCGCTCGCGCTGACCAGGGCCGCCGAGACGGCGCCCGTGTAGTTGGTCTGGGCGACCCGCACGGCGCTGAGCGGCTCGCGCTCGTCGCGTGCCTGGTCGCCGAGGACTCCGAAGGCCAGCAGGACCATGTCGACGTCGCCCTCCGCGAAGACCTTGCCGAGCACCGGCTCGTGGGACTCGGGGTCCAGCGCGTCGAAGGCCACCGTGCGTACGTCCGCGCCGAGGCCCCGCAGGTCGGCCGCGGCCTGTTCCAGCGCGGGCGACGGGCGGCCCGCCAGCCAGACCGTGCGGGTACGGCGCGCGATCAGACGGCGTGTGGTGGCCAGCGCGATCTCGGACGTACCGCCGAGGACGAGCAGGGACTGGGGGATGCCGAAGGCGTCCTTCACGACAGCTCCTAGGGGTCTGGGAGTGCGGGAGATCTGAGGGCGGGTGCTGGGGGGCTTCCCCCTAGAGGCGGAGGCGGCGGGCCAGGTCCGACACGAACACCCCGTGCGGGTCCAGCTCGGCGCGCAGCGCGCGGAAGTCGTCCACGCGCGGGTACATCGAGGCGAGCAGCTCGGGCCGCAGCCGGGCGTCCTTGGCGAGGTAGACGCGCCCGCCGGCCGTGGCCACCTCCTCGTCCAGCTCGTCGAGGAGTGCGGCGAGGCCTGGCAGGCCGGCCGGGATGTCCAGGGCGAGCGTCCAGCCGGACACGGGGAAGGAGAGCCAGCCGGGGTCGGCGTCCCCGAAGCGCTTGAGGACGGCGAGGAAGGACGGGCACCGGTGCTCGCAGACGCGCCGCACGATCCGCCGCAGGGTGTCCTCCTGGCCGCGTCCGACGACGAACTGGTACTGCACGAGGCCGCCCCGGCCGTAGATCCGGTTCCAGTGGGGCACGCCGTCCAGCGGGTGGAAGAAACTGGCGAGTTTCTGCAGTTCGCCGGTACGCGCGCGTGGCGCCCTGCGGTACCAGAGCTCGTTGAACCAGCCCACGGTACGGCGGCTCAGCAGCCCTTCCGGGAGGCGGGCGGGCG
This sequence comes from Streptomyces sp. HD, assembly GCF_028369295.1. GTDB lineage: Bacteria > Actinomycetota > Actinomycetes > Streptomycetales > Streptomycetaceae > Streptomyces. The sequence continues at coordinate 239,607 of NZ_JAQMYP010000002.1, forward strand.
CGGCGGGGAGGCGGGCGGGGCGGAAGGCGAGCGGGTCTCTACGCGCGCGCGTGCCGTCGCGCAGCGCGTCCAGGGGGGCGTGGTCGCCGCGTGTGAGGACGGCGCGTCCCATGGCCGCGCCGCGTGCCAGCAGGTCGATCCACGCGACCGAGTAGCGGTAGTGGTCGTCGGTGGCGACCAGGCGGGCCATCAGGTCGTCGAGGTCCCGCGCGCGTTCCGTGTCGACCGTCATCAGCGAGGTCTCGACCGGCTGGAGCTGGACCGTCGCGGTCAGGATCACGCCGGTCAGCCCCATGCCGCCGGTGGTCGCGTCGAACAGCGGCGTACCGCGGCGGACGGTGCGGATCGCGCCGTCGGCGGTCAGGAGCTCCAGGGAGAGGACATGGCGGGAGAAGGCGCCCGAGACATGGTGGTTCTTGCCGTGGATGTCGGCGCCGATCGCGCCGCCGACCGTGACATAGCGGGTGCCGGGCGTCACCGGCACGAACCAGCCGAGCGGCAGCAGGACCTCCATCAGCCGGTGCAGTGAGACACCCGCGTCGCACAGCACGGTGCCGCCGTCGGCGTCGATCGCGTGGATGCGGTCCAGGCCGGTCATGTCGAACACCGTGCCCCCGGCGTTCTGCGCCGCGTCCCCGTACGCCCGTCCCAGGCCCCTCGGGATGCCCCCGCGGGCTCCGCAGTCCCGGACGGCGGTCGCGGCCTCCTCGTACGTCCGTGGGCGGATCAGACGGGCGGTGGTGGGGGCTGTGCGGCCCCATCCCGTGACTGAGGAGACGGTCTCGGCAGGCATGTCGGCGACCGTAGCGTCCATTTGCGATCGATTAGTTCTGAAACATTCCATCTCTCCCCAAAATGGGTGATTAATGGGATGTCGTTCAATATTGCCGTAATTCTCGCGTCCTCGGCGTGAACAGTGAGTCCACATGGATCACCTCGTCGACGCGGACCACCGAAGCCGGCCGGACACGGACCCCGGAAGCCTCGGGCGCGCGGACTGCCGAATCCTTTCGGCGTTCCATGCCCGTGGCCGTGACCCCCGCGTCGCCTCCGCCGCGCGAGTCCTCTCCCGGGCGGGTGAGCACGGTGTGCTGTGGCTGGCGGCGGGCCTGGCGGGGGCCGTCGTGGACGGTGGGCGGCGCGGCGCCTGGTTGCGCGGTACGGCGCTCACCGCGGGCGCGCACCTCGTCAGCATGGGGGTGAAAAGGGTGGTGCGGCGTCCACGCCCGGCGCATGTCGAGCCCCTCGTGCGCACCGTCGGTCGGCACTCCTTCCCCAGCTCCCACGCGACCTCCGCCGCGGCGGCCGCCGTCTCCTACGGCGCTCTCGGCGCGTACGCGATCCCGCCGCTCGCCGCCGCGATGTGCGCGTCACGCCTGGTCGTCGGCGTGCACTACCCCTCGGACGTGGCGGCCGGCGCCGCCCTGGGGGTGCTCGCCGCATGCCTCGGAGCGGGCTGGATGAGGAGAGGGGGCACCCATGCCTGAGACCGCGCCCCTCACGGGTGACGCACGCACCAGACAGGCGGCGCTCCACGAGCAGCGCACGCGCCCCCGCCAGTCCGCACCGCCGCCCCGCAGCCGCGGCCTCCGCGCCCTGCCGAGAGGCCTCCTGAAGACCGCACGCCCCAAACAATGGATCAAGAACGTCCTGGTCATCGCCGCCCCGGCCGCCGCGGGCCGGCTCTTCTCGACCCACGCCCTGATCCAACTCGCCCTCGTCTTCGCCCTGTTCACGGCCTGCGCTGCCGCCGTCTACCTGATCAACGACGCCCGCGATGCCGAGGCCGACCGCGCACACCCCACCAAGCGCCACCGCCCGGTCGCCGCCGGACAGGTCCCCGTGCCCGTCGCCTACGCCGTGGGAGGCGCCCTCGCCGTCCTCGCGCCGGCCGCCGCGGCCTGGCTGACCTCGCCCGCCGTCGCCGTCCTGCTCACGGCGTACATCGGCATGCAACTGGCGTACTGCGTCAGCCTCAAGCACGTCCTGGTCGTCGACCTCGCCGTCGTCACGACCGGGTTCCTGATGCGGGCGATGGTCGGCGGGCTCGCGCTGGGCATCCCCCTGTCGCGCTGGTTCCTGATCACGACCGGGTTCGGGGCGCTGTTCATGGTGTCGGCCAAGCGCTACTCCGAGGCCGTGCAGATGGCCGGGAAAGCGGGCGCCACGCGCGCGCTGCTCACCGAGTACACCACCGGCTACCTGCGCTTCGTCTGGCAGCTGGCGGCCGGCGTCGCCGTCCTCGGGTACTGCCTGTGGGCCATGGAGGAGGGCGGCGTCCCGCACACCGGCGTGCTGCCCTGGCGGCAGCTGTCCATGGTCGCCTTCATCCTCGCGATCCTGCGCTACGCCGTCTTCGCCGACCGCGGTACGGCCGGCGAACCCGAGGACGTCGTCCTGCGGGACCGCGCGCTCGCCCTCATCGGGGTGGTGTGGCTGGCGATGTACGGGCTGGCGGTGGCCGATTGGTAGGCACGCGCGCGTGGGCCGACCCAAGCGAACCGTCACGTACACGCGCGTGGTCGCCGGAACGGGAAGACGCACCCGCGCGGGAGAGGGCGGGCCCGAGCACCACCCGCCGCGAACTCCTCGGCTTCGCCACCGTCGGCCTCCTCGCCTACGCCGTCGACCTCGCCCTCTTCACCTTCCTGCGCGGCCCCGTCGCCCTCGGCCCCCTCACCGCCAAGGCCCTCTCCTTCGTCGCCGGCTGCACCGTCGCCTACGTCGGCAACGCCCTCGGCACCTACCGCCACGCCCACCCGACGGGCGTGCGCCCCTACGCCGTGTTCGTCGCGGTGAACATCGCCGGAGCGGCCGTACAGCTGCTGTGTCTCACCGTGAGTCACTACTGCCTCGGATTCACGTCCCAGCGTGCGGACACCGTCTCCGGAGCGGGTATTGGTATGGCACTGGCTACTGTCCTGAGGTTTTGGGGCACTCGGACGTTGGTCTTCCGGACGGAGGGCAGAGTCGGATCATGGACTGGCTGAAGAAACTTCCCGGCGTCGGGCCCGTGGTGGCCTGGTTGATGACCACGCACGCGTGGCGTTCGTACGAGCGTATGGACCGCGTGAAGTGGACACGGCTGGCCGCCGCGATGACGTTCATCAGCTTCGTCGCACTCTTCCCGCTGCTGACGCTGGCCGCCGCGGTCGCCGCCGCGACACTCAGCCAGGATCAGCAGGACAGACTGGAGGACAAGCTCGCCGACCAGGTGCCCGGCATCTCCGACCAGCTCAACATCGACGACCTGGTCCAGAACGCCGGCACCGTCGGTCTCATCGCCGGCGCCGTCCTGCTGTTCACCGGCATCAGCTGGGTCGGCAACATGCGCGAGTGCCTGCGCGCGGTGTGGGAACTGCCGGACGAGGAGGAGAACCCCGTCCTGCGCAAGGCCAAGGACACGGGCGTCCTGGTCGGCTTCGGCGGCGCCGTCCTGGTGACGATCGCGGCCTCCACGGTCGCGTCCTCCCTGGTCGGCTGGATCACCCGGCAGATGGGCATCGACGAGGGCGGCTGGGGCGGCGTGCTGCTGCAGATCGCCGCGTTCCTGGTCGCCGTACTCGCCGACTTCCTGCTCCTGCTGTACGTCCTGACCCTGCTGCCCGGAGTGGAACCGCCGCGCCGCCGGCTGCTGGTGGCCGCGCTGATCGGCGCGATCGGCTTCGAACTGCTGAAACTACTGCTCAGCAGCTATATGCAGGGCGTCGCCACGAAGAGCATGTACGGCGCGTTCGGCGTGCCGGTCGCCCTGCTGCTGTGGATCAACTTCACCGCGAAGCTGGTCGTGTTCTGCGCGGCCTGGACGGCGACGCAGAGCAAGGAGACCGAACTCGGCGACGAATCCGAGGGCTCCTCCGCCGAGCCGACCGACTCGGCCGACTCGGCCGACTCGACCGAGTCAGCCGAGCCCGCCGAGTCCGAGGAACCGGCGGGCCCGACGAAGGAGTCCGGGCGACCCGGTGTCAGGAACGACCCCGGCGGCGCACCAGGTCGGGCAGCGGCCACCGGCGGTTGATCAGGAACGCACCTCCCGCGAGCAGCACCAGCACCCCGCCGGTGATCCCGAGTGCGATCCCGATGCCGCCGGAGCCGTTCGCCGCCGAGGCGCCCACCGCCGACTTCGAGGACCCGTCACCGGAGCCACCGGCCTCCCCGGAGTCGTTCGCACCCGGCTGGGCGCTGGACTGCGCCGCGCTCTTCGGCGGCACCAGCTCACCCACCGGCTGCACCTTGCCGGCCGCCTTGAAGCCCCAGTCGAAGAGCTTGGAGGTCTCCTTGTAGACCTCGTTGTGCTCGCTCTTCTCCGGGTTCATGACCGTGACGAGCAGCACCTTGCCGTTCCGCTCCGCCACACCGGTGAAGGTGGCGCCGGCGTTGGTGGTGTTGCCGTTCTTGACGCCCGCGATGCCCTGGTAGACGGGGATGTCGCTGTCGCCGGCCAGCAGCCTGTTGGTGTTCTGGATCTCGAACGACTCGCGGACTGACTTGCCCTTCTTGCTCTTCTTGGTCTCGCCCGGGAACTTGGCGGTGACCGTCGAGCAGTACTCGCGGAAGTCCTTCTTCTGCAGCCCGGAGCGGGCGATCAGGGTCAGGTCGTACGCCGACGAGACCTGGTGCGGAGCGTCGTAACCGTCGGGGGACACCGCGTGCGTGTCGAGGGCCTGCAGCTCCTCGGCGTGCTCGTTCATCTCCTTGACGGTCTTGTCGATTCCGCCGTTCATCTTGGACAGCACATGCACGGCGTCGTTGCCGGAGCGCAGGAACACCCCGAGCCAGAGGTCGTGGACGGAGTACGTCTCGCCCTCCTTTATCCCGACCATGCTGGAACCGGACCCGATGTCCGCCAGGTCGGACGGGACGACCTTGCGCTCCACGCTCTTCGGGAACTTCGGCAGCACCGTGTCGGCGAACAGCATCTTCATGGTGCTGGCGGGGGCCAGCCGCCAGTGCGCGTTGTGCGCGGCGAGCACATCACCGGACTCGGCGTCGGCGACGATCCAGGAGCGGGCGGTCACGTCCTTGGGCAGCACGGGGACGCCGCTCGCGAGATTCGCCTGGGTACCGGGCTGCCCCAGTCGCTCGCCGCCCACGGTCGACATGTTCGCCGGGGGAGTGGCCGACGGGCTCGTACTCGGTGACGGCTTGGGGGCCGCGTGGGAGACGGGCGCGGTCAGCGCGAGGGACGAGACGACGGCGGAGGTGACCAGCAGGGTTCGCCTGGCGGTCTTCTTGGGTGCGGGCACGACGGAGAACGTACATGCCGTGGCCATGGAAGTCGCGCTTCTGTCCCCACCCCGCTCGGAGGGCCGGACAGCAGCCGGTGATACTGAACTCATGAAGCTCAGCCGCCCCGTCTCCTGGTTCCTGCTCGCCTTCGGGGTGTGGAGCTGGGTCATCTGGGTCACTTTCGTCAAAAACCTGATCAAGGACAGCAGTGGGCTCGCCTTCGACGACGGGCACCCGACGGCCTACTTCTGGGTGCACCTGATGCTCGCCGTCGTCTCCTTCGTATTGGGGACGGTCGTCGGCGTCATCGGGTTGCGCGGAGTGCGCGCACTGCGCCGGACGTCATAGGAACTCGGCCAGGACCTCAGGCGTTCACTCGTCACACAACGGAAAGGGAACGTCGGCGTGGTCATCGTCTTCGCGCTTGTCGCGCTGCTCGTGCTGTCCGTCCTGGTGGCGGGCAACTGGTGGCTGTGGCGCCGTCTGTTCCGCGACACGACCCGCGGTCCCGGGTTCGTGCGCCGCGCGGGTGTGGTGGTGATCGCCGGTGGATGGGCGCTGACGGTGGGCGCCCTGGTCGCCGAGCGCACGGGCGCGCCGTTCTGGCTCCAGCAGGTCCTGGCCTGGCCGGGCTTCCTGTGGCTGGCCCTGTCGATATACCTGCTGCTGGGCGTGCTGGCCGGTGAGGTCGTACGGCCACTGCTGCGGCGCCGGCTCGAACGGCGGGCACGCGCGGAGGAGGTCGTACGGGCGCCGGGGCCGGAGCAGAAGCCGGTGCCCGCGGGAGTGACGGCGGCCACAGAGACGGCCGAGAAGCAGCCGCTCGCCTCGTCCTCCGCCCCGGCTCCGACGCATACGGCCGCCCCGGACCCGGCGCCGACCCCCGCGACCGCCACCTCCACGACCGCCACCCCCACGACCGAATCACCCTCGACCCCCACCACCCCCAGCCGCCGTCTCTTCGTCTCCAGAGTCGTCGCCGGTGCCGTCGCCACGGCCGCCGTCGGTACCGTCGGCTACGGCACGTACGGCGTGCTGCGCGGTCCGAAGGTGAAGCGGGTCACCGTCCCGCTGGCCAAGCTCCCGCGCGCGGCGCACGGTTACCGGATCGCGGTCGTCAGCGACGTCCACCTGGGCCCGGTGCTCGGCCGGGGCTTCGCCCAGAAGGTCGTCGACACGATCAACGGCACCCAGCCCGACCTCATCGCGGTCGTCGGCGACCTGGTGGACGGCAGCGTGCAGGACCTCGGCCCGGCGGCGGCCCCGCTGGCCCAACTCCGGGCCCGGCACGGCACGTTCTTCGTGACCGGCAACCACGAGTACTTCTCGGGCGCCGGGCAGTGGGTCGAGGAGGTACGCCGACTGGGCCTGCGCCCGCTGGAGAACGCCCGTACCGAGCTGCCCCACTTCGACCTGGCCGGTGTCAACGACGTCGCGGGCGAGAGCGAGGGCCAGGGCCCCGACTTCGCCCAGGCCCTCGGCGACCGGGACACGGCACGTGCGTGCGTGCTCCTCGCCCATCAGCCCGTCCAGATCCACGACGCCGTCGACCACGGTGTCGACCTCCAGCTCTCCGGTCACACCCACGGCGGCCAGCTCTGGCCCGGCAACCTCATAGCGGAACTGGCGAATCCGACCCTGGCCGGCCTGGAGCGTTACGGCGACACCCAGTTGTATGTGAGCCGGGGCGCGGGCGCCTGGGGCCCGCCCACGCGCGTGGGCGCTCCGTCGGACATCACGGTGATCGAGCTGGCGTCCCGTCAGGCCTGACTGCGCAGGGTCCCGGAATGCCGGCGGACAGTCTGTGAATTGCCTGTGAAATCCGCTGGAAACGCCTGTAGGTAAGTTCTTTCCCATGTCACCAGAATCCCCTTCCCCGTGGTGAAACCGGTGTGATTAGGTGTGCGCGCCACTAAAGGGGAGTGGCGAATTCCATTGCTCATGCGGGGGCCCTTCGAGGGCCTGGGGAGAGGGCACCCATGCGTTCGGTTCGCATGCGGATTCTTGCGACACTGCTTGTCCTGGCGGCCGTCGCTGTGGGCGGCTGGCAGTTGTTGCCGTCGCAGGACGACCAGGGCAGGACCATCACGGTCGGTACGACGGACGCGGTGACGTCACTCGATCCGGCCGGCGCCTATGACGCGGGATCCTGGGCGTTGTTCAACAACGTCTTCCAGTCACTGCTGACCTTCGAGCCGGGCGGCAGCACACCCGTCCCGGACGCGGCCCGGAATTGCGTGTTCGTCGGCACCGAACTGAGCACCTACCGCTGCGAACTGCGCGACGGCCTCACGTTCCCGAGCGGGCGCGTCATGACCGCGCAGGACGTCAAGTACTCGTTCGACCGGGTCAAGCGGATCAAGTCGGATGTCGGCCCGTCCTCGCTGCTGGACACGCTCGGCTCGGTGACCACGAGCGGCCGTACGGTCACCTTCCATCTGTCGTCGCCCGACGCCACGTTCCCGCTCAAGGTGGCCACCGGGGCGGGCTCCATCGTCGACCGTGACAAGTATCCGGCCGACGGTCTGCGCACCGACAACGGTGTCGACGGCACCGGCCCGTACACCCTGACCGAGTACACGAAGGAGAAGCAGGCGGTCCTCGCCCCCAACTCGCGCTACCAGGGCGCCCTCGGCGGCACCGGCCGCCCCGTCGAACTGCGCTATTACGCCGACGCGGACGCGCTCGACCAGGCCTGGAAGGCGAAGCGGGTCGACGTCGCCACCCGCACGCTGCCGCCCGAGGTCCTCGCCGGCCTGAACGCCGCCGACCCGGGCCAGCGTGTCTCCGAGGCGGACAGCTCCGAGATCCGCAACCTGTACCTCGACACCCGCCAGGACTCGCCCCTGCACGACGTCCGGGTCCGCCAGGCCATGGCCTGGCTGGTCGACCGCGGGAGGCTGGCGGCCACCGTGTACAAGGGCACCGTCGACCCGCTGTATTCGCTGATCCCGACCGGCATCACCGGCCATACGACGTCGTTCTTCGACACCTATCCCGAGCTCAGCACCGCCAAGGCGCGCACCCTGCTCACCGAGGCCGGCGTCAGCCTGCCCGTCCGCTTCACCTACGGCTACGCCACCGGCCGCGGTGCCGCGAGCGCCGAGGAAGCCGCCGAGCTCAAGCGGCAGTTGGAGGCGGGCGGCCTGTTCGAGGTGACGGCCAAGGGCTACGAGTGGACCGACTTCCAGAAGCGCTGGGCGAGCGGCCGGCTGGACGCGTACGCCGTCGGCTGGGTCGCCGACTTCCCCGACCCGGACACCTACGGCGGCCCGCTCATCGGAACCGACGCCACCATGAACACCGGCTACAGCAACAAGACCGTCGACCAGCTGATCACGGCCAGCCAGCAGTACGCCGACCGCGGCGAGGCCACCCGGGACTTCCGTTCGGTGCAGGAGGCCGTGGCTCGCGACGTCCCGGTGATCCCGCTGTGGCAGGCCAAGGAGTACGTCGTCACCAGTGAGGACGTCGGGGGCGGTCAGTATCTGTCGGACGGCACCGGTGTCTTCCGCCTCTGGCGTCTCAGCTGGATCTGACGCGATCTCGCCGCTGGACGTTCCTCCCGGTGATGCCAGGGCGCCGCTCGGCACTGCACCATGTGACGGAGGTGTGCGCTGGGTGAGGAGCAAACGTGTTGAGACGCAACGCCTTTCGGCTGCCCCGGCACCCGGCGTCCGTCGGTCTCGCCCGGCGCCGGGTCCGGGAGCACCTGGCCGACTGGGGGCACGGGCCGCGGGATCCGGCGCTGGAGGACGCGGTACTGCTCGTCTCCGAGCTGGCCACCAACGTCGTACGCCACGGCCCTCTCCTGGAGCGCGAGTTCGAGGTCGCCGTGACCGCGCTCGCCGACGGTTCCTGTCTGATCGAGGTGTCCGACGAGGGGCAGGTCGAGCCCCGGTTACGGCTGGTGAGGGAGTGGGACGAGACCGGCCGGGGCCTGCATCTGGTGGAGAACCTGGCCGCGGCGTGGGGCGTGTGGAGCCGGGGACGGCACGGAAAGACGGTGTGGGTGCTGATCCTCGCCAACGCCGGCCCATGAGACGCGGCAAAGTTTTACGACCGTGAAGCCGCACCTGCCGGAACCGTTCCCGCGACGGCAATGCCACCGTCCCCGCGACGACAGCGTCACCGTCCCCGCGACGGCAATGCCACCGTCCCCGCGACGACAGCGTCAACGTCCCCGCGACGGCAATGCCACCGTCCCCGCGACGACAGCGTCAACGTCCCCGCGACGGCAACGTCACCGTCACCGCCAGCCCCTCACCCGGCGCCGTCCGCACCGCCACCGCACCGCCGTGGGACTCCACCACTCCTTGCACGATCGCCATCCCCAGCCCGCTCCCCGCACCCCCGCCGGCCCGGAAGAACCGGTCGAAGACACGCGCCGCGTCCTCCTCGCACAGCCCCGGCCCCTCGTCCTGCACACACAGCCGTACGACGCCGTCGACCCGCTCCACCCCCAGCCGCACCGGCACATCGGCGGGCGTGTGGATGCGGACGTTGCTCAGCAGGTTGCCGAGGACCTGGCGCAGCCCGGACTCGTCGGCGCGCACGAGCAGGGCGCCGTCGGCGCCGACGGATATCGGCCGCTCCGGCTGCTGGACCCGCAGATCCTCGGCGGCGTCGCGCACCAGACGGCTCAAGTCGACGTTGCGGAACCGCAGTTCGGGCCGCTGGTCGAGGCGGGCGAGGGTGAGCAGCTCGTCGACGAGGCGGCCCATGCGGTCGACCTCACCGTTCATCCGGTCCCAGACCCGCTTGCGCTCGGCCGGGTCCGGCAGCATCCCCTTGTCGTACAGCTGGAGATAGCCGCGTATCGCGGACAGCGGGGTGCGCAGCTCGTGCGAGGCGTCGCCGACGAAGCGGCGCAGCTGGGCCGTGCTGCGCTCGCGCGTGCGGTACGCCGACTCCACCTGGTGGAGCATGGAGTTGAGGGCCACCCGCAGCTGTTCGACCTCCAGGGTCGGGTCGCTGTTGGAGGGGATGCGCCGGGTCAGATCGCCCTCGGCTATCGCCGACGAGGTCTCCACCATGTCCTCCAGCGGCCGCATCCGGCGGCGCACGCTGAACATGGTCAGACAGCCGAGCAGCGCGAGCAGCAGGGTGCCGACGGCCAGGTCCATCCTGAGCGCCTTGCCCATGCCCTCGTGCAGGCCCTCGGTCGGGACGGCGATCAGCACGACGGTGCCGTCCGACAGCCGGGCGCCGACCATCCGGTGGCGGTCCCCCTCGACCCGTACGTCCCGCGGCTCCCCGTCGGCGGCGAGGGCCACCGGGTCCTTCGCGGCGGCGGCGAGCGCGTGCTGGCGGGGTGTCGGCTTCAGCGGGCCGAGGGCCACCGGCTCGCCCGCGGAGTCGACCGCCACGTACACCATGGTGGGGCTCGGCAGCGGGTCCGTGTCCGTGGCACCGTCGCCGGTGAACTTGTCCAGCGCGATGCCCAGTTCGCTGAGCGACTCGATCTGCTGCAGGGTGAACCCGGCGTTGGCCAGCGTGGTGCGCGCGCTTTTCAGCTCGGTGTCGACCTTGTCGAGCAGATAGAACCGCGCGGTCATCAGGCTGACCGCGGTCGCGACGACGATGCCGACGGCCAGCAGTGCCACGTTGGCCAGCGTCAGCTTGCCGCGCAGCGAGCGGATGCCGCGCCGGCGGCAGATCTCGAAGATCCTCAGGGCCCTCATGCCAGCCCGTATCCGACGCCCCGCCGGGTGGTGATCACCGGCGGTCCCAGGGCGTCCAGCTTGCGCCGCAGATAGCTGATGTAGGTCTCCACGACGGTCGATTCGGGCGGAGTGTGCTCGTACTGCCAGACATGGCGCAGGAGTTGCTCCTTGGGCACGATCCGGCCGCCGTTGCGCACCAGGAACCGCAGCAACGCGTACTCGGTGGGGGTGAGTTCGACGGTGCGGCCCGCGCGGCGCACCGAGTACGTCGTCTCGTCCAGCTCCAGGTCGCCGTAGCTGAGCGGCGGGCGCTGCGGCAGGACGTCGGCCGGGCGGGTGCGGCGCAGTACGGCCGTGATCCGGGCGATGACGACGTCGACGTCGAACGGCTTGGTGATGTAGTCGTCGCCGAAGCCGAGGGCGCCGACGATCTCGGCGGGCGAGTCGCGCGCGGTGAGGAAGACCAGCGCCAGGTCGGGGCGGCGCTCGCGCAGCTCACGGCCGAGGGCGCGGCCGTCGCCGTCCGGGAGCATGACGTCGAGCAGCGCCACGTCGGGCCGGGTGCGCTCGGCGAGGGCGAGCGCCTCGCGGACCGTGCCCGCGATCATGACCTCGAAGCGGTGGTAGCGCAGGGCGATCGCGAGGACGTCCGCGATGCTCTCCTCGTCCTCCACGACCAGCACGGTGCCGTGAGCCGTCGTCATGCCCCCAGTATCGGCGGGGCCACTGACAGTCGGGTGGGCCGGCCGCATTGGAGTTCCTTGAGAGTCATGGCCGGCGCCTGCCACGCGCGCGTGCCACCGCCAATCCTGTTGCCCAGGACCTGGGGGACCGACCGAACCGAATAAGGAGCGTTGAGCGTGGCGGCATTGGCACGGTGGTGCTATCGGCACCGGCTGGTGGTCCTGTTGCTGTGGTTGGGGGCACTGTTCGGCCTGGGCGCGGCGAGTTCGGCCGCGGGCACGAACTACGCGAACGTCTTCTCCCTCCCGAACACGGACTCCACGACCGCGTACGACCTGATGGAGAAGGCCTTCCCGGAGCGCGCGGGCGACACCGACACGGTGGTGTGGAAGGTGGACGACGGATCGGTACGGGACGATTCCGTACGGTCCCGGATCGAGCCCGCGCTCGACGAGATCGGTCGGATGAAGGGGGTCGGAGAGGTCACGGACCCGTACGCGGCACAAGGAGCCGCGCAGATCAGCCGGGACGGGCGCATCGCATACGCCCAGATCACCTTCACCGAGCAGGCGAACGCCGTCCCCAAGGAGCTGATCGAGGACGTCGTCGACAAGGCGCAGGCCGCCGAGACCGACGGACTCCGGGTCGAGCTGGGCGGCCAGGCCGTCGCCCGCACCCAGGAGCCGCCGCAGGGCATCGCGGAGGCGGTCGGCATCCTCGCGGCGGCGGTCGTGCTGTTCCTCGCCTTCGGCTCGCTCTTCGCGATGCTGCTGCCGATCGTCGTGGCGATCGCGGGCGTCGGCACCGGCATGATCGCGACGATGCTGATGAGCCATGTCACGGACGTGCCCGAAGTGGCCCCGCTGCTCGGCTCGCTGATCGGCCTCGGCGTCGGCATCGACTACGCCCTGTTCATCGTCACCCGGCACCGGCGCGGCATCCTGCGCGGCATGAAGCCGCAGGAGGCGGCCGTGACCGCCCTCAACACCTCCGGCCGCGCGGTGCTGTTCGCGGGCGGCACGGTATGCATCGCGTTGGCCGGAATGCTGGTGATGAACATGCGGTTCCTGGACGGTGTGGTCGTCGCGACCTCGCTCACCGTCGTCCTGAGCGTGCTGGCCGCGATCACCCTGCTGCCCGCGCTCCTCGGCCTGCTCGGCATGCGGGTGCTCAGCCGCCGGCAGCGGCGCCGGCTCGCCGCGGCGGGACCGGAACCGGCGGAGACGAGCGGCCTCGCGGCGCGCTGGTCGTCGTATGTGCAAAGGCACCCGCGGCCGGTCGCGGCGCTGGCCGTCGTAGTGATGGCGGCCCTGGCGATCCCCGTGCTGTCGCTGCGCCTCGGCGCCACCGACCAGGGCAACCACCAGGAGTCGCAGACCACCCGGCAGGCCTACGACCTGCTCGCCGAGGGCTTCGGCCCCGGCTTCAACGGTCCGCTCCAGGTGGTCGTCGAGGGTGACGCGCCCGAAGGTCTGGTCAACGGCATCCGGTCGGCCGAGGGCGTCGCCCAGGCGGCCGCCGTGCCGCCCGCCAACGGCGTCACGGTGATCCAGGTCGTCCCGACCACCTCGCCCCAGTCCGAGCAGACGGACCAGCTCATCGACCGGCTGCGCGACGACGTGATCCCGCGGTCCGGCGCCGAGGCCCATGTCGGCGGCGTGACGGCCGTCTTCAAGGACTTCGCCTCGGTGACCGGCGATCGTCTGCCGTACTTCGTGGCGACGATCATCGCGCTCGGCTTCCTGCTCCTGCTGGTGGCGTTCCGCTCGCTGGTGGTGCCGCTGACGGCCGCCCTGATGAACCTCATCGCGGCCGCCGCGTCCTTCGGTGTCCTGGTGGCGATCTTCCAGTGGGGCTGGGGCACCGAGCTGATCGGCGTCGGCAAGGAAGGGCCGATCACGTCGTTCCTGCCGGTCATCATGCTGTCCCTGCTGTTCGGCCTCTCCATGGACTACCAGGTGTTCCTGGTGAGCCGGATGCACGAGGAGTGGGTGCACACCAAGGACAACGCGCGCGCGGTGCGCGTCGGCCTCGCGGAGACCAGCCGGGTCATCAACTCCGCCGCCCTGATCATGATCTGTGTGTTCAGCGCGTTCGTGCTGAGCGGCGACATGGAGGGCGCGATGGCGGGCATCGGCCTCGCGGCGGCCGTCGCCCTCGACGCGTTCATCCTGCGTACGGCGCTGGTGCCGGCCGCGATGCACATGCTCGGCAACGCCAACTGGTGGCTGCCGGACTGGCTGGAGAAGCGGCTGCCGCATCTCGCGGTCGAGCCCAAGGAGGAGGCAGCCGTGGAGGCCGAGCAGGAGCCGGCCGTGACGGGCCGGACCTCCGTCGTCCACGGGTTCGTCCGGGGCACCGACGGTGAGCCGGTCGACGGCGCCGCGGTGACGCTGCTGACGAAGGGCGGGCGTCAGCTGGACCGGGTGTCCTCCCTGGCCGACGGCTCGTACATCGTCTCGGTGCCCGCGCCGGGGACGTATCTGCTGGCGACGAGCGCCGAGTCGTACGGCTCCCGGGCCGGGCAGGTGGTCGTGGCGGACGGGCCGCTGGTGTACGACGTGGAGCTGGCCGAGGGCGAGGTGGACGCCGTCAACTGAGCATCGCCGGAGGCGGTTTCAGGGGCGTTCGTCCTCGGCGGGCGCCCCCTTGCCGTCGGTTTTCTTGTCCGGCCTATCCGCCTTGTCCGCCTTCTTCTTCGCCGGATCCGGAATCGCGTTGGTCATCCCCGGCAGGAAGTCCGTGAACAGCTCGTGCACCTCGCGCACCAGCGGGCGCAGCACCCGGAACCGTGCCAGAGAGACCCCCCGCGCGGTCAGCCGGGCGCCCCGCTCGGCGAGCCGGTAGCTGCGCTCGCGGCCCTCGGTCCGGTCGAAGATCCAGTACAGGACGAGCCCCATCTGGGCCAGCCACATCAGCTCCGGCAGAACGTCCCGCAGCTCCTCGGGCACCTTGGTCTTCGTCGCGCCCGCCAGCACCTGCCGCTGGATGTTGATGGCCTCCACGCGCGCGTGCTCCGACTCGGCGGAGAAGGGGCTGAGCGGGCTGTCGGGATCGGCGGCGTTCTTGAAGAACTGCACCGCGAACTCGTGGTACGGCGTGGCGATGTCCAGCCACACCTTCAGCACCCCCGCGAGCCGCGCCTCCAGGTCGGTCTCGCGGGCCAGGACGCCCCGGATCGCCGCCTGGTGCTCGGCGGCGATCCGGTCGTAGAAGCCCTGGATCAGGTGTTCCTTGCCCGCGAAGTAGTAGTACGCGTTGCCGACGGAGACTCCGGCCTCCTGGGCGATCGCCCGCATGGTCGTCTTGTCGTAGCCCCGCTCCTGGAACAGCCGCATGGCGGTCTCCAGGATCAGCGCACGGGTCTGCTCGGACTTGCTGGGCGTGTCGCCCTGTTCAGGGCTGTCGTTCTTCGAGGGCACGGAACGAGAGCCTAACGAGTGGTGTTTCGGCCGTCCGTCAGGAGGCCTGTGCCGTCTGGTAGAGGTTCTGGGCGTCGGCCCCGAAGTACGGGCCGTACATCCGGTTGGGCAGGAAGTTGTACTTGAAGCTGTTCACCGAGGACAGCAGGCCGGTGCCCGTGGACTCGTTGAACTGCGTGAACCAGGGGCCGCCGCTGGAGCCGCCGGTCATGTTGCAGTTCATGCCGTGGTCGTTCGACAGCAGGAAGTCGCGGTTGGTGTTGCCGTTGCAGTAGATGAGCTTCTCGCCGTCGTACGGGGCGGCGGCCGGGAATCCGAACGAGTACATGCGCAGGTTGTAGCCGGTGTTGAAGGCCAGCCCCTGCCCGCCGACGACGTCCGTGAGCGACTTGCCGTCCAGCGGGGCGACGACGGCCGCGCCGACGTCGTAGTTGATGTCCTCGCTCGCCGTCCACTGCGGGGTGGACAGGGTCTTCGACGCGGTCCACCGGCCGTACGGGGCCTGCCCGTCGTGGTAGCCGGGCACGAAGACCCAGTTGGTGTGCCAGGCGCCGTCCAGCTTCACGCAGTGGCCGGCCGTGATGACGGTGCTCTTGTTGGCGCTGGTGACGGCGTTGCCGGAACACGACGCCGTACGGCCCTGGTAGGTGAAGAACACGCGGCCCGCCGTGGAGACGACGGCGCCGCCGCCGGTCCACTGGCCGCCGCCGTTCGGGAAGGCCATCGGACCGATGCCGGACGCGGCCTTCTTGAGCGCCTTGGCCGGGGCGCTGGGCGCGACGGTGGTCGCCGCGCCCTTGAGGGGCTTCGAGACGTTGTCGTGGTGGCCGTTGACGCTCACCAGGTCCAGCGGGGCGGCCTCGCGCATCCGTTCCGCCGTCCAGAAGTCCCGGGCCTGTGTCTGCGCGCCGGTCGAGACCGAGCTGACCCCGTTGGAGCCGTCGGCCCTCGGCGCGGCGCCCGCGGGTGTGGCCAGGGCACCTGCGGTGAGCAGTGCGGTGACGCCGACCAGGGCGCCGAGCAAGGGGCGGGGTATGCGGGTGACGTGGGCTATGCCTCTCACGCGTACTCCTTCTGCGATGGGGGAACCGGGCGACCGGGCGGGCCGCCTGGCTGACCGTCAGTCGGTGCGAGTGCGGAGTGGAGAACCGGGAGGCAGCGTGCCAACCCCAGCACCGTTTTGGAAGGGCGCATGCCAAAACGGAGTCCGGCGCAGAGGCGTTCAGGACGGATTGGGCCGGGTGGCGCAGGTACCGTCGTCGCAGTTGGGCGGGTAGTACGTCCAGCCCTGACTCGGGTCGTACGACCACCCCTCCGCGCGCCGGTAGCCCCGCCCGCCCCATTGCGTCCCGCCCTGCTGCGCCCCGCGCCACTTGGCGGCGGCGAGCACGGCACCCTTGGCGAGCCGTGCCCCGGCCGGGGTGCTGAGGCGATGCGCGAGTCCCCTGTGCTCGCGCAGCGCCCACAGCGTGACGACCCAGGCGGCGGTGCCCCGGTAGACCTGCCCCGCGTCGCCGACGACGGTGATGTCGTCGAGCGTGGCGCCGTGGTCGAGGTCGGGGTGGCGCCGCCGGGCCTCCTCGGACCCGGCCGGCACCATCTCCAGCGGCACCAACTGCGGCTGCTTCACGAGCCAGGCGCGCAGGAAGGTGCACAGGGAGCACTCGGCGTCGTAGAGGACGGTCAGCCGGCGGACCGGGGCGGCGGGCCCGGTGCTCCGGGCGTGCGGCCCGCCCGCCGCGAAGGTGCCGCCGTCCGCGAGCCCGCCTCCCGGCTCCGTCTTCCCGGCCACCGGGTCACGCCCCGGCCGACGGGGCGACCCAGTCCTGCGGGGCGACCGGGGGCACCTGCTCCCGCTCCAGCACGCCGCGCCGCCGGATCTTGTTGAGCACGTAGACGTTGCCCAGGTGCATCACGCCGAGCAGCAGCAGCACCACACCGAGCTTGGTCGACAGGGCCTCGAAGATGCCGCGTGTGTCGAGGACGGTGTCGTCGTCGCTCAGGTACAGGGCGACGAAGCCGAGGTTGACGAGGTAGAAGCCGACCACCAGAAGGTGGTTCACGGCGTCGGCGAGCTTTTCGTTGCCGCGCAGCACGTCGGCGAGGAAGATCCGGCCGTTGCGGCTGAGAGTGCGGGCGACCCAGATGGTCAGGCCGATGCTGACGACCAGGTAGATGACGTAGGCGATGACCGTGCGGTCCATGGCCTTCCCCCTTCTTGAACGCGTTCAAAACGCTGACAGGGAAAACTGTAGGGCCTGTCTTTGAACATGTTCAACTCAACGGGATGAGGCCTCTGTCACGTCCCCGCCGGGCGTGGCGTCACGGCCTGCGACCGAGCTCCGGCCGCTTGGAGTAGTCCGTGAACCCGACGACATTGCCCCAGGGGTCGGCGATCTCGACGGTCCAGCCGGTGGCCATGGAGATGGGCTCGTCGAGCGGCGCGACACCCGCCTCGGCCAACGCCCGCCCCGCCGCCCGCGCGTCCGGCACCTCCAGCCACAGCCGCGGGCACAGCCAGGGGGGCGACCGGTGGGCCAGCGTCTCCTCGTGCCGCAGCAGAATCCCGGGCATCTCGCCCCCGACCTTCAGTCCGGCGATCCCGGCCTCGTCCAGCCGGAACCCGACCGTGAACCCGGCCCGCTCGTAGAACCGGACGGCCTCGCCGAGGTCGCCGACCGGCAGCAGCACGTTGTCGAACCCGAGCAACTCGTACGACTCGTCATCTGACATGGCGTCAGAATAAGGGGATGATCGGCCGGAATGCGTGATTGTCAGTGCTGGCTCGTACTGTCGGCGTCATGGGAATCGTGAGGTTCGTCGACGAGACGACAAGCGGGAGCCGCAGCGACGGCTGGGGGCTGGAGATCGCCGAGGAGCGGCTCACCGTGCGCGAGTTGATCCGGCGCCGGGTGTTCCAGGAGGTCGCCGAGTACAACGCGCGTACGCCGGAGGTCTTCCAGGGCCTGGTGCAGCCGCAGGACGCCGAGCGCGTGCTGAACGGGTACGCGCTGCGCACCCCCCGCCGGATAGACCCCGAGACCCAGACCGAGCTCGCGCTCAAGGCCTTCGCGGGCAACGGCTTCCTCGTGCTCGTGGGAGACCGTCAGGTCACCGACCTCGACACTGAGATCGAGCTCGCGCTCGGCACCGAGATCACGTTTCTCAAGCTCGTACCGCTGGTGGGTGGCTGATGAACGACGCGACCCCCGAGTACACCCGGCTGGTCCGAGACGTCCTCCCCCTCGTCGCCGCCGAGGACGCCGAGCGGATCGTTCCCGAACTGCTCGCGCTCGCCGAGATGACCGGCGGCCGATGGGGTCCGCGGGGCCGCGAGGTCATCGACGCGATCGTGGCCGCGGACGCCGGGTTCCAGGCGCAGGTCGTGCACGGGCTCGCCGCCCGCTACCACGAGCTGGGGTACGACACGGCCCCGCGCGGCCGGCTCGTGCTTCTGGTCGCCGGTCTCCTGGCGGGACGGCCGAGTTCCGAGGAGCAGCCGGTCGACACCCGGTCCGCGCGGATCGCTCTGGTCGCGGAGCAGGAGGTGATGTGGGACACGGACGAGCTCGTCCGACTGGCCGAACTGGAGCTCGCCGACGGGCGGGAGCTGCCCGCCGGCTTCGTCGCCGTGGCCCGCCGCTCGTGCCTGACGTTGTGGCAGGGCAAGAAGCGTCTGGGCGCACTGGTCGCGAAGCTGGACGGCCCCGCCGTGAACCCGGGCGAGGCATGGTCCGACCAGGCCCTCGCCGACGCGGCCGAGCTCGGTGCCGACTGGCGCCGGCTGCTCGCCCACGCGGCCACCGCCACGACCACGCGCCCGGCCGCGAAGTGGGACAAGGCCGGCCACGCGCTGATCGAGCCCCTCGGCGCCGACGAGGTGCGGGAGCGGCTGCTGTCCTGGTTGCGCCTGGTGGGCCGGCCACGCACCCGCCCGCTGCTCGGCCTGACTTACGGGCCGGATTCCAACGCTGTCTTCGACCCGTACAACGCCGATGCCCTGCGCGGCCTGACCTGGCTGCTCGCCCTCCTCCCCGCGCACCCCGAGACCGCCCGCACCCTGGGCTCCCTCGTCGAGACGTCGTTGCGCAAGGTCGCGGGCCTCGGACCGGTGAACCCCAAGGTCGCCAACGCGGCGGTCAACGCCCTGGCCCGTATCGACGGCGAGGCGGCCCTCGCCGAACTCGCCCGTCTGGCCACCCGCGTCACCTTCAAGGGCACCCTCAAGCTCCTCAACGCCGGCCTGGACGCCCGCGCGCAGGCGCTGGGCCTCGGCCGCGAGGAGGTGGAGGAAATGGCCGTGCCGGCCTACGGCCTGACCGAGGTGGGCCGCGCGGAGCACCGGCTCGGCGAGGTCACGGCACTGCTGGAAGTACGGGGCCCCAAGGCCGTGCTGAGCTGGCGAAACGCGCAGGGCAAGGCGGTCAAGAGCGTCCCCGCCGCCGTACGACGCGACCACGCCGACGAGCTCAGGGAGCTGAAGGCGGCGGTCAAGGACCTCGACAAGATGCTCTCGGCACAGAGCGAACGCCTGGACCGCCAGTTCCTGGCCCGCCGCACCTGGCCGTACGCCGCGTGGCGCGAGCGCTACCTGGACCACCCGCTGGTCGGCACCCTGGCCCGGCGTCTGCTGTGGACGGTCGACGGTACGACGGTCGGGTACGCGGACGGTGAGCTGCGGACGCTGGCCGACACGCCGGTGACCGAGGGCACGTGGGTCGCGCTCTGGCACCCCGTAGGCCATGAACCCGCCGAGATCGTCGCCTGGCGGGACTGGCTGGAGCGGCACGGCATCACCCAGCCCTTCAAGCAGGCCCACCGCGAGGTGTACCTGCTCACGGACGCCGAGCGCGCGACGGGGACGTACTCCAACCGCTTCGCCGCGCATGTCCTGCGCCAGCACCAGTTCCACTCCCTGGCCGCGATCCGGGGCTGGCACAACAAGCTGCGCCTGGCCGTGGACGACGAGGCGCCGCCCGCCGTCCGGGAGCTGCCGCAGTGGGGTCTGCGTGCCGAGTACTGGATCGCCGGCGACGGGGGCGAGCACTACGAGGACATCACCGAGTCCGGCAGCTTCCTGCGGCTGCGCACCGACCAGGTCCGCTTCTACCCCCTCGACGCCCCGCGGAACTCGGCGCACTGCTGCGGCGGCGAGTACCACATGTGGCTGCGCGACGGCACGGACCCGGTCGACCCGCTGCCGTTGTCCGACGTCCCGCCCCTGGTCCTCTCCGAAGTCCTGCGCGACGTGGACCTGTTCGTCGGCGTGGCGAGCGTCGGCAACGACCCGACCTGGCAGGACGGCGGCCCCGACGGCCGCTTCCGCGAGTACTGGACGTCGTACGGCTTCGGTGACCTCAACCAGAGCGCGCAGACCCGTAGGGCCCTTCTCGAACGCCTGATACCGCGGCTGGCGATCGCCGACCGCTGCACCATCGAGGGCCGGTTCCTGCACGTGAAGGGCGAACGCCACACGTACAAGATCCACCTCGGCTCGGGCAACATCCTCATGACCCCGAACGACCAGTACCTGTGCATCGTCCCCAAGTCCAGCCCGGCCGCCCCGCAGACGGGTTACCTGCCCTACGAGGGCGACCGGATGCTGGCGGTGATCCTGAGCAAGGCGATGATGCTGGCCGACGACACGAAGATCACGGATCCGACGATCCTGAGCCAGCTATGAGCAGGACACTCGCCGTGTGCTCACCGCGATGTCGTCCATCCGGATGTCGTACGACGACGGCGTCGGGTCGGCCTGGTACAGCTGCCAGCCCAGCTTCAGCTTGTCGAAGGTCGGGAAGGTGAACGGGTCCGACGTGCCGCCGTGCTGGTTCGTGGAGACGGTCAGATCAGGCTGCTCGACGCCGTCGAAGTAGACCGTGACGCGGTTGTCGGCGGCGTCCAGGTGGAACTCCGCGCAACTCCACCTGCCGGCCTCGGCCGGTGCGGAGGTCTTCCAGGACGTCCAGTCACCCGTGGGGCCGAGGTCGGAGCCGACGCCCCAGAAGTTGCCCTTGTCGGTGGGGGCGTACTGGCCGCCCAGAGGGCGCACGAGGGTCGGGGAGTCCGAGCCGGACGCCTCGGCGAGGGTCCAGTGCGCCCAGTCGGGGGCGGTGGGGAAGGCGTCGACACGCAGGCGCAGCCGGGCCCAGTAGCTGTTCCCGGGTGTGGTGAGGCCGGGGAAGACGAGGAAGGCCCGGCCGTTGCCCTCGGTGTGGAGGCGGAGTTCGCGGCCCGTGGCGTTGGCGGCGACGGTCAGGGTGCCGTCGGAGGTGTCGGTGGTCCAGCCGGGGCCCTCCGTCACCGGGCCCAGGGGGAGGCGGTCGAAGTTCTCCCTGGCGAGGATCCCGTAGGGGGCGGGGGCCGCCGAGGCGGTGGGGGGTATCGCGAGCAGTACGGCTGTCGTGGCCGACAGGACCGCGGCCGCTCTTCTCAGGAGTGCCATGAGCGGAGTCTGACTTGAACTCTCAACTACCTCAACTGCCTTTCAGGCCACAGGCGTTGACATGGCGGTGAGGTGGGGTGAGACAGCGAGGGCCCCGTTTCCCGGTTACGCATCCGGGAAACGGGGCCACATCACCGTAGAAGGAGAACAGCGCTCAGAAGCGGCGCGTGATCAGCGCCTTCTTGACCTCGGCGATCGCCTTGGTGACCTCGATACCGCGCGGGCAGGCGTCCGTGCAGTTGAAGGTCGTGCGGCAGCGCCAGACGCCGTCCTTGTCGTTGAGGATCTCCAGACGCTGCTCGCCCGCCTCGTCACGCGAGTCGAAGATGAAGCGGTGCGCGTTGACGATGGCGGCCGGGCCGAAGTACTGGCCGTCGTTCCAGAAGACCGGGCAGGACGACGTGCACGCCGCGCAGAGGATGCACTTCGTGGTGTCGTCGAAGCGCTCGCGGTCCTCGGCCGTCTGGAAACGCTCGCGCGTCGGCTCGTTCGTGTCCTTCGTGATGAGGAAGGGCATGACGTCGCGGTACGCCTGGAAGAACGGCTCCATGTCGACCACGAGGTCCTTCAGGACCGTGAGGCCCTTGATGGGCTCGACCGTGATCGGCTTCTCGGGGTTGATGTCCTTGATCAGCGTCTTGCACGCGAGGCGGTTCTTGCCGTTGATCCGCATCGCGTCGGAGCCGCAGATGCCGTGGGCGCACGAGCGACGGAAGGTCAGCGTGCCGTCCAGGTCCCACTTGATCTTGTGGAGGCCGTCGAGGACGCGCTCCTTGGGGTCGATCTCCAGCTGGAAGTCTTCCCAGACCGCCTCGGCCGAGACCTCCGGGTTGAAGCGGCGGACCCGGAAGGTGACCGTGATGTACGGGGACGCGGCGGACTCGGCCTCCACCTTGTCCAGAACAGGGGTTGCCATCAGTACTTACGCTCCATCGGCTGGTAGCGGGTCTGGACGACCGGCTTGTAGTCGAGACGGACGGACTCGGTGCCGTCGTCGCCCACCTCGCGGTACGCCATGGTGTGGCGCATGAAGTTGACGTCGTCGCGGTTCGGGTAGTCCTCGCGGTAGTGACCGCCGCGCGACTCCTTGCGGGCCAGGGCGGACACGGCCATGACCTCGGCCAGGTCGAGCAGGTTGCCCAGCTCGATGGCCTCCAGCAGGTCGGTGTTGAACCGCTTGCCCTTGTCCTGGATCGAGACGTTCTTGTAGCGCTCGCGCAGCTCCGCGATCTTCTCGACCGCCGTCTTGATGGTCTGCTCCGTGCGGAACACCATGACGTTGGCGTCCATGGTCTCCTGGAGCTCCTTGCGGAGCGTCGCCACCCGCTCGGTGCCCGTCGACGTGCGCAGGTTCTCGACCTGGTCGATCACCAGCTGCGCCGGGTCCTCGGGCAGCTCGACGAACTCCGCCTTCTGGCTGTACTCGGCGGCGGCGATACCCGCACGGCGGCCGAACACGTTGATGTCCAGGAGGGAGTTCGTGCCCAGACGGTTGGCGCCGTGCACCGACACACACGCGACCTCGCCGGCCGCGTACAGGCCCGGGACGACCGTGGTGTTGTCGAGAAGGACCTCACCCTCGACGTTCGTCGGGATGCCGCCCATGGCGTAGTGCGCGGTGGGCTGGATCGGGATCGGGTCCGTGTAGGGCTCGATACCGAGGTACGTCCGCGCGAACTCCGTGATGTCCGGGAGCTTGGCGTCCAGCTGCTCCGGCGGGAGATGCGTGAGGTCGAGGTAGACGTGGTCGCCCTCGGGACCGCAGCCGCGGCCCTCGCGGATCTCCGTGTAGATGGAGCGCGAGACGACGTCACGGGACGCGAGGTCCTTCATGACCGGCGCGTACTTCTCCATGAAGCGCTCGCCGTCCTTGTTGCGGAGGATGCCGCCCTCACCACGGGCGCCCTCCGTCAGCAGGATGCCCATGCGCCAGATGCCGGTCGGGTGGAACTGGAAGAACTCCATGTCCTCCAGCGGCAGCCCGCGACGGTAGACGGCGGCCTGGCCGTCACCGGTCAGGGTGTGCGCGTTCGACGTCACCTTGAAGAACTTGCCGCAGCCGCCGGACGCGTAGATCACGGCCTTCGCCTGGAAGACGTGGATCTCGCCGGTCGCCAGCTCGTACGCCACGACACCGGCCGACCTCTTGACGCCGTCGACCTCGGTGATCAGCTGGTCCAGGACGTAGAACTCGTTGAAGAACTCCACACCCTCCTTGACGCAGTTCTGGTACAGCGTCTGGAGGATCATGTGGCCGGTGCGGTCCGCGGCGTAGCAGGATCGGCGGACCGGGGCCTCGCCGTGGTTACGGCTGTGACCGCCGAAGCGGCGCTGGTCGATGGTGCCGTTCGGGGTGCGGTTGAACGGCAGGCCCATCTTCTCCAGGTCGAGGACCGAGTCGATGGCCTCCTTCGCCAGGATCTCGGCGGCGTCCTGGTCGACCAGGTAGTCACCGCCCTTGACCGTGTCGAAGGTGTGCCACTCCCAGTTGTCCTCCTCCACGTTGGCCAGCGCGGCGGCCATGCCGCCCTGCGCGGCGCCCGTGTGGGAGCGGGTGGGGTACAGCTTGGTCAGCACCGCGGTGCGGCTGCGCTTCGTGGACTCGATGGCCGCGCGCATGCCCGCGCCACCGGCGCCGACGATGACGGTGTCGTACTTGTGGATCTTCATGGTGGTTGCCTCAGCCCCGTGCCTAGCGGATGTTCGGGTCGAAGGTGAAGATCACCAGCGTGCCCAGCAGGATGGTGAACACCGTGGCGGTGTAGAGCAGGCCCTTCAGCCACAGCCGGGTGTTCGCGCGCTCCGCGTAGTCGTTGATGACCGTGCGCAGGCCGTTGGCGCCGTGCAGCATGGCGAGCCACAGCATCAGCAGGTCCCAGACCTGCCAGAACGGGGACGCCCAGCGGCCGGCCACGAAGGCGAAGCCGATCTTGGACACGCCGCCGTCCAGCACCAGCTGGATCAGCAGGTGGCCGAGGACCAGGACGACCAGCACGACGCCGGACAGGCGCATGAACAGCCAGGCGGCCATCTCGAAGTTGCCCCGGGTGGACCTCGGGGTCTTCTTGGTGCGCTTGCGCGGGGCCTCGATGTAGGGGGCCGGGTTGTCGACGTTGTAGAGCTCGGCGCCCTCGACGGGGCCGATCCCGGACACGTCGGCGGTCTTCTCGGTGGTGGACATGCGCGTCAGCTCCCGAACAGTTCACGAGCGGCGTGGCCGAGCACGGGGTAGATCGCCCCGAGCATCAGGACCAGCCAGAGGCCGACTACGGACCAGAGCATCTGCTTCTGGTAGCGCGGGCCCTTCGACCAGAAGTCGACGGCGATGACGCGCAGGCCGTTGAGCGCGTGGAAGAGGATGGCGGCGACTAGGCCGTACTCCAGCAGCGCGACGACGGGCGTCTTGTACGTGGCTACGACCTTGTCGTAGTCCTCGGGGGAGACACGGACGAGGGCGGTGTCCAGCACGTGAACGAACAGGAAGAAGAAAATGAGGACGCCGGTGACTCGATGAGCCACCCAGGACCACATTCCTTCCCGGCCGCGGTACAGCGTTCCAGCCGGCACGGAAGTTCCTCCGGGAGCGGGGATTGGGGCCGCGCCGGCTTGTGCTGTCGGTCGGGCCCGGCCGGGTACGGTCCACCGGCCCTCAGCATCGTATCCACGTGTTGCTGCGCGGCTTAGCGGGGGGCTGGGTATGTGATCAAAGTGGCACGCGGATGGGGTATTGGCGGCTAATGGGGTGAGGCGTCCTGTTATTCGCCGGCTGCCGGTTCGTTGTGGCTGGTCGCGCCGTTCCCCGCGCCCCTGAGGGCGTTCACCAGACGCCCCTTTGCCAGGCGCCGGAGTTCCTCGGCTGCCACCACCCGCTCCTCCTCCGGATCGTTCGTCAAACGTGACCGGATGCCCGCCAGTACGTGGTCCAGGGCCTCGTTCGGTGCCAGGCCGTCCAGGCAGATGACGAACGCATGGCCGAACTTCGCCTCGTACGCGGCATTCGCGGCGCTCATCGCCGTATGTGCCGCCCCGTACACACCCTCCGGCAGCGCCGGCAACGTTTCTCCTGCCAGTGCCTCCGCAAGATCCCCCGGAGCCAGGTCGTACGCCGCCTCGTCGGAAGCCGCCAAGAGGGAGTCGACGTCGGGATACGGGCGATGGCTCGCGAGGCGATCCGCCCAGCGAGGGCTGTGCAGGCAGGTGAGGAGAGTCTGGCGGACCTCTTCGGTGGGGGCGGTGTTGAAGGACTCCAGGGCCGTCGGGGACGGTGGAGTGCGGGTCTGCTCGGGGAGCGACGGTATGGCGACTCGGCCAGGAAGGTATGTGGGCGTCACGTGGGTTTCGGCAGAGGATTTTGGGAAAGGAGTGGTGCTCACGTTATCGAGAGTGGACGTGACGTGTCCGACGGATGCCCGAATTTCAGTCGAACGGGAGAGTTTCGGAACGTGTGGTGGACGCCTCAAAGCGGACGCAGGGCCTAGGTTGGCGCCGTGAGCCAGCACAAGCACAGGCGCCGGTCACCGGCGAAGAGGGCGCTGACGCAGTCGTGGGTGCTGATCGTCGCGATGGTCGTCGTGACGGTCGCGGCCGGGGTGAGCCTCGGGCTCCTGGCCACCGGCGGCGACGGAGGATCGGGCCGTTCGGAGCAGGGGCGCACGGCGCCGGGCACCTCCCAGTCCGCTTCGTCCGCCGCGCCGAAGGAGCCGGCCGCGCCGACTCCGTCACCCACCCGGTCGTATCCGCTCTCCAAGGCTCCCCGGACGATCCCCGCCGTGAGTTCCCACACCGCCGCGCGTGGCCCCGGCTGGCGTCCCGCGCGCGGGGAGCGTGTCGTCGTCAGCGACTCGAAGCTCGCCGACGAGGGGCGGCTCATCGCCGGTGAGCTGGGGCTGACGTACGCCGGTGAGAAGGAGGACGTGCGCGCCGGGGACGTGCGGCTGGCGCTGAGCGGTGGCAAGGGCGCGGGCCCGGAGTCGTACACGATGACCGTGCGCGACGGGCGTGTCGCCATCAGCGGGCCGGGTGAGGCGGGCGTCTTCTACGGGACCCGGACGCTGAAGCAGGAGGTGCACGGCGGGGGTACGGCGCCGGAGGGCGTCGTGCGGGACGCGCCGGCCAAGCCGGTGCGCGGGTTCATGCTCGACATCGCCCGCAAGCACTTCACCGCGGACTGGATCGAGGACCGGGTGCGGGAGCTGGGCGACCTGAAGTTCAACCAGTTGGGCCTGCACTTCTCCGACGACCAGGGCTTCCGGATCGAGTCCGCCTCGCATCCCGAGATCGTGTCCCAGCAGCACCTCACCAAGGCCCAGGTCAGGAAGATCGTGCAGCTGGCGGCCGCCCGGCACATCACCGTCGTGCCCGAGATCGACTCGCCGGGGCATCTGGGTGCCGTCATCGCCGCGCACCCCGACCTGCAGCTGCGCAACGTCTCGGGGGTCGCCACGCGCGGTGCCATCGACATCTCCAAGGGCGAGTCCGCCCGGATCGTCGACGATCTGCTGAACGAGTACGCCGACCTGTTCCCCGGCGGCCAGTGGCACCTCGGCGGCGACGAGTACCAGGCGCTGGTCGTGTCCAACCCCCAGGCGTCCTACCCGCAGCTCGCCGCCGCCGCACGGAAGGCGTACGGCTCCGGCGGCACCGTCGCCGACCTCACGACCGGGTGGCTCAACGACCGCGCCGCCACCGTCCGCGCCCACGGCCGCACGGTGCGGGCGTGGAACGACGGGTTCTTCCGGGACACCTCCGTCCAGCCGGACAAGCGGCTCCAGGTGGCGTACTGGACCGGCAAGGAGATCGGCGCACGGAAGCCGTTGGAGTATCTGCGTGCCGGGCGCAAGGTCATCAACTACAACGACGAGTTCCTCTACTACGTGCTGGGGCAGCCGCAGACCTTCGTCTATCCGACGGGCGAGCGGATCTACCGGCAGTGGACGCCGCGGGTGGTGCGGGGCACGGTGGCCGTGCCGAGCAGCTACGACGGCCAGATCCTGGGCGGGTCCTTCGCGGTCTGGTGCGATCTGGCGAACTCGCAGACCCAGGCCCAGGTCGCCGCCGGAATCCGGATGCCGCTGCGGGCGACGGTGCAGAAACTGTGGGACTCCGGACGCCCGGAACTGTCCTGGGCCCAGTTCAGGGCACTCGCCGACCGGCTCGGCTGAGGCTGTGGATTGCCCCATACGGCTGCGGGCCTCCGTACGACTGTGGTGTATTCGGCCCGAGCCGAACCGAACAGCCAGGGGGAACCGGGATGGGCTACTGGGGGTACTTCGTCGTGGGCCGCGGGGAGCGGCCGCTGACGGAGCTGGACGCGCTGGCGGGCGCCGAGGGCATGGCCCTGCGTGACGAGGCGCCGGGCGGCTGGCAGGTCTGGGAGTACCCGAGCAGCGGCGGTGACATCGGGAGCATGAACGCACTGGCCCAGGAGACCGGGGCGCCCGCGCTCTTCGGGTACGTCATGGACAGCGACTGCGTCGTCGTGGAGGCGGCGGCGCCGGAGAGCGGGGCGTGGACGACCTGTCTGGCGCGGGCCGCGATGGCCGGGTACCTCGCCGCCGGGGACGGGGGCCTCACGCTGGAGGACTACTTCCTCGAACCCGGTGACGCCGCCGAACGGGCCGTCGCCTGGGCCGCCGAGGCCGGGCACGAGGTGAACGCCGGGTCGCTCGTCGACGTACTCACCGCTGATGCGGACCCTTTGGCCGAAAACATCTTCTTCCGGCTGCTCGACCGGCTCGGCGTCGTGCCCCTGTGACACTCACGGGCCGTCGCACGCAGTAAGGGGAGGTGTGGCCTCGGTAAGGGAAGGGGCCTGCCAGGGGCCTGTGCGGGGACCCCGACCCTCAAAGATCACCCGCTTAGGGAGGCGTGGATGAGCCTGGTGGAACTGATCGCTCAGGCCGACGAACGCGGACTGGCCACCAGCGGGTTGGCTTGTTTGGATCGGTGTGTGCCCTTGCTGGGCGGCGACGACGAGGTGTTGCGGCCGCTGTGGGCCAACCTCGCGACCGGCGGGGACCCCGCCGCCTGGGGCGGGCTGCTGGAGCAGGTGCGCGCCAAGCTGGGCATCGCCGAGGTGGTGGACGACGAGGACCTGGAGGACGAGGCCGCGCTGCTCGCCCGGCGGATGCTGGCCGCCGCCCCGGCCGTACGGTCCGCCGCCGAGGCGCGGATATGGGCCGACGCCTGCTCGGTCGCCTCGCTGCAGATACACCGGCTGCTCGACCCGGCCAAGGAGGACGCGTCCTCGGGCGGCGCGCTTCCCCAGGCGCTCAACTCCGTGCGCGCGAGCGGGGCGCCCGTCGTGGGCCGTGCGGAGGGCATGTCGCCGCTCGTCGCCGCCGAACTTCGCCGCCAGGTCAGCGTGCTGGAGATCCTCGCCGGGCACGGCGCGGGCGGGTTGCGCCGGGCGCTGGAGGTGTCGACCGAGGGGCGCCGGGTGCTGCGGGCCGTGGTGTCACGGCGGGCCCGGGGGAAGGGCTGACGCCCTGATCCTGCCGTCCCCGTCAGATCATCAGCCACTTCACCACCGCATCCCCGTACTGCGCCGTCTGCGCGTAGAAGGCGGTCAGGTCGCGGTGGGTCGCCGCGAACAGGCCGCGTGCCTCGGGCTCCACGTCCGACGTGCGGTACGGCCGCAGCAGATGCACACGCGTGTGCCGCCACAGGTCGTCGAAGTCGGCCGTTCTGAGGAACTCGGCGACCCCGGTCACCTGGGCCGCGGTGAGCAGCATGAACGGGGGCAGGGCCGGGTCGGAGTGGAACACCGGTCGGCCGCCGAGGACCACCTGGGTGCGCGGGCCTTCCGACGCGTGGTTCGGGGGGATGCCGCAGTAGAGGAGTTCGACGTCGCCGTAGAGCTTGTCGAGCACCTCCTCGCGATGGCGGCCTATCCGATCCCGCACGGTGTCCCAGTCGTCCTCGAAGAGGCGCTGGAACCAGGTGGCGCTGTTGCGCAGTGCCGAGGGCGGCACCGCCCGGAGATGGAAGTACATGCTCATCAGTGACTGGAGCGCACGGGAGCGGTGAATCGTCACCCTCGTGTCAACTTGGACTTGCGCGTAAACCTGGTTCCTGGGGGAGTCCTGTGCCGGTCGTGAGGGTGGCGTGGGGCGGTCCTGCACCGGTCCTGGAAAGCCCCCGGATCCGGGTGACGAAATGACGTTCGGCCACGCTCTTCCTGGATGTGACGACTCAGCAGGAGACCAGGCCCACAGCCGCCGCCAAGCCGGTGCGGTGGGCGGCGGACGCGGTGGCGGTGATGCGCGAGGGAGCGCGGCTGCGGCTCGACTACTCGGCGCAGAGCCTGTGGCGGGTCGACCGGATGATCGAGAACCTGCGCGGCGAGGGAACGCCGTACGCCGCCGTGGAGAGCACACTGCGCGGTCTCGGCGCGTACGCCGGTGAGGTGATCGTCCGTCAGACCGGCGCCGAGTGGTGGGCGACGGGCGGCGACCACTGGATCCGTACGCCGGACGGCCGGATGTGGGACCCGATCGACGAGGCGCGCCGGTGTTTCGCGGGCGACGGGTCGCTGCGGCTGCTGTGCCGGGACGCGACGCGGTCGTAGCCGACCGGTGTGGACATGACTCGGCCGGGACCCGTGAATGGGCGGGGTCCCGGCCGGGTCAGGTGGATCGGACGGTTACGGCGTCAGCGTCTGGCCCAGGTGGCCGTCCGTCGGGGTGCCCAGGGCGGTCTTGCTGTAGATGACCGCCTGGGAGTAGCCGAGGCCCGTGCTGTTGCTCGGGAGGTACAGCAGGATGCCGTCCGTGCCGTCCTCGCCCTCGGCGCCGAGCGTCAGGTCCGCGCGGCCGTAGCCCGACAGGTCGCTCAGCGAGACCGATGAGCCGAACAGGTCGCCGGTCTCCGCGGTGCCGGGGACGCCGGACGTCTCCTGCGACAGGCGGATCGAGCCGGTGCCGGTCAGGCCGGTCGACGTGCCCTTGACCAGCAGTACGTCACCCGCGTCGGACTGGTTGACACCGCCGCGCGGGAAGTCCTCGCCGGGGACGCCGGTGAGGGCGTCGGCGAAGCCGTCGGCGTTGTAGTCGCCGACCGAGACGGAGGCGCCGAACAGGTCACCGGACTCGTTGCCGCCCGCGACGTTCGCGCTGTCCTGGTGGATGGTGGTCATGCCGGTCGTGGTGAAGCCCGTCGACGTGCCCGGGACCATGGTGATCTGGCCGCCCGAGAGGCCGCCCGACTCCGCCGCGACCGGCTGGCCGATGACGATGTCGTCGTAGCCGTTGCCGTTGACGTCGCCCGCGGCGATGGAGCGGCCGCCCTTGACGGAGAGCACGCCCGCCTTGGTGAGGCCGGTCGCCGAGCCCGCGAAACGGATCACGCGGGAGATGCCGCCCGTGTCGCGGTAGTTGAGGGCGACGTCCGCGTAGCCGTCCCGGTTGAAGTCGCCGGTCGCGGCGTCCAGGTAGGCGACGGAGCCGGTGGCCGTGGTCAGTGTGCCCGTCGCCGTCGCGCCGCCGGTGAGCCGCGCGTTCCAGTTGCCGCCCTTGCCGGTGCCGGCCGCGAACACGTCCGCCTTGCCGTCGCCGTTGAAGTCGCCGACCGCGACCGTCGAGCCGAGCTTGGCGCCGGCCGCCGTGACGCTGCCCGACGTGGTGTACGAGAAGCCGGTGTTCAGCGCCGGGCCGTACATGACCGTGACCTGGCCCCGGTCCGCGTGGCCGCTGGTGTCGTCCTCGCCGGGCGCGCCGATCGCGAGGTCGGCGTAGCCGTCGCCGTTGACGTCGCCCCAGGCGGTCGCGGCGCCGAAGCTGTCGCCGGACTCGTGGGAGCCGGGGACACCGGGGCTGTTCTGGGTGAGGGTGCGCTTCGAGGCGGGGACCGGGCCGTCGAGGCCGCCCGGGACGACGGTGACGGCGCCGCCGTTGCTCAGCGCGCGGGGCGTGCCGGCGACCAGGTCGGTGATGCCGTCACGGTCGAAGTCCGAGGTGGCCAGGGCGTGCGAGATACCCGGGGTCTTGGCGACCTGGGCGATCCGGCTGAGCCTGGAGTAGAGGTTGGCGCCGGGGCAGGCCGTGGTGTTGGTGTCCCGGTGGCCGAGGACGCGGGGCAGCGTGACCGACGTGCCCTTCGGGATCTTGTTGCCGCTGTAGCCCTGGTCGACGCCGGACGTCAGGGTCACCTTGCCGGTCGGGTCGATGCCGTACATGCCGAACTTCCAGGCCACGATCCGCGCGATGGCGTCCAGGCCGGCGCGGCTGGGCGTGGCCGACTCGTAGTTGCCGATGTACGAGATGCCGACCGTGTCGGTGTTGAACCCGGCGTCGTGCGCGCCGATCACCGGCAGGTCCGTGCCGCCGCTGCGGCCCTCGAAGATCTGGCCGCACCTGTCGACGACGAAGTTGTAGCCGATGTCGAAGTAGCCGCGGGAGAAATGTTCCTGCTGGATGGTGCGCATCCGGGCCCGGGACTCGCCGCAGGACAGGGTGTTGTCGCTGTCGACACCGGTGTGGTGCACGACGGCGGCCTTGATCTCGGTGCCGTACTCGGGAGTGCCGTCGTAGTCCGTGGACGCGCCCCACTCGGCCTGCGTGATGACCGGCGGCTTGACGACCGTCGAGGGCCGGGGCGCCGGGACCGTGGAGGTCGGGCTCGGGGAGGCGGTCGGGGAGGCGGACTCGGTGGGCGTGCCGGTCGGCGTCGGGGTGTCCGTGGGCGCCGGGGGGTCGGTCGGTGTGGCCGTGTCGGTCGGCAGAACCGTTTCCGTCGGTGTGACCGTCTCCGTCGGCGTGACCGGGTCGGTCGGCGTCGGGTTCTCCGTGGCCGGCGCGGTGGTCTCCTCCGCCTCGAAGGCGGCCGGGCGGATCGCGCTCGCGCCCTCCGGGTCCGTGCCGGGGTCGAGCAGCTTGACGTCCATGCCGGCCGGCTGGCCGCCCACCTCGGTGCCGTCCGCGTTCACGACGCGCACCTCGATGCCGTCGGAGTCGCCGGTCCACACCGACTCCGTACCGCCGCGCAGGGCCGCCCGTTCGCCCTCCGCGCCGTCGGCCTGGCTCGGCTCGGCCGTGACCTGCTGCCAGCCCGACCACTTGCCGGTCTCGATGTCCCGGGTGCGTACCTCGGGCGTGCCCTTGGCCGTCGCCTCGGGGTCGTTCCAGGTCAGCGCCACCGCGCTGAACCGTTCGGTGTCCTGCCTGGCCAGGCCCTTGCGGCCGGAGCCGCGGTCCTTGAGCTTGAGCGTGTGCACCGACGGCTCGCGGCTCTCGCCCTTGGCGTCGGCCGGCGCGGACGGATCCGCCATGGCGTACGTCACGACGCCCGCCCCGCTCAGCACGACGGCGCCCACCGTCAGCCAAGCACGTCTCTTCAGACTGAGCGGTTTGTACGCATGGGTCCTACGAGGACTCAACTGTCCCACCCCTGGTAAATGGTCACGGTCGCATCACCTGTCACACAGGTGGCATCTACAGACAGCGCACAACTTGCAGAAACCGTCACCGATTCACAACAAGCGGCGGGGCCGCGCCCTCGACGGACGCGGCCCCGCGGGCGGAGACGGGTGTCAGCTCGCCCAGACCTCGGCCTCGTCGGCCGGGACCGTGGTGGCCAGGCCCAGCTCCTTGCGGGCGGCGACCGTCTTGTTCGGGTCGATGCCGGTGAAGGCGGCGTCGTAGGCGATGTAGAACGCGTCGGCGTCGGCGGCGTCGGCGGCCGTCTTCCAGTGCGCGGCCGTCTTCGTCAGCGACGCGCGGAGCTTGGCGACCTCCGCGCCCTTGACGTCCTTGAGGCCCTTGAGGTGGGCGTCGAGGGCCGCCGCGACGGCCTTGGCCTGCGCCTTGTAGCCGGGCAGGTCGTCCTCGACGGTGTCCTTCTCGGACTGGTTCGCCCACAGGGCGTCGTAGACAGCGTTCGAACCGTTCAGGAACGTGGTCTGCTCGGGCTTGAGGGAGCCGGGCTTCAACGAGCCGGTGATCGTGCCCGATTCCTTGGTGTAGGTGCAGCTCACGGCGCGGTCACCGGTCGCCCAGCTCTCCTTGGTCGGGGTGTAGTAGAAGACCGCGACCCCCTTGGGGAGCGCCCAGGTGTCCGGGGCGAACTTCCCCGCCTCGACCGGGCAGCGCTTGTCGGCGATCGCCGAGACGCCGTCGTCGCCGGGGTACGTCTTCACCTCGTCGACCGAGAACTCGCCGACGACCTGGGCCTCGTGGGCCTCCTCGCAGGGCACGACCTCGACGGCGACCGCCTCGCCCTCGGCCGCCCCGTTCGGGTTGTAGCAGTCCCCGATGTCCAGCGAGAACACCGACCGCTGGCGGGCCACCTTCTTCGCGCCGTCCTTGGCGCTGTCGACGGCATCCGAGATGTCCGAGCACCCCACGGCGCCGACCGCGAGCAGGGCGACGACGGCGGATATGCCGCCAAGGGGGCGGAATGGACTGCGGATAGACATGACGTGTACATCCTCTTATGAGAATTTTACGAGGGGTGGCGGGCGCATCGTATGCCACCCCTGAGACCCACCTCGTGCTCGGTTCTGACTCGTCGGGACCGGTGATGGTTGTACGTGACCGTCTGTGTCGCGGACGCGCGAGCCATCCAAAGGTTGTACGGATCCTGTGACTTCGCTGTGTGCGAATGAACACGTGCGCCACCCGTGATGTTCATGCGGTGACGCCCGCTTGATCAGCGGGAGGACCAGAAGAGGGCCTTCCGCCGATCGAGACAAGGGGTGGGGGTCCCATGAGCATGAGGACAGTGGACGAACGCACGCCGTGCGCCCGGGAGATGCGCCGCTGCGCGGCGACCTTCGTCACCCGTGCCACCGCCCGCAGCCGGCTGCCGCTGGACTACTCGGTGGCCAGCCTGCGCATCGTCGACTTCCTGATCGACGGACTGCGCAAGGGCGGCGCCGACCGGGAGCGGGCCCAGGAGCCGCTGCTCGGCCTCGGGGCCTACGTCGGTGAGGTGCTCGTACGTCGCGCCGGGGCGGTGTGGGTGGACCTCGACCCCGACCAGTGCGCCTACTTCGGCCAGCGGGTCGGGGTGCGCATGCCGGACGGACGGGCCTGGAACCCGCTCGGCAAGGTCCACAACCGGTTCGAACTCGGCGGCCCCGGCGAGTCGCTGCAGACCTTCTACCTGACCCTGCACGGCCGGGCCCGGAGAGCCGTCGCATGAGCGGACGCCTCGCCGTGACGGCCCTGCTCCCGGTCTCCCTTCTCGTCTCCGCCGCACTCACGGGCTGCGCGGCGGACGACACGCGGCCCGCCGATCCGGCTCGCCGGGCCGCCGCCGAGAGCTCCACCGGAACCACCGCCGCGCCCTCCACCGAGACCTCCGCCGAGCCGGCGAAGCCGTCGACCGCCGCGGACTACCTCGCACTGGCAGAGAAGGCGATGGCCGCGCAGAAGGGATGGCGGTTCGCCGTGCGGGGCGGCGAGGACCTGGTCCTCCAGGGCCGGACCAGCGGCGCGACCTACTCCGCGACCGTGCGCCGCACGACCGGCGAGCCGTGGGCGCTGCACTCGACCGGCCGCATCCGCACCAGCAAGGGCGTGACCAGGTCCGAGGCGGTCTACGTCGTCGACGGCGTCGGTCACGTCAAGGAGGGCGACGCCGGCTGGCGGCACGGGCCTGTGACCGACCCGGAGATCGCGGCCAAGGTCGAGGACCCCCTGGCCGCCCTCGACGCCTTCGAGGACTACGGCGACGCGGTCTCCCACAGCGCCTCCGGGCGGCGGATCGAGCTGCGCGTCCGTACGGCGTCCGCCGCGCTGCCCGCCGTACGGGACCAGGGTGTCGTGCGCAAGGCGCTGCGCGAACTCGCCCCGACCCTGAAGCAGTTGCGCGCGGCCGGGGTCACGGCACCTCAGAGCGCGATCACCGTGGAGCGCGCCGAGGAGACGCTCGTCCTCGACTCCTCGACGTACCGGGTCGTCTCGCACACCTTCCGGTGCGTCCTGCGCATCCCGAGCGGGACGGGGAGCATCCGCTACGGCCAGGAGGTGACCGAGCGGACCTCGGGGCCGTACACGGGAGCCGTCGTGCTGCCGGAGGGGCTGTGACACGCGCCCTGTGACACTTCTGTGAAGCCGGGCGCTGAAGTGCGTGGAGGGACGTCGACAGGATGGGCGTACCGCAAGGTGCGGATTCGTCACGAACCGGTACGGACGAGGACAGTTCTTGGGCCAGGGAGGAGAACCCCGCCGCGTGCGCGCGCACGACGGGGAATTGGGCGCGGCCGTCGCGCGGGCCCAGGAAGGTGACGAGACCGCCTTCGCCGTCGCGTACCGGCTGGTGCAGCCGGGACTGCTCGGGTACCTGCGCGGGCTGGTCGGGGACGACGCGGAGGACGTGGCGTCGGACGCCTGGCTGGAGATCTCCCGGGACCTCGGCCGGTTCAAGGGTGACGGAGCCGGGTTCCGGGGCTGGAGCGCGACCATCGCCCGGCACCGGGCGCTGGACCATCTGCGCAGGCAGAAGGTACGGCCTCGCTCGTCGGCGCTGGAGCAGGACGTGCTGGAGCTGCCCGGCCCGCACAGCACGCACGACCAGGCCCTGGAGTCGATCTCCACGGAACGGGCCCTGGACCTGGTCGGCGGGCTGCCGCGGGATCAGGCCGAGGCGGTGCTGCTCCGGGTCGTCGTCGGACTCGACGCGCCCACCGCGGCACGCGTCCTGGGCAAGCGCCCGGGTGCGGTGCGGACGGCCGCGTACCGCGGTCTGAAGCGCCTGGCGAAGCAGCTGGGCGTCGCAAGTGTGACGGATGACGGCCCCCGGACGCTGGGGGAATCGAAATGAACAGTGAGGGCGACGGCGTCGGCCAGTGCGACGCATCGGCGTCTCGGTGACACGAGACGGCGTGCGATGAGTCGTACAGGCCGTGTCGGACGTACTGGCTCTACGAGCACGTGTGTCCACAGTTGTCACACAGGTCGCGTAGATCACATACGACACGTGCGTTACGCAACCCCCATACGAATCAGGTCGGACAGGAACGGAAACGGACATGGGTGAACAGCAGAGCGGCGGTGGGTCCCCCGGCCGTCGGCGCGTGCACCCTGACGGCGTGGCCTTCGGCACCGGGCCCGGCAACCAGGCCGGTCACACCGCCGACCGCGCGTCCGCCCCGGCCGTGGTGTTCGACGACGCCGCGCTGGAGGCGCTGCTCTTCGCAGCCGTGCTCCGCGGGTACCGCGTGGACAGCGAGGGCGAGCAGCGCGCCGTGGCCGCGTTCCGGGCCGCCCGGGACGCCGGGGTCCACCGGGCGCGCACCCGGCGCCGGGACGACTGGCGGCCCCGGAATCGGCGGCGGCTGGCGCTGTCGCTGAAGACCACTCTCTCCCTGTTCGCCGCGAGCCTCACGCTCGGCGGCGTGGCCTTCGCGGCGATCGGCTCGTCCGATTCGTCGGACAACCCCGCCGACGACAAGGGCAGGCCCACCCCGTCGGCCACCGGCCCCGACCGGCCGGCCACCGGGCCCTCCTCCGCGACGTCCGGCAGGGCCTCCGGCAGGGACGGCCACCCGGCCACCGCCCAGGACACCGAGGCCAGATGCCGCGCCTACGACCAGGTCAAGGGCAGCGGCCAGGCCCTGGACGCGACGGCCTGGCAGCGGCTCACCGCCGCGGCGGGCGGCGCGGACAAGGTGGCCGCGTACTGCGCCGAGCAGCTGGCGGCGGCGAAGAGCAGGCCGACCAGGCAGGCCGACGGGAGCAGTGCCACCACGGGCAACGGCGCCACGGGGGGCGGCAGCACCGGCAACGGCGACACAGGGAACGGCAGCACGGGCAACGACGCCACCGGCAGCGGCCAGGAGGCGGGCGGCGGAGACAAGGCGTCCGGCGGGAGCGCCGGGAGTACCGGGAGCGCCGGGGGTGCCGAGAGCACCGAGAGTGCTGAGAAGTCCGGGAAGAAGAACTGACCGACCGCCTCGGGGCTGCCCCGGGTCGATCACGCGTACCCACATGCCATGTCGATCACGGATACCCACATGCCGTGCGGCGCGATTCCGCGCGCCGAGGCAACGGCCGGGGCCGCCACCCCCCACAGGAGAGGCCCCGGCCGTCGCGCGGCACGGGCCGCGCGGCGGCCCGTACTCTCTACAGCGCCATGACTGCGTTTTCTGTCACACCTGGGCGCGCACTTCGCGGATTCCCAGGTAGTTGCATGTTGTACGGACATGGACGAGCAGCGCTTTCAGGCCGTAACGTGCCTTTCGCGCCGGACGCGGAGGCTGTAAGACCACCGCAACGACCTGCGGTCTTGGCACCGCAACCATCAATTGAGGTAATCCAGTGCTGGGGGACGACGCGGAGTTGACTGCCGCGGTGCTTGCGGCACAGGACGGAGACGAGACCGCGTTCCGGACTGTGTACCGCTCCGTGCACCCGCGGTTGCTCGGGTACGTGCGGACGCTGGTCGGCGATCCCGACGCCGAGGACGTCGCGTCGGAGGCATGGCTGCAGATAGCGCGTGACCTGGAGCGGTTCAGCGGGGACGCGGACCGCTTCCGCGGCTGGGCCGCCCGAATAGCCCGCAACCGCGCGCTGGACCACATACGCATGCGCGGCCGCCGCCCCGCGATCGGCGGCGACGAGACGGAGCTGACCGGCAAGGCCGCCGAGTCCGACACCGCGGGCGAGGCCATGGAGGCCCTCGCCACCGACGGCACCCTCTCCCTCATCGCACGGCTGCCGCAGGACCAGGCCGAGGCCGTCGTCCTGCGCGTGGTCGTGGGCCTCGACGCCAAGACGGCCGCGGAGACCCTCGGCAAACGGCCGGGTGCCGTACGGACCGCCGCGCACCGCGGCCTGAAGCGGCTCGCCGAGCTGCTCGGCGACGATCCGGAATCGGCCGGGGTCCTCGACGCCCTGCCTCCCCAGCGAGCACCCCGCGACCGTGCGGTGACGTCCGCGAGTGTGACGCATCTGCGTTCGCGGACGCAGAAGGATGTGTGATGGCCGACGAGCAGTACAGGTGGCTGGACCGCGAAACGGCGGAGCGCTTGCTGAGCGGAGAGTCACTCGAAGCTGTCGGGGCGGCCCATCGCGACGAGGCCGAACAGCTCGCCAAAACGCTTGAGGCGCTGACCGCCGAACCCGCGCCGAGCAGCGCCGAACTCCCCGGAGAAGCGGCCGCGTTGGCGGCGTTCCGTGCCGCGCGCGCGAACCATGACGACGTTGCCACTACAGCCGGTCACCGCTCCGGCTCGCCCGCCTTGGATGCCGCCGATGTCGGGCTCGTCCGGATCGGCGCCCCCGGGCGTGCCGCCCGTCGCCCCCGCTGGGGCCGTCCCCTGCGGCTGGGTCTCGCCGCCGCGCTGGCCGTCGGCATGGTCGGCGGGGTCGCGGTCGCGGCCGGAACCGGAGTTCTGCGGACGCCGTTCGGCGGAGACGAGCCGGGCCGTCCCGCCGGTACCGCCTCGGCGGCCGTACCGCCCGACCGGCCCCTCCTCTCGCCCACGCCGGAGATCGGCAGGCGGGACGTGCCCACGCCCGACGGCACCGACAAGGCGCCCACCGGCCCCGGCAGCAGCCAGGACGCGGCGCCCGGCGGCGAGGCGAAGGACCGCGGAGCCGCCGGCGAGGACCAGGACGGGCCGTCCGTCGGCTGGCGGAAGGCCGTCCCGGCCTGCCGTGACGTACGCGACGGCAAGGATCTGTCCCGCGACCGCCGGCGCGCCCTGGAGAGCGCGGCGGGCAGCTCCGCACGCGTGTGGAAGTACTGCAAGGGCGTCCTGACCGGCGCTGGTGAGAGCACCCGGGCCCAGGGCGGCCAGGATCAGGGTCAGGACGACGAGCAGGGCAAGGGCAAGGGCGACGACGACCAGGACGACGGCAAGGGCCGGGGCAAGGGCAGCGACGACGGCCGGGTGATCGGCAAGGGGCTCAAGGGCATCGGCATCGGCCACCACACGGTCCGCGCCGCCAGGACCCCGTCGACCGGGCCCCGCCTCCTGCCGGGCCACGTCCAGCTGCGTACGCCCCTGGTGCCGAAGCCGTCGTACAGCGCGCTCTGAGCGGGGCATCCCGCGGACGTCGTCGTGGCTCGGTGCAGCGGGTCGGGTTGACGGGCCGACGCGGTCATTCTCGTAACAAGCCTCTGACCTGCGGTTTTGTAACTCGTTGAAAAATCTTCGCATCGGGAGTGACGTTTTCGGCTCCACCGGCGCTGATGAGAGTGAGCCGACTGGTCATCGGCCGTCGCACAGAGCCGGGGTTCCCCCCGTACCTGCGGCTCGTGCATCGGCGCGGGCGGGACACGTTCCCCCGGTCCCGCCCGCGCCCCATCTCTTCAGTGCCCCGTGCCTCACCAGTGGACGACGACCTTGTCGCCGTCCCGCACCTGGGCGAACATCTCCGAGATCGCCCGCTCGTCCGCCACGTTGACGCAGCCGTGCGAGGCGCCCGCGTACCCCCTGGCCGCGAAGTCGGACGAGTAGTGCACCGCCTGGCCGCCGCTGAAGAACATCGCGTACGGCATGGGCGAGTCATAGAGCGTCGACACATGGTGCCGGGACTTCCAGTAGATGCTGAACACACCCTCCCGAGTCGGGGTGTACTCCGCCCCGAAGCGCACCGGCGCCGTCAGGACCGTCCGCCCGTCGACCATCCAGCGCAGCGTCCGGCTCGACTTGCTGATGCACAGCACCCGGCCGGTCAGGCACCGCGCGTCCGGCTCGTCGGCCGGCTGCCCGCCCATCAGGTACAGGTCCCATTTGCCGGGTTCACGCGTCATCTTCAGCAGCCGCTGCCAGGTGGCCTCGTCGGTCCTCCCCGTCTTCGGTAGCCCGCGCTTGCCCTGGAAGCCCCTGACCGCCTGCTCGGTCAGGTCGTCGTACGTCCCGGTGGGCCCGTCGAAGAGCCAGGCGACCTGCCGGAGGCGGGCCTGGAGCTCGCGTACGTCACGGCCGGTGTCGCCCCGCTGCCAGAGCACGGCGGATGCCGCGGCCGGGGGCGTGGTGCCCGGCTTGTCGTCGCCGGGCGGGGAGGACTTCGGGGACGGGCTGCGGTCCGGCAGCTCTATCCGGATCGGCGAGTGCCGCTCCTTGCCGGAGGCCTGCACCGTGCAGCCGCTCAGCAGCACGGTGAGCGCGGCGCCCGCGGCGAGTACGGCGTTCCTGCTTCCCATCCCCATGCTTTTGGTACGCATCCCGACCCCCGGCGTCTCACACCGACCACCCCGATGTCACCTGAGATGTTCCCCGCGCGTGACCGGTCGCGAACTACGCGGCATGGTTGAACTCAGGGGACGACCCGGTGAGCGGGGGTCCCGACGCGGGAGGCGGCACCATGGCGCGCGAGTCGGAGTCCGGACTGCCCATCGAGCCGGTCTACGGACCGGACGCGCTGACCGGCTGGGACGCGGCCGAGAAGCTGGGCGAACCCGGCTCGTACCCCTTCACCCGGGGCGTTTACCCCACGATGTACACCGGCCGTCCCTGGACGATGCGCCAGTACGCGGGCTTCGGCACGGCGCGGGAGTCGAACGCCCGTTACCGCGACCTGATCGCGCACGGCACGACGGGCCTGTCGGTCGCCTTCGACCTGCCCACCCAGATGGGCCACGACTCCGACGCCCCGATCGCGCACGGCGAGGTCGGCAAGGTGGGCGTGGCGATCGACTCGATCGACGACATGCGGGTGCTGTTCGGCGGGATCCCGCTGGACCAGGTGTCGACGTCGATGACGATCAACGCCCCGGCCGCGCTGCTGCTCCTGCTGTACCAACTGGTGGCGGAGGAACAGGGAGTCCCGGCGGACCGGCTGACCGGCACGATCCAGAACGACGTGCTCAAGGAGTACATCGCGCGCGGCACGTACATCTTCCCGCCCAAGCCCTCCCTCCGTCTGACCGCCGACATCTTCAAGTACTGCAGGGCCGAGATCCCGAAGTGGAACACCATCTCGATCTCCGGCTACCACATGGCCGAAGCGGGCGCGAGCCCCGCGCAGGAGATCGCGTTCACCCTGGCGGACGGCATCGAGTACGTCCGCACGGCGGTCGCCGCCGGCATGGACGTCGACGACTTCGCACCCCGCCTGTCGTTCTTCTTCGTCGCCCGTACGACGATCCTGGAGGAGGTCGCCAAGTTCCGCGCGGCGCGCAGGATCTGGGCCCGCGTGATGCGGGACGAGTTCGGCGCGCGGAACCCCAAGTCCCTGATGCTGCGCTTCCACACCCAGACGGCGGGTGTGCAGCTGACGGCCCAGCAGCCCGAGGTGAACCTCGTGCGGGTCGCCGTCCAGGGCCTGGCGGCGGTCCTCGGCGGCACCCAGTCCCTCCACACCAACTCCTTCGACGAGGCCATCGCGCTCCCGACGGACAAGTCGGCCCGCCTGGCCCTGCGCACCCAGCAGGTGCTGGCCTACGAGACGGACGTGACGGCGACGGTCGACCCCTTCGCGGGCTCGTATGTCATCGAGAGGATGACCGACGACGTCGAGGCCGCGACGGTCGATCTGATGCGGAGAGTCGAGGACCTCGGTGGAGCCGTTGCGGCCATCGAACACGGCTTCCAGAAGAACGAGATCGAACACAGCGCCTACCGGATCGCGCAGGAGACGGATGCCGGCGAGCGGGTCGTGGTCGGCGTCAACCGCTTCCAGCTCGATGAGGAGGAACCGTACGAACCCCTCCGCGTCGACCCCGCCATCGAGGCCCAGCAGGCGCAACGGCTCGCGAAACTCCGTGCGGAGCGCGACCAGGCCGCAGTGGACTCCGCACTGGCCGCCCTGACGAAGGCCGCCGAGGGCCAGGACAACGTCCTGTACCCGATGAAGGACGCACTCCGGGCCCGGGCGACGGTGGGCGAGGTGTGCAACGCGCTGCGGGAGGTGTGGGGGTCCTACGTGCCCTCGGATGCCTTCTGAACTGGGATTTCCCGGAAAATCCGGGAACCGGCCGGCGGCCGGGAGCGTTCTGTCCGGCACACCGGCACACCGGCCCGTTGCCAGGAGGCGCACATGGGCATCGAGAAGTTCGGCCGTCCCAATTCCGAACTACCGCGGACACAGCCGCAGCACAAGAAGAAGCCGTCGGACCTGCAGCCCGTGTTCGGGGTGCGGCCCGGTACGGAATTCAGGGGGAAATCCGGCCCGGAGCCGGCGGCCCCGCTGGTCCGACTGACCGTCCCTTGCTACGTCGACTGGGTCGTCCTGCCCACCAAGCCGATCACCGGCGTCGTGAAGCTGCTCACCGATGCGGTTCGGGGCGACCGCCCCAAGCCGTGGCTGGACCTCGCCCAGGGGCAGTTCGTGGGCGGGGTCTGCCATCTGGATCCCTTCCCGCTGGTCGTCCGAAGCGGCCGGGGCCGGGGCCGGGCCCAGGACGTGAGACACGTCGGACGGCTGTCGTACCCGCGTGCGACACTCCCGACATGCTCGGCGTCATCGATCTCCCCACCTAC
Organism: Streptomyces sp. HD; assembly: GCF_028369295.1. Taxonomy (GTDB): domain Bacteria; phylum Actinomycetota; class Actinomycetes; order Streptomycetales; family Streptomycetaceae; genus Streptomyces. The sequence goes on from NZ_JAQMYP010000002.1 coordinate 282,426, forward strand.
TTGGCAGGACTTGTCCTGATCGTCCTGCTCCCCGGCCCCAACTCCCTGTACGTGCTGTCCGTCGCCGCCCGGCGCGGTGTGCGGGCCGGGTACACCGCCGCGGCCGGCGTGTGGTGCGGGGACACCGTGCTGATGACGTTGTCGGCGGCCGGAGTCGCCTCGCTGTTGCAGGCCAACGCCGTTTTGTTCGGGATCGTGAAGTACGCCGGGGCCGGGTATCTGACCTGGCTGGCGATCGGGATGATGCGAGCCGCCCTGGGGATGTGGCGGGCTCGGCGGGAGACGGTCGTCGAGGAGGCCGCCGATGCCGGTGCCGCCGACGAGCGGCCCTACCGCCGCGCCTTCGTCATCAGCCTCCTCAACCCCAAGGCGATCCTGTTCTTCGTCGCCTTCTTCGTGCAGTTCGTCGACCCCGGGTACGCCTACCCGGCGCTGTCGTTCGTCGTCCTCGGCGCGTTCGCGCAGCTCGCGAGCTTCCTGTACCTGACCGCGCTGATATTCAGCGGCACAAAGCTGGCGAGTGCCTTCCGGCGGCGCAGGCGACTGTCGGCGGGGGCGACCTCGGCGGCCGGGGCGCTGTTCCTCGGGTTCGCGGTGAAGCTGTCGCTCGCCGGTGCGTGACCGGGGACCAGGGGCCAGTGCGTGACCTGGACCAGGGATGGCGCCCGGTGCGTGACCTGGGGCCAGGGACAGCGCCGCGTGCGTGACTAGAGGCCCGCTCGCCCGACGTACTCCCGCAACCCGTCGCTCGTCTCGCCCGCCCAGCCGACATAGCCGTCCGGCCGCACCAGGAACAGGCCCGTCCTGTACGACTCCTGCACCTCTCCCCGGACCACATTGACCGAGTCCGGCAGCCCCGGCAGCTCCGGCGCCTCCACCCCGACCGCCACCAGCGTCCAGTGCGGCCCCCGGAACGCGTCGAAGAGGCGTACGCCGCCCAGGGTTCCGTCGGGGGCGCGGTCACCCGCCCGCAGCGGACCCGGGGTCGCCCGTGTCTCCTCCGTGAGCGTCGACTCGCGGTAGCCCAGGGAGAGTTGGCGGGTCGCCTCACCGCGGCGGACCTCGCCGCGGTGGACGCCGGTCGACAGACCGAGCATGTCGGCGGCGATGGGGCGCCGTTCCGCCTCGTACGTGTCGAGCAGCGCCGCGTCGGCCCCGCCCCGCAGGACCGCGCCCAGCTTCCAGCCCAGGTTGTAGGCGTCCTGGACGCTCGTGTTCAGGCCCTGGCCCCCGGCCGGTGAGTGGACGTGCGCGGCGTCCCCCGCGAGGAACACCCTCCCGTCCCGGAACCGGTCCGCCAGGGCCGCCCGCGGCCGGAAGTCCGAGGCCCAGCGGACCGCCGTCACATCCTCCGGGGCGAGGTGGGAGCGCGCGGCGACCACCTTGCGTATGCCCTCCGGTGAGACGTCGACCCTGGCCCCCTCCGGGAACTGGGCCACGACCTGGAAGTCCTCGGTCCCCGCGAGCGGACAGACGGCGAGGTAGCCGTCGTCCTCGGCGCCGTCCTCCCCGCGCGGCGGGAAGATGTGCCAGTTGTCCCGGTCCAGGCCCGTGATCCGGACGTCCGCCACCAGGATCGGGTTCGGGTCGACGGTCTCCCCGGTCATGCCGATGCCGAGAGCCCGCCGCAGTGCCGAACGGCCGCCGTCGCCCGCGACGACGTACCGCGCGCGGACGCTCTCGCCGGCCGCGAAGCCGACCGTCACCCCGTCCTCGTCCTGCGTGATCCCGACGGCCTCCCGGCCGAACGCGACCTTCCCGCCCAGCTCGGTCAGCCGCGCGAAGAGGATCTCCTGCGTCCGCCACTGCGGCACCATCCACGGCTCGGCGGCGTACGGCGAGTCCGCCGTCGCCTCGGCCGGATCGAACATCTGGTGCTCGCCCACCCGCTTGCCGTCCTGCCAGATCATCCCCACCGGATAGCTGCCGCCCGCTGCGCGGATCGCGTCGAGCACGCCCAGGTCGTCGAAGACCTCCATCGTGCGCGGCTGGATGCCCTTGCCGCGTGACCCCGGGAACAGCCCGTCGGCCCGCTCCACGACCAGCGCGTCCACCCCGCGCCGGGCCAGGTCGATCCCGAGGGCGAGGCCGGTCGGGCCCGCGCCGACGATCAGGACGTCGACGTCGGCACGCATATCGGTACGCAGCTCGGAGCGCATGTCGGTACGCATCGGGCAATCCCCCTTAACGTTGTTAAGTGCTGTCGGCTACGAGCGTGCCCTTAACGCCGTTAAACTGTCAAGCGTGACCACCGAACGCCGAGCACCCCTCGACCGCGGCCGCGTTGCCGACACCGCCCTCAAGCTGCTGAACGAGGTCGGCCTGGACGGGCTGACCCTGCGCGCCATCGCCCGGGAACTGGACGTCAAGGCGCCGGCCCTGTACTGGCACTTCAAGGACAAACAGGCGCTGCTCGACGAGATGGCGACCGAGATGTACCGCCGGATGGTCGCCGGGACGGCCCTCGATCCCGCGGACACCTGGCAGGAGCGGCTGCTCAGGTCCAACCGCGGACTGCGCGCGGCGCTGCTCGGCTACCGCGACGGCGCGAAGGTCTTCAGCGGCTCACGCTTCACCGGCATCGAGCACGCCGAGCAGATGGAGGCCAACCTGCGCCTGTTCACGGCCGCCGGTTTCGCCCTCGGCGACGCGGTCCGCGCGACCTCGACGACGTACTTCTACACCCTCGGTTTCGTCACCGAGGAACAGGGCGTCGAGCCCATGGCGGGGGAGCGCCGCGAGGGCTACGACGTGGACGAACGCGCCCGCCTGATGGCCGACTATCCCTTGTCGGCTCAGGCGGGCGCGGAGATCTTCGCTGACTACGACCGGCACTTCGAGGAGGGGCTGGCGGTGGTGATCGCCGGGATCGGGGCGCGGTACGGGGTCAGGTGAGGGGCGCGGTCACGTGTGGCTGCCGATCCACGTGAAGTAGCTTCCGGCGACCGGCGATCCGGCGAGCGAGCTGGTGTAGACGGCGTCCCTCTCGGTGGGGCTCGTCCGCAGGAAACCGCTCGAACCGTTGCCCTCGCCCTCGTTGTAGAGGGCCCGGTCGGAGCCCCGGTAGTACCACCACTGGTCAGGGGCGGCGCCACAGGTGCTGGTCCACACGGCGTTGACGGAGTTCTTGAAGTCGGTCGTCAGGCATTTGCCGGTTTCCCGGTTCTTGAGCTGGAGGTACTGGCCATGACCGGAGCCGACCCAGTCCCACTGCTGCCGGTTCGAGCCCTGACAGGTCGTGTGGTACGCCACCCCGCTGTCGCCGGCGGTCAGGCAGGTGTTCCACGCGCCGTTCTCGAACGTCCAGTACGTGGCCGCCTGTGCGGACGACGGGAAGATCATCCCGGCGCCCACGGCCAGCGTGCTCAGCGCGGTGACGGTGGCAAGTCGCAGCTTCTTCATCACGAAATCACGAACCTCTCTCCGAAGAGCGGGAAGTGAACCGATGGAGCGGGAGTGAAGCGATCAACAGCATTGCCGCCTGTGGCTGTTGGGGTCTTGGCGCTCAGAGCACACTTATGTGGCAATCCGTCCACCGGGGGCACAAGCCTGCCGCCGGAAGTCCGTCGGCGCGATGCCGTACACCGCCCGGAAGGCCCGGGCGAAGTCGGTGGCCCGGGCGAAGCCCCAGCGTGTGGCGATGACATGAACCGGTGTGGCCGCCTGGGCGGGGTCGGCGAGGTCGAAGCGGGCGCGTTCCAGGCGCCGGCGGCGGATGTACGCGGCGACGGTCTCCCGTTCGGCCTCGAAGAGGCGGTGCAGATAGCTGAGGGAGATGCCGTGCGCGGCGGCGACGGCACGAGGGGTCAACTCCGGGTCGGACAGGTGGCGTTGGGTGAACGCCATGATGCGCATGGTCAAGGGACGACCGGTGTCGGTGCTGGCGCTGCTGTCGGCGTCGGCGTCGGGGGAGTGGGACAGCAGTGCCGCCACCATGTTGCCCAGGACCGTCCCGAGGCGCGGTCCGTCCGAGGGCTGAAAGGTGCCGGTGTCCTCCGTCAGCCGTGTGAGCAGACGGGCCAGCAGGGCGCCCGCGCGGCCGGCGATACGGCGCCCCACCATCCGGTCCGCCTCGTCCGGCGGCAGCGGAAGCAGCGCCTCGGGGAGCGCGATACCGACGGCGCTGATCGGGCCGCCGCGCAGCTGGAGCGGTCGTACGCGGTCGTCGCAGTAGAAGTCGCCCGCGCCCAGGACGGTCTCGCGGCCCTCGTGGAGGATCGTCGCCTCGCCGTGCAGCAGCAGGACCAGGTGGAGGCGGCGGGTGGCCGTCCGTCGGACGGGGGCCAGGGCCCGTGGGAACTGCGGCGGACAGGTCACGGACCACACCGATGCCGCACCGTATTCGACGAGCCGTACGTGTTGCCGGACGGAGGCGGGGTGGTGGCCGTGGACCCGGGTGAGTCCTCCCATGGTGTCCCGGCCCTCAGCCGCGGGGCGCCCGGAGGGCCTGGTGGCGCCAGTCCCGTGGCGGCATGCCGTACGCGGCGTTGAAGGCCCGCGTGAAGGCCGAGTGCTCCCGGAATCCGCAGTCGGCCGCGATGCGGTTCACCGGAGTGTCCCGCAGCCGCGGGTCGGCGAGCGCACGCCGGGCCCGCTCCAGGCGTCGGCGGCGGATCAGCTCGGTGACGGTGGTGTCCCGGCTCCGGAAGAGACGGTGCAGATAGCTGACGGAGATGTGGTGGGCGGCCGCGATGTCCCGGGGTGAGAGGTCCGGGTCGGACAGCTGGTCCCGGACGAACGCCTCGATGCTCAGCAGCAGGGTTCTTCGACGGGACTCCTCCGGCAGCCGCGGGCCGGTGTCCAGATGGTGGGCGAGCGTCGCGGCGAGCAGGTCCAGGGTCACCGTGCTCAGCCGGTCGACGTCGGCGGTCGTACGGGGGGTGCCGTCGGCGGCCAGGTCCCCGAGGAAGTGCGTGAGCAGCGCACCCATGCCCTCCTGGCCAGGTAACCGGGTTCCGAGCAGCCGGTCGGTGTGCCGGGCGGACAGGGGCAGCAGGGTACGCGGCACATGTGTGCGCACCAGCGTGACCGTCCCCGGACCGGCCGTCCGCAGGCTGAACGGACGCGAGCTGTCGTAGAACGCGAGATCACGCTCGCCCAGCAGGGCCTCGCGCCCGGCCTGGGCCACCACAAGCGCGCCCCGGCGCGGGAAGACGACCGAGCACAGTTCCGGGTCCGTCTGCCGGATCATCGCCGGGGTGCGCGGTACGAGGGACGGCGGGCAGGTCAGCTCGACGATCTGCACCGGGCCGAGGTCGAGTGCCCGGGCCGTGGCCCGGCAGGGTTCCGGGTCCGGGTCGGTGCCCCGCATCGGATGGTCGCGATGGTCTCTGTGGAAAACGGTCGTACACATACATTCCCCCCGGGTTCTGTCGAGTCGTATCGAACACCCGAGCGGGGATGGTAAGCGCTGTTGGTGGCGGGCACATGGACGCGGGAAAGGGGGCGCCGTCCGGTTACTTTTCGTTCACCTGGAAGTTGGCAGGGAGTTGAGATCCGGCGTCGAACATCTCCTACGGTCGCAGGGATCCCGTCCGGAGAGAGCCCAGGTGTACGCGTGACCAACCGCCCCCCGACACTGTCCGTGATCGTCCCGTGCTACAACATCGAGTCCTATGTCCCCGAGACCGTGACCAGCCTGGTCAACAACGAACGGGACGACTTCGAGTTCATCTTCGTCGAGGACCGGTCCACGAAGGACAAGACGTACGAAGCGCTGCTGACGCTGACGAAGAGACTCAGGAACAGCCGGGTGATACGGCACGAGCAGAACGGCGGCCTGGCCACCGCGCGCAACACCGGGATCGACGCCTCGGAAGGCCGCTACCTCACCTTCCTCGACGGCGACGACTGGCTTGCCCCCGGCTATCTCGCGGATCTGGTCGACGCCGTCGAACGGTTCGACGTCGACTTCGTACGCACCGACCACGTCCAGGTGACGGGCATCGAACGGGCCGTGCACCGCGCCCCCGAGGGACGCCGGCACACCCCGCTCGACCCGCGCACCTCGATCCTGCCGGTCGACGACACCACCATGGTCGACTACCCCTACGCCTGGGCCGGCATCTACCACCGCCGCCTCCTGGACAAGGGCATGCTGCGCTTCCACGACGGACTGAAGACCGCCGAGGACCGCCCCTGGATCTGGGACCTGCACCGCAGGGCCGACTCCTACGCCGTCGCCAGCCTGCGCGGCGTTTTCTACCGCCGGGGCGTGGCCAGCTCGCTGACCCAGATCGGTGACGTCCGGCAGCTGGACTTCTTCCGCTCCTTCGACCTCGTCCTCGCCGAGCTCGCCGACGACCCCGAGGTGGGCCGCCTGCGCAAGAAGGCGCTGCGCAACTACTGCGTCGTCATCGCCCACCAGCTGCTCAGCCGCGGCCGGTTCGAACGCAGCATCGCGGCCAGACTGAAGCAGATGGCCGCCGAGGCGCTGGGCAGGATGTCGGAGGAGGAACTGGAAGAGGCTCTCGTCGGGATGGGCGAGGAGCGCGTGTACATGCTGCGCCGGATACGGGGCGGCATGAAGGGAGTGGCGGCATGATCCAGATCTTCTTCTCGGCCACGCAGTACGCGGCCGCGACCGTCACCGCCGCCATACGGGCCGGCCAGTTCGGCCCCCGCGAGGGCGTCCGCCGCATCCTCGTCGTCAGCAACACCGCCGCGATCCCCGAGGTCGGCACCCCGCTGGACCGGATGGCGGGGTTCGAGAAGCTGCGCCCCGAGTTCGACGAGGTGCGCTCCTGGAACGACTTCATCTCCCCGCACCACCCGGCCGGCTGGTCGCCGCGCGGCCAGGACACCCTGCTGTGGGAGAAGGCCGTACGCCTCGCCTGGAACCTGGGCGACGAGCCCGTCGAGATCGCCTGTGAGTCCATCCAGGCCAACCCCTCCCGCGCGGTCGCCGACATCTTCGCGGACAGCCCGATCCATGTGTACGCGGACGGCCTGATGAGCTACGGCCCCACCCGCAACCGCATCCCGCACGGCATGAGCAGCCGCATCAAGCGCGTCCTCCACCTGGACCTGGTGCCGGGCCTGGAGCCCATGCTCCTGGCCGAGTACGGCGTACCGCCCGAGGCCGTCCCGAACGACGCGATCGTCGACGTCCTCGCCCAGATCGGCGAGTCCGGCGCCGGCATCCTCGCCGAGCGCCTTCCGGCGGACAACCCGCCCACCGCCGTCCTCCTCGGCCAGTACCTCTCGGCCATCGACCTGATCACCCAGGACGAGGAGGAGCAGCTCCACATCCGCTTCCTGCGTGCCGCGGCCCGGGCCGGTCACCGTGACGTCCTGTTCAAGCCGCACCCGAGCGCGCCCGCCGTCTTCAACGAGTCCCTGGAGGCGGTCGCGAAGGAACTCGACGTCCGGCTCACGGTGCTGGGCGAGCCCGTCCTCGCCGAGACCGTCTTCGCCTACCTCAAGCCGAAGCTCGTCGTCGGCTGCTTCTCCACGGCACTCATGACCGCCGCCGCCTTCTACGGGATCCCCGTCGCCCGCGTCGGCACCGAGCTGCTCCTCGAACGCATCACGCCGTACGAGAACAGCAACCGCATCCCGCTGACCATCATCGACGCGGCCCTGCCCGACGCCGAGAACGCCGAGCTGGGCTCCCCGCTCGAACTCGCCGGGATGGCCGAGGCCCTGGCCCCGCTGGTGCGCAGCGTCGGCTTCTGCATGCAGTCCCGCAAGCACCACGCCCTGCGCGACGAGGTCACCGCCTGGCTCGGCGCCAACCTGGCCCAGTACCAGCGCTACTTCAAACGCCGCCGCCTCACCAGCCTGCGCCTCCCCGGCGGCAGCCCGGTCCGCGCGGAGGCGCTGCGCAGGCACCCGGCGGTCCGCAAGGCGGTACGTCAGCTGCGGCAGACGACACGGAAGTAGCGGACGGTCCCGAAAGGCGTTTGGTGGGGAGGCGCGCAGCGCCCCCCCACCAGGGGCGCGGGGAACTGCGCGACCAGCCCCCACGAAGCCGCACCCGAACCACGGCCCCCTAACGCAGCCGCACCGCCGGAAGCGCTCGCTTCAGCTTCGGCCCGAACGGCCGCTCCACGAACCGGTGCATCAGCCAGGCCAGCAGCAGCAGACTGCCCACGGACAGCGCCAGCGTCGGATAGGAGCCGAGGCCCAGGCCCCGGTGCAGCACCCGGATGAAGAACCAGCCCAGGTGCTCATGGATCAGATAGAAGGGGTACGTCAGCGCCCCGGCCACCGTCAGCCAGCTCCAGTTGGCCCAGCGCATCCAGCCCAGCGCCACCACCGCCACGGCGGCGAAGGCGCAGAAGACGATGGCCTGGATGACCAGCGGATTGCGATGGAACTCGCCCTGCGCGCCCGGGTGCCACAGCGCCGTCACCGAGTAGCGCTGACCCAGCAGGAACGACATGCCGACGATCCCCCACAGCAGCAGGTCACTGCCGAAGCGGTGGATCAGATACAGGGCGAGACCGCCGATGAAGAACGGGGCGTGGTCGCGCATGACCAGCTCGTCGGTGAGCGGGTTGTCGGCGACCCGGGCGAACGCGCCGGCCAGCGTCCACAGGATGCAGAAGGTGACGACCCGCTTGTAGGTGACGCCCTTCCAGATGACGAACAGGGCGAAGAGCACGTAGAACTTCAGCTCCACCCAGAGCGTCCAGCACACGCCCAGGACCCGCGGGACGCCCAGCGGCTGCTGCATCATCGTGAGGTTGACCAGCAACTCGTCCGGCCGGAGCGGGTGGACCACGACCGGCAGGAGCACCGCGGCGCCGGTGACCATGACGATGGCCACCCAGTACGCCGGGAAGAGGCGGGAGATCCGGGAGCGGAAGAAGTCGCCGAGGCTGCGGCCCCAGCTGCTCATGCAGATCACGAACCCGCTGATGACGAAGAAGAACTGCACACCGAGGCTGCCGTAGGTGGAGAACTGCGACAGCGTCGGGAACATCGCTCCGGGGGACTGGTGCCAGGAGTTGGCCACCTCGCCGTTCTTTCCGGTGAAGTGGTACATGCACACCATGAGCGCGGCCACCAGCCGCAGCCCGTCCAGGGCGCGCAGCCGGTTCTCCCTGCGGGGCCGGACAGGAGGCCGTTCGGGCTGTTCGGCGAGGACCTGGTCCAGCCGGGGGGCCGGGGGCGCCGGCGGTGCCGTGGCCTGGTCAGCCGTGCTCATCCTGGGACCCTTCTCCTGGGAGTCGCGAGGTGCGTTCAGTCGTACGTGTCGGCTGTTGCCGATTAATACGACGACCGAACGCTATGTCCCTCGGACGGGTGAAAGGTGAGTGACGGCTGACGCTCAGGGAGCGCAAAGGTGTCACACGGATGAACAACCACCCCTTGTTTCTGTCTACTTGCGGCCGGTCACCTGCTTCAGCGCCCGCGCCCGGCGCGCCAGTCGGCGCACGGTCGCGTTGCGCGGGATGAAGGAGAGCTGGGCCGGTACGGCGCCGGGCAGTGCCAGCGAGGTCAGGCGCTTGCGCTTGAAGTAGCGCCAGGTGTGCGGGTTCAGATGCCGGGAGAGGTAGGCCTCGGCCGCGCCGCGCAGCCCCGGGTAGATCTTGGGCTGCATCGCGAACCCGACCGCCCTGAGCAGCGCGGCCAGTTCGTCCACCCGCTCGCGCGAGGGCATCGCCCAGCCGTTCACCGCGGCGGCGTCCGCGATGTCCGGCAGCAGTGCGTCGACGATGGTCAGCGGCACCCGGTTGCTGTTCTGGTACGGCGTGAGCCGGGCCAGCACGGCGTCGGTGCCGACCCGCGCGACCGGGACGCCGTACAGACCGGCGGCGGTGAACAGCGCGGTCGAGAAGCAGCCGACGACCAGGGCGGGGCGCATGCGCTGGAAGGCGACCTCGGCCAGCACGGGGCGGTCCAGCAGGGTGAGTTCGGCGCCCAGCTCCTTCGCCTCGTCCTCCAGGAGCCGCGACCAGCGGGCCGGGGCGACCGGGTGCGGCTTGAAGACGAGCCTGCGATGGCCGAGCGCGACGGCGCCGCGCACCATCTGCAGATGCAGGTCCTCCTCCTCGGCGTCGGTGAGGATGCCGAGCGCGCTGAGGTACTGACCGAGCAGCAGCGCCGGCTGGTCACCGTCGACCGCCGCCGACAGGGGCGTCAGCTCGGTCTCCGCCTCGGCGAGTTCGCCGAGCACCTTCAGGAACACCTCGGACGGCACCAGCTCGGACGGGACGCCGAACTCGGTGAGCAGCAGCGGGGTGAGGCCCGGGACGAGATCGAGGTGCAGCAGCCGGCCGATCCGGGTGCCGACCAGCGGGTCGATCTTGTCGCGCGTGGGGCCATAGCTTATGAGGCCGTCCGCGTAGGCGTCGACGGGAGCGCCGGTGAACAGCTGGCACAGCGCCAGGGCCGGGTTGACCTGGACGGACTCGACGGCCAGCTGGATCTCGTCGTCGCCGAGGTTCCACAGCAGCCGTACGTACCGCTCCCACATGGGGATGTCGTTCTCGCGGGGAGACCAGCCACTGGGGTGGAACGGGGAGATGGTCTCGTTCCAGGACAGCACCTCGTCGAAGCGCCCGCGCAGTTGGGCGAAGCCGGGCATCGCGTCGACGGACGGGGTGATCTCGGGGTTGGCCGCGTTGTTGGTGACCAGCAGGATCCGGCGGTCGGCCGGTTCGAAGAGCCCGGCGTCCAGGGCGGCGGCCAGGGTCGCGGCGCCGTACAGCGTCGAGGCGCAGAAGATCTGGGTGGTGCGACGCATCAGGCGGCCACCGTCCGGGCCCCGACCGCCCTGCGGCGCACCCGCCGCAGCCGGGCCGCTCGCTGCGCGTCCATCGAGTCCATAACCTCCGCGAGCACGTCCTGCGGCATTCTTTTCAGGGCGGCGGCGCTCATCGAGCGCAGTTTTCGAGCCACTGCGGGTTCGAACCTCTCGATTTGTCCGAGATGATGAGCCATGATCGCGCAATAAGTGCGCACGGCTTTCGGCAGCAGCTTATCGGCCTCGGGGTCAGCCGCGGTTTCCATGATTACCTGGTCGAACGCACGAATGAAATCCAACTGCCGGACATCACCGATCTGGGTGAGAGACGACGCCACGCCGCGTCGGTAGTAGACGCCGAGCAGTCCCACCGCGGCGAAGGATTCCGCCTCCCGGTGCAGTCTCCAGATCCACGGCCGGTCCTCGGCGGTGCGCAGCCCGTGCGTGAAGTGCAGGATCCCGCGGTCGACCAGCCGGCGGTGGTAGATGCCGGCCCAGGCGTACGCGTAGTCCACGGACGTCGACCGGTCGGCGGGCAGGATCGCCTCGCGCGGGTTCATCACCGTCCAGCGGCGGCCGTGCGGCACCCGGTGGATGCTGCGCGCCCGGCCGGTGCACTGCACATGGTCGGTGCGCACGAAATCGCAGTCCAACTCCTCGATGGCGGACAGGAGTTGAGGGAAGTAGCCGGGCGCCAGCCAGTCGTCGCCGTCGAGGAACGTCAGGTACTCGCCGCGCGCCTTGTCGATCCCGGTGTTCCGCGCGGTGGCCAGCCCTCCGTTCTGCTCGTGTCTGACGAGCACCGCGCCCGGCAGCTCGCGCTCCGCGCGCGCGAGGATGTCCGGTGTCCCGTCCGTCGAGCAGTCGTCGACGAGGATGAACTCGAAGTCCTCACGTGTGTTCGCACGCAGGCTCTTCAGGGTGTCTGGTGCGTATTGCTGCACGTTGTAGAACGGCACGATGACGGAGAGCTTGACCACGTGAGGGACGTTAGGGGGCGGTCCGGCACCCGTCTTTACTCGGAGCTTGATGTCAGGTGAACGACACGTGGCGATGCCGTGAACCAGGCTTTTTTTCAACCCTTCCGGACCCCGATTCGCCGTTCGGCGGTGTGCTGTTAACCCTTTGTTACATTTCGGTTGGGCGGAACATCGAAATTGCTTCCTAGCGTCTTCGACGTGCCAGTAAGTGCGACGAAGACCCGGCGAGTGGCCGTACTCGCGGATTCCGATACCCGGTGGAAGTGGGGCGCGCTCACCGCGAGCCGTATAGCTTCCGAGAACACCGGGGAACCGGACATCCACCTGGACGGATACCTCCTGCGCGGCCGGGCCACCCCCACCGCCCGCCAGCTCCAGGAAGTCGGCGTCCACGCCGACTCCCTCCGCGAGGTGACCGCCGTGGAGTTCCTGCGCAGCATGGCGCAGGAGCCGTACGACGTCCTCGTCCTCGCCCTCGTGGGCGGCGGTGTGCAGGCCATGCTGCACGGACTGAAGCGGGTCTGGGAAGAGCGCGCCGAGCGCCCCGTGGTCGTCACCGGCTATGTCGGCGTCGTCTACGAGAAGCTCGCCGACGGCCTGCTGCTGCGGCACGGCGCGGACCTCGTCCTCGCCAACTCCCGCCAGGACGCCGAGCGCTTCCGCGCGGTGTACGAGGGGGTCGGCGCCGACGCCTCGGCGGTGACCGAGGTCGCGCTGCCGTTCCTCGGCGGCGAGCCCTACACCGGCGAGCACGACCCGTACACGGTCGTCTTCGCGGCCCAGCCCTCCGTGCCGGACAGCCGCAAGGACCGTACGTACCTGCTGAACCGCCTCATCCAGCACGCCCGCAAGCACCCCGAGCGCGAGGTGCTGCTCAAGCTGCGCTCCAAGCCGGGCGAGCACACCACGCACATCGAGGAACTGCCGTACCAGAAGCTGGTCCAGCGGCTCGAACCACCGGCCAACTTCAAACTGGTGTACGGCAACATGGGCGAGGTCCTCAACCGCACGGACCTGATGGTCACCATCAGCTCCACGGCGGCGCTGGAATCGCTGCACCGCCGTATCCCCACCGTCGTGCTCACCGACCTCGGTGTGCGCGAGGTGCTCGGCAACCACCACTTCGTGGGCTCCGGCTGCCTCGCCTCCTGGGACCAGCTCGACGAGGGACACCGGCCGGCGCCCGACGAGGAGTGGGTCTCCCGGCAGGGCGTCTGCGCCGACGGCAGCTACGCAACCGCCTTCGACCCGGCCCGCGAACGCATCGCCAAGCTGCTCGCGCGGCCCGGCGGACTGCCCGCCCTCACGCCGTACTACACGCCGGCCACCGCGCCCGGCTACCTGCCCGGCATCCTCGCCCGCCACCACCTCGGCGTCGACGGCAGCCCGCTGCCCGGCGCCCCCGCGCATGACAAGGAGCCCGGCCCGGTCCGCCAGATAGTGCGCCGGGCGGCACGCGGCGCCTACCGGCACGGCGTACAGCGGGTGGCGCCCGTCATCCGGCGGATGGGGGAGCTGTGAGCGACCAGACGACCGATTCGGGGTCCGGGGCGCCGGGACGCGCCGCGAAGCCCCTGCAAGCAGCCCAAGGAGTGGAGCCCATGTCCAACTCGGAAGCAGGCCAAGGCACTTCGGCGCCCCGGGTGCTCGCCGTGATTCCCGCGCGCGGCGGCTCCAAGGGAGTGCCCGCGAAGAACCTGATGCCCGTCGGCGGTGTGCCGCTGGTGGCCCGCGCGGTGCGCGAGTGCCGGGCTTCGAGGCTCGTGACGGACGTCGTCGTCTCCACCGACGACCAGGGCATCGCGGCCGCCGCCCGGCAGGCCGGCGCCGAAGTCGTGCTGCGCCCCGCCGCCATCGCCGGTGACACCGCGACCTCCGAGGCCGCCGTGCTGCACGCGATGGACGCGCACGAGACCCTGCACGGCACGAAGCTGGACGTGGTCCTGCTGGTGCAGTGCACGAGCCCGTTCATCATCCGCGAGGACCTCGACGGCGTCGTCAAGGCGATCGTCGCGAACGGCGCCGACACGGCCCTGACCGTCGCGCCCTTCCACGGCTTCGTATGGCGCCACGGCGACGACGACGCGGCCGCCGCGGAGAACGAGCGCGCGGCCACCACCGGCGGCTACGGCGTCAACCACGACAAGTCCTTCCGCCCGCGCCGCCAGGACCGCCCCCAGGACTTCCTGGAGACCGGCGCCGCCTACGCGATGGCCGCCGACGGCTTCCGCGAGCACAAGCACCGCTTCTTCGGCCGCACCGAGCTGGTGCGCACCGACCCCGCCCGGGTCCTGGAGATCGACGATCCCCACGACCTGGCCCGCGCCCGGGCGCTGGCTCCGCTGTTCGACGCGGACCGGCCCGGCGCCCTCCCGACCACGGACGACATCGACGCGGTCGTACTGGACTTCGACGGCACCCAGACCGACGACCGGGTGCTGATCGATGCCGATGGAAAGGAGTTCGTCTCCGTGCACCGCGGAGACGGACTCGGCATCGCCGCCCTGCGCAAGTCGGGCCTGAAGATGCTGATCCTGTCCACGGAGCAGAACCCGGTCGTAGCCGCCCGCGCACGGAAGCTGCAGATTCCCGTGCTGCACGGCATCGACCGGAAAGACCTCGCACTGAAGCAGTGGTGCGAGGAGCAGGGCATCGCGCCTGAGCGCGTGCTCTACGTCGGCAACGACGTCAACGACCTCCCGTGCTTCGCCCTCGTGGGCTGGCCCGTGGCGGTCGCGAGCGCCCACGACGTCGTGCGCGGCGCCGCACGCGCGGTCACCGCCACCCCCGGTGGCGACGGCGCGATCCGAGAGATCGCCAGCTGGATCCTCGGCCCCTCTCTCGACTCCCTCACCAAGTAAGGACATCTTCTGCCATGAGCACCTACTCCCGTCTGCGTAACTTCGGTTCGCGTGAGGTCGGCCCGGGCAAGCCCGTCTACATCTGCGGCGAGATCGGCATCAACCACAACGGTGAGCTGGAGAACGCCTTCAAGCTCATCGACGTGGCCGCCGAGGCCGGCTGCGACGCCGTCAAGTTCCAGAAGCGCACCCCGGAGATCTGCACCCCGCGCGACCAGTGGGACATCGAGCGCGACACCCCCTGGGGCCGGATGACCTACATCGACTACCGCCACCGTGTGGAGTTCGGTGAGGACGAGTACCGCCAGATCGACGAGTACTGCAAGAGCAAGAACATCGACTGGTTCGCCTCCCCGTGGGACACCGAGGCCGTCGCCTTCCTGGAGAAGTTCGACGTCCCGGCGCACAAGGTGGCCTCGGCCTCCCTGACCGACGACGAGCTGCTGCGCGCCCTGCGCGCCACCGGCCGCGCCGTCATCCTCTCCACCGGCATGTCGACGCCGAAGCAGATCCGCCACGCGGTCGAGGTCCTGGGCTCGGACAACATCCTGATGTGCCACGCGACTTCGACCTACCCCGCGAAGGCCGAGGAGCTCAACCTCCGCGCGATCAACACGCTGGAGAAGGAGTTCCCGAACGTCCCGATCGGCTACTCCGGCCACGAGACGGGCCTGCAGACCACGCTGGCCGCGGTCGCCCTCGGCGCCACCTTCGTGGAGCGCCACATCACCCTGGACCGCGCGATGTGGGGTTCGGACCAGGCCGCCTCGGTCGAGCCGCAGGGCCTCACCCGCCTCGTCCGCGACATCCGCACCATCGAGGCGTCCCTCGGTGACGGCGTCAAGAAGGTCTACGACTCCGAGCTCGGCCCGATGAAGAAGCTGCGCCGCGTCGCCGGTGTGGTCGCCGAGGCGGAGATCGCCGCGGCGGCGGGCGAGCCGGTGTCGGTCTGACCGGTACCGGTCCGACACAGATCCAGATCCTGTCCTGCTGAGTCCGGGTCCGAGTGCTCCCAGTAAGGGCGCTCGGACTCGGAGCCGGTTTGACCGCCTGCTGACCGCCTTCTGAGCGACTTCTGAATACGAGCGCCCCATGAGCGCCTTACGACGGGTAGGTCGTACGTCGATGAGCTTCCGCGCCGGGAACACCGGCCCCCACACTCTCGCCTTCGTCGAGAGCCCGGTACAGCTCCTGAACGTGCTGGAGTGGGCACACGCCCACGCGCACAGCGTCGGCGCGGGGCTCACCCTCGTCGTCCTGTCCCCGAACGACCCCATGACCCGCGGCCAGCTGCGCCGGATGGCCGAGCTGGCCCGCGAGGACGGTCATCAGGTCCGCTGGGAGGAGGCGCGGGGCGGCGCGGCGGCCCCGTTCCAGACGATCGGCGGCCTGGCGGGCCTGCTGCGCAGGGCGGACCGGGTGGTCCTGGGCGACCCGTTCTCCCGCTACGTCCAACTCCTGCTGACCATCACGAAGGCCCGCGACCTGGTCGTCGTGGACGACGGCACGGCGACGATGGAGTTCGTCGCCCAACTGGCGCGCGGCGAACGCCTGGTCCGCTGGCACCGCAAGGGCGGCCGCCCCGGCCCGCGCGACCTGGTCTTCGCCCCGGTGTCGTCGGCGGCCCGGAAACGACTGACGCCGTCCGACAGCCGAACGGTCGAGATCTTCTCCTCCATGCCGATGGAGGAAACCCCGGACGGCGTGAAGGTCACCGCCAACACCTTCGCCTGGACCCGCGACCGCTTCGGCCCGCCGCGCATCACGAAGGGCGCGGACATGGTGGGTACGTCGCTGGTCGAGACGGGAGTCGTGGACGGCGACCGCTACCTGGAGGCGGTCAGCTCCCTCGCCAAGACCCATGGCGCCACCCGCTACTTCGCCCACCGCCGCGAGAGCGCCGAGAAGCTCCACCGACTGGCGGTCGAGACGGGCCTGGAGGTCGTACGCCCGGACCTGCCCCTGGAGCTGATCGCACGCCGCGGACCGATAGGACGGACGATCCTGAGCTTCCCGTCGACGGTGGTGCATACGCTGCCGCTGGCCCTGACGGGTACGGAGGTCCGGGTCGCGGTGTGCGACATCGATCCGGCTTGGCTGACGGAGAATGCCTCGCCTCGGGCGCAGGGGTTTTTGTCCGGCGTTACCGGGACCGCGCGGGACGTGCACCGACTGTCGGCGGTTACGGCGGTGTGAGCCGGCCGCGCTCAGTGGTTTCCGGGCGGTTGGGTGATGACGATTCGCCAGATCACCGAATTGGGCGCTGAGAACTTCCACGCGAGTTCGTGCACATTGGCGTGCGGAATCTCCGCGGTGAACACGCCGCTCCCGTCACCGCACTGAGACCCGGCAAGGATCTTTCCGGCGGCGGTGATGCTGAACTTGGACGGGCCGGCGCATGTCCACATCACCGTTATGGATGAGGCTTTCCCCGCGGACGCGGAAAGTGTGGCACTGCCCGCGCCTTGACCCGACCCCGTGTACAGCGTCTTCGACCCGACAGGGACCGGAGACTGGACCGGATCAGGAAGGCGGTCCGGGCTCGTCGGGGTCCGCATCTCAGAGGGCGTCGCGCCGTGGGTGGCGGTCGCCTGGGGGTTGCCGCCGGCGGAACAGGCTGACACAAGCACCAGAGCCGAAAGGCCGACGGCCAGCAGGGAAACCTTCATCAGAACGTCCTCGACTCACGAGTGGGCAATGTAGGGCGAGAGCGCCGGGAGCTTGGCGGTCCCGTGGTTCGAGGCGATCCACTTGCAGCCACCGTTATAAGAACCGTACTGCCAGTTGAAGGAGTATCCCTTCGAGCCGAGGGCAAGCCATCCGTCCTTCTGGCTCGCCGGAACTTTCCACGATCCGCTGAGGGTCACGGTGGTTGTTTTCGCGTAGGAGATCGAGCCGCTGATGGTCTCCTCGGCGGAGGCCACGAGAATTGACTCGCTCAGCTTGGCCGCATAGGAGAAGGTGCCGGTCCAGGTGTGGCCCTTGGCCACCGAGACCGAGAGCGTGACGCCGGACTGTCCGTAGACGGTCTTGCTCTTGTCACCGACGAACGTGCTCTTGACGTTGGAGAAGGAGAAGCCCAGGTCGGCTGGGCAGCCGTCCGTATGTACCGGACCGTTGACGTCGGCGTCGGCCGGTGCCTGGGGGATCGGGTTCCCGTCCTGGTCGGCACCGACCGGCGTCGGGGAATCCTCTGCAAAGGCGGTGCCCGAGCCCCCGCCTCCTATGGCAAGAAAAGCGGTGAGTGCAACGGCCGTGCCTGGGAGAGAGTCAAGAAAATTCGAACAATTTGATCAACGCTTGAGCTTGATGGTAGGCCGAGAATATTGCCGTTCTTGTACTCTCTTTGCTCAATAAAGAATTGAGGCGGCTTGATCCTTGGTCATCCGGGTCTTATGCCGCCCTCCGGGCCAGCAGAAACGCGCGAGGCCGCTTCTCCTCGCCCTGTGGTTCGCGCAGGACGCGGGCCTGGAGTTGGAGGCCGGCCTTGGTCAGGGCGTCGGTGACGGTGTCCGGGGTGCGCCAGTAGTAGTCGAGGGCGATCTCCTGGCCGAAGCGTTCGGTCAGGTGGAGTCGGTCCTCGGTGTCGCCGGACTGGAAGGACAGGAGAACCGGGGCGCCGGGGCGTAGGACGCGGTGGAATTCGGTGAATGCGGCGGGCAGGTGGTCGTCGGGGACGTGGATGATCGAGAACAGCGCGATGATTCCGCCCAGTGTCTCGTCCGGCAGGTCCAGAGACGTCATCGATCCCACGTGGAACCGGAGTTCAGGATGCGCGCGGCGAGCCAGCGCCACCATCTGCGGTGAGATGTCGACGCCGAAGACCGGTACACCGAGAGCGGCCAGGCGGGCGGTGATGTAGCCCGGTCCGCTGCCGAGGTCGGCGACGGGGGCCGGGGCGTGGTCGCGGGCCAGCTCGGCGAAGGTGGTGACCAGGGAGCGGTCCAGGGGATGGCTGTCGGCCAGCCAGTCCGGGAAGGCCTCCGTGTAGGCGGGCGCGATGGCGTCGTACGAGGCTCTGGTGGTCTCCAGGAAGTCTGCGCGCTCGGCCGTCGTGGGGGTCTGGGGGTTCTCGGCGGTCACGGGGCGCACCCTAGTGCGGACGATGGACGGGCGTCCGGGAGTTCACCGATGCGACCGCTGCGGCCCCGTGGCGGAGTGAGGGGACTTCAGGGCCTCTATGAAGGGGGTGAAGGCTCCGGCCGGGAAGGTGAGGATTGCTCCGGCCGGGGACTTTGAGTCGCGGATGGCTATGCGGGTGCGGCGGTCTGAGATTTCCACGCAGGCGTTGCCTTCGCCGCCACCGGAGTAGCTCGACTTCTGCCAGGGGGTGGGGGTAGTCATGGTGCTCCTCACAGCTCCTTGACCAGATTGTGGATGAAGTCACGCGACCGTTCCGGATCGAGTGACACACGCTCCAGCCTACGGAAGAGTGTTCGGAATCGTTCGAGTTGGGCCTCGGCGTCGACAAACGCTGTGCCGTGGGGGCCATCGCGTACAACGGTGTCCAATTTGGGAACCGGACCGCCTACGTACACCATGGCGCTGCCCGCTCCGGCGAAGCTGTCAAGCTCGAAGGGGATCACCCGGACGGACACGTGGTCGGCTTCGGAGAGCGTCAGGATCCGAGTGAGCTGAGCTCGCGTTGCGGAACGGTCGCCGACTCTGATGCGCAGCGCCGCTTCGTGGATCACTGCCTCGTACGGGATCGGATCGGATCGCTCGATGATGCCCCTCCGCCTCATTCGGTGCTCCACCCTGAGATCCACCTCGCTCTGTGGGAACTCCGCGTTCACATAGGAGAAGAGTGCTCGGGCGTAGTCGTCGGTCTGTAGCAGTCCCGGGATGTGCAGGAAGTCGACGTCCCAGCGATGACTAGCGTGGTACTCCACCTCTGCGAGGTCCAGGTACGGGGTGGGCAAGCTCTCCTGGTAGTCCTCCCACCAGCCGCGCGTCCGGTCGGTCGCCATGGTCACGAGGGCGTCGACCAAGGCGCCGTCCGAGCAGGCGTAGTTGGCGGCCATGCGGCGAAGGCGCTTCTCGCTCACACCTGCGAGGCCCGTCTCGATCTGACTGATCTGTGCGGAGCTCACCCCCAGTGCTGTCGCTGCCTCTCGGCCCGTGATGCCCGCCGCATCGCGAAGCCGCCGCAGTTCGGTCGCCAGTCGCATCTGACGTGCCGTCGGCTCACTCCTCAGCGCCATTGAGTGCTCCTCTCAACGCGCCCTGAAGCGCGACTCGTTCGGGGCCAGATTACGCGGTCGGCTTGCAGAACTTAAAAATCAATACCTACTGTTGGTGACGCGACGCACACGATGCGGATTGCCGGGATTCCGGAAGCGCACCGCCCCGTCCTGCCATGACGGCTGCGGCACTGCCACCGCCCGCCACCCGCAGATCACCGAAATCCCCGCCATCAGGACTGGAGCTGTCGCATGCCCGAAACGGAACCCTGGGAGTACACGCTCTACATCCCGAACGACGTCCGAGCCGTCACCGTCTCCCGCCGCACCCTCCGGCTCATCCTCACCATGCACGGC
Organism: Streptomyces sp. HD; assembly: GCF_028369295.1. Classification (GTDB taxonomy): domain Bacteria; phylum Actinomycetota; class Actinomycetes; order Streptomycetales; family Streptomycetaceae; genus Streptomyces. Next base: position 302,503 of record NZ_JAQMYP010000002.1, read on the forward strand.
CTCATCACCCTCGCCGACACCGCCGAACTCCTCGCCACCGAGCTGGTCGCCAACGCCGTACTCCACACCAAGGGGCCCGCTGCCCTGCGCGTGCGCTGGTCGGCGGGGGTGCTGCGGTTCGGGGCGTGGGATGCGAATCCCGAACCTCCGGAGCCGCCGCGGGACTTGGCGCAGCTCGGAGAGGCGGAGGAAGGGCGGGGGCTGGCGATGGTGCGGGCGTGTGCCGATCTGTGGGGGTGGCAGCCGCTGACCAGGGGCGGAAACCGGGGCAAGTACGTGTGGTGCGAGTTGGCCGCGGCCTAGGGGCGGCCGTGGGGCCGCCTGCTTCTTGATCGGTGTTGTGTCTCCGGCATGGGGTGTGCGGGCGGCCGGGGTGAAGTGGGGGCCCTCGATCCGAGTCGAGGGAGGGGGTGCGTTCCTCTGCCCCCGGGGCTGTCGTATACGCAGTGTGACGGGAGTGTCGCGCGGTGCTGATGGCGACAGGGATCCGAGCCGCTTTCTCTCGCGGCGTGATTCCGCCGGGTGGACAGAACCGCCGAGATGGTGCAAGACGTGGTATGCGTAGAGAAAAGATGTACCTACCCATCTCAATCCCCGCCCATGCGTCGAGCGGCCAGATTTTCTTCCCCTAACGGGTTGAACTTTTGTTGATCGAGGGGGAGTTGGCCACCCCGGCGTCCTACCCTCTAGAGGGTGATGCAACTGATGTCCCCAGAGTCCGAGGCCGATCACCCCGGGGAAGCCGCACTGCCCGGCACCCTGCCGGAGGCGCTCCGCGCGGAACTCGTCGAGTTCCGGCGCGACTTGCACATGCACCCGGAGCTCGGCAACCAGGAGTTCCGTACGACCGCCGCGATCAAGGCCCGGCTGGAGAAGGCCGGCCTGAAGCCCCGCGTGCTCGCCATCGGAACCGGGCTCATCTGTGACATCGGGGAGTGGGACGGCAAGCGGCCCATGCTCGCCCTGCGCGCCGACATCGACGGCCTGCCGATCCCGGACACGAAGAGTGAGTGCCCGTACCGGTCCACCGTGCCGGACCGGGCGCACGCCTGTGGGCATGACGTGCACACGGCTGTGGTGCTGGGGGCCGGGCTCGTGCTGGCCGAGCTCCACAAGCGCGGGCAGCTGCCCCGGCCCGTGCGGCTGCTCTTCCAGCCCGCCGAGGAGGTGCTCCCCGGCGGCGCCGCCGAGGTCGTCGAGTGCGGGGTGCTGGAGGGTGTGGGGCAGATGCTCGCCGTGCACTGCGACCCCAAGGTGGACGCCGGGAAGATCGGTCTGCGGCAGGGCGCCATCACGTCCGCCTGCGACCGGCTGGAAATCGCCCTCGACGGGCCCGGTGGGCACACCGCTCGTCCCCACCTCACGACCGACCTGGTCACCGCCGCCGCCCGCGTCGTCACCGACGTACCCGCCCTCGTCGCCCGGCGCACCGACGCCCGCAGCGGGCTCGCCGTGACCTGGGGGCGTATCGAGTCCGGCCATGCGCCGAACGTCATCCCGCAGCACGCCGAGCTCTCCGGGACCGTCCGCTGCCTGGACCTCGACGCCTGGCGGCAGGCGCCGGACGTCGTCGTCGCCGCCATCGACGAGGTCGCCAACCTGCACCGTGCCAAGTCGGAGATCAACTACATCCGCGGCGTCCCGCCCGTCGTCAACGACCCCGCCTCGACGGAGCTGATGCGCGAGGCCATGACCGCCCGCCGTGGCGCCGACTCCGTCGAGAGCACCGAGCAGAGCCTCGGTGGTGAGGACTTCTCCTGGTACCTGGAGCATGTGCCCGGCGCCATGGCCCGGCTGGGCGTGCGGGTGCCGGGGGACCGGGTCGGGCGTGACCTGCATCAGGGTGACTTCGATGTGGACGAGTCCGCCATCGCGGTGGGCGTTGAGCTGTTCACGGCGGCCGCGATTCTCGACGCCGCGGAGTAGCCCGATCGTCGTAGGGGTGCGGTGGTGTGGCGGCCGCGGGCCTGTTCGGGCTGGTCGCGCCCCGCGGCGGAGCCGCAGATCGACACAGCCCCGCGCCCCTGAGGCGCTCCGGTTGCGGTCGGCGTGCGGCGGGGGGAGCCTGGCCCCATGCCGGGCGGTCCTGAGCGTCATCACGGTGAAGGCACCCATGGTGCAATCGCCCCATGCGTGCCTTTCGATCCGGTGGTTCACAAGGCCGTAACCGGCCATCGGCACGAATGGATAACGGCACGGCGAAACCCCGTTCCCAGGAGTGTCTACGCGCGTTAATGTGCGCCGAACTCAGCACCCACTGCGGGGCTTGGAGAATGGGGACTTCACGATGCGTCGGATTTCCAAACTGACCCGCGTCGCGGTGGGGGTCGCGTCGATCGCGCTCGCTGCCACGGCGTGCGGTGGTACCAGCAGCGACAGCGGCAACGACAGCGACGGCAGCGGCGACACCAAGGGTCTCGCCATCGCGTACGACGTCGGCGGCAAGGGCGACCAGTCCTTCAACGACGCCGCGTACGCCGGTCTGCAGAAGGCTCAGAAGGAGTTCGGCTACAAGACCGCCGACGTGGAGCCCACCGAGGGCGAGACGGACGCCGACAAGGAACAGCGGCTGTCCTCCCTCGCCAAGCAGGGCTACAACCCGGTGATCGGCGTCGGCTTCGCCTACGGTCCCGCGATGGAGGCCGTGGCCAAGAAGTACCCGAAGACCACCTTCGGCATCGTCGACTCCGTCGTCGAGGGCGAGAACGTCGCCTCCCTCGTCTTCGCCGAGCAGGAGGCCTCCTACCTGGCCGGCGTCGCCGCCGCCAAGGCCACCAAGAGCAACATCGTCGGCTTCGTCGGTGGTGTGGACGTTCCGCTGATCCACAAGTTCGAGGCCGGCTACAAGCAGGGCGTCCAGGACACCAACCCCAAGGTCAAGGTCCTGTCGCAGTACCTGACGCAGACCGCCGAGGAGGGCGGCTTCGCCAGCCCGGACAAGGGCAAGGCCGCCGCCGAGGGCCAGATCGAGAAGGGGTCCGACGTCGAGTACGCGGCCGCCGGTCTGTCCGGTCAGGGCGTGATCGAGGCCGCCTCGAAGGCCAAGGTCTGGGCGATCGGCGTCGACTCCGACCAGTACAAGCAGGCGGCGCTCGCCAACTACAAGAACTCCATCCTGACCTCCGCCCTCAAGGACGTCGGCGGTGCGGTCTACACGCTGGCCAAGTCCGTCGAGGACGGCAAGCCGCTGACCGGCACTCAGACCTTCGACCTGAAGGTCAACGGCGTCGGCCTGTCCGAGTCCAACCCGGAGTTCGCGAAGATCGCGGGCCTCTCGGCCGCCGTGGCGAAGGCCAAGGCGGGCATCATCGACGGCTCCATCAAGGTCAAGACCGAGTAGTAGCGGTCGCAGGCGGATCGCGGCGGCGGCCGTACGACGACCGCGGCGGCGGTCGCACTCAGACAGAGCGGGCGGGCATCCGGGGGGTGCCCGCCCGCTCCGTCGTTCCCGCGTCGTTTCCACTGCCGTTTCCACTGCCGTTCCCGCCGTCGTTCCCGGCCCGACCTGCCCCTTTCCGGATCACCCACCGCCACGTTCCGTTTGCTGTCGGCAAGCCAGTGGTCAAGGTCGTGCGTGGACTTGGCCACGGCCGGATAACAAGGTGGACAGAAGGGGTTTTCAGGCTTGTCTACGCGCGTTAATCTGCGGCGAAAGCCAGCGCCGAAGCTGTGAAGCTGTACCGAGCTGTACCGTCCGGCGCTCGTACGACAGGAGCTCTACACATGCGCCGGATTTCCCGGATCACGGTCGCAGGCGCAGCGACCGCCTCTCTGGCCCTCGCGCTCTCCGCCTGTGGCGGCACCTCGACGTCCGCGTCGTCGGACTCGAAGGGCGACAAGGGTCTCGCCATCGCGTACGACGTCGGCGGCAAGGGCGACCAGTCCTTCAACGACGCCGCGTACGCGGGCCTGGAGAAGGCGAAGAAGGAATTCGGCTACAAGACGGCCGATGTCGAGCCCACCGAGGGCGAGACGGACGCCGACAAGGAGCAGCGACTGGTGTCGCTGGCCAAGCAGGGCTACAACCCGGTCGTCGGTGTCGGCTACGCGTACGCCGCCGCCGTGAAGGGCGCCGCGGAGAAGTTCCCGAACACCACCTTCGGCATCGTGGACGACTCCACGGTCGAGTCGAAGAACGTGGCCGACCTGGTCTTCTCCGAGGAGGAGGCCTCGTACCTGGCCGGTGTCGCCGCCGCCAAGAACACCAAGACGAACACCGTCGGCTTCGTGGGCGGCGTGGACATCCCGCTGATCCACAAGTTCCAGGCCGGCTACGAGCAGGGCGTCAAGGACACCAACCCCAAGGTCAAGGTCCTGTCGCAGTACCTCACGCAGACCGCGGAGGAGGGCGGCTTCGCCAGCCCCGACAAGGGCAAGTCGGCCGCCGAGGGCCAGATCGAGAAGAAGGCCGACGTCGTCTACGCCGCCGCCGGCCTCTCCGGTCAGGGCGTCATCGAGGCCGCCGCCGCCAACAAGGTGTGGGCCATCGGGGTCGACTCCGACCAGTACAGCCAGGCGGCCCTCGCCAAGTACAAGGACTCCATCCTGACGTCGGCGATGAAGGACGTCGCCAAGGCGGTCTACACCCTGGCGAAGTCGGTCAAGGACGGTAAGCCCGCGACCGGTATCGTTCGTGGCGATCTGAAGACCGGCCAGGTGAGCCTGTCGAACTCCAACCCGAAGTTCGCGGACAACGCCGAGGTCCAGGAAGCCATCAAGACGGCCAAGGAGAAGATCATCAGCGGCGAGATCAAGGTCAAGTCCAGCTGATTGCAGCAATACCCTGAGCAGCGGTAACCAAGGGGTTACGTCCGCTCAACGGGGTACGGGGAGGCTTCTCCCCGTACCCCGTTGTCGCGGTGCGTCAGCCCCTTATCAGGCCATAGGGGCGCTACGCGCGTAGACGACCCCCGTCCCCAGGAGAGTGCGCCATCAACGCGTCCAGCAGCCCTCCGGCCGGCGCGGCGGTCAACGGTCAGGTGACCGCCGTCGAACTCGCCGGGATCACCAAGCGATTCCCGGGCGTCGTGGCCAACCACGACATCCACCTCACCGTCGACAAGGGCACCGTCCACGCCCTCGTCGGCGAGAACGGCGCCGGCAAGTCGACGCTGATGAAGATCCTCTACGGCATGCAGAAGCCGGACGAGGGCACCATCGCGATCGACGGCCGACAGGTCACCTTCTCGTCGCCCGCCGACGCCATCGCCCGCGGCATCGGCATGGTGCACCAGCACTTCATGCTCGCCGACAACCTCACCGTCCTTGAGAACGTCGTGCTGGGCAGCGAGAAGCTGTACGGCATCGGCGGCAAGGCCCGCCGCAAGATCAAGGAGCTCTCCGAGCGCTACGGCCTCGGCGTGGAGCCCGACCGCCTGGTCGAGGAGCTCGGCGTCGCCGCCCGCCAGCGCGTGGAGATCCTCAAGGTCCTCTACCGCGGCGCCACCACCCTCATCCTCGACGAGCCGACCGCCGTCCTCGTGCCGCAGGAGGTCGACGCGCTCTTCGACAACCTGCGCGAGCTGAAGGCCGAGGGCCTGTCGGTCATCTTCATCTCCCACAAGCTGGGCGAGGTGCTCTCCGTCGCCGACGAGATCACCGTCATCCGTCGCGGTACGACCGTCGGTACGGCCGTGCCCGCCGAGACGACGCCGCGTCAGCTCGCCGAGATGATGGTCGGCAGCGAGCTGCCCACGCCGGAGACCGCCGAGTCCACGGTCACCGACCGCCCGGTCATCTCCGTCGACAAGCTGCGCCTTGAGGCGGTGGGCGGCAAGGCCCTGCTGGACGACATCACCTTCACCATCCACGCCGGCGAGGTCCTGGGCATCGCCGGCGTCGAGGGCAACGGCCAGACCGAGCTGGTCGACGCGCTGATCGGCCTGAAGGGCGCCGACTCCGGCACGATCACCCTCATCGACGAGGAGATCACCGGCTGGACCACGCGCAAGCGCCGCGAGCAGGGCGTCGGCTACATCCCCGAGGACCGCCACCGGCACGGCCTGCTCCTGGAGGCCCCCCTCTGGGAGAACCGCATCCTCGGCCACGTCACCGAGAAGCCCAACGCCAAGGGCGTATGGCTGGACCCGAAGGCCGCGCAGGCGGACACGCGCCGCATCGTCGAGGAGTACGACGTCCGCACGCCCGGCATCGACGTCACCGCGGCCTCCCTGTCCGGCGGCAACCAGCAGAAGCTGATCGTCGGCCGCGAGATGAGCCACAAGCCGCGCTTCCTGATCGCCGCGCACCCCACCCGCGGTGTGGACGTCGGCGCGCAGGCCGCGATCTGGGACCACATCCGCGAGGCCCGCCGCGAGGGCCTGGCCGTCCTGCTGATCTCCGCCGACCTGGACGAGCTGATCGGCCTGTCCGACACGCTCCGGGTGATCTACAACGGCAAGCTGGTCGCGGACGCCGACCCGGCCACCATCACCCCGGAGGAACTGGGCTCGGCGATGACCGGTGCCGCGACCGGCCACCTGGAACACGACGAGACCGCCGAGCCGCAGGCAGACACCCCCGAGATCCGTAAGTCTCCCGAGGCTCCGGAAGACGAGGCCCGCTGATGAAGAAGTTCGACAAGGAGCGCGTGCTCCTCGCGGTGGCCGGACCGGTCATCGCGCTCGCCGTGGCCTTCGTGCTCAGCGCGATCGTGCTGCTCGCCTCGGGCAAGAGCCCGGTCGAGCCGTACACCCTGATGTTCGAGCAGGCCTCGTACTCCGACATCCAGGTGCTGATCATCAACCAGGCCTCGATGTACTACATCGCGGCCCTCGCGGTGGCCATCGGCTTCCGGATGAACCTGTTCAACATCGGTGTCGACGGCCAGTACCAGCTCGCCGCCATGATGGCCGCCATCGTCGGCGCCCACATGAACCTGCCGGCCGCGATCCAGGTGCCGCTGCTGCTCCTCACGGCGATCTGCACGGGCGCGTTCTGGGCGGGCATCGCCGGTGTCCTCAAGGTCACCCGCGGTGTCAGCGAGGTCGTCGCGACGATCATGCTGAACGCGATCGCCACCTCGGTCATCGCCTACCTGTGGCTGCCGAACGTCTTCGGCGTCAAGGTCGGCAACAACAACACCACCGGCGAGATGCACGAGTCCGGCTGGGTGCCCGGCATCAACATGGGCGACGCCGGCGAGATCTACGGCCTGGTCTTCCTCGCCATGCTGCTCGGCATCGGCTACTGGATCGTCCTCAACCGCACCCGCTTCGGCTTCGACCTGCGCGCCTCCGGCGCCTCGGAGTCCGCCGCCGCGGCCAGCGGTGTCGACCCCAAGCGCATGGTGCTCACCGCCATGCTGCTCTCCGGCGGTCTCGCCGGTCTCGCGGGTCTGCCGATCCTGCTCGGCGACACCCACACGTACAGCCTGAACTTCCCCACCGGCATCGGCTTCCTGGGCATCGGCATCGCCCTGCTCGGCCGTAACAGCCCGGTCGGCATCGCGTTCGCCGCCCTGCTGTGGGCCTGGCTCGACAAGGCATCGCCCGAGCTGGACTTCCACGGCTACGACAAGGAGATCGCGGTCATCATGCAGGGCCTGATCGTGCTCTCGGTCGTCGTCTCCTACGAGGCCGTCCGCGAGTGGGGCCTGCGTCGCCAGCAGCGCCGGGTCGGCGCCGAACTGGCCGCCGGTCACGTCCTCGGCGCCGACAACAACTCCAAGAAGGAGGTGGCCGGCCGATGACCACCCCGCAGACCTCAGCGGTCGACGTCAACCAGCCCACGCTGCAGCCCGCGGCGCCGACCGGCCGCCGCCTGTCCTGGCAGATCCTGCTGCTGGTCATCGCCGGCGCGCTGGCGCTCACCTCGATCGTCCGCATCATCACCGACGCCGACGGCATCACCAACGTCAGCCAGATGTCCACCGCCCTCCAGCTCGCCGTGCCGATCGGCCTCGCCGGTCTCGGCGGTCTGTGGGCCGAGCGGGCGGGCGTCGTCAACATCGGCCTCGAAGGCATGATGATCCTCGGCACCTGGTTCGGTGCCTGGGCCGGCTTCCAGTGGGGCCCGTGGACCGGCGTCGTCGTCGGCATCCTCGGCGGCTGCGTCGGCGGCATCCTGCACGCCATCGCCACCATCACCTTCCGGGTCAACCACATCGTCTCCGGTGTGGCGATCAACATCCTCGCCCTCGGCATCACCCGCTACCTCGCGCCCCTCGCCTTCGAGGGCCACGCGGGCGGCTCCGCCAAGCAGTCCCCGGCGGTCGACACCCTCGGCCACTTCACCGTGCCGGGCCTGTCCGACGGGCTGCGCGACCTCAACAACAACGGCTGGTTCTTCATCTCGGACGTCGCCGGTCTGCTCGGCGGCCTGGTCACCAACGTCTCCTGGCTCACCCTGATCGCCGTGGCGCTGATCCCGGCGACCTGGTGGATCCTGTGGCGCACCGCCTTCGGTCTGCGGCTGCGCTCCTGCGGTGAGAACCCGGTGGCGGCCGAGTCCCTCGGCGTCAACGTCTACAAGTACAAGTACATCGCCGTGATCATCTCCGGCGGCCTGGCCGGTCTCGGCGGCGTCTTCCTCTCCATCGTGGCCAACCCCTTCTATCTGGAGGGCCAGGTCAGCGGCCGCGGTTACATCGGCCTCGCGGCGATGATCTTCGGCAACTGGATGCCGGGCGGCCTCGCCCTCGGCGCCGGTCTGTTCGGCTACACCGACAGCCTCAACCTGCGCGGCGGCTCGCAGAACGTCCACGCCCTGCTGCTGCTCGGCGCCCTGCTGCTGATCATCGCCGCCATCTGGCTGGTGGTCAGCAAGAAGTACGCCTCCTCGACGATCACCGCGGTCGTCGGTGCCCTGGTGTACGCCTGGTGGGCGACCACGAACGAGGTCCCGAACCAGGTCGTCTCCGCCACGCCGTACGTCGTCACCCTGGTCGTCCTCACGTTGTCCGCGCAACGCCTGCGGATGCCCAAGGCGGACGGCCTGCCGTACAAGAAGGGCCAGGGCAAGTGACCTCGGCCGCTTCCCACGACATCGACTGGGACAAGCTGCGCGCGGCGGCGCTGGACGCCATGTCCCGCGCCTACGCCCCGTACTCCGGCTACCCGGTCGGCGTCGCGGCCCTGGTCGACGACGGCCGCACGATCACCGGGTGCAACGTCGAGAACGCGTCGTACGGCCTCGCCCTGTGCGCCGAGTGCGGACTGGTCTCGGAGCTGCACAACACGGGGGGCGGCCGACTGACGCACTTCACGTGCGTGGACGGCAAGGGCGACGTCCTGGTGCCGTGCGGTCGCTGCCGCCAGCTGCTCTTCGAGTTCGGCGGTCCGGAGCTCCTGCTGGAGACCCCGGCGGGCATCCTGCCGCTGTCGGAGATGCTGCCGCAGGCCTTCGGGCCGGGTCATCTCCGCAAGTAACTCCCTTGTGGCCCCTCCGAGTTGATCCCGGCGATCGGCTCGGAGGGGCCGTACCACTTCTGGAACCTTCGGAAGGAAACCCATGGCCATGGACGCCATCTCCGTCATCCGCACGAAGCGGGACCGCGGTGAGCTCAGCGACGAACAGATCGACTGGGTCATCGACGCGTACACCCGCGGGGAGGTCGCCGACGAGCAGATGTCCGCGCTCGCCATGGCGATCCTGCTCAACGGCATGAACCGCCGCGAGATCGCCCGCTGGACGGCCGCGATGATCGCGAGCGGCGAGCGGATGGACTTCTCGTCCCTGTCCCGCCCGACGGCGGACAAGCACTCCACGGGCGGCGTCGGCGACAAGATCACCCTCCCGCTGGCCCCCCTGGTGGCGGCGTGCGGCGCGGCCGTACCCCAGCTGTCGGGCCGGGGCCTCGGCCACACGGGCGGCACGCTGGACAAGCTGGAGTCGATCCCCGGCTGGCGGGCCCTCCTCTCGAACGAGGAGATGCTGTCCGTGCTGGACGGCACCGGCGCGGTGATCTGCGCGGCGGGCGACGGCCTGGCCCCGGCGGACAAGAAGCTGTACGCGCTGCGTGACGTGACCGGCACGGTGGAGGCGATCCCGCTGATCGCGTCCTCGATCATGTCGAAGAAGATCGCGGAGGGTACGGGCTCCCTGGTCCTGGACGTGAAGGTCGGCACGGGCGCCTTCATGAAGACCATCGAGGACGCGCGTGAGCTGGCGTCCACGATGGTGGGCCTCGGCACCGACCACGGCGTGAAGACGGTGGCCCTGCTGACGGACATGTCGACCCCGCTGGGCCTGACCGCGGGCAACGCGCTGGAGGTCCGCGAGTCCGTGGAGGTCCTGGCCGGCGGCGGCCCGGCGGACGTCGTGGAGCTGACGATCGCCCTGGCCCGGGAAATGCTGGAGGCGGCCGGTGTCCATGACGCCGACCCGGCGAAGGCGCTGGCCGACGGCTCGGCGATGGACGTCTGGCGCCGCATGATCGCGGCCCAGGGCGGCGACCCCGACGCGGAGCTGCCGGTGGCGCGCGAGCAGCACGTGATCAAGGCCCCGTCCTCCGGTGTGCTGACCCGCCTGGACGCCTACGACATCGGCGTCGCCGCCTGGCGCCTGGGCGCCGGACGCGCCCGCAAGGAGGACCCGGTGCAGGCCGGCGCGGGCATCGAGCTGCACGCCAAGCCGGGCGACACGGTGACCGAGGGCCAGCCCCTGCTGACCCTGCACACGGACACGCCGGAGCGCTTCGAGTACGCGCTGCAGGCCGTGGAGGGTTCGTACGACGTGGCGGCCGCGGGGACGGACTTCACCGCTTCGCCGGTGGTGCTGGAGCGCATCGCCTGAGGCGGCTGAACCTGCGACGGGCCGGGGCCTTCGGGTCCCGGCCCTTTGCGTCCCGGCCCGTCGTGTTTCGGCACCCTCCCCGCCCGGGTCACCCGAGCAGCGCGGCGACGACCACCAGCACCGGCACCGAGATCACCGTCGACAGCAGGATCGAGTCCCGGGCCAGTCGCTCGCCCACCCGGTAGCTCGACGCGTAGGTGAAGAGGTTCTGCGCGGCCGGCAGCGCCGACGTCACCACCACGTCCAGCAACTGGGCGCCGTGCAGGCCGAACACCCCGGTCGCCAGCGCCCAGGCCGCCGCCGGCTGGCCCACCGACTTCAGCGCGACCGACAGCAGGACCGGATGCCGGTCCGGGCCGCGGCCCGGCATCGTGCTGCCGCACAGGGAGATGCCGAAGGCGAGCAGGACGGCCGGGACCGACATGCCGCCGATGAGGGTGAGGGGGTCCAGGACGGGCGCCGGGACCCGCACCCCCGCCGCCGACACGGCGACGCCCGCCAGTGAGCCGACCGCGATCGGGTTGCGCAGCGGGGTCAGCAGACGGCGCCACAGAGGGCCCTTCGCGCCCTTGCCGGACAGGTCGAGGATCGTCAGCGCGACGGGGGTGACACCGACGAGCTGGAAGAGCAGCACCGGTGCCACGAGCGAGGCGTCGCCCAGGACGTACACCGCGATCGGGATGCCGAGGTTGCCGGAGTTGACGTAGCTGGAGCACAGCGCGCCGATCGTCGTACGGCCCATGCCCCACCGCCGTACGACACCCACCGCGACGAAGACTCCGGCCGCCGCGGCCGTGCTCAGTGCCGTGACCAGGAGGCGGCTGGAGAAGATCACCGAGAGGTCGGTCTGCGCGAGGGTGGTGAACAGCAGCGCGGGGGACGCCACGTGGAAGGCCAGCTTGGTGAGCACCTCCCGGCCGTGGTCGCCGAGGTAGCCGCGGCGGCCGATCGCATAGCCCACCCCGATGACGACCGCGATCACCGCGAACCCCGTCAGCACTCCCTGCACGGAACCTCCTTGCCGGGGAGGAAACCGCAGGGTATTCGGGGGTGCACTGATGCATGGGGCATACAGCCAACCCTCTGGGGAAGGAGGGGAGCGGGTCAATGTGATCCCGGTCGGCGGACACCCCGAGGTCCGCCGCCGCGATGAGTTGTCCGCCCCCGCCCGGTCTACCGATCGTGGACTCGATGACACCCGCTGTACTCGTACTGACCGGCCCCGTCACCCGGGACGAGGTGCCGGGGCTCTGTGACGAGGTGCGGGGGCGGCTGGCGGCCAGTGGGGCGGCGGTTCTGGTGTGCGATGTCGGAGGGCTCGGGCCGCCGGGGCTCGGCGTCGTGGATCTGCTGGCCCGGCTGCAGCTGGCCGCGCGGCGGGCCGGCGGGCGGATCCGGCTGCGGGACGCCGACCCCGCGCTACACGCCCTCCTCGACCTGGTCGGTCTCCGCTTCGAGGTGGACGGGGAGCCCGAACAGCGGGAACCAGCGCTGGGTGTCGAGGAAGCAGTGGAACCCGGTGATCCGGCCGTCTGAGATCTCCAGCACCTGCACCGCCCAGGGGGTGAAGCCGCCCTTCTCCGGGTCCGGCTTGTACTGGGCGAACCCCGGCAGCCCGTTGACCTGGACCGGCACCAGACGTGAGCCCGCGCAGGGGGCGCCGAGGGTCGTCATGAAGCCGGTGATGTCCTTGACGCCGGTCAGCCACAGGTCGAACGGCGGCATCGTCATGATGGCGTCCTCGTGCAGCAGGGCCGTGAGCGCCGTCATGTCATAGCCCTCGAAGGCCGCGACATACCGGTCCAGGAGCTTTTGCTGCTCCTCGTCCAGCGGGTCGGAGACGGTGGCCGCGGCGCCCGGCTGCTGCCCCTCGGCGAGCGTCGCCCGGGCCCGCTGCAGCGCGCTGTTGACCGACGCGACCGTCGTGCCGAGCAGCTCGGCGACCTCGCTCGCCTTCCAGGCCAGCACCTCGCGCAGGATCAGCACCGCCCGCTGCTTGGCCGGCAGTTGCTGCAGGGCGGCCATGAAGGCGAGCCGCACCGACTCCTTGGCGACGGCCGCCTCCGCCGGATCGTCGGTGGTGGGCAGCACCCGGCTGTCCGGCATCGGCTCAAGCCAGGTGTTGTCCGGACGGGGCGAGAGCGCCGCCTGAGCCAGCGGCGTCGACTCCGTCAGGTCCATGGGCCGGGCCCGCTTGTTGCCCGCGGTCAGCATGTCCAGGCATACGTTCGTCGCGATGCGGTACAGCCACGACCGGAGGCTGGAGCGCCCCTCGAACTTCTCGTAGCTCCGCCAGGCGCGGACCATCGTGTCCTGCACCGCGTCCTCGGCCTCGAAGGACGAGCCGAGCATGCGGTAGCAGTACCCGGTCAGTTCGACGCGGTGTTTCTCCAGCCTGACGTCGAGGTCCGTTGTCGTAGTCGCCGTGCCGTCGCTCATCGTCCACCCACCCCTGTGGCCGTATCCCGTCGCGCGCATCGTCGCGCCCAACACCTCGGAAGCTACCGCAGCCCACTGACAATGGCCCCCCGAGCGAGCAAAAGCCCAGGTCAGAACCGCTGTCAGACCAATTGCTTCACCGACATGAGCAGATGCCGGTGCCGCTCGGGCACCGCTCCCGGCTCCTCGTCCTCTGCGTCGCCGTCCCGCTCCTCGCCGCCGAGCCCGCTCAGCAGCGCCCGCTGCCCGGTACCCAGCAGGTCGAGGCGCAGCCGGGGTGCCTCGAAGGAGTTCAGGGCGTTCAGCAGATACGCCGGGTTGAAGGCCACGGAGACCTCCCGCGCGCCGCTCAGCACGGCCGGCAGCCGCTGTGTCGCGACGTCATCGCCGTACCCGGCCCGCAGCAGTACCGTGCCGTCGCCCGAGAAGTCCATCCGCACCGGACTGCTCGCCTCGGCCACCACGGAGACCCGCCGCACCGCCTCCGTCGGCGCCCCGCAGGACGGCGTCGCCGATGCCGCCGGCCCCTCCGGATTCCACTCCGGTCGCCGTACGTCATACCGGTACCGGTCCGAGGCCGACAGCGTCATCGAGTCGCCGCCCAGGCGCACCCCGAGGCGGTCAGCCGGTCGGCGCCGGCCGCCAGCAGCAGACCACCGAGCACGGGCACCGGCGTACGCGACGGCAGCGCGCGCCCCGCCCACCCACGGCCTCGGCGAAGGCGGCGCGTTCGATGCGGAACTCCATGAAAAATCCCCCTGATCGGCCCGGTCAGCAGTGATCGCGGAGACTATCCGCGGCCACTGACAACCGGCCCCGACCAGGGGGTTCGTACAGACTCGGGCTCAGGCCGCCGTGGTCAGCCGCGCCCGCTGCAGGCGCGCCGCCCGGGTGCCGAACACCGTGATCGTCACGACGCCGAGCACCGCCAGCAGCCCGACCCCGACGGTCCCGGCCCAGCCACCCGCGTGGAAGGCGACGGCACCGACCGTGCTGCCCGCGCTGGAGCCGACGTAGTAGGCGGACTGGTACAGCGCCGAAGCCTGCGCACGGCCGCGTGTGGCCGTCTTGCTGACCGCGGAGGACGCCACCGCGTGGCCCGCGAAGAAGCCGCCGGTGATCAGGACCAGGCCGAGGAGGACCAGGGGGAGCGAGTCGGCCAGGGACAGCAGCAGACCTGCCGTGGTGGTGCCGCCCGCCGCGTACAGCGCGCCCCGGCGGCCCAGACGGCCCACCAGCCGCCCCGCCGTCGAGGCCGACACCGTGCCGACCAGGTACACCAGGAAGATCGAGCCGATGACACCCTGGGGCAGCGAGAACGGCGCCTCCGTCAGCCGGTAGCCGATCACCGTGTAGACCCCGCCGAAGACGGTCATGAACAGCGCACCGATCGCGTACAGGCGGCACAGCAGCGGATCGGAGAGGTGATCACGGACCGTACGGACCAGCACCCGCGGCCGCAGCGAACCCGCCTTGAAGTGACGCGGCGCGGGAAGCAGCAGCCGGAAGGCCACCGCGCACACCACCGCGATCGCGCCGATCACGCCGATGGCGACCCGCCAGCCCCACTCCTGCGCGACCCAGCCGGTGATCACCCGGCCGCTCATCCCGCCGACGCTGTTGCCGGCGACGAACAGTCCGATCGCCGTGATCAGCGCCTTGGGGCGGACCTCCTCGGCCAGATACGCCGTCGCCGACGCGGGCACACCGGCCAGCGCGGCTCCCTGGACCGCCCGCAGCACGACCAGCGCGGTCAGGTCGGGAGCGAAGGGAACCAGCAGCCCGACGGTCACCGCGACCGCCAGCGACCCCGTCATCACCGCACGGCGTCCGTACCGCTCCGACACCGCGCTCATGGGCAGCACGAACAGCGCCAGACCGCCCGTCGCCGCCGCCACCGTCCAGCTCGCCTCGCTCGCCGCCACCCCGAACTCACCGGAGATCAGCGGCAGAAGGGCCTGCGTGGAGTACAGCAGCGCGAAGGTCGCGACACCGGCGAGGAAGAGGGCGAAGCTCATCCGGCGGTAGCCGGGGCCGCCCGGGGCCATGCGGGAGTCGACGACAGGGACAGCGGGTGCGGCGCCCACGATGGTGGACGCCCCGGTACTGGCGGGAGACATGCTTCGAAGTTACGTACACCTCCATTCATCCGTCCAATGCATGGATTGGCCATAATCGTTCCCATGGTGCATCAACACAGCTCACAGGCTCGGCTGTCACCATCCGGTGACACAGAAGACATGGAAGATTTGGCGAGGCTGCTCGCGCCCCGCCTCGCCCACTTCGTCGGTGTGGCCCGCACCGAGCACGTCACCCGGGCCGCCCAGGAGATGCAGGTCCCGCAGTCCACGCTCTCCCGCGCCATGGTCCGCCTCGAACAGGACCTGGGCGTCGATCTGTTCGCCCGCCACGGCCGTACGGTCTCCCTGACCCCCGCCGGCCGCACCTTCCTGGCCTCGGCCGAACGCGCCCTCGCCGAGATCCGGCGCGCCGCCGACGAGGTACGGGCCGACGCCGACCCGGCCACCGGCAAGGTCGCCTTCGGTTTCCTGCACACCATGGGCGCGGAAACGGTCCCCGGCCTCCTGCACGCCTTCCGCGCCGACCACCCCCGCATCCGGTTCAGCCTGGTCCAGAACTACGGCGAGGCGATGATCGAGCGGCTGCGCGCGGGCGAGCTGGACCTGTGCCTGACCTCGCCCGTCCCGGACGCCCCGGACCTGGTGGCCCGCCGCCTGGACGAACAGAAACTCCGCCTGGTCGTGCCGGCCGACCACCGGCTGGCCTCGCGCAGGCGCATCCGGCTGGCGGAAGCGGCCGACGAGACGTTCGTGACGCTGGAGCCCGGCTACGGCATGCGCCGCATCACCGACGACCTGTGCCAGGAAGCGGGATTCAAACCCCGGATCGCCTTCGAGGGCGAGGAGGCGGAGACATTGCGGGGGCTGGTGGCGGCGGGTCTGGGAGTCGCCCTGCTGCCCCCGCCGGCGGTGCCCCGCCCGGGCGTCGTCGAACTGACGGTCACGGCGCCGCGAGCGGCACGGGAAATCGGCGTCGCATGGCTGGAGGGCCGGCCTGATACGCCTCCGGTGGCGGCCTTCAAGAAGTTCCTGCTCTCGAAGAAGGGGAATCTGCTGCCGGCCTGAACCCCTGCCGCGCTACCGTCTCCGCCCGAAGCCGGAGGCCAGCGGCATCCTCAAGCCCAAGGGCGGCGGCGCCGCGAACGCATCGGCGACCGGCCGGGAGAACACCCTCCCGAACAGCGCCCCCATGACGAAGTCCTCGGCCAATGCGAGGACTTCATCCCGGTACTGGTGCAACCCGTGTCCATCGGCGTGCACTTCGAACCGGCAGACATCCCGGTTCGCCTTCTTCGCCCGGGCCGCCAGCCGAAACGACAACTCGGGATCGGTCCGCTCGTCATTCGTGCCGTGCACGATCAACACCCGACGCCCCCCGAGCTGCTTCACCGGCTCGGGCGAGGCCGCCATGTCCTCCTCCGGCAGCCAAGGAGCGATCGCCAGCACGGAGTTGACGGCCTCGTGGCCCGCAGCATGCAGGGCGGCCCGCCCGCCCATGTCGAACCCGGCGAGGCACACAGGGACGTCGCCATAGCGCCGTACGACCTCGTCCGCGGCCCACAAGGCGTCGCTCGCCTGGTTCGCGGCGCTGCCGTTCCAACCACGGAAGCGATAGTGGACGACATGCGCGGCGAGCCCCTCCCCGCGCCCCGCCCGGGACAACCGCCGCCCGAGTGCCCGCACATGGGAGGTCGCCAACAACGGTGCCGGTCTGCGATGTGAGGCCTCGTCACCACCGGGAAGCAGGAGCACCGCACCGCTCACTGCTGTCGGCTCCGGCCCGATCGCCCTGCCCAGCCGGGCCCTGCGAACCGGCGTCGCTTGTTGTGCCATGACAGAACAGTGTCAGAAGTGCGGGTGTACGCCACCCGTCTGTGGGGTCACCGTTGCGTATCGACGGATTCGTACAAAGAGGAACAAAGACCGCCATCGATCGGCCACCGAAAGAAATGGGACAATCAACAGGCGTTCTACACGCGTAGGGATTACAGTGCGGAAATGACGAGCGAGACTGCCCCAAAGGCGAACACCCCGAGCTCGGACCAGATCCGCCGGGCGCCGAAGGTTCTGCTGCACGACCATCTCGACGGCGGGCTGCGCCCCGGCACCATCGTCGAGCTCGCCCGCGCGACGGGCTACTCCCAGCTTCCCGAGACCGACCCCGACAAGCTCGGCGTCTGGTTCAGCGAAGCCGCCGACTCCGGTTCCCTGGAGCGGTATTTGGAGACCTTCTCCCACACCGTCGGCGTGATGCAGACCCGCGACGCCCTCGTCCGTGTCGCGCGCGAATGCGCCGAGGACCTCGCCGAGGACGGCGTCGTCTACGCCGAGGTGCGCTACGCCCCCGAACAGCACCTCGAAGGCGGGCTCAGCCTCGAAGAGGTCGTCGAGGCCGTCAACGAGGGATTCCGGGACGGCGAGCGGATCGCCCGGGAGAACGGCCACCGCATCCGCGTCGGCGCCCTGCTCACCGCCATGCGGCACGCCGCCCGTGCGCTGGAGATCGCCGAACTCGCCAACCGCTACCGCGACTTGGGTGTCGTCGGCTTCGACATCGCGGGCGCCGAGGCCGGTCATCCGCCGACCCGCCATCTCGACGCCTTCGAGTACCTCAAGCGCGAGAACAACCACTTCACCATCCACGCCGGCGAGGCCTTCGGGCTGCCTTCCATCTGGCAGGCCCTGCAGTGGTGCGGCGCCGACCGGCTCGGGCACGGGGTGCGCATCATCGACGACATCCAGGTGCACGCCGACGGCTCGGTCAAGCTCGGCCGGCTCGCCTCGTACGTACGGGACAAGCGCATCCCGCTGGAGCTGTGCCCGAGCTCCAACCTCCAGACGGGCGCGGCCGATTCGTACGCCGCCCACCCCATCGGGCTGCTGCGCCGACTGCACTTCCGGGCGACGGTGAACACCGACAACCGCCTGATGTCCCACACCAGCATGAGCCGGGAATTCGAGCACCTTGTCGACGCGTTCGGCTACACACTCGATGACATGCAGTGGTTCTCCGTCAATGCGATGAAATCATCGTTCATTCCTTTCGATGAACGACTCGCCATGATCAATGACGTCATCAAGCCCGGATATGCCGAACTGAAGTCCGAGTGGCTTTTCCGACAGGCCACGTCTACCAGCGATTCTGCTGCTGAGGGAGAGTGACGCGCGGGTCGGAGGCCACACGGAGGGCGAACCTCATTCACAATCCGTCCGCATTTCGATGTTTGCGGAGGTGTGTGGCGCGTGTTTACGGTCGAGAACCGCTCACAACCCCGTTACGAATTTCGAGGACGCATTTCATGAAGCAGTCTGCTGCCAAGACCCTCGGTGTCGCCGCTCTCGGTGCCGCCTTCGCCGCTGCGGGCGCCGGTGCCGCGAACGCCGCGCCGGTCGGCCCGGAGGCCGCGGGCACGGCGCTGGACAGCGTCACCACCACGCTCCCGGCCGAGAACCTCACCGCGGCCACGCCGGCCGCCACCTCGGGTCTGGCCCAGGGTCAGGAGGCCGTCACCGCCGGTGTGGCCGCCGCGCAGCCGGCTGCCGAGCAGGCGCTGGCCGGGGGACCGACCGGCCTTGTCGCCGGGCTGCTCGGTGGTCTGCCGGTGCAGGGTCTGCCCACCGACGCGCTGCCCACCCAGGGTCTGCCCGTGAACGGGATTCCGCTCGCCTGAGTCTGTCTTGCCGCAAGCGCGCCGCTGGGGCGCACCCTTGGAAACGGGTGCGCCCCAGCGGCGTACTTGTGTGGATCTCTTCGGTTGGCTGTGGTTACCAGGCCGTGCGGGTCCTGTTCGCCTTGTCCTCCGAGGGAAGCAGGATCCACAGGGCTATGTAGAGCAGGAACTGCGGGCCCGGGAGCAGGCAGGAGATCAGGAAGATCACGCGCATCGTCGTCGCGGAGGTGCCGAAGCGCCGTGCCAGCGCGGCGCACACTCCGCCGATCATGCGGCCGTGGGTGGGTCGGGCGAGCGCGGTCATGGTGCGGCTCCTTCGCGGGCGTCGGCCGGAGGCCCCCCTTGTGGGGCCTTCCTGGTGGGTGCCTCATCTGACATCCACGCTAGGGCGACGAAGCGGGCAAAGCGTCACTCTATGGAGCTATCCCGACCCTGGGAATCGTCGGGGTCCGACCCTGAGACGGCTCCTCCTGGGGGGTCGTGCGCCTTGGTGCGAGCCGGGACCTGCGGCGGAGCCAGGCGCGGGACGCGGGGACGATCGCCATGTGGGCGAGGGCCACGCCGACCGTGTTCAGGAGCAGGGAGTCGACGTCGACGACCTGGCCCGGTACGTCGGTCTGCAGCAGTTCGATGCCGAGGGAGATCAGGGCGCCGGCGGCCACCGTACGGACCAGGGAGCCGAGGGGGGAGGCGTGGAGTCTGCCGTGGGTCATCGGGATCAGTACGCCCAGGGGTGCGAGCAGGGCGAGGCCCTCGATGATGCGGTGGGCGGCCTCCTGCCAGCCCAGGGCCAGGTCGGCTCTTATCCCGGCGAACGGACGCAGGTTGGCCGGCATGACCCAGGGGACCTCCAGGGGGCGCAGCGTGAGCCAGGCGACGAACGCGAGGTGCGCGACCAGGAGCACACCCCCGGTCGCACGGATGCGGATCGCGGCGCTGCCGCCGATGGAGCCTTGACGCTGCACGCCCCCCTAGACGCGCCCCCCGGTGGGATCGGTTCCGGGACACGCCGGAGTGTCGTGAGGCATCCGCCACAACTGGCTTCGGCGGGTGGGCTTTGGATGCCTGTGGTGGGGGCTCGTGTTGGAGCCTGCGGCGGCCCGTCGCCGGCCGGTGGGGGTTCGCGTAGCGCCTGCGGGTGCGTTGTGGGTCGGGGCCGCGCCGGGGGGTGTCCGTCCTTGGATCGGCGGTCGCCTTGGGCCAGGAGGTGCCGCGTGTTGACGCCGACCACTGCGGGCGGACACCCCCCCGGCAGGTCCCCTTGCCGCCGTGCGCGGCTGCGGCGCCGCGGGGGTTGCGGCCCCCCAAGGCCGTCAGTCGGTTGTGACCTCGCTCGACGGGGGCTCGTTGCTGCCCGGTCTGGTGCGGACCTCGTCCGTGCACTCGTAGCGGCGTGGGGGGTCGTTGGCCGGGCCGCCCAGAATTACCGAGCCGTCGCCCTCTGCCGCTGTGGAGTCCGAGAAGGTGCAGACGATCTGGGCCAGGGCGTAGGACGTCAGGTCGTTGGGGGGCGTGGTCAGGCGGAGGGTTTCGTCCGGGTCGGCCGGGCGAGGGGCCGTTACGCTCATGGCGCCTCGGACGTCCGTGGTGTAGCCGGCCTCCTTCTCGTCGGCCGACGGGGACTTCTCCAGCTCGTCCAGGAGGCCCTGGGCCACCAGGACGCGGCGGGCCGAGTCCGCCGTGCCGTCGGGTACGCGCACCGTTCGTTCCACGGCCACCAGTTGTGAGCCGCAGAGCAGGAACACCTGGACCGGGAGGCCGCGTGCGGCCTGGGTCGAGACGTTCGGCTCGGAGAGTGAGCAGTGCACACGTGAGGGGGCGGGGCCGAAGTCGGTGGGTACCTCCGTGGACCGTATGCCGCAGCCTGTCAGGAGGGTCGCTGCCAGGGCGGAGAGGGTCAGCAGGCGGG
This sequence comes from Streptomyces sp. HD, assembly GCF_028369295.1. Lineage (GTDB taxonomy): Bacteria > Actinomycetota > Actinomycetes > Streptomycetales > Streptomycetaceae > Streptomyces. The sequence continues at coordinate 323,337 of NZ_JAQMYP010000002.1, forward strand.
CCGTGGGGGTGTGTCTGGTGAGAACGCCCGGTGAGCCGTGCTCGGTCATCAGGCGTCCCCCTTCTTCGTGCCGCTGGTGTTCTTCTTGTCGGGGTTGTTCGTCTGCTCGGCGAGTTCCGAGGCGTCCTGGGGGAGGCGGAGTGTGAAGACCGCGCCGCCCTCCGGGGAGTTGGCGGCCGTGATCTCGCCGCCGTGGATGTGGGCGTTCTCCAGGGCGATGGACAGGCCCAGACCGCTGCCCTCGGAACGGGGGCGGGAGGCGCTGGCCTTGTAGAAGCGGTCGAAGACGTGGGGGAGTACGTCCTCGGGGATACCGGGGCCGTGGTCCCGTACGTCGATCACGACCGAATCGTCCGCCGCACGGATGGCTACGCGCACCGGGGAGCCGCCGTGCTTGAGGGCGTTGCCGATGAGGTTGGCGAGGATGACGTCCAGGCGGCGGGGGTCGAGGCGGGCCATGATGCCGCGTTCGGCGTCCAGGTCGACCGCGTCCAGCCAGGCGCGGGCGTCGATGCAGGCGGTGATCTGGTCGGCGACGTCGACGTTGTCCAGGACCAGACGGGCCGTGCCCGCGTCGAAGCGGGTGACCTCCATGAGGTTCTCGACCAGGTCGTTCAGGCGTCGGGTCTCGCTGACGACGAGCCGTACGGCGGGCTCGATCATGGGGTCCATGGACCCGGTCTCCGCCTCCAGCTCCTCTTCCAGTACCTCCGTGACGGCGGTGATCGCGGTGAGGGGGGTGCGCAGTTCGTGCGACATGTCGGCCACGAAGCGGCGCGACGCCTCGTCCCGCCCTGCCATGTCGGCCACCCGCTTCTCCAGAGCTTCCGCGGCGTTGTTGAAGGTCCTTGAGAGATCGGCCAGTTCGTCCGTGCCGGAGACGCGCAGACGGGTGTCCAGCTTGCCCTCGCCGAGGCGGCGGGCGGCGACGCCGAGGCGCTGTACCGGCTTCAGTACGGTCGTGGCGGCGGCCTGCGCGAGCAGCGCCGAGCCGATCAGGGCGAGGCCGGTGGCGATGCCGAGCGACCAGGCGAGGGAGTTGAGGTCCTTGGCCTCCTGCTCAAGGGACTTGAGCATGTAGCCGGTCGGGCCGCCGCCGTTCACCCGGGAACCGGCGATCAGGTACGGGGTGTCGTCCACCACGATCCGCTGCCAGTACAGGCGGTACTCCGACTTGTTGGTGGAGTTGACCTTCTGCTTCTCGTTCACCGCCGTGCGCAGCGACTTGGGCACGTCCGCGAGCGTGAAGCCGTCCAGGCCGCCGGAACTGCCGTACAGCGGACCGTCGGCGGTGTCCTGGGCGACCAGCAGGACGGAGAAGCGCTGGCTGCTGTTGGCCATCTGTCCGGCGGTGTGCTGCAGTTCGTCCTGGGTCGGCTCCTGAGGGAGCAGGCCCGCGCGGTTCTGCATCTGCTGCTCGAAGTCGCGCAGCACCGCGTCCTGGGTGCGCCTGAGCACCGCCTCGCGGTTGAGCCAGTACGCGATGCCGGAGGCCGATACGGCGGCCGTGAGCGCCACCAGGCCGAAGACGACCACCAGCCGCAGTCGCAGGCTGGTGAAGCGCAGCCTCGACCACACTCCCTTGCGAGCCGCGATCCAGCCGCGGAGACCCCCTTGCACGTCTGTCACTGAGGCGCGTCCAGGCGGTAACCGACACCACGGACGGTACGGATCAGGGTGGGGGAGGAGGGGACGTCCTCGACCTTGGCGCGCAGTCGCTGGACGCAGGCGTCCACGAGGCGGGAGTCGCCGAGGTAGTCGTGCTCCCAGACCAGCCGCAGCAGTTGCTGGCGGGACAGGGCCTGGCCAGGGCGGCGGCTCAGTTCGAGCAGCAGGCGCAGCTCGGTCGGGGTGAGCTGGAGGTCCTCGCCGTTCTTCGTCACGGTCATCGCCGCGCGGTCGATGACCAGGCTGCCGAAGGCCGCCGCGTCGTTCGACTCCCGCTCGCCGCGCCGCAGCACGGCCCGGATCCGGGCGTCGAGCACCCGCCCCTGGACGGGTTTGACGACATAGTCGTCCGCGCCGGACTCCAGTCCGACCACGACGTCGATGTCGTCGCTGCGCGCGGTCAGCAGGATGATCGGCAGCTGGTCGGTGCGCCGGATACGGCGGCACACCTCGAAGCCGTCGATGCCGGGCAGCATCACATCCAGCACGATCAGGTCCGGCCGCTGCTCACGCAGAAGTTTCAGACCGTCCTCGCCGGTGGCAGCGGTGGCCACACGGTGTCCCTGGCGCGTCAGTGAGAGCTCCAGGGCCGTACGGATGGCGTCGTCGTCCTCGATCAGCAACAGGGAAGGCACGGGCTCATTCTGGCTCATGTGGGGGTGGTGTTTCGACACCTGTACGAGCTGTAGGGATACGTGCGCGTAGCGCTGTTGGCTGTGCGCGAGCTGTCCGGGTCCTGGGGCGGACCTCTGACACAGGCCCCTGTGACAGCTCTGTGACAGTCGGCGGACACGGCCATGAAGGTGCCCGGGCAAGCTTTTCGGCACAGGCAAGACAGCAGGACGCAGGACAGCAAGCCGCACCAAGCAGAACACCGGAAGTCCACGACGGGGGGCGCGAGATGAATACGCTGCACGGCACCAGCACCAGCGCAGTGATCACGCGTCTGCACGACGTGAACGGGGGCCGGGGTTCCGAGAAGTCCGGTGCCGTGAGCGGGCGGGGGTGCGCTCGCGGCACCGGGCGTCAGCACACCGCGTACATGACGGTGGTTGACGGTTTCACGGGGGAACCGCACGGGGGAGCCGCGTACAGGGAGGACTCGGGGGAGCGTCGTCGCTCGCTGTCGGAGGCGGAGTTCACCGCCTACGTCCAGGAGCGCCGCGCCTCCCTGTACGCAACCGCCTACCACCTGACCGGGGACCGCTTCGAGGCCGAGGACCTGCTGCAGAGCGCGCTGTTCTCGACGTACAAGGCCTGGGACCGGATCAGTGACAAGGCCGCAGTCGGGGGCTACCTGCGGCGGACGATGACGAACCTGCACATCAGCGCGTGGCGCCGCCGCAAGCTGAACGAGTACCCGACCGAGGAACTGCCGGAGACGCCCGGCGACACGGACGCGATGCGCGGCACCGAGCTGCGCGCGGTCCTGTGGCAGGCGCTGGCCCGGCTGCCCGAACTCCAGCGCACGATGCTGGTCCTGCGCTACTACGAGGGCCGCACCGACCCGGAGATCGCGGACATCCTCGACATCAGTGTCGGCACGGTGAAGTCCAGCATCTGGCGGTCACTCCGCCGGCTGCGCGAGGACGAGGTCCTCAGCTTCGGCCGTGACGAGGAGGACGCCTTCGGGGAGCTTGTCGCCTGAAGGTTCGGGGGGACCGCGGGGGAGCGGTAACAAGTGGGGGGACCCACGGGGGCCGGGGGGCCAACGGGGGACCTGATGGGGGAATCGGGGGATGCTCACCCACGGGGGACGATGGGGGAGCACAACGAGAGCGGGGCTGGAGGGCCGGGGGGTCCGTCCAGTCCCGTTCTTCGTGCGTTCCGGAGGGGTACGGCCGCCCTGGGTTCAGGAGGCCGGCTGCGCCGTGTTCGCCGCCGGGCAGCGGCCCGCCGCGGCAGCGGTGAGGCGGCCCAGGGCCTCGTCGCGGTCACAGGCGTGGGCGCCGAGGGCGGTCTGGCGGGCGATGATCGAGCGTTCCAGGCGCATCAGGCGCCAGCCGCGGCGCAACAGGAAGGGCACCGACTTGCGGCCCTCCTTCAGGTCGCGCAGGAACCGGCGGCGGAAGGTCTTCACCGGGCCGCGGCTCAGACAGAGCGCGTCGGCCAGTACGCCGAGATCACGGCAGCGGTTCACGATCTCCGCCGCGAAGATGCCTTCCGCGATGAACAGGGGCGTACGGCCGATCTCGACGGCCTCCTCGCCGGTGCGGGCGCTGAGCGAGATGTCGTACAGCGGAACGCTCGTACGGCCCGTGCGGCACAGTTCCACGATCGCCGCGACGGCCGTGTCGGCGTCCCACGAGTCGGGGTGGTCCCAGTCGATGTCGGAGCTCCCGGGGACCTGCGGCAGCGTCGGGTCGTCGCCCTCTTTGTAGAAGTCGTCGAGCCGCAGTACCGGAAGACCGGAGCGGGCGGCGAGCAGGGACTTGCCGGAGCCGGAAGGGCCGCAGAGCAGCACGACTCGCGTCGGTATGGGCGGTTGGGAACTCACGGGACACCAGTGTGAGGCATGGGCGGGCCGGGGAACGACCCGGCGTACCGCGTTTGCAGCGCGCGTCACACCTCGACTACATCCCGCGTTCCCCCGGCTACCCTGTGCCACGGGCGTAGTGCGGCAGAGAGCCGCGCTTCCCCGGGACGGCGGGGAAACGCGGCTCTCCGGTCCAGGTTGCCGTCGGGGCTCAGTACGAGGAGCCCGACGCGCCCAGCGAACCCGTCGGGTGCCAGACCGTCTTGGTCTCCAGGAACGCCGTCATGCGGTCGGTGCCGGGGGTGGCCGACCAGTCGGCGTCGTCCACAGGCTGTGGACGCAGGACGCGCTTGAGGTTGTCCGCCGCGGCGATCTCCAGCTCCTTCGCCAGTACGTCGTCGGCGCCCGCGAGGTCGATCGCGTTGACGTCCTGGTGGGCGGCGAGCGGCGTCGCGATCTCCGCCGTACGGCCGGACAGGACGTTGACCACGCCGCCGGGCAGGTCGGAGGTGGCCAGTACCTCGCCCAGGGAGAGGGCGGGCAGCGGGGACTTCTCCGACGCCACCACGATCGCCGTGTTGCCCGTGGCGATCACCGGGGCGACGACCGAGACCAGGCCCAGGAACGACGACTCCTGCGGGGCCAGCACGGCCACCACGCCGGTCGGTTCGGGGGAGGAGATGTTGAAGTACGGGCCGGCCACCGGGTTGCCGCCGCCCACGACCTGGGCGATCTTGTCCGTCCAGCCCGCGTACCAGACCCAGCGGTCGATCGCCGCGTCGACCTGCGCCGCCGCCTTCGACTTCGACAGGCCCTCGGCGTCGGAGACCTCACGGACGTACTGCTCGCGGCGGCCCTCCAGCATCTCGGCGATGCGGTAGAGGATCTGGCCCCGGTTGTACGCCGTGGCACCGGACCAGCCGCCGAACGCCTTGCGCGCGGCGACCACGGCGTCACGGGCGTCCTTGCGGGAGGACAGCGGGACGTTCGCCAGCCAGTTGCCCTTCGAGTCGGTCACTTCGTACACCCGGCCGCTTTCGGAACGAGGGAACTTCCCGCCGACGTACAGCTTGTAGGTCTTGAAGACGCTCAGGCGCTGCTGCTCGGACTTGTCAGACATCGAGGTACGCCTCCAGGCCGTGGCGGCCGCCCTCGCGGCCGAAGCCCGACTCCTTGTAGCCGCCGAACGGCGAGGTCGGGTCGAACTTGTTGAACGTGTTGGACCAGACGACGCCCGCACGGAGCTTGTTCGCCACCGCCAGGATGCGCGAGCCCTTCTCCGTCCAGATGCCCGCCGACAGGCCGTACGGCGTGTTGTTCGCCTTGGCCACCGCCTCGTCCGGGGTACGGAAGGTCAGGACCGACAGCACCGGGCCGAAGATCTCGTCGCGGGCGATCCGGTGCGCCTGGGTGACGTTCGTGAAGAGCGTCGGGGCGAACCAGTAGCCGGACGAGGGGAGCTCGCAGGCCGGGGACCAGCGCTCGGCGCCCTCCGCCTCGCCCTGCTCGACGAGCGAGGTGATGCGGGAGAGCTGCTCCTCGGAGTTGATCGCGCCGATGTCCGTGTTCTTGTCCAGCGGGTCGCCGAGGCGGAGCGTGGAGAGCCTGCGCTTGAGGGAGTCCAGCAGCTCGTCCTGGATCGACTCCTGGACCAGCAGACGGCTGCCCGCGCAGCAGACCTGGCCCTGGTTGAAGAAGATCCCGTTGACGATCCCCTCCACCGCCTGGTCGATCGGGGCGTCGTCGAAGACGATGTTGGCGCCCTTGCCGCCCAGCTCCAGGGTGAGCTTCTTGCGGGTGCCGGCGACGGTCCGGGCGATCTCCTTGCCGACCGCGGTGGAGCCGGTGAAGGCGACCTTGTTCACGTCCGGGTGCGCGACGACCGCGGCGCCCGCGTCGCCGTATCCCGGAAGGATGTTGACGACGCCCTTGGGCAGGCCCGCCTGGCGGCAGATGTCCGCGAAGAAGAGCGCGGAGAGGGGTGTCGTCTCGGCGGGCTTCAGGACGACCGTGTTGCCGGTCGCGAGCGCCGGGGCGATCTTCCACGCCAGCATCAGCAGCGGGAAGTTCCAGGGGATGACCTGGCCGGCCACACCGAGGGGCCTGGGGTCGGCGCCGAAGCCGGCGTGGCCGAGCTTGTCGGCCCAGCCCGCGTAGTAGAAGAAGTGCGCGGCGACCAGGGGGAGGTCCGCGTCACGGGTCTCCTTGATCGGCTTGCCGTTGTCCAGGGTCTCCAGGACGGCGAGCTCGCGGGCCCGCTCCTGGATGATCCGGGCGATGCGGAACAGGTACTTCGCGCGCTCCGTGCCGGGCAGCGCCGACCACTTCTCGAAGGCCTTGCGGGCGGCCTTGACCGCGCGGTCCACGTCCGCCTCGCCCGCCTGGGCGATCTCGGAGAGGACCTCCTCGGACGACGGCGAGACGGTCTTGAAGACCTTGCCGTCGGCCGCCTCCGTGAACTCGCCGTCGATGAACAGGCCGTACGACGGCGCGATGTCGACGATCGCGCGCGACTCGGGGGCCGGTGCGTATTCGAATACCGAAGACAGGTTTTCCATGGTCATGGGTCTCAGTCCACCGTCACGTAGTCGGGGCCGGAGTAGCGGCCGGTGGCCAGCTTCTGACGCTGCATCAGCAGGTCGTTCAGCAGCGAGGAGGCGCCGAAGCGGAACCAGTGGTTGTCCAGCCAGTCCTGGCCGGCGGTCTCGTTGACCAGCACGAGGAACTTGATGGCGTCCTTGGTCGTCCGGATCCCGCCGGCCGGCTTCACGCCGACCTGGATGCCGGTCTGGGCACGGAAGTCCCGCACCGCTTCCAGCATAAGGAGCGTGTTCGCGGGGGTGGCGTTCACGGCGACCTTGCCGGTGGACGTCTTGATGAAGTCGGCGCCCGCCAGCATGCCGAGCCAGCTCGCGCGGCGGATGTTGTCGTACGTCGACAGCTCGCCGGTCTCGAAGATGACCTTGAGGCGGGCCGCCCCGCAGGTCTCCTTCACGGCGACGATCTCGTCGTACACCTTCATGTAGTCGCCCGCGAGGAACGCCCCGCGGTCGATGACCATGTCGACCTCGTCCGTGCCGGCCGAGACGGCGTCGCGCACGTCGGCCAGCTTCACACCGAGGGCGGCGCGCCCGGCCGGGAACGCGGTGGCCACGGAGGCGACCTTCACGCCGGACCCGGCGACGGCCTCCTTCGCGGTGGCCACCATGTCGGGATAGACGCAGACGGCCGCGGTCGCCGGGGTCGTGCGGTCGGTCGGGTCGGGGTGGACCGCCTTGGCGCCGAGCGCCCGGACCTTGCCCGGGGTGTCCGCGCCTTCCAGCGTCGTCAGGTCGACCATCGAGATGGCGAGGTCGATGGCGTACGCCTTGGCGGTCGTCTTGATGGAACGGGTACCGAGGGACGCGGCCCGCGCCTCCAGGCCGACCGCGTCGACACCGGGCAGCCCGTGGAGGAAGCGGCGCAGCGTGCTGTCGGACGCGGTGACGTCCGCGAGTGCGTGAGCTGCGGCAGATGCATTGGTGGGCATGGTCACCAGACGAGCATATCTACGCGCGTAGCGGCTGTACACCCCGAGGGCACGTCTCTCTACCCGGGAGAGACGGTTCTCGCAGCGCCGGGGGCTGCCACGCCCTCAAGGGGCGCGGGGCTGTATCGATATGCGGCTCCGCCGCGTGGGCGCGACCAGCCACGGACAACCCGCACTCGCGCACCATGCGAACCCCCCGCGGCGCACAGGCGGTCGGCCGGGCCGCCGCAGGCGTACGGCAGAATCGAGCCCATGACCACCCCGGAGCAGCAGCCCCCCACCCCGGACCCCGCCCTGAAGGACCGGGTCTACCGCTCGCACATGGGCATCGCGGGCGGCGTCCTGATGCTGGCCATCGCGCTCTGGCTCGGCATCGACGCGCTGATCCGGGGCGAAGGCCGCACGCAGTGGCTGGCCCTCGCCGCACTGATCCTCATCGTGCCGCTGGTCTCCGCGTTCACCCTGCGCCCCGCCGTCTACGCCAACGACGACCGGCTGCGCATCCGCAACCCGCTCCGGGTGATCGTGCTGCCCTGGGGGCAGATCGCCGCGCTGCGGTCCGGTTACTCCAACGAGGTCGTCGACAACGCCGGCACCAAGTTCCAGCTCTGGGCGGTCCCGGTCTCGCTGCGGGCCCGCAAGAGGGCGGCGCGCCGGTTGGCCCGGGCGGCCGCCGAGCGGAACACTCCCGCGCGGGGCGACCGGGGAGGTCGTGGAGGCGGGGGCACGGGGCTCGGAGAGTTCGGGTTCGACGCGCCCGGGACGGACACGGACGCGCATGGTCTGGTGCGGTCCGACGCCGACCAGGTCATGGCCGACCTGCGGGAACTGCTGGAGCACCGGGGGGACGCGGAGTCCGCTCAGGGTGAGGTGACCGTGCGGTGGGCCTATGAGGTGATCGGGCCGGTCGTCGCCGGGTTTGTGTTGCTGCTGATCTTGCTCGCCGTGTCCTGAGGCCCGCCTCGCCATGGTCCAGGACCCCGCCTCGCCATGGTCCAGGACCCCTGCCTCGCCATGCTCTAAGACGGGCCTCGCCATGTCCTGAGACCCGCGGGTGCGTGGAGCAACCACGTGCGTGATCCGCTCGTCTGGCAAGCGATGACTACGAATCTTCAGCAACCCCGCTCGCTGCCCGCCTCCGCGATCCCCGACGGCTGTCTCCCCTGGGACGGTGAGCAGGCCCGGCGCTGGAGCGGTGCCCTGCCGCCCCGCTGGGTGCCGGTGCGGTTGCGTCCGGCCGCTGTGGTGGCCCTCGTGCCGGCCGCCGGTGCGCTGGCCGGAGGGCTGGCGCTGTCCGGTGGGGTGCGGGGGTGGGTGGCCGCGGGTGTCGCCCTGCAGCTCCTCTGGGCGGTGGTACGACCCGAGGCCGTGCCGGTGGCGGCGCCCGCGCTGGTCGTGGTCGTGCTGGTTCAGGGGGACGCCCTGGCCTGGGCGGTGCGGGCGGCTGTCGTGGCCGGCCTCGTTGTGTTGTGGGTGGCCGCCGTACTGCGGCTCGTCGCGAGGAGGCGACAGCGGGAGGCGGCCCGGGCTGCCGCCGGGGGCGTGACCGGCGCCCTGCCGGACGGCGGTGCGCGACTTGGGCGCGGGAAGTTCCTTGTCTGGGTCGGGGCCGTACCGCTCGTGGCCGGTGCCGTGCTGGTCGGCTCCGGAGGTTGGGAGCTCGCCGACGACCGGCAGGCCGCCTCTGCTGTCGGCTGGTTCGTCGCCGGGCTCGGCGTCACCGTGCTGCTGTCCGCCGCGCTCGGGCGGGGGCGGGCGGCGGGGCTGCGCCGGGAGCCTGTGCCGGTGCTGCGGGTGCTGATGCGGGTGAACAAGGACATCGATACCGAGGTGTACGCCGCTGATGACCTGGAGGCGGTGCGGCCGCTGTTCATTGTCGCCACGTCGGTGCTTGACGAGGACGAGGGCGAGGGCGAGAAGGGGAGCGAGGACGGCGAGGGTGAGGCCGAGGGCAGTGGTGAGGACTGCGACGAGGGCGGTGACGAGGGCGGTGACGAGGAGATGCAGGAACTCCTCGACCGGCTCGACCACGACCAGGCCGGACCCCTGCGGGAAGCCGTCCTGTACGGGCTGCCCTACGACGGCGCCGAGGTGCAGCTCCTCATCGCCGCGGGGGAGCTGGACGAGTCGCCGGTCGTGGAGCGGTCCTCGGGGCCCGTACGGCCGTTGACCGAGGGGGCCGTACGGCGTCGGATCGCCGGTGAGAAGCGTGCGGTGGCGGACGAGGCTCGGCGGCGGGAGGCCGTCGAGGATCTCGCCGGGCGGCTGCGTGGGCAGGGAGCCGTGGAGGTACGGCGGTGGCGGGCCGGGTGGTCCGACTGGCTCACGGTGGCGTTGGGGGTGGGATGGGTGCTGGTCCTCTTCGTGAGCGAGAGCGGGCTCTGGCGGTACGTCTTCGGCGCGTTGCTCGGGTTCGCCGTCGCCGCGATGGTGCCGCGCCGGCTCGCCTGGCAGGTCACCGCCGACCGTGAGGGGCTGTGGTTCAACGGGCTGGGCGGGCCGCGTCAGCTCGTGTGGGACGACGTGCGGGCCGTCGAGTGCAAGGGCGCCGAGCTGAGGATCGGCAGCCGGGGGAGTCTCCTCGGCGCGTGGTCGGTGAGCACCCTCCGCTGGCGTCGGCTGGAGCGGAAACTGGGCCTCGTCCACCCCTACGACCGAGTCGCCACCGAGATCACGGCGATGTGGCAGGACCCCGCCGCCCGGCCGGCCGGGGTGAGCGACGAGCGGCAGCGCGGGCGCGCGCTGTGGCCGCTCGCGGTGCTCGTGGGGTTGGGGTGGGTGGCGGTGATGGTGTGGGGCTGAACGGCCGGCCGGGGTGTGTCGGGGCCGGCTGACCGCCCACTGGTGTCTCCGCTAGCCCTGGAGCATCGATCGCACGACCGGTCCCTGTGGCGGCGCACCTTGCCCTGCACCGGCCCGCCCCGCTGATTCACGGCGCGCTGGGCCACACCAGCGCCATGTACGCGCTGCAGTACGCCGAGCCGGCTACCGCCGCGGTGAGGGTCAGGGTGCGGTAGCGGCTGGAGGCGTGGGAGAGGCACCTTGCCCTGCACCGGCCCGCTCCGCTGATTCACGGCGCGCTGGGCCACACCAGCGCCATGTACGCGCTGCAGTACGCCGAGCCGGCCACGGCCGCGGTGAGGGTCAGGGTGCGGTAGCGGCTGGAGGCGTGGGAGAGGCACCTTGCCCTGCACCGGCCCGCTCCGCTGATTCACGGCGCGCTGGGCCACACCAGCGTCATGTACGCGCTGCAGTACGCCGAGCCGGCCACGGCCGCGGTGAGGGTCAGGGTGCGGTAGCGGCTGGAGGCGTGGGAGAGGCGTAGGGCGAGGGGGAGGAGGAGGGGGAAGGCGGGGAGGAGGAAGCGGGCGCGGGGGAAGTAGACGCCGCCGCTGCCCAGGACGATCGTCAGCAGTACGGCCGCGAAGACCAGCAGCGGCACCGGCTGGCGGTCCCACAGCGACAGCCCGAACAGCGCCACCGACGCGATCAGCGTGAGCGTCACCATCACCAGGAACAGCTCGGGCGTCGAGTCGTACACGAGCAGGCGCCGCATCCAGCGCAGGGTCTCCAGGCCGCCGTCCAGCTCGTTGTGCCAGAGCCGCTGTACGGCGAAGTAGCCGTCCCAGCGGCCCACGCGCAGGCCCACCCAGCCGACGTATCCGCACCAGCCGAGCGGCGCGATCGCGGCGGCCGCCAGGGTGCGGAGGGAGAAGCGGCGGCGCAGGGCGAGCAGCGCCGCCGCGGTGACCGCTGCCGCCACCGCGACGCCGGTCGGGCGGGTGAGGCCCGCCAGCGCCGCCAGGCCGGCCGCGGTGAGGAGACGGCCGGTGAGCACGGCGTACAGGGACCAGGCCGCGAGCGCCGTGAACAGGGACTCGGTGTACCCCATCCACTGCACCAGGCCGACCGGGAGCGCCGCCCACAGGGTGGTGAGGAGGATGCCGGCACGGCGGCCGTGCAGCCGGTCGCCGACCGCGAAGACGCCCCACGCGGCGACGAGGGAGGCGATGACGGCGATGGCGAGTCCGGTGCTCGCGCGGGTGCCCGGGGTGAGCGCGGCGAACGCCTTCACGAGGGTGGGGTAGAGCGGGAAGAAGGCCAGGTTGTTGGCGCTCGGTGCGGTGCCGAGTTCGTGGGCGTAGCCGTGGTCGGCGATGCCGAGGTACCAGTCGGCGTCCCACTGCGTCGCCAGGATCGGCCAGACGCCGTGCCGTTGGCGGTGCGCCCAGACGGTGAGGAGCAGCAGGCCCGTGCCGCGTACGGCGAGGTAGGCGAGGAGGGCGGGGGCTGCGTGGCGCAGGGCGTGCAGGGCGTGGTGGACGTGCGCGCGGGGGGTGAAGGCGCGTGGGGCGCGTGCTGGTCGCTGTGGCTGCTCCGGTGCGGCGCCGGGGGTGGTGGTCGTTCGGGGTGTGGGCCGGGATGCGGTCGTGGACACGGCGGCTCCAGGCGATTCGGTGGTGCGTTTCCGCTCCACCGTTGCCCGGGTGGTGGGGTGGGGCGTGGAGCCCGGGTCAATCGTCCTGGAGAAATCACCCGACGGGGTGCCTCCGGATGGGGGCACCCCGTCGGGGGCGGGCATGGCGGCTCGCCGGGTTTCTCAGGTTCGGACACCTGTTCCCGAGGATCGGGTACGTGTTCCCGAAATTCAGATGCCTGCCGCCGTCGACAGGTCCTGCTTGATCGTCGCCAGCAGGGCCGTCGCCTTGGTGCGGGCCGCCGGGAGGTCGGCGTGCGTCGCCACCGGGACCACGACCTCCAGGTAGCACTTCAGCTTGGGCTCGGTACCGCTGGGGCGGACGATGACGCGGGCGCCGTCGAGCGTGTAGCGCAGGCCGTCGGTGGGCGGGAGCGTCTCCGTGCCCCGGGTGAGGTCCTCGGCGCGGGTGATGGCCAGGCCGGCGAGCCGCGTGGGCGGCTGCTCGCGGAGCCGGCGCATCGCGTTCGCGATGACCGACAGGTCCTGGACGCGGACCGAGAGCTGGTCGGTGGCGTGCAGGCCGTGCTCCACGGCGAGGTCGTCCAGGAGGTCCAGGAGGGTGCGGCTCTCCGCCTTTAGGGCGGACGCGAGTTCGGTGATCAGGAGGGCCGCCGTGATGCCGTCCTTGTCGCGTACGCCCTCGGGGTCGACGCAGTAGCCGAGGGCCTCCTCGTAGCCGTAGCGGAGGTTCTCGACCCGGGCGATCCACTTGAAGCCGGTGAGGGTCTCCTCGTGGGGGAGGTTCGCCTTCTCGGCGATACGGCCGAGGAGGGAGGAGGAGACGATCGACTCGGCGAAGGTGCCCTGTGCTCCGCGGTCGACCAGGTGCGCGGCGAGCAGGGCGCCGACCTCGTCGCCGCGCAGCATGCGCCAGTCCTCGCCGTCCTTCACCGCCACGGCGCAGCGGTCGGCGTCGGGGTCGTTGGCGATGATCAGGTCGGGGTTCGTCTCGCGGGCCTTCGCGAAGGCCAGGTCCATCGCGCCGGGCTCTTCCGGGTTGGGGAAGGCGACGGTGGGGAAGTCCGGGTCGGGGTCGGCCTGCTCGGCGACGAGGCCCGGGGTCGGGAAGCCGGCCCGGGCGAAGGCGGCGAGGAGGACGTCCTTGCCGACGCCGTGCATCGCCGTGTAGACGGTGCGGGCGGTGCGGGGGGAGTCCGGGGAGAGGACCGCGTCGGTGCGGGCGAGGTAGGCGTCGAGGACGCTGTCGTCCAGGGTGTCCCAGCCGTCGGTCGGGCGGGGGACGTCGTCGAGGCTCGCGATCGCGTCGATCTCGGCGGCGATGTCCGTGTCCGCGGGCGGGACGATCTGGGAGCCGTCGCCGAGGTAGACCTTGTAGCCGTTGTCGCGGGGCGGGTTGTGGCTGGCGGTGACCTCCACGCCGGCTGCCGCGCCGAGGTGCCTTATCGCGAAGGCGAGGACGGGGGTGGGGAGGGGGCGCGGGAGTACGGCGGCGCGCAGGCCGGCGCCGGTCATGACGGCGGCGGTGTCGCGGGCGAAGTCCTCCGACTTGTGGCGGGCGTCGTAGCCGATGACGACCAGGCCGTTGTCGTGGCCCTGCTTCTTGAGGTACGCGGCGAGGCCGGCCGCGGCGCGGATGACGACGCTGCGGTTCATTCGCATGGGCCCGGCGCCGATTTCTCCGCGCAGGCCCGCGGTGCCGAACTGCAGGGTGCCGCTGAAGCGGTCCGAGAGCTCGGTGACGTCGCCGGCCTCGATGAGCTTGGCGAGTTCGTCGCGGGTCTCCGCGTCGGGGTCCTCGGCCAGCCAGGTCTTGGCCCGGGCGATGAGATCGTCGTGCACGGCGGGTCAGCCTCTCGTTGTCGGTGGTGCGCGTCTATGCCTGCGGCGGCCTGTTGCTGTGCGGTGGGGGTTCGCCGAGCGCCTGCGGTTTGTGGTGGGTCGGGCCGGGTCGGGGGGTGTCCGTCCTCGGTCGGGCGGTTGCTGTGGCTCAAGAGGTGCTGTTTCTTGACGCCCGCCGCTGCGGGCGGACACCCCCCGACCCGTCCCCTTCCCGCCGTGGGCGACTGCGGCCGGTTCCTGGCGCAGGCCGCCTGCACCCCCCCGGGGGCGCGGGGAACCGCGCGACAAGCCACGACGGGCCTGCGGTCGCCATACGACAGGACGAGGCAGCCCCGTCGGCGATGCCCTTCTACAGGCGGCCGAGAACCTGCGCCAGCAGCGAACCCATCTGCGTCGCGCTGTCACGGCCGGCCTGGAGGACCTCCTCGTGGTTGAGGGGTTCGCCGGTCATGCCGGCCGCCAGGTTGGTCACCAGGGAGATGCCCAGGACCTCGGCGCCCGCCTCGCGCGCGGCGATGGCCTCCAGGACCGTCGACATGCCCACCAGGTCCGCGCCGATGACGCGGGCCATGCGGATCTCGGCCGGCGTCTCGTAGTGCGGGCCGGGGAACTGGGCGTAGACGCCCTCCTCCAGCGTGGGGTCGATCTCCTTGCACAGCGCGCGCAGGCGCGGGGAGTACAGGTCGGTGAGGTCGACGAAGTTGGCGCCGACGATGGGGGAGGTGGCCGTGAGGTTGATGTGGTCGCTGATCAGGACCGGCTGGCCGGGGCGCATGCCCTCGCGCAGGCCGCCGCAGCCGTTGGTGAGGACGATCGTCTTGCAGCCGGCCGCGACCGCGGTGCGGACACCGTGGGACACGGCAGCCACGCCGCGGCCCTCGTAGTAGTGGGTGCGGCCCAGGAAGACCAGGGCGCGCTTGTTGCCGATCTTGTAGGAGCGGATCTTGCCGCCGTGCCCTTCCACCGCCGGCGGCGGGAATCCGGGCAGCTCGGTGACCTGGAACTCGGCGTCGGGTGCGCCGAGGGCGTCCACGGCCGGTGCCCAGCCGGAGCCCATCACGAGGGCGACGTCGTGGGTCTCGGCGCCGGTCAGTTCGCGCAGGCGCGCGGCGGCGGCGTCGGCGGCCGCGTGAGGGTCGCCCTGGATGTCGTCCGGAAGAAGAGATGCGTTCACGCGACTGAGGGTAGCCGGTTTGGGCCTACGCGCGTAGATGACAGAGCTCACGGGATGGCGATCGTTGTCTTGTCGTTTCCAACGAAGAGTGTGACGGGAGAGGGTGGTGCGGCTTCAGTGTTCTCAGCAGGGGCGTTTGCGTAGTTCCATCACGTAGTCGTGCGGTGCTCCCGCCGACTCCGCCGCGTCCGCGAGCTCCCCCAGATAGCGTGCCGACGGCAGTCCGCCCTCGTACGCGTTCAGGACGTACACCCACGCCGACTCCTCGCCCTCCAGCGTGTGTACACGGACCCGGAGCCGCCGGTATATGCCGAGACCGACGCCCTCCCAGCGGTCCAGTGAGTCCTCGTCCATCGGCGCGATGTCGTACAGCGCGACGAAGACCTGCTCCATCGGGTCCTCGACGAGCGTGGCCAGCGCGCCCTCCCAGCCGAGCTGCTCGCCGCCGAACGTCAGCCGCCACCCGTTCAGCCAGCCGGTGGCGCGCAGCGGCGAGTGGGGGGCGCGGCGGGTCATCAGCCGCGCGTCGAGATTGCCGGCGTACGCGGCGTAGAGCGACATGCAGAGAGGGTACGGCAGCCGAATCGTCCGCCCCTCCCGTAACAGTGGTGTCTCGGGCGGGCCCCCAGGCAGTGGCAGGGTGGGGCGTGCGGGACAATGGAGTACGTGACTCGGATCGTGATCATCGGTGGCGGACCCGGCGGATACGAGGCGGCCCTGGTGGCCGCCCAGCTCGGCGCGGAGGTGACCGTCGTCGACTGCGACGGTCTGGGCGGGGCGTCGGTGCTCACCGACTGCGTGCCGTCGAAGACCCTTATCGCTACGGCCGAGGTGATGACCACCTTCGACTCCTCCTACGAGGAGCTGGGCATCATCGTCGCCGACGACACCCCGCACATCGACACGCCCGCGCGTGTCGTGGGCGTCGACCTGGGCAAGGTCAACCGGCGTGTCAAGCGGCTCGCGCTCGCGCAGTCCCACGACATCACCGCCTCCGTCACGCGCGCCGGTGCGCGGGTGATGCGCGGCCGTGGCCGGCTGGAGGGCATGCAGGGCCTCGACGGGTCACGGAAGGTCGTGGTGCGTGCCGCCGACGGGAGCGAGGAGACGCTCGTCGCGGATGCGGTTCTGATCGCCACCGGTGGTCATCCGCGTGAGCTGCCCGACGCCCAGCCCGACGGTGAGCGGATCCTGAACTGGACCCAGGTGTACGACCTCACCGAGCTGCCCGAAGAGCTCATCGTGGTCGGGTCCGGTGTCACCGGTGCCGAGTTCGCCGGCGCCTATCAGGCGCTCGGGTCGCGGGTCACCCTCGTCTCGTCCCGGGACCGCGTGCTGCCGGGTGAGGACCCGGACGCGGCGGCCGTCCTGGAGGACGTCTTCCGGCGTCGTGGCATGAACGTCATGGCCCGCTCGCGCGCCGCCGCCGCCAAGCGGGTCGGTGACCGGGTCGAGGTCACCCTCGCCGACGGGCGGGTCATCAGCGGCAGCCACTGCCTCATGGCCGTCGGTGCCATCCCGAACTCCGAGGGCATGGGTCTGGAGGAGGCCGGCGTCAAGCTGCGCGAGTCCGGGCACATCTGGACCGACAAGGTGTCCCGGACGACCGCGCCGGGCGTGTACGCCGCGGGTGACGTCACCGGCGTCTTCGCCCTCGCGTCCGTCGCCGCCATGCAGGGACGTATCGCCATGTACCACTTCCTGGGCGATGCCGTGGCCCCGCTGAACCTGAAGACCGTCTCCTCCAACGTCTTCACCGACCCCGAGATCGCCACCGTCGGCTACTCCCAGGCCGACGTGGACGCCGGCAAGATCGACGCTCGCGTCGTCAAGCTGCCGCTGCTGCGCAACCCGCGCGCCAAGATGCAGGGCATCCGGGACGGCTTCGTCAAGATCTTCTGCCGGCCGGGTACGGGCATCGTGGTCGGCGGTGTGGTCGTCTCGCCGCGCGCTTCGGAACTGATCCACCCGATCTCGATCGCGGTCGACAACAATCTGACGGTCGAACAGATCGCGAACGCCTTCACCGTGTACCCCTCCCTTTCGGGCTCGATCGCCGAGGTGGCACGGCAGTTGCACACCCGGAAGTCCGGCGGCGAACTCTGACGACCGGAAGCAACTCCCCGCTGGTCACGGGGAGTTGTCGAGCATGCGTGCGGCATAGGCGGCGGGACTAGGCCCTATACCACTTCTCGCCCTTGCGTACGAACAACTTCTGTTATTCGGCGCAAACTGCTGAAAGCAGACGGTCGTTGGGGTTACTGTCAGTTTCGTGTTCGCTGCAGAACGTCGCCAATTGATCCTCGAAATGGTGCGAGCGAACGGGGCCGTGTCGCTCCGTGAGCTCGCCCGCGTCGTCCAGACCTCCGAAGTGACCGTACGGCGGGACGTGCGCGCACTGGAGGCAGAAGGACTCCTCGACCGCCGACATGGCGGTGCGGTATTGCCGGGCGGGTTCACGCGGGAGTCCGGCTTTCCGCAGAAATCACATCTCGCGACCGCCGAGAAGACGGCCATCGCCGACCTCGCCGCGAATTTCGTGGAGGAGGGCGAGGCGATCGTCGTCGGGGCGGGTACCACCACACAGGAGCTGGCGCGCCGGCTCGCGCGCGTGCCCGGACTGACCGTCGTCACCAACTCACTGCTGGTGGCGCAGGCGTTGGCCCATGCCAACCGGGTCGAGGTCGTCATGACCGGCGGCACGCTCCGCGGGTCCAACTACGCGCTGGTGGGCAGTGGCGCCGAGCAGTCCCTCCAAGGGCTGCGGGTGTCCCGGGCCTTCCTCTCCGGAAGCGGGCTCACCGCCGAGCGCGGGCTCTCCACGTCCAACATGCTCTCCGCCTCCGTCGACCGGGCACTGGTGCAGGCCGCCTCGGAGGTCGTCGTCCTCGCCGACCACACGAAGCTCGGTACGGACACGATGTTCCAGACGGTGCCCACCGATGTCATCACGCGGCTCGTCACCGATGATCCGCCGGCTCATGACGACCGTGCCCACACCGAGTTGCAGGCCCTCGCCGATCAGGGGGTGCAGATCGCCGTGGCCGGGGCGACCGGGAACCCGGGGGGTGACGAGGTCCCGGCGCGGCGTCAGCAGCGTCCGGCTCTGCCGGGGCCGCGACGGGGTCCCTCCGCGGGTGGGCCGGGGTTGCGGTCCGCTGCTGCGACGGTGCTGGGTGAGCAAGGGGCCGAGCGGGAGCGGGCTCGCGTCGCGGATTTGCGGCGGCGTTAGGTTCGCCTGTTCGCCGCAGGGCTCGTGGTGGTGTGCGGGTGCGGGCTGGTGTTGTGGCTTGTCGCGCAGTTCCCCGCGCCCCTGGGGCACTGCCCTTGGGCCCGCCGGCATCAACTGTCGGTCAAGCCCCGTAGCGTCAGGTGTAGCAACCTGTCTGCCAACTCCGAGTCCCCCGGCGTCTCCTCCGCCGCCAGTGCGATCGCGTGGGTGAGTTGGAGCAGGTCTCCGATCGCCACGTCGGGGCGGACCGTTCCCGCCTTCTGGGCTCTTGCCAGCAGCGCGCCGCCCGCTTCTCTGATCGGGTCGCTGCAGCGGGCGAGGGCCGAGGACTTGTCGTGGGAGACGGACATCAGGGCGTGGGCGAGGCCCCGGTACTCCCCGGCGTGGGTGACCATCTCGCGGAGCCAGGTCACCAGGGCCGCGCAGGGTTCCGGGGCGTCGAGGAGTTCGCGGGAGCGGGTCAGCAGGTCGCCGACCGCGTCCTCGAAGACGGCGCTCAACAGGGCGTCGCGGTTGGGGAAGTGGCGGTAGAGCGTGCCGATGCCCACGCCCGCCCGACGGGCCACGTCCTCCAGGGACGCGTCCGTGCCGTGCTCGGCGAAGGCGGAGCGGGCCTCGGTGAGCAGCCGCTCGTGATTACGGCGGGCATCCGCGCGCATGGCACGCGGCTGGGCCGTCGCCGCCGCGCCCCCGGTCCCCGCATCCTCGCGTGAGGTCGCGCCCACCACGGCTCCCACCTGCCTCTCTCACGCCCGGTGTGCCTCCAGGATGCCACCGAGGACGAACGGCCCTCGGAAACGAGGCGCCCGGCGGACTGTCTGCTCCAGTCCGCCGGGCGCCTCAGGACGTCGTACGACTCAGTCCTTGATCTCGCAGATGGCCGCGCCCGACGTGAGCGAGGCGCCGACCTCCGCGGACAGGCCCTTGATGGTGCCGGACTTGTGCGCGTTCAGCGGCTGTTCCATCTTCATCGCTTCGAGTACGACGATCAGGTCGCCCTCCTTGACCTCCTGGCCCTCCTCGACCGCGACCTTGACGATCGTGCCCTGCATCGGGGAGGCGAGGGTGTCGCCGGAGGCGGCGGGGCCGGACTTCTTGGCGGCGCGGCGCTTGGGCTTGGCGCCCGCGGCCAGGCCGGTGCGGGCCAGCGTCATGCCGAGCGAGGCGGGGAGGGAGACCTCCAGGCGCTTGCCGCCCACCTCGACGACGACCGTCTCCCGGCCGGCCTCCTCCTCCGCCTCGGTGGC
>NZ_JAQMYP010000020.1 GCF_028369295.1 Streptomyces sp. HD
TTCGCAAGCCAAGATGGCACTCGGAGACAAGGCCGTTGAGGACGGCGCCGCCCCGCACATGCTCCGCCAGGGCCTGGACAAGGGAACCCTGGTCGTCGCCTCGGACGGCATCGACATGCCCAAGGGGCAGTCGTCCATCACGGTACGCACCCACTTCATCGATGACGACCCGGCCGCAGAGATTGCCGAGCGCGCGAAGGCCCTGCGGGACGGGGTCACCACGCTGACCGTGATCGAGCGCGGCGAGGAGCGCGACCCGCTCGCCGACATCGCCGCCGCCATCGGCGACGCGCCCCGGCTGCCCACCACCGACGTCCTCAAGCGGCTCGCGATGCTCAACCAGGACGCCTACGGCGACTGGACCAACGGCGACCTCAAGCGCGTCCTGGAGGCCGAAGGCGAGGAGCCGAAGAAGTCCCACGGCCGCATGGTCGTCCACCGCGAACACGTCCTGCGCGCCCTCGCCAACCGCGACGACGACGGTTCCGCTTCCGCCTCCGCGTAGCGGGGAGGCGGACCCGCCCGCGCCGGGGAGGCGGGGAGAACTCCCCAACCACCTCCCCACCCTGCCTCCCCCGCGCTGATCAGCGGAAACATCATCTTGGGGAGGTGGGGAGGCGCCCTGGTCAGCACGTCTGAAACCCCCTCCACGGCGCCCCTGGCAGGGGGTGCGTCCGCCTCCCCAAGCCATGACCGGAAGGGATTCCGCATGTACCCCGAACCCGCCCGCCACCCGCCCGCCCACGGGGTGGTGGAAGTCCACCAGCCCACCCCGATGCCGCCCGCCGTCGTGCAGCCGGCGCCGATGGTTCCCGTCCAGCCCGGCCACCTCCCGGCGGTGGCGAGTGTGGTCCTGCCGGACGGCCGCGTCGTCACCGGCTACGCCATCGAACCCGCCAAGCCCGAACCCGTCGCGGCCAAGCCGCCCGTCTCCCGCGCAGCCGTGAACGTCGCCCTCGGAGGCATCGGCTTCGGCGCGGTGTGCGGCGGACTGCTCCTGCTCACGACGTTCATCACCGCCCTGACCGCGCTCATCACCCAGCTCATCACCCTCGCCGCCGTGATCTTCGGCGGATGGATCGCCGTGCAGGTCTTCAGCGCGAGCGGCCACAAGGGCGGGACCACGGTCAACATCCGCAAGGCCGTCATCAAGCGCAACCGCTTCTACCAGTAGCTACGCCAAGGGCGACCCCCCATTCCGCCAAGAACCGGGGTCGCCCTTGTCCACCTGCCACTGACTGACCTGTGGAGGTCATCCAGCATGACGCAACCCATCGACATCCGGCGAGTGCCGGACACCTTCCGCACCTTCCGTGTCCTGGACGGCTGCTGCTGCATCGGCGGCGGCACCGAGGGCTATCGGCGCGCGTTCGGCCCGCACTGCCGCATCGACGGCTGGGCCAAGGGCATCGACTGGTCCACCGACCACCTCAAGCTCCGCGAGGCCCTGCCACCCGCCTACACCGAATGGATCGGCCGCGCCTACCTCACCACCCTCGCCCCCGCCCTGGAGGTGGCGGCATGAGGAACCCGAACGAGGCCCTGATGCGCGCCGCACTCGATGCCGCCGAACGCGGCTGGTACGTCTTCCCGCTACGCCCCGGCGACAAGCGACCCGCCCTGCACGGCGAAGCCACCTGCCCCCACACCGGCGACTGCGCGGACGGCCACATGAAGTGGGAACAGCGCGCCACCCGCGACCCCGACCGCATCCGCACCACCTGGTGGCACACCCCCTACAACATCGGCATCGCCACCGGCCCCTCCGGGCTGCTCGTGGTCGACCTGGACAAGCCCAAGCACAAGGGCAGTTGGGACGCGCCTGACGGCGCGGCGACCTTCAAAGCGCTCTGCGAGCGCGCCGGCCACGCCGTCCCCGCCACCTACCGGGTGCGGACGGCGAGCGGCGGAGAGCACCTGTACTTCACCGCCCCCGACGGCCTGAGGCTGACCAACACCGCGGGAACCATCGGCCAGTTGGTCGACACCCGCGCATGGGGCGGCTACGTCGTCGCAGCCGGCAGCCTCACCCCCGCCGGACCCTACGAAGCCGTGTGCGGCCCTGTGGCCGCCCCTCTGCCTCTCTGGCTGCAAAGCATCCTGCAACCCGCCCCCAGGGCATCTCAGGGCCCCTCAGGCCCCGTAACGGCACAATCCCGTCGATACGCGGATGTAGCACTCACGAACGAGACGTGGAACGTGGTCACGGCCCAAGTCGGCCAACGGGAAGGGGCGTTGTTCCGTGCCGCACGCGCCCTGGGACGCCTCGTCGCGTGGGGCGACCTCCCCCGGCACGTGGTTGAACAGGCTCTTCAGGAGGCAGGCGAGACGGCCGGACTGCCCGCTGCCCAGTGCCGCTCCACCCTCCGCAGCGCCCTCAACTGGTCCATCGCCCACAACCAGACCCGGCGGGACACCGCATGAACACCCAACCCCGCCCCCCTCTGAAGAGCCTCACCCACACCCCGACCCGCCCGGGCGCCGCCGAACTGGCCGCAGTACGCACGGCCGTGGGCGAGCCGAAGGGCGCCGCCCGCAAGGGCGTCCGAACTGCACTTCGCCCTGACCCGCAGACCGGAGACGGCCGCTACCCCATCGCCTGGCTGCACATCTGCGCTCCGTACGAAGCCACCCCTACGGCCACGTCGAAGTGCCAGTGCGGCCGCGATCGCAGCGCCGTCGGTCACGGCAAGGTGCTTGCCCTGATCGCCGACCACGAAGGCCACCGCGACCTCTGCCCACTCCGCACCCCCCAGGAAGAGAGGGCCGCCGCATGACCGACCCGACCCGCACGCCCCCGATTGACGGGGCCGCGCTGCTCGATGAGGTGGAAGCCTTCCACCGCCGTTTCAACGTCTTCCCCCACGAAGCTGCCTACGTCGCGGTCACCCTGTGGGATGCGCACGCCCACCTGCTCGACGCCTTCGACTCCACACCCCGGCTCGCGTTCCTCTCGCCGGAGCCGGGGTCAGGGAAGTCGCGGGCGCTTGAAGTGGTGGAAACGCTCGTGCCGCGCTCCATGGCGGCCGTGGACGCGTCCGCCGCCGCCCTGTTTCGGTCCGTGTCCGGCATCGACGGCGGACGGCCGACGATTCTGTTCGATGAGATCGACACCGTCTTCGGGCCCAAAGCCGGAGAGAACGAACAACTCCGGGGCTTCATCAACGCCGGCCACACCCGCGGCCGTGAGATGTACCGGTGCGTCGGAGACGGAGCCAACCAGCAAGTACAGGGCTTCCCCTCGTACTGCGCACTCGCCGTCGCCGGACTCGGCAACCTGCCCGACACGATCATGACCCGCGCGGTCATCATCCGTATGCGCCGCCGGGCCCGTAACGAGAAGGTGGAGCAGTTCCGCATCCGCATCCACGTACGGGAGGGCAATCAGCTCCGAGACCGGCTCGCCAAGTGGGCCGAGACCGTACAAGAACAGGTCACGGACGTGTTCCCCGAGCTGCCGGACGGCGTCACCGACCGCCCGGCGGACGTGTGGGAACCCCTGATCTCCATCGCCGACGCGGCGGGCGGTGACTGGCCGCAACGGGCACGCGAAGCATGTGTGACGCTGGTGACCGCGTCCAAGGCCAACGACAAGGGCAGCATCGGAGTCCGCTTGCTGACCGACCTGCGTGATCACATCATGGTCGGAATCGACCGCTTGCCCACGGTCGCGATTCTGGACCGGCTAAACGCCTTGGACGATGCCCCATGGGCTGACCTTCACGGCAAGCCGCTCGACAACCGGCGCCTGGGCAGGATGCTCGCGGAGTACATGACGGCGGACAACCAGCCCATCGCCTCCCGCAACATCAAGGCCTCTGGGAGCGTCCTCAAGGGCTACTACGCCGCCGATCTCTGGGACGCATGGGCCCGCTACTGCCCCCCACCCCCGGAAAGTCCGCTACCTCCGCTACCCGGCACCGAAAACCTGGCCTGACCAGCAACAACGGGGTAGCGGGAACTGGCACCAGTGCCCGCTACCTCACCGCTACCCATCCGCTACCGCTACCCCTTCCCGCTACCTCCAACGGGCCTCTGACCTGCGCGGTAGCGGCGGTAGCGGAAGTAGCGGCCCCCAGAGAGGCCCCCGAAGGACTGCCCCGAGGAGATCCCGCATGAGCATCGCCAGCGTGGACACCGCCCGACTTGCTGAGGTTGGCGGCCCGGCCCCTGTTCTCCTGACCGTTGAAGAGGCTGCCTACTGCCTCCGTATCGGCCGGACCACGTGCTTCGCCCTCATCCGCACGGGGGAGTTGGAGTCCCTCATGGTCGGCGGTCTCCGGCGCGTCCCCGCCGACGCCCCGGCCGCCTACCTCGCCCGCCGTCGCGCTGAGCAGTTGGCGGCCTGACCCATCCCATCCCTCATCGGAGCGCCGCCCCACCACGGGGCGGCGCTCCGGTCGTCTTCAACCGCCTCAATCTGAAGGAGTCCGCCCATGGCGGAAGACAAGAAGCGCACCCGACAGCCCAACGGTCGAAGCTCGATCTACTTCGGTAAGGACGGCAAATGGCACGGCCGCGTCACCGTCGGCGTCCGCGACGACGGCACGCCGGACCGCCGCCATGTCGAACGCAAGACCAAGACCGAGGTAGCGGAGGCTGTCCGAGAGCTGGAGAAGCAGCGAGACGCCAAGACCGTGCGGAAGCCCGGCAAGGCGTGGACGGTCAAGGCGTGGCTGACCCACTGGATTGAGAACGTCGCGCCCCTCGCTGTTAACGACAACACGATGGTCGGGTACGGCGTGGCTGTACGGAAGCACCTCATTCCAGGCTTGGGGGCTCACCGTCTCGACAGGCTCAAGCCCGAGCACATCGAGGTGTTCTACGCCAAGATGCAGGCCAACGGCAGCAAGCCCGCGACGGCTCACCAGGTGCACCGAACCTTCCGCACTGCTCTGAACGAGGCCGTGCGGCGGGGGCATCTCGGCAAGAACCCGGTTCAGTTGGCCAAGGCGCCCAAGACGGGGGATCACGAGGTGGAGCCCTACACCGTCCAAGAGGTACAGCGACTCTTGAAGGCCGCTGACCAGCACCGCAATTCCGCACGGTGGGCCGTTGCCCTTGCGCTCGGACTGCGCCAAGGGGAAGTGCTGGGGTTGCAGTGGGTGGACGTGGACCTTGACGGTGGGTTCCTCGTGGTCCGCCGCAGTCGCCACCGGCCGCAGTACGCCCATGGGTGCCCCGAGCCCTGTGGACGCAAGGCCGCCGGGTACTGCCCGCAGAGGCGACGGATCAACCCGGAGTTGTCCGTCACCAAGTCGCGCGCCGGCCGCCGCGCGGTCGGACTCCCCGAACAGCTTGTTGACCTACTCCGGGTTCACCTCAAGGCGCAGGAAGCTGAGCGGGAAGCGGCCGGGAAGCGGTGGGAGGAGAACGGCTTGGTCTTCCCGGATGAACACGGCCGTAGCCCGTCCCACCGTCGGGACTGGACTGAATGGAAGGCGCTGCTGGCAGAGGCAAAGGTCCGTGATGGGCGTCTGCACGATGCGCGCCATACGGCCGCCACGGTCCTACTCATCCTCGGTGTCCCCGAGCGGGCCGTCATGGGCCTCATGGGGTGGTCGACAACCTCCATGGCCGCGCGGTACCAGCACATGGTGGATGCCGTGCGGACAGATGTTGCGAGGCAGGTTGACGGGATTCTCTGGGCGCCGGGCGGCGACGAATGAGACGAGCTGGGGAGCGCCCCCGGAGTCTTGGGCTCCGGGGGCTTTAACTACCTACCTCGCCTCCGTCGAAGACTGAACGGGTGTCGTTCCAAGAAGTCGGCAGCGTCAGCCCGTCGCTGCGTGTCTGAGTGCAGCAGGTTGACGAAGACGGCCAGTAGGTAGGCGATGAGGTACGCAAGCACTACGCTGATAACGATCAGAACGGGTGCCCCGGCCATCATCTCGGACAAAATGGCGCTGGTCACAAGTACTCCTCCTGACCAGACCCAGGTACATAGGTGTCCGGAGTCTGACCGAGTCCTTATGCGGTTCTGGACAGGAGTAGTTCTCGATCTCGACGACGGACAGAGCGCCGCTTCCGGCCCGCTTGGCAGCGGTTCGCATGTCCTTCCACGGAGTGTGCGCCGGTCGTCACCAAGTCCTGGCTGTCACGCTAAGCGCGGACTCATTTACGCCGCAAGGTATTCGCTTGGGAGCCAGGGGCGCGTAAGGCGTCAAGAGGCGCGCACGGTGGCTCGCGCTCCGTCTGAAGGGCATAGCGAGGCGGTTGCGTCAGGCCGTTCGTACGGCTAACTGAGACGGGAACTGAGACGGACGGACCAAAAGGGCGGCACTCCTGCGGAGCGCCGCCCTTTTGTTTTGCCTGTTGAAGGAACTGGAGGCCGTGGCGGGATTCGAACCCACGTAACTCGCTTTGCAGGCGAGCCCCTGAACCACTCGGGCACACGGCCGTTACCAAGTTCGGCCGTTGTCGTGTCTTCGTGGTGGGATTCGGACCCGCGTGGCTCCCCGCGAGCGGAGCTCGCTGCTGGATGCTGCGCGGGTGAGCCCCTGAACCACTCGGGCACACGGCCTTGATCGGTGGTTTGACCGTACGGGCGTGGTCGGGGTGGGCTCAAGGGAATCGGGTGGGCTGCAATGGGACTGCCATACCGCGTTCATGAAGGCGGTGGTCGTACGTCCAAGGTCGCAGTGTGGGGCCGTCTCTCGACAGGGGCCAAAGTGGGTTGTGGCCCTTACGCTGGCGGGCATGAGTGCCCTTGAGCCGCGTGACACCGGTGTTGCGAAGAGGTCCGATCCCCCTCTGGTCGCCGAGTCCGAGGAGAGCGTGCTGAGCAGGTCCTATCGGGCACTCAGTGTCGGGATCGTCTCCGTCGTGCTGCTCATCGCCTTCGAGGCGACAGCGGTCGGGACGGCGATGCCGGTGGCCGCGCGGGAGCTGGGCGGGATGTCGTTGTACGCGTTCGCGTTCTCGGGGTACTTCACCACCAGCCTGTTCGGGATGGTGCTCGCGGGGCAGTGGTCGGATCGGCGGGGACCGCTCGGGGCGCTCACGGCCGGGATGGTCGCCTTCGGGGCCGGGCTGCTGCTGGCCGGGACCGCGGGAGCGATGTGGGTGTTCATTCTCGGGCGGGCCGTGCAGGGGCTCGGGGGCGGGCTGGTGATCGTCGCGTTGTACGTCGTCGTCGGGCGGGCCTACCCGGAGCGGTTGCGGCCGGCGATCATGGCGGCGTTCTCGGCGGGCTGGGTCGTGCCGTCGATCGTGGGGCCGCTCGCGTCCGGGGCGGTGACCGAGCATCTGGGGTGGCGCTGGGTGTTCGTCGGGATTCCGGTGCTCGTCGTCTTTCCGCTCGCGCTCGCGCTGCCGCAGATACGGCGGCGGGCGGGCGGGCCGCTCGACGACTCGGCCGGCAGTGCCTCCTTCGACCGGCGGCGGATCCGGCTCGCCCTCGGCATCTCCCTGGGCGCCGGCCTGTTGCAGTACGCCGCCCAGGATCTGCGGTGGCTCTCCCTCGTTCCTGGCGTCGCGGGGGCCGCGCTGCTCGTGCCGGCCGTGCTGGGGCTGCTTCCGCGGGGCACGTACCGGGCGGCGCGCGGGTTGCCGTCCGTGGTGCTGTTGCGCGGGATCGCCGCGGGGTCCTTCATCGCCGCCGAGTCCTTTGTGCCGTTGATGCTGGTCACCCAGCGGGGCCTGTCGCCCACGCTCGCCGGGTTCTCGCTCGCCGCGGGGGGCGTGACGTGGGCGTTGGGGTCGTGGGTGCAGTCGAGGGCGCGGGTGGAGCCGTACCGGGAGCGGCTGATGGCGGTGGGGATGGTGCTGGTGGCGGTGTCCATCGCGGCCGCGCCGAGTGTGCTGATCGACTCCGTGCCCGCCTGGATCGTCGCCGTGGTGTGGGCTTTCGGGTGCTTCGGGATGGGGCTGGTGATCTCGTCCGCGAGTGTGCTGTTGCTCCAGCTCTCCGCGCCCGAGGAGGCCGGGACCAACTCCGCCGCGCTTCAGATCTCCGATGCCCTCTCCAATGTCGTGCTGTTGGCCGTCGGGGGTGCGGCGTTCGCGGCGTTGGGCGGGGGCGCGGTGAGTCATACGGCGGTGGAGGTGTCCGGCGGTGGTGCCGGGGCCGGGGCGCATGCGGCGGCGTTCGCCGCGGTGTTTCTGCCGATGGCGGGGGTGGCCTTGGTGGGGGCCTGGGTGGCCACGCGGCTGCGGGTGCGGTGAGTTGCCGAGGCGCGGCTGTGACGTCCGTCCCACCCGTGCGGGACCCGGCCTTGTCCGCGCCTGGACACCGCCGGACCGCCGGTAGGGTGGCCCGGTTGTCATACGTAGCCGAGTCGCCTACGCCCCGTTCACCGAGCCGCTCCCGAACCCGACCCCCTTACGGAGACCGTGACTACCACCGCCGCCTCCTCCCACCACCTTTCCCCCGCCTTCCCCGGCCGCGCCCCCTGGGGCACCGCCAACAAGCTGCGTGCCTGGCAGCAGGGGGCGATGGAGAAGTACCTCCAGGAGCAGCCGCGTGACTTCCTCGCGGTCGCCACGCCGGGCGCCGGAAAGACGACCTTCGCCCTGACCCTGGCCTCCTGGCTGCTGCACCACCATGTCGTGCAGCAGGTCACCGTGGTCGCGCCGACCGAGCATCTGAAGAAGCAGTGGGCGGAAGCGGCGGCGCGCATAGGCATCAAGCTCGATCCCGAGTACAGCGCGGGGCCGCTCGGCAAGGACTACCAGGGCGTCGCCGTCACCTACGCCGGTGTCGGCGTGCGGCCCATGCTGCACCGCAACCGGGTCGAGCAGCGCAAGACCCTCGTCATCCTCGACGAGATCCACCACGCCGGTGACTCCAAGTCCTGGGGCGAGGCCTGTCTGGAGGCGTTCGAGCCCGCCACGCGTCGGCTCTGCCTCACCGGTACGCCCTTCCGGTCCGACACCAACCCCATCCCCTTCGTGCTGTACGAAGAGGACAACGCCGGCATCCGGCGGTCCGCCGCCGACTACACGTACGGCTATGGCTCCGCGCTGTCCGACGGAGTCGTGCGGCCCGTCATCTTCCTCTCCTACAGCGGCAACATGCGCTGGCGGACCAAGGCGGGGGACGAGATCGCCGCCCGGCTCGGCGAGCCGATGACCAAGGACGCCGTCAGCCAGGCCTGGCGTACGGCCCTCGATCCGCGCGGCGAATGGATGCCCAGCGTGCTGCGCGCCGCCGACCAGCGGCTGACCGAGGTACGGAAGGCCATTCCGGACGCCGGGGCCCTCGTCATCGCCTCCGATCAGGACTCCGCCCGCGCCTACGCCAAGCTCATCCGTGAGATCACCGGCAGCAAGGCGACCCTCGTGCTGTCCGACGACGCCGGCGCGTCCGCCCGGATCGACGAGTTCAGCGGCAGCAACGACCGGTGGATGGTCGCCGTACGCATGGTGTCGGAAGGTGTCGACGTACCCCGGCTCGCCGTCGGGGTCTACGCCACCACCATCTCCACCCCGCTCTTCTTCGCCCAGGCAGTCGGCCGTTTCGTGCGGTCCCGGCGGCGCGGCGAGACCGCCTCCGTGTTCCTGCCGACCGTCCCCGATCTCCTCACCTTCGCCAACGAGATGGAGGTCGAGCGCGACCACGCCCTCGACAAGCCGAAGAAGGACGGCGAGGAGGACCCGTACGCCGAGTCCGAGAAGGAGATGGAGGAGGCGAACAAGGAGCAGGACGAGGACACCGGCGAGCAGGAGCAGTTCTCCTTCGAGGCGCTGGAGTCCGAGGCCGTCTTCGACCGGGTCCTATACGACGGTGCCGAGTTCGGCATGCAGGCCCACCCGGGGAGCGAGGAGGAGCAGGACTACCTCGGGATCCCGGGGCTGCTGGAGCCCGACCAGGTGCAGATGCTGCTGCAGAAGCGGCAGGCACGGCAGATAGCGCACAGCCGTAAGAAGCCGGACTCCGAGGCGGATCTGCTGGAGCTGCCCGCCGAGCGGCGGCCCGTCGTCTCGCACAAGGAGATGATGGAGCTCCGTAAGCAGCTCAACACGATGGTCAGTGCGTATGTGCATCAGAGCGGGAAGCCGCACGGTGTGATCCACACCGAGCTGCGGCGTGTGTGCGGCGGGCCGCCGAGCGCGGAGGCGACGGCTGGGCAGCTTCGGCAGCGGATCGCCAAGGTGCAGGAGTGGGCTACGCGGATGAAGTGACGCCGCGCCTGTCTTTCGGCCGCGGGGCGGTGGGGGCTTGTCGCGCCCACGCGGCGGAGCCGCATATCGATACAGCCCCGCGCCCCTTGTGGCGCTACGCGCCTACTCAGGGCGTTTCACGCGCCGTACATTCCAGGAGGAACCGGCGTGGTCCCTACCGGCCACTGCCCGGATTCTGGACGGAGCCTTCCGCTCAGCGAACCGGCTTCGCTAATGTCCCGCTACGCACACGCCCCGTGGCAGCGCCGCCGCGGAGCGCAGCCGTGAAGCGACGCGGTCCGGTACAGGCCGGGCCGCCGGCCGATCGGCGGCCTCTGAAGCGCGTCACTGGACGGGACTCCGTGACGCATCCGCCGCGAGGGGGCTGCCGACCTCACCACTAAGGAGTGGGCGTCGTGACCGCGGAGACCTCTCAGACGCTCGACCGAGGACTGCGTGTCCTCAAGCTGCTGGCCGATACGGACCACGGACTGACCGTCACCGAGCTTTCCAACAAACTGGGCGTGAACCGGACCGTCGTGTACCGGCTGCTCGCCACACTCGAACAGCACGCCCTCGTACGCCGTGACCTGGGCGGACGCGCCCGCGTGGGACTCGGGGTGCTGCGACTGGGGCGGCAGGTGCATCCACTGGTACGCGAGGCCGCGTTGCCGGCGCTGCGGTCGCTGGCCGAGGACATAGGGGCGACGGCCCACCTGACCCTCGTCGACGGCACGGAGGCGCTGGCCGTCGCGGTGGTCGAGCCGACATGGACGGACTATCACGTCGCCTATCGGGCCGGGTTCCGGCATCCCCTGGACCGTGGGGCCGCGGGGCGGGCGATACTCGCGGC
The DNA here is from genome assembly GCF_028369295.1 of Streptomyces sp. HD. Lineage (GTDB taxonomy): Bacteria > Actinomycetota > Actinomycetes > Streptomycetales > Streptomycetaceae > Streptomyces. The sequence continues at coordinate 10,958 of NZ_JAQMYP010000020.1, forward strand.
GCGGCAGCAGCCGATGGAGGAGCCCGGGTACACCCTCACCCATGGCGAACTGGAGGCGGGGGCGAGCGGGGCGGCCGCGCCGTTGATCGGGGTCACCGGGGTCGAGGGCAGCGTGGGCGTGGTGATGCTGGCCGACGCGGTGCCCGAGCGGGTGGGGCCGAGGGTCGTGGACGCGGCTCGGGAGGTCGCGGAGGCGTTGAGCTGAGGTGAGCCGCTGCAGTGCCGGTTCCGGTTCCGGAGCGAGGTTCCGGGGCCGGGTTCCGGGGGCAGGTGCCGGGTACGACCGTCCGTGGGGTACGCGCCCTGTACGGGGCCGTCGTCCGCTCCGACACTCGACTCATGACCTCAATCAGCAGCATCCGCACCGTCCACGACGTCGCCGGGTTCGCGGCCGTCGCCGACTTCTTCAGCGACGTATGGCAGTCGCCCCGGAGCGCCCCGCCGTTACTGCCCGAGACGCTGAACAGCCTCGCCCACGCGGGCGGTGCGGTGCATGCCGCGTACGACGGGGAGCGGCTGGTCGGGGCGTCCGTCGCGGTGTTCGGGCCGCCGGCGTCCAGAGAGACGTACTCCATCCTCACCGCCGCCGAACGGGGGCTCGGGTTCCAGGTCAAGCAGGCTCAGCGGCGGTGGGCCCTGGAGCACGGGGCGCGGACCATGCGCTGGACCTTCGATCCGCTGGTCGGCCGTAACGCCCGCTTCAACCTGGTCAAGCTGGGCGCCGAGGGGACCGACTACCTCATCGACTTCTACGGCCCCATGGCCGACGGCGTGAACGACGGCGACGAGAGCGACCGGCTGACGGTGACCTGGGACCTCACGGCGCCCGCACGGTCGTACGGCGAGCCGGGCGGGACGGTCGAGGAGGTGCTCGGCGAGGCGGCCGAGGAGGTGATCGGCGAGACGGCCGACCGCGGTGCAGCCCCCGCCACCCACACCGCCCCCGACGGCGAGCCGCTCGCCCGCCGTGCCCTCGACGACCGGTACATATGGTGTCGCGTTCCGGACGACGTGGTCGCGCTGCGGGCCGCCGACCCGGCGCTCGCGCTGCGCTGGCGGCGGGCCGTGCGGGAGGTGCTCACCAAGGCCTTCGCCGACGGATTCACGGCGACGGCGATGTCCAGGGACGGCTGGTACACGCTCACCCGCCGGGAGGCCGCCGCGTGAAGCTCGAACGTGTCGAGATCGTCCACATCGCGATCCCGCTCGTCACCCCTTTCCGTACCTCCTTCGGCACGATGACGACGAAGGACACCTTCCTGCTGCACGTCGTCACGGACGCGGCCGAGGGCTGGTCGGAGTTCGCGGGCGACCCCGAGCCGCTGTACTGCTCGGAGCACGTGGCCGGTGCGGAGATCGTGCTGCGCGACTTCCTGCTGCCGCGTGTGGCCGCGCTCCCCGTGTTCGATACGGCCCACCTCGCGCCGGCGATGGCGAAGGTCAAGGGGCACGAGCTGGCGAAGGCGGCGCTGGAGACGGCGGTGCTGGACGCGGAGCTGCGGTCGTACGGGATGCCGCTGGCCACGTATCTCGGGGCGGTGCGGGAGCGGGTGCCGGCCGGGGTGTCGGTCGGCATCAGACGGACGCTCGGCGAGTTGCTGGACGACGTCGAGGGCTATCTGGCGGACGGCTACGTCCGGATCAAGCTGAAGATCGAGCCGGGCTGGGACCTGGAACCGGTGCGGGCCGTACGGGAGCGCTTCGGGGCCGAGCTGCCGCTTCAGGTCGACGCCAACACGGCGTACACGCTCGCGGACGCCGAGCATCTGCGGCGGCTGGACGCGTTCGGGCTGCTGCTGATCGAGGAGCCGCTGGACGAGAACAACCTGTACGCCCACGCCCGCCTCCAGCAGCGCATCACGACCCCCGTCTGCCTGGACGAGTCCCTGCACAACGCCGCCGACACCGCGTCCGCGATCGCGCTGGACGCGTGCCGGGTCGTGAACGTGAAGCCCGCCCGGGTCGGGGGATACCTGGAGGCGCGGCGGGTGCATGACGTGGCGTACGCGCACGGGGTGCCGGTGTGGTGCGGCGGGATGCTGGAGACGGGCATCGGCCGTGCCGCGAACCTGGCGCTGGCGGCGCTGCCCGGCTTCACCCTGCCCGGGGACACCTCGGCGTCCGGCCGCTACTTCGCCGAGGACATCACGGAGCCGTTCGTGCTGGTGGACGGTCATCTGCCGGTGCCGCGGGGGCCGGGGATCGGGGTGGAGCCGGTGCCGGAGGTGCTGCGGCGCTTCACGAAGGAACGGCGAGACCTGTACGTGACCTGACGACGGCCGACAGGTGACTGAGGCGGGGCACCCTGGCGGGCACCGTGGCCGGCTCCGACCTGCGCCTGGCCGGAACCCGGCGCCACGTTAGATTGATCCCGTGTTCTCTCGCCTCTCGCGCCCCCGGGCCGTCGCCGTCTGCGCCCTGCCGGTCGTGGCCCTGCTCGCCACGGCGGCCTTCGCGCCGCTGCCGTTCTCACTGACGCAGCCCGGGCTGACCGCGGACGTGCTGGGGGAGAACAAGGGGGACCCGGTGATCACGATCTCCGGTGCGCCGACCCGCGACACCAGCGGTGAGCTGCGGATGACGACCATCGAGGCCACCTCGCCGGACACGGACGTACGGCTCGGTGACCTGATCGACGCCTGGTTCCGCACGGACAAGGCGGTCATGCCGCGCGACTCGGTCTATCCGAGCGGGCGCAGCACCCGGGAGATCGAGCAGTACAACACCGAGCAGATGAAGGAGTCCCAGGACGCCGCGACCGAGGCCGCGCTGAACTACCTGGACCTGACCGACAAGAACATCAAGGTCACCCTGAAACTCGCGGACGTCGGCGGCCCCAGCGCGGGTCTGCTGTTCTCCCTGGGCATCGTCGACAAACTCGACGGCGGCGACCTCACCGGGGGCCGCACCGTCGCCGGTACCGGCACGATCGACCCCGACGGCAAGGTCGGCGCGGTCGGCGGCGTATCCCTGAAGACCCAGGCGGCCAAACGGGACGGCGCGACGGTCTTCCTGGTCCCGAAGGCAGAGTGCTCCGACGCGAAGGCAGAACTCCCGAAGGGGCTGCGGCTGATCCCGGTGACGACGCTGAAGGGCGCGGTGAGCTCACTGGAGGCCCTGGAGAGCGGGAAGGGCTCGGTTCCGAGCTGCTAGGGGGTGTTGTGAAAGTCCCGCACAGCACCCACGGCGCCCGGCACGCACCCTCGCCGCACCGGCTGTGACACCAGCCGCTGCCGCGGCGGGCGCGGGCACCGCACGGGACTTTCACAGCACCCCCCAGTCGCCGAAACGCGCGTGCCAACACAGGCGTGCCGGAACTACGGGCAAGACCGTAAAGCTTTGTGAAGACTTGACTCAACCCCCCTGACCTGCGAAGCAGCAGCATCGCCGGCTGGCAGAATCGGCGGTTCCGCTTGATGTTCATGCGGCAACGCTCATAGGGGGCTCTGTGTCGGACGGGTTCTACATCGGTCACTCCGCGCTCGAAAGGTTGAGCGGCGCTTTCAAGAAGGAGGCCGATGAACTCGGCGAGCAGCTGGCCAAGTTCAAGCCGAAGACGGACAGCGAGGCCATCCACGACGGCTTCGGGTTTCTGACCGAGTCGGAGGAAGTGACCACCGCGTACATCGAATTGGCCGACCACATGACCAAGGCGATCCAGGGTCTGCAGGAGCATCTCTACGAGATGGCCGACAACCTCTCCGACAACTCCCACAACACCACGGCCGCCGAGCATGCCTTGGAGGGTCTGTTCAAGGGGGAGAAGGCGTGAGTGACGAGTCGGTCGCGGAGACCGTCTACGAAGCCGGACTTGAGCTCTACAACCCGGGTGGCGAGCCGGACGTTCTGCGGGACGCGGCCAAGGCGTGGGGCGCGATGGGCGAGGCCCTCGACAAGTTCGTCGTCCACATGGACAAGGTCATCCGCGACGTCCACGGCGACGAATGGCGGGGGCCGGCCGCCGATGCCTTCGTCAAGCACTGGGAAGAGGTCAAGAAGTCCGTCGAGGACGCTCAACCGAGCTTCGACGAGGCGAAGAAGGGCCTCAACGAGGCAGCGGACAAGATCGAAGAGATCAACAGCGAGATCCATCAGATCTATCTGGAGATCGGTGTCACGATCGGTGTCTCCGTCGCCACCTCCTTCATCACCCTCGGTTTCTCCGCGGCCGCCGGCGCGGCGAACGCGGCCCGGCTCGCCGGGCAGGCGGCGACGGCCGCAGCGCGGCTCGGCAGGATCCTGGCCACGATCGCCCGTTGGTTCGAGAAGCTGCGGACGTTCGAGCACTCAAGCAAGTTTCTGCAGTACGGCGTCCGCTTCGGCAGCACGTTCGCCGGCCGGACCGCGATCGAGTTCGGCAACGGCGTGGCCACCAGCGTGATCAGCGGCAAGGGTCCCGAGTGGGAGAACAACCTGGTCGGCGGGGTGGCCGGGGCCGGCATGGGCAAGCTTGCCGATGTCGCACTCGGCGGGCGGCTCGGGGGAGGAATCGGAGAGTCGATCGGCACGGGTGCCGTCGGTGGGGCGACGGGCAGCCTGGTCGGGGACGCCGCCAACTCCTACGGCCCGTGGGCGGACAAGGATGACGAGTTCGACTGGTCGCAGTCGCTGATCGGAGCCGCGGCCGGAGGGGCCGGCGGAGGCGTCGGAGGCGGGCTCACGCATGGTTCCGGAGCCGGGGAGGCGGGCGGTACCGGAGAGGCCGCTTCCGGTGGGGCTGCCGACGGGAGCGGCGGCGCGGACGGTGCCTCCGGTGGCGCCGCCGACGAGGGCGGAGCCGGCGGCACCGGCGGAACGGACGGAACCGCCGGGGCAAGCGAGGGAAGCGGTGACCAGGCGACGCCCGACACCGGAGCCGATGCGGACGCGGACGCGGATGCCGATGGGCTGACGCAGGAGCAGCGGAACGCGATGCGTGACGAGGCCACGAACAGCCGAGTGGGCACCGAGATCGGCGCGGCCGGAAACCGGCTCAAGGAAGCGGACAGCATCGAGGACGACCTGGACGAGGGGCAGCAGAAGACGGCCCAACGGCTCCGGGAGCACGCGAACAACACGACTCTGGTGGACGACTTCGGATGAACGGTTCGGACGGAACGAGGACAGGCGCCATGAAGAGCGACGGCGTGCCGCGCACGCTCGGCCGGGCCATCCTGCTCGGCAAGGTGGCGGCCTGGGTGGCCTGCCTCCTGGTGACGGTGCTTCTCGGGTGCTGGCTCTTCATGGAGAAGTCCCCCTGGCGTGACGTTTTCGTACTCGGCTGCGCGGTCGTCCTGACCGTCTTCGCCGTCTCCGCATGGGCGTTGCGACGCGCGTCGGGCAACCCGGACCCGGCGTCGGTCTACCGAGCCCTGGCCGCCCGCGTATCGGATGCGGGAGACGGCGGACCCAGGGCGCTCCCCGCGAGGTTGCGAGGTGCGTCCGCTCTGTTGAGCGACGGGGCTCTGGTGTTCTACGGCGCGGTGATGATGCTGATCCTCCCGCTCGCCCTCGGGGTGGGGACTCCCGCGCCCACGGGCAAGGCGGCGGAGATCGCTGCCGCTGGCGGCGTTGTGCGGGCGCTGCCGGTCGAGTCGGTGCGGGATGTCGTCAGGGACCGGCACAAGAGCGGCAGCACCTACCACTGCACGGTGACGGTGACGCTGCCCGCGGCCGACGCAGCCGGGAGCGGCAGGCGTGCCGACTTCCGATCGGAGTTTCCCGACCCCGCGGTGGTCGGCGAGAAGGTCTACGTCGGCTACGCCCCCGACCGCCCCGGACTGGGAGCCGTGGGCGACAACGACAGGGCCGATGTCGCCCGTCAGCTCTCCGGTCGCGCCATGAACAACTGGTGGACGGGGATTCTGGCTTCGGCATGGCTGTTCCTCGTGGGGGCCATCCTCTTCGTGTATCTCACGGGCCGCAGGGACCAGCGATTCCCACGGCGGCTGCGCGGTGACGAACGTGTGGTGCGGGCGCGTATCTCCGGGTACGACGGTTACGGCTCGGACAAGCAGCGCATCTGTCTGGACCTCTCCACGGGCCCGGTGCAGTTGCATGTCCATGCGGACAACGCCAGGTACGTGGACACGGTGGGGAACGCGGAAGGCCATCTGGTCTGGGTTCCGGACAGCAACCGGCACGGAGGGCGGAAGGGGCCGCATCGGACGGGTGCGGTCTTCGTCAGCGATGCCGGCTGGTTCGTCCCGGGCGGGCTCGCCCCGGAGTACGAGCAGTCGGCGCGGGCGGCGGCTGATCACCGGGCTTCCGTCGACTCGACAGGGGAGGGCAGACTGCTCGACCTCGAAAGCGGCTGGCTCCTCAGCATCCCGAACCGGCTGATGAACGTCCTCCTGCTCTGGACGCTCTCCACCGTGGTCCTCGCGCTTCCCGTCCCCGGGGCGGCATGGCGCATGGTCGTCGGAATCGGCTGCACGGTCGGGCTTCTGGTGTACGGCATGTACCTGGTGGTGAGCGACGACTCGGCGGCGCAGAGGAAGTCGGGCAGCAGTCAGGGGGCGGTGGGCACTCGCTAGTGCCCTAACTGCTGGTGCACCAGCACCGGCTTGGGGGTGGCCAGACGCAGGCCGACTTCCACGAGCGTCCAGCCGACCCTCGCACGCAGGTCGCGGGCGGGTTTGGCGCGGGTCGCGAGGGCGTGTGCGCGTGCCTCGGCGTGGAGTTCGGCGGCGCGGGTGTGGTGCAGCGTGAGGTGGGTGTCGGGGTGCATGGGGCGGGGCCTCTCAGTCCGAGGTGATGGGGAAGACGTGGGTGTGGAGGCGGACCTGCTCGGCGCCTGGCGTGTCTTCGGGGGCGGCATGTTCGCGGTAGCTGTTGATGAGTTCGTGGATCTTCTCGTTGAGTTCGCTCGCGAGCTCGGGCGTGAGGCGCAGCGTGAAGTCACTCACGTCCGAGGCGCTGACCCACTCCTCGGGCCACTCGTGCCGGGTGCCGATGAACGTCGAGAGCTCCTGGGAGTGAAAGCTCCCGACCTCGTGCATGAACAGGGACGCAGCGCCTCGTACCGCCGGATCCGTGTCCTGGAGCAGTGACTCGTCGAACCGCACCCCCTGGTGGACCGCCCGCCACCATCGCTCCCGGCCCTTGCCGTGCTCCGGGGCGTCCTCCACGAAGCCGTACGCGGCGAGCTGGCGCAGGTGGTAGCTGGTGGCACCGCTCGACTCGCCCAGTTTTTCGGCGAGTTGGGAGGCGGTGGCGGGTCCGCCGCGGCGCAGGGTGGACAGCAGCTGCATCCGTAGGGGGTGGGCGAGCCCGCGCAGTGTGCGGGCGTCGAGCTGATGGAGATCCGGTTCCTCGACCATGCTTACAAAGGTATCGTTGCAAAGCTTTCTTTGCAACGACTTCTTTGGAACCCCCTACTTCACGAACCCCTCCTCCTTCATCCAGTCCAACGCCACCTGATGCGGATCCTCCCCGTCCACATCCACCTTCGCGTTCAGGTCCTGCGCCACAGAGTTGTTCAGCTTCTTGGTGACCGGGTCGAGTACCTCGGCGATCGCCGGCCACTTCTTCAGGGTCTTGGAGTTGATCATCGGGGCGACGTTGTAGTTGGGGAAGAACTTCTTGTCGTCCTCCATGACCACGAGGTTCATGGACTTGATGCGGCCGTCCGTCGTGAAGACCTCGCCGTAGGTGCAACTGCCCTTCGCGACCTGGGTGTAGATGATCCCGGTGTCCATCTGGGTGATGTTCTTCGTGGGCACGTCCATGCCGTACGCCTTCTGCATGCCCGGCAGCCCGTCCGCCCGGTTGGCGAACTCGACCTCCACGCACAGCGTCACGGCGCCGGGGTCCGACTTGGACAGCGCGGCGACCTCGGAGAGCGTGTTCGTGCCGTACTTCTTGTGGTTCTCCTGGTTCATCGCCAGGGCGTAGGTGTTGTTCAGGGAGGAGGGCGCCAGCCAGCTCACCCCGTTCTTCGCGTCGGCCTCGCGCACCGCCTCCCACTGCTTGTGCGGGTCGGGGATCGGCTCGCTGCGGCCCAGGTACGTGATCCAGGCCGTGCCCGTGTACTCGTACCCGGCGTCCGCGTCGCCCTTGCGGACCGCCTCGCGGCTGCCGATGGAGCCCTGGATGCCGGTGCGGTCGAGCACCTCCGCTCCGGCCGCCTGGAAGGCGATGCCCATGATCGCGCCGAGGATGAGCTGCTCGGTGAACGACTTCGACGTCACCGTCAGTTCGGCGCCCTTCAGCGGCTCGCCCCGCCCGATCGTCCCGGACCGTACGTCGTCGACCATGGGGGAGCCGCTGGTCAGCCCGCAGCCGGCGGACGCCACCAGCATCCCCGCCGTCAGCAAGGCCACGGGCCGCCTCACAGGTCCAGCCCCCGCGGCCGCAGCAGCACTTCCGCCAGCGACGCCAGCCAGTCCACCAGCAGGGCGAGGGCGACCGTGAGGATCGAGCCCAGGACCAGGACCGGCATGCGCTGGTTGGTGATGCCGGCCGTGATCAGCACGCCGAGGCCGCCGCCCCCGCCGAACACCGCCAGGGTCGCCGTACCGACGTTGAGGACCAGGGCCGTACGGACGCCCGCGAGGATCAGCGGGACCGCCAGGGGGAGTTCCACCCGGGACAGGACGCCCAGTGGGGACATGCCGATGCCGCGCGCGGCCTCCAGCATGGTCGGGTCGTTCGCCTTGAGGCCGGCCATGGTGTTGGACAGCACGGGCAGCACGGCGTACGCGATCATGCCGATCAGGGCCGCCCTGCGGCCGATGCCCAGCCAGATCACCAGCAGCGCGAGCAGACCGATCGCCGGGGTCGCCTGGCCCATGTTGGCGATCGCCACCGCCACCGGGGTCGCCTTGCGGAACGCCCGCCGGGTGAGCAGGATCCCCAGCGGGATCGCGATGATCAGCACGAAGAAGGTGGAGATCGCGGTGAGTTCGATGTGCTCCCACAGGGCCTGGGAGACCTGACCGTTCGACAGCGCGTTCTCGGAGACCGCGTCGAGGTCGGCCTGCTGGAACCACAGCCAGGTCGCGAGCAGCAGCACCACCAGCATCGCGGGCACGACGGTGAGCTTCTGCCAGCTCAGCCGGGCCGGGGCCCGTACGTGGGTGAGGGAGGGGGCCTCCGTGCTCCCCGCGGGTTCGCCGCCTCCGGGAGCCTCCGTCTCCTCGGACTCCCCGGACTCTTCCCGCGCCCGGGACGTCCCGGGGGCCTCGGGACTGCTCACGCCTTCATCCCCCCTCGCTCGCCCTCCTGCTCGGCGTGCGTGCGCTCCGCCCGCGCCCCCTCCAGCTCGTGCTGGGCCTCCAGCGCCTCCAGCCGGTCGGCCTCCAGCAGCTCGTGCACGGAGTTCATCAGCGTCTCCATGTCGACGACGCCCGTGTACTCGCCGCGCCGCCCGGTCACCGCGACCCGGCCCGAGCTGTCCGTCAGCACCGCCTCCAGCGCGTCCCGCAGGGTCGCGTCCCTGGTCACCGTGGAGTGCACGAGCGCGCCCGCCCGCGCCAGCGACCCCTTGGCCCGCATCATGTCGCCGCGCCTGAGCCACTTGTACGGCCGTCGGCGCCGGTCGAGCAGCAGGACCTCGTTGGTGCCGCTCGCCCGCAACAGGTTGAAGATCTCCTGGAGCGGGTCGTCGACGGTCGCCGTCGGATAGTCGGTGATCCCCACGTCCCGTACCCGGGTCAGGTTCAGCCGCTTCAGTGCCGCGCCCGCGCCCACGAACCCCGAGACGAAGTCGTCCGCCGGGTTGGTGAGGATGGCCTCCGGGGTGTCGAACTGGGCGATGTGGGACCGTTCGCGCAGGACGGCGATCCGGTCGCCGAGCTTGATCGCCTCGTCGAAGTCGTGCGTGACGAAGACGATCGTCTTGTGCAGCTCGTGCTGGAGCCTGATCAGCTCGTCCTGGAGGTGGTCGCGGGTGATCGGGTCGACCGCGCCGAACGGCTCGTCCATCAGCAGGACCGGGGGATCCGCCGCCAACGCCCGTGCCACGCCCACGCGTTGCTGCTGACCTCCGGAGAGCTGGCGCGGATACCGGCCGCGGAACTCCCCGACGTCCAGCCCGACGAGGTCGAGCAGCTCCTCGACACGCGAGGCGATCCGCGTCTTCGACCAGCCGATCATCTTCGGCACGAGCGCGATGTTCTGCGCGACCGTCATGTGCGGGAACAGCCCCGCGGACTGGATCGCGTAGCCGACCTTGCGGCGCAGCTTCACCGGGTCGATGTCGGTGACGTCCTCGCCGCCGATGCGGATCCGGCCACCGGTCGGCTCGATCAGCCGGTTGATCATCTTCAGCGTCGTCGACTTCCCGCAGCCGGAGGGGCCGACGAAGATGACGACCTCGCCGGCCTTGATCTCCATGTTCACGTCGTCCACGGCCGGCTGCGGGCTGCCCGGATACTGCTTCGAGAGGTTCTCCAGCTCGATGGAGGCTCCGTGGTGGCCGGCATGTCCGTCGGGGCCGTTGTTCTCAGACACGGATCCCCCTGGGGATGGTCAGCCGCCCGATCAGTACGTACGCGGCGTCGAACAGCAGCGCCAGGATGATGATCCCGACCGTGCCCGCGAGCACCTGGTTCAGCGCGTTCGCGCTGCCCAGCGAGGCGAGACCGCGGAAGATGACGTTGCCGAGGCCGGGGCCGGAGGCGTACGCCGCGATGGCCGCGATACCCATCAGCATCTGCGTGGCGACCCGGATCCCGGTCAGGATCGGCGGCCAGGCCAGCGGCAGCTCCACCTTCAGCAGCCGGGTGAGCCGCGACATCCCGATGCCCTTGGCCGCGTCCACCAGGGCCGGGTCGACCCCGCGCAGCCCGACGATCGAGTTGCGCACGACCGGCAGCAGCCCGTACAGCGTCAGCGCGATCACCGTGGGCGCCACGCCAAGGCCCACGACCGGGATGAGCAGACCGATCATGGCCAGCGACGGAATGGTCAGGATGCCGGAGGTGGTCAGCGTGGCGAGATTGCCGGCCCACTCGGTGCGATAGGTGGCCACGCCGATCAGCACCCCGATCACGGTCGCCACCACCATGCACTGCAGGACGGCACTGGCGTGCTGGAGGGCGTCGGCGAACAGCTGCTGGTGGCGGTTGCCCAGGTACTCCCAGAAGCTCACACCCGCTCACCCGCTCACCAGATCGGCTAGGTCGTCCTGTCCCGGTCCTGGGCCGCCTGCTCCACCAGCGGGATGGTCCGCAGCGGAACGGGGTTCTCCATCACGATCGCGGTGGAGGCCCGGACGATCCCATCGAAACCGACAACCCGGTCGATCACACGCTGGAGATCGGCGTTGGAGCGCGCCACGAGACGGCACATCATGTCCCCGGTCCCGGTGGTGGTGTGAAGTTCCAGCACCTCCGGCACGGACGCCAAGTGCGCCCGCACGTCCGCCCCTTGCCCCTGCCGGATCTGCAGCGTGGCGAAGGCGGTGACCGGATACCCGAGCGCGGCCGGATCCACCTCCGGGCCGAATCCCCGGATGACTCCGTTCGACTGAAGCCGGTCGAGGCGCGCCTGCACGGTCCCGCGGGCCACCCCCAGCCGCCGGGACATCTCCAGCACCCCGATCCGCGGCTCCCGCGCCAGCAGCACGATGATCCGCCCGTCCAGATGATCGATCGCCACAGCAGCCTCCCGGAGCCTCACGAGCGGGGTGGTCATCCTGTACAGACAGCCCGCAGAAACGGACCCTTCACTGCACAGACTGCCCAGTGAACGAACAAACTATTGCGCACCTTGCCGTACCGGAGTGAGGCTGCGGCTATGACGCAGACCACACACCACACTCCCGACACCGCCCGGCAGGCCGACCCCTTCCCGGTCAAGGGAATGGACGCGGTCGTCTTCGCCGTGGGCAACGCCAAGCAGGCGGCGCACTACTACTCCACCGCTTTCGGCATGAAGCTCGTCGCGTACTCCGGACCGGAGAACGGCAGCCGTGAGACCGCGAGCTACGTGCTGGAGAACGGCTCCGCCCGGTTCGTCCTCACCTCGGTCATCAAGCCCGCCACCGCCTGGGGCCACTTCCTCGCCCAGCACGTGGCCGAGCACGGCGACGGTGTCATCGACCTCGCCATCGAGGTGCCGGACGCGCGCCGCGCCTACGCCTACGCCCTCGAACACGGCGCCCGCTCGGTCGAGGAGCCGTACGAGACGAAGGACGAGCACGGCACCGTCGTACGGGCCGCGATCGCGACGTACGGCGAGACCCGCCACACGCTCGTCGAGCGCAAGGACTACGAGGGCCCGTACCTGCCGGGCTTCGTCGCCGCCGAGCCGATGGTCGAGCCGCCCGCCCAGCGCACCTTCCAGGCCATCGACCACTGTGTGGGCAACGTCGAACTCGGCCGGATGAACGAATGGGTCGGCTTCTACAACAAGGTCATGGGCTTCACGAACATGAAGGAGTTCGTGGGCGACGACATCGCCACCGAGTACAGCGCGCTGATGTCGAAGGTGGTCGCGGACGGGACCCTGAAGGTCAAGTTCCCGATCAACGAGCCCGCCATCGCCAAGAAGAAGTCCCAGATCGACGAGTACCTGGAGTTCTACGGCGGCGCGGGCGTCCAGCACATCGCGCTGAACACCAACGACATCGTGGCGACGGTACGGACGATGCGCGCGGCCGGCGTCCGGTTCCTGGACACCCCCGACTCGTACTACGACACCCTCGGCGAGTGGGTGGGCGACACCCGGGTGCCGATCGAGACCCTGCGCGAGCTGAAGATCCTCGCCGACCGCGACGAGGACGGCTATCTGCTGCAGATCTTCACCAAGCCGGTCCAGGACCGTCCGACCGTCTTCTTCGAGATCATCGAGCGGCACGGCTCCATGGGCTTCGGCAAGGGCAACTTCAAGGCACTGTTCGAGGCGATCGAGCGGGAGCAGGAGAAGCGCGGCAACCTCTGAGGTGCCAGGGAAACCTGTGAATTCGTAGAACATGCAACCAACTGGGGTGGCCTGACGCTCTCAGGTCCTGCCAGGCGCTCGACGGAGCGCCCACGGGACCTGGGGGTGGACAGTGACCGCACGCATCGACCTCGCCGTACCCGCCGTCCGCCGGCTGCGACAGAAGGGGACCCTCAAGGAGGGCACCGTCCTGCAGTCCTTCGCCTTCGACGAGGTCCACCGGCACCTGTACGTGCTCCAGCTCAGGCGGGGCGGCGGCAAGGCCGGCAACCTCTGCCTGAACCGGCTCGACCTCCAGGGCAGACGGCCGGGGCACATGTGTCTCCAGGGCTTCGGGCACGGGGTGAGCCTCGGTGTGCAGCACGCGTCCGACGGCACGGTGTGGATCTGGACCGAGGCCGACGCCGAGGACGGCTACGGACGCGGCGTCACCCGCCTCCGCTTCTTCGACGGCGCCGTCCACACCACGAAGGACGTCAAGGTCCGCCACCCGATCGCGGGCTCCACCGGCAACCAGCCGTCGGTCTGCACGGCCACCAACCGCATCGCCGTCCGCCACCGCGTCGACGGCAGCCCCCGCTACCGCGTATGAGCAGAGCCGGTGACCACAGCCGGCGAACAGGCTCTCAGTCCTTCCCGGCCTCCTTGTCCGTCTCCGGCACGTCCTCCATCGACGGCTCCCCCAGCTCCTGCAACACCGCGTCGGCCGCCGGCACCCCCGTCGGGGAGAAGTGCGGATTGATGCGCAGCGCCTCCTGGAGGTGCCGCCGGGCCGGACCCGGCATGTCCAGTTCCCGCTCGATCAACCCCCGGTGATACACGTACAGCGCGCTGCGCACCCCGCCCCCATGCGCCCGGTCGGTCGCCACGCGCGCGAACTTCAGGGCCTCCTTGCCCTCCCCGGCCCGGTGCAGCGCCCAGCCCAGCGCGTCGGCCACCGCGATGCCGGGCTGACGGCGCCACTCGGCCCGCAGCCGCCGTACCGCCGACTCCACGTCACCGTGGTCCGCCTCGAAGCGGCCCAGGACCAGCTCCTCGTCCACACCGCCGGCCGCCGCCCTGGCCGCCCGCTCCCGCAGCAGGTCGTACTGCACCCGCGCCGCCTGCCCCAGTCCCAGCGACTCGTACAACTCGCCGAGTTCCAGCGCGTACTCGGGACAGGGCTGCTTGGCGAACGCCACCCGGTACGCGTTCAGCGCCTCCGTCGTACGGCCCAGCGCGGCCAGCGTCCGCCCCTGCCCGGCGAGCGCCGCCCGCTGGTCGGGGTCGAGCCGCACCGCCTCCTGGAAGTAACGCAGGGCCACGTCCAGGTCGCCGCGCTCCCAGGCGAGTTGCCCGGCACGCTCCAGATACGCCGCCCGCTCGGCCGGGGACCCGGCGCCCGCCGCCGCGTCGGACAGGGCGACGGCCGCGTCCTCCCGCCAGCCCCGGTCCCGGTAGAGCGCCGCCGCCCGCGCCCGCACCGCCGGCCCCGAATGCAGCTTCAGCAGCCGGTCCAGGGTCCGCTTGGCCGCCTTGTAGTCACCCAGCCCCGTGTGCGCGTCGATCAGCTGCGGATACGCCGACCACCGTCGGCGGTCCACCTCCAGCGCCGCCTCGCTCCAGTTCCGGGCCGCCCGGAAGTCCCGCCGCGCGTTCGCCAGCGCCGCCATGCCGTCCATCGCCCCGGCGTTGCGCGCCCGCACCCTCAGCGACGTACGCAGCGCCTTCTCGGCCTTCGGGTAGTACACCGGCTGCGCGGTCCGCCGCCCCTGCTCCACATACGCCGCCCCCAGCACCGCCCACGACGCCGCGTCCTTGGGATGCCTGCGCAGCAGGGTCTCGCGCTCCTCGATCAGCACCGCCAGATCGGGCAGCGCGGCCGGCACCCCCGAGCTGACCGCGGCCAGCGCCTGCGCCCCCGGAGCCGGCACGGGCGCCGCGGTCCGGCCCGAGCCCCACGGCAGCAGCGCCAGCACCACGCCGAGCACGGCACACCCCGCCGCCGAGGCGATCAGCACCCGCCTCGGGACACGCGGGCGGCGCTCCGGTGTGCTGCCCTGCCCGTCGTCCGGGGCGTCGCCCTGCGGGGCGCCGCTCTCCGCGGCGCTCACTGTGCGGTTCTCCATGCCGCTCACTGTGCGTGAAACGGTGCGTCCGTACGACGACCACACCCCGCCGCACCACGGCTGCCGTACGCGGGGTTCACACCGATGGCCCCGGGTGTCACGCTGTGATCATGAGCAGTATCGAAGCCGCACCCGACCAGGCCCGGGGTGACCTCACCGAGCGGCTGCTCGCGGGTCTGCCCACCGAGGCCGTCCTGACCGACCCCGACGTCACGGCCTCCTACGCCAACGACATGGCGAGCTTCTGCCCGGCCGGCGCGCCCTCCGTGGTCGTGCTGCCGCGCACCGTCGAAGAGGTCCAGCACGTCATGCGCACCGCGACCGAGCTGCGCGTCCCGGTCGTCCCGCAGGGCGCCCGCACGGGCCTGTCGGGCGGCGCCAACGCCTCCGACGGCTGCATCGTGCTGTCCCTGACCAAGATGGACCGCATCCTGGAGATCAACCCGGTCGACCGGATCGCGGTCGTCGAACCCGGCGTCATCAACGCCACCCTCTCCCGCGCGGTCGGCGAACACGGGCTGTGCTACCCGCCGGACCCCTCCAGCTGGGAGATGTGCACGATCGGCGGCAACATCGGCACCGCCTCGGGCGGCCTGTGCTGTGTGAAGTACGGGGTGACGGCCGAGTACGTCCTCGGCCTGGACGTCGTCCTCGCCGACGGCCGGCTGATGTCCACGGGCCGCCGTACGGCCAAAGGTGTGGCCGGATACGACATGACGCGCCTCTTCGTCGGCTCCGAGGGCTCGCTCGGCATCGTCGTCCGGGCCGTCCTGGCGCTGAAGCCGCAGCCGCCGCAGCAGCTGGTGCTGGCCGCCGAGTTCGCGTCCGCGGCGGCCGCCTGCGACGCAGTGTGCCGCATCATGGCCGGCGGGCACGTGCCGTCACTGCTGGAACTGATGGACCGTACGACCGTCAAGGCGGTGAACGCCATCGCGAACATGGGGCTGCCGGAGACCACCGAGGCCCTGCTGCTGGCCGCCTTCGACACCCCGGACCCGGCGCCCGACCTCGCCGCGGTCGGTGCCCTGTGCGAGGCGGCCGGCGCGACCCAGGTGGTCCCCGCGGACGACGCGGCCGAGTCCGAACTTCTGCTCCAGGCGCGGCGGTTGTCCCTCACCGCACTGGAAGCGGTGCGGGGCGTGACGATGATCGACGACGTGTGTGTGCCGCGGTCCCGGCTCGGCGACCTCATCGAGGGCGTGGAGCGGATCGCCGACAAGCACCAGCTGACCATCGGTGTCGTCGCGCACGCGGGTGACGGCAACACCCACCCGACCGTGTGCTTCGACGCCGCCGACACCGACGAGTCCCGGCGCGCCCGTGAGTCCTTCGACGAGATCATGGCCCTCGGCCTGGAACTCGGCGGCACGATCACGGGCGAGCACGGGGTGGGGGTGCTGAAGAAGGAGTGGCTGGCGCGCGAGATCGGTCCGGTGGGGATCGAGATGCAGCGGGGCGTCAAGCAGGTCTTCGACCCGCTGGGCATCCTGAACCCGGGCAAGCTGTTCTGACCCGGTTGTGACCGTCCCGGCTGTGGCCTTCTCTCCCGCACGGCTCACTGGGCGAGCAGCTGGTCGAGCGCGTCGTCGATCCCGAGCTGCTCGCCCTCAGACCCCGGGGGCACCACCCGCAAGGTCCGCTCCAGCCAGGCCGACACCTGGGCCGCCGGCGCCTCCAGCAGGGCGTCCCCGTCCGGCGAGGTCAGCGCCATCAGCACCACGCTGCGCCCCTCGACCTTCGTCGGCCACACCCGCACGTCCCCGTGCCCGCACGGCCGGAACACGCCCTCGACCAGCAGATCGCGGGAGAACGTCCAGTACACGGGCTGCTCGGAGTTGATGTGGAACGTGATGTGCACGGCGTACGGATCGTCACTGCGGTAACTCAGCCGGGCGGGCACGGCGATACTCCGCTCCGGCGACAGGATCAGCTTGAGCTCCAGCTCGCGCTCGATGACGGTGTAGTGCATGGCGTGAAGGTCCTCTCCCGTGTCGCGTGCGGCCCTGTGCGCGGGCCCGTACGAGTGGAGAGGGCGGAGAGGCGTGAACCATTACGCGGCTTCGCAGAACTTTTTTTCCGCCCCTGTACCCAAGGGGTTCCGATCCTTGTGAAGTCCGTGTACGAGGTTGCCCGGAAAGGGGTGGGTCCTGCGGGACTGGCGGTGAGTGTTGCGTCGGTCTGGCTGCGTCATTCCGGGGGGTAACCCCCGGACCCCCAGCCGACAGACGGCCGGCCGTACCCCGAAAGGGGGTCGTGGGCCCAGTGCGGCCGGTTCGGGTTCGGGTTTGTTCTGCCGGGCGTCCGACCCTTGTGAAGTCCGTGTACGAGGTTGCCCGGAAAGGGGTGGGTCCTGCGGGACTGGCGGTGAGTGTTGCGTCGGTCTGATAGATGTGGAGGCCCCGAATCGACCCTCTAGCAGATACCGGACGACGGACATGAGCGCCCCAACCCCGGCCCCCGGTGACGACAGGCCCCGCGAAGGGTATTACCCGGACCCGTCCATTCCTGGATATGTCCGGTACTGGAACGGTGCCTCCTGGGTGCCGGGCACCAGCCGTCCGGCGCCGACGGACGGCGAGACGCTCAGCCCGCCGCCGGGCGCGCAGCCCGCGGCCGCCGCCCCGGCCGCCCCGGTCGAGGAGACGGGCCCGCACTTCTTCGACGAGGAGTCGGCCGACGAGCCGGCCGCGTCCGACCCCCGGCACGGCGCCGGCCCCGAGCCGGCGTCCGCCTGGGGCGCCGACCCCGCCCACCAGTCCGGCTTCGGCGGCGAGCAGGACCACCGCGTCTCCTGGGGCGCCCAGCAGGGGGCCGAGCCCGCCGATCCGAGGGATCAG
Organism: Streptomyces sp. HD; assembly: GCF_028369295.1. GTDB lineage: Bacteria > Actinomycetota > Actinomycetes > Streptomycetales > Streptomycetaceae > Streptomyces. The sequence goes on from NZ_JAQMYP010000020.1 coordinate 28,770, forward strand.
CGCACGGCCGCCCGCGCCGACGGCACCCCGTCCGCCGAGCCGGATGCCGATGCCCAGGGCCTCGCCTCCGGCAACACGTTCATGATGCGCAGGCCCACCGCCGGGTCCGGCGCCTCCGGGCAGGCCACCCCGCACATCCCCAGCCCCGCCGGCCCCGGCGCCGACCCCGGCACCATGGCGATCCGCGCGCTGTCCCCGCGCACGGGGCAGCAGGGCGGGGCGGCCGGGGCGCAGGCCGGGAGCACGGGCGCGTCCGCCGGTCCGGGCGGCGCACATCCGGAGGCGGGCGCCCGCTCGGCGGCCGGTGCTCCGCAGGGCCCCGGCTTCGGCGCCGGGAAGGCCGCCGCCGACCGTGCCACGGTGGCCCAGGCGCAGGCCCAGCCGGGCGCTCAGGGCGCTGCCGGTGCCCCTGCGGCCGGTGCCGCCCCCACGGGCCTCCCGGGCCCGCAGCAGGCCTCTCCGACCGTCCCCCAGCAGTCCGGCCCGCAGTCCGCGTCCGGCGCTCCCATGAGCAGCGGCCACGGCGGCGGTCAGTCCTCCTGGGCGCAGCAGGTGCACCGGCTCGCCGGTGACGACCAGCCGGTCGCCCCGTGGAAGCCCGTGCGCGAGGACCCGTTCGCGGCGGCCGCCCTGCGCCAGGCCGCCGCCCGCCCGGCGAACCTCGGCAAGCGGCTGGCCGCCCGGCTGCTGGACACCGTCGTGCTGGCCGCCGTCACCGCGGTGGCCGCCGTACCGCTCGGCACCAAGGCGATCGACCACGTCAACGAGAAGATCGACGCCGCCAAGCTCTCCGGCGAGACGGTCACCGTGTGGCTGCTGGACGGCACCACGTCGGTGTACCTCGGCATCATCGTGGCCGTCCTGCTGCTGTTCGGCCTGGCCTACGAGGCCCTGCCCACCGCCAAGTGGGGCCGCACGCTGGGCAAGAAGCTGTTCGGCCTGGAGGTCCGGGACATCGAGGCCCACGAGCCCCCGGAGTTCGGCGCGGCCCTGCGCCGCTGGCTCGTCTACAGCATCCCCGGCCTGCTCGTCATCGGCGTCCTCGGTGTCCTGTGGTGCCTGTTCGACCGGCCGTGGCACCAGTGCTGGCACGACAAGGCGGCCCGCACGTTCGTCGCCGGCTGACCGCGCGGCGCCTCCTGCGGTCGGCGCGGGTCCTCGTACGGCCGTCGCGGGATCGTCGTATCCGCCGAACGGCCCGGGCGATTCCGTACCCCGGACGGCCCCGTGCCGGATGCGAAGCCACGGGGTTCGCGGTCGACTCGGGCCATGAGCAGCGAACCGCCTCCCGGCTCCGGTCAGCCGCCCCCGGAGGACGACCCGTTCAGGAAGCAGCCCCCGCCGCCCGGGGGCTCGGGTTCGCCGTACGGAGATCAGCCGCCGTACGGCAGCCAACCCCCGCCTCCCTACGGCGGTGGCGGTGACCCGTACGGCGGAGGCGGGCACCCCACCGACCCGCTGGCCGGGATGCCGCCGCTCGCCGACAGTGGCAAGCGCACGCTGGCCCGCATCCTCGACATGATCCTCGTGGGCGTCGTCGTCTGGCTGCTCACCTGGGGCTTCGGCGTCAGCGAGTACGACGTGGACGCCGACAAGGTGGAGTACGGCAAATCCCTCACGCAGTCCGTGGTCGCCGCCGCGCTCTTCATCGGCTACGACACCTTCATGACCGTCAGGTCGGGGCAGACGCTCGGCAAGAAGCTGCTCAACATGCGGGTGGCCAACCTCGACGACGGCGCCACGCCCGCCATGCAGAGCGCGCTGATGCGCGCGGCGGTGCTGTGGATTCCGTTCGCGTTCTGCTGCGCCTGTATCTGGACCGCGATCTGCGGCGGCTGGAGCTTCTTCGACCGGCCCTACAAACAGGGCCTGCACGACAAGGCGGCGAAGACGGTGGTGGTCAGCACCTGAGGGTGACGTACCCCGGGACCGCGTAGGCCGGGGTGCGTCGGGTCAGGACTGCGTCAGTACGGGTTCCTCGGTCTGTTCGCGCTCGGCGGCGGGCTTGCGCATCGCCACCACGCGGGCCCGGCTCGGCATCGGCACCGTCATGGCGACCAGCAACCCGAGCAGGAGCGCCGAGACGGCGATGACCGCGATCCCCACACCCGAACTCGTCTGCGACAGCAGCAGCATGGCGAGAGTCGAGAAGATCACGGTGCACGAGCCGTAGGCGAGCTGTGCGGCAGTCGGACGAGGCATGATCATCGTGTCCTCGGAATCAGGGGTGCACGGGGGTCTCGGCCTGGCTTTCCGCCGACGTCCGGGCGTTCCGCCATCCGACTCTAACCGCGTGCATGCCCGAGGGGAACAAACCGTAAGCGTGACCTAACCAACAGTGCCGGTGCACAGGGGGCGCACGGAGTCAAAGCGTCCACCAAGTGGACGGTCACACGCGCCGGTTGGCCCAAGGGCCGTTGTCCGTAAAGCGAACACCAACTCCGCATAGTGCACTTGACGGGTCCAAGTCAAGGTCTGTCTTTTCTGGTTAACCTCTAGTCAAATGTCGTCACTTGACTACACGCGTTGATCAGGCGCGCGCGGACCCTCCATGACCAGGAACCCCCTTCATTCCGTGCGCCCGGACGCGGGGGAGGATGCAAGTGACCAGCAGACCCTGGACGTTCAGAGCGGCGGCGACAACCGTCGCGCTCGCGACGGCGGCGGCGACGTTCTCGACCTTCGCGGTGGCTCAGGCCGACGAAGGCGCGGCGGCGGCATCGGTGGAGCGGCACGACCCGGCCGAGCACACTCAGGCCGACCATGACCTCGAAGGCCCCATGAGCAAGACTCAGGAGGCCCAGCGCGAAGAAGCCCTGAACCAGGTCATATCCGGCAAGGCCAAGGTTAAGGAGCGCGACGGCTCGAAGGTCGTCCAGCTCAAGAGCAAGAAGGGCGACGGCAAGTACGTCGAGCTGGGCCGCGAGAAGACCGACAAGATCTTCACGATCCTGGTCGAGTTCGGCGACAAGATCAGCGAGTTCGGCGGCACGCCCGGCCCGGCCCACAACCAGATAGCCGAGCCCGACCGCAAGCAGGACAACTCGACGGCCTGGCAGAAGGACTACAACCAGAAGCACTACCAGGACCTCTACTTCGGCACCGGCAAGAAGGCCGAGTCGATGAAGAAGTACTACGAGAAGCAGTCCTCGGGCCGCTACTCGGTCGAGGGCGAGGTGGCCGACTGGGTCAAGGTCCCCTACAACGAGGCCCGCTACGGCAACAACAAGTGCGGTCAGACCAACTGCTCCAGTGTCTGGAACGTCGTCAGCGACGGCCTGAACGCGTGGGTCGCCCAGCAGAAGGCGGCTGGGAAGTCCGACGCGGACATCAAGGCGGACGTCGCGAAGTTCGACCAGTGGGACCGCTACGACTTCGACGGCGACGGCGACTTCAACGAGGCCGACGGCTACATCGACCACTTCCAGATCGTGCACGCCGGTGAGGACGAGTCCGCGGGCGGCGGTGCGCAGGGCGAGGACGCGATCTGGGCCCACCGCTGGTACGCGTTCGGCACCGACTCGGGTGCCACCGGCCCCGCGGACAACAAGCTGGGCGGTGCGCAGATCGGCTCCACCGGCGTCTGGGTCGGCGACTACACCATCCAGCCGGAGAACGGCGGCCTGGGTGTCTTCGCCCACGAGTACGGCCACGACCTCGGCCTGCCGGACCACTACGACACCTCCGGCGGCGAGAACTCCACCGGCTTCTGGACCCTGATGTCCTCCGGCTCCTGGCTCGGCACCGGCAAGGACACCATCGGTGACCTGCCCGGCGACATGACCGCCTGGGACAAGCTGCAGCTGGGCTGGCTGAAGTACGACACGGCCAAGGCCGCCACGAGTTCGTGGCACAAGCTGGGCGTCGCCGAGTACAACACCAAGCACAAGCAGGCCCTCGTGGTCGAGCTGCCCAAGAAGAAGGTCACCACCGAGATCGTGGCCCCGGCGCAGGGCGCGAACCAGTGGTGGAGCGGCAAGGGCGACAACCTCGCCAACACGCTGACCCGTTCCGTGGACCTCACGGGCAAGTCCGCCGCCTCGCTGACGCTGGACGGCTGGTACGACATCGAGGCCGAGTTCGACTTCCTCTACACCGAGGTCTCGACCGACGGCGGCGCCAACTGGACCGCCATCGACGGCACGGTCGACGGCACGGCCCTCCCGAAGGACGCCAGCGGCAAGCCGGCGCTCACCGGCACGGTGGACGCGTACAAGAAGCTCGTCTTCCCGCTGAACGCCTACGCCGGCAAGAAGATCGACCTGCGCTTCCGCTACCAGACGGACGGCGGTGTGGCCCAGAAGGGCTTCGCGGCCGACGAGATCACCGTGACCGCCGACGGCACGCCGCTGTTCTCCGACAACGCCGAGAGCGCGGACGCGGCTTGGACGGCGAAGGGCTTCTCGCGCATCGGCGCGGCCATCACCGGTGACTACGCGCAGTACTACATCGCCGAGAACCGTCAGTACGTGTCGTACGACAAGACCCTGAAGACGGGCCCGTACAACTTCGGCTTCTCGACGACCCGTCCGTCCTGGGTGGAGCACTACGCCTACCAGAACGGCCTGTTGATCTGGAAGTGGGACACCTCCCAGCAGGACAACAACACCAGCAAGCACCCCGGTGTCGGCCTGGTCCTGCCGATCGACTCCCACCCGGCCCCGCTGAAGTGGACCGACGGCACGCTGATGCGCAACCGCGTCCAGTCCTACGACGCGCCGTTCAGCCGCTTCCGTACGGACGGCATGACGCTGCACAACGCGGACGTCGCGGCCAAGATCCCGTCGCGTGCGGGGGTGCCGGTCTTCAACGACCGGACCAACACGTACTACGACGCGGAGACCCCGACCGCGGGTGTCAAGATCACTGACACCAACACCAAGATCAAGATCGTCAAGGAGGCCAAGGACGGCTCGACGATCGAGGTCGAGGTCGGTCCGGCAGCGAAGTAATTCGCGTTTTCCCAGGTCAGAGCATGATCGGCGGTGACCCCCTGGCGGGGTTGCCGCCGCTCGTGTTTAGGTGCACCCTGTGCTTTCGTTATTGACACCGGTGCCGGCGGCGGCACCGGTACCGACCCTGACACCGACTCGCACGGGGGTGTGACCGCATGGCCGCAGGAGGTTTCTGCAAGCTGCCGACCGGCAGCGTGGTGGTGGCGCTGAACCTGCCCAGACCCACCACCGACGGCACGGGCTGCGTCCGTGTCCTCGTCCACGCCCAGAACCGCGCCCGAGCCCTGACCAGGCTCCGCAACCTGGGCATGCGCGCCGTCTACCTGCGCGGCAACGCCGCCCCACCGACCCCCGACGAGATCACGGCGGTCCTCCACCACCCCGACGGCCTGATATGGCGAACAGCACCTGACAACGGTGTCGTAGCGGGCCCGGACCTGATGCAGGAACTGTGGCACCCGATCAGGGCACTGCTGAGACGCCCAGCGGCAACGCCCTAAAAGGGGCGCGGGGCTGGATCGATTTGCGGCTCCGCCGCGTGGGCGCGACCAGCCACGATGGCGCCGCAGCCGCCGGACAGCCAATCGCGGCACCCCGCGGAGCGCTCGGCTACGCCACAACCGGCTTCCCGGTCAGCTCGACCCCCGCCTCACGCATCTCCTCCAGGGCCCGCTCGGTCGTCTCCGTGGCCACCCCGGCGGTCAGATCCAGCAGCACCTGCGTACGGAACCCCTCCCGCACCCCGTCCAGCGCGGTGGCCCGCACGCAGTGGTCCGTGGCGATGCCGACCACGTCCACCTCGGAGACGGCCCTGGCCCGCAGCCAGTCCGCCAGCTTCACGCCGTTCTCGTCGGCCCCCTCGAACCCGCTGTACGCCGCCGCGTACGCCCCCTTGTCGAACACGGCGTCGATCGCGCCGGAGGCGACCGCCGGGGCGAAGTTCGGGTGGAAGCCGACGCCCTCCGTGCCCGCCACGCAGTGCGCCGGCCAGGAGTGGGCGAAGTCGGGGTTCGCGGAGAAATGGCCGCCAGGGGCGATGTGGTGGTCGCGGGTGGCGACGACGTGCTGGTAGCCGGACCCGGCTGCCTGCCCGATCAGCTCGGTGACGGCGGCGGCCACATCGGCACCGCCGGCCACCGCGAGACTGCCTCCCTCGCAGAAGTCGTTCTGCACGTCTACGACGATCAAGGCGCGGCGCATGGTCGGTGTCCTTCGGTTATGGACGCTGAGGTCGGGACGGTGAAACGGTTCGGCCCGGCCATGAACTTCCGAGCCTAGAGACTTCGGCAACGGTGCGGGAGGGGGCATGGAGTGAGCACGCCGGGCGCACTCGCTTCACAACCCCGTCCGGCTCCCCGAGCGCCCGTTGACATACTCCGTCGGGATGACAGGTTCCCCGCGCGAGAGCTGGGTCGCCGACAGCGGCAGATCCGCGCGCGCCCGCGTGTGCCGGTCCCGTACGACGTCCAGCGACTCACGGGCCAGCACGTCACCGCCCTGCACCAGCTCGACCAGCAGCTGCCGTTCGGCGAGTTCCGCCGGGACCGGCCCGGTGCCGATCACCTCGGCCTCGGCGGCGCCGTACTCGTCGAGGCGCCGCGCGGCCCACTTGCGGCCGCCGATGGAGGTCTTGCCACCGCTCGACTTCTTCGCCACCGGCACCAGCGGCGCCTTCGGGTCGGTCGACTCGGCGCGGGCGACCAGCTTGTAGACCATCGAGCAGGTCGGATGCCCGGACCCGGTGACCAGCTGGGTGCCGACGCCGTACGCGTCCACCGGCGCCGCCGCCAGTGAGGCGATGGCGTACTCGTCCAGGTCGGAGGTCACGATGATCCTGGTGCCGGTGGCGCCCAGCTCGTCCAGCTGCTGGCGGACCCGGTGCGCGACCAGCAGCAGGTCGCCCGAGTCGATCCGGACGGCGCCCAGCTCGGGCCCGGCGATCTCCACGGCCGTGCGGACCGCCTCGGCGACGTCGTAGGTGTCCACCAGCAGCGTGGTGCCCCGGCCCATGGTGTCCACCTGGGCCTGGAAGGCGTCCCGCTCGCGGTCGTGCAGCAGGGTGAAGGCGTGGGCGCTGGTGCCGACGGTGGGGATGCCGTAGCGGAAGCCGGCGGCCAGATCCGAGGTGGAGGTGAAGCCGCCGACGAACGCGGCGCGGGAGGCGGCCACCGCGGCCAGCTCGTGGGTGCGCCGGGCGCCCATCTCGATGATCGGGCGCTCCCCGGCGGCCGACGACATCCGGGAGGCGGCCGCGGCGATCGCGGAGTCGTGGTTGAGGATGGAGAGGATCACCGTCTCCAGCAGCACGCACTCGGCGAAGGTGCCCTCGACCCGCATGATCGGCGAGCCCGGGAAGTAGACCTCGCCCTCGGGGTAGCCCCAGATGTCGCCGGAGAAGCGGTAGTCCGCGAGCCACTTCAGGGTCTCCTCGTCGACGATCTTCCGCTCGCGCAGGAAGCCGAGGACGTCCGCGTCGAAACGGAAGTTCTCGACGGCGTCCAGGACGCGTCCGGTGCCCGCCACGACGCCGTAGCGCCGCCCCTCGGGCAGCCGCCGGGTGAAGACCTCGAAGACACTGCGCCGCTCCGCGGTACCGGCCTTCAGCGCGGCCTGCAGCATCGTCAACTCGTACTGGTCAGTGAAGAGTGCCGTAGAGGGAACGTCCACCGGCAGCCCAAGGTCCGCTGTGTTCATGACTACGGATCGTACCCCCATTTCGTCACTCTGACGATTTAGTCCGTGGGTTCGCCGGGGATTTGTGCGACCACCCCCCTCCGGTGGCAGCATGGGCACTGTGACGTCACCCGCTCCCGTAGAGATCGAACGTACCGAAGCGGCGGAGGAGACCTTCGCCGTACCCGAGCCGGACGTCCCCTGGGTCACGATCGTCCACAACGACCCGGTCAACCTCATGAGCTACGTGACGTACGTCTTCCAGACGTACTTCGGCTATCCCAAGGACAAGGCCACCAAGCTCATGCTCGACGTCCATCACAAGGGCCGGGCGGTCGTCTCCAGCGGCAGTCGTGAGGAGATGGAGCGCGACGTGCAGGCCATGCACGGCTACGGCTTGTGGGCCACCCTTCAGCAGGACCGGAAATGACCCGACCCGCCTCGCAGGACCGGAAGTAGCGAATCGCCTCCATGCCAGGAACCTTCGAACCGCTCCCCGGCGGCGGCGCGGCCGTCGCCCTCGACGACGTCGAGATCTCCATCATCCGGTCGCTGGCCGTGCAGCTCCTGGAGCTCATCGGCCCCGGCCCCGCCGAGGACGCCCCCGACGACCCGCTCGCCGAGCTGTTCGCCGAGGGCCCGAGCGAACCGCCGGCCGACCCGGTGCTGCGGCGCCTCTTCCCGGACGCCTACGGCGACCCCGAGGGCACCCCGCAGGCCAAGGAGGCCGAGGAGCAGCGGGCGCACTCCGCGGAGTTCCGCCGGTACACCGAGAACGACCTGCGGGCCGGCAAGCGTGACAACGCGCTCGCGGTGGTCCGCTCCCTGGACGAGCTCAGCAGCGCCTCCGCCGGGGAGGGCGGTGCGGTGCTCAAGCTCTCCGTCGAGGAGTCCCAGCGCTGGCTGGGCGCCCTCAACGATCTGCGCCTGGCCATCGGTTCCCGGCTGGACATCGCCGACGAGGACGACACCGACCTGCTCTACCGGCTCCCGGACGAGGATCCGCGCAAGCCGATGGTGATGGCGTATCTGTGGCTGGGCGGGCTCCAGGAGACGCTGGTCGCGACGATGCTGCCGTAGGGCCCGGCCTTCCGTACGGTCGACGGGCGTCCGCCACGTGCCCAAATGTGACGGTTTTGTGTTCGCTCAGCGGACGCTCAAATCCGGATAACGATCGTGTCACCGCCGCCGCCCACTCTGGGGGGCGGCGATGGTTTTGTCCGGTTCTTCCTGTGTGATGCGCCACATGCTCCATGGCCGATCACCGTTACCGCCGTGATAAATCTTCACGACGCCCGACGAGCACCACCCGAATGTTCGGCCGGGTGCGCCGTATGGCCGACGGATCGTCGGTCAGGCACGAGCGGACCCAGGGAAGCTCGGGCACGCCCCCGCGCCGCCCGGCACGCACTCTCGCCGCACCGGCCAAAGGCCCTAGTAGCTCCGCTACGAGGACCTTCGTCCGCACACCGAGAGCACGCACCGAACGACGCAGGAACGCACCCGACCTTCCCCGAGCCCGCTCAGCTCCAGCAATCCGGGGGGATCGAGACCCGATCCGCGGCCGACGAAGGCCCGGGTCGGCATGGAGAAAGGCGCACTACACATGACCTCTTCGAAGGTCACTGACGCGAAGGCCACCGACGCCCCCGAGGAGGGGTACGAGCGAGGTCTCGGCAGCCGTCAGGTTCAGATGATCGCGATCGGCGGGGCCATCGGTGTCGGCCTCTTCCTTGGTGCCGGTGCGAACATCGCCAAGGCGGGCCCCAGCCTCATCCTGATGTACGCCCTGGCGGGCGCCATCGTCTTCTTCATCATGCGGGCGCTCGGCGAGCTCCTGCTCTACCGGCCCGTCTCGGGCTCCTTCGCCGAGTACTCCCGGGAGTTCCTCGGCCCGTTCTTCGGCTACTTCACCGGCTGGACGTACTGGCTGATGTGGGTGGTCACCGGCATGGCCGAGCTCACGGCCGCCGCGATCTACGTCAACTACTGGTTCCCGGACGTCCCGCGCTGGACCACGGCCCTCGCCTTCCTGGTGATCCTCTTCGGGGTCAACCTGATCTCCGTGAAGGTCTTCGGCGAGCTTGAGTTCTGGTTCTCGATGGTCAAGGTCACCGCCCTCATCGGCATGATCGTCATCGGCCTGGGCGTCATCACCTTCGGCTTCAGCAACGCCGGTGACACCGCCGCCGTCTCCAACCTCTGGGCCTTCGACGGCTTCTTCCCCAAGGGCGTCGGCTCGTCCCTGATGACCCTCCAGGGCGTCATGTTCGCCTACCTCGCGGTCGAGCTCGTCGGTGTCACGGCCGGTGAGTCCGAGAACCCGGAGAAGACCCTCCCCAAGGCGATCAACACCCTGCCCTGGCGTATCGCGCTGTTCTACGTCGGCGCCCTCACCGTCATCCTCTGCGTGGTGAAGTGGACCGAGTTCGCGGACGGGGTCAGCCCCTTCGTGAAGGCCTTCGCGGAGATCGGCATCCCGGCCGGCGCCGGCATCGTCAACTTCGTCGTGCTGACCGCGGCCCTGTCCTCCTGCAACTCCGGCATGTACTCCACGGGCCGCATGCTGCGGAACCTGGCCGACAGCGGCGAGGCCCCGAGGGCCTTCAGCAAGCTGTCGTCCAGCAAGACGCCGGCCCTCGGCATCTTCGTCTCGGTGCTGTTCATGGGCATCGGTGTGGTCCTCAACTACGTCGTCCCGGAGAAGGCGTTCGGCTACGTCACCTCCATCGCCACCGCGGCCGGCATCTGGACCTGGCTGATGATCCTGATCAGCCACGTCCTCTACCGCCGCCAGGTCGTCGCGGGCCGCCTGCCCGCCTCGTCCTTCCCCGCGCCGGGCGGCTCGGTGTGCAGCTGGATCGCCATCGTGTTCCTGCTCTTCGTGACGGGCCTGATCGCGTACGACGCCGACGCCCGCGTCTGTCTGTACGTCATGGCCGGCTGGTTCGCCGTCCTGGGCGCGGCCTGGCTGGTCCTCAAGGCCCGAAACCCGCAGATCACCGACCGCGGCGGCGAGCCCGAGTTCGAGAAGGTCGGCTGACACAGGGGCCGTGGACGCCCGCCGCAGGGAGCACTCGTGGCGCCCCTTGCGGCTGCCGCTCAGGCGTCCGCACCCAGGACGTACCGCGTCCGGCATATGGGCCGCTTCGTACCATCCCTCGGTACGGAGCGGCCCCTCTGCTTATCCTGACGAACATGCTGACCATCACCCAGGCCCTCGTCGACCAGATCGTCGCCCACGCGCGCAAGGACCACCCCGACGAGGCGTGCGGCGTCATCGCGGGCCCGGCCGGCTCGGACCGCCCCGAGCGCTTCATCCCGATGCTGAACGCGGCCATGTCGCCCACGTTCTACGAGTTCGACTCCGGCGACCTGCTCAAGCTCTACCGCGAGATGGACGACCGCGACGAGGAGCCGGTGGTCATCTACCACTCCCACACGGCCACCGAGGCCTACCCGTCCCGCACGGACATCTCCTACGCCAACGAGCCCGGCGCCCACTACGTCCTGGTCTCCACCGCCGACACCGACGGCCTCGGCGACTTCCAGTTCCGCTCCTTCCGCATCGTCGACGGCGAGGTGACGGAGGAGGAGGTCAAGGTCGTCGAGGCGTACTGAGCCCGCCGACGGCCTGCCTGAACAGCGCGGTCTCACTCCCCGGCCGAAAAGCGTCCGCGATGTGGGATCACATTCCAAAAGCCGGACCGGGAATCGATACGATGACCCCATGGTTTTCCACGACGTGAGCGAGAAGACGCCGGGCATGCTGCTCGTGGCGCGGCTGCACGTCGACCTGTGCAGGCTCGCCAGCGCCATCTGTTGACGCGACCTGCCGCCGTACGGCCGTGAGCCGCGGCGCCGCACCCACGCACCACCCCTGCTGTACTTGCGCTGCCGCGCGCCCCCGATCGACAACTCCCGACAGGAGCCCTGAGCCATGGCCATCGAGGTCCGCATCCCCACCATCCTCCGCACCTACACCGACGGTCAGAAGGCGGTGGAGGGCAGTGGTGAGACCCTCGCCGAGCTGTTCACCGACCTTGAGACCCGGCACGCGGGCATCCACGCCCGCATCGTGGACGGCGGCGAGCTGCGCCGCTTCGTCAACGTCTACCTGAACGACGAGGACGTCCGCTTCCTCGCAGGCATCAACACCAAGCTCGCCGACGGCGACAACGTCACGATCCTGCCGGCCGTGGCCGGCGGTATGGCCTGATCCGGATGCGCTACGACTCCCCGCTCGCCGCGGTCGGCAACACCCCTCTGGTGTGCCTGCCGCGGTTGTCGCCGTCCGAGGACGTCCGTATCTGGGCCAAGCTGGAGGACCGCAACCCCACCGGCTCGGTCAAGGACCGCCCCGCCCTGCACATGATCGAGCAGGCGGAGAAGGACGGCCGTCTCACCCAGGGCTGCACGATCCTGGAGCCGACCAGCGGAAACACCGGCATCTCCCTGGCGATGGCGGCGAAGCTCAAGGGCTACCGCATCGTGTGCGTGATGCCCGAGAACACCTCGCAGGAGCGCCGGGACCTGCTCGCCATGTGGGGGGCGGAGATCATCTCCAGCCCGGCCGCGGGCGGCTCCAACACCGCCGTACGCGTCGCCAAGGAGCTGTCGGCCGAGCACCCCGACTGGGTGATGCTCTACCAGTACGGCAACCCGGACAACGCGGGCGCCCACTACGCGACGACCGGGCCGGAGATCCTCGCCGACCTCCCCTCCATCACCCACTTCGTGGCGGGCCTCGGCACCACCGGCACCCTCATGGGCGTCGGCCGCTACCTGCGTGAACACAAGCCGGACGTCAGGATCGTCGCGGCGGAACCGCGCTACGACGACCTGGTCTACGGCCTGCGCAACCTCGACGAGGGCTTCGTCCCCGAGCTGTACGACGCCTCCGTCCTGACCACCCGCTTCTCGGTCGGCTCGGCCGACGCGGTCACCCGCACCCGCGAACTCCTCCAGCAGGAGGGCATCTTCGCGGGCGTCTCCACCGGCGCCGCGCTGCACGCCGCGATCGGTGTCGGCAGGAAGGCGCTGAAGGCGGGGGAGAACGCCGACATCGTGTTCGTCGTCGCCGACGGCGGCTGGAAGTACCTCTCGACCGGCGTCTACACGGCGGCCACGACAGAGGAAGCGATCGAGACCCTGCAGGGTCAGCTCTGGGCATGAGCGGCGCCCCGTAAGAGGCGCGGCCGCCCCGGCGGAGCGCCTACGTCGAGAGGTGACGGACCTGGTCCCACACGACCGGGTCCATCACCCCGACCCGCCGCCGGAAGTCCCACACCGGTACGTCCCGCAGCTCGTCCGTCTCCAGGAAGCTGGCCCGGCCCAGGGTGTCCCCGACCGAACCCGGCGGCAGCGGGATCACCCCGTACCGCTCGTCCCGGTACTTGCTGGTGATCTTCGCGACGGTGACCTGCTGCCCCCGCACCGCGAGCACCAGACACGGCCGGTCCTTGGCGCCCGGCCCGTCCTCGTACGGCACCCGGGCCCACCAGATCTCCGCGGGCTCCGGACGGCCACCCGGTGCCCGCCCCCGCCGCTGAGGCCGCCCGGGCGGCCGGGTCCGCCGCCCTGTGGGCCGTCGCCGCCCCCACCCGTCGACGAGCGCGGCGACCAGCGCGAGCAGTACCACCGCCGCGAGCGCCAGCCACCATGACGTGTCCATAGGGACGAAGGTACCGGCGCGCACTCACCCCCGCGCGCCTTCACTCCCGCCTCACACTCCCCGCGTCCAGCCGAACGCGTGACACCACAGGTGAGTTCGCCCACAACAGCCCTTGGCGGAGGAGCGACCGGAGGTTTTGCGCCTTACGCTCGACAAACCGCACGACCCCCGACGCCCCATTCCTCGATCTTCGGGATTTCCCGCCAGCGGAGGTTTCTGTTTCATGAAGCTCACCGTCGTCGGCTGCTCGGGGTCGTTCCCGTCCGCGGAATCGGCCTGTTCGAGCTACCTCGTCGAGGCCGACGGCTTCCGGCTGCTCCTCGACATGGGCAACGGCGCCCTTGGCGAGCTGCAGCGCCACTGCGGTCTCTACGACCTCGACGCGATCTTCCTCAGCCATCTGCACGCCGACCACTGCATCGACATGTGCGCGTACTTCGTGGCGCGCTACTACCGGCACGACGGCGGCCGCTGCGACCCGATCCCGGTCTACGGACCCGAGGGCACCGAGCAGCGACTGACCACCGCCTACGCCGACACCCCCACCGCCTCGTCCATGAGCGAGGTTTTCGACTTCCACACGGTCAAGCCGTCCACCTTCGAGATCGGCCCGTTCACGGTGCACACGGAGCGCGTCGCCCATCCGGTGGAGGCGTACGGCATCCGTATCGAGCACGGTGGAAAGACGCTGACCTACTCGGGCGACACGGGCATCAGCACCGCCCTGGACGAACTCGCCCGCGACGCCGACCTGTTCCTGTGCGAGGCCGCCTTCACGCACGGCAAGGAGAACATCCCCGACCTGCACCTCAACGGCCGTGAGGCAGGTCAGTCGGCGGCCCGCGCGGGCGCCCGCCGCCTGGTCCTGACCCACATCCCGCCGTGGACGGACCCCCAGGTCAACCTGACCGACGCGCGTGAGGTCTACGACGGTCCGGTGGATCTCGCGGCGCCACGGCAGACGTACGAGATCTAGGGGCTTCTGATGGATCCCCGCGGCGTCGCGACGCCCGGCACGCCCTGTCGCCGCACCGGACGAAAGCCCTCGTAGCGGAGCTAACCAGGGCTTTCGTCCGGCACGCCGAGAGCACGCACCGAACGCCGCTCCTTCTCCCACGGAGATCCACCAGAAGCCCCCTGGCCGGTCGGTGTACGCCGAAGGCCCCGGAACCGGGATGGTTCCGGGGCCTTCAGTGTTTCGTCGGCGGGCCCTGCGGCCTACTTCGCCTCTGCCTTCTGGAGCTCGGCGAGTTCCTCGTCGGACTCGCGGCCCGGCGTCGGCAGATTGAACTTGGTGATCGCGAACCGGAAGATCACGTAGTAGAGCGCCGCGAAGCACAGGCCCACCAGGGCCAGGCCCCACGGGTTGGTCGCGATGCCCAGGTTCAGGCCGAAGTCGACCGCGCCGGCCGAGAAGCCGAAGCCGTCCTTCATGCCGAGCGCCCAGGTGAGCGCCATCGAGACACCGGTGAGGACCGCGTGGATGGCGTACAGGGCCGGAGCGATGAACATGAACGTGAACTCGATCGGCTCGGTGACGCCCGTGACGAACGAGGTCAGCGCGAGGGAGAACATCATGCCGCCGACGACCTTGCGGCGCTCGGGGCGGGCACAGTGCACGATCGCCAGACAGGCGGCCGGCAGCGCGAACATCATGATCGGGAAGAAGCCGGTCATGAACTGCCCGGCGCTCGGGTCACCGGCCAGGAAGCGCGCGATGTCGCCGCTCTTGCCCTGGTACTCACCGGCCTGGAACCACGGGAACGAGTTCAGCAGGTGGTGCATGCCGATCGGGATCAGCGCACGGTTGGCCACACCGAATATGCCGGCCCCGACGGCCCCCGAACCGACCAGCCACTCACCGAAGTTGTGCAGGGCGGTGCCGAGGACCGGCCAGATGTAGCCGAAGACGATGCCGATGACCAGGCCCGCGAAGGCGGAGACGATCGGGACCAGCCGGCGGCCGCCGAAGAAGCCGGCCCAGTCCGGGAGCTTGGTGCGGTAGAGGCGCTGGTAGAGGAGGGCGACGACGATGCCCATCACCACACCGCCGAGGACCTTGGCGTCCACCGGTGCGTCGACCATCACGACCTTGCCGTCGACGGCCTTCGCCACCTGCGGCAGGTTCTTGTCGGTGAACGTGGCCAGCACGTTCTTGAAGACCAGGTAGCCGACCACGGCCGCGAGCGCCGTCGAGCCGTCCGACTTCTTCGCGAAGCCGATCGCGATGCCGACGGCGAACAGCAGCGCCATGTTGTCGAGGATCGCGTTGCCGCCGGCCGCCATGAAGCCCGCGATCTTCGTGAGGAACGCGGGGTACGCCGGATCGCCCAGCATGTCGGTGTTGCCGAAGCGAACCAGGAGAGCGGCGGCGGGCAGCACCGCCACCGGCAGCATCAGGCTGCGGCCGATGCGCTGCATCACAGCCATCGCAGCGGCGCCCTTTTTCTTGTCGGCCGCGGGAGCGGCGCTGGCCGTGGTCACAACTTCCTCCAGGGGGTCCGCCCGGCCTTAGGCTGGGGGAGGGCATGGCGCCGCCCGGGGACAGGAAGGGGGACGGCGGCGTCTGGTCTACACCACTGAGTGGTGTAGACCTGTTGTAGCACGGTGGGGGCGATATAAGGAACCCGTGAATTCCGCATCCGCAGCGCTACGCGCAGTGCCGTCTTTCGTCAGACCTTTGTGACGTCCTCGACCTCGTCCTCGGGCTCCCTGCCCGGGGTCCTGAGATCGAATGCGGTGATCGCGAAACGGAAGATCGCGTAATAGACGAGGGCGAAGCCCAGGCCGATCGGAATCATCGCCCAGGGTCTCGTCGCCAGGTTCCAGTTGATGACGTAGTCGATCAGCCCGGCCGAGAAGCTGAACCCGTCGTGGACCCCGAGCCCCCAGGTCACCGCCATCGAGACACCCGTCAGCAGCGCGTGCACCGCGTACAGCAGCGGGGCGACGAAGAGGAACGAGTACTCGATCGGTTCCGTGATGCCGGTGACGAAGGACGTCAGCGCCACCGACAGCATCAGGCCGCCGATCTCCTTGCGGCGCTCCGGCCTGGCGCAGTGCGTGATCGCGAGGGCAGCCGCCGGGAGGGCGAACATCATGATCGGGAAGAAGCCCGAGGTGAACTGGCCGGCGGTCGGGTCGCCCGCGAGAAACATGTTGATGTCGCCGTGCACGACCTCGCCGTCGGGCTTGGTGTAGCTGCCGAACTGGAACCAGATGGGCACGTTGAGGAACTGGTGCAGGCCCACGACCAGCAGCGCGCGGTTGGCGACACCGAACACGCCCGCACCCCAGGAGCCCAGGTCGCTCATCCAGTCGCTGAAGTTCTCCAGCGCCTCACCGATCGGCGGCCAGACCCACAGACAGAGCACCGCGAACACGATCGCCACGAACGCCATGATGATCGGGACGAGACGCCGTCCGTTGAAGAAGCCGAGCCAGTCCACCAGCTTGGTGCGGTGGTAGCGCTGCCAGAAGAAGGCCGTCAGCAGACCGATGACGATGCCGCCGAACACACCCGGGTTCTGGTAGGTGTACGCGCTCACCGTCCCCTCGGTCGCGGCGCAGCCGATGTCGGCGATCTCCTTCGTGCCGTCCGGGCAGTCCTCCGGGAACTGGCGCAGCACGTTGTAGTAGACGAGGAACCCCGCCACCGCCGCGAGCGCCGTCGAGCCGTCCGCCTTCTTCGCCATGCCGATGGACACGCCGACGCAGAACAGCAGGGGCAGCCCCAGCGAGCTGTCGAGCAGCGCGCCGCCCGCGCCGTCCATCACCTTCGACAGGTTGTCCCACCCGAGGCCCTCGTCGCCGAACACGTCCGGCTGGCCGAGGCGGTTGAGAATGCCCGCGGCCGGCAGTACGGCGATGGGAAGCTGCAGGCTGCGGCCCATCTTCTGCAGGCCCTGGAACGCCGCCTGCCACCGCCGGCGCGCGGGAGAGGTCTCGGTCTCGGCAGTCATGGGTTGGCGGCCGCCTGTCGGGTGGTGTAGACCAGTTACGACGATGGGGTTGCTGTGACGTCATCCTTCGGTACGCATGACGCAACCGCTCGTGAAGTTGGGCCAACAGTGCATGAGGAGACCGAAATGGCCAGCAAGGCTGAGAAGATCGTCGCCGGGCTCGGCGGCATCGACAACATCGAGGAGATCGAGGGCTGCATCACCCGGCTCCGCACCGAGGTCAGCGACGCCTCGCTGGTCGACGAGACCGCCCTGAAGGCCGCCGGTGCCCACGGCGTCGTGAAGATGGGCACCGCCATCCAGGTCGTCATCGGCACCGATGCCGACCCGATCGCGGCGGAGATCGAAGACATGATGTGAAGCGCGGGCATCGTCCCGGGCTTCCACGCCTGAGCGATCGCCGGCTCCACCTCTGAGGGCCCCTTCCCACCTCGGGAGGGGCCCCTTCCATATCTGCGGCTAGGCTCACCGCATGGCAGCCACCTCCTCAAATCCTCGAATCGACGGCCGTACCCCCGAACAGCTCCGCCCGGTCAGCATCGAACGCGCCTGGAGCAAGCACGCGGAGGGCTCCGTCCTCGTCTCCTTCGGCGACACGAAGGTCCTGTGCACCGCCTCCTTCACCGAAGGGGTCCCGCGCTGGCGCAAGGGCAGCGGCGAGGGCTGGGTCACCGCGGAGTACGCCATGCTGCCCCGCGCCACCAACACCCGCGGCGACCGTGAGTCCGTGCGGGGCAAGATCGGCGGCCGTACCCACGAGATCAGCCGCCTCATCGGCCGCTCCCTGCGCGCGGTCATCGACTACAAGGCGCTCGGCGAGAACACGATCGTCCTCGACTGCGACGTCCTCCAGGCCGACGGCGGTACCCGCACCGCCGCCATCACCGGCGCCTACGTCGCCCTCGCCGACGCCATCGCCTGGGCCCAGGGCAAGAAGCTGATCAAGCCCGGCCGCAAGCCGCTCACCGGCACGGTCAGTGCCGTCTCGGTCGGCATCGTCGACGGCGTCCCGCTGCTCGACCTCCGCTACGAGGAGGACGTGAAGGCCGACACCGACATGAACGTCGTCTGCACCGGCGACGGCCGCTTCGTCGAGGTCCAGGGCACCGCCGAGGCCGAGCCCTTCGCCCGCGAGGAGCTCAACTCCCTTCTGGACCTTGCCGTTTCCGGTTGCGGGGAGCTGGCGGAACTGCAGCGCAAGGCACTTGATACCGTCCTCGAAAAGTAAAGGACACACCAAGAAGAGCCGCCTCTTCGGGCAACCCCGCCGCCTTCCCCGGCGTCACTAGGGGTACGGGCGTACGGCCACCGCTGTGCGCCCGGCCACCGAACACGGGGGGCCTGCAAGGCCTTGAGCAGGGAGGGACGTCAACCATGGCCACGAGCCGACGCCGCCGGAGCCGTATCGTCACAGTCGCCGCAGCCGTCGCGGCGGTAGGGCTGACGGCCGGGCTGACCACCGGCTGTGACGCCGTCAGCAAGGCGATGGACTGTGTGCAGACCGCCGACGCCATAGCCGACAGCGTCACGGAACTCCAGCAGGCCGTGGAGAACGCCGCGAACGACCCGACGCAGCTTGAGGAGTCCCTGAACTCCATCGACAAGAACCTCGACAAGATCGGCGACAAGACGGACAACGCCGACGTCAACAAGGCGGTGGACGACCTCCAGAAGGCCGTCACCAACGTCCGTGACTCCATCAAGAGCGGCGACCAGACCCCGGACATCAGCCCGGTCACCAACGCGGCCGGCGAACTGACCAAGGTCTGCACGCCGTAGCTGCGCCGGCTGGACCGGTGCGTCCGATCTGCCGGGTTCTGCGGGTGGGCGACTGCGGGCCGAGTGTGGCTGGTCGCGCCCGCGCGGCGGAGCCGCATGTCGATACAGCCCCGCGCCCTCCTTCGGGCGCTCCGCGCCCGCTTTGGGGCGCCCTGAGCAGCCTGGCTACTGTGTCGCCATGACCCGCCTCATCCTCGCCACCCGTAACGCCGGAAAGATCACCGAGCTCAGGGCGATCCTCGCCGACGCAGGACTGCACCACGACCTCGTCGGCGCGGACGCCTACCCGGACGTCCCCGACGTCAAGGAGACCGGCGTCACCTTCGCCGAGAACGCGCTGCTGAAGGCCCACGCGCTGGCCCGGGCGACCGGACTGCCCGCCGTCGCCGACGACTCGGGGCTGTGCGTCGACGTCCTGGGCGGCGCCCCCGGCATCTTCTCCGCCCGCTGGGCCGGCCGGCACGGTGACGACAGGGCCAACCTGGAACTGCTGCTGGCCCAGCTGGGCGACATCGACGACGCCCACCGCGGCGCCCACTTCGCCTGCGCCGCCGCCCTCGCACTGCCGGACGGCACGGAGCGGGTGGTCGAGGGGCAGCTGCGGGGCGTCCTGCGGCACGCCCCCGTCGGTACGAACGGCTTCGGGTACGACCCCGTCCTCCAGCCGGAGGGGGAGACCAGGACGTGCGCAGAGCTGAGCGCCGAGGAGAAGAACGCGATCAGCCACCGGGGCCAGGCGTTCCGGGCGCTGGTGCCGGTCGTGCGCGAGCTGCTCGCGCGATAGGTGGTGCGGCCGGAGGGACTCGAACCCTCACGGGTGTTACCCCACTGGGACCTAAACCCAGCGTGACTGCCAATTCCACCACGGCCGCGTGACCTTGCCCGGCCATGCTACTGGCCGGGCCGGGTGCTCATATGCCCAGGTCCTTGATGATCTTCGCCACGTGGCCGGTCGCCCGCACGTTGTACAGCGCCCGCTCGACCTTGCCCTCCTCGTCCACGACCACCGTGGAGCGGATGACGCCCATGTACGTCTTGCCGTAGTTCTTCTTCTCGCCGTAGGCGCCGTAGGCCTCGGTGACGGACTTCTCCGGGTCGGCGAGCAGCGTGACCTTCAGGGACTCCTGCTCGCGGAACTTGGCGAGCTTCTCCGGCTTGTCGGGGGAGACGCCGATCACGTCGTACCCGGCGCCGGCCAGCAGCTCCAGGTTGTCCGTGAAGTCACAGGCCTGCTTGGTGCAGCCGGGCGTCAGGGCGGCCGGGTAGAAGTAGACGATGACCTTGCGGCCCTTGTGGTCCGAGAGGGACACCTCGTTGCCGTCGGCGTCGGGCAGGGTGAAGGCGGGGGCCACGTCCCCCGGCTGGAGTCGCTCGCTCATCGGACCAGCCTAACCGGGGAGCCTGACGGTGCGGTCCGGCGTGGAGCTGACAGACTGTCCGGAAACAGCATCAGCTTCACTTCGGAGGCCGTACGGTGGCGGACACGTCGGACACCAGAACACCGGCGCAGATCGAGGCGGACATCAAGCGCCGTCGCGCAGTGCTGGCCGAGACGCTCGACGAGATCGGGGTGCGCGTGCACCCGAAGACGATCGTCGGCGACGCCAAGGCCAAGATCGTGTCGAACATCGACCACACGCTCGGAAGGGCCTACGTCGGGGTCAACCGGGCCGTGAGCGATGTCAAGGCCCAGTTCACCAACGAGGAGGGCGCGCCCCGTCTGGAGCGGATCGTGCCCGTGGCACTCGTCGCCGCCGGCCTGGTGGGCCTGCTGGCGCTCGGCACCCGGCGCCGCAAGGGCTGAGCGACGGCGGACCCGGCGGCGTACGGGCGCGGTAAAGGCAGGTAGGTTCAAGGCGTGAGCGCCAACAGAAACGAGCACAGCACCCACGACGACAAGCTGCCCATCCGGATGCTGCACGACCGTGTACTCGTGCGGCAGGACACCGGCGAGGGCGAGCGGCGTTCCGGTGGCGGCATCCTCATCCCCGCCACCGCGGCCGTCGGCCGTCGGCTGGCCTGGGCGGAGGTCGTCGCGGTGGGGCAGAACGTCCGGACCGTGGAGCCCGGCGACCGGGTCCTGTACGACCCGGAGGACCGTGCCGAGGTCGAGGTGCGCGGGGTCGCTTACGTGCTCATGCGTGAGCGTGATCTGCATGCCGTCGCCGCTGACCGGTTCGAGGGGTCCGAGGACTCGACGGGGCTCTACCTGTGATTCTGTAGTTCGAGGGGCTGGTGACCATCGTCACCGGCCCCTTTTTCCGCTTCTTTGCTAGCTTTGAAGGAGCCCGACGAGACGCGCCGTACCGGGATGCAGGAAAAGACGACGCACTCCCGTTTTACGTCGCCATGCGTCTCGGAGGTGCCTGTCATGGCCTGGGTCCTGCTCGTCGTCGCCGGTCTGCTTGAGGTCGGCTGGTCGGTCGGCATGAAGTACACCGACGGTTTCACCCGGCTCGTCCCCAGCCTGTTCACCGGCGCCGGCATCGTCGCCAGCATGCTGCTGCTGGCCTACGCCGCGAAGTCGCTGCCCATCGGTACCGCCTACGGCGTGTGGGTGGGCATCGGTGCGGCCGGTGCGGCGGTCGTCGGCATGGCGGTGCTGGGCGAGCCCGTCACCGCCGCGCGGATCTTCTTCGTGTCCCTGCTGCTGGTCGCCGTGGTGGGGCTGAAGGCGACCGGCGGTCACTGAGCCGGCCCAGTGATGACTGAGCCGGCGCGGCGCTGACCGAGCCGGCTCGGCGTCACTGTCTGCGGGTCGAACTGACCAGCCCGTTCGTGGTTCCCGTCGTCGTGCCGCCCCCGGTGTCGGTCCCGCCGCTGTCGTCGCCGCCCGTGGCGCCTGCGGTGTCGGTCCCGCCGTCATCGCCGCCCGTGGCGCCTCCGTCGGTCGTCGTGCCTCCGTCGGTGGTGCCGCCGTCGCCGGTGTCGCCGGTGGTGCCGCCGTCGCCGCCCGTGCCCCCGTCCGTGGTGCCGCCCGTCGTCGTGTCGCCCGTGGTGCCGCCGTCCGTCTGGCCCGGCGTCTCGCCGCCGGTCTGGCCCTCGGTGTCCGCGCCGGGGGTGGGCTCCCCGGTGGCGCCGCCGTCGTCCTCGTCGCCGTCGTCGCCCTGGGTCGGCTCGGTCGTCGGGTACTGGGGTACGTCCGCGCCCTCCTGGAGCTCCAGGTCGAACTCGCTGACCGGCTTGCCCTTCAGGGCCGCCTTGGTGAACTGGGCCCAGATCTCGGCGGGCGGGCCGCTGCCGTTCATGCGGTCGAGGCCCAGGGCGCCGTACAGCGGCTTCTGGGCGGCCGTGACCGGGTCCTGGCCCATGACGGAGACGACGGTGGCGAGGTCGGGGGTGTACCCGGCGAACCAGGCGGCCTTGTCCTCCTCGGCGGTGCCGGTCTTGGCCGCCGCCGGGCGCCCGGCGGCCTGCGCGGGGGAGCCGGTGCCGTTCTCCACGACGCTCTGCAGGACCGACGTGGTGGTGTCGGCGGCCTCCCGGCTGATGACCTGGGAGGTCTTGCGCTCCGGCAGCTCGACGACGTCGGCGCCGTCCTTGGTGACCTTCTCGATCATGGTGTACGTGCCGTGCCTGCCGTGGTTGGCGAGCGTCGCGTAGGCCTCCGCCATGTCCAGGACGCTGGCGGTGGCGGTGCCGAGCGCGATGGAGGGGACCCCCTGGAGTTCGGGGGTGTCGGTGGGCAGGCCCAGCTCGATCGAGGTGTCCTTCACCTTCTCGGCGTCCACGTCCACGGCCATCTGCGCGTACACCGAGTTGACGGACTTGTCGGTGGCCTTGCGGACGGTGATGTCGCCGTAGGAGTACTGGTCCTCGTTCTCCGGGGCGTAGCTCCCGCCGGACCAGCCCTGCACCGGGCGCTTGTTGGTGCCGTCGTAGATCGTGTTCGGGGTGATCTGGCGGCCGTCCTGGGTGGTCGAGCCGTTCTCCACGGCCGAGGTCAGCACGAACGGCTTGAAGATGGAGCCGACCTGGTAATCCCGGCGGGTGGCGTTCGGGGTGTACTGCTTCACGTAGTCGATGCCGTTGTACATCGCGACGACCTTGCCGGTCTTCGGGTCGACGGAGGCGCCGCCCGCGCGGACGTAGTTGTCGACCTTGTTGTTCTTCTTGTCCAGCTTGGCCATCAGCTGGTCGTTGACGGCGTCGACGAAGGCGTCCTGCTTCTTCTTCTGCAGGGTGGTGGTGATGCGGTAGCCGCCGGCCTCCAGCTCCTCCTCGGTGGCGATCTTGTTCTTGATCAGGTAGTCCTTCACGATCCGCACGATGTAACCGCGCTGCCCCGAGAGGTTGGTGGAGACCGTGGCCTCCTTGGGCATCGGGAACTTGATGCCCGTCCGCTCGGACTGGGGCAGCCAGCCCTTGGTCACCATGCCGTCCAGGACGTAGTTCCAGCGGGCCAGCGCCGCGCCCTTGTTCTCCGGGTGGGCGATGACGTCGTACTCGCTGGGCGCGTTGACCAGTGCGGCCAGGTAGGCGGCGCGGGCCGGGTCGAGGTCCTTGGCGTCCACGCCGTAGTAGGCCTGGGCCGCGGCCTGGATGCCGTAGGCGTTACGGCCGAAGAAGCTGGTGTTGAGATAGCCCTCAAGGATGTCGTCCTTGCTCTTCTCACGGTCCAGCTTGATCGAGATGAAGAACTCCTTCACCTTGCGGGTCAGAGTCTGCTCCTGACGCAGGTAGTAGTTCTTCACGTACTGCTGGGTGATCGTGGAGCCGGACTGCTTGCCCTTGCCGGTCGCCGTGTTCCACGCGGCGCGCAGCATCGCCTTGGGGTCGATGGCGGACTCGGTGTAGAAGTCGCGGTCCTCGGCGGCCAGGATCGCGTGCTGGGCGTCCTTGGAGATCTGTGCGAGGGTGGCGTTCTCCCGGTTGACCTTGCCGTCGCGGGCGATCACGGAGCCGTCGGCGTACATGTAGACGTTGGCCTGCTTGGTGGCGAGCGCGTTGGCCGGCGGGATCTTGACCAGCGAGTAGCCGAGGAAGAACAGCCCGAAGAGCAGCAGCGCGCCGATGACGAAGGTGCCGAGCACCGTCCGCCAGGTCGGGATGATCCGTCGCCAGCCCGTCCGTTTCGGCCGCCCGGGACTGCGGGTCGGCTGCTGTGCCGGCTGCTGCTCGTCACTCATGTCGTGCACGGACTCCCGTTTTCGCGTCGTACGTTCCCGTACGCCTCGTACGCCTAGTTGCGCCCCCAATCGAAGACTCTCGCACCGGTCGTTCCGTTCCCGGAAACCGGCGCGCGTCCGTGAAAGTGAGCAGACTCTCTCGCCGGACGCCGCCCGAAATCCGCTGGCAGCTCTTCTCGTCCGCGCACTAGGCTCCTGCGCTTCGGTGCCGTGCGCGGGCGAGGAGGGCTGTGGATGTGGGATCGGGGCGGTTGTACTTAGCCGTCGCGGTGGGCGGGTTCAGACGATACGCGACATATCGGGCGGCCACGGCGGCCGGGGTGTTCACCAACACCGTCTTCGGCGTGATCCTCGTCTACACGTACCTGGCGCTCTGGGAAGAGAAGCCACACCTCGGGGGGTACGACCAGGCGCAGGCGGTCACCTATGTGTGGCTCGGACAGTGTCTGTACGCGACGCTGGCCATCCAGGGCGGTGGTGCGGAAAAGGACCTGATGGAGCGTATCCGCACCGGGGAGATCGCCGTAGACCTTTACCGGCCGTCCGATCTCCAACTCTGGTGGCTGGCAGGCGACGTGGGGCGCGCGCTGTTCCAGATGCTGGGCCGGGGAGTGGTCCCGTTCGCGTTCGGCGCGCTTTTCTTCCCGATGGCGCTGCCTACGGAGGTCACCCCCTGGGTGGCCTGTCTGGTCGCGCTCCTGCTGGCGATGATCGTCAGCTTCGCGATCCGCTATCTGGCGGCGCTGAGTGTGTTCTGGCTGATGGACGGCATGGGCGTCGCACAGTTCCTGATGATCACGGGCGTGTTCTTCTCCGGCATGGTGCTGCCGCTGAACGCCTTCCCGGGACGGTTCGGCGACATCGCGCAGTTGCTGCCGTGGGCGGCGCAGATCCAGATGCCCGCCGACGTGCTGATGGGCGAGACCGACCCGCTGAACGCGTTCGCCTTCCAGGCGGCGTGGGCGGTGGTGCTGCTGGCGGCGGGGCGGCTCGTGCAGTCGGCGGCGACGCGGCGGGTGGTGGTGCAGGGTGGGTGAGCGCAGCGCCGTCGTGGAGGGGCTGCGGGCCTACCGGCTGATCGCCGGGATGTGGGTGCGCTCCAGCATGACCTACCGCACCTCCTTCGCCGTCACGTTGATCGGCAACCTGGCGATGACCGGCATGGACTTCGTCGGGATCCTGCTGATGTTCTCGCAGGTCGACACGTTGGGCGGGTGGTCGCTGCCCGAGGTGGCCCTCCTGTACGGGCTGTCCGTGACGGCGTTCGGGATCGCCGACCTGGCGCTCGGCTCGATGGAGGTCCTGGGTGCCCGGATGCGCGACGGCTCCTTCGACACGCTGCTCGTACGGCCCGCGCCGGTGCTCGCCCAGGTCGGCGCCGACCGGTTCGCGCTGCGCCGCCTCGGCCGGATCGTCCAGGGCACGCTGGTGCTGGGCTGGGCGCTGGTGTCGGTCGACGTCGACTGGACCGCCGCGAAGGTACTGCTGCTGCCGGTGATGGTGGTCAGCGGTGCGGCGATCTTCTCGGCGGTGTTCGTGGCGGGCGCCGCCTTCCAGATCTACGCGCAGGACGCCGCCGAGGTGCAGAGCGCGTTCACCTACGGCGGGACCACGCTGTTGCAGTATCCGCCGACCGTCTTCGGCAAGGACCTGGTGCGCGGGGTGACCTTCGTCCTGCCGCTCGCCTTCGTCAACTGGGTGCCCGCCGCCCATGTGTTGGGGCGGCCGTACCCGATCGCGCTGCCGCAGTGGGCGGTCTACGCGCCCCCGCTGGTGGCGGCGGCGTGCTGTGCGTTGGCCGGTCTGGCGTGGCGGACCGGGCTTCGGTCGTATCGCAGTACCGGGAGTTGACCGGGAGTTGACGGGGAGTCAGGGGCAGGCGATGGAGGGCACGGAAGACACGTTCATGGAAGACACGTTCATCGAACTCGACGGTGTCGAGAAGGTCTTCGAGGTGCGCCGCAAGACCGGCTTCCTCAAGCGGGAGCGGCGGCAGGTGCGGGCCGTCGACTCGATCTCCTTCACCGTGGCGCGCGGCGAGATGGTCGGCTACATCGGGCCGAACGGCGCCGGAAAATCAACGACGATCAAGATGCTGACGGGGATCCTCACGCCGAGCGGCGGCCGGCTGCGCGTCGCCGGCATCGACCCCTCCCGCGAGCGCAAGCGCCTCGCGCACCGTATCGGGGTGGTGTTCGGGCAGCGCACGACGCTGTGGTGGGACCTGCCGCTGATCGACTCGTACAAGCTGATGCACCGCATGTACCGCATCCCGGACGGCCGTTACCGCGAGAACCTCGACCGGCTGGTCGAACTCCTAGACCTGGAGGCGCTGTTGGACGTCCCCGTGCGCCAGCTCTCCCTCGGCCAGCGGATGCGCGGCGACATCGCGGCGGCACTGCTGCACGACCCCGACGTGCTGTACCTGGACGAGCCGACGATCGGGCTCGACGTCATCTCCAAGGCGAAGGTCCGCGAGTTCCTGCACGAGGTGAACACCGAGCGTGGCACGACGGTGCTGCTGACCACGCACGATCTGCAGGACATCGAGCAGTTGTGCTCCCGGGTGATGGTCATCGACCACGGACGGCTCATGTACGACGGTCCGCTCGCCGGGCTGCACGAGGTGGGGGAGAGCGAACGGACCCTCGTGGTCGACCTGGAGCGCGAACTCCCGCCGATCGAGGCGGCACCCGCGCGCGTGGTCAAGGTGGAAGGGCCCCGGCAGTGGCTGGCGTTCCCGGCGGCCGAGTCGGCGGCGGTGCTGGTGGCGCGGATCGCGGCGGAGTATCCGCTGGTGGACCTGTCGGTGCGGGAGCCGGACATCGAGGCCGTGATCGCCAAGATGTACGCGGGCAAGGTCGTCACATAGTGCCGGGCCCGTAGAGCTCGTAGGCTGCTGTACATGACGGACGAACTCCCGGAACTTCGTGCCTCAGACGCTGATCGCGAGCGGGTCGCCGAGATCCTGCGGGACGCCCTCGCGGAGGGGCGGCTCGACATGGAGGAGTTCGAGGAGCGCCTCGACGCGACGTACAAGGCGCGCACCTACGGTGACCTGGCGCCCATCACCCGAGACCTGCCCGCCGGTGACATGGCCGTGCCCAAGGTCGACATGGTCAAGAAGTCCGGGGCCGCGGAGGGGAGTTGGGGCGGGCGGATCGTCGGCGGCGAGGGCTCCTCGACATGGGGTGTCGCCGTGATGTCCGGGTTCCAGCGCAAGGGGCGGTGGACGGCGCCGAAGCGGTTCAACTGCTTCGCCTTCTGGGGCGGCGGGGAGATCGATCTGCGGGACGCGGACTTCGCGGACCGGGAGATCGAGATCAACTGCGTCGCGATCATGGGCGGCGTCGAGGTGATCGTGCCGCCCGGCGTCGAGGTGGTGGTGCGCGGGATCGGGATCATGGGGGGCTTCGATCACCGGGAGGAAGGGGTGCCCGGGGATCCCGGGGGGCCTCGGGTGATCGTGACCGGCTTCGCCTTCTGGGGCGGCGTCGGTGTCGAGCGGAAGCTGACGCGGGCCCAGAAGCACGAGCTCCGGGAGGAGCGGCGGCGGGAGAAGCTGGAGCGCCGGGCCGAGCGGCGCGAGCTGCGGTCCTCGGCCCGGGAGGAGCAGTACGAGGCACATCTGGGGATGCTCGACGAGCATCGGGAGATGTGGCGCCATGTGCATGACGAGCGGGGGGATCGGTGGGAGAAGAGGCGGAGGCGGGAGCGGGACGAGGGCTGAGGGGGATGAGGGCTTGAGGGGGACGAGGGCTGAGCGGGACGAGGCCTGAGCGTCGGTGGTGTGGTGGCTCGTCGTCCCGCTGTACCGCGGCTACAGCTCCGCCGGAGCCGCGCCCTTCAAGTCCTCCAGGTCGAAGGTCTCCCCCATCTGCTCGTAGCCCTTGTCACTCGGGTGCAGATGGTCGCCGGAGTCGTAGTCGGGGCGGAACTTTCGCGGGTTGTACGGGTCCCGGACCGCCTTGTCGAAGTCGACCACCGCGTCGAATACCCGGCCCGCCCGGATGCCGGCGTTGATCTGCTGGCGGACGTTCTCGCGGGCGTCGGTGTAGCCGCGGTGGCCCTGGAAGGGCATCAAAGTCGCGCCGATGACCTTGATGCCGCGGGCGTGGGCCTGGCGGACCAGGGTGCGCAGGCCGTCGAGGATGCGGTCGGGGTCGGCGAGGTTCGGGTTGCGCAGGATGTCGTTGACGCCGAGGTCGATGACGACGACCTTGACGTTCGTACGGGACAGCACGTCGCGGTGGAAGCGGCCGATGCCGGCCTGGTTGTCCGCGGGGCGCCCGGAGCCGCTGGCGAGGATCTGGTTGCCGCTGATGCCCTGGTTGACGACGCTGTAGCGCGGCAGGTCCGCACCGGCCGCGGTCGCCGTGCGCAGCCGGCGCGACAGGACGTCCGTCCAGCGGCGGTTGGCGTTCTCGGTGGACGTGATGCCGTCGGTCAGCGAGTCGCCGAAGACCACGACGGTGCCGTTGGACTCGTTGCTCAGCACGTCCAGCGCGGTCAGGTACCGCCAGGACCCGACCCGCCCCGTGTACGCCACGCCGGTCGCGTCCTCGGTGACGTCGCCGTCGGCGACGTAGCTGGTCTGGCGTGCGTGCGGGTGGAAGGTCACCGGGCCGGACGGGGTGGGGGAGTACGTGGTGACCAGGATGTCGGCGTCCGCCTGGATCGCCATGCGTACGGCGTCGCTGAGCACCTGCTGGCCGGGCGGGATGACGACCGTGGTGTTGCCGCCGAAGGTCAGTCGCCGCATGGTGTCCGCGACGGCCGCCGCGGTCTGCGTCCCGGCGGCCACGGCGATGGACGCGTGCGTGATCGTCAGCGCCGACTGGCCGTACAGGTTGGACAGCGTGATGCGGGCGCTCGTACCGCCCACGCTCGTGTGCACGACGTTGCGGACCGAACGGCCCGCCAGGCCCTGGACCTCGGTGCCGCGCTCGGCGCCGACCGGGGAGGCGGACCAGGCGCCGACCCAGATGCCCGTGGAGGCGGGGGCGGCGGGGCCGCGGCCGGTGCCCTGCTTGGTGGGGGCGCTCCTGCTGGTGGCGCTGCCGTCGTCGGAGGCCACTCCGATGTATATGGCGGCGGAAAGCGTGACGATCAGGGCGATCATCGCGGAAAGCAGGGCATAACCGTTACGCCTGGTCATGCGGTGCGTGTCTCCTCGGGCGGATGGGAGCCCGAGGCTCCGATGTGATCACCTCATGATGCGTCACAAGGCGGAAGGGAGTTGCACGGACCCCCCATTGGGCCGCCGGAGTTCATCCGGAGTTCGCCATCGACCTCCCCCCACCGAACAGACGCCGGGAACTCTTGATTCGTTCCAGGAGTCGGTCAGGTAGGGACAATGGGTGCGGGGGATCCTGGACGGGTGGAGCGGATGGAACGTACGAATCCGGATGAAACGGGAGCGCGTGTCGTAGAGCAGCATGCCCGGCCGGATGACGCCGGTAACCGGGGCGTCCCCGCATCGGCCGTACGCGCGATGACGGTGTTCAGCGCGGCCGACGAGGAGAAGCAGCGTGGGGTGCGGCGGATGAAGCTCACCGCCGCCGGGCTGCTGTTGTTCGTGGCGGTGGTCTACGTCCTCGCCAAGTGGGCGACCGACGAGGGCGCCGGTGCGTGGGCCGGCTATGTCGCCGCGGCCGCCGAGGCCGGCATGGTCGGTGCGCTGGCCGACTGGTTCGCCGTCACGGCTCTGTTCCGGCATCCGCTGGGGATTCCCATCCCGCACACCGCGATCATTCCCAACAAGAAGGATCAGCTGGGGGTGTCGCTGGGGGAGTTCGTCGGGGAGAACTTTCTCTCCGAGGACGTCGTGCGGCAGAGACTTCGGGCGGTGGGGATCGGCAGCCGGCTGGGGGCCTGGCTGGCGGAGCCGGCGCATGCCGACCGGGTGACGGCCGAGCTGGCCACCGCGCTTCGGGGTGCGCTGACCGTGCTGCGTGACTCCGATGTCCAGGCCGTGGTCGGGGAGGCGATCACCCGGCGGGCCGATGCCCGGGAGATCGCGCCCGGGGTGGGCAAGATGCTGGAGGGGATCGTCGCTGATGGGGGCCATAATCGGGCCGTCGATCTGATCGTGGCCAAGGCGCACGACTGGCTGGTGCTGCACGGGGACGACGTGATGGGGGCCGTGCAGGGGGGTGCGCCCGGGTGGACGCCGAAGTTCGTCGACCGGAAGGTCGGTGAGCGGGTCTACCGGGAGCTGGTCCGCTTCTGCGTCGAGATGCGTGACATGCCGTCCCATCCGGCCCGCGGGGCCCTTGACCGGTTCCTCATCGACTTCGCCTCCGACCTGCAGTCCGATACCGAGACGCGGGCGCGGGTGGAGCGGCTGAAGGGGGAGGTGCTGGCTCGGGGTGAGGTGCAGGACCTGATCGCGTCCGCCTGGACCGCGGTGCGCGCCATGATCGTGTCGGCGGCCGAGGACGAGCGCAGTGAGCTGCGGTTGCGGGTGCGGGCGTCGTTGCTGTCGCTGGGGGCGCGGATGGCTGCGGAGCCCTTGATGCAGGGCAAGGTGGATCGGTGGGTCGAGGATGCGGCTGTGCATGTCGTGACGACGTATCGCAAGGAGATCACCTTGCTCATCACCGACACCGTGGCCGGCTGGGATCCCGAGCACACCACGCGGAAGATCGAGGCGCACATCGGGCGTGACCTGCAGTTCATTCGGATCAACGGCACCGTGGTGGGGTCGTTGGCCGGGGTGCTGATCTATACGGTGTCGCGGGCTCTCGGGGCGTAGGCCTCCGGCGGTTGGGCCGTGATGCGATGTGGTGGGGTGCGTGTGGTGGGGGTGCGCGTCTATCCTGCGGCGGCCCGTTGCTCTTCGGTGGGGGCGTGCGTCGCGCCTGCGGGTGGGTTGTGGGTCGGGGCCGCGCCGGGGGGTGTCCGTCCTCGGATCGGCGGTCGCCTTGGGCCAGGAGGTGCCGCGTGTTGACGCCGGCCACTGCGGGCGGACACCCCCCGGCACGTCCCCTTCCCGCCGTGCGCGGCTGCGGCGCCGCGGGGGTGCTCCCTCCGGGTGTACTGGTCCCGGCGCTCCTCGTGGCGGAGGGCCGGGGCCGGGGATCAGGGGTGCCGGGTGTTCGCCTACTGGGGCTCGCTGCGGGCCTTGTCGCGGCGGCGGAGCAGGAGCATGCCGCCTGCCAGGGCCGTGATGCCGGTGGCTGCTGTCCAGCCGATGATCTCGTTGGAGCCGGTGGCGGCCAGGTCGCCGGTGGCGGAGGGGGAGGGGGATGCCGCGGTGCCGGTCTGGGGGCGGGGGTCCGACCCCGTGCCGGGTGGGGTGGGCGCCGTCGGGTTGGGTGAGCCGTCCGTGGTCCTGTCCCGGGTGAACGCCAGGGTGCCGAAGCCCAGTTGGTCGTAGCCGCCGCTGTTGGGGCCGTAGTCGCCGCCGCCTCCCTCCGGGGCGGATTTCGCGGCGATCCGGGTGAGGTACGTCGCCGAGAGGTCCCGGCGCTTGGTGTAGTGGTTGGCGATCATCGCCCAGATCGGGCGGGTCATCGCCGGGTCGACGGGTGCGGCCTCGGTCACGGTCTCCGAGCCCGACCAGCCGTTGATCGCGCCCTTCCTGCGGGTGTTGGCGGTGAACGGCACGTCCCCGCCCGTGGCCCACTTGGCCACGTACTGGGCGCCCTTGAAGAAGCGGTTGTCGTCGTAGCCGTACAGGTCGATGCCCTGGTTCCAGGCCATCTCGCAGAAGGTGCCCATCAGGCCGACGCCGAGCAGGGCGTGGCCCTGGTCGCGGCCCGCCTCCAGCCACTCGGCGAGGCCGTCGTCGTGCACGACGGGGATGGCGTTCCTGATGGAGCCGAGGCCCTCGCCGTGCTTGAAGTACTCGACGGCACGGGTGACCTGGGCCTTGTCGTCGCAGAAGATGCCGGTGGCCAGGACGCAGCACATGGCGGTGAGGTCCCAGTTGGTCCAGTAGTTGGAGACGACGGCGCCGTTGTGGTTGGCCAGGAAGTCGTCGCTGAGAGGCGCGAAGACCTTGGTCAGCATCTCCTGGAAGCGGTCGAGCTCGAAGTCGGGGTGGTCGCGGACCAGCTCGGCGGCGTTGGCGATCTGGTAGCCGTACAGGCCCGCGGCCAGGAAGCGGTCGGCGCTGCCCGCGAGGCCGGTCAGCTTGGCCGACCAGGCGTTGAGGATCGCCACGGCGCATTCGAGATGCGCGTCTTCCCCGCTGACGTGTCCGCGCAGGGCGTTCTGATAGGCGGCGTGCACGTCGTTGTAGAGGACACCGTAGTTCTGCGGCGAGCCGGCTCCCCGGTACACGGTCGCCTGCGGGTTGGCCGTCCAGCCGCTCTGCGCATGCCGGTTGGCGGTCAGCTTGGCGAAACCGGCCGTGTAGGGAGCGGCGCCGGCCTTCACCTTCGCGGCCATACGGCCGAGGTCGGCGCCGCTGTGCAGGAGGCCGGGGTGGGCGTAGGTGCCGGCCGCGACGGCGGGGGTGGGCAGCACGGCCGTACCGATACCGACGGCTCCGGCTGCCGCGCCCGCGGCCTTGAGCATGCTCCGGCGGCTGATCTGTCGTGTCACGTCGTCAATTCCTCGCGTGCCTGCGGCTGGGGACGGTGAGGAGACGGGGGGAGACTGCGGGGGATAACAGAAAGCCCGCACGCCGATCACACAACCTCGACGCCGATGAGGAGCCGTGTCCCATGACCATCCGCAGGGTCGTGCCCAACAACCAGGTCGAGTCCGTGGCGGGGATGGCTACGAGCCGTGACTTCTACGGCCTTCTCGGCTTCGAGGAGGTCATGCACATGGGCTGGGTGATGACCATGGCGTCGCCGTCCAACCCCACCGCCCAGATCAGCTTCTTCACCGAGGAACGCACCGCGCCCGTCGTCCCCGACCTGAGCGTGGAGGTCGAGGACGTGGACGCCGTGTACGCGCAGGTGGTGGCGTCGGGGGCGGAGGTCGTACGGGAGCTACGGGACGAGGAGTGGGGGGTACGGCGGTTCTTCGTACGGGACCCGAACGGGCGGGTGGTGAATGTGCTGAGCCACCAGCGGTAGTCAGCCCCGCCGGTCCGCCACCGCCCAGGACGCCAGGGCGACCGCCCCTGCGACCCCGAACACGGCGGGCCAGGCGCCCACCTTCTTGGCCAGCGGATGCGAACCGGCGAAGGCGGCGACATAGGCGGCGGTCAGTGCGCCCGCGGCCTTCCCGCCCGCCCGCTGCCGCCACTGCTGGGCGGCCGCGGCGCCCGCGACGGCCAGCACGGCCCCGCCGAGCTGCCGCTTCTTCGTCCAGCGGGCCACTCCGTAGCCGCCGACGAGCCCGCCCGCCGCGACCGCCGCGCTGGGGATCCTCGCCATGTGTGCCTCCAACCAGTCCCATTACGCCGATGCACATCGATTTACATCGATTTACTTCTGTCGAGCCTTGTTCCACCGAGGCTAACCGGCCCCGCCCTTCCGCAGCCCGGCGCGGGTACGCAGCTCCGACGCGTAGCCCGAGCCGATGGCGCATCCGGCGCCGGTGAGGGCGAGGGCGAGGACGGCCGGGTTGAGGTACCCGGGCACGTAACCGCTGTCGTAGCTGTCGTGGCTGTCGCCGTCGGTCGTCTCGCAGACGAAGCCGAGGGGGACGAACGTGACCGAATAGCCCGGCGTACGGCAGGGGCGGGGCGGGCTGGAGTCTGCGCCGCCGTCCTGCGCCGTCATGACCGCGCCGCACAGGATGAGCAGCCCCCACGCGTACAGGGCACAGGCGCCCGCGCCCGCGAGGGCGGCGAGGGAGCGCAGCACGACGGGAGCGCTGCCTCGCCATACACCCCGGTCGGACAGGGTTCCCGCGCCGTGGCCGCAGAGAGCGACGGCGGCTGCGGACGCGATCACGACGAGGAGCAGGAGCACCAGTAACACGTGACCTCCGGGCCGGTGGGCGTCACACGATGTCGGCCAGGCGGTCCACCTGGTCCGGGTCGAGGCCGTAGCAGTAGAGCATGACCTCGTCGGCGCCCAGGTCGGCGAAGGCGGTGAGGGCGGAGCGGATCTCGGCCGGGGTGGTGAGCAGGCCGGCGGTCATGCGGTCGGGTGTGCCGGTGAAGGCGTAGTACGCGTGCATCCGGGCGCGGGCGTCGTCGAGCACGTGCTGGGGGCCGAGCGCGACGTTCACCTGGGCCACCAGACGGGGGTCGCCGTCGCGGCCGTGGTCCTTCCAGAAGCCGCGGACCGTGTCGAACAGGCCGCCCGCCCAGGAGGGTGCCGCCGCGGCGAGGAAGCCGTGGCCCCAGCGGGCGACGCGTTCGAGGGCGGCTGGCTTGAAGCCGCCGAAGAGCAGCTCCGGGCCGCCGAGGCGGGCGGGCACCGGGCCGATCGGGCCGACGCCGTCGCCGTAGGGCTCGCCGTGCCACAGGCGGCACATCGTCGCCATCTGCTGGTCCAGGCGCCGGCCCCGGGTGCGCAGGTCGGTGCCGGTGGCGCGGTGGTCGTCCTCCCGGCCGCCGATGCCCAGACCGAGGACCAGGCGACCGTCGGTCATCCGGTCCAGGGTGGCCGCCTGCTTGGCCAGCAGGGCGGTGTCGCGCAGCGGGGCGAGCAGCACCTCGGTCTGGACACGGATACGGGAGGTGGCGCCCGCGAGGACGGACAGGGCCACCAGCGGCTCGGGGTTGTCGTAGACGAGCCGGTCGAGCAGGCCGAGCGTGCTGAAGGGCCCGGCGTCGGCGCGCCGGGCCCAGGTGAGCAGGGCGGTGGGGTCGCCGATGGGCAGGCCGATGCCCACGTTCGTACCGACGTTCATGAGGGAGCCTCCGGAATGAGGGGTCGACAAGGACAGCTGCCGCCCCTCCTGCACCTCGGCGGTCTCGATGAGCCTGCGTGAGGTGGGACGCTCCCGTTCTGCGGCGTGTTTCCGGGGGAGCGTCTCGTCGAAGTCGGCTCACTGTAGGGCGAGTCGACTTCACGGGACAATTGAATTTCAGCGGTGACGCCGTCACCCGACCAGGGCCGGCGAGGTCGCGCTCGCGCTGCACGAGGTCGGCGTCAAGGCCGCCTGACGGCGCCGAAGCCGCAGGCGCACAGGGTGACGATGCCCGTGTAGTACGAGGTCGTCCTGCCCTGGGACACGCTGTACGTGGTCTTTTTCTCCCGGCGGTTCGGCTTGCCGCACCGCGGACACGGCCCGGCGACCGGGGCGCCCCAGGGCGTGGACGGATCCAGACCTACCATCGCGATGACCAGCAGCACCGGGCAGATCCCGGCGAGGCCGACCCCGATCCCACGCCACACGGCGTCGCTCGACTCGCGTCGGTCGATCATCTCCTCGTACGAGTAGGAACCACTGCCGCCGCGCGAAGAGATGACGCACGTGTCGCCGCGCGTCATGGTCTGGTCGTCGCAGGCGGGCGGCTCTTTCGGGTCTCCGCCGACCGTCAGGGCCAGCAGCAGCCCGATCCCGCCCACCACCGCCGAAGCGATCAGCGCGGACATCCGGCTCCGTCCGCTTCGCCGCCGTTCGCGCTCGTCCCTGGCCTTGTTGATCAGTGCCGATGTCCGGTAGTCCAGCGTTGCCATGTGATCCTCCGTCTCGTCAGCGCCGGGAAGCGAGGATCAGCAGCAGGACCACGATCCCCACGGCGATCAGGCATCCGGAGCCGCCCCCGGAGGACCCCTTGCGGAACTCGACCATTCCGCCGGGGGCGATGTGCGGGTGGCTTCGGGCGTAGTGGGTCTCCATCGACTGCTCGCCCTGGGATTCGCTGCCCCAGGCGGTACGGTGCCCGCACTCGCCGCATCGGTACCGGTAGCTGTCGGCCATGCTGGAATCTCCTTCTGTGCTCGGTCGGTTCTGTGCTTGGTCGGTGGTGTGCTCGGTGGGTCCTGTGCCTGGTGGGTCCTGTGCCTGGTGGGTGTCTGTGCTCGGCGGGTTGCGTGTGGTGGCCGGCACGTCCGGATCCGGATGTTGGGGACGGCCCGTGAAATCGCCGTGAAAGCGTGAAATCGCCGTGCGAGAAGGGGCGGTACGTCAGTCCTCGTCCTGTTCGGCAGCCGTCAGGCACTCGGCGAGGGTGTGCAGGACGCACAGGTTCGGGATCCCGGACGCGACCGTTCCCCACACCTGCCACCGGTCGGCGGCGCGGACCGCGACGGAGCCGTTGAGGATCTCGATCCGCTGGATCTGCGCCCAGCGCAGGGACGTTCCCCGTGAGCCGATCTCCTTGCCGGTGATCCACACGGGACCGAAGACGAGCCGCGCCCCTTCGGCCAGCGCGTCCAGGGCCTCCGGAACCTGGGCCTCGGCGACGGCCCGGTGGATCTCGCGCCCCCACACCTCCGGCCGGCCGAAGTCGCCGGAGCGCAGTACGATCCGCTCACCGGCGACGTCGACGAGCACATGGGCGCGGGTGAGGCCCTGCGGGGACAGCACCCGGCGTCGGCGTACCACCGTGGTGTCGTAGCGGACGACATGGATGCGGTGCTCGATGGTGGCCGTCAGGCCGTACTCGTAGAGGTCCAGCCGCGCGCCTCCCTTCGCCCCTCTGCCACCGCCCGCCCGCAGCAGCCGACGCGCGACCCCCGCGGCAGCGGCCCGCGACACCCCGTCAACAGCGGCCCGCAACACCCCGTCGACAGCCGCCCGCAACACCCCTGCGGCTCCGGCCCGCCGCGTCCCTGCGACTCCGGCCCGCCATATCCCCGCTTCGGCGACCGGCGCCCGATAGGTGGCGCGCCGCCTGCCGAGCCTGGCCCGGCCCGCGGCCTCGGAGACCCTGGCCAGCAGCAACTCGTTGGCTCGGGCATCGGCGTGGGTGCCGTTACGGCCATCGGCGCCGTCACCGGCACGGTCATCCCCGTGGTCAGCAGCCCGGTCCCGGGCAGTCCCCTCGTTCACGCCGCACCCGCCCGACCCTGACCCTGACCCTGACCGTGGCCATGGCCACGGCCGTGATCCCGACCTTGACCGTGTCCCCGACCCTGCCCCTGCCCGCGACCTTGGCCACGCGTCTGCCCCTGACCTTGGCCACGCGTCTGCCCCTGCCCCTGACCCTGACCCTGGCCATGCGTCTGCCCCTGGCCCTGACGGTGCGTCTGCCCCTGCCCTCGATCCCCGTCGTCCCCCCGAAGAACCGACCACCGCGCCCGGCGCAGCAGGACACCCGGCGCCACCTCCAGCTCGTCGGCGAGTCGCGTGGCCGTGCGGTCGAACACGGCCAGTGCCTCGGCCCGGCGCCCGGCCCGCTGCAGCGCGTGCATCAGCAGTGCGGCGACCGGTTCGTTCAGCGGCTGGTCCAGAGCCAGCGCGGACAGGCCGGCGATCGCGTCGGCGACCCGTCCGAGGCTCAGCTGCCACTCCGCCTTCCGCTGCGCCAACGCCACCCGGCGCTCCACCAGCCGCAGCCGCTCCAACTCGGCCAACGGCCCCGGCAGTCCGGTCAGCGGCTCGCCCCGGAACAGCTCCAGCGCCCGGGAACACAGCCGCACCGCCTCCGCCAGATCACCGGCCCGCTCGGCGGCCCCGGCCGCGGTGACCAGGCCCTCCATGCAGGTCACGTCCACCTCGACCACGCCGGGCACCAGCCGGTAGCCGTACCGGTCACGCCGGATCACCGAGTCCGGGCACTCCCCGAGCCGCAGGCCCTTGCGGAGCCGGTACACATAGACCGGTACGACGTTTCCGCCGGGCGACTCCATCCCCCATACGCCGTCCAGGAGTTCCTGTCGGCTGACCGACCGTTCCGGGCTCAGCGCCAGCGCCGCGAGCACGGCCTGCTGCCGTACCGGACCGACGTCCACCGGCTGCCCGGCGAGCCACGTCCGCAACGGGCCGAGCAGACAGACCTGGAGCTTCGCGGTGGAGTAGGGGCCGGTTCGTGCCCGGGGCGCGGTGCCCGGTGGTGCCGCCTGTCCGCGCGGTCCCTGTCCCGGTACGACCAGACCGCAGTCGAAGGCGTGCACGATGGCGGCGGCCCGGTCGCGCAGCCCCAGCTTCAGCAGGATGCGCCCCAGTTGTCCCGCCACCACATGCTCGGGCAGCGCGAGCTCCGCGGCGATCTCGGCGTCCTCCAGGCCGCAGCCGAGTGCGTAGAGCACCTGGCGTTCCTGTGGGGTGAGGGCGGTGGCGCCCTGGCGTGCCCGGCATCCCTGGGTCGCGGTCGCGGTCGTCGTCGACATGGGTGGTTCCCCGTTCTCCGGACCGGTCGACGCAGCCGTCGTCCCGGTCGATCACCTCGATGTCATCGAAGTTGGCCGACGTGGAGGAAACGTGGACAGGGCATTGAAGAGGTCATATGTGACCGGTGCCCGGGCTACTGTCCTCACCTGCGGAAAGACGACAACTGCGGGCACAGCTGAAGGGGAAGGGCCGTGGCTGGTGGTCAGTGAGTTCGGCACGGTCCTGCGGCGGCTGCGCGTCCGGGAGGGCATGACCCAGGACGAGTTGGAGCGGCGTTCCGGCGTAAGCGTGAGCACCATCCGCGGCCTGGAGACCGGCAAGCGCTCCAACCCGCGCATGGCCACGGTGCAGCAACTGGCCGACGCGCTCGCCCTGAATCCCGCGGACCGCGATGAGTTAATACGCGCCGCCGTTCCCGGCACCCCGGGCGGCGGCTCCCCGGAGAACCCCCACACCCCCGACACGGACGCGCCGGGTCCGGAAGCCCTTGCTGCGGAGGGGGCGGCTCCGGAGGGATCGGCTGCGGAAGAACCGGATCCGACGGAGCCGGAGCCGGATCCGAAGTCGAAGCCCCCGTCCCCCGACCCCCTGTCCGACGCCACCGGTCAACTCGCGAAGGCGGTCGCCGCCCGCTGGCAGCGTGAGGAGGAGCAGCGGCAGATCCAGGACCCGTACCCGCTTCCCGTCCGCTGGCAGAACGCGGCCCCGAAACTCGTCGACCACTGGGCCAACATCCGCCGCCTCCCCCCGGGAGCCGCGAACGACGCCCTGGACCTGAGCGGGCGGCTGGAGCACATCGCCGACACCTACCGGGACATCCCCTCCGGACGGCTCGTCGTACTCGGCAGGTCCGGTTCCGGGAAGACGATCCTGACCCTGCGCTTCGTCCTCGACCACCTGAAGACCCGCACCCCCGACGAACCCGTCCCGGTGATCTTCAGCGTCGGCGCCTGGAACCCCACCACCGTCACCCTGCGCGACTGGCTCACCGAACAGTTGATGCGCGACCACCCCGGTACGGCCGCGTCCGCCCGCGGCCCCGGCAGGGCGAGCCTGGCCGCCGCGCTGGTCGACTCCGGCCGGGTGCTCCCGGTCCTGGACGGCTTCGACGAGATCGCCGAACGGCTGCGCCGCCCCGCACTGGAGGCGCTCAACGCCACCATCCTGCCCCTCCTGCTCACCAGCCGACCCGGTGAATACGCCGCCGCGGTCGCCGAGACCGACGTACTGACCGCTGCCGCAGCGATCGAACTCACCGACCTCACCCTCGACGACCTGGACGCCTACCTGCCCCGCACCACCCGCAAGACCAACCGGGCGAACCCGGACGAGGGCGCGTGGGACCCCGTACTGAGGGAGCTGCGGAAGCAACCCGCGGAGCCACCGGCCGACGGGCTGGAGGACGGACCGGCCGACCGGGCGGCGGACGGGTCGGAGCGCGCGGCGGCGGCGGTCGACGGGCCGGCGTCCCCTCTCGCCACGGTCCTCACGACCCCCCTGATGGTGTCGCTGGCCCGCACCATCTACAGCGACACCCCCGACCGCGACCCCGCCGACCTCCTCAAGCCCGAACTCTTCGGTACTCCACAGGAGTTGGAGGACCACCTCCTCGACAACTTCATCCCCACCGTCTACCGCCACCGCCCCCAGGACCCTCCGCGTGACTGCGACCCGGACCGCGCCCGCCGCTGGCTCGGCTATCTCGCCCACCACCTGACCCGGCAGAAGACCCCCGACCTCGCCTGGTGGCGCTTCGGCAACGGACTGCGCGGTTCCACCCGCACCCTCGTCACCGCCCTGGTGACGGGACTCGCCATCGGCCTCGTCGACGGTGCCGTCAGCGCCACCATCCGGCGCGAGTTCATCGGGCCTCTCGTGGACGCGGCCGTCGTAGGGCCCCTCGCCGGGCTCATGTTCGGGCTCGTGCACTGGCTGACGTACACGGCCAAGGGCAAACACGTCACCCCGTCCGCCGTACGCCTGCAGATCCGCGGCAGACCCGAGAACACCTCGTGGAAGGCCGGCCCCCGGCTGGTGATCGGCACGCTCGGCGGGGCGATGTTCGGATTCGCCTACGGGTTCGTGGTCGGCCTGGTGAAGTCGTACGGCTGGCGGGTCGACACCTCGGCGATGCTGCACATCGCGTTCGGCGACGGGCTCATCTACGGCCTGGTCTTCGGCGCCGGCACCGGGCTGGCGTTCTGTCTCCTCGGCCTCCTCGAAACCCCCCTCGACCTCGAATCGGCCGTCAACCCACGCACCCTGCTGACCACCGACCGGCGTACCGTGACCACCCAACTACTGGTGTGGGCCCCCACCTTCGGGGCCTCGGTCGGAGTCGGCATCGGAGTGGCGGTCGACCTCCTGCAGGGACCGCTGGGCCCACTGGAATGGACCCCCGAAGCCGGCCTTCTGCTCGGCCTCATCAGCGGTCTCGGCGCCGCCCTCGGCTACGCCCTCACCCTGACCGCCTGGGGCCAGTGGCTCGTCCTCGCCCGCATCTGGCTCCCGCTGACGGGACGTCTGCCCTGGGCCCTGGTCACGTTCCTGGACGACGCCTACCAGCGCGGCGTGCTGCGCCAGGCCGGAGCGGTCTACCAGTTCCGGCACGCCCGGCTGCAACACCATCTCGCCCAGCACCACCTGGCCCAACAGCAGCTCTCCCGGCACCACTTGGCCAGGAGCCGTCGCCGCTCCGCCCTTCACGACGATTTCATCGTCCCTCCCTAGCGTCTCGCGCCACAGCACCAGTCAGCACGTGCACCAGAACGTGGACCGAGACATGGACCAAGGCGTGCACCGAAACATGGACCCAGGGGGAACACCCATGCCGAAGACCAACCGACTCGCCCGCCGCGCCAAGAGGGTCGCCCTCGCGGCGGCGATGACGGCCGCCGCCGCCCTCACACCCACCGTCGCCCAGGCCGACGAGGCCCCTCGCCACATCTACGTCGAGATCGGCGGCACCGGCATCGCGCGGCCCGCGCCGCAGTGCACCGGGACCTTCTACTACGCCAACCAGCATCTGCCGGAGGGCGCCGAGGTCGTCCCCGTCTGCTACCCGGCCAGCGCCGGCCCCTGGCTCAACGGCCAGAACCAGCCGGACCTCACCGCGCCGAGCTACGACAGCAGCGTCGCGCAGGGCTACGACAACCTCCTGGCCGCCGCCGAGAAGACGCACCGCGACAACCCGGACGCCCGCATCACGATCGTCGGCTACTCCCAGGGCGCCCAGGCCGCCGACGCCGTACTGGAACTCATCGCGGGCGGCGGCACCGACATCCCGCGCGAACTGGTCGACGGCAAGCTGTACGCCGACCCGAAGCAGCCCGACACCGGCATGTGGGCCAAGGTCCCCAAGGGCCTCGGCGCCTTCGGCCTCACCTCGGCCGGCCCCGGCCCCCGCGAGTTCCCGGGCGTCCCGGTCGCCCGCTTCTGCATCCGCGGCGACCTGGCCTGCGACGCCACGAAGCCGGTCGCCGCGATCGACTTCTTCCTCACGGACGTGCACGGGCGATACGTCCAGGACGGCAACGTCATGGCCAGGACGATCGCCCAGGAGGGCCTCAACGGGGTCTATTGGTCGGAGTCCTGATGCCGGAGTCCTGAGGCGGGAATCCTGATGCCGGAGCTCTGATTGCCAGAGCTCTGATTGTCAGAGTCCTGGTTGTCTGAGAGAGGCCCGGGTCAGGAAGGTTCTGACCTGGGCCTTTTTCACCCCTGTCCTGTCTTATTCCGTCCTGTCTCGACCTGTTCCGATCACCTCCGCCCCGCGCAGCCCCGCTCCAGCACGACCGTCCGCATACCTCCCGCCCCGCTCTCCTCGTGCCGCACTCGCAGCCCCGCCGTACGGAGCTGCTCCAGCACCCAGGCGTGGGAGAGCCGCAGCTTGCGGTAACTGTGGGCGGTGAGCGTCCAGTCGGCGTCGGTACCGGCGCCGGTGGCGGTGCTGTCCCGGGTGTGGATCAGGTCGTGCACGACGACCGTGTAGTCGTTGTAGTCGTCCGGGTACTCCAGGAAGCAGGTCATGATCCGGTCCTCGGTGGCCCGCACCGGCAGGAAGCGGTCGGTGCCGGAAAGCGGGACCGTGAGATCGCGGTAGCCGAACACGGCCGTCCCTCCGGGCGCGAGCGCGGCGGCGACGTCGGCGAAGAGGGCGGCCACATCCCCGCGCGTCGGCAGATGCGTCAGCGTGTCCCCCAGACATACGACGGCCCCCGCCGACCCCGGCCGCACCAGCTCCCGCAACGCGGTGCGCACGTCCGCCCGCACCGGACGCACGGCGGGCAGGTGGGCGGCGTGCGCGGCGAGTTCGCCCAATAGCGGGCGGCTCAGGTCGACCGCGAGCACGGAGTCGAAGCCCAGCCCGGCCAGCGCGAGGCTCGTATGCCCCGGCCCGCACCCCAGATCCACGGCGAGCGCCCCGGCCACCGGCCCCGCCGCCGACTCGGGAGTCACCCCCCATGCCGCGAGGGAGTCACGCTGTACCGCGGCGAGTGCGTCGAGATCGCCGCCGAGCATCCAGGTGTAGTGCTCGGCGAGGAAACGGTCGTAGTGACGGACGGCTTGGTCGACGGGCTGGGCGGCGGACTCAACGACGGTTCCAGCGATTCCAGGGGGTTCAGCGAATCCAGCGGCGCCAGAGGCTCCAGCGGCGGCGGTCGTCGTGACGGTCGTCATCGGGGGACGGCTCCCTTCGGTCCGGCTCGGTCCCGCTCGGTCCGGCCAGGGCCGTGCTCGGTCCCGGCTCGGTCCGGCGTGAACGAGGGAAATGTAGGGCGCGGTACGGGAGTTGGGCGGCTCGGCCGAAGGAAATTCGGAGCCCCGGGAAGAATGACCGCCATGGACGACACTGATTCGGCGATCCTCACCCATCTCCAGCGCGATGCACGGCTCACCAACCGCGAACTCGCCCGC
The DNA here is from genome assembly GCF_028369295.1 of Streptomyces sp. HD. Lineage (GTDB taxonomy): Bacteria > Actinomycetota > Actinomycetes > Streptomycetales > Streptomycetaceae > Streptomyces. The sequence continues at coordinate 71,998 of NZ_JAQMYP010000020.1, forward strand.
AGGGTCGGCATCGCGCCCTCCACCTGCCTGGAACGGGTCCGCGCCCTGCGCGCCCGCGGAGTGATCACCGGCTACCACGCGGCCGTACAGCCACGCCTGCTCGGCCGCACCCTCCAGGCCCTGGTCTTCGCCCGGCTGCGTCCCCTCAGCCGCGAGGTGATCCACGACTTCGAGAGCTATCTGACCCAACTCCCCGAGGTCGTCTCGGTCTTCGTGGTCTCCGGCGACGACGACTTCCTCGTCCATGTGGCCGTCCCGGACATCGAGCACCTGCACGCCTTCCTCATGGACCGCTTCAGCGCCCGCCGCGAGGTCGTGAGCTTTCGCAGCTCGGTGATCTACCGGCAGTCGGGCACACGCGTACTCACGCCCATCGCGACCGACTGAGCCGCCTCTGCGCGCACGCCCTCAGACGCCATCGAGCAGGGATATGAGCCCATGCTCAAGTTCCGGCCCCAGATCCTCTCTCCCCGGCGCGACGACGGCGTACGAGCGCTGGAGGAACCGCCGCAGAGCCGACGTACCGAATCTGACGGCCGCCATGCCGTGCGGTGCGTGGAACTCGATGACCGTGCGGGACCGCCCGCGCGGTCCTATCCGTACGTCCCCCAGCCCGGCGGCCCCGTCGAGCCCCTCCTCCAGGAGCGAGCGGGCGAACGTCCATGTCACCCCGGACCCGCCGTCCGAGACATGGGCGGGGAAGCCGATGCGCACGGCGAACGGGTCGGCGGCGTCGTAGCCCAGGGTGAGGCGTACGGACAGCTCCGGGTACTCCGGGGTGACGAGGCGGGCGCGGACGGGCTGTTCGAGGGCAGGGCGCATGGGTGGGTCGTCCTCTTTCGTCGTCGGTGTGTATGCGCTTTCTCGACCGTGCTGCAGGCCCGTTGATTACGCCGAACCGGACGCCGCACTGTGTGATCTGACTCACGCGAACCAATTGCTTGAGATTTTAGTCATCTACGCTGACAAACTCGTCCGCTGCTCATCAGCTCAGCAGGCAACTGGAGCGTTCCTGCCATGTCCGACGGTTTCCCCAAGGTGCCCGCCCAGGCGTCGCCTCCCGCGTCAGCCACCGCCTTGTACGCCCGTATCTACGAGGAACAGCAGCCGCGCCTGGTCGCCTACGCCCGCTCGCTCACCCGCAACAACCCGTGGGTTGCCGAGGACCTGGTGGCCGAGGCGCACTTCCGTGTGTGGCGCCGGCTGTCCGAGGGGCACGAGATCGAGAACGTACCGGCGTACCTGATGACGACGGTGCGACACCTGGCGGCGACGGCCGTCGGCGACACGCGCGAGACCCCGCACGATCCGCGGACCGCGGAGCGCACGGAGATGTCCGTCCACATGGAGGACGCCGCGGACCCGGCCGAACAGGTCTCCTCGGTCGACCTGTTGGTGCGGGTGCTGGGCCAGCTGCCCGAGCGCTGGGTACAGGCCCTGTGGCTGGCGGAGGCGGAGGGCCAGCCGCTGGAGACGGTCGGGCAGCGCATCGGCGCCAAGCAGGGCGCGACGGCCGTACTCCTGCACCGTGCCCGCGAGGGCATGCGCCAGGCCTTCCTGCGCTCCCAGACCGGTGCCCCTGACGACCCCGCCTGCGAGGTTCACTGGGTGCGCATGCCGGCGTACGTCCGCGGCAACGCCACGCCCCGCCAGTCCGAACGCCTGCTCGCCCATGTGGACGCCTGCGACGACTGCCGCGGCCGGCTCGCGGTCCTCATACGCGCCAACGACCGGTTGCCCGCACTGGTCGCCCCGGCCCTGCTGGTCTTCGCCGTCGGCGGCGCCGGCAAGTTCCTGCTGCCCTTCGCGGCCGGGTCCACCGGCGCCGCGACCGCCCTGAGCGGCCAGCTAGGCGGCGCCCTGCACACGGCCCGCCAGGCGGTGACCGGCGGCTCCGGCGCGAAGGTGCCGACGGCGATCGCCGCGGGTGCGACGGTCGCGGGGGCGGCCCTCGCGATGATGATCGCGCTGGGCGTGAACGACCCGTCCTCGGCCCCGGCCGCACCCCGACTGCCGTTGGCGGAGGCGCCGGTTGCGGCACGGCCGTCGGAGGGGCCGGTTGCTGCTGCGGAGACACCTCGGCAGGAGCGGGGGGAGCAGCGCCGGGTGGGTGACGGGGCTGAGTCTGTGAGGGCTTTGGCTGCTGGTGCTGGTGCTGGTGCTGGTGCTGGTGCTGGTGCTGGCGCCGGTGCTGGTGCCGGTGCCGGTGCCGGTGCCGGTGTCGATGACGGTGTCGATGACGGTGCCGGTGTCGATGACGGTGCCGGTGGTTCGGGCACGGCGGTGACGGGAGCGGGAACGGGAGCGGGGTCTGCGGCTGGGCCGGGTACTGGGGCTGGGCCGGTGGTTGAGGGGCCGGGTGCCGAGGGGCCGGGTGCCGAGGGATCGGGTGCCGAGGGATCGGGTGCCGAGGGATCGGGTGCTGACGAACCCGGGGTGCCGCCGCAGGCCGGGCCGGCGCCTGAGCCTGCGGCGCCTGAGCCGCCCTCGCAGGAGCCGGCGCCGGGAAGTGGTGAGCCGTCGGTTTCGGCGCCGGGTGACCCGGGGGAGGAGCAGCCGGAGGAGCCGGGGCAGGGGTATCCGGGGCACGAGACGCCGGGGGAGGGCAAGCCCGGGGAAGGCAAGCCTGGCGAGGAGAAGCCGCCGTACCCGGATCCACAGGACCCGGAGCCGCAGGACCCGGAGCCGGGCATGCCGGGCAACGAGCCGCCCGCAGCGCCGGCCCCTGACCCCGCGCCTGCACCTGCCCCCGAACCCGCGCCTGCACCTGATCCCGAACCCGCGCCTGATCCCGCGCCTGCACCTGATCCCGAACCCGCGCCTGACCCCGCGCCTGCACCTGCCCCCGAACCCGCACCTGATCCCGCACCTGCACCTGATCCCGAACCCGCGCCTGCACCTGATTCCGAACCCGCGCCTGCCCCCGAACCCGCGCCTGCCGCCACCCCCGCCCCACAGCCAACGCCCGAGGACCCCGGTAGCGATTGCGGGAATTGAGCAGAGGTTGGACGTGCGAACGGGCGGGCGGGCGAATGAGCTGCCCGCCCGACGGCCCGTCCAGCCTCTCCAGAACTCCCCTGTCCCTGCCATCCCATTCCGTTCCAGAATTCTGAACTCTGCGCACCGGGTTCAGAATTGAGATGGTGGCGACCGCCGCACGGCGCTACGCTTCTGAATTCCGGTAGAGGCGCGCAGGAATGCGCGCACGGGGGTATCGGGGGCGTCGTTATGCGTTCAGTCGTGACAAGGGTGCTTGCTCTGCCGCTAGTCGGGATGACACTGCTGGCCACGATGGGTGTGGCAGGCTGTGACGAGTCCGAGGCGTCCGGCTCCTTCACCCCGGTTTTCGCGCCCGTGACATTCACACTCGACTCGTCGGGGAAAATCACCGTTTCCGTAGGGCGATCCTTCGTGACCCCGATCGGCGTCTTCTCCGTGGACGCGGGAGTTGGGCACCAGTTCGAAATTAACCCCAAGGGCTACCTCACGGCTGTGTTCCGATACGTAAACCCCAAACGGGGACTGGTCGAAGCGGGTTATCTGATCCGCACGGACCGTCGTGTCGAACCTGCCCTCGACGGCCAGTCCCTGGCCCCCGCCAAGGGCGGCACACTGCGCATCGACGCCACGGATGCCGAGCCGGGCGAGACGACACGGCTCACCGTCTCCGACACCCCGCAGGACTCCCCGGTGCCCAGCGCCTCGGCGTCGGGTGCCTGTCCCGAATCCGGTGTCCTGGACGTCGTACTGCCGGAGGTGTCCGTCGGTGACTCCGTCACGGACACGGTCACCAAGCTGACCGCCGCCTGCCTTCGGGTGCAGTACGCCACCGAGGAGTCGGACGCGTCGGAGGGGGCCGTCACGAAGGTCGAAATTCCCACGACCGGCCCGGCGGGGACGGTGCGGCTGCCGCGCCCGGACGAGACGGCCCCCGGCCCCGGCGACGAGGTCGAGGCGGCCGTGGACCAGGCGGCAACGGTATTCGTCGCGACCCCCGCGCAGGACCCGTCTCCGTCCGATACCGCCACCGACCTCACTCCGACCCCCGATCCGACCCCCACTCCCACGGACTCCCCGACGCCGACGGGTGACCCGACCGACCCCACCGATCCGACCGACCCGACCGACGGGGCCACCACGACCGTCATCGGCCGGGCCGGCGCTCCGGTCCGCTCCGAGCCGAGCACGGCCGGCGTCGAGGTGAGCCACATCGCCGCGCAGGGCGAATACCAGGCCCTGTGCTTCCAGCACGGGGAAGAGGTCGCCGCGCACGGCTCCGTCAGCGACATCTGGGTCAAGCTGCTCCGCACGAACGGCGAGACGGGCTGGGTCACGGGGACCGCCCTGAGCGGCGATGCGGAGACGGTCGTCCCCACGGCCTGCTGACCCGAGGCGAGTTGAGACGCCTGGCGGACGAGGGTGTGACTCACCTCACCAAGATCACGCGGGAAGAAAGCGGATGCTACGTCGGCGTCGCTGGCATGCTCATGCATGACTACTGGTGGGTAACCACCGTCTGCGCACTGTGCCGAAACGGCCGTGTCAACATGCCGCGAAAGTCGACGAATCGGCATGCCCTGATACGCCCATCCGTGCCGCGCAGTACGCCTGCACCCCACCCGTCGCCTCCTGCAGCGCACCCCCATACACCGCTCCCGAGGAAAAACGCGTGCACAGACCCAGGCTCAAGAGCCATGCCTTACTGCCGGCGCTCACCATCGCGGCCCTGCTGACCACCGGCTGCTCCACCAGCTCACCGAGCACCCCGGCCGAAACACCGACCACAAGGGCGGCCGAGGCTCCAAGCGCCGCCGAGGTCCGGGAACAACTCGCCGTCGTCTCTCCCCCGTCCGGTACGGCCGCCCCCACCGCGGTGGCCGACGGAGGTGAGGGGGCTACGGCGAAGAAGTCCTCCCTCAAGGTCGCCTCGTACGACCGGAAGAGCGGACGGGCCGTCATCAAGGCGCCCTCGGCGCCAAACCGAAACCCGACCGAAGCCCCTTCGGGGAGTTCCTCGACCGGCCCTTCAACCGCTCCCTCAGCCGCTCCCTCGACCGGCCCTTCAGCTGCTCCCTCGACCGGCCCGTCAGCCGACCGCTCAGCCGGTCCCCCCGTCGGCCCCTCTGTCGACTCTTCGCAGCGCCCCGCCTCGGTCGCCGTCGGCGACATCATCGCCAGCGCTCCCGCCCCCGGCGCCCCTGACGGGGTGTTGGCCGAGGTCACGCAGGTGACGGGTGCCACGGACGACGGCGACACGACCGTCCAGACCGAACCGGCCAAGCTCACCTCCGTGCTCGGCAGGAGCAAGGCCGAGGGCACGGTCCCGGTGGACCCGTCCGCCATGGAGGTCGAGCCACTCGTCCAGGGAGTGAAGGTCTCCTGGGCCAAGACGGCTGGCCTCCACTTCGGCCCCGAGGGCGCGAAACTCCCGCTCGGCAGCCTGCGCATCGACGTGGGCGCGGCGATCGCCACGGCCGAGGGCGCCCCGGCGTCGGCGGCCGCGTCCGTGAAGGGCTTCGTCCAGCTCGCCCCCGAGGTCGCGTTCTCGTACGACGGTTCCGGCGCCGCTGCGGGCACCTCACCCGGCGGCGCCTTCCTGGGCCTGTCCGGCGACTGGGCCTCCCGATGGTCCTTGAAGGGCCGCGCGGCCGGCTCGACCTCCGGACACCAGACCCGCATCCCGTTCGCCGAGCTGCACGCCGACCCGGTCATCCAGGTGGGCCCCGTCCCCGTCGTCGTAAATCTCGATCTGACCTGCTACATCCAGGTGAACGCGGACGGCCGGGTCACCGTGGACGTCGAACAGAACCTCAAGGGCGACTTCCGCGTCGGCGGCACCTTCTCCTGGGCCAAGGGCTGGACACCGGTCAGCGAGTCCGACATGACGGGCGAACCCCTCAAGGCCCGCGTCACGGCGGCCGGCGACGTCAAGGCGGCCCTGGGCGCCGAGGCCACGGTGGGCCTCTACGGCACGGCGGGCGTCACCGCCGACCTCGCCCCCTACGTCCGCGCACACGCGGACGCGTCCGCCGAGGGCTCCGTAGACGGCAAGGGAACGGCGAGAGGAACGGCGAAAGGCACCTACGCCCTCTATGGCGGAGTGGACCTGACCGGCTCCCTCCAGCTCCAACTGACCATATTCGGCACGCCGCTCTTCCAGAAGAGGATCCCGCTGGGTGCACTGCACCATGAGTGGCTTCTGACGAAGGGCGGCGGAACGGTGACGACATCACCGCCGCGCCACCCGAAGCCGACCGGCTGACCACGGGCTGACAGCGGGCCGCGCCGAGGACTGATACTTCCCGGCGCGGCCCAAGTCTCCTGCCGTACGGCTTCGTGCCGCACGGCTCCCGCCTTACCACCCTGGGGCTCTACGACCCTGGGGCTCTACGACCCTGGGTCTCTACGACCGTGCGGCCAACCGCACGACGTCAGTCGCCCGAGTCGGAGCCCGAACCGGAGCTCGCCCCCCGCCCCGACCGCCCGGACCGCCGTACCAACTCGCCGGCCGCCAGAGTCACGGCAGCCACACCGCGCACCCAGCCCGGACCGCCCCGCGACGCCCACACGACGCAGACGCACCCTCCGACGGCGAGCACGAGAACGCCGACCAAGATGAGCACGATCACGCTCATCCCCCTTCTACTTCCTCAGTGGTCCGCGCATCCTCCCAGCCGCGGGAACAGGCCTTCGAACCGGATCCGAAGGAAGGCGTGTCCCCCGATCTGCCGCACTCCGCCGAACCGGTGACCACACGGTCTCGCGGTCCTATTGCAGGAGGAGTCCCCGGACGCGGCCATTGGAGTGTCGGGGTGTCAGGTTCTGGAGCGTCAGGTGTCGTCACGTCAGGTGTCGGGGAGTCACCTTTTGCCATGTCAGCTACTGGCGTATCAGCTCCCGGCAGGTCAGGAACTCGGGGAACCCCAGGAACCCTGTGAACCCTGAGGCATACGCCAGTACTGCCGCTTCTTCTCGTCCCGTACGACAACCCGGAGCCGCAGCAGCTCCCGGCGCAGCTCCCGCACGTCCTCGCTGTTCCCGTCCTTTTGCTGTGCCGCCGCACGAGCCCGCAGCAGAGCGTCCGCCCCCTCGGGCAGACCGGGCGTACCGGGAACCCAGCGCCGGAACTCCTCCCGATACGGATCAACGTCCGACCACTGGTAACCACGCCCGGCGAAGGCGTCGGCCAGCCGCCGCCACGCCAGATGGCAGTCCTCCCGTGCGATCTCCATCCCGTCCGGACCGAGCAGCACGAGCTGCTTCCCGTCCCGCACCACCAGGCCGACCTCATCGCACCCGAACTCCTGCGACGCGTCCCTGACGGTGAGGGCCACGCCGCCGCGGGACACGCTGACCGCCAGCGACTCATGCACCGCGATGAGCCCGACGACCAGCCCCAGCAGCGCCCCCACGCCTACGGCACCGATGGTGCGCCACGGCTCGGGGACGGAACTCAGCAGCTCGGCCGGCCCGTCCAACGGCGCCCAGGGCAGCGTCACGAGCCAGTCGGCGAGCAGCGGAGCCAGCCCGCCGACCACGACCCCGCACCCCACCCAGAAGAGCACAAGAACCCAGGCCGACTCCGCGATCACGACGGCGGCGTCGCGTTCCGACGCACCGGCCGACGGACGGCCCTTCCTCGAAAGATCCCCCGTACCCCTCATATCCCCCATGCCTACGCTTCCGGCCATCGTTTCCGGACTTCCCGAAGACGCTCATCCCGGCCGGCGGCCGGCGGCCGCCACCAGGAGTCGATTCTGCAGGCAAGCCCGACCCCTGCCATCAGCCGATGGTCTACGACATCTGCAACTTTGGTTGTCCCACCACAAACGAAGACAGGCCCTGGCGCCCGAGTCGGAGACCCGGGCGCCAGGACCCATATCGGCGAGCTATGCCAGACAATTCCCGCTGATCAGTCTCAGCAGGTGCCACCGAAATCGGTGACCTGCCCACCGGCATTGCCCTCGCCGTTGAGCGCATTGCCCAGTAGGCCGTTGAGAATGCCGACCTGGCCGAGGATGTCGATGTTGAAGTCGTGAGACTTGCAGTATCCGTGGCCGTGGTCGTGCATGGGCTGGGCGGTGGCGGTGCCGCTGGCTATGAGGGTCAGACCACCGAGCATTGCGGCCGCGACAGCGGCCTTCTGGAACTTACGCATTTCTCCTCCTTAGTTTGAGTAGAGCGCGCACCACTAAAGATCGTTTTCGCGCTCATTTGGGAGGCTAGTCCGATATCTCCCACTCCGCTCTTCGAGGCCGCCATACGGGCCATGACCCTGAATCAGCTACGCCGCCCCGCCCTGGGAGAGACCGCCGCGGGCCAGGCGCCCACTCGCCCCGCTCACCGTCCTCGGCAGCCGCAACCTGACCGCCCGACCCGGGCTGTCCCGACCGTCTGAAACGCGATCCGGGGTCTCCTGGCAGACGCCCTGGCCACGACCGCTCTCCGCCCAACCCCTGGCGAGACCCAAGCCGAGAAGAAGCTCACCGCCCAGGTCGAGTCGCCCCTCAATGCCATTGCCAACGACTGCAGTTGATTTGTCGCATTGGGCGTGGAACGCGGACTGGACGACCGTCACACCCAACCCAACCCAACCCGGCCCGTCCCCGAGCGCGAGTTACAAGCTGATCGAGGTGTGCGCGGGCAGGGGCGGTGCGGAGATCGATTTCACGTCGACCGACTCGGGGGCGCGACTGTCGAAGGAGGCGCCCCGCGTCGAGGCCCGGTGCGAGCTGGGGGTAATGGGCACGATGGCTTGACCGATCAATTCCTTGGCAGCCCGCCCGTAACACGCAGCACTGGTGCGGGCGTTGAGCGCCTTGTTGTGAAGAGCGAGTTCGCCCGGGTCGGCAATGGCCATCCCGATGAAAACGAATTCGTAGTTACGTCAGCGACTTTCGCACGGCTTCGACCAGCGACGCGGCACGCCTATCCTTGGGACCCCCGATTATGTGGTTCATGGCATAGCCGAACGCGATGCCATGTTCGGGGTCGGCGAAGCCGAGAGAGCCGCCTCGACCTGTGTGGCCGAATGAGCTCGGCCCGGTCATGGGGTTGACGTTGGTGGGCAGCATGTACCCGGAGCTGAACCGACTCGGCACCACAATCACTTGGTCTGCTCCGCTTGCCTGCTCCTTGGTCGCCGACGCGAGAGTTTCCGGAGTGAACAGGCGCATGCCGTCCACTACGCCGATCAGCGCGGCGTACATACGCGCCAGTCCGTGGGCGGTGCCGATGCCGTTGGAGGCAGGGAGTTCCGCGGCCTGCACCTCAGGCGAATTGAAGTCGATCTCGGCGGGGTCGGTGACTGCGAACGCCCTGTTGTTGAACGAGTTCGGATCTCGCCAGGCGGCTACAAGGTCGCGGAGTTCCTCCGGGATCGACTCCGAAGGCACGGTGGTGTAGTCGATGTCCGGCTGCTGGTACACGAGGCGGCTGACCCGGTCGCGTTCACTCGCGGGGAGCCCGATAAAGAAGTCCAGTCCCAGCGGCCTGGCGATCTCCTCGGCGAAGAAGCGGCCCGGCATGTGGCCGGACACCCGGCGGATCACCTCACCGACCAGCCAGCCCCAGGTTCGTCCGTGATACCCATGCGTGGTGCCCGGATTCCACAATGGAGACTGAGCGGCCAGCGCGGCCACCATCGGCTGCCAGGCCAACGCCTTGGCCAGCGGCACCGGTTGGTCCAGAGCGATCAGGCCGGCCTGGTGAGACAGCAGCTGGCACACCGTGATCTCTGCTTTGCCGTTCGCGGCGAACTCCGGCCAGTACTCGGCCACTGGAGCGTCCAGGTCCAGCAGGCCGCGCTGGGCCAGCAGGTGCGCCGCGGTCGCGGTTACGCCCTTGGTCGCGGAGTAGACCAGTTGCAGGGTGTCCCGCACCCAAGGACGACCGGAGTGCTGGTCCGCGACCCCACCCCACAGGTCCACGACGGGTCGGCCGCCCTGGTACACGCACACCGCCGCACCTATGTCCCCGTGCTGGGCGAAGTTCGCCGCGAACGCCTCTCGTACCGGTTCGAACCCAGCCTCGACCTCACCGTTGATCGTCGTCATGCCGCCTATCCTGCGTCGTGATGTTAACGCGTCTATCCCCGGACTGATCATCCCGCGAGGACGATGGCGAAGCGGCGTCGGCCGAGGAATACGTCAAGGAACAGGCACGGCGATCCGGCCCGTCATGAGAACGTCATGGTTGGCGAACAGCGCGTCCAGATCGAGGCGCCGATGGACGAACGCCTTCCAGGTCGCGTCAGGCAGATCTCCTTCCGCGTTGACCATCCGGGCGCGGCTCGCTTGAGTGAGGATCCAGCGGGCCTGGTCCTGGTCGGCAGTACATGCGCCGAGTTCACGCGCCAGCCGCCATAGTTCGTCCCCGTCACTGTGGTTGTCGACGATGGTCACGAGGCCGATGTCGCCCAGGCGGCGCTCGTCGGTGGACTGTGTGGTGTAGGCGACGGTGAGGCTTGCGAGAGGGAAGACGGTCACACGACTGGTCGCGGTCAGCTCTGTGAGGGGCACGGGCAGGGTCCGTTCTGGGCGAGCCGGACTGGTGCCAACCCGCCCTGTCAGGAAGGGACTGGGGTGAGTTCGGGTCAGCAGCAGGGGCCGTCGCCGCAACAGGCGGGAGGGTTGCAGTTCGCCGCGGTGCCCCAGAGACGGTCGTCGACCTCGAAGCCAGCGGCCCTGAGCTTTTCCACGACCGACGTCATCAGTCCGCGCGTGCGGACCTTGGAGTTCGGCTGGTGATGCAGGAAGTAGCCGAACTGCTTGTGACACCAGTCGGCATACCAGCCGGTGTGCAGGATGAGCGTGTGCCAGCCGGGGTCCACCAGCTGTGACGGCGCCATGGTGGCGCCCTGGCCCGTCGTTCCCATCACGTGGACCAAGGCCAGTGCCTGGTCGACAACATGATCTGCGACACGGCGCTCCAGCCTGTACTCGTCGGCGCAGAACGTGGCGAGCATGTCGAACTCGGTGTCTGTGACGAGCGAGCGGCCAGTACGCGATTGAGCGGCGACAGTGGTGGTCATCGTCGACCACCCTCTTCGTGATTGCGTTGGAGCACGAATTTCACCTCACGGTTGGGGAGGAATTTCGGGCCTTCTGGTCGGCCGACCTTGTGACCGGAATGGATCAGACACGCGTGCCAATCGCGATCCGGTCGTTCCCAGCCAGCCGCACCAGTGCTTGGAGCACGGTCTGTAAGCGGCGCTCGTTCAGGTGGCGAACGGCGGCCAGGTGGCTCCGGTGCACGCCGGCGAGCGACAGGACCAGCCCGAGGAATGCACGTTCGCCTTCATCGAGCCCGAGCGTGTACAGGCGTCCGGCTAAGCCCTCCCACCGGCACGTCATGACGCCGTCTTCCTTGGTTACGAGCGCTGCACGGACGTTGTCCCGGGAGAGGAGCTTCTCCTCTTCGACCAGGGCCTGGACTGCGGTGCGCTCGCGGAGGCTGGCAGCAGACCGTACGAGAAGCTCGCCCAGCGATGGTGTGTTGGATGCGTTAGACGCTGCACTGCACGAAGTTGCGCCGGTTGACCGGATGGGGTTTGTGGCCATGACCAGGACGTTAGGCAGTTCAACTGCACGCCTGTTCAGCGATTGCGCCTGATTGCGCGTGAGGCTGATGTGCTTGCTGCTGGTTGTCTACCCAAGGTCCAGAGAAGCCCGGGCGCGGCCGACCAGACGGCGTGCCGACGCTCCATATTCGGCGGATTCCGAGAGCCAGTCCCACGCTCGCTCATAGAGCTTGATGTCGTCCTCGCCGGTGAGCCACAACTCTTCGCTGATCGTCTCGACGATGACCAGCCTGCGGTCGTAGATCCAGAAGGCGTGCGGAGCCGTACGACGCAGTTGAGTGCCGAACGGAAGGATGCCCAGCTCAATCCGGCGCTGGCCCACCAGGTTGTACAGCCGGTCCAGTTGCTCAGCCATCACGTCTGCGGGGCACGACCGGTGGTAGAGCGCTGCCTCGCAGACCAGGAACTTGAATGTCTTCTCAGGGTCGTACAGCGCTTCCTGGCGACGCATCCGGGCATCGACGGCGGCCTCCGTGGTGGGCGGGATACCGCGGAACTCGGCGTTTGACTCGAAGATGACACGGGCGTACTCCGGGGTCTGGAACAGCCCCGGCACGCGTGACACCTCAAGCCCGCGGATTGCCTTCGTGGCCTCGGTCTGGCGTACGGCGATCTCTTGGCGGCCCCGGTGCCCGCCGGCCAACTGGCGTTTCCAAGATCGGTGCCGCTGCTTCATTTCCAACCCGGCCCGTAGCCCTTGGAGCTCAGGTTCAACGCTCGGTGTGCCGCAGGCATGAGCCCAGGCGGTCAGGTCGGCTGCGGAAGGGGTCTGCTTGCCATTTTGGAGCCGGGAGACCTTCGATGGCTGCCAGCCGACCTTGGCGGCGAGGTCCTTGCCCTCCAGGCCGGCCTCGGTGCGCAGCTCACGAAGCCGTGCACCGAGCGCCTCTCTGGCGGTCTGATAGTCCGTGCTCACATGGTGGAACGTACCCGCCTGACAAACTCTTCGGTACGTACGGCATGGTGCCAGGCGCTGTCCCGGGCCTGGCAGGCTGCGAGGACCTCGGCCGGGTCTTCGGTGACGTACACACCCAGGGTGATGTCTTCGTCGTCGAACGCGAAGCGGGCGAGGATCTTGGAGTCGAAGAGCCAGAAGTCGTAGTCCGGCAGCCGCAATTCCTGTGCCCGGGCGCGCGTCAGGTAGCGGATGTCCTCGCCCGCCGCGACGTTGCTGGGCGCGCTGGCCAGCAGGAACTCCTGGCCCTGACTGGGCGGTTCGTCGATCAGACGAACGCGCTCGAACCGCTTGCCCTGCGCCGATTGTGCGCGGACGTTCTCACGCCAGGCGTTGTCGGGGTCGTGGGCAATGTCTTCGCCTGCGAAGAACCGTGGCCACTTGGGGCTGTTACGGTCGGACGCATAGCCGCGACGGGTCTCCAGGCGCCAAGCCGTGTGCTTGAAGTCGCGGAAGAGATGGGAGATCGAGGCGAACGGCAGGAGCTCGGGGGCTCCGCTCCTCGGCGCGTAGCGAGTCAGCAGACTGCGAGGGACGCGGACGAAGGTTTCGGACTCCTTGACGTCCCGCAGCTGGGCCAGGTGCTCCGGGTCGGTCTCTCGCTCACCCTGGACGAGGATCTCGCCCGTGCCCTCGATGTCGTAGAGGGTGGGGCAGTCGCCGTCGTCGCTGGTTGTGCCGAGGAACCTGAGTGTCACGTTCGCTCTCCTGCTGTGTCGGGTGGAGATCCAGGATGCGAGTGCAAGCTATGGCGTGCTCAAGGGTTGCAGCAGATTGCGTCTTTGGGGCCGCAGACCTGGATTGCGCGCAAACAAGGTTTGCTTGTTTCGTTCTTCGGTGATCAAGGCGTCGAGTTCGCTGACCATCACCACGGAAGACCTACGCGGCGGGTACGGGACAGTCCAAACAGCGGAAAGACTGAGTAGCACTGCTCGTGGGGGTGCTTCCTGCGAACTCAGAGAATCCGCCGCTGTTGTTACGGTATATGAGGCCAATTCCGTGGTCTGCGAGCAGGCCACGGAGGTCCTCTCGGGGGAGCTCAGGTGTAAGCATCATAAGATGGAAGGGCTGGTCGGGAACAAGGCCTCTCAAGTGTCGCTGTGCATGAAGCAGCTGAGCCAGAGCCTGCGTGATTGATTCGGCTGCTGCGCTGCCCGTCGGCTGGTAAACCGTGTGGTTCGTCTGGTTGTAGATCTCGAATGAGAGCTGATCCGTCGAGTTTTGGAGGGATAACTCCATCTGCCCGATATCCATCCCCGCTGCGCTCTCGTGCGCTTCGAAGGCATCTGCTAGTTCGTCACGGATCGCTTCTATTCGAGCGGTGTCAGTTTGCGGTTGGCGCTGACGCCTTTGGCGTCGGTATGCCCGGGCGACACGCCCTGCGGTCGGCTGAAAGCGCATCCGGGAACGGCTGGCCCGTGGCAGGGTGTCAGAATCCTCCCGTATGAACGGACCGGTGGGGCGAAGTCGGAAAACGATGACGTTGCGGTCTTGGTTTAATTCATCTTTGGCTTCTCGTATGTCGTACGGCATGCGCTCGTCGACCTTGAATTCACCTATGTATTTGTGCGTTCGCGTGCCAGTTCCTGGAACATTTCCCACCGCAACGAACACGTGTAGGGTGCGCCCCATATTCGCGTGTTCCAGAATGGAAGAATTTCCGCCTTCTAAGGTCTGGTCGCCGCGCTTCCCGGCTCCGGTATACGTGAATATGGGACCCGAGGCGTCGTCCTCGGCGAGCCATCCATCCCGATAGCCGTAGCGCTTGCCTACTTTACTGTCGGAGAATATGAGAACGTTGCGTTTCTCTCTAGCCGGGCATATTCCCGCGAAGCCGCTGCCGCCGAGGACGGGGTGGATCTGCGCACGTGTGAGGATGTCGCCAGGCGCGAACCCGGCCGTGGGTGTTGTCATGATCCGAGGCTAATGGTTTCAGGGCCCACAGAGTGCTGAAAGTTGTGCACGTTACGTACGAAGACCATTGTGGCAGCACCGCATCCGGGCGAGGATGGCGCAATGAGTGACGCGACGGGGACAGTCATCGCGGCAGTAATCGCCTTCGCGGCCGCCGTCATCGGCGCTGTCATCGCCGGGATGTACGCCAAGCGCGGAGCCGAAGCCGGTGGGCGTAAAGCAGTTGAGGCAGCGTTGGCTCAGGTGCACGGACAGGCGGCGGCGGAGCACTGGCAGTGGGTGCGAAGCCAGCGGCATCAAGCCTTCGCTGCCCTCCTTGAGGCTTATGCCGCTTTGGATGAAGTGCTCGTACGCATCACACCTGAGGTGCGAGGTGGGGCCGGACTCGATGAGGCGACGGGGCGCGAGTTTCGTGAACGCACCGTTGAGCTCAAGGCAAAAACAAGCCAGTTGGCTCTATGGGGGCCAAACGAGGCGAACGTGTTGGCTTACGCCGTGACGGGGAAGTCGATGGCGGCTGTAGGTGCCTTCATGCAGGCGGCGGGTGGGAGTTCTTCAAGCCTGAGCGTGGACTGGTCCGGATTTGACCAGGCTAGGGGCGAGATGACCCAGTTTTACGCCTCCTTCCTTCAGAGAGCTGGAGAAATCATTCGTGATCCGTTGCAACCGGTCAGCTAGCAGGCTCTTCCATGCGGTCGGCCAGGGCTCGTATGAATCCCTGCCACGCAGTAGTGCTCAGTGTGAGTTGCGGTCCCGAAGTGACTTTGGAGTCGCGGACGCTGATCGCTTCGGCGAGTTCGGCCACTTCCAGGCACTCGCCTCCCATGCCGTTGCTGTAGCTGCTTCGGCGCCACGGGATGCTCGACGGCAGCATCATTGAGAGTTCTCCTCCAAGAGTCTTGTGATGAGAAAGGCGGAGCGCTGAGGACTCAGTGCCAAGGCCCTGAGGTGATCGAACGCCTTCGTATAGAGGGCCACGTCCTTGGGTTCTTCGAGGTAGACCGAATCGGTAAGTCCCTCTCGATAGACCACGTCTGGGTCCTCCTGCTCTGGGAAGCCGAGGATCGTGAACGACCCGGTGGTGGGATAGGCGCCTGCGTTGAACGGCAGCACCTGAACGGTCACGCTCTTCAACTTCTGGATTTCCAGGATACGTTCGAGTTGGCGGGTCATAACCTCGCGGTTCCCGACCGTATGCAACAAGGCGCTCTCGTGGACGACCGCCCATAGGTCAGGCGCGCTCTCGCTGGTGAGGAGCTCTTGTCGCCGCATCCGAACGTCGACCATGCGCCGAATGTCCTCCGGTGTGTGGTCCGCCCATGCGCGGCTCAGTTCAGCTGCGTACTCGCTGGTCTGTAGTAGGCCGGGGACGAACTCGGATTGATAGGTGCGCAGGTCGGAAACCGCCTGTTCGAGGCCAACGTACACAGAGAACCAAGCAGGGATCGCGCTGCTGTGTGCGTGCCACCACCCCTTGGTCTTGGACTCCTTGGCCAGCGACTTCAGAAGGTCACGCAGTTCATCCGCGGTCCCGTAGAGACGGCACAGAGCATCGACATCCGAAGGCTGTACGCGACCGTGTCCCGTCTCCATGCGGCTGACCTTGGAACTGCTCCAGTCCAGCTCCTTGCCTACCTGGCTGCACGTCAGGCTGCTCTCGTCGCGCAGCCGCTTGAGCTCGATCGCAAGACGCCGGCGGCGAGCCGTGGGGGATCCGGACATGGCAACTCCTCGCGGGATAACGGATGTTCCATCCCATCGGAAGTGGAGCGAAAGGCCAATCACTCTAACGAGCGAATCCCGCCATGCATGTTGCACGACGAGAGTTGCACTGCAACTCTGTCACTGAGAGTCATTGATTTGAACACCGTGCGCAACGAAGGCGTGTGAAGGGTGGTCGAAGGTGATCTACGTGAGCGACTGTGGTGGGCGAGAGCCCTGGGTGCACAAGTTCGCTGCCCAGCCGAGTGAACTCGCGGATTTAAGGCGGATGTTGCGACTCCGTCTCATCATGTGGGGGCTTTCCGATCAGGTTGACGCAGCGCAAATCTGCATGTCAGAGCTGGTGACCAACGTAATCCGGCACGTCGGTGAAGGAACCCCCAGCACGCTGCGCACAGCGCTCAACGGGCCGTATCTGCGGCTGGAGGTGAGGGACCCCGACACTCGGGCCTTGCCCACGCTGCTCACCGTGAGCAGCGCTCTGGAGTCGGGCCGAGGAATGGCGATCGTCGACACCCTGACGGATCACCGCTGGGGCGTGTCCGTCCGAGGCGATTCGAAGGTGGTGTGGTGTGAGCTTGCTACGGACGCTGCTGTCGCCTGCGGCACGACGAATGCCCCTCATGTCACGCGCGCCGGGGCCATCCTCGATCTGTACGGATCTTGGCAACTGCCCCGCGAGAAGGTCCCGTCCGGCCGTGGCAGTGGGCTCGGCGCGGCAGCGGCAGCAGAGGCCGCCGTCGGAGTCATGGCCGACGTGCTGCACTGGTTGCACGCACACGGACATGACCCCGATGACGTACTCGACCGGGTACAGACTCACTTTGAGGCCGAGCTCGGTGAGATCGCCTGAGCTCAGAGTTGCTTAGCCCGCGGTGATGCCCGAGTACGACCACACATCCGCAGGCAGCTCATCATGCAGCTGCCAGGTGATGGCCATGGGCTTGCTGCCCTCGTGGCCGACATACGTTGCCGGGCCGAGCAGCATCCAGGGCTGGGCCTTGCCGATGTCGGTGTCCTTGTAGCGCCGCATGAACAGCAGGACGTGGCTTCCGCGTTGCTTGTGCTGCTGGTAGCGCAGACCCGTGGGAGAGGTGGCTGCGGTCGTGCTCTGTGACTCCCAGTGGAAGAGGGAGGGGCTCAGCGCGTAGTCCTTGTAGCGGACCGTGGGGGAGAAGTCTTTCTCGTTCTTCTCAAGGGTGATCAGCAACGCATCGGTCTGGTTCTGCTCATCCCACAGAACGCCCTGCGCAAAGGAGCCGGGCATCTGACCGCCTAGGCGCGCGACACCGAGCGCAGCCAGGATCTCCGAGCGGTTGTATGCGCTGTGGATCTTCAGCGGGATATGCGCGTGCGGGCCCTGCAGGGGGAGGGGGAAGTGGTCGGCTTGCCCCATCACGTGGTCGAGTACTTGGCGTAGCTCGCTACGGAAGGCTTGCTGTTCGCGTAGCGATTCAAGCCCCTCTGCGTAGGAGCTGAATCCGCCGGCCTTGTCCCAGAGATTGAAGAACAGCATGCGCGCGTAGGTCTGGTCTTTCGTGCTGAGCGAGTCGTATGCCGGTGCGTTATCGCTCAGCAAGCGAGTGTATGCATCGGCGCGTTCGCGACCGTCGACGTGTAGGAACGCATGCACACGTTTCAACAGGTCCTGCTCGTCGGCTTGTTCGGGTAGGTCGGCCAGGCCGGCGCGACGAAGGACCGTCGTCCACGAGTTGCTCGACTTGTACAGTTCCCGGATTTCCCGGCGACTCTCCTTGAGGTAGTCGGCGAGAAACGGCGTATCGAAGGCTTTGACCTCTTTGGCCAGAGTTTGGACTGTCGCCTTGATCTGCGTGCGGATGTTATCCAAGACGAGTTCTTTGGACTTGCCCTCAAGGATGATCTGGCAACCGGACGGCAGCAGAGGGAAGTCATGCTCAGCGTGGTCAAGGAGCCGGTTGCGCGACAGGTTAGTCATCGCGCGGAACTGCTCCTCGAACCGGAACTCGGCTCGATGCTGGCCGATGAAGTCGAGCACTGTGAGCACGGGTTTGTCCGGCGTGCGGCGTAGGCCTCGACCGAGTTGCTGAAGGAAGACGGTGGCGCTGTTCGTGGGGCGCAGGAGAAGCAGCGTATCGACGTCGGGGATGTCCAAGCCCTCGTTGAAGAGGTCTACGGAGAAGATGACTTGGATCTCTCCAGCCTTGAGCTGGGACAGCGCGTGGTCACGGATCTCGGGCCGCGACGAGCTGTCCAAGGCTTCAGCCTTGAAGCCAACGTCCCGGAAGCATTTCGCCATGAAGTGAGCATGCTTCCTACTTACGCAGAAGCCTAGTGCCCGCATGCTCATCGGATCGGACACTTTGTCCCGCACCTGCTTGATGACGATACGCGCCCGGGCAAGGTCGGCCGAGAACAGGTCGCCGAGCTGGCTCTGGTCATACGTACCCGAGCGCCAGTTAAGGCGTGTCAGATCCGTCCCATCCGGCACTCCGAAGTAGTGGAACGGGCACAGGAGGTCGTTATCGAGGGCTTCCCACAGTCGCATCTCGGCGGCGATTCGGCCTTCGAAGAACTCGTCCTGCACGTTCAGACCGTCTGCGCGCTCGGGAGTGGCGGTCAAGCCGAGGAGTTGCTTCGGCTTGAAGTGGTTGATAACGCGGCGATACGTCGTAGCCGTGGCGTGATGAAACTCGTCGATGACGATGATGTCGAAGTGTTCTGGGTCGAACTGGTCGAGTCGCTGGTCGGTGAGCGACTGAACGCTGGCGAAGACATGCTTCCAGTCACGAGGTAGCTCGCCGCTGAAGAGTGGTTCGCCGAAGGATGCGTCATCGAGTACCTCGCGGTACATCCGGAGCGACTGCCTCAAGATCTCCTTGCGGTGCGCCACAAAGAGCAGCCGTGGGTGCTGCTTGCCACCCCATTGCTCATGGAGGTTGCGGTAATCAAGAGCGGCCATGACTGTCTTGCCCGTACCGGTGGCGGCGACAAGCAAATTGTGTGGGTGGCCGCGTACCTCACGCTCGACGCGCAGCCGCTCCAGCATGTCGGCCTGATGCGGGTGCGGTCGAACCTCAAGGCCAGAGAGGCTGATCTTGGCGTCCAGACTGGTCGACGTACCGCCCGCCACGGTCAGGGCTTCGTCCAACTTGTGAGCGTCGTGATCCGGGTCGTAAGGCTCAAAGGCGATGTCATTCCAGTACGCGTCGAAGGTGGCCTCGAACTTGTTGAGCACGACGGGAGTGGCTACAGATGAAAGGCGCACGTTCCACTCCAGGCCGTCGAGTAGCGCGGCCTTCGAGAGATTCGAGCTGCCTACATAAGCAGTGTCGAAACCACTCTCGCGTCGGAACAGCCAGGCCTTGGCATGGAGCCGTGTTGACCGGGTTTCGTAGTTGACCTTCACCTCGGCGCCGAAGTCGCGGACGAGTCGGTCGAGCGCGTGCCGGTCGGTGGCGCCGATGTAGGTGGTGGTGATGACTCGGATCTTGACACCGCGATCCCTGGCGGCGCGGAGAGAGTCTTCGAGTACACGCAGGCCGTACCACTTCACAAAGGCACAGAGCAGATCGATGCGATCTGCTGTAGCCAGCTCAGCTCGCAGCTCACTGCCAAGGCTCGGGTCCTCGGGAGAGTTGGTTATGAGGGCGGTCTCAGAGAGAGGCGTCAGTGGACGCATCGCATAGACGCCGGGGGCTTCCTTCTCCGCGAGGGCGAGGAGCTGGCGAGGCCCATCGGCGATGAGGTCGGCCGTGCGACTGCTTTCGATGTCCGCCGAGTCAGATGAAAGTGACTCGATGATCTGGTTGGCCACGGCGACACGCTGGTCGTGGGGCAGCTGGCTGAGCCGCCGGCTTACGGCCTGACTGATATGACGGGCCAGTACATGAGGTGACGATTCTTCGCTGACCTCATCATCGATGGCTCTCCAACCTGCTGCGTTGAGCTGCTCCATTTGTTCTTGCATGCGTTGGGTGACAAGTTCCTCGTAGACACCCGCAACAGGCTGCGACAGATCCCCCGACTGAGCCACGCTGTTCCCCATTCCCTCACACACAGCAATGGCTCAGTTTTAGCAGGTGACGCTGAGACTCCTCACGGATAACTTCGGTTTCATGGGCGGGTGGGGGCGGAGCCTTCGCGTCTTGGGGCACGCCGCGCTAGCTAGGTGTATGAGGACACGACGTTGGTGACGCTGGCCGGTAGTCGCGCCGCGGGCGGCTGGTCACTGACAGCGGAGTGTGGCCGGTGGTAGTTGTAGTGGATGTTCCAGACTCCCAGGGCTTCTGTCCGCTCACTTTCGGATGCCCAGAGCCTGGCGTAGAGGAACTCCTCGGCCAAGATCCTGTTGTACCGCTCGACCTTCCCGTTGTGGCGGGGTGTGTACGGAGTGATCCTTTGGTGCTGGGAGTTGAGCAATGCGCGGGCGAAGCCGTCAGCGCCGTAGCAGGAGCCGTTGTCGGTCACGATCCGGTTGATGCCGTGAGCTGCGAACCACGCTCTCGCACGGTGAAGGAACGCGATCGCTGTCGTTGCCTTCTCGTCTGAGAGCGCTTCGGTGTAGGCGAGTCTGCTGTAACCGTCGACTGCGGAGTGCAGGTAGACGTAGCCACCCCGTTCGGTCTTCTTCTTCCGGCTTGCTGCCTTCCTGGCTTGCTGGCTGTCTCGGCCATGGGCCCACCATCCGCCTCCATCAGGGATCCGGCCGACCTTCTTCACATCCACATGGACCATGTGACCGGGCCAGCGGGCGACGATCTTCCGGGGTTCACGGTTGGTCTCGCCGGTCGGATCGATGAACCGACGCCGATTCAGGCCCAGGTTGGCAAGGTGTCGAGTGACCGTGCGCCGACTGATCGAGATCCCGGCTTGGGTGAGTTCGAACGCTATCTGGGAAGCCGACCACTTGTGGCTTGTCCGCATCGCCTCGACTTTGGCGATCACCTCGTGCGGGGTCGCGGTGGGCTGCCGGTTCGGAGTCGACGACCGGTCAAGCAAGCCGAGGTCGCCGTAGCGGCGATGCCGGTTTACCCATTTCGACGCACAAGTGCGCGAGATGCCCATCTCTTCGGCGACGTGTGAGATCGGCCGGGTACGGCATCGCTCCACGAGGCGCCGGCGTCCTTCAACGGACAGTGGGGCATTGCCGTGCAGTCCAGTTCGGGCCATTACGACGCGATGGCTTCACGAACTTCGCGCAGCGAAGTGACGCCGTCAGAAGCGAGGAAATGACCCGCTCCGGGTACTACCTGTGCGGAGATTCCGAGCAGGTCGGCAAGGCGGTCGGTGTGGCCAGGCGGTACGTACGGGTCTGCGTCTGACCGGATGATCGTGAGTCGATCGATGTGGTTGCTGAGTCCCGCCACGTCACAGCCGTCTCCGATGTAGGCGTTGAGGTCCGGGAGCGCGGGCAGTTGGTCGACGAAGCCGGAGACCAGCACGAGGGTGCCAAGGGGCCAGGGGCCCGGCAGGGAGCGCAGATGGCGCAGCACGGTTAGGCAGCCCAGGCTGTGTGCGACGACGATCGAGTGCTCGTCAAGCGTTCCCAGGTCGGTGCCTACGGCGTCCGTCCACTGCTCGGGGTCTGGGGCTTGTGGGTTCGGAAGGGCCGGGATCGTGGTCGGGATGCCGTCCGCTTGGAGCTGCTCGGCCAGCCAGCCGAACCAGTGGTCTTCGGGGGTCGCGCCGTAGCCGTGGATGATCGAGGCGCGCTGCTGGGTTGTTCTAGGTGTCATGCCGCAGGACGGTATGGGTTCACGTCAGCGTGAAGGTCAAGCCGATGAGGAGGAATCGACAGTGCTGATCAGCGAACTCGCCGAGCTGACCGGAGTGAGCGCGCGAGCGCTACGCCACTACGAGGACCGAGGACTATTGGTCCCGGCCCGCAACAGCAGCGGGTACCGGGACTACTCCGACTCTGACGTCGCCCGCGTAGCGCAGATCAGGACAATGATTTCCGCTGGCTTGGGAACCTCGACGATCCAGCAGTACCTCGGCTGCGCTCGCGCCGATGATCACGACATTTCGCTTGAGATGTGCCCGGATCTGCGGGCTGAGCTGGATTCCTTGGCCAGACGCCTCAACGCCAGGCAAGCCGAACTCCGCGAGACACAGCAGCGATTGAGCAAGCTCGCATCAGCTGGTTGAGGCGTGTCAACAACGTCCTGACCAGCAACAGCTAGGCGGCGTATGGCCGGTGCATGGGCGGCGCGCCCAGCCGTGCCAAAAACAGCCGTCCATGAAGATCGCGATTTTGGCTTTGCCGAAGACGATGTCGATAGTGCGGCGAGGCATGTCCGGGATGGGCACGTTCACTCGGTAGCGCAGGCCCGCGGCGTGCAGAAGCCTTCGCACCGCCAATTCGGGGGCGGTGTCGCGCGAGCCCTGCTTGCTCATCCGCGCGGCTACAGAGTGGGAGGACGGGACAGCATCTGGCACGGGAGCATTGTGCCAGTGGCAGGGCTGTATTGCGTCGGCCGTTGTGAATCAGGGACTTGAGTTGGCCTCGTGGTGTGCGCCCAGTCGCCGGCGATGGACCGAGCCAAGCGCGGTGGGGCTGAGTAGCCTCGATCGCGGTGAACTTCATCGGTACCGTCTGGGCCGCCCGCTTCTTGGCAGTGTCGTGCTTCCGCGAGCCGCCTCAAGGGCGCTCCACTCCGCTGCGCTGCGTTCCGCGTCGGCTGCGCCGATGCCCTTCGGGCCACCCTTGACCCGGCCCGCTCCAGCACGGGGGAGAAGCGAGCGGGCGGCCCGGAGAGGCGGGTGGCCAAGGTTGGTTGGCGGTGGGGTTGGTTGGGTGGTGGGACGGGATTGGGGACGCATTCGCGTCTCGGTGGCACGCCGGGTGGGTTAAGCGGCGTGCGGTGGGCGGATGGGCGGGTGGGTGCCGCGGTCGCGTGGGGGCCGGTCCAGGACGAGTACGGGTCAGGCCTGCGCTGAGGCCCCGTGGCACTCCCCATACGTCCGCCCCGACCCACACCAGCAAACCGCCCCCCGCTGTGGCGGCCAAGCCACTGCCCGCCCCCTCGCCGCCAGCGTCGTCGCATACTGGGGCAGCAGCGTTCCGTCCTCCGGCGATGCTCCCTCCGACGCCGCGAACGCCTCGTACGACGGCACCGTCCCCGTCACGATCCCCAGGTTCGGTGTCCCCGAAGCCGCCAGCTCCCGCAGCGAGGCCTCTATCGTCGCCAGGTGCTCCTCATGGGACGGGTACTCCACCGCCAGCGAGGGATACGCGGCCACCAACTCCGTCAACTCCCCCGCCGTCCAGTGCAGGACCGCCACGGGGAACGGCCGGGACAGGGCCTCGCGGTAGGCGCCGAGTTCTGCTCGGAGGCGGGAGATCTCCGCCTCCAGTTCCGCCGGGTTGTCCGAGCCCAGGGACCAGACGCGCTTGGGGTCGTGGAGTTCGTCCAGGGAGACCGGCATGGAGTGGAGGGTGTCGGCCAGGGCGTCCCATTCGTCGTGGGGGAGGCCCAGCATGCGTCGGACACGGTGGCGGCCGAAGAGGAGGGGATGGGTGGCGTACGGGGGTTCCGGTACGTCTGTCAGGAGGAGCCGAGCGCCCTCCGTGAAGGTCTCCTGCGCCTGCTCCAGCTCGTCGTGGGACTCCAGGGCCTCCGCGACGATCACCCACGGTGCCGGGTCCCGGGGGGAGGCCGCTCGGACGCCCTCGATGATCGCCCTCGCCTCCGCCTCGTGGCCGTACTCCCAGAGGTTGGACGCCTTGAGGGCTCGTACCAGGTACGGGGTCTCCAAGGTGACGGAGGACGACAGCAGGCGGTCGTAGAGCGCGGTCGCGGCGGGGCGGTCGCCGGAGAGTTCCAGGTGGGCCGCGGCCTGGATGAGCAGGGCCTCGGCGTCCTCGGGGTAGAGGCCGGCGGTTCGCTCCAGGCGTGCCGCTTCAGCGGTGTGGTCGACGTTTTCGGCAGGCGTGTCGGGGCGCATGGGGGACACCGTACTGCTCATGGCTGACGGAGGAGAGAACAGAGGGGGGAAGAGGGTGCAGATATTGCCTGGTCGAGGCGGCGGGGCCTGCGGTCGGCCAGCGGTCGCCCCGCGCTTCCGGGACTTCGCCGGGCACAGGGCGCCAGGGCTGGCGTCGGCAGGCCGCCCCGGCACCCCGTTCAGCGCCTCGTCCGGC
Organism: Streptomyces sp. HD; assembly: GCF_028369295.1. Lineage (GTDB taxonomy): Bacteria > Actinomycetota > Actinomycetes > Streptomycetales > Streptomycetaceae > Streptomyces. Next base: position 96,295 of record NZ_JAQMYP010000020.1, read on the forward strand.
GTTCCGCGAGCGCCCCTGGTTGCGTCACCGCCTCCGCCACGCCCCGGCGTCCGCCCCCCGGCGTCCGCCCCCCTCGGCGTCCGCCCCCCGGCGTCCGGCCACGCCCCGTCCCCGGCGCCCCGCCCCGCCCCTCCTCAGATAACCACCCCGTCGATCTGCAACGTCTGCACCGCCTTCGCCGCGAACGGCACCGCCACCGACTTCCCGCTCAGGAAGGTGTTGGAGTACGACCGGTACTGGTCCCCGCCCGTCGTCACCGTGTTCCAGCGTGGGACCAGGCCGCCGGAGCCGCCGGAGACCGTGGTGAAGCGGGAGAGGTCGAATGTGAGGGTCTGGGCGGAGGTGGAGGTGTTCACCGCGACGATCACCAGGCGGCGCGCCGACGCGTCGTAGGCCGCCGCCGCGTAGCTCACACCCGTGTCGAGGATGCGCATGCCCGGGCGGATGTGGCGGCTGAACTGCGCCATTACGTAGTACTTGGTCTGGACGGTGGTCGGCTGGAGGGTGTTCGCGTCGTAGGCGATCATCGCCCAGCCCATCGTCGGGTCCATGACCTGCCAGTAGCACCAGGCCGTCGGGTGCAGCCAGCGGAAGTCGTAGCAGAGGTTGGAGGCCAGGGTGAGGCCGCTGCCGTCGCTGTCGCCCGTCTCCGAGTTCCACAGCTTCTTGCCGGACGTCGTCACCACGTCCGTGTAGAGGAGGTCGCGGCGGCCGCCCGAGCCCTGGTAGCCGTGCACGTTGACCTGGCTGACCAGGGCCTTGGTGGACGAGTTGAACGACGACCACGTCGAGCGGGCCGTGTCGTAGTTCGTCTCGTCGGAGGCTGAGATGCGGATGTTCGACAAGCCTCGCTTGTCCAACTCGCTGCGCATGTACGGGAGTACGGCGGCCTGGACCGCCGGGTCCATGTGGCAGCCCTCCTGGGTGCCGGTGGCGGTCCACCAGTCGGAGGCGGGCTCGTTGAAGGGATCGACCGTCGCGAAGTTCACGCCCCAGTTGTTCTTGGCGTACAACGCCGTCGCCGCCAGGTGAGAGGCGTGCTGGCGGTAGTTCCAGGTCTGGAGGTTGTTGCCGCCGTCCGCGGCGCCGGACGGGTTGTGGTTCTTGCACATCCACCACATCGGGGAGTTGGCGAAGAGCTCGGTCGTCGCGCCTCGCTGCGTCGCCTTCACCAGCATCGCGCGCTGGTTGGCGTCCGCCGTCCACTTCCAGGCGGAGGAGGTGGGGTCCTCGTTGTTCCAGTCCTGCCAGAAGCCTTCGATCTGCTTGAAGCCGGGGATGTTGGCCGACTCGGCCATCGACTCGCCGTTCACGCTGTTCCAGCTGCACCCGCCGAGGTTGTAGCGGGCGATGTTGAGGCCCAGGCCGGGGAGCGTCGTGCCGTTGTAAGTGACCGAGCCGGTGGTGAAGTAGAGGTCGGCGAAGTCGTTCCGGTTGCCGAAGGCGTTGGCCCACCAGGCCAGGGACGTGCCCCAGCCCTCCCAGGTGCCGTACGACGTGCCGGGGTTGACGGCGATCGTCGCGTCCGCGTGTGCGGTGCCCGTCGCCAGGGCGCTGCCGACAAGTGCGCCGCCGGTAGCCGCCAGCAGAGTTCTGCGTCGGATCATGACTTCTCCGCTTCGCTCAACGGCCGGTCGTCGTCGAACCGGCGTCGTGGCCTGTCCCGTACATGCCGACAGGAAGCATCGGGTGTGGCGCGTGAGGTTGTCGAGGGTTCCGACAGCCCTTTCTCAAACCTGTGGAGGAAGTGGGAGGGGGTGGGCGGGAGCGTTCGATGGGCCGGACGTTCGGGGTTGCGATGCGGGGCGGGCGCGCATGGGTCTGGAGACCTCGGGCGTCGGCCCCTATCGTGCGGGCGGCCCCGGTGGAGGAGGCTCACGGATGGTGCGGGTTCGCGTCGTGCGGCACAGCGGGCTTCGGCGGCGTGCCCTGCGGCGGCGGGTGCTGTGGGGCGGCGGGGAGGTGCTCGTCACCGTCGGGGCGGTGCTTCTGCTGCTGGTCGTGCACCAGGTGTGGTGGACCAACCGGGAGGCCAGGGCCGGGGCCGACCGCGAGGTCCGGGCGCTGGAGCGGGTCTGGGACGGCGCAGACGGCGATTCCGGTACGGCCGCGCCGGGCGCGCTGTCGGCCACACCCGTGCCCTCGCCCGACAGCGCGCCCGGCGTGCCCGGCGCAGGCGGCTCGGCCGGGTCGTCCGCCGGCACCGGGCGCCGGTCCGCCGCCGAGTCGTCGCCGACCCCCGACTGGTCCCGGGCCTACGGCATCCTCACCATCCCCCGCCTCCACCTCCGCGTCCCCGTCGCCGAGGGCGTCAGCAAGAGCGGCGTCCTCAACAAGGGCTACGTCGGCCACTACCCCGGCACCCAACAGCCGGGCCAGGCAGGCAACTTCGCCCTCGCCGGGCACCGCAACACCCACGGCGAGCCTTTCCGGTACGTCAACCGGCTCGTCCGCGGGGACACGGTCCGGGTCGAGACGCGGAGCGCGACGTACACGTACGCCGTCGACCGGACCCTGCCGCAGACCGCCGCCCACGACGGAAGCGTCATCCGCCCGATCCCGCGCTCCACGGTCAGGCCGGGCCACGGCTACACCGAACCCGGCTACTACCTCACCCTCACCACCTGCACGCCGGAGTACACGTCGAAGTACCGGCTGGTGGTGTGGGGGAAACTCGTCTCCATGCGACCCCGCTAACATCGGCACGAGTACGTCAGAATGAGAACGCCTGGACGAGGCAACCTGAGCCAGAGGCAACGGGACAAGAAGCAGCAGGACGAGAAACAGCAGGGCGCGAACGGGAGGGGGTGCCGATGATGCGGAACCGGGCGAGTGTGCGTCCCGCCGCCGTGATGGTGCTGCTCTTCCTTGAGGTCCTGCTGCTCGACACCGGCAGCCTCTCCGCGACCGTCGCGCTCGCCGCGACCGCCGCCGCCAGTTCCGCGTTCGCGGCCTGCTCCCTGCTGGCCTCGCGTGCGGCGCCCGCGGTGGCGCCCACCCGGGTGCGTACGGCCATCCGCGACCGGGCCCGCCGTACGGCCTTCCTGCCCCAACGCGACCCCGACGCCTCGGGCCGACCACGGCCCAGGGCACCTGGTCACGCCCTCCCGGCGACCGCCGCGTAGGGGCACGCACGCACGTACCGAGACAGCTCAGCTCACTCCTGCTGTACCCGTCGTACCTGCCATATCCGTGACCCCGCGCGGGTCGTCATGCCGCCATGCCGTTTCCCGGCAGCTTTCTCCATTCCGGCACGACGAGACCCCCGGAGGGCTCACCCATGTCCGTTTTCGCCGACCTTGTTCAGCAGTTGGCCGACCTGCTCCAGCCGCTGTTCGGCGCCTCCGCGGCCGCCGCCGCGATCGTCCTGTTCACCGCCCTCGTACGACTGCTCGTGCATCCGCTGTCCCGGGCCGCCGCGCGCGGACAGAAGGCGCGGGCCGAGTTGCAGCCGAAGGTCGCCGAGCTGAGGAAGAAGCACGGCAAGAACCCCGAGAAGCTCCAGCGGGCCGTAATGGACCTGCACGCCGAGGAAAAGGTGTCGCCGCTGTCCGGATGTCTGCCCAGCCTGTTCCAGCTGCCCGCGTTCTTCCTGCTCTACCACCTGTTCTCGAACACGACGATCGGCGGGAAGGCCAACGAACTGCTCACCCACCAGCTGCTCGCCGCGCCCCTCGGGGACCGGTGGGCGGACGCGCTCGGTGACGGGGGCGTGTTCGGGGGCGCGGGGCTCGTGTACGTCGGGCTGTTCGTGGTCGTCGCCGGTGTCGCCGCGTTCAATTTCCGCCGTACGAAGCGGATGATGGCCGCGAATCCGGCGGTGCCGGCGGCCGGCGGGGAGCCGGTGCCGGGGATGGGGGCGATGAGCAAGGTCATGCCGTTCATGTCCTTCTTCACGCTCTTCACCGTGGCGGTGGTGCCGCTGGCGGCCGCGCTGTACGTGGTGACCAGCACGACGTGGAGCGCGGTGGAGCGGGCCGTGCTCTATCGCTGACCTTCCGGGCGGGCCGTCCCGCGGGCCTACGGTCCAGTACGTGAACCAGGTATTGCGGACTGGGCGTCGACCTTGGAGGATCGACCAGTCCTCCGATGGCTGCACACATCGGCGGGCGCCCCGCGATCGAGGGAGATTGTGATCATGAAGCTGCTGCGAGTCGGTACGGCGGGAGCGGAGACGCCCGCGCTGCTCGACGCCGAAGGGGTTCTGCGGGACCTCTCCGGTGTCGTGCCGGACATCGACGGAGCGCTGCTTGCCGATGATGCGGCGCTGGGGCGGATCCGCAGGGCCGCGGACGCCGGTGAGCTGCCCGCGCTGGACGCGGCCGGGCTGCGGGTCGGGCCGCCGCTGGGGCGGATCGGCAAGATCGTGTGCATCGGGCTGAACTACCACGACCACGCCCGCGAGACCGGCGCCGAGCCGCCCGCCGAGCCGGTCGTCTTCTTCAAGGCCGCGGACACCGTCGTGGGCCCGAACGACACGGTGCTCGTGCCACGGCGGTCGACGAAGACCGACTGGGAGGTCGAGCTCGCGGTCGTCATCGGGCGTACGGCCCGGTATGTGGAGTCCGCCGAGGAGGCGCTCGCGCATGTCGCCGGGTACGCGGTGGCGCACGACGTGTCCGAGCGGGAGTTCCAGATCGAGCGGGGCGGTACCTGGGACAAGGGCAAGAACTGCGAGACGTTCAATCCGCTGGGGCCGTGGCTGGTGACGGCGGACGACGTGCCGGATCCGCAGAAGCTGTCGCTGAAGCTGTGGGTCAACGGTGAGCTGAAGCAGGACGGGACGACGGCCGAGCAGATTTTTCCGGTGGGGGAGGTCGTGCGGTACGTCAGCCAGTTCATGACGCTGTATCCCGGTGACGTGATCAACACGGGTACGCCGGCGGGGGTTGCCATGGGGCGGCCCGAGCCGAAGCCGTATCTGCGGGCCGGGGATGTTGTGGAGTTGGAGATCGAGGGTCTCGGTCGTCAGCGGCAGGAATTGAAGGACGCCTGAGGGGTGGGGAGCTGCGGTGAATTGGCGGCCGCGGGTTGGTTGTGGCTTGTCGCGCAGTTCCCCGCGCCCCTAAAAGACAAAGGCCAAAGACAAAGGCAAAGGCCAAAGACAAAGACCAGGGCGTTGCCCTACTGATTCCCCAAGAACTCCTCCACCGCCTCCACCACCATCCGGTGGTCGTCCAGCTGTGGCAGTCCGCTCACCGTCACCGACCCGATGACCCCGACGCCCTCGACGTTGATCGGGAACGAGCCCCCGTGGGCCGCGTAGGTGGCGGGGTCCAGGCGGGAGGAGTCCTCGAAGGTCGTGCCCTTGGCGCGGAAGCGGGCGCCGACGATGTAGGAGGAGGTGCCGTAGCGCTCCACCACCCGGCGTTTGCGGGCGATCCAGGCGTCGTTGTCGGGGGTGGAGCCGGGCAGGGCCGCGTGGAAGAGCTGCTGGCCGGCGCGGTGGATGTCGATGGCGACCGGGGCCTGGCGCTCACGGGCCAGCTCGACCAGCAGGGAGCCCAGGGTCCAGGCGTCCTCGTGGGTGAACCGGCGGAAGACCAGACGGCGTTCCTGGGCCTCCAGCTCCTCCAGGGGCGGGGTGAGCTCGGGGTGGAACTTGGGGGTGATCTCCGGGTTGTGAGTCTTGTGCGTCATCACAGCTTCACCGCCACTCCATCGTGTGCCGAACGACGTGCCGCCTCCAGTACGTCGAGGGCGGCGGCCGCCTCCAGGGCCGTGACCGGGTTGGGGCCGTCGTTCAGCAGTGCCTCTGCCACGGCCGCATAGTAGGCGGGGTAGTCCCCGGGGAGGGTGGGTTCGACGCGGCCGCCGCCCGTCAGGGGGGACTCCCCGGAGCCCACTCGGCCCCACAGCGACTCGGGTTCCACACCCCAGGCCGTGCCCGTGCCGGGCCGCGCGCCCTCCCGCAGCGCCGCCTCCTGCGGGTCCAGGCCGTACTTGACGTAGCCCGCCTTCGAGCCCAACACCCGGAAACGGGGGCCGAGCTGGGCGGTCGTCGCGGAGGCGTACAGATGGGAGCGGACGCCGTTCGTGTGCGTGAGGGCGATGAACGTGTCGTCGTCCGTCTCGGCGCCGGAGCGGCGGACGACGGCCTCGGCGTACACCTGGGTGACCGGGCCGAAGAGGACCAGTGCCTGGTCGACCACATGGCTGCCGAGGTCGTACAGCAGACCTCCGATCTCTGTCGGGTCGCCGGACTCCCGCCAGCCGCCCTTGAGTTGCGGCCGCCAGCGCTCGAAACGGGACTCGAAGCGCCATACGTCCCCCAGCTCACCCTTGGCCAGGAGCCCCCGGAGGGTCAGGAAGTCGTTGTCCCAGCGGCGGTTCTGGAAGACGGAGAGGAGCAGGCCGCGCGCCTCGGCCAGCGCCGCCAGCTCGCGCGCCTCGGCCGACGTGCCGGCGACCGGCTTGTCGACGACCACCGGGAGACCGGCCTTCAGGGCGGCGGTCGCGAGCGGGACGTGCGTCTTGTTGGGGGACGCGATGACGACCAGGTCGAGGTCGGCGGCGCGGGCGAGCAGCTCGTCGGGCGTGGCGACGACGCGTACGCCCGGGTGCTCGGCGCGGGCCTGCTCCTGCCGCTCGGGGTTCGACGTGACCACCGTGTCCAGGGCGAGCCCCTCGGTGGTGGCGATCAGCGGGGCGTGGAAGACGGAGCCGGCCAGGCCGTAGCCGACCAGGCCGACGCGGAGGGGAGTAGCACTCATGGCCCCCACTTTCGCAACGCTGTTGCCAAAGTGCAAGCGCCGGGGACAATGGGGGGCGTGAACAGGACGGAAGGCGATGCCGGCGGCGCCGCGCGGCGGAGCCGCACCTCGATGCGGCTCGGTGCCCTGCGCAGCCACAACGCCGCGCTCGTGCTCGATCTGCTGCGCACGGCCGGTCCCGAGGGCATCAGCCGGCTCGAACTCGCCGAGCGCACCGGCCTCACCCCGCAGGCGGTCAGCAAGATCACCGCACGGCTGCGTGAGGACGGGCTCGCGGCGGAGGCGGGGCACCGGGCGTCGACGGGCGGCAAGCCGCGTACGGTGCTGCGGCTCGTGCCGGAGGCGGGGCATGCGGTGGGCGTGCACCTGGACCGGGACGAGCTGACAGCCGTGCTCTGCGATCTGACGGGCGCCGTGGTCGCGCAGCGCCGGACGCCGTCGGATCTGGGGGCCGGTGCGGAGACGGTCGTCGAGCGGGCCGTGCGTGAGGTGGGGGAGCTGGTGGCGGTGGCCGGGGGCGGCCGGCCGGATGCGCTGCTCGGTGTCGGGGTGGCGCTGCCCGGGCCGCTCGACCACCGGCGCGGTGTGCTGCACCGGGTCACCGGGTTCCCGGAGTGGAACGGCTTCCCGCTGCGGGACGTACTCGCACGGCGGCTCTCGCTGCCGGTCGTGGTGGACAAGGACACCAATGCCGCGGCGCTCGGGCTCGCGGTTGGGGGAGCGGGCGCGTCCGGTATGTCGGGCGGGGGCGCGGGCGCGTCTGCCGGGGGAGCGGGTGTGTCCGGCGCGTCTGCCGGGGGAGCGGGCGCGTCCGGTGCGTCGGTTGGGGGAGCGGGCGCGTCCGGTACGTCCGTCGAGGGAGGAGGCGCGTCCGGTACGTCCTTCGCGTATCTGCACTTCGGGGCGGGGCTCGGCGGCGGGCTCGTGATCGGGGGAGCGGTGCACCGGGGTGTCCGTACCGGAGCGGGAGAGTTCGGGCATCAGGTCGTCCAGCTGGACGGGCCGCCCTGCGGGTGCGGCAACCGCGGCTGCGTCGAAGCGCTGTGTCTGGCAGCGGTGGCGCGGGGCGACATGGCGGAGGCGGCCCGGGTGCTCGGCGTCGCGACCGGCAACCTGGTCGCGCTGCTCGACGTCGACCTTGTACTGCTGGGCGGCCGTACGGTCGCCGCGGCGCCGGACATCTTCGTACGCGGGGTCGCCGCCGTCCTCGACGAGCGTGCCCGGCGGGCGGGCGAGGACGCGGTGCCGGTACGGGTCGCCTCCAGCGGGGGGAGCGGGGTCGCCGAGGGGGCGGCACAGTTGTTGCTGGCGCCGTTGTTCGGGCGGGCGGAGGGGTGAGGGCGGGGTACGTGGGCTGGGCGGCGTGAGCCGGCCGACGTAAGCGTGCGCTGATCGAGCGGACTTGCCCGGCCGTACGGAATGGCACCCCCCGGAAGCCGTAGTCGACCGGCATGGTCATGTGTTCATGCGACTGCACACACCAGCCTCCCTCTGCCTCGCAGCAGCCGCCCTCCTCGCCGCAGCGCTCCCCGTGTACGCGGAACCCCTCGTGCGCGCGGAACCCCCGGCCGAGCTGCCCAGCTGTGCCACCGACGGCCGGGCCTTCCCCCTCACCACGCGCCTCCGAGGCGGCCCCGACTCCTACGCGGCCGGCGGCGGATTCGGCACCTGGTACCTGGACCTCACCAACAGGACCGGGCGGACCTGCACCGGCATTCACCCCGTCGTCGTCCTGGTCGACGGCAAACGTGCCCTCAAGCCGTCCCAGCCCCGCCTGGAGTTCTACGCCACCCCGGCGGGCGCCCCGGACAACGCCGAGCGCGGCGCCGATCCCCGCCCCGTGCGCTTCGAGACCACCGACCAGGACGAACTCGTCGGTGCCTTCGACGGCTTCCCCGGCTTCACCGTCGGCCCCCGCGAAACCGTCTCCGTGAAGGTCCGGCTCGCGGTCACCTCGGATGCCGTACCGAACGACGTCACCGTCAACGCGGCCGTCGTCCAGCGCCATGAAGGCGACGGGGACTGGGTCGGCCAGTCCAACGACTACCGCTTCACCATCGACGCCGCCCCGGGCGACCGGACCGGTACGGCCGACCCCAGCGCTTCCGCCGCCCCCGACTCCTCCGTGCCCCCCGGCGCCGACCCCGACTCCACCCGCGACCACCTCACCCTCGCCGACGAACTCGCCCGCACCGGCCTCACCTCACCCCCCGCCGTCACCCTCGCCGCGACCACCACCGCCATCCTCCTGGCAGGCGCCGTACTGCTCGTCGCCCGAAGACGCCGTTGAGGGTGCAGTCGAGCGGGCTCCCCGAGCGGGCTCCCCGAGCGGGCTCCCCGAGCGGGCTCCCCGAGCGGGCTCCCCGAGCGGGCCCCCGAGCGAGCCCGCTGGGAGGACCTGCTGGGAGGACCCGCCGAGAGGGCCCGCCGAGAGGCCATGCTGGGAGGCCCGCCGAGGGTGCCGCCCCCGCACGCCTCCCCGTCTGCGACGATCCCTGCGTGGACTACCCGAACGACCAGGCCCCCGGCGCCCCCGTGCGCCACGGCATCCCCGAGCACGGCCGCATCCCGAAGTACTACGCGGTGAAAGCCCGGCTCGACGGCCTCATCGACGGACTCGGCGAGGGCGATCCGCTGCCCACCGAACGCGACCTCGCCGAGCAGTACGAGGTGGCCCGCGAGACCGTCCGGCAGGCGATCCGCGAGCTGGTGCTTGAGGGCAAGCTGCGGCGGCAGGGGCGCGGCACGGTCGTCGCCGGGCCCAAGCTCGAACAGCCCCTGTCGCTGGCCAGTTACACCGAAGGCGTACGGCGTCAGGGGCGCACCCCCGGCCGTACCCTCGTCACCCTCGACCGCTTCCCCTGCCCCGCCTCCCTCGCCGCCGAGACCGGCCTCGAACGCGGCGAGTCCGTCTGGCACATGGAGCGCGTCCTGCTCGCCGACGACGAGCGGGTCGGCCTGGAGAGCACCTACGTCGCCGTGGCCCGGGTGCCGCGGCTGGACGCCGACTTCGACCCCGACTCCTCCTTCTACGGCTTTCTCCACCAGCAGGGCATCGCCTTCGGGGACGCCGACGAACGCATCGAGACCGTGCTGGCCACCCCGCGCGAGGCCCTGCTCATCGGCACCCCGCCGGCCCTTCCGATGCTGCTGATCCACCGGGTGTCGAGGGACTCGGAAGGGCGGCCGCTGGAGCGGGTGCGGTCGCTGTACCGCGGCGACCGGTTCTCGTTCACCACGCACCTGCGCGGCTGAAAAGCCCGGCTGTCTCCCGGTTGAAAAGACCGGAGGAAAGTCCAGAAATGCCCCTACTTCACCCTCATTCAAATATCACGAACAGATAACTGGTCTGGCCCAAACGTGATGGCCAGTTCACGCTCTCGTTGTCAGCCGGACCCTTCCGGTTACCCGATCCCGAGGAGCGTTGCCGTCGTGAGAGTGATAGTCGTCGGAGCCGGCGTGGTGGGCACCATGCACGCCTGGCAAGCGGTGGAACGCGGCCATGAGGTCGTACAGATCGAGCGCGAGGCGGAGGCTCGCGGCGCCTCGCTGCGCAACTTCGGGCAGATCTGGGTGAGCGGACGCGCGGGCGGCGAGGAGCTGGAGACCGCGCTGCGGGCCCGGGAGCTGTGGGAGGAGATCGGGACCCGCGTGCCGGGCCTCGGCTTCCGGCCCAACGGCTCCCTGACCCCCGTCCGCGGTGACCTCGAACTCGCCGTCGCCGAGGCCGCCGTGGCCCGCGAGGACGCCGCCGCCCGCGGCCACAAGCTGCTGACCCCCGACGAGGCACGGGCCCTGAACCCCGCCCTGCGCGGCGAGTTCACCGCCGCCCTGTACTGCGAGCGCGACGCCGCAGTCGAGCCGCGTACCGCACAGCTGGCCCTGCGCGACGAGCTGCTGAAGTCCCCGAACTACACCTTCAGGCCGGGCCGGGAGGTCCGTGAGGTCATCGGCGGGAGTGCCGTCCGCGACGACCACGGCGATGTGCACGGCGGAGACGTCGTCGTCCTGTGCACCGGCGCCTGGCTCGGCGGCCTGGTCCGTGAGCTGGCCGGACCCGACCTCCCCGTCCGCCGCGTCCGCCTCCAGATGATGCAGACCGCCCCGCTCGGCGAACCGCTCACCACCTCGGTCGCCGACGCCGACAGCTTCCGCTACTACCCGGCCTACGCCTCCGCCGCGCTCGACGCGCTGGACGCCGGTCAGCCGCAGGCCGAGACCGCCGCGGCCCACCGTATGCAGCTGCTCATGGTGCAGCGCGCCGACGGCGGGCTGACCATCGGCGACACCCACGAGTACGAGCACCCCTTCGCCTTCGACACCGTCGAGGACCCCTACGACCACCTCACCGGGGTCGTCGAGGCCCTCCTCGGCCGCCCGCTGCCGAAGATCCGACGCCGCTGGGCCGGGGTGTACGCGCAGTGCACCGACCCGCGGCGGGTGGTGCACCGGCAGCAGGTGCGCGACGGGGTGTGGCTGGTCACCGGGCCCGGTGGGCGCGGAATGACCTGCTCGCCCGCGATGGCCGAGACGACCGCGAACCAACTGGGCTGGTGACAGACATGACGAACCATCAGGAGATACGGCTGGTCGTCCTCGACATGGCCGGTACGACCGTCGCCGACGGCGGCCTCGTCGAGCGGGCCTTCGCGGCCGCCGCCTCAGAACTGGGCGTCGGGCCCGGCACCCCCGACCACGCCGACAAGCTGGCCTACGTACGCGCCACCATGGGCGAGTCCAAGATCTCCGTCTTCCGGCATCTGTTCGGCGACGAGGAGCGCGCCCGGCGTGCCAACGCCGCCTTCGAGAAGGCGTACGGCGAACTCGTCGACGGCGGCCTCGTCGCACCGGTCCCCGGCGCCCGCGAGGCCATCGAACAACTCCGGGCGAGCGGCCGTACCGTCGTCCTGACCACCGGCTTCGCCCGCATCACCCAGGACGCGATCCTCGACGCGCTCGGCTGGCAGGACCTGGTGCCGCTCACCCTGTGCCCCGCCGACGCCGGGGGCCGGGGGCGGCCGTACCCGGACATGGTCCTCACCGCGTTCCTGCGGACGCGGGCCGTCGACGCCGTCGGGCAGGTGGCCGTCGTGGGCGACACCTCCTACGACATGCTCAGCGGCGTCCGCGCGGGCGCGGGCCTCGTCGCCGGTGTCCTGACCGGCGCGCACGACGCGGAGGCGCTGCGGGTGGCCGGGGCCACCCATGTGCTGGGCTCGGTCGCCGAGTTGCCGGGGCTGCTCGCCGGGGAGGGGGCGTGAGCGGAGGCATCCGCTTCGACTCCGTCACCGTCGCCTACGACGGCAACGTCGTCCTGGACACCCTGGACCTCACCGTCGAGCCCGGCGAGGTGATGGCGCTGCTCGGGCCGTCCGGATCCGGCAAGACCACCGCGCTGCAGGCGGTCGCCGGGTTCGTGCGGCCCGCTTCCGGGCGGGTGTTCCTCGGCGGGCGGGACGTCACCGACCTGCCGCCCCACCGGCGGGGCATCGGGATGGTCGTCCAGCAGTACGCCCTGTTCCCGCACATGCGGGTCGAGGAGAACGTCGCCTTCGGACTGAAGGCGCAGAAGGCCCCCAAGGCCGAGATCCGCACCCGGGTCGCCGAGGCCCTGGAGATGACCGGCATGGCCGGCTACGCCCGCCGCTACCCGCGCGAGCTGTCCGGCGGTCAGCAGCTGGGGGTCCCCCCAGGCCCTTAAGGCACTGGGGGAGCGTCGCCATCGCCCGCGCGCTCGCTATCCGCCCCGGCGTCCTCCTCCTGGACGAGCCCCTGTCGGCTCTCGATGCCCGTCTGCGCTCCGGCATGCTCGCCGAACTGGCGCGCCTGCACCGCGAGTTGCCCGACGTGACGATCCTCTACGTCACCCACGACCAGGTCGAGGCCCTCACCCTCGCCGACCGGATCGCGGTGATGGACAGCGCGCGGTTGCAGGCCTGCGGGACGCCGAGGGAGCTGTACCGGTCCCCGGCCAACGAGTTCACGGCGTCCTTCGTCGGCAACGCCAACCTGCTGCCGGTGACGGTCGGTTCGGACGGCGTCGCCTTCGGAGGCGGCGAGCTGACGGTGGACACGGAGGGTGTGGCGCCGGGTGCGAAGGCGACGCTGTGCGTACGGCCCCACCTCGTCGGGCTCGGCGACGGCCCCAACCGGCTCTCCGGGACCGTGAGCGAGATCCAGTGGCGCGGCGCCACGCACCGGCTGTACGTCGAGGTCGACGGCCACCGGGTCATCGCCGATCTGCGGGAGCTCAAGGATCCGCCGGCCCATGGCGACGAGGTGACTCTGCACTTCGCACCGGAGGATGCGGTGCTGCTGGCCGCAGGGGTGGGCCATGACTGAGCGCTCCGCGGGAAGTGCCGCGATCGGCCGTCGATTCTCCGCCGGCCGGTCGTGGCTGGTCGCGCAGTTCCCCGCGCCCCTGAGGGCCGCCGCCGCCGGACCGGATCCGACTTCGCCACGACGCTCCAGAACGCTGCTGTGGGCCTGCCCACCCGTCGCCCTCCTCGCACTGGTCTTCCTCTACCCCCTCGCCCTCGTAGTCCAGCAGTCCCTCCAGCCCGACTCCGGCGGCACCTCCCTCCAGCCCTACGCCGACGTCTTCGCCTCCGCCGCCTTCCGCGAGGCGTTGTGGACCACCGTGTGGATCGCCGTCGCCTCCACCGTCGGCTGTCTGGTCCTCGGCTTCCTGCTCGCGCTGGTCATCGCCTTCGTGCCGTTCCCGGGCGGCAGGATCGTCGCCCGGTTCGTGGACGTCTTCCTCACCTTCCCGTCCTTCCTGATCACCCTTGCTCTGCTGTTCATCTACGGCACGACCGGCATCATCGGTTCCTTCCAGTTCCTCACCACCCCCTGGGGCGTCCTCCTCGCCGAGGTCACCTACTTCACACCCTTCGTCGTACGGCCCCTGCTCGCGGCCTTCTCCCAGCTGGACACCGCCCAGCTGGAGGCGGCCAGTTCGCTCGGCGCCCGCCCCCTGCGCATCGTCCGCCGCGTGATCCTGCCCGAGGCGCTGCCCGCCCTCGCCGCGGGCGGCAGCCTCGTGCTGGTGCTGTGTCTCAACGAGTTCGGGATCGTCCTGTTCACCGGCGCCAAAGGAGTCACGACCCTGCCGATGCTCGTCTACAGCAAGGCGATCCTGGAGTCCGACTACCCGGGCGCCTGCGTGGTCGCCGTCGTCAACGTCCTGATCTCCGTGAGCCTCTACGGCCTCTACCGGGTGGTGAGCCGACGTGCTGGTGCATAGCCGCGGGGCCAGGTGGGCCGTATGGGCCCTGTTCCTCGTCCTGTTCCTGCCCCTGTTCGCCCTGCCGCTGCTGGTCGTCCTCGGCGCCTCCTTCGCCACCAACTGGTCGAGCGCGCTGCCCTCCGGGTTCACCACCGGGCACTACAGCGCCGCCACCCGCGGCGAGGCCTTCCAGGCCCTCACCACCAGCCTCCTCACGGCCGGCGCCGCGAGCCTGCTCGCGCTGGTCGTCGGCACCTGGGCCGCGCTCGCGGCGGCCGCCCTGAAGAAGCGGCACCGCAGGTTCATGGACGCGCTCTTCGTCCTTCCGGTCGCTGTCCCCTCGGTGGTCGTCGGCCTTGCGATCCTGGTCGCGTTCTCCAAGCCGCCGTTCCTGCTCAACGGCACCCCGGAGATCGTGATCCTCGCCCTCACCCTCCTCGCCGCCCCGGCGCTGTCCGCGTGCGGCACCGGCTCCGCGTCCTCCGACGAGAAGGTCGTCACCGTCTACAGCGCCGACGGCCTCAAGGGCGAGAACGGCGACGGCTGGTACGACCGTGTCTTCAAGGACTTCGAGAAGCAGACCGGCATCAAGGTCGAATACGTCGAGGGCGGCTCCGGCGAGATGGTGCAGCGCGCCGTCCGCGAGAAGGGCAACCCGCAGGCCGACGTACTCGTCACGCTCCCGCCGTTCATCCAGCAGGCCGACGGCAAGGGCCTGTTGCAGAAGTACGCCCCCAAGGGCTCCGACCAGGTCAGCGGCGCCGACAAGGGAGCCGACGCGACCTGGACCTCCGTCGTCAACAACTACTTCGGGTTCGTCTACGACAAGAAGGAGCTCAAGCAGGCGCCCACGACCTGGGAGGAGCTGCTGGACGGCTCGTACAAGAACAAGCTCCAGTACTCCACGCCGGGCGTCGCCGGTGACGGAACCGCCGTGCTCATCAAGGCGATGCACGACTTCGGCGGCGAGAAGCCCGCCATGGACTACCTCGGCAGGCTCCAGGCCAACAACGTCGGCCCGTCCGCCTCCACCGGCAAGCTCGCCCCCAAGGTCGACAAGGGCGAACTCCTCGTCGCCAACGGTGACGTACAGATGAACTTCGCCCAGGCCAAGACCATGCCCAACCTCGGCATCTGGTTCCCGGCGAAGGAGGGCGGCAGGCCCACCACCTTCGCCCTGCCCTACGCCGCCGGCCTCGTCACCGACGCCCCGCACACCGAGAACGGCCGGAAGCTGCTCGACTTCATGCTGAGCCAGGGCGCCCAGCAGCAGGTCAGTGAGATCGGCGGCGGCTTCAGCGCCCGACAGGACGTCAAGGCCACCGACGCCAACGCGGTCGCGCTCGCGGGGCTCATGGACGGCGTCGAGGTCTTCGAGCCCGACTGGGACGACATCGACAAGAACCTGACGTCGTATGTCGACGCCTGGAAGTCGGCCACCGGCAGCTGACCGGCCCCCTCAAGGCCACCCACCAGGGCCATATCACCAATACCACCAAGGTCCCACCCGCAACGCCCCTGGCACCACCACCGGGGGCGTCGCCATGCCCGCAACCGACCGCGCTCTGCACAGCCCCCTCGGAGGATCACGTGACGTCACACCTGTCCCGCCGCACCGTCCTCACCGCCACCGCGGCGACCACCGCCACCCTGGCCCTCGGCACCGCCGCCGCCTCCCAGGCGCACGCCGTCCCCACGCTCCCCGACGGCACCAGCAAGGACAAGGTGCTCGTCATCGGCATGGACGGCCTGCGCCACGACCGCATCGACGCGGCGAACGCCCCGCATCTGAAGGCCATGATGAGCGAGGGCACCTACGGCACCTCGCTGCTGTACGCGAGCCCGATGGCCGCCACCTCCTCCGGCCCCGGCTGGTCCACCATCTCGACCGGCGTGTGGCCCGACAAGCACGGGGTGAAGGACAACACCTTCGCCGGCAAGAACTACGGCACCTACCCCGGCTTCCTCGCCCGCCTCGCCCAGGTCCGCCCCGCGCTGTCCACCTACGCGGCCGTCGACTGGAAGCCCCTGGACGCCCAGGGCACCGTCACCCCCGGCGCCGACGCCAAACTGGTCCTCGACGGCGACGCCGACGGCTACACCGCGCACGACGCCACCATCGCCGGCGAGGCCGAGGCGATCATCCGCGACCAGAACCCGGACGTGATGTTCGTCTACTTCGGCCAGTCCGACATCGTCGGCCACAACCTGGGCGCGGGCAGCCAGGCCTACCTCGACCAGATCGCCGTACAGGACGCCTACGTCGGCCGGCTGCGCGCCGCCATCGAGGCGCGGTCCGGCTACGCCACCGAGCGGTGGACCGTCATCGTCGCCACCGACCACGGCCACAAGGACGCGGGCGGTCACGGCGGGTCCACCATCGAGGAGCGGCGCACCTTCGTCCTCGCCACCGGGCCCGGCATCGCGGCCAGCGCCCGCCCGACCGACACGCGGCTCGTGGACGTCGTACCCACCGTCCTGGGGCAGCTCGGCATCACCGTCGACCCCGCCTGGGGCCTGGACGGCAAGCCGATCCAGGAGCGGTCCACCGACCCCTTCGAGGCGCTGCGGCCCTCCCTGACCGGGCGGGTCGACGAGACCGGCATCCCGGCCGGCGTGCTCGGCTTCACGCACACGGCGCCCGGCGGCTGGTCCGTCATCAACAACGCCATGGGCACCGGCGGCATGACCGAGTGGCGTGGCTGGGCCTTCGCCACCGACGAGTTCTGGTCCCGCACCCAGCGCGACCAGTGGCGCGAACTCAACGTCCGCGCGCGCGGCGTCTTCGCGGTCGCCGACTCCGACGAATGGGCGGACAAGAACTTCTCCGGAACGTACGACTCCACCCTGGTGACCCCCGCCTACGACGTCACCGGCAAGACCGAGGTGCGGCTGGACTTCACCACCCTCTACCGGCAGGAGGGCTCCCAGACGGCCCAGATCCTCGTCTCCTTCAACGGCAACGCCCCCACCGTCGTCAAGAGCTACACCTCCGACGTCGTCTCCCAGCCCCAGTCGGTGACCGTCGCCGTCCCCGCCGGAGCCTCCAGCGTTAACTTCCGGTTCCGCTACACCGGGTCCAACAACTGGTACTGGGTGATCGACGGGGTCAGGATCAGCCAGTCCTGATTACCCTGGGGGCGTCGGTACGGCGTGGTTCCGGCGCCCCCAGCTCGCTCATCCCGCACGCAGGCCAGGAGAGTCACAGCACCATGGCAGACCGCAAGCGCATCGATTCCTGGCTCACCGACATGGACGGTGTGCTCATCCACGAGGGCGTACCGATCCCCGGCGCCGACGCCTTCATCAAGAAGCTGCGCGACTCCGGCAAGCCCTTCCTCGTCCTCACCAACAACTCGATCTACACCCCGCGCGACCTGCACGCCCGGCTCAACCGCATGGGCCTGGAGGTGCCGATCGAGAACATCTGGACCTCCGCGCTGGCCACCGCCCAGTTCCTGGACGACCAGCGGCCGGGCGGTTCGGCGTACGTCATCGGCGAGGCGGGACTGACCACCGCGCTGCACGACATCGGGTACATCCTCACCGACCACGACCCGGACTACGTCGTCCTCGGCGAGACCCGCACCTACTCCTTCGAGGCCATGACCAAGGCGGTCCGCCTCATCAACGCCGGCGCCCGTTTCATCTGCACCAACCCCGACGAGACGGGTCCGTCGACCGAGGGCCCGCTGCCCGCGACCGGCGCCGTCGCCGCGCTGATCACCAAGGCCACCGGCAAGCAGCCGTACTTCGCGGGCAAGCCCAACCCGCTGATGATGCGCACCGGCCTGAACGCCATCGGCGCCCACTCCGAGACCAGCGCCATGATCGGCGACCGCATGGACACCGACGTACTGGCCGGCATGGAGGCCGGGATGCAGACGTTCCTGGTGCTCACCGGGTTGACCCGGCCCGAGCAGGTGGAGAACTTCCCGTACCGGCCGTCCAAGATCGTCGAGTCCATCGCGGACCTCGTCGACCGGATCTGACCGCGCCCGACAGCAGCTTCCCCGCGTGGCCGTACGCCGCGACACGACCCGTACGGAGCAGCGCGGGCCCGTTGAGGATGCGGGGCCCGTGCCGCGGGGGGAACCTCCAGATATCTGGAGGTTCACGATGGGATCACTGCGGGTCACTCTCTGTGCGATCGCCGCCCTGGGGGCGGTCGCCGTCAGCCCGGCGGCACACGCCGCGGACGGGGGTGTCTCGATCGGACCGTCGTCCCCGCCCCCCGGCGGCGACATCACCCTGCGGGTGAGCGGATGCCCGCAGCGGGCCGCCACGGCCGCCTCCACGGCGTTCGTCGCCGACGCCCGCCTCACCATCGGTCCCGACGGCACCCTCGTCGGCGAGAGCCGCATCCGGTCCACGGCCGGGCCGGGCACCTACGACGTGAAGGTCGCCTGCGGGGAGACCTCCCGCACGGGTGCCCTCACCGTCGTACGGAAGGGCGCGAAGCAGTCCGTACGGCACGGGCCGCACCCGTCGGCCCCCGCCTCCCCGGTGGCCCCGGTCGAGGCCGGCGGCGGTGGCGCGGCGGAGCTCGCCGCCGTGGACGCCCGCGAGGCCGGGCCCGGTACGGCGCACACCGTGACCGGGCTGGTCCTCGCGGGCGTCGCCGCCACCGCCGTCGCGCTCAGGAGCGCACGCCGCGGCCGCCAGCGGCGCTGACGATGGCCGGGCAGGAACGCTCCCGGCACGGCGGCCGCTTCCTCATGGGTGCGGCCTGGGCCGTGCTGCTGCTCGCGCTGTGGCTGTGGGGGCGGGAGATCACCGAGGTACGGCAGGCCGTGTCCGCACCCGTGTCGGGGGACGTCGCCGCCGTCGGCCGGCCGCAGCAGGTTCAGCTGCCGCCCGCCGCCCGGCCGTTGGGGGACGCGCTGCCGCAGCGCCTGGACATCCCCGGGCTCGACGTACGCGCACCGGTCGTCGCCCGCGGACTCGATTCGCAGGGGGCGATCGATCCGCCGCCCTACGACCGGCCCGGCGCCGTGGGCTGGTACGCGGCCGGGGCGAAGCCGGGGGCCGCCGGGGCCGCACTGCTCGTGGGCCATGCCGACACCGCGACCCGGCCCGCCGTCTTCCACCGCATCGCCGCGCTCAAGCCGGGCGCCACGATCCGGGTCCTGCGCGACGACGGCAGGGTCGCCGAGTTCACCGTGGACAACGTCCGGGTCCTCGCCCGCGACAGGTTCGACGCCCACCAGGCCTACGGAGCCCGCCACTCGGGCCGCGCCGAACTCCGCCTGATCACCTGCGGCGGCACCTTCGACCCGACGGCCCACGCCTACACCGCGAACGTGATCGTGTCGGCGTATCTGACGGGCACGGGCCTCTGACTCCCGGGAAGGGCCACCACCTGGCCCGGCCGACGGCCCGCTCCCCCCGAAGCCGCCGACCGGGCTGGTCCTCGACCGCGCGCGCACGGGCTGCGGGAGTAACCCGGCGTCCGGCGCGGGAGGCTTGAGGTGACCAGTGGAGATCGGTCCGACCGGGGGCTGGGGTCGTCGGCGAAGACTCTAGAACGGAAGCGGGCTGTGGCCTAGAGGCGTGTTCCAGGCCCCTGCGCACGTTTCAGCCCTGTGCCCGCCGTGCCTCCCAGCGCAGCTCGGCGTCGTCCGCGACGCGGTCGATGACCGCCTGCGCGACCCGGTCCAGCGGCAGCCGACGGCGCCGCGCGTACTGGCGCAGGGCCAGGAAGGCGTGGTCGGCGACGGTGTTCCAGCGCTCGGCGAGCATGCCCTTGGCCTGCTCGATGCGCACCCTGCTGGACAGCGCCTGCTGCAACTGACCGGAGAGGGTGCGACATCGGACGTACGTCGTGTGGTTCTGCAGTCCGAGGGCCGCGCAGTCGGCGATGAGCTGGGCCAGCTGCACGTCGATGCCGGCGTCGGGCGAGTCATCGACGGGTAGCGTGGTGAGAAAGACGTTGAGCGCGCCGAGCAGCCGCTCGTGGCGGCGCACGGGCACCGCGAAGGTGGTCCCTATGTCATGCGCCAGCGCCCGCTCGGTGAACGCCGGCCAGCGCCCCGCCGCCCGGGCCGCCCTGATCGACACCGGCTCCACCGGCAGGCCGGAGCTGTAGCTGTCCAGGCAGGGCCCGCCCCCGTGCTGCGCCTCCAGCAGATCCAGCGCCAGCTCCCGCTGGGCGCCGCTCGCCGCCAGCGACACCGCGTCGGCCTTGTCGATCAGCATGAACCCGGCGGCCCGCGCGGTCAGTAACTCCACACAGTGGTCGGCAACCCGAGGCAAGTAGTGCGCCGCCTCGAACCCGTCGGTCAGGGTGTCCGCCGACTCCACCAACGCTTCCGCCAGCCGGATCTCCCGGGTGACCTGGTGCATGACGCACGCTCCCCTTCCCCTTGTCTCCCCTGATTTCCCCCCGTCGGCCGCACCCGAAGGCACACGCCTACCCTGCTCATCGGAGCCGTAACGATGCCTGTAACAGCTCTCCGACAAGGATCGGCGACCTCGTACGCCCCGCGACACGTATGTCAGGATTGAGTCTTGGAACAGTGCACCCGAGGGGGAGCTGGATGTACCTGAAGAGGGGGGCCTGGAGGGGCGCTCGTACGCGGACGTCCGCGGTGCTGCTGGGGGCGGCACTGCTGATCGCGGGCTGTTCCTCCGGGGACGGAGACGAGCCGGACGACAAGGCCGACGCCGGGATCACCCAACAGCCCAAGGACAAAGACCCGTTCTGGGTGAACCCGGACGGGAACGCGGCACAGCAGGTGGCCGCCTTCGAGAAGGACGGCAAGAAGGAGGACGCCGAGGAGATCCGCAAGATCGCGCAGCAGCCGACGGGTGAGTGGATCGGCCCGGAGAACCCGGAGCAAGAGGCCCGCGGCTTCACCGAGGCCGCCGACAAGGCCGGCCGCACCGCGCTGCTGGTCCTCTACAACATCCCGCACCGCGACTGCGGCCAGTACTCCCAGGGCGGCGCCGCCGACGGCAACGCCTACCGGACCTGGATCGACGGCGTCGCCAAGGGCATCGGGGACCGCTCCACCACGGTGATCCTGGAGCCGGACGCCCTGCTGCACCTGGTCGACGGCTGCACCCCGGACGAGTTCCACGAGGAGCGTTACGACCTCCTCAAGGGCGCCATCGGCAAGCTGAAGTCCCTGAAGAACACCAAGGTCTACGTGGACGCGGGCAACGCCGGCTGGGGCCACCCGGACCAGATCTTCGAGCCCCTGAAGTGGGCGGGCATCGACCAGGCCGACGGCTTCTCGGTCAACGTCTCCAACTTCTACACGACCAAGGACTCGATCGCGTACGGCAAGCAGCTCTCCGCCAAGGTGGGCAACAAACCCTTCGTGATCGACACCAGCCGCAACGGCAACGGCCCCTACACCGAGGGCAAACCGGACGAGCGCTGGTGCAACCCGCCCGGCCGCGCGCTGGGCGAGGCGCCGACGACGAAGACGCCGGACCAGCTGGTGGACGCGTTCGTCTGGGTCAAGCGCCCCGGCGAGTCGGACGGCGAGTGCAAGGGCGGACCGAAGGCCGGCGAGTGGTGGGCGGAGTACGCCTTGAAACTGGCGAAGGCGACAACCCCCTAGGGGCGCGGGACCCGTGACATATGCGGCTCCGCCGCGTGTGCGCGAACAACCACAACACAACGCTCCCGCACCCGAAGAACGAGGTGCGGGAGCGTTAGGGCATTTACGGCACTCGCACCCACTGTGCCTTCGACGGCGTCCCTTGATCGTCCGTCACAAACAGCATGTACCAACCCGACGGCACCAGATCCCGGTTCGTCGGCAAGGTCACCGTGATCTTGTCACCGGCCTTCTTGAAGTCCAGCTTCACCGACCGCTGGTCCACGTCCGTGACGTGCGTGGACGCGCTCGGCCGGATCAGCCGTACGTTCCGGACGGACGAGGCGTGCTGCGAGGTGAACGTGCCCGTCCCGCCGCGCTTGATGGTCTGCGGCCCGCCCGACAGCGACGGCTGCGCGTCCCGGTACAGATAGGGCGGCGTGTAGATCTCGATGCGCTGCTCGAACTTGCCCGGCTTGGTGTTGGCCTTGTCGGCGTACAGCGAGTCCGAGCCGAAGAACATCACCCGGCCGTCGGGCAGCAGGATCGACCCCGAGTGGTAGTTGCGGCCCACCAGCGGGTCGGCGACCCGGTCGAGCTCGTTCGCGCCGGGCCGGTAGAGGTGCGCCTGGAGGATGTTGGAGTCACCGCGACCCCGGTAGTCCTCGGAACCGCCCGACACCAGCACGGAGTCGTCCGGCAGCACCGAAGCCTGCGGATACCGCGTGCCCTTCTCCAGCGACGGCCCGTCCACGAACTTCGGGTCGTTCGCCTTGAGATCGATGAGCCGCGTCTTGTTGCTGGACTCCTCGGACTCGCCGACGCCACCGCCGCCGATCACCATGTACTTCTCGTCCTGCGCCGGCGGCAGCAGCACCGTGCCCGAGGTCTCCATGAGCTTGGAGTCGCTCAGCCCGGGCAGCTTGCTGAACTTGTTGGTGTCCACGTCCCAGATGCCCGGCTCACGGCCCACGTTGTCCGGGCCGTAGCCCGCGTTCGACCCCGAGTAGAAGATCTTGCCGTTCTCCAGCGGGAACAGCGCCGGGTACGTCGGGAACTGCCGGACCTTCGACAGGTACGTCCACTTCTTGGTCTTCGGGTCGTACACCTCGTTCTTGCCCGGTACGAGCTGACCGATGTCGTCGAGGCCGGAGACGCTGAGGATCTTGCCGTTGCCCAGCGTGGTGAGCGTCGGGTACCAGCGGGCCTCGTGCATCGGGTCGACCTTGATGTACTTCTCGGCGACCGGGTCGAACTCGTAGGCATCCCGGATGCCCTGGAAGTCCTTCTTGTCCAGGGCGATCTTCTGGGCGATGCCGTACGTGTTACGGGCGTCGGCGCCGGACAGCCCCTGAATGCGGTAGTTGTCCTGGGTGCCGGTCTGGTACTTGGCGCCCTTCTTCTGCGCCTCGACATAGATCCGGCCGAGACCGGGGTCGTTGCGCAGGAACTTGCCGGTCGCCTTGTCGAAGACCTTCTTCGCGCGCGGCACCAGCACCGGGTCCTTGGAGACGAACGTCTTGCCGTTCTCCTTGCCGGTGAACTTGGTGCCCGCGGGCAGCGTGATCGGCTCGTCCGGGTTCTCGTTGTGCACGATCATCAGGCCGCCGGCCTTGGTGACGTCACCCTTGAGCTTCTCGTAGCGCTTGGTACCGCCCGCGATCAGCAGGTTGCCGTTGGACAGCTGGGTGTGGCCGGTGCAGAACAGGTCGTTCGGCGTCGGCACCTTCTTGATCGTGCCCTTGACCGGGTCCCAGATCCGGGTGTCGTACTTCTTCGCGTCGAAGTTGTCCTGGTTGTTGCCCGAACCCGCGATCAGCAGCACCTTGCCGGTGTGCAACAGCGCCGCGTGGATGGTGTTCTGGCGGTACTCCTCTGGGAAGTCGACGATCTCCCAGTGGCCGTTCTCGGCTTTGTACTCCGGTTTGTTGATTTGGTACTGGTGGTATTTCTCGGTCCCGAAGCGATACAGCCACGGCCCGTTCATCCCGGCCAGCGCGAGTACCACCGCCGTACCTATCGCGAGTCGACGGGCGCGGCGGCGGCCTGCACGGTCGTTCATTCCTTACGTCCCCCAAGTCCACCAAGGGCGATCTGCATGGTCTGGTCGTTGCCGCTGTTGCCCGAAGCGGCCCAGCTCGGCTTCTGCTGCGGCGCGTGCGCCGCATGCGGGGCATGGGACGCGTGCTGCGTGGGCAGCGGTTGCGGCTCCGGCTGGTAGGACGCCGACTGGGCCGGCGTGGGCTGCGCCGGGACGGTCGCGGCGGGCTTCTTCTTCTCCTGACGCAGCATGTAGCGCCACGCGAAGATCGGCGTCGCGGTGATCAGCATGGCGAACGTCGCCCAGGTGATCATCGCGGGGTGCGAGTGCCCGTATACAAATCCGGCCGTGATCGAGGCGCCGAAGATGACGATGAAGTACCAGTGGTACCGGAAGGTCCCGAACCACCGGTCGGGGCTGGCCGAGTCGCCCTTCGGGGTCACCACGAACTTGCTCTTCTTGCGCAGCACCGAGTCGATCAGCGCCTTCGCGTACAGCGGCGCCGACAGCGCGGACATCACCATGCCGGCCACACCGCCGGAGCCCTCGGGCTCGTGCGGCGAGACGTTGTGGCGGCGGTTCCAGACGTACAGGCCGATCTGGAGCGCGGAGGCGTTGCCGTAGAGCATCAGCCAGATCGTCGGGTCGATGTTCACACCCGAGGCGCCCAGGCCCAGGAACAGCGCACAGCTCAGCGCCGCCAGGATCCAGTTGAGGGCGGACATCGGGTAGAAGATGATCATCATCGTGTAGTTGAAGAGCTTGCTCGGCGGCAGCGAGTACCAGCCCTTCCAGTACTGCTTGAGGATCGTCTCGTACGTCCCGCGCGACCAGCGCATCTGCTGCGTGAAGAAGTCCGTCCAGGCGCTCGGCCCCTCACCCACCGCGAGCACGTCCGGCGTGTACACGGACCGCCACTTCTTGCCCGTCGCCGGGTTCTTGTGGCGGTGGATCTCGAAACCGGTCGCCATGTCCTCGGTGATCGAGTCGTACAGGCCACCGATCTGCTTGAGCGCCTTGATGCGTACGGCGTTCGACGTACCCACGAACATCGGGGCGCCGTACTTGTTGCCGGCGCGCTGGATCAGGGCGTGGAAGAGGAACTGCTGCGATTCGGCGGCCTTGGTGACGAAGTTGTCGTAGTTGCCGTACACCTGCGGGCCGATGACGAAGCCGATGTTCGGGTCGCGGAAGAAGCCGAGCATCCGCTCCAGGTAGTTCGGCAGCGGCACGTGGTCGGTGTCGACCGAGGCGAAGAAGTCGTAGTCGTCGCCGTGCGCGTCCAGCCAGGCGTTGTAGTTGCCGTGCTTGGTCTTGGCGCGGTGCGGGCCCTTGGGCTGGTTCCACTTGGCGACGCCCTTGCGGGAGAAGTGGTGCACGCCGAGCCGGGCGCAGACCTCCTTGACCTCCGGGTCGTCGCCCTCGTCGAGCAGCCAGACGTGCAGCAGGCCCCGGTGGCGCAGCTTGACGGCCGCCTCCAGGGTCTTCGTCACCATCTCCAGCGGCTCCTTGCCGGGCACGAAGGAGGTGAGGAAGGCCACTCTCGTGCCGGTCTCCGGCACCACCGGGATCGGGTCGCGGGCGACCAGCGTGGCGTGCGCGTTGGACAGCACGTTCATGCAGCGGAAGAACTCGATCAGACCGATCGAGACCAGCATGACTATGTCGAGCGCCGGCAGGAAGTCATAGGCGGGATAGTCCCGTTCGGTCCAGTGCTCGGGCTGCAGCAGCCAGAACAGCAGGACGAGTGAGAGCACCGGAGCCGCCGCGAGCATCAGGGCGACCCTGATCCGGTGCGGCTCCTGCGAGATCAGCGAGCGGTACTCGACCCGGTACGGCTTGTTCGGATCGGGTTGTGTGAGGGGACCGGCCAGCCGGCTGTAGTGCTCGTAGTCGTACTTCGGCAGAGTCTTCTTGATCCGGCGGAAAGCTCCGGTCCGGGTCTGCGAAGGCACCCGTAGCTGGGTTGTCTGAGACGGGTCGAAGTTCTGCCGGGCGCCCGTCGGCGTCGACGTCATGAGTCATCCCCCCACACGCAGGTCACCGCGTGTCTGTCGGTTCCTTTACGACTGTGTCGATCCCCCTCGACCTCCACAGGCGTATCAGTGGTGGGCCGCAGTCACCACATCCTCCACACCTTAGACATGGAACTGCGACCTTCCGGTTGCATCATGCCCCCCTCGGCATGTGGTCATGAACGGGGCCCCCTACTCCCCGGCAAAAACCGGCAACCGGCTCCTTGCCCCCCAACTGCCGCGTATGCGCAGCATCTTGAAAAACCAATCACCAGGTTCTACGTCGTCGCACATGATCGCAAGATGCGAAACGAGGTGTTTACCGGTCATACGCGCTCATTGTGGCACCTGTGGGGGTGCTGTGTGCCCGTTGTGGACACGCGGGCGCGGATGTTGCCGAAGTGCTCGCTTATGGCCTCCTCTGCCCGTATCGCGTCGCCCGACCGCACCGCGTCCACGATCTCCCGGTGCTGCCGACAGGTGACCAGGGGATCCTGTGGCGCCCCGCCGAGATCGGTGTGGACGCGGTGGAAGGCGTCCCAGAACGCCTCCATGACCTCGCCCAGCAACGCGTTGTCCAGCCCCCGGTAGAGGGTGGCGTGAAACGCCCGGTCGGTCTCGGCGATACCGTCGCCGCCCCGCGCCGCCTGCTCTTCCATACGGTCGACGAGCGCGTCCAGTTCAACGAGATCGGCATCCGGAATCCGCCCCGCGAGCCGCGACACCAGCCCGCTCTCCACGGCCTCCCGCAGTTGCAGCAGCTGGAGCAGGGTGTCCTCGCCGCGGTAGTGCCCGGCGACCGTGCGGAAGGCGAGCCCCTCGATCATCGGCGCCAACGACATGGCGCCGACATACGTCCCGAACCCGTGCCGGATCTCCACGATGCCCATCGCCTGCAGCCCCTTGAGCGCCTCGCGCACGGAGTTCCGGCTGGCACCGAGGTGCGCCATCAGCTCGGGCTCCGTCGGCAGCGGGGCCCCGGAGGGCAGCCGGCGGTCGATGATGAGCTTCTTGATCCGCTCCTGAAGGTCACGCGCTGCCATGGCGAGAGAGTATCCGGCCAAACACGAGAACAGCCCCTCGCTTGCACGAGGGACTGCGCAGCCAGGAACTCGCCCCCGCCCCCAACGCGAAAGGCCCCCCGCTTCCGCGAGGGGTCTTCACCGTCTGTGCGCCGCCAGGGACTCGAACCCCGGACCCGCTGATGCTGCATTTCCCGGGGGGTAACCCCCGGCCCCCCAGCCGCCTCTGCAGGGCCCGCGAGAGCTCGCTTCAATGCGAAAGACCCCCCGCTTCCGCGAGGGGCCTTCACTGTCTGTGCGCCGCCAGGGACTCGAACCCCGGACCCGCTGATGCTGCATTTCCCGGGGGTAACCCCCGGACCCCCAGCCGCCTCTGCAGGGCCCGCGAGAGCTCGCCTCAATGCGAAAGACCCCCCGCTTCCGCGAGGGGTCTTCACCGTCTGTGCGCCGCCAGGGACTCGAACCCCGGACCCGCTGATTAAGAGTCAGCTGCTCTAACCAACTGAGCTAGCGGCGCCTGCTGACGTCGTAACTCTACATGACCTTCCGGGGTGCCCCGACCACCCTCCGGGCGTGGGTGGGGGGTGGCCGGTGGGTCGTAAACCATTCGGACCGTCAACATGCGAGTCCGGAAGACAGTTGTGAAACTGACGGTGTGTACAGCCGCGGACATTTCCATCTGGAGTGTGAGGGGAATCGCATGGAGACTCGGACTCCGGTATTCGAGGAATTCGATCCGGAGAGTGACTGCGACTGCCCCGGATGCGTTCACTGGAGACGGGTCCTGCCGCATTCCACGACCGGCCGCCACCCGGCCGCGAACCGGGCACTGATCGTCGCCGCAGCCGCCTCCGCCACCCTCGCCGTCGGTCAGCCGGCCCCCGCCTTCGCCGCCCCTCACGCCCACAACCGACCCGACGTTCCCGCAGGTGACGAGCCCGCGTCCCCCCAGGGCGGCCAGGCCCCGCTGCATGGCCCGGGCGGGCAGCCGGCCCAGCCGGGCTCGGTGAAGACGCCGAAGACCACACGCGCGGACATCATCAAGCGGGCCAGGAAATGGGTCGCGGCGAAGGTGCCGTACAACATGTCCCGGTACTGGTCGGACGGATACCGGCAGGACTGTTCCGGCTTCGTCTCGATGGCCTGGAAATTGCCCCGGAACGAATGGACCGGCAGCCTCGGCCAGTACGCCGTACGCATCAACCGGGAGGATCTCCAGCCCGGCGACATTCTGCTGTTCCACAATCTGGCGGACCCCCAGCAAGGTTCGCACGTCGTCATTTTCGGCGGCTGGACGGACCACACGCACAGTCACTACGTCGCCTACGAGGCGACCCGCCCGCACACCCGCCGCAAGGTCACCCCGTACGCCTACTGGACCCACTCCGACCGCTATGTCGCCTACCGCTACAAGGGACTGTCGAGCGGCACGACGGACACGGAACCGGACACCGGCCAGCAGCCGATCACCGCAGACCCGCCTAAACCGCACAAGCCGCAGCACGCGACGCCGTACCCGGGGCGGGCGTACTTCGGACCCGGCGCCAACAACAAGCACGTCACCCAGCTGGGCCGCATGCTCGTCGAACGCGGTGCCGGCGCCCACTACTCCGACGGCCCCGGCCCGCGCTGGACGGACGCGGACCGCAGGGCCACCCGGGCCTTCCAGCTGGCGCAGGGCTGGCGGGGCCGGGAGGCGGACGGGCTGCCGGGGCCGCACACCTGGGAGCTGCTGGTGACGGGCAAGGGCAAGGACGTGCAGGTCGCGACGGCCGGGTCGCGTCCGCCCGGGAAGCCGGCGTCGCACGGGGTGCCGGGGTATCCGGGGCGGGCGATGTTCCGGCCGGGCGCCAGCAACGAGTACGTCACCCAGCTCGGCGAGCAGCTGGTGAAGAAGGGGTTCGGCAAGCTCTACAAGACCGGGCCCGGACCGAGCTGGGGGGACGCGGACCGGCGCGCCGTCGAGGCCTTCCAGCGCAAACAGGGCTGGCGGGGCGGCGCGGCGGACGGCTATCCGGGGCCGGAGACCTGGCGGCGGCTCTTCTCGTGACCCCGCACCCCTGCATCCCCGACAACCACTGCTGTGACGCGTCTGGCGCGGAGGCTGGAGGCACGCATGACCACGACCACTTCTCACTCGTCCGACTCGGAGGGAGTCCCGGACGGAGGGACGGCTACGGCTCGCCCCGGACGGCTGATCCAGAACGAGGTGACCACCGAGATCCCCGTCCACCTCCTCTTCCGCGACGAACCCCCCACGGTGTCCGTGCCGATCCGGCCCACGGTCGTGGCGCGCCGTCAGGGCACGGGCGAGCAGCCGCGCGTGCGCCGGCCGGTGCAGCCGGAGCAGCGTCCCGTGCCGGAGATGGACCCCGACCTGGCGGAGCGCCCGGCGCGGGTGCTGCCCGGGGCGGCCGGTGTGCTGGCCGGGGCCTGCGGGGCGGTCGGGTGCCTGGCCACCTCGTGGTGGTCGGGGGCGCTGCCGCCGCTCGCGGTGGAGGCGCTGCGGCTGCCGGCGTCCGCGGGCGCGGGCCTGGGGCCGGTGCAGTGGGCGGCGTACACGGGGGCCGGGGCGCTGGGGCTCTTCGGGCTCGGCGGGCTGGCGCGGGGGCGGACCGGGCGGGCCTGGGTGCTCGGGCTGTTCGGCCGCTACCGGGGGACGGTCCGGCGCACCGGACTGCTGTGGGTCAACCCGCTGCTGCTGCGCCGTCGCGTGGACGTACGGCTGCGGCACTGGCGCAGCGAGCCGATGCCGGCGGCCGACGGCACCGGGGTCGAGCTGCGGGTGGTCGTCCTGGTGGTGTGGCGGGTGAAGGACACCGCGCGGGCGATGCTCGGGGTGGAGGACCACGAGACGTATCTGCGCGAGTGCGTCGAGTCGGCGCTGGCCCGGGTTCCGGTGGAGATGCCGAGTGCCTCGCGGGGGGCCGTCGAGGCGGCCTCGGACGCGCTGACCCGGTTGGTGGTGCGGGACGCGGGGGCGGTCGGCCTTGAGGTGTTCTCGGTACGGCCGGTGCGCATGGAGTACGCCCCGGAGGTCGCCGCCGCCATGCACCGCCGCCGTATCGCCGCGCTGGACGCGCAGCACCGGGCGGCCGTGCTCACCTCGGTCGTGGACTCGGTGGAGGACACGGTGACCCGGCTGACCGTGCGGGGCCTGGTCGAGCTCGATGACTACGAACGCAAGGCACTGGTCAAGGACTTGACGGTGGCGTTCTGCATGGGGCGGGGTGAGCCGGGAGTCTGACGGCCCCTCGAACATGTTCCTTGATTGGTATGGACATGTTCAATGGTCAGCAATAATCTGGGACTTGGTCTAGACCTGCAAGCTCGCCGAACTTCCCCCACGTTCCCAGGAGCAGCAGCATGCGCAGAAAGACCAAGTGGTACGCCGCCGCGCTCGGACTCACCACGGCCGGGGCCTTCGTGCTCTCCGCCGGCGGCGCCAGCAGCCACGGCTACACCGACCTCCCCATCAGCAGGCAGAAGCTCTGCCAGAACGGCACCGTCACCAACTGCGGCTCCATCCAGTGGGAGCCGCAGAGCGTCGAGGGCCCCAAGGGCTTCCCCGGCTCCGGGCCCGCCGACGGGCAGATATGCAACGCCGGACTGGGGCAGTTCGCCCAGCTCAGCGCTCCGAAGACGCCGTCGGGAGCGGACTGGCCCACCACCAGGGTGTCGGGCGGTCAGAGCTACACCTTCCGCTGGCAGTTCACGGCGATGCACGCCACGACCGACTTCAAGTACTACGTCACCAAGCCGGGCTGGAACCAGAACCACAACCTGACCCGCTCCGACCTCAACCTCACCCCGTTCTTCACCGTGCCCTACAACGGGCAGCGCCCGCCGCAGACCCTGTCCCACGCGGGCACCCTGCCGTCCGGGCTGAGTGGTCACCACGTGATCCTCGCGGTGTGGACGATCGCGGACACCGGCAACGCGTTCTACGCCTGCTCGGACGTCACGTTCTGAGGTTCTCTTGAGTAAATGCCCAGGTCGGCGTGGGTAGGTTCCTCCCACGCCGGCCGAACGGGGGCCGCGCACGGCCCTCGGGGGACCTCATGGAAGTCTTTTTCTACCTCGTGCCCGCGATCATGATCGCGATCGCCTCCTGCGTCGCGGTCGCGGTGATCCGCCGCTCCCTGCGGGTCAGCCGCGCCTGGAACAGCGGTCTGACCGCCGAGGCGCGCTGCCTGCGGACGTACACCACGACCAGTGGTGGCAGCGGGGACAGCTCGGTGCACACGACCCTGCACCACGTCTACGAGTTCATCACGCGGGACGGCCGCAGTGTCCGGTTCGAGGAGGCGGGCGGGCCCGGGACGATCGTCGAGGGCGACATCGTCACCGTGCACTATGTGGCGGACGACCCGCAGCAGGCCACGGCCAATCCTCCGGCGCCCGGAAGGCTCGCGGCGGGCACGGGGTGCATTCTGGCGTTCCTCGGTGTGTTCATCCTCGGGGCCATCGCCTTCATG
This sequence comes from Streptomyces sp. HD, assembly GCF_028369295.1. Taxonomy (GTDB): domain Bacteria; phylum Actinomycetota; class Actinomycetes; order Streptomycetales; family Streptomycetaceae; genus Streptomyces. Next base: position 127,342 of record NZ_JAQMYP010000020.1, read on the forward strand.
CTCATGGCGCACTCGATCTTCTCCATCGAGGAGGGGTTCTTCGGCGGGGACGGCTTCTTCGGCGGGGACGATGTCCCCGGCGAGGGCGACTTCCCCACGGAGGGCGATTTCCCCACCGGGGACGATGTCTTCATGGAGCCGTGACGCTCCACATCTGACGTCTCGTCAATTACCGTGCGCCCCCATGGAGTCCACCACGGAACGCACGGTCGCGGAGTTCGTCGCGGCGCGGTGGGGTGACCACCGGCCTGGGCTGTGGTTCGAGGGGCAGACGCTCACGCACCACCAGACGGCGGCCGGGGCCGCGGTCCGGGCGGCGCTGCTCGCCGACCTGCTGCCGCCCGGCGCCGAGCCGCACATCGGCGTGCTTCTGGACAACACCCCGGAGTACCCGATGTGGTTGAGCGCGGCCGCCCTCGCGGGAGCAGCCGTCGCCGGCATCAACCCCACCCGCAGGGGCCGCGAACTCGCCCGCGACATCCTGCACACCGAGTGCCACCTGCTGATCACCGAGCCGACCCGGCTGCCCCTGCTGAAGGGCCTCGACCTCCCCGGCGTACGCCTCCTGGTGACCGGCACCGAGGAATACGACGACCTGCTCGCGCTCTACGCCGACGCCCGGCCGGACGCCTCCCGGGCCACCCCCGCCGACCGCCTCCTGCTCTACTTCACGTCGGGCTCGACCGCCGCCCCCAAGGCCGCGCTCTGCTCCCAGGGCCGCCTGGCCGCCGCCGGCCGCTCCCTGGCGGACCAGTTCGGGCTCGGGCCGGACGGGGTGCACTACGTCTGCATGCCGATGTTCCACGGCAACGCGGTGATCGCCGACTGGGCGCCGGCGCTGGCGAGCGGCGCGGGGGTGGCGCTCAGGCGGCGGTTCTCGGCGTCGGGGTTCCTGACGGACGTACGCCGGTACGGGGTGACGTATTTCACCTACGTGGGCCGGGCGATCCAGTACGTCCTGGCCACCGAGCCGCGTGCGGACGACCGGGACCACTCGCTGCGGCTGGGCTTCGGGACCGAGGCCGGGGCGCGGGACGCGGTGGCCTTCGAGCGGCGGTTCGGGGTGCGGCTGGTCGAGGGGTACGGGTCGTCCGAGGGCGGGGCCGCCGTGCAGTGGTCGCCGGGGACGCCGCCGGGAGCCGTGGGGCGGGCGGGACCCGGGCTCGTCGTACTGGATCAGGGGACGCGCGAGGAGTGCCCGCCCGCCGTCTTCGACCCGGCCGGGCGGCTGCTCAACGGTGACGAGGCCATCGGGGAGCTGGTGAACCGGGCGCCGAACCCCTTCGAGGGGTACTGGCGCAATCCCGAGGCGGAGGCCGAGCGGCGGCGGGACGGCTGGTACTGGACCGGCGATCTCTTCTACCGGGACTGCGACGGCTATCTCTACTTCGCAGGCCGCACGGACGACCGGATCCGGGTCGACGGCGAGAACCTGGCCGCCGCGCTGATCGAGAACATCCTCGCGCGCTACGAGGGGGCGGTCGCCGTCGCCGTGTACGCCGTGCCGGATCCGGTGACCGGGGACCAGGTGATGGCGACGATCGCCGGGACCTTCGACCCGGTGGCCTTCGCGGACTTCCTGGCCGCCCAGCCCGATCTCGGGACCAAGATGGCGCCCCGGTTCGTGCGGGTGGTGGAGCGGATGCCGGTCACCGCCACGAACAAGATCCACCGGGCGCGGCTTCGGAAGGACGGCGTGCGGTGCGCCGACCCGGTGTGGTGGCTGCCGCCCGGACAGCGGACGTACCGGAGGCTGGAAGACGCGGAAGGGCCTCTCGCTCCCACGAGAGGCCCTTCACCGGTGCGCCGCCAGGGACTCGAACCCCGGACCCGCTGATGCTGCATTTTCCGGGGGGCAACCCCCGGACCCCCGGCCGTTCCTGCTGGACTCGTGTACGCGGAAGGGCCCCTCGCTCCCACGAGAGGCCCTTCACAGGTGCGCCGCCAGGGACTCGAACCCCGGACCCGCTGATTAAGAGTCAGCTGCTCTAACCAACTGAGCTAGCGGCGCATGACTCCGCCGACCGCGTTCACTGTGCTCTCGCGGCTGGCGACGAAGAAAATACTACCTGGTCCGCGGGGGTGCTTCGGACCACGCCGGACCGGGGGTCGGACTGGGCCTGGAGGGCCGGCTAGATCGCGAGCGACAGCAGTACCGGGGCCGCGTTGCGGTTCAGGGTCGCCGCCGCCTGCTTCAGTCGGTGGGCGTGTTCGACCGGGAGGGACAGGGCCAGGCAGCCCACCGAGGATCCGGCCGTGATCGGGACCGCCGCGCAGACCGTGCCCACCGCGTACTCCTGGAGATCGAGGTGGGGGACGGTCGGCGGCTGGGCCTCCAGGCGGGAGAGGAGGACCTTGTCGCTGGTGATCGTGCGGGACGTGAGACGGGCCATCCGGTGGCGGGAGAGGTGGTCGCGCCGGCCGTTGTGGTCGAGCTGGCCGAGCAGGCTCTTGCCGATCGCGGTGGCGTGGGCGGAGTAGCGGAAGTCGACCCACTCGTTGACCACGGGGGTGGCCGGGCCGGCGGCGTACTGGTCGATCCTGATCTCGCCGTCGACGTACCGGCTGATGTAGACAGCGGCGCCGACCGAGTCGCGCAGCCGGTCCAGGGTGCGCTGGAGGTTCTCGCGCAGGGCCTGGTCGCGGCCCTGCGCGGAACCCAGACGGGTCAGTGCGTCGCCGGTGACGTACGCGCCGTCGGCGACCTGCTCGACGTAGCCCTCGCGGCGCAGCATCAGCAGGAGGCCGGTCAGGCGCTCCGGGTCGATGCCGGTGTGCCGGGCGAGGTCGGCGTCGGTGATTCCGGTGTTGTGCCGAACCACCGTCTCCAGGACGCGCAGGGCGTCCTGGGCCGAGTGGTACGGCGTCGTCGGCTCGTGCTGCAGCGCCACGGTTCCCCCTGCGGTCGCACGTTGCTTCTCGTCAACTCGTCGACTGGGCCGGGTGTCGAGTCAGCCAATCCCCTTCACGATAACGGGCAAGAGGCCTGTAGTGAGCGGTTGTTGACGAGATTGCGATGCCCCCAACTGCGGGGATAGCACTCCGGCATATGCCAGAGTCACCGTCGGTGTTCGTCGGCGCAGCCGGAACGGTGGGCTCGTTGAAATTCTTCAACGAGCCCGCGACCTGCGACTATTGGGACTTCGGGAGGTGTCAACAAGGGCAATGCCCTTTTCGGGCATTGCCCCCGCTCGTTCACAACACGGCGCTGAGGAACTGCCGGGTGCGCTCGTGGTCCGGCTCGGAGAAGATCTTCTCCGGCGAACCGGACTCGATCACCCGGCCCGCGTCGAACATGAGGACATCGTCGGAGATGTCCCGGGCGAAGTTCATCTCGTGGGTGACGCAGAGCATCGTGATGTCCGTGGTGTGCGCGATGTCGCGCAGCACGTCCAGTACGCCGGCCACCAGTTCGGGGTCGAGCGCGGAGGTGACCTCGTCGAGCAGCAGCACCTGCGGGCGCATGGCGAGGGCGCGGGCGATCGCGACGCGCTGCTGCTGGCCGCCGGACAGCTGGGTCGGGTACTTGTCCACGTGCTCGGTCAGACCGACCAGTTCGAGCAGTCCGCGAGCCCGTTCCTCGGCCTCGTCCTTGGACAGGCCGAGCACATGCACCGGGGCCTCGGTGATGTTCCGCATCACCTTCATGTTGGGAAAGAGGTTGAATTGCTGGAACACCATTCCGATGTTCTTGCGCACCTCCCGGACATGCTTTTCACCGGCCGGCACGAGCTTGCCGTTCTTCTCCTCGTGCGTGAGGTAGTCGCCGGCCACCTTGATGGTGCCCTCGTCCGGATTCGTCAGGGTCATCAGAAGTCTGAGGATCGTGGTCTTGCCCGATCCGGAGGGACCGATCAGCGTGACGTGCTTGCCGGACGACACGGTGAAGTCCAGGGAATCCAGGACGGTATTGGTGCCGAATCGCTTCGTCACCTTGTCGAAGCGGATCAGCTCGCTGCCGTCCACCGCGGGATTGACGGTTTCTTTCGAGAGGCTGCTGTCAGCGGACAAGGCGACGCTCCAGGACTCGCAGGAGGACAGAGGTGGGGTACGAGATCACGATGAAGAGAATGCCGACGACCGTGATCGGCTCCATGTAGTCGAATGTCGTCGCACCGATGCTGTTCGCTTCGAAAAGCATGTCGCCCACCGTGATGGCGGAAAGCATCGGAGTGTCCTTGAACATCGCGATCACGTAGTTGCCGAGGGCCGGAACCACCCGGCGGAAGGCCTGCGGCAGGATCACCGCGACCCAGGTGCGCCCGCGCGGCAGACTCAGCGCGGTGGCCGCCTCCCACTGGCCCTTCGGCACCGCGTCGATACCGGCGCGGTAGACCTCGGCCGTGTACGTCGAGTAGTGCAGCCCGAGGCCGATGACACCGGTCGTCAGCGCCCCGAAACTCAGGCCCCAGCTCGGCAGCACGAAGAACAGGAAGAACAGCTGCACCAGCAGCGGCGTGTTGCGGACGAACTCGACGACGGCGCTGACCGGCCAGGTCACCCAGCGGCTCGGTGAACGCAGCGCGATCGCCCACACCAGACCGAGGGCGAAGGCCACCAGGGAGCCGAGCAGGGTCGCCTGGACGGTGATCCACAGCCCGTCGAGAAGCTGCGGCATGATCTCGCGGACGTAGTCCCAGGACCAGTCGTTCATCAGGCACCACCTCCGGTGGCGGAGGGCTGGGGCACGCCCTTCGAGACGGGCAGCCCGCGGCTGAACCAGCCGCTCGCCTGGGGCGCCTGGCCGACCGAGGCCTTGGCACGGCGCTCCAGCAACCGCATGATCCGGGTCACGACGAACGCGATCACGAAGTACATCACCAGGATGATCCCGTAGACCTGGGCGCTCTCACCGGTGGAGAGCCGGGCGAGCTTGGCCTCGAAGGTGAGCTCGCCGATGGACAGCAGCGAGGCCAGCGCGGTGCCCTTGAGCAGCTCGATCAGCAGGTTGTTGAACGGCGGCATCATCTCCGGCACCGCCTGCGGCAGGATCACCTTCCGCATGCGCTGCCAGGGCGTGAAGTTCAGCGCGACGGCCGCCTCACGCTGGGCCGGGGACACCGACTGCACCGCACCGCGCACCACCTCGGAGCCGTAGGCACCGTACGACAGGCCGAGCGCCAGGGTGCCCGCCCAGAGGCCGGCGAGCTGCCAGCCGAGCAGGGGCAGCGCGAAGAACAGCCAGAACATCAGCACCAGTGCCGAGGTGCCGCGGAAGATCTCCACATAGGCACCGGACAGGAAGCGGACGATCCACAGGCGTGAGGTGCGTGCCAGGCCGATGCCGAAGGCGACGGCGGCCGCGAGCACGGCGCTGTAGACCATCAGCTGGACGGTGATCCACGCACCCTTGAACAGGAGTTCCCACAACGGTCCGGTCATTTGTTGCAGAGCTCCTCTGCGGTCAGATCCGTCATGAACTCCTCGGTGAAGCCGAACGGCTTGGCGATGCGCAGGAGTTCACCGCTCTGCTTCATCTTGTGCAGTTCGCGGTTGAAGGCGTCCCGGACCTTGGTCTCGCCCAGCCGGAAGCCGTAACCGCCGCCGTCGCGCTGCGGCTTGCCGTCGACCTCCGGGGTGAACGGGTCGGTCATCCCGACCTTGGGGTGGGCGCCGGTCTTCAGGGCCTCGATCATGGTGAGGGCCGTACCGGCGAAACAGTCGATGCGACCGGCCTCCAGGGCCTCCATGCCGGCGATCTGGTCGCCGTACGTCTGGATCTTGCCCTCCTTGACGCCGTTGCCGACGGCGTAGTCGTACTCGGCGTAGCCGACGCCGGTCCCCATGCGCAGGCCCTTGTCGGCGACGTCCTTGTACGACTTGAGCTGGTCCGGGTTGCCCTTCGGGACCAGGAAGCCGTCCTTCGACTCGTAGTCCGGGTCGGAGAAGAGCACCGCCTCGCAGCGGTCCTTGTTGATGAACATCCCGGCGACGATCACATCGAACTGGAAGGACAGCAGTCCGGGGACCAGCGCGCCGAACTCGACCGGCACCGGTTCGAAGTCCTTGACGCCGAGGCGCTGGAAGATCGTCCGGGCCACGGCCGGGGCCTCGCCGGTGAGCTCGCCCTGCTTGTTGATGGAGGCGTAGGGGGGCTCGCTGGCTATGCCCATGCGCACGGTGCCCTTGCTGCGCAGGTCGTCCAGCAGCTGTCCGCCGCTCTTCGCGCCGGTGACGTCGACCCGTGCGCAGCCGGTCGTCGCACCCAGTGCCCCCGCCGCGCCCACCGCTGCCGCTCCGGTGAGCAGCGAGCGGCGGCGGAGGCCTCTTCGGATTCCGTTGCTTGCTGAGAAGTTCCCCTGTCGTGGAGCCATGGCCGCGCGCCTACCCAGACCGACCGGGCCTATGCCGGTCGTTTGCGGCCACAAACCGAGCGTGCCCGAAGCCCTGATGAGGGCGTCCGGCACGGCGTCGTCGGGGTGCGGGGACGTGGTTACCGCGCAGGTCCGAGCCGTACAGGCAGCTCTTGTCGCCTCCGTGGTTGTCGACCGTCACCTTCGCACCGCCCTTTTTGGGGTGGATCTTGGTGAGTACGCAGTTGGCCGGGCCGCTGTCGCACATCTTCGCCACCGTCGCGGCCCTGAACGGGGTGCGCCGATGTTTCACGCGAGGTCACGCGTGGCCTCCTGCTGTGCGGGCACCAAGAGTCTCGTGGGCCCCGCACCGCGCTGCCATTGACTCTTGGGGAGGTGACCGAACGGGCAATGGCCCAGGGAGGCGCCACACCGGGACGAAGCACGTGCACTGGAGGGCACATGGCCGACCGCCATATCGAAGTTTCGCTGGCCAAGCGTGGAATCACCGCAACCGCAAAGCTGCTGGACGACCGCGCCCCGATCACCTGCGCGGCCGTATGGGACGCCCTCCCGCTGAGCGGCGACGTCTACCACGCGAAATACGCCCGCAACGAGATCTACGCCCTGTTCCCGCCGTTCGCGCCGGCGGAGCCACCGCTGGAGAACCCGACGGTCACCCCGATCCCGGGTGACCTCTGCTACTTCTCCTTCGCCGGCGCCGAGCTGGGCACCAAGGCATACGGCTACGACCGTGAGGTCCGCCCCGGCACCACGGTCGTCGACCTGGCCCTGTTCTACGAGCGCAACAACCTGCTCCTGAACGGCGATGTCGGCTGGGTCCCCGGCATCGTCTGGGGCCAGGTGATCGAGGGCCTCGACGCGTTGGCCGAGGCCTGCAACGACCTGTGGCGCACGGGAGCGGCGGGGGAGACGCTCAGCTTCCGAAGGGCCTGAGCCCGGCGACGCCGGCCTCGTACAGCGCGTGCGCCGCCCGCAGCACCAGGTCGTCCCGGTGCCGGGCGGCCACGAGCTGGAGACCGATCGGCAGCCCGTCCCCGTCCGCGCCGACCGGGACCGACGCGGCCGGCTGCTGGGTCATGTTGAACGGGTAGGTGAACGGCGTCCAGCCGGTCCACCTGCGGTGCCCCGAGCCCTTGGGGACCTCGGCGCCCGCCTCGAACGCCGTGATCGGCAGGGTCGGGGTGACCAGCAGGTCGTAGCCGTCGTGGAAGCGGCCCATCCGGCGGCCCAGCTCCATCCGGACGTCCACCGCGGCCAGATAGTCGAGCGCGGACAGCCGGGCACCGGCGCCGCAGATCTCCCTGAGGCCCGGGTCGAGCAACTCCCGCTGATACGGGCCCAGATGCTGGGTCACCCGGGCCGCCCCGGAGAACCACAGGGTGTGGAAGGCGTCCACCGGGTCGGTGAAGTCGGGGTCGGCCTCCTCGACGTACGCCCCCAGCCCCGCCAGCCGCTCCACCGCCCGCCGCACCGCCGCCGCGACCGCCGGACGCACCGCCACCTGGCCGCCGAGAGACGGCGAGTAGGCGACCCGCAGCCCTCGCACGCCGCCCTCCAAGGCGGAGGTGAAGGAGCCCGGCGACGGCGGCAGCGCCGACCAGTCGCGGGAGTCGGGCGCGCCGATGACGTCCAGGAGCAGGGCCGCGTCGGCCGCGTCGCGGGTCATCGGGCCGACATGTGCCAGGGTGCCGAAGGCGCTCGCCGGGTACAGGGGGACACGGCCGTACGTCGGCTTCAGGGCGAAGATGCCGCAGAAGGCCGCCGGGATACGGACACTGCCGCCGCCGTCGGTGCCCAGGGCGAGCGGTCCCGCACCGAGGGCCACGGCCGCCGCCGCGCCGCCGCTGGAGCCGCCCGCGGTGCGGGTTGGGTCGTACGGGTTGCGGGTGACGCCGGACAGGGGCGAGTCGGTGACGCCCTTCCAGCCGAACTCGGGGGTCGTCGTCTTGCCGAGGAAGACGGCGCCGGCCGCGCGCAGCCGGGCCACGGAGGGGGCGTCCTCGGCCCAGCTCCCCTTCTCGGCAATGGCCTTCGAGCCCTTGAGCGTCGGCGCCCCGCGCATCAGCAGGATGTCCTTCACGGTGACCGGTACGCCGTCGAGCAGACCGGCCGGAGCGCCGCGCCGCCAGCGCTCGGCCGAGTCGGCGGCCTGTGCGAGGGCCGCGTCGGCCGTGAGCCGTACGAAGGCGTTGACCTCCGGCTGGATGCGCTCGGCCCGCTCCAGGGCCGCGCGGGTGGCGTCGACGGGGCTGAACTCTCCTGCCCGGTAGCCGTCGAGGAGTTGTACGGCGGTCAGTTCGGTGAGATCCGTCATGCGAAGCCCTCCAGCCGTAGACGTCAGCGTCCGGGTACGTACCCGCGCTGCTTGTCGACCACGTTCAGCAGCGGTCTGCCCGCCTCCCACCGCTCGTACAACTCCACGAACTGAAGTCCGAGTTCATCGCGCCAGCCGATGGTGTCCCCGCTCATGTGCGGCGACACGATCAGACCCGGCAGCCCCCACAGCGGGCTGTCGGGACCGAGGGGCTCGTCCTCGAAGACATCGAGCGCGGCCCCCGCGATCCACCGCTTGGTGAGGGCCTCGGCCAGCGCCTCCTCCACCACGAGCTGCCCGCGCCCGACGTTGATGAACCGGGCCGAGGGCTGCATGACGCCGAAGCGGCGGGTGTCGAACATGCCGTGCGTCTGCTCGGTGAGCGGCGCCGCCGCGATCACCCAGTCGGCGCGGGCCATCAGCCGGTCGAGGTCGTCGGGGCCGTGGATGCCGGTGCGCGGGACCCGGCCGACCAGCGCGGTGGTGACGTCGAGGGCCTTCAGCGAGCGGGCGATCGTACGGCCGATGGGCCCGGACCCGACCACGCACGCGCGCGTGCCCGCGACCCGCTGCCCCTCCCGGTGCCGCCACTCCCGGGCGCGCTGGAAGTCCAGGGTGCGCGGCAGGTCCTTCGCCATCGCCAGCACCAGCGCGGCGACGTACTCGGCGATCGGCTGGTCGAAGATCCCGCGCGCGTTGGTGACCACCGTGTCCGACGCGGTCAGCTCCGGGCACATCAGGTGATCCACACCCGCGCTCGCCGTGTGCACCCAGCGCGGACGGGGGCCCTCGCCGGGCCAGGCGCGGCGTACGGCGTGCGAGGTGAAGTCCCAGACCAGCAGGACATCGGCGGACGGCAGCCGCTCGGCCAGCGTCGACTCGTCGGCGTGCTCGATGCGGGCCCGGCCGGTGAGGCGGCCGAGGCGGGGGAGGGGCTCGGCGTCGAGGACGAGGAGCGTCGGCGGCGGGCCGGAAGCGGGGGACGGACCGGGGGCGGGTGAGGTCATACGGGGTCGCTTCTCCGGAGTGTGAGGGGGCGCTTTGCCAGCGCTTGCGGGGATATGCGGGCGCCGTTTCTCAGAGTTTTACTTGAAGGAAACGGTCGTCTGACATGCGAGGTTTGACCACGCTCGCACCCGAACCTACCTTCGTCAACACGGTCGTAAATACGGTCCGTTGCTCACCTGTTTCTCGTAGTGAGGGCGGTGCCCGCCATGGACGCCTTGGACATCTCCTTCCTCGGTGGCCCCCGCCCGCAGCGCGGTGTCGGAGTCGTCGCCCCGTTCGACTTCGCGCTGGACCGAGAGCTGTGGCGCTGGGTTCCGGACGAGGTCTCGCTGCACCTGACGCGGACGCCGTTCGTCCCCGTCGAGGTCAGCCTCGATCTGGCCCGTCTGGTCAGCGAACACGAGACGCTCGGCGACGGCGTCCGCACCCTGACCGCGATCACCCCCGAGGTCGTCGCCTACGCCTGCACCTCCGGCAGTTTCGTCGGCGGCATCGCGGGCGAACGGGCGATGTGCGAGGCGATGACACGGGCGGGCGCGGTGCCGTCGGTCACCACCTCGGGCGCGCTCCTTGAGGCGCTGGCCGAGCTCGGCGTCCGCCGGGTGGCGCTGGTGACGCCGTACACCGTGTCGGTGACGCGGGCGCTGGAGGACTACGTGGCCGAGGCAGGGGTCATGGTCACCGGCTGTGCCTTCATGGGCCTGACGCGGCACATCTGGAGGGTGCCGTACCGCGATGTGGCCGACATGGCGCGCAGGGCCGTGCGCCGTGCCGCCGACGCCCTGTTCATCAGCTGCACCAACCTGCCCACCTACGACGTGATCCCCCAACTGGAGGCAGAGCTGCGCATCCCCGTGCTCTCGGCCAACCAGGTCACGATGTGGGCGGCACTGCGTCGGCTGGGTACCCGAGCGGTGGGGCCGTATCAGGCGCTGATCGATCCGGCGGCTCGGATCGATCCGTCCACGCGTGGCGGTCCCGTGCTTCCGGACGTACCGGATGTACCCGAGCAGGAACAGCAGTAGCAGGCAGTAGGCGCAGCGAGGAGCAGGAAGGCCGACATGACCGCACTCGGATTTCTCTACCCGGGCCACTCCGCAGAGGACGACTATCCACGCATCGAACAACTGCTCGCCAGCGACATCAGGGTCGACGTGGTGCACACCGACATCGGTGAGGACGCACACCGCGTGGACGCGCTGCGCCGGATGGGCTCGGCCGAGCGCCTCGCGGCCGGAGTGGAGGCGCTGCGGCTGACCGGCGCCGAGGCGGTGGTGTGGGCGTGCACGTCCGGCAGCTTCGTCTACGGCTGGGAGGGCGCCCATGAGCAGGTGCGCAGCCTCGCCGTCACGGCGGGCATGCCGGCGTCGTCGACGTCCTTCGCCTTCGTGCACGCGGTACAGGAGCTCGGGGTGCGGCGGGTGTCGATCGGGGCGACCTACCCGGACGACGTGGCGGACCTCTTCGCGCAGTTCCTTCGGGCGGCGGGCGTGGAGGTGGTGGCGGTCCGCGGTTCCGGGATCATCACGGCGGCCGAGGTCGGGACCTGGGGCGACAAGGAGCTCTTCGCCCTGGCGAGGGAGGCGGACCACCCGGACGCGGAGGCCATCCTCCTGCCCGACACGGCCCTCCACACCGCCTCCCACCTCCCGGCCCTGGAGCAACACGTCTCCAAACCGGTCCTCACCGCCAACCAGGTCACGGTCTGGGAGGCCCTGAGGCTCACGGACCGCCGCGTGAATGCGCCGGAACTGGGGGCGCTGTTCACGAAGGAGCCGATCGTGCAGGTGTAGCGGCGCCGGGTGTCGGTGACGTCGGCGGTGGCGGTTGCGGCGGCCGGGAATAAAGCGGAGACCCCCTCCTGTTAATGCCGGGCAGGACAGTGCACGGCATCACCACAGGAGGCACCCACCGTGGCGGCAGACGACACCCAGACAGACGGGATCCGGGGCACGGCGCACGGCACCGCCCCCACTCCCCTCTCCGTACTGGACCTGGTCACGGTCAGCGCGGGCCACACCGCCACCGACGCCCTGCGCACCAGCGTCGAACTCTCCCGCCTCGCGGAGTCCCGCGGCTTCCACCGCTACTGGGTCGCCGAACACCACTCCATGCCCGGCGTGGCCTCCTCGTCCCCGGCGGTGATCCTCGCCCACCTCGCCGCCCACACGAACCGCATCCGCCTCGGCTCCGGCGGCGTCATGCTCCCCAACCACGCCCCACTGATCATCGCGGAGCAGTTCGGCACCCTGGAGGCCATGGCCCCCGGCCGCATCGACCTCGGTCTCGGCCGCGCCCCCGGCACGGACGGCGCCACCGCCGCCGCGCTGCGCCGCACCGACCACCTGAACGAGGGCGCCGACGACTTCCCCGAGCAACTCGCCGAGCTCACCCGTTTCCTCGACGACGACTTCCCGGACGGCCACCCCTACGCCCGTATCCACGCCGTCCCCGGCCCCGTCCAGGCGACGTCACCCGGCGGTGTCCAGTCCCCGCACCGCCCGCCGATCTGGCTCCTCGGCTCCTCCGGCTTCAGCGCCCGCCTCGCCGCGGTGCTCGGCCTGCCCTTCGCCTTCGCGCACCACTTCTCGGCACGGAACACCGTCCCGGCCCTGGACCTCTACCGGGAGTCCTTCCGGCCGTCCGCCGTCCTCGCCGAGCCGTACGCCCTCATCGGCGTCTCCGCCCTCGCCACCGACGACGAGAAGGAGGCCCGCCGCCAGGTCAGGGCCGCCGCCCTCAGCATGATCCGCCTGCGCACCGGCCGCCCCGGCCTCATCCCCACCCCTGAAGAGGCCGAGGCCCACGAATTCACCCCGCTGGAGCGCGAGTTCGCCGACTCCTGGAACGCCAACGTCGTCCACGGCACCCCCGACGAGGTCCGCGCCGGGCTCGACGACCTCCAGAAGCGCACCGGCGCCGACGAGCTGATGATCACGAGCAACGCCCCCGGCCTGGACGTACGCCTGCGCTCCTACGAACTCATAGCGGACGCCTACGGATTGCCGACCGCCTCCTGACCGGCGGCGCTCGTCAGACCCGCACGCCCAGCAACTCGGAGATACGATCCGGCGACACCGGCCGCGAGTACAGCCACCCCTGGCCGGTGTCACACCCGATGCTGCGCAGCCGCGACGCCTGCGCGAGCGTCTCCACGCACTCCGCGGTGACCGTCAGGCCCAGCCGGTGGGCGAGCTGGATCATCGCCTCGACCACCACCTCGTCGGCCGGGTTCGGCGGTACGGCCGCGCTGTTGTCGCTCTCGTACTGGAAGCCCCGCACGAAGGAACCGTCCAGCTTCAGCACCGAGACGGGCAGCCGGCTGAGGTAGGCCAGGTTCGAGTACCCCGTGCCGAAGTCGTCGATCGCGATGCGTACGCCCATGTCGCTGAGCGCCTGGAGGGCCTGCAGCGGTCTGCCCGCCGAGCCCATCACCGCGGACTCGGTGAGCTCCAACTGGAGCAGATGCGGGGCGAGTTCCGTCTCGTCGAGGATGCGGGCGACGTCCGCGACCAGGTCCGAGTCCCAGACCTGACGTACCGCCACGTTCACGCTGACGAAGATCGGCGGCTCGTCGGGGTGCGCCACCTGCCAGGCGCGGGCCTGGCGGCAGGCCGTCGCGAGGATCCAGCGGCCGAGCGGAACGATCGAACCGTCCTCCTCGGCCAGTCCGATGAACCGATTCGGCGCCAGTACGCCGAACTGAGGATGTTTCCAGCGGACAAGCGCCTCGACACCGCGCAGCAGGCCGTCCTCCATGCACACCAACGGCTGGTACTCCAGGGCGAACTCACCGCGCTCGATGGCGGGGCGGAGCGTGGCGGCGAGCGCCTGGCGGGTGATGAGGTGGGCGTTGCGCTCGGGGTCGAAGAGCGTCCAGCGGTCCTTGCCGTCGGCCTTTGCCCAGTACAGCGTCGTATCGGCGGCCTGCATCAGGGCGGTCGGAGTGGTGCCGCTCGCCTGGCGTTCCACCACGCCGATCGACGCCGACACCGAAAGGCGCCGGCCGGACAGGTCGAAGGGGGCCCGCAGCGCTTCGAGCACCGACTCGGCGAGGTCGGCCAGTTGCTCGGTGCCCGTCGAGTCCTCCACGAGCAGGGCGAACTCGTCACCGCCGAGCCGTGCCACCAGGGGCGGGCTCGACCGGGCGAAGCCGGCTTCCTCGGCGCAGTGCGTGAGCCGTTCGGCCACGGCGGCCAGCAGACCGTCGCCGACCCGGTGGCCCAGGGTGTCGTTGATCGCCTTGAATCCGTCAAGGTCCAGATAACAAAGGCCGATTCGGCCCGTCGTGCCGCTCTCCTCGTACGACTCCGCCTCCAGCGCCGTCGACAGACGCTCGAAGAACAGGGTGCGGTTGGGCAGCCGGGTCACCGGGTCGTGCATCTGCAAGTGCCGCAGCCGGGCCTGGAGTTCACGGTGGGCGCTGATGTCCGCGACGGAGAGCAGGACGCCGCCCCGCCCTTCGCCGGGCAGGGGCGCGACCGTGACCCGGGCCCACAGAGAGTGCCCGTCCGGGTGTTTGAGGCGGCGTGTGCAGCGCAGTCTGGCCTCGCGGCCGCGCAGCACCTCCAGATACGTGTGCCAGGTGCGGGCGTCGGAGGCGAGGTCCACCAGATCGGCGGCGACGGATCCGGCCAACTCCCCGGGTGGCGTGCCGAGCAGGTCGGCGAGCGCGGCGTTGGCGCCGGTGACCAGGCCCTCTCGGTCGACCACGGCCATCGCCAGGGGCGCGGCACAGAAGGCGGACGAGTAGGGCGGAGGCCCGGTACCGGGGGCTGGCTCCACGTTACTCTCTGTGACGGCCGGCCCGATGAGGTCTGCCGCGGGCGTCGGCCCTTCGGACGTTCCGCTCACCGCTCGCTCCCGCAGTGCACTCGTTCTTCGGATGGGTCTCATCGGAATGGCCGGCCGGGGGGCGGTCGGCCGCCAGGCCGTGTCCGTGCAGGAAAGTGTCTGGAAAGTGTGCCGATCATAGAGGCTGGTCCCGGGGCCTTCCACCTACTGTTCAGTGTTCCCACCTGACCCGACCTTCTGACAGATCGTTTCTGCCCGCACCTGGACGCCTTCTTCGGGCCACCGACCAGTTGTGACGTTCCGTGAGCGATTCGGGGGTGTCGATTCTGACGTTTCCCACGGCCTCTCACCCGTCCGGTGCAGGCAAACAGGACGTAGTACGACAATATGACCCAGGCTGGATGCGGTGTCCCGCGAACCGCACCCGGAGGTCCACGTGCCGCGTCAGTTCCCCCTGCTCCCTGACATGGGTCGGCTGCGGGAATGGCCCCGACTGCGCAGTGTCGCAGCGGTGTTCACCACGATGTCGGCGCTCGCCGCGACCTCCCTGGTCGCGGGCCCCTCCGCCGCCAAGCCGTTCGACACGGCGGCCTGCGCGCTCGAACGCACCGAGGCCCACCACTCCGAGGGCCTGAACACCTGGAACGCCGCCTACCCCCGCCCGGCCCGCAAGCTCGACGCCGTCATGGTGTACCTGTCCTTCCCGGACGCGGCCCCCCACACGACACCCGCCGAACTGACGGCCGACCACTTCCCGCTCACCACCCACTTCTTCGAACGCGCCTCCTACGGCAGATTCACCCTGCGCCCGCATCCACTGCGGCACTGGCTGCGGATGCCCCGGCCGTCGACGGCGTACGCCATACAGCGCGACTGGAACACGGCCCACCGGGCCGCCTATCTGCGCGACGCCATCGCCGTGGCGGACCGGGAGGTGGACTTCTCCCGCTATGACGTCGTCTACCTCGTCGCCGACCCCGACGCGCCCGGCGTCGACTCGGACGCCACGAAGGTCGTCAACATGGACACCCCGCTGCGGGCCGACGGCACCGACATCCGGCGCGTCGTCACGGTGTTCGAGAACCATCCGCCGGACCGCCTGGTCCTCGCGCATGAGACGGGCCACATCTTCGACCTGCCCGACCTGTACCACCGCCCGGTGGACGGCAAGGGGGACTGGGACACCTATGTCGGTGACTGGGACCTGATGGGCAGCCAGTTCGGGATGGCGCCGGATCTGTTCGGCTGGCACAAGTGGAAGCTGGGGTGGCTGGAGCCGCGGCAGGTGGTGTGCGTGCAGGGGACGGGGGCCGCGGGCGCGCGACTCACACTGGAGCCGCTGGCGGTGGGGCCCGGCGGCATGGGCCAGGCGGTGGCGGCCGGGCCGGCGGGGGCGGTGCGGGCGGCCGGAAAGTTCGGTGCGTCCGGTGGATCCGGCGGGCCCGGTGGGTCCGGTGGGTCCGGCACGGGCAGTGCGGGCGGTTCGTCCGGTGGCGCCGGCACGGGCGGTGTGGGCAGTGCGGGCGGTTCGTCCGGTGGCGCCGGCTCGGGCAGAGCGGGCGGCGCTTCCGGTGTGTCGGGTGGCGCGGGCACGGGCGGAGCGGGTGGTGCTGCCGGTGCGTCCGGCGGCGCGGGCACGGGCGGTTCGGCGGGTGGCGCCGGCGCGGGCGGTACGTCGGGTGCGCGCGGTTCGGTCGGCGCCGTGCCGGGCTTCGGGCTGGGCAACGGCATCAAGCTCGCCGTCGTCCGCACCGGCCGCGAAAGCGCCCTCGCCTTCGAGGCACGCGGCCCCGCGGGCAACGACATGCAGGCCTGTCGGCAGGGTGTGCTGGTGTACCGGGTGCGCAGCCAGACCGAGTCCGGCGGCGGTCCGGTCGAGGTGATCGACGCGCACCCGCACACCGAGGCCTGCTGGGAGGAGTCGGTGTACCCCCCGCTCGCTGACGCGCCGGTCGGGCTGGGGGAGAGCTTCACGGTGCCGGGTGAGGGCGTCCGGGTGGAGGTGGAGGGGCGCACGGCTTCGGGGGCGTGGACGGTGAAGATCGCGACTGGAGGGTAGCGCCCGCGCCGGATGGGGGGTCGCGTGACGGGTGCGGGATGCGCCGGGGGGTGGCGGTACGCCTGGTGGCGGGGCGGGATGACTGGTGGTAAGGGCGCGGGGTGTGGGTGGGGGGAGGGCTCGGGCCTGCGATGGGTGCCCGGTCGGGCGCGGGGTGGGGGTGCGATGGGTGCCGGGTTGGGCCCGTCGAGGCGCATGCGAAAAGCCCCCCGCTTTCGCGAGGGGCTTTCACTGTCTGTGCGCCGCCAGGGACTCGAACCCCGGACCCGCTGATTAAGAGTCAGCTGCTCTAACCAACTGAGCTAGCGGCGCCTGCTGACGTCGTAGACCTTAGCATCCTGGTCGGCGTGGGGAAAAATCGAAATACGAACGGCCGCACGAGCCGCCCGCACGGCCGCCCAGAGCAGCACCTCGGGACCCGGTAACCAGGGATTACGAGTGTCCGGGGCGACCAGCCAGCGGGAGCCGGAGGAGGCGGCGGCGCCCGATCGGGACGGGACGGTCACCGCGTCTCCCTTGCCGTGGCACAGGAGCGGCGGCACGTCCTCCGCCCGGCCGAACTCCTCCCACCGCAGCAGCGACGGCAGCCGCTGGGCCGTGCCGGGCGCGGCGAACAGCAGCATCCGGCCCCGCGACATCGCCACCGGCCCCGATCCGGGCCCCTCCTCCCACAGCCGGTCGACCATCCGGCGTCCGAAGATCGCGGGAGCGCTCACGATGTCGAAGACCGAACCGCAGGCCAGAATCACGGGGGCCTGCGGCCGCTCGTCCCAGAGCGCCTGGGTGCTCCGCGGATACGGTTCCGCGGAGGCCAGCCAGGCGGCGCCGTCCGTGGTGACGAAGGCGGGGGAGAAGGGGGCGTTGTGTGGGGTGCTCATGGCAGATACATCTACCGACGGTGAGTCCTCGGTTCCCGAGAGTTCCCGGAACGCGGGACAGGGTGGGGTGGCAGGGCGTATCTTGCCCGCCTGGCATATGCCTGGAGAACTCTCGGTCAGGTCGGTCACACGGGGCGGCCGGTCATACCGGGTCGACGTGCCCCGGCCCCTCGACCCCCCGCATCAGATCCCTGCCGAACTCGACCATCTTCTTGGCGTAGTCCTCGGTCCACTCGGCCTGCTCGGCGATGTCGGCGGGCGTCAGCCGGTCGAACCGCCGGGGGTCCGCCAGCTGGGCCGCCGCGATGGCCTGGAACTCCACCGCACGGTCCGTCGCCGCCCGGAACGCCTGCGTCAGCTCGGTCGCCCGCTCCAGCAGCGCGCGGGGGTCGTCGATCGACTCCAGGTCGAAGAAGTGCTCCGGGTCGGCGGCCACCTGCGTGGGCTCGAAGAGCAGGGGCGCGGGGCGTAGCCGCGGTTCGTTCCGACGCGGCGTGGGCTCCGCCATGCTGTCTCCTCCTCGTACGTCACCGATGTGGGTCACCGATGTGCGTCACCGATCTCGTGGGCCACCGGCGACCCCCGGTGAACCGGTCCACCGTCCATTGTCCCGCGCCCGCGCAAGTAGGCGTGTGACGCAGGTCAATGGGCTTTCAAGCGTGCTCTTGCGTTCACGGCCGCCAAGCCACCCGGTGTTCCGCCAGCCGTGCCAACACAGCGTGATTCGCCTCCCACCCGTCCGGGAACTTCACCACCGTCCCCAGCTGTACCGGCTCCGTCGACGGATAGTCGTCCAGCAGGTCGCTCACGCCGGCCCGGCACACCACGATGCAGGCGTGGCGGTGGCGGGAGGCGAGGACGCAGAGGCGGCCCGTTTCCAGGTGGAAGGCGGTGGCGTCGGGGCGGCCGGAGAGGGGGTGGAGGACGACCGTGACGTCGTACTCGCGGCCCTGGAGGCGGTTGGCCGTGTCGACGGTGACGTCCACGACGCCCAGCTCGGTCAGGGCCGCCCGGACCGCCGCGGCCTGGTCCCGGTGGGCGGTGCCGACCGCGATCCGGTCTGCGGTGAGGGGCGCCGGGTCGGGTGAGCGTTCCGACGTCGCCGCGCCGCCCCGGTCCAGCAGGCGCCGTACGACCGTCGCGACCGCCCGTACCGCCTCGGGGTCCGTGCGCGGGGTGTGGCGGGCGGGCAGTTCCAGTAGTCCCCAGCCCGACTCCGCCGCCTCGTCGATCACTCGGTCCGGGCCCGAGCCGTCGGAGGGGACCGCGAAGGACAGCGAGCGGTCGTCGTGGTCCGTGCCGCTGCGGAACGGGGTGTACGGGTAGAAAGCGTCGGAGACCAGGGGCGCGGCGGACGCCGGGAGGCGCCAGGAGACCGGCAGGCGGTGCTGGGGGAGGGCGGGGTTGTGCGCCAGAAGGGTCGTCACGGCTGAGGCCGACGGGTCGTACGACAGGCCCGCCCACTGCTCGCTGCCCACGATCGCGAACGGGTCCAGCTGACCCGGGTCGCCCACGAACAGGGCCCGCTCGAACAGCCCGGCCACGGCGAGCAGCGAGTCCGAGCGCATCTGGTACGCCTCGTCGACGATCGCGTGCCGCCAGGGCTCGTCGACCTTGACGTGCCCCCACTTGGCCGCCGTGGACAGGACGACCGCCAGGCCCGCGAGGTCGGCCGCCTTCGCCGACTTGCGTACGTTCGGCAGGTCGTCCAGCGCCTTGTCGTACGGGTCGGAGTCACTGCTGTGCAGGCGGCCCACCGGCAGCTCGGGGTTCTTCTCGGCGAGCCTCAGCACCAGGTCGTCCACCTGGGCGTTGGTCTGCGCGACGATCATCAACGGGCGCCCGGCGTCCGCGAGTTCCAGGGCGGCGCGGACCACGAGCGTGGACTTGCCGGCGCCGGGCGGGGAGTCGACGACGACACCGCGCGCCTCGCTGTGCAGGGTGTTGTGCAGGATCGCGTCGGTGGCCTCGGCCGCCGCGGCACCGGGGTCGAACACGGCGGTCACAGGGTGTCCTCCTCGGTCAGCGGATCGGCGGTCTCGGACACCTGCTCGCCGGGCGGCCCGCCATGGGTCCACGGGGTCTCCTCCGGGTCGGGCAGCTTGGCCCCGCCCCGCTGCTCGTGTTCGAACAGCGTGAAGCAGACCAGGTCGCCCTTCCGCGGCACCGACCCCTCCTCCGGCTCCTTGCCTCGGCCCATCTTGTCCAGCACCCGCAGGACGAGCAGCGCGCCCGCGTCTGCGTCCGCGCCCGTGCTGTTCTCGCTTTCCCGGCCGTCCTCGTCGAGGTCCCCCTCGTAGCCGACGAACTCCGCCGACTGCGGCTTCCCGCCCAGCGACCGGAACACCTTCGCCCGCTCGCCCAGATGCGGCCGGTCGTCCGTGCGGACGGTGACCAGCGGGCGCGGGCTGGGCCGCTTGCCCTCGCTGTACGCCATCACGACCTCGGTGACCTCGCCCGCGAACGCCTCCCCGCCCAGCCGCCGCCCCGCCATCACCAGCGGGTCGTCGAGCGCCTCCTGCGCCTCCAGGCGGGCCTGCTCGCGCTCGCGCGCGGCGAGCTTGTTGGCGGCGGTGACCGCGTCGTCGCGGCGCGGCTGCGGGGGCTCACCGGCGACGACCCGGTCGCGGTGAGCGGTGAACGACCAGCGGTCGCGGGTCCACCGCTCCTCGACTCGTCCGGCCTCGGGCAGCTCCCGCAGCAGGTCGAGGCCGCGCCACACCGCGTCCCAGGCGGGCCGGGTCCGGCTCTCGACGAGGGCGCGGATCTGCCGCTCGGCGGCGGTGAGGTCGCCGAGCCGGTCGTCGGCCTCCAGGCCGTCCTCGGCGGCGGCGAGGGCCGTACGCGCGCGGTCGTAGCGCTCGAACGCGGGGGCGAGCAGCTTGTTGTCGAACGCCGGGTCGGTGGCGGGACCGGCCGGCGGGCACAGCAGCTGGCCCTGGGCGTCCCGCGCGAGCTCCGCGCGCAGGGCAGCCTCGGCGCCGCTCTCGCCGGCCGGCGGGTCGATCCAGGCGAGCAGCGCGCCCAGGTGCTGGTCCTCCAGGGTGGACTGGCCGGTCGCCCAGTGCCGGGACAGTACGTCCGTCATGGCGAGCAGCAGCGAGGAGCCGGGCACCCGGGCCCGCTCGCCGAAGTGGGTCAGCCAGCGACCGAGCAGCGGCACGCGCGGGGGCGCGGGATAGGGGGCCTCCGGGTCCTGTTCCGCCGTACGCCGGAAACGCATGGAGCGGCCCAGGAGCCGTACGAAGTCGATGCCCGTGCGATTCGGCACGATCAACTGCGCGGCGTCCGCGCACAGTTCGACCTCGACCTTGACCCGCTTGCCGGTCTCCGGATCGGTGTCGTTGCGCTCGGCGGCCTCTACGTCGTCGGCGTGGGCGTCGATGTACGGCAGGACGATGTCCGCCAGCTCGGACAGGAACGCGAACCGGAGGTCCCGGTCGCGCGGCTGCGGTACGACCAGCAGGTGCGGGGCGTCCCGGTCCGTGCCGACCAGGGCGCCGAGCGGGGCGCCGGCCTCACCGGCGGTGGTGAGCGGCACGAAGACGAGCGGGCGGTCCGACAGGTGCCGGTGGCGGACGGTCGCGGCGGGCTGGGCGCTGCCCGTGCTGACGGCTTCCAGCCGGGCGAGGGTGGAGATCAGTGACACGGGGCCACCGCCTCCCGGCCGGTCTGCGTGGGTTCCTGGCCCAGCGCTCGCGCATCGCGGCCGAGGGCCTCGGCCCGCAGGTGCGCCGCCCGGCGGAGGGCCGCCACCGCAGGGTCGTCCGGGTCGCCGGACTCGCCGCGGGCCGCCGACAGGACGTCCTCGACCGTCGTCAGACCGCCCAGCTCGGCCCGCACCGAGCGGCCCAGCGACGTCACCGCGTCGGACGCGCGCGAGCGCGCTCGGCAGTGGAAGGCCAGCTCACAGGCGGACAGGCACTCGGGTGCGTACGTCGCCGGGACCGACTCGACGGCGGCCGTCAGGTCGGCGGCGGGCAGTTCGGGGGAGAAGCAGGTGCCGTCGGGGAGTGCGTCGGCGATGTCCTCGATACGGGTGAGGCGGGCCAGCTGCCGGGCGGTCACGGCGCGCTGCTTGCGGACGTCCACGGGCGAGGCGGTGGGGAGGTTGGAGAAGTCCTTGGGGCAGACCAGGAGGACGCGATGGCGCACCGTCGGGACCGGCGGGCCGTCTTCCGCGGGCGGTTCTGCCAGCCGGGCGGCGACCTGTTCCAGCGCCAGTACGTACACCGCCGCCTGCCGGGCGGCCGCGCCGACCTTCGCCGGGTCCGCCGAACCGTCCAGCATCGGGAAGGACTTGATCTCCACGACCGTCCAGCTGCCGTCCGGGTGCACGACGACCGCGTCCGGCTCCAGGAAGGCGGGTGAACCGGCGACGTCCAGCGCGAGCATCGGGTGGTCCAGCAGGGTCCACTCGCCGCGCGCCTCGGTGGCCTCGCGCAGGGCGAGCGCGGTACGGGCCGTACGGCCCTCGGGGCCGGTCGCGGTGAGCTCGGGTACGTGCGCGTGGGCGGGCGGTTCGGCGGAGCGGTCCAGCTTCTCGTGCACCAGCCGCAGCAGCTCCGCGCCGCCGTCCGCCTTGACCCTGGCCTCGAAGGCGTTCCCGCGGGTGAGGGCGAACTGCGACTGTCCGAACGCCGACGGCGAGCCCAGCGCGCTCGCCAGGACCGCCTTGTTCACCCCGGCGCCGTCCAGGATGGCGCGCCGCTTGCAGCCGGGGTTGGCGGCGAGGGCGGCCAGGGCGCGTGCGTCCAGAGCCTTGGCCGGTACGTCCGGACCGCGCAGCTCAGCGAGCCGCTGCCGGAGCGCCGTCCCCCGCGTCCTGGGGAGAGGCACTCGGCTCGGCTTCGGCTCCGAACCCGGACTCGCGCTGCCGTGGAATTCGCTCACCCGCGGAAGTCTGGCATCCGCCACTGACAATTGAGGAAGCCGAGTCGCCGGAGCCCACGGAGACGGGAGTGCCGGAGCCCTGTGCGTCCGCCGCGGCGGAGGGGGAAGCGGTGGCGGTCCTGGCGGTCGCGACCTGAGTGGCGAAGCGGGCCCGGACCCGGTCCGCGGTCCGCATCACATGCGGTGCGAGGAGCAGCCCGACGCCCATCACGGCGGCGCCCGCGGCCGCGTCGAGGAAGTAGTGGTTGGCGGTGCCCATCACCACGATCGTGGTGATCACCGCGTAGGAGACACCCGCGGCCTTCGCGAGGCGCGTACCGCCGTACCGCCACAGGACCACCGCGCACCACAGGGCCCAGCCGACGTGCAGGCTCGGCATCGCCGCGTACTGGTTCGTCATGCCGCCCATGCCCCGGGGCGCGCTCGCCTCACCGCCCCACCAGCCGTACGAGCTGTACTGCGCCATCGTGTCCACGAAGCCGTGGCTCGCGTCCAGCAGCCGGGGCGGGCAGGTGGGCAGCAGGGTGAAGCCGATCAGGCCTATGAAGGTCGACGTCATCAGCCAGGTGCGGGCCGCGCGGTAGTGCACGGTGCGCGATCGGAAGAGCCAGACCAGCAGCACTGGCGTGACCAGGTAGTGCAGCGAGGCGTACCAGAAGTCGGCCGGGACGCCTATCCAGGGCTCGCGTGTGAAGAGGCGGTTGAGCGGGTGCTCCGCGTTGAGGTACAGGGCCTTCTCGATGTCCAGGATCGCGAGGCCGTGGTCCACGGCGGTGCTGACGTCGCCGCGGGCGAGCAGTCGGCCCGCCGAGTAGCAGGCGTAGACCAGGAGTATCAGCGGCAGCTCGGTCCACCAGCGCAGGCGGGTTCGCGGCGTCGCCTCCACGCCAGTTGTCTCGGCGTGTGGCATCCGATCGCCTCCCCCTTCTCGTCGCGGCGCCCGGTTGACCGGTCGTTCCACTTTACGGTGTACGCGTGCGCCCCTTTCAGGCGCCTCGGCCCTCTAGACGCAGAGATCGCCCGCCGGGTTGCCCCGGCACAGCGTGCGCGATGATGGAGGTGCTCCGCCTCTCATTTCTCCCGGAAGGCCTCTTCATGGCACCGCGCATCCTGCTCGCCCGGCACGGACAGACCGCATGGTCGCTGTCCGGCAAGCACACGGGCAGGACCGATGTGCCGCTTCTGGAGGAGGGCCGCCGGGGCGCGAAGCTGCTCGGGGAACGCCTGAACAGGGCGCCGTACGACGGGCTGGCCGGGGTCGAGGTGCGCACCAGTCCGCTCGCACGCGCGCGTGAGACGTGCGAACTGGCCGGCTTCGGTGAACGCGCGCGTGCCTGGGACACGCTCATGGAGTGGGACTACGGCGCCTACGAGGGGATGACCCCGGCGGACATCCAGGCCGTCCGGCCCGGCTGGCTCATCTGGCGCGACGGTGTGCCCGAGGGCGAGAGCCTGTCCGAGGTGACGGCCCGGGCCGACGAGGTGGTGGCGTGGGCGCGCGAGACGGACCGGGATGTGCTGGTCTTCGCGCACGGGCACATACTCCGGTCCATAGGCGCGCGCTGGCTCGGCCTGCCCCTCGACTTCGCGGCCCGGATCCGGCTGAACCCGACGTCGCTGTCGGTACTGGGGTGGGCCTACGGCGAGCCGGCCATCGAGAGCTGGAACGACCTGGGGCACCTGGCCGCATAGCCGTCCGCCCGCCTTCGGTCACGCTGTGCGGGGCACGCTCGCGTGCCGTTCCAGAAACGCCGACACCCCGCTGGCCCGCCGGTGCGGCAGCAGCACCCGGGCCGTGCCCGCCAACATCGTCTGCACCCGCGACGACTGCACCTGGTCCAGCAGGTCCAGCACCCGCATCCCGGCGGAGGCCGCCTCGTCGGGACGTCCGCCCCGGGCCAGGTCGTCCGCCAGTTCCGCCGTGTACAGCGCGATGTTGCGGGTGAAGTGCGGATCCTGCAGATGGGCCGCCCGCCCCGCGTGCCGCGCCGCCCGCCGCCAGTTGCCCAGCGTCGACCAGCACTGCGCCTCCAGGGCCTCCAGCTCGGCCTCTCCGTAGAAGGTCATCCACTCGGGGTCGGCGTCCGAGTGGCCCCGCTCGAAGAAGGTCTGTGCGCGAACGAGGGCCTGTTCGCAGCCGGTGCGGTCGGCGAGCCCCGCCCAGCCGCCCGCCTCGCGCAGCGAAAGCAGCGACATCAGCCGGGCGGAACCCAGGGGGCGTGCGACACGCAGCGCGGCCTGGGCCGCCCGTACCGCCTCGCGCGGCCGGCCGGCGTCCCGCGCGAGGAAGGACGTATTGCAGAAGGCGTGTGCCTCGACGGCCGGGTCGCCTGCCATCCGGGCGGTCGCCAGCGCCTCCGCGTAGTGCGAGCGGGCGTCGTCGAACCGCCCCGAGTCGTGTGCCAGCCATCCCACCGAGATGGCCAGCTCACCCGCGCCCGAGTGGAGCCGGTCGCCCATCGCCTGCCGGGTGGTACCGGCGTCGAGCAGTGCGTAGGCGGCCCGCAGTGGGGCGGCCGCGCGTCGGTAGAGGCCGTCGGCGCCGTGCCGGTCGTCGAGCAGCCGGATACGGCGTACGGCTTCCTCCAGAGCGTCCGCCTCGTGTCCCCCGACACGTCGGACGGGGCGCTCCGCGGCCGCGGCGTCGTGGGCGAGGCCCAGGGGGCCCAGCGAGGCGGCGGCCACCGTGGCACCACCGCCGGTCATGAATGCGCGACGTAGCACGTCGCTCTCCTCGTGGATCTCGTGGTTCTGGTCTGCCCCGTACGGGTCGTGAGGGTCGTACGGGTCCTGAGGGCTCAGCGGGTCATACGGCTCGTGCGCCCTCCACTTCTCACCGGTGGCATGTGCCGGGATCGTGGTGTGCATGGGGGGCGTGTCCTCTCCGGCACGCGCCCGGCGTCCGCGTACGGACGAGCGGGGCGCGAAACCGAGGTCGGCGAGCGTTCGGCCGGGGAACATGTGCAGGAACACCCGTTCGTACGCGTAGTTGGGGCAGCGGATCTCGCCGGCCTCGACGCGTCCGACGTAGCGTGCGTCACAGCTGACCCGCTCACCGATCTCGCGGGCTGCCCGCCGCACCACGGCGGCGAACTCGGCCGGCGAGCGCTGTCCGCGCAACCGCCGGAACGCGAGATTCGGCCGCGATGGCCTGGGGGGCTGGGACGAGGTCAGCTCTGACGACGCCATGGCCGGGTCCTCTCGTGCGAACCGTCGAACCATGCCGGAACGAGGACGAGTTGAAAGGACGAGGTGAATCGAAAATTCCGGCTCGGTCCCTTGTCTCCGGCGGGCAAGAACGTACCTGCTGTGTCGGACCCGTGACGCAGGGTTTGGCTACAAACCGGATATCTCATACACGATCTGCCATGAAGTGCCATCCTTTGCGGCTGACTTCCGCCGTAGCCGTTGACGCGGCGATGCGTTGAACTCTTCGGACTGCAAAAGGGGTTCCGTGGTGGAGGTCGGGATGAAGACCAGCCAGAGCATCGCTCCTCGTACACCGTCGACAACGGCGGGGCATGCGCCGACCGCACAGTGCAGCGAGCCACCGGGCGAGGGCTGCGACCTGGTCACGGTCCCGGCGCGGCAGGGCCTGGAGGCGGTCGACATCCTGCGCCGGGGGGCCGGCGACGCGGTCGGGCCCGTACTGCACGACGACGGTGGCGACACCCTCGGCTTCGTGGTCCCGCCGGGCACGGCAGCCGCCTGGGACGTACCGGGCAGCACCTGTACGGAGACCGACGGCCGGGGCATGAGCCTGGACCTGAACCCCGAGCCGCCGGTCGAGGGCTCGGACTGGCTGCTGCCGCCCGGCGAGGCGGATCTGGCGACGGATCCGGCGGCGCTGCGGGCGGCACTCGGCGAGGCGGCACGGCTGATCGAGGCGGCCGACAACTGTCGGTGACCGGCTGCCCGGGCGCCGCCGCCTCCCGCTTGCGACAATGACCCGGTGAGGAAGTCCAGGAACACCCGGCGCCGGCCGGCCGCCGTCGAAGCCGTCGTCGAGCGCATCGACGGCGGGCTCGCCGAGCTGATACCCGACCGGGACCGCGCCAGGGCCTGGACGCTCCTCATCGACGGGGCGCCTCAGTCGTACGTCGATCTGGACGACCCGGCGTACCTCTCCTTCGAGTACCAGCGCCGCCTCGGCCATGTCATCGACCTCGTCGCCCCGCCCGGCAAGCCCGTCCACACCGTCCATCTCGGCGGCGGTGCGTTCACGCTCGCCCGGTATGTCGCCGCCACCCGCCCCCGCTCCACCCAGCAGGTCGTCGAGCGGGACGCCACTCTCGTCCAACTGGTCAGGCGGGAGCTGCCGTTGGACCCGAACGCCCGGATCCGGGTGCGGTCGGTGGACGCCAGGGACGGGCTCGCCAAGGTGCCCGACGCATGGGCCGACCTCGTCATCGCCGACGTGTTCAGCGGGGCCCGTACCCCCGCCCACCTGACGTCGGGGGAGTTCCTCGACGACGTTCGCAGGGTCCTGCGGCCCGACGGTGTCTACGCCGCCAACCTCGCCGACGGGCCGCCGCTCGCGCATCTGCGGGGCCAGATCGCCACCGCCGCCGACCGGTTCGCGGAACTCGCCCTGGTCGCCGACCCGGCGGTCCTGCGCGGCAAACGCTTCGGCAACGCCGTCCTCGTCGCCGGCGACCGCCCGCTCCCGGTCGCCGAACTGACCCGGCGCGCGGCCTCCGATCCGCACCCCGGCCGCGTCGAGCACGGCAAGGCGCTCTCCGACTTCACCGGCGGCGCCGTACCCGTGACCGACCTCGCGGCGGTGGCCTCCCCGGCCCCGCCCCCGTCCGTGTTCCGGTGACGGTGACGGTGACGGCGGGTCAGTAGTTCCCGATCTCCACCCGCGGCGGCCCGTCGTGCCAGGTGCAGAACACCGACACCCGGTCCGCGCCCGCGCCGAACTCCACCCGGATCCATGTCTCCGTCTTCCACACCTGCATCGACCAGCCCGCGCCCGGGGTGGCCGACACGAGGGCCGCGGAGCTCTCGCCGATGTCGAAGACGACCCGGCCGCCGTCGGTGTCGTAGCTCTTGACCTGGCCGGATGTGGTGGGGGAGTGGCTGGGGGTCTTCGCCGGGGGCTTCGAAGGGGTCGGTGTGCGGGGCTGCCCGGTCGGCTTCGGTGCGGGGGACGACGGGCCCTTCGACGGGGTCGGCCGGTTCGTGGACGACGCCAGCGGCTTCGACTCCTGCGTGGTCGCGTCGGCCGCGGTGATGGGCAGGGCGCGCGGCCGGTCGTACACGGTGCCCGCCATCACCGTGTGGACACCCCACCACGACAGCGTGACCGCCGCGCCCGTGGCGAGCGACCAAGCCAGTACGTGTACGAGTCCTCTGCGCATCGCGGGCCATACTGCCTCACGCGTCGCGGACGTGTCGCGCGGTTGTCCACAGGGGTGAAGTTGCCCACGGGGGCGGGTTTGTCCACAGCGGGTGAGTTGTCCACAGGCCCGGACCGGGCTCGCTCGCATGGCGTACGGTGCGGCGCATGGCAAGTGTGCTCGTGGTCGAGGACGACCAGTTCGTACGCTCGGCGCTCATCCGGCACCTGACCGACGCCGCCCACACGGTGCGCAGCGTCGGCACGGCACTGGAGGCGCTGCGCGAGGTCGCCCATTTCCGCTTCGACGTGGTGATCCTGGACCTCGGTCTGCCGGACCTGGACGGCTCCGAGGCCCTGAAGATGCTGCGCGGCATCACCGACGTGCCTGTGATCATCGCCACCGCACGGGACGACGAGGCGGAGATCGTCCGGCTGCTGAACGCGGGGGCGGACGACTACCTCACCAAGCCGTTCTCGGTCGAGCACCTGTCGGCCCGGATGGCCGCCGTCCTGCGCCGCGCCCGGTCCGGCAGCGCGGAGGCCGCCCCGTCCAGCGTGCTCCGCGTCGGCGGCCTGACCGTCGACCCGCTGCGCCGCCAGGCCGAGCTGGACGGCGCACCTCTGGACCTCACCCGCCGCGAGTTCGACCTGCTCGCCTTCCTGGCCGGACGGCCCGGAGTCGTCGTGCCCCGCAAGGAACTGCTCGCCGAGGTGTGGCAGCAGTCCTACGGCGACGACCAGACCATCGACGTCCATCTGTCCTGGCTGCGCCGCAAACTGGGCGAGACCGCAGCCAGCCCGCGCTATCTGCACACCCTGCGCGGCGTCGGCGTGAAGCTGGAGCCGCCACGATGAGATGGGCACTGGTCAAGGTCTGCCTGGCGGTCACCACGATGGTCGTGGTGGCCTTCGCCATCCCCCTCGGACTGGTCATCAGGGAGATGGCCCGCGACCGCGCCTTCTCCAACGCCGAGCGGGAGGCCGCCGCCGTCGCCCCCGCCCTGTCCATCACCACCGACCGGGACCAGCTGGAGCGGGTCGTCGCCTCCGCCGGGTCGGACGCGGGCATGGCCGTGCACATACCGGCCTCCGGCGACGCGACCGCCGTCGACCTCGGCCGCCGGCGCGCCGCCGCCGACGACATCGCGACCGTACGACGGCTGGGCCGCGCCTCCACCACCGAGGTCCCCGGCGGATCCACCCTGCTCCAGCCGGTCGCGCTGAGCTCCGGCGAGATAGCCGTCGTGGAGGTGTACGTCCCCGACACGGACGTCACCAACGGCCTCGCCACGGCATGGGCCGTCCTGGCCGGGGTCGGCCTCGCGCTGATCGTCGGATCGGTCGCGGTCGCCGACCGGCTGGGCGTACGGATGGTGCGGCCGGCGCAGCGCCTGGTCGAGGGCGCGCATGAGCTGGGGGAGGGCAAGCTGGGCTCCAGGGTGCCCGAGGAGGGGCCGACCGAACTGCGGCTGGCGGCGGTCGCGTTCAATTCGATGGCCGACCAGGTCGTCCAACTCCTGGCGAACGAGCGGGAGTTGGCGGCCGACCTGTCCCACCGCCTGCGCACCCCGCTGACCGTGCTGCGGCTGAACGCGGCCTCGCTCGGGGACGGTCCGGCCGCCGAGCAGACCCGGGCGGCCGTCGCCCAGCTGGAGCGCGAGGTCGACAAGATCATCCGTACCGCGCGGGAGGCCAAGCCGCAGACGGTGGCGGCCGGTCCGGGCGCCGGGTGCGACGCGGCCGAAGTGGTGCGCGAGCGCATGGCGTTCTGGTCGGCGCTGGCGGAGGACGAGGGTCGCAAGGTGCGGGTGGCCGGCGTGGACCGCCCGGTGCGGATACCCGTGGCCCGGGCGGATCTGGCGGCCGCGCTGGACGCCCTGCTCGGCAACGTCTTCCGGCACACCTCCGAGGGCACGGCGTTCGCGGTCGACGTGCACAACGGCGAGGACGCGGTGATCGTGCTCGTCTCCGACGCGGGGCCCGGCATATCCGACCCCGAGGCGGCGATGGCCCGCGGCCGGGGCTCGGGCAGTGCCGGTTCGACCGGCCTCGGCCTGGACATCGTGCGGCGCCTCGCGGAGTCGACGGGCGGGGATGTGCGGATCGGGTCGTCGGTGCTCGGCGGGACCGAGGTACGGATCTGGATCCAGCTGGACGGAAGGGAGCCGGTGCGCAGAGGGCACCGGGGGTCGGTACGACGGCGCCGGCGCGCCAAATTGGTCTCGACCTTTAACCGTCCCCGATCCCTTCCTTAAGCGCGCCCTAAGATCCTCAACGCCGGTCTGGATCAGGGCTTTTGCCCGATTCCGGCTCGCTAGCGTGCTGCCTCACCCACCCCCCGTGAACAGTGAAGGCAGGCATGCGATGAGCACCCACCGGCGCAAGATCAGCGGCAGGAACAAGGCGATGGGCGGCTTGGTGGCCGCGGCCGTCGTCGGCGGCGGTGCGATCGTGTTCACCGGTACCGCCCAGGCGGCCGGCACCGGGGCGGCGTACACGAAGACCAGTGACTGGTCGACGGGTTACACCGCGCAGTACGTCGTCACGAACGACGGCGAGCAGGCGAAGAAGGACTGGAAGCTGGAGTTCGACCTGCCGTCGGGCGCGAAGCTCAGCTCCCTGTGGAACGCCGAGTCGAGCGTGAGCGGACAGCACGTCACCGTGACGCCGCCGAAGTGGGACACCGACGGCCTGGCGGCCGGCGAGTCCGTGACGGTCGGCTTCGTGGTCAACGGCACGGCCTCGCCGACCGGTTGTCTGATCGACGACGTGAAGTGCTCCACGGACGACACGGCCACCCCGGTGCCGAGCGGCCGCCCGACCCAGTCACCGAAGCCGACCCCCACCACGACGCCCAAGCCCAGCGCGACGCCCACCCAGTCCGCGACGCCCACCGCCAAGCCCTCGGAGACCTCCGGCACCGGCACCAAGGCGTCCGCCGGCTTCGCCCCGTACATCGACACCTCCCTCTACCCGGCCTTCGACATGGCCGCCAGCGCCGAGGCCACCGGCGTCAAGAACTACAACCTCGCCTTCATCACCGACGGCGGCGGCTGCACCCCGAAGTGGGGCGGCGTGACGGACCTCGGCGGTGACGCGGTCGCCGCGCAGATCGGCGACCTGCGGGCCAAGGGCGGCGACGTCCGCGTCTCCTTCGGCGGCGCGGCCGGCAGTGAACTGGCGACGACCTGCTCGTCGGCGGACGCGCTGGCGGCGGCGTACGGCAAGGTCGTGGACGCATACAAGCTGACGAAGGCCGACTTCGACATCGAGGGCGGCGCACTGCCCGACAAGGCGGCCAACACCCGCCGCGCCCAGGCGATAGCCAAGCTCCAGGCGAACCACCCCGGCCTGGACGTCTCCTTCACCCTGCCCGTCATGCCGGAGGGCCTGACCCAGCCGGGCGTGGACCTCCTCGCCGACGCCAGGCAGAACGGTGTGAAGATCAACGCCGTCAACATCATGGCGATGGACTACGGCCCCGCGTACAGCGGCGACATGGGTACTTACGCCGAACAGGCGGCCACCGCCACCCAGGCCCAGGTCAAGAGCGTGCTCGCCCTCTCCGACAGCGCGGCCTGGAAGACCGTCGCCGTCACCCCGATGATCGGCGTCAACGACGTCACCACCGAGATCTTCAAGGTCGACGACGCCACCCAGCTGGTGAACTTCGCCAAGTCCAAGGGCCTCGGCTGGCTGTCGATGTGGTCGGCGACCCGCGACAAGCAGTGCGCGGGCGGCGAGAAGCCGTCGGCGGACGCGACGTGCAGCTCGATCCTCCAGGAGAAGTTCGCGTTCTCGAAGGCGTTCGCGGCCCACAAGTAACGCAGGCCGCCTCTCGACCCACGGGGGGCGCCCCGGCCGGTCTTCCCCCCATCCGGCCGGGGCGCGGGTGCTTGATGACGGGCGCCACGCAAAGGCGGGCGGGGTGCGGGGCAACGAGCAGTTGGACGTACTGCTTGGCGCACCTGTACGCCAAGTACACGAGCCGAGGGCCGAGCCCAGGACATCCTCCGCATCCTCGACCGGCGCGGCACCGAGGTCTCCGAAGAGGCCCGGGAGCGGGTCACATGCACGGGGCGCGGCACGTTCCCTCCGCGTGCCGCGCCCCGTCCCTCGGTAGGGGACCCCGCCAGATCCGCTCCTTTAGGCCTCCTCGTCCACCCCCGGCAGCGCCCCCGTCCGAGCCGCCTTCCCGTACCAGTACGCACTCGACTTCGGCGTCCGGGCGAGCGTCGAGTAATCGACGTACACCGCCCCGAACCGCTTCTCGTATCCGTACGCCCACTCGAAGTTGTCCATCAGGGACCACAGGTAGTAGCCGCGCACGTCCGCACCGTCCTCGATGGCGCGGCGGACCGCCGACAGGTGGCCGTGCAGGTAGGCGATGCGCTCGGGGTCGTGGACGCGGCCGTCGGGGTCCGGCTTGTCGTCGTAGGCGGCGCCGTTCTCGGTGATGTACAGGGGCAGGCCCGGAGCCTCCCGCGTGTACCGCATGATCAGGTCGTGCAGGCCCGTCGGGTCGATCGTCCAGCCCATCTCGGTGCGGTCGCCGGGGGTCTGGTGGAAGGCGACGTCGTCCGCGCCCGGCCAGGGAGTGTGGTCGCTGGCCCCGTGGCCGTCGGCGCGCGGCCCGGCCGCCTCCGTGTCCACGGCCGAGACCAGCGTGGGGGTGTAGTAGTTCAGGCCCAGCGCGTCCAACGGCTGGTTGATCGCCGCCAGGTCGTCGTCGAGGACGTAGGACCAGTCGGTCACCAGCTCCGTCGCCGCGAACAGGGACTCCGGATACGCGCCGTGCAGGATCGGGCCGTGGAAGACCCCGTTGGCCAGGTCGTCGATCTTCCGGGCCGCGGCCAGGTCCGCCGGGTCCTGCGTGAGCGGCCGTACCGTCGAGGAGTTGAGGCTGAGCGCCACCGAGTTGCGGGCCGGCATCACCGAGCGCAGCGCCGAAGTGCCCAGACCGTGGGCCAGGTTCAGATGGTGCGCCGCCCGCAGCGAGGCCACGGGTTCCGTGCGGCCCGGTGCGTGCACGCCCGAGCCGTAGCCCAGGAACGCGCTGCACCACGGCTCGTTGAGCGTGATCCACTGCTCCACCCGGTCGCCGAGCGCCTCGCCGACGATCTGCGCGTACTCGGCGAACCGGTACGCCGTGTCGCGCTCCGGCCAGCCGCCCGCGTCCTCCAGCTCCTGCGGCAGATCCCAGTGGTAGAGGGTGATGGCGGGCTTGATGCCGTGCTCCAGCAGTTCGTCGACCAGGCGGCGGTAGAAGTCCAGGCCCACCTGCACCGCCGGGCCCCGGCCGGTCGGCTGCACGCGCGACCACGAGAGCGAGAAGCGGTACGCGGTCAGGCCGAGCTCGGCCATCAGCGCCACGTCCTCGCGGTAGCGGTGGTAGTGGTCGACAGCGATGTCACCGTGCTCGCCGCCGGCCGTCCTGCCCGGCGTATGGCTGAAGGTGTCCCAGATCGACGGGGTGCGGCCGCCCTCCCGCACCGCTCCCTCGATCTGGTACGCGGACGTCGCGGCGCCCCAGAGGAAGGCGGGGGGAAAGGACACGGAGGACATGGGCTCAGGCATGGAAGCGCTCCCATAGGGGGTCGTGGAGACCGACGGGTAGGAGGAGACGGAGAGGAGGGAATGGGGAGGAGAGGATGGGGGGAGGAGACGGGGAGGACGAGGGGCCGAGGCTGCGGTGACCCGGCCCCCTGTGACGTATGAGAAATGAGATACGGCCGGGCGTCAGCCCTTGATCGCCCCCTGCATGATGCCGCCGACGATCTGCTTGCCGAACAGCAGGAAGGCGATCAGCAGCGGCAGCGTGCCGAGCAGGGCGCCCGCCATGATCACCGCTTGGTCGGGGACATAGCCGGTGCCCAGGGAGTTGAGGGCGACCTGCACGGTCGGGTTCTCCTGGTTCAGGGCGATGATCGGCCACAGGAAGTCGTTCCAGGCGAACACGAAGGTCAGCAGGCCGAGGACGGCCATCGCGGGCCGGGCGGCCGGGAACACCACATGCCACACGACCCGCAGACTGCTGGCGCCGTCCACCCGCGCCGCCTCGATCAGTTCGCCCGGCAGCGCCTGCACCAGGTACTGCCGCATGAAGAACGTACCGAAGGCCGTCACCAGGGTCGGCAGGATGACCGTCTGCAGCTGGTTGGACCAGCCGAGGTCGGCCATCCACAGATACAGCGGTACGACGGCCAGCTGCGGCGGCACCATCATCGTGCCGATCGTCAGCATCAGCAGGACGCCCGAGAACCTGAACCGCAGTTTGGCGAAGGCGAATCCGGCGAGCGTGGAGAACAGCACCGTGCTGACCGTGATCGCGGTCGCGACGATCACGGTGTTGAACATCGCGGTGCCGAGCCCGGCCTCCTCCCACGCCCGCTCCATGTTCTTGAACAGGTTGCCGCCGAACCACAGCGGCGGCGGGGTCTCGGCGAGCCGCCGGTCGGTGCGCGAGGCCGCGATCGCCGTCCACACCAGCGGGGCCAGCGAGACCAGCGCGAACAGGGTCAGTACGACGTAGGTGACCGGACCGGCGTGCAGCTGCTTGCCGGCGCCCATCACCCGGCGGCGCTCGCGGCGACCCTTCACGCCGCTCTGAGGAATCGTCAGGTCGCTTGCGGTCATTGGGACTTCCTCAGACGTCGGGAGACCAGCATCTGGATCACGCCGATGATCAGCAGGATCAGGAACATCGTCCAGGCGATCGCGGACGCCTTGCCGAGGTTGCCGATGATCCAGCCCTGGTCGTACATGTACAGGCCGAGCGTCTGGTACTGGTGCTCGGAGCCGCCCTTGGAACCGGACACCCCGCCGAACAGCAACGGCTCACCGAAGAGCTGGGTCGCACCGATCGTCGAGACGACCACCGTGAACAGGATCGTCGGCCGCAGCTGCGGGATCGTCACATGGCGGAACTGCTGCCAGCGGTTCGCACCGTCGATCGCCGCCGACTCGTACAGGTCGGCGGGGATGGCCTGCATGGCGGCCAGATAGATCAGCGCGTTGTAGCCGGTCCAGCGCCAGATCACGATCGAGGACACGGCGAACTTCGAACCCCAGTCGGACTCACGCCAGTTGACCGGATCGATCCCGAAGAAGTCGAGGATCCAGTTGATCATGCCGCCGTCCCAGGAGTACAGCAGCACGAACACCAGCGTCGCCGCCGCCACCGAGGTTGCGTACGGGGTGAGCATCACGACCCGCCACACGGTCGAGCCGCGCAGCTTGTAGTTGAGCAGATGCGCGATGCCGATCGCCATCAGCAGCTGCGGCACCGTCGAGATCACCCCGATGGCGAAGGTGACCCACAGGGAGTTCCAGAAGAAGTCCGAGGACAGCAGGTTCCGGTAGTTGTCCAGGCCCGCCCAGGTCTGGCTGTCCAGGTTCGCCAGCTGCACGTTGTGCAGCGAGTACCAGGCCGTGTACAGCAGCGGGACCAGCGAGAACGCCCCGAAGACGATGAAGAAGGGGGAGATGAACGCGTACGGTGACGCCTTCATGTCCCAGCGGTACAGCCGGCTCCGCCAGGAACCGTTCCCCGGCGGCGGCGTACCGCGACCGTGCGCGCGGCCGGGGGGGGGGGGGGGGGGGGGGGGGGGGGGGGGGGGGGGGGGGGGGGGGGGGGGGGGGGGG
>NZ_JAQMYP010000200.1 GCF_028369295.1 Streptomyces sp. HD
AGATCAGTGGCACGGACATGCTCGGCCAGCCGCCGCGCCTGCTCCCCCAACGCCTCCGCCGACCGCGCCGACACCACCCACGGCACCAGCCCCGAACCGGCCTCACCCGGCTCGGACTCCTCCACGACCACGGGCGCCTGCTCAAGAATCACATGCGCATTGGTGCCGCTGATCCCGAACGAGGACACACCCGCACGCCGCGGACGCTCCCCCTGCGGCCACTCCCGCGCCTCGGTCAGCAACTCCACCGCACCCGCCGACCAGTCCACCTCAGGCGTCGGCTCATCCACATGCAACGTCTGCGGCAACACACC
>NZ_JAQMYP010000021.1 GCF_028369295.1 Streptomyces sp. HD
GGGGGGGGGGGGGGGGGGGGGGGGGGGGGGGGCGGGGGGCGCGGGCGGCGCGGGGGCGCGGGGCCCCCCCCCCGCCCCCCCCCCCCCCCCGCCACGCAGATTCCTTCGTACCGGCCGTCCCGGCACCTCAGCCGTAGCCGCCGTGGCCGCCGCAGCGGCCGCCGCCCGGCGGCGCCGCCGGCCCCGCTTCAGTGGTGCCCGTGGTGCCGTCGTCGCAGCATCCCGGTTGCGACGGCCGCTCCCACCGCAGCGCCGGCGACCAGTACCGGCCGTGGGTGCCGCAGGCCGGCCTGGACGACGGTGCGGACGGGGCCCGGCACGCTGTGCTCGACGGCCTGCCCGGCGCGTGTCGCACTGTCGTGAACGGTGTGTCCGGTCCGGGTCGCCCGGTCCTGCACCGCGTGCCCGGCCTGGGCCGCGCTGCTGCGCAGTTGCACGGTCATCGCGCCCGCCTTGTCGCGGAGGTCGGCCGCACGGGCCAGGGCCCGGCCCTTCACGTCCGCCTTCCCCGCGAGGTCCGCCACGCTGTCACCGGACTCGCTCCGGGTCTCCTCGATCTGCTGCCGCAGTTCCTCGGGCCCCTTGGCTCCACGGGCGCCCTTGGCCCCGCCGGTCTGCTTCGCACTGCCGGGCGCCTTGCCCTCGCCGGTCTGCTTGGCCCCACCGAGCCCCTTGCCCGCGTCGGCGCGCTCGGCACCACCGAGCCCCTTGCCCTCGCCGGCCTGCTTGGCCCCACCGAGCCCCTTGCCCGCGTCGGCGCGCTCGGCACCACCGAGCCCCATGCCCTCGCCGGCCTGCTTGGCCCCACCGAGCCCCTTGCCCGCGTCGGCGCGCTCGGCACCGCCGGTGCCCTCGGCTCGGCCCTTCGCGGCACCACCCTTGGCGGCACCGCCGGACTCCCCCGCTGCCCCTTCCGCCCCCGCCTTCCTGTCCGTCATCGCTGCACCTTCCTTGGTCTTCTCGATCCTCGAAATCCTGGACGTCCTCGAAATCCCGGACGTCCGCCCCGAATCGGGAGAGCTGTTCGACACCGGCCCGGGCGCCCTGACCCCGGTCCCGGTGGTCTCCCGCCCAGTCCTCCTGCCCTGACCTCCCTACCGGTTCGGGACCCCCGGGTACCCGCCCCCGCCCCCGCTATCCCTGTCGTCCGCCGCCCGGGCCCGTCTCTCCCAAACGGGCCAGCTGGGTCTGGAACCAGTCGAGGCGGGCCTGCAACAGTGCGGCCTCGGCGGCGAGTTCGGGTACGCCGAGGTCTGCGGTGGCGCCGAGGTCGGCCATCGTCACGGAGGACGCCCCCTTCCCGGCCACCACCCGCACCCCCTCTCCCGCCAGCCGGGCGAACCCCACGAGCGAGACGGACGTACGGCCGCGCAGGCAGCCCGCGCAGGAAGGGGCGAGCGCCCGCCAGCCGGGGCGGCCCGAGCCGGTGTCGGCCAGGGCGGCGGCGACCGTACCGCAGGCGCACGGGCCGACCGTGGTGGTGCGCACCCGCTGACGGGCGTAACGGAAGCCGCGTTCGAAGCGGATGTACCGGCCCAGCACGGTGACTTCGAGCAGTACGGCCGTCCGGTGCTCGGCCGTGGCCAGCAGCGCCTCGGCCGCCGAGTGGTCGTGCACACAGTGGAAGCCGCAGTCGCAGCGGCGGCTCGGCGCCCGGTGCCGCAGGCCGTAGACGCAGGACGCGTCGGCCAGGACTCCGTACGGCAGCGCGCCGCCCAGCGACACACCGGTGAACCCGGCCCGGCTGCCGTCCTGGGACAGCATCGGGTGGGCGATCTTGTATCCGGTCGGCGGCTCCGTCGGGCGTTCCTCCGGAAGCCGCAGTCTCATCGGGGTGCCGGGACGTCTTCGGGCGCGGACGCCTCGACGTCCTGGGTATCCGTGATCTCTTCGGTGAGTACGAGTTCCTCGTCGTGCCCCTGCGGCCGCTCTTCCGCGATTCCGGTGGCGAGTGCCTTGCCGAGCTTCATGACGCCTCCCATGACCTGGGTCATTCACCGTCTCAGCCATGGTGACCCATGACGGGCGACTTTGGACATAGGGCCTGCAACGGGCGGTCAGGACGCCGTCGACGATCTCACCACTCAGCACCCCTTATCAATACTTCGTAGAAGAATTAAGTGGAGCTACGCAATCGTGCGGCCGACACTACTCTCATGACGACTACCGACGCCGCCCCCGTCCCGCCCTTCGGCCGCGCCCTGTGCGCCATGATCACGCCGTTCACCGAGGCGGGGGCGCTCGACCTGGACGGCGCGCAGCGGCTCGCCGACCGTCTGGTGAGCGAGGGGTGCGACGGTCTGGTCCTCTCCGGTACGACGGGCGAGTCGCCGACCACGACGGACGCCGAGAAGTCGGATCTGGTCAGGGCCGTGCGGGAGGCGGTGGGCGAGCGGGCGTCGGTCGTCGCGGGCGTGGGCACCTTCGACACCCGGCACACCGTCGAACTGGCCCTGGCGGCCGAAAAGGCGGGCGCCGACGGGCTGTTGGTGGTCGCGCCGTACTACAGCAAGCCCCCGCAGGACGCCGTCGAGGCGCACTTCCGCGAGATCGCCGACGCGGCCGGACTGCCGCTCGTGCTGTACGACATCCCCGGCCGCACCGGCACCCGCGTCGAGCCGGAGACGCTGATCCGACTCGCCGAGCACCCCCGGATCGTGGCGGTGAAGGACTGCTCCTACGACTTCCTCGGCGCCCAGAAGGTGCTGTCCCGCACGGAGTTGGCGTACTACGCGGGCTGCGACGAGCACAACCTCGCGCTGTACGCGGTGGGCGGGGCCGGTTACATCAGCACGGTGGCGAACGTCGTACCGGGTCGGCTCCGCGCGGTCCTGGACGCGTTCGAGGCGGGCGACACCCCCGTGTCCGCCCGCCTCCAGCAACGCGCCACGCCGCTCATCGAGTTGATGATGGCGGCGGGTCTGCCCGGCACGGTCACCGCGAAGGCCCTGCTCAACGAGCTCGGCCTGCCCGCGGGCCCGGTGCGCGCACCGCTGCGGCCCGCCGGCCGGGAGGCGGTCGACGGACTGCTGGCGGCGTACGAGATGCTCACCGCCGACTGATCACGACCGGCGGATCACGACCGGCCGGTCTGACCGGCGGATCACGACCGGCTGGTCAGCGGCGCGCGAAGACGGGCTCCCACCCCTGCCGGGTGGGGTCCACGTTCGGTTCGCGGGCTCCGCTCAGCGGTACGACCTTGTCGCTGCCGATCGTGACCAGCACGAGCTGGGGCCGGTACTCCCCCTCCGGGCCGGGCGCCCGCCTCTCCCACCCCTTGTGACGCGTGCGGCCTGCCGCCGCTGCCGGCACACAGGAAGTTCTTCCGAAGACCGGCCCGTCCTGCAAAGACCGGGGCCCGTACCGCTCCCCCTCCGCGGTACGGGCCCGGCCCACGCTCACTGCGCGCGGCGCGCGATCAACCCCACCTGTACCCGTCGCCGAAGAGCAGGAAGTGCTCCAGCACATCCTCCATCGGGTCGTCCACCTGCCCCACGTCGACCAGGGTGAAGCGGGGTCCGTTGTGCGAGCCGGTGTTGGTCTCGTCGGCGTACGCGTTCCCGACCGGCAACCAGCACGCCCCCACGACGGTCACCGCACCGATCACCAACCGCAGCACGCTCCTCGTCCGCTCGCTCATCTTCCCTCGACCGGCCATCGGTCCCTCATTTCGTCGGTTCGGCGTCTGATCGGAAACTGCGTCCACCCGTTCATCTGCCTGGACCGCACGGAGGTCACGTGGAGTAACCCGTACGTGAGCGCGCCGCGTCAGGACCACGACGATCGACAAACGACGGACGCCCTCCGCGGCCGGGTCCGGCTGCGGAGGGCGTCCACCCAGGTGGGTCCGACCGTCGGAGGTCGTCAGTTGTGGCTGTGCAGGATGTCGTTCAGACCGCCCCAGACCGCGTTGTTCGGGCGGGCCTCGACGGTGCCGGTGACCGAGTTGCGGCGGAAGAGGATGTTGGAGGCGCCGTTCAGCTCGCGGGCCTTGACGATCTGGCCGTCGGGCATCGTCACGCGGGTGCCCGCCGTGACGTACAGGCCCGCCTCGACCACGCACTCGTCGCCGAGCGCGATGCCGACGCCCGCCTCGGCGCCGATCAGGCAGCGCTCGCCGATCGCGATGATCACGTTGCCGCCGCCGGACAAGGTGCCCATCGTGGACGCGCCGCCGCCGATGTCTGAGCCGTCGCCGACGACGACGCCCGCGGAGATACGGCCCTCGACCATGGAGGTACCGAGAGTGCCGGCGTTGAAGTTGACGAAGCCCTCGTGCATGACGGTGGTGCCCGCGGCGAGGTGCGCGCCGAGGCGGACCCGGTCGGCGTCGGCGATGCGGACGCCCTTCGGGGCGACGTAGTCCGTCATGCGCGGGAACTTGTCGACCGAGGTCACCTGGAGGTGCAGGCCCTCGGCGCGGGCGTTGAGGCGGACCTTCTCGACGTCGTCGACCGCGACCGGGCCGAGCGAGGTCCAGGCGACGTTGGCGAGGAAGCCGAACTGGCCCTCCAGGCTCAGGCCGTGCGGCTTGACCAGGCGGTGGGAGAGCAGGTGCAGACGCAGGTAGACGTCGTGCGCGTCGATCGGCTTCTCGTCGATCGAGGCGATGACCGTGCGGACCGCGACGACCTCGACGCCCCGGCGCGCGTCCGGCCCGATCGCCTTGGCGGCGCCTTCGCCGAGCAGTTCCACGGCCTTCTCGGCGGACAGCCGCTCGCTGCCGGAGGGGCCCGGCTCGGCGACGAGCTCGGGCGCGGGGAACCAGGTGTCGAGAACGGTGCCGTCGGCGGCGATCGTGGCAAGGCCGGCGGCCACGGCGCCGGTGGTACGAGGAGCAGTCGTGTCGGTCATAAGGGCAACCTAACGTGACGCCCACCGCGGGGGCGAACCGACGGGGGCACGTCTCACGTGCCGGGCGGTACGGCGGCTTGATGTCACATGGTGCGGGGGCTCGGCGCGACGGGGCGCACCGGCTCGCGGCCACGCGGTGCGCCGGCCCGGCGCATGCTCAGCGACGCGGCCCGGCGGCGAGGGCCTCGCTGAACCCCGTCACGGCCCCCCGCCGCTGCCCCCGTCACGGAGCCCTGTCACGGAGCCCCGTCACGGAATGACCCGCCCCAACACCTCCCGCGCGTACCCCTCGTCGTAGGTCCCCCCGGCGAGCAGCACCTGCAGACAGATGCCGTCCATCAGGGCCACCAGCGCCCGCGCCGTGACCGTGTCCGTGCGGTGCGACAGCAGGTCGGCGAGGTCCTGCGCCCACTCGGCGGCGACCGGGCGCAGGGCGGGGCGGCGCAGGGCGGCGAGGTAGAGCTCGTACTCCAGCTCCACGCCGGTGC
Organism: Streptomyces sp. HD; assembly: GCF_028369295.1. Classification (GTDB taxonomy): domain Bacteria; phylum Actinomycetota; class Actinomycetes; order Streptomycetales; family Streptomycetaceae; genus Streptomyces. The sequence goes on from NZ_JAQMYP010000021.1 coordinate 5,343, forward strand.
GGTCGCCGGCGAGCCATTCGCCCAGCCAGCCCGCGAGTTCGGTGGCCAGGTCGGTGTCCGGGTCCTCCAGGCCGCCGCGCGAGGCGACCACCTTGGCGAAGCCCTCGCTGGCCTGGCGCAATGCGGCGACCAGCAGATCGTCCAGGGTCTTGAAGTGGTACGTCGTCGAGCCGAGCGGCACATCCGCCTCAGCGGCGACGGTGCGGTGGCTCAGCCCGGCGATTCCCTTCTCCCCGACGACCCGGATCGCCGCGTCGATGATCCGCTGACGTCGCTCGGGGTCGTACCGCCGGGCCATCAGTGCGCACCGCCCAGGTTCAGCACCACCACGCCGACGATGATCAGCGCGATACCCGCGGCCTTGGTGGCCGTCATGCCCTCCCCCATGAGCAGGATCCCGATGCCGGCGATGACCGCGGTGCCGACGCCGGCCCAGATGGCGTAGGCCGTGCCCATGGAGACGGTCTTCAGGGTCTGGGCGAGCAGCGCGAAGGAGACGAGATAGCCGAGGGCGGTCACCAGCGACGGCAACAGCCTGCTGAAGCCTTCGCTGTACTTCATGGCGGTGGTGGCGGCCACCTCGGCCGCTATGGCTCCGGCGAGCAGCAGGTATCCCATGTGTACAAGCGTACACAACGATGCGTACGACCGTACACAAACCCCGTCCCCGCAGCCTCGACCGCCTCTCCCCTACGCCTTCCGCGCCTCGAAGTCCCGTCGCGACGCCTCGATGTGGCCGATGTACCGGTGGGTCCAGTCGCACATGCCGTCGATGGTCACCCGCAGGGCCTGGCCCGGCTCGGTGAGCGTGTACTCGACGCGCGGCGGCACGGTGGGGTGCACGGTGCGCTCGACCAGGCCGTTGCGCTCCAGCATGCGCAGGTTCTGGGTGAGCATCTTGTGGCTGACGCCCTCGATCTCATTCCGCAACTCACTGAAGCGGAGTGTGCGTTCGCCCAGGGCCTCGATGATCAGGAGCGCCCATTTGTTGGCGATGTCCGAGAAGATCTCCCGGCCCAGCGAGTCCGCGCGGGTCAGGTCCGCCTGGTCGGGCAGGCCGCTGAGCTGCTTGGTCACCATGAGGTTCCCCAGTCACTGAAAAGTGCGTTCTTCCATGTCAGCGGCCACTCTCCTACGGTTCCCGAGTAACCACAAGTGACTACGAGAGGGGCGGACCACGACATGGCCATCACCCTGGTGAACCCGACCGGACTGGTGGAGGTCGACGCCTATCGGCAGGTGTCGGTCGCGAGCGGATCGAAGCTGGTCTTCATCGCCGGGCAGGTCGCCTGGGATGCCGACGGGGTCACCGTCGGGGAGGGCGACCTGGCCGCCCAGGTCGAGCAGTGCTACCTCAACATCGGCACCGCCCTGTCCGCGGTCGGCGGCACCTTCGACGACGTCGCGAAACTGAACGTCCATGTCGTGGACTGGACCCCCGACAAGATGCCCCTGCTCATGGAGGGCATCACCCGGGCCGCCGCCAGGCTGGGGACCGCCCCCGTGCCGCCGGCCACACTGCTGGGCGTCGCGGCCCTGGACGTACCCGAGCACCTGGTCGAGATCGAGGCCACCGCGGTCCTGGACTGAGCGGGCGCGACGGCCCCGGACCGGTTCAGCACGTCCGTCGGCGATACCCGCTCTCCCCCGCCGGTACGACGTCCAGGTCGCGCAGCACCACCGACAGCCTGTCGCCCCACTCCTCGCAGGCGGCGTCGAGGCCGTCCCGCCGGTACTCGATGACGAAGACCCGGTCGTCGTAGGCGTCCGCGTAGGCCCCGCACTCGTCGTACTGTCCGCACTCCTCGGCGACCGCGAAGTCGAAGCCGAGGTCGCGACCTTGCCGTGCCAGACCGGCGGCGTTCTTCTGGCCGATCGCGAGACCGGCGGCGTGGGCCCGGGAGGCGAGCAGCTTGCCGAAGGCCATGTCGTCGGCCGCGGTCAGCAGCCCGTCGGACCGCTCGTACGAGTCGAGGTTGTCGGCCTCGACCGCCTGGAATCCGGCCTCGGCACAGCCGTCGATCCACTTGCCCACGATCCCGGCGAGCCGTTCGCGCTTGGCGGCCGTCGAGATGTCCAGCAGGGCCTCGTCCCAGTCCTCGTCGACCACCAGCGTGCCGTCGGCGTCGCGGAGCAGCAGGTCGGGATGGTGATCCTGCCACCAGCCCTCGGCGTCCGGCTGGGCCTGGAAGGCGTTGACGTAGCAGATGCTGTACACGCCCGGCGCCGGTTTCGCGGTGCGGTCACGGGAGACCGCGCGTACGCCGTCGGGCGGCGGATAGGCACCGCCGATCTGGTAGTCGAAGGCGACCCCCGGCTCGGGCAGCTCCACGCCCTGGGCACCGCCCGGCGCGTCGGCGCCGTCGCCGCCGGGCGCCGTACAGCCGCCGGCGGCCAGAGCGAGCGCACCGCACAGCGCTGTGGCGGCCAGCGCTCGGCGGAGGGCGTGGGGGGCGCGGTGGGCCATTATCCGGAGGACTCCTGTCGCTGCGTGGCTCGCGGCGCCGCGTGATCCGCGGTGCCGCACGATCATGATGCCCTGCGCCGGATGGCGGACTTGGCGGAGCGCCGGGAGATCGATGGGGGCACGGCTGGTTGTGGACGCAGCTCGCCATGGAGCCAACTCGTTGTGGACACAGCTCGTTGTGGACACAGCTCGTTGTGGACACAGCTCGTTCCAAACGGCTGCTCCCAAACCACTGGGTCCACTAGTGTTTCACCGTTCACATACCGGGCCTTCGCAGCCGCGGTCGTCGCCCCATGACGCCGCTGGGGGGAACAGCGCATGCCAGAAAACAAGTCCCGGCCGTCCCATGACCTACCTTGGGAGAACGGCTGGGCCCCGGACACCACCCGGGCACCGGGAACGCGCCGCCTGTGGCTGGCGGGCGCGATGGCGGTGGCGACGGTCGTCGCCTGCGTCACGGCAATCGCCGTGTCGGAAAGGGAAGCTGACAAAGCGTCAGCCTCGGCCGAGTCCGCCACCGCGGACGCGACGGCCCCCGGCCTGATCTCCTTCGCCACCCCGTCGGAGACCTACCGGGAGGGCAAGAGCGGCCTGTCGACGGTCGGCGCCCCGACCAGGGCGCCCGGCCAACAGCACGCCACCACACCCAAACCCGCCCCGCAGCCGTCCAAGTCGCCTTCCCACGGGGCCGGTTCACCGACCGCCGCACCGAAGCCCCCGGCTTCCACCACCTGGCGATCCATACGCTCCGTCAACTACCCGGACCGCTACTGGCAGCTGAGCGACGGCTACGTGAAGCTGGACCCGGTCCACGGCTCCGAATCCCGCGAGAACTTCACCTTCAAGCAGGTCAAGGGCCTGGCCAACGCCTCCTGCTACTCCTTCACGACAGCCGACGGCGCCTACCTCCGCCATCGCAACTTCGTCCTGCGCGCCGAGCACAACGACGGCTCCGCCCTCTTCGACCAGGACGCCACCTTCTGCTCCCGCCCGTCACCGTACTCCGGCGCGGTCATGCTGGAGTCGGTCAACTACCCGGGCCGTTTCCTGCGCCACGAGAACTTCCGGCTGAAGCTGGATCCTTACCAGCACAGCTCCCTCTACGCGGCGGACTCCGCGTTCCGGCTGGTGGCGGGGCTGGCCTGAGAACGAGGAACGGCGAGGCCCGATGGGCCTCGCCGTTCGTTCGTGGCTCTTGGGGGCTCAGACGTTGAACCCCAGCGCCCGAAGCTGCTCACGGCCGTCGTCCGTGATCTTGTCCGGGCCCCACGGCGGCATCCAGACCCAGTTGATGCGCAGCTCGTTGACGAGGCCGTCCGTGGCGGACTTGGCCTGGTCCTCGATGACGTCGGTCAGCGGGCAGGCCGCCGAGGTCAGGGTCATGTCGAGCGTCGCGATGTTCGCTTCGTCGATGTGGATGCCGTAGATCAGGCCGAGGTTGACGACGTCGATACCCAGCTCGGGGTCGACGACGTCGTACAGCGCCTCACGGACCTCTTCCTCCGAGGCCGGCTTCATCTCAACGGTCTCGCTCATGCCGTCTTCCTTTCGGCGTCGGCTCCGCCCAGGGCCTGGGCCGTCGCGTCCTTCCACGCCATCCAGCTCAGGAGGGCGCACTTGACCCGGGCCGGGTACTTGGAGACTCCGGCGAACGCGACCGCGTCCTCCAGGACCTCCTCCATGGCGTCGTCGGGCTCGATCTTCCCCTTGGACTGCATCAGCTCCAGGAAGGTCTCCTGAACCTTCTGCGCGTCCGCGAGTTCCTTGCCGACCAGCAGTTCGTTCAGTACGGACGCCGAAGCCTGGCTGATGGAACAGCCCTGGCCCTCGTACGAGACGTCCTCGATCGTCGTGCCGTCGTACTTCACACGGAGCGTGATCTCGTCGCCGCACGTCGGGTTCACGTGGTGCACCTCGGCGTCGCCATCCCGCAAGCCCCGCCCGTGCGGGTTCTTGTAGTGGTCCAGGATGACTTCCTGGTACATCGAATCCAGCTTCATGCGATCGCTCGTCCCGTCAGCCGAAGAAGTTGCGGACGTGCTCCAAGCCGTCCACCAGAGCGTCGATCTCGGCCGGCGTGGAGTACAGATAGAACGACGCTCGCGTGGTCGCAGGAATTCCATAGCGCAGGCAGACCGGGCGGGCGCAGTGGTGGCCGACCCGGACCGCGATGCCCTGCTCGTCGAGGACCTGGCCCACGTCGTGCGGGTGGATGTCGCCGAGCGTGAAGGAGATCGCGGCGCCGCGGTCCTCGGCCGTGCTCGGGCCGATGATCCGCAGGTCGGGGACCTCCCCGAACCGCTTCACCGCGTACTCGGTGAGGGCGTGCTCATGGGCGAGGATCTTGTCCATGCCGATCGAGTTGAGGTAGTCGATCGCCGCGCCCAGACCGATCGCCTGGGAGATCGGGGGCGTGCCCGCCTCGAACTTGTGCGGGGCGGGAGCGTACGTCGACGAGTGCATGGACACGGTCTCGATCATCTCGCCGCCGCCGAGGAACGGCGGCAGGTCCTCCAGCAGCTCCTGGCGGCCCCACAGGACGCCGATGCCGGTCGGGCCGCACATCTTGTGGCCGGTGAAGGCCACGAAGTCGGCCTGGAGCGACTGCACGTCCAGCGGCATGTGCGGCGCGGCCTGCGAGGCGTCGATGCAGACCAGCGCACCGACCTCCTGCGCGCGGCGCACTATCGCCTCGACCGGGTTCAGGGTGCCCAGGATGTTCGACACCAGCACGAAGGAGACGATCTTCGTCTTCTCCGTGATGACCTCGTCGATGTTGGACAGGTCGAGACGGCCGTCGTCGGTGAGGCCGAACCACTTCAGCTTCGCGCCCGTGCGCTGCGCGAGCAGCTGCCACGGCACGATGTTGGAGTGGTGCTCCATCTCCGTGATGACGATCTCGGTCTCGTGGTCCACCCGGTAGGGCTCGTCGGCCCAGCCGAGCATGTTGGCCACGAGGTTCAGCGACTCGGAGGCGTTCTTGGTGAAGATCACCTCGTCGCGCGAGGGCGCGTTGATGAACTCCGCGACCTTGTCGCGCGCGCCCTCGTACAGCGCCGTGGCCTCCTCGGCGAGGACGTGCACGCCACGGTGGACGTTGGCGTTGTGCTGCTCGTAGTACTCGGAGAGCACGTCGAGGACCTGGCGCGGCGTCTGCGAGGTCGCCGCGTTGTCCAGGTACACGAGCTTCTTGCCGTCGTGGACGACGCGGTCCAGGATCGGGAAGTCCTTGCGGAGCGCCTCGGTGTCGAGGAGGCCCGGCAGCTGTGTCACGCGGATGCGCCACCCTTCGTGTAGGCCTCGTAGCCCTCGTTCTCCAGCTTGTCGGCGAGTTCGGCGCCGCCGGACTCCACGATGCGACCGGCCGAGAAGACGTGGACGTAGTCGGGCTTGATGTAGCGCAGGATGCGCGTGTAGTGGGTGATCAGCAGGGTGCCGACCTCGCCGGTCTCGCGGACCCGGTTGACGCCCTCGGAGACGACGCGCAGGGCGTCGACGTCCAGACCGGAGTCGGTCTCGTCGAGGATCGCGACCTTCGGCTTGAGCAGCTCCAGCTGAAGGATCTCGTGGCGCTTCTTCTCACCGCCGGAGAAGCCCTCGTTGACATTGCGCTCGGCGAAGGAGGAGTCCATGTTGAGGCGCTCCATGGCCTCCTTGACCTCCTTCACCCAGGTACGCAGCTTGGGGGCCTCGCCGCGGATGGCGGTGGCGGAGGTGCGCAGGAAGTTGGAGACCGAGACGCCGGGGACCTCGACCGGGTACTGCATCGCGAGGAACAGGCCGGCGCGGGCGCGCTCGTCGACGGACATCTCCAGGACATCCTCGCCGTCGAGGGTGACGGTGCCGGAGGTGATCGTGTACTTCGGGTGACCCGCCAGCGAGTAGGCGAGGGTCGACTTGCCGGAGCCGTTGGGGCCCATGATGGCGTGCGTCTCGCCCTGCTTCACGGTGAGGTCGACGCCCTTGAGGATCTCCTTCGTGGCGTTGTCGGCCTCGACGGTGACGTGCAGGTCTCGGATTTCAAGCGTTGCCATGGGTGCCTCAGGACTCCTGGGTGAGGGAGGCGCGTACGTCAACAAGGACGTTGCCCCCTTCGATCTTTACGGGGTATACGGGGACGGGGCGCGTGGCGGGGAGGCCGGACGGCTTACCGGTGCGCAGGTCGAACGCGGAGCCGTGCAGCCAGCACTCGATCTGGCAGTCCTCCACCTCGCCCTCGGAGAGCGAGACGTTCGCGTGCGAGCAGATGTCGTGGATCGCGAACACCTCCCCCTCGGTCTGCACGACCGAGACCGGCGTGCCGTCGAGTTCCACCCGCTTCGGGGTGTCCTCCTCCAGCTCGCTCAGCCCACAGGCGCGTACGAAAGCCATCAGACTGTGGCCTCCAGCTCCTCGTCGATCTTCACGAGGAGGCGCTCTTCGATGTCGTCGACGCCGATCTGCTGGACCAGCTCGGCGAAGAAGCCGCGGACCACCAGGCGACGGGCCTCGTCGGCCGGGATACCGCGGGCCATCAGGTAGAAGAGCTGCTCGTCGTCGAAGCGGCCGGTCGCCGAGGCGTGGCCGGCACCGACGATCTCGCCGGTCTCGATCTCCAGGTTCGGCACCGAGTCGACCCGGGCACCGTCGGTCAGAACCAGGTTGCGGTTCATCTCGTAGGTGTCCGTGCCCTCGGCCTTGGCCTCGATGAGCACGTCGCCGATCCACACCGCGTGGGCGGCCTCGCCCTGCAGCGCGCCCTTGTAGACGACGTTGGACTTGCAGTGCGGGACGTTGTGGTCGACCAGGAGGCGGTGCTCCTGGTGCTGGCCGGCGTCCGTGAAGTACAGACCGAGCAGCTCGGCCTCGCCGCCGGGGCCGGCGTAGGTGACGCGCGGGTGGAGGCGAACGAGGTCGCCACCGAAGGTCACCACGACCGACTTGAAGCTCGCGTCGCGCCCGATGAGGGCGTTGTGCTGGGCCACGTGCACGGCCTTGTCGTCCCAGTCCTGGACGGAGACGACGGTCAGCTTGGCGCCGTCGCCCAGGATGTAGTCGACGTTGGCGGCGAGCACGGCGTCACCGGTGTGGTCGATGACGACGACGGCCTCGGCGAAGGCTCCCAGCTCGACGACCTGGTGGCCGTAGCGGACCCCGCCCTCGCCGTGCACGGCGATGCGGATCGGCTCGGTGAGGACCGTCTCCTTGGGGACGGTGACCACGCCGGCCTTCTCGAACGCCGAGTACGCCTGGGCGGCGATGCGGTCCACCGGAGTGCCGGCCTTGCCGATCCGGGCGTCGTCACGGCCGACGGTCTCGACGGTGACGCCCTCGGGGGCCTGCACGTCGACCTTCACACCGTCACCGGTCACGGTGGCGGTGCCGTCGTGCAGCCCGCGCAGGCGCTCCAGCGGGGTGAACCGCCACTCCTCCTCGCGGCCGTGCGGGACCGGGAAGTCCGCGACGTCGAAGGACGGGGGCGCGCTCATGCGCGTGGCGACGGTCGACTCGGCGGCCACCGCGATCTGGCCCGCGGTGGTGGACCCCACGGGGATGTTCTGAGCCTCAGCCATGGCTGTCGGTCTGCTCTCTTCCTACGTCAGAAATTGCTGGCTGCTGTCGGGGGCGGGGCTTAGCCGACCGCGCCTTCCATCTGCAGCTCGATCAGCCGGTTGAGCTCAAGGGCGTACTCCATGGGCAGCTCCTTCGCGATGGGCTCGACGAAGCCGCGCACGATCATCGCCATCGCCTCGAACTCGCTCAGACCGCGGCTCATCAGGTAGAAGAGCTGGTCCTCGGAGACCTTGGAGACGGTCGCCTCGTGGCCCATGGACACGTCGTCCTCGCGGACGTCCACGTAGGGGTACGTGTCGGAGCGGGAGATGGTGTCGACGAGCAGCGCGTCGCACAGCACGTTCGACTTGGAGCCGTGGGCGCCCTCGCCGATCTCGACGAGACCGCGGTAGGACGTACGACCGCCACCGCGCGCCACCGACTTGGAGACGATGTTGGAGGAGGTGTTCGGCGCCATGTGGACCATCTTGGAGCCGGCGTCCTGGTGCTGCCCCTCGCCCGCGAAGGCGATGGAGAGGGTCTCGCCCTTGGCGTGCTCGCCCATCAGGTAGACGGCCGGGTACTTCATCGTGACCTTGGAGCCGATGTTGCCGTCGATCCACTCCATGGTGGCGCCCTCGTAGGCGACGGCGCGCTTGGTGACCAGGTTGTAGACGTTGTTCGACCAGTTCTGGATGGTCGTGTAGCGGCAGCGGGCGTTCTTCTTGACGATGATCTCGACCACGGCGCTGTGCAGCGAGTCCGACTTGTAGATCGGGGCCGTACAACCCTCGACGTAGTGCACGTAGGCGCCCTCGTCGACGATGATCAGGGTCCGCTCGAACTGGCCCATGTTCTCCGTGTTGATGCGGAAGTAGGCCTGCAGCGGGATCTCGACGTGCACGCCCTTCGGCACGTAGATGAAGGAACCGCCGGACCACACCGCGGTGTTCAGCGACGCGAACTTGTTGTCGCCGACCGGGATGACCGTGCCGAAGTACTCCTTGAAGAGCTCCGGGTGCTCCTTCAGCGCGGTGTCGGTGTCCAGGAAGATGACGCCCTGCTCCTCCAGGTCCTCGCGGATCTGGTGGTAGACGACCTCGGACTCGTACTGGGCGGCGACACCGGCGACGAGGCGCTGCTTCTCCGCCTCCGGGATGCCGAGCTTGTCGTACGTGTTCTTGATGTCCTCGGGCAGGTCCTCCCAGGACTCCGCCTGCTTCTCCGTGGAGCGTACGAAGTACTTGATGTTGTCGAAGTCGATGCCGGAGAGGTCCGAGCCCCAGTTCGGCATGGGCTTCTTGTCGAACAGGCGCAGACCCTTGAGACGAAGCTTGGTCATCCACTCCGGCTCGGACTTCTTCGCGGAGATGTCCTTGACGACATCCTCGCTCAGACCGCGCTTCGCAGAGGCGCCGGCTTCGTCGGAGTCGGCCCAGCCGTATTCGTACTTGCCCAGGCCCTCAAGCTCAGGGTGGGCAGTCTCCTCGATGGGGAGAGTCATGCGGGGTTCCTCCCGGCCGTGCTTGCAGATGCGTTGTCGCTGTGAACTTGCGTGTGGGAAATCTTCGGGATGAACGTCGTGCAGACGCCGTCGCCGTGCGCGATGGTCGCCAGTCGCTGGACGTGAGTTCCGAGCAGCTCGGCGAAGATCTCCGTCTCCGCCTCGCACAGCTGGGGGAACTGCTCCGCGACATGGGCGACCGGGCAGTGGTGCTGGCAGAGCTGCTCGCCTTGTTGAGGGAGGGGTGCGCTGCGCGCCGTTGCAGCGTACCCGTCTGCGCTCAGGGCCTTGGCCAGGGCTTCGGTCCGCTCGTCCGGGCTGACGGCCTCGATCGCCTTGCGGTACGCGCCCGCCTGGGCGGCGATCCGGGCCCGGGCGAAGGCGGCGACCGCCTCGCTCCCGCCCTCGCGCTCGGCGATCCACTTCAGGGCGTCCGCGGCGAGCTTGTCGTACGACTGGTCGAAGGCGTCGCGGCCGCAGTCGGTGAGCGCGAACACCTTGGCGGGACGGCCACGCGTGCGCGTGCCGTACACCCGCTGCTCCCGGGCCTCCACGACGTCGTCCGCGACCAGCGCGTCCAGATGCCTGCGTACGGCGGCCTGGGTGAGCCCCAGCCGGCCGGCCAGCTCGGCGACGGTCGACGGGCCGTGGTCCAGGATGGACCGCGCGACCCGGTTGCGCGTGGAGCGGTCCGAGCGCAACCCAGCCGCGAGCTCCTCCTGAGGGGTTCCCATGGGGGTCTCCCGAGCCTCGCCGACGTTTTTCACAACGCCATTGTTGCGTAATTCCTCAAAGCCAGGCAAGCCGCGTCCGGGCACCTCGACGGTGCCCTGCGTCACTTAGGCATACCTAATCTGACCTGCGGGAATGATCTTTGATCGATCAAACCAGGGGTCAATTCGCTGGCGTCCTCCCGCCCCGTCCGGGACACTCCCGAACCATGCCGACACCCCCTCCGACCGGCCCTCTTGTCACTCGGGACACCCTCGCCGCACAAGTGCGCGAGCTAGGCGTCCAAAACGGTGAAACGCTGCTCGTGCACTCCTCGCTCAGCTCCCTCGGCTGGGTGTGCGGCGGCGCCGTCGCGGCCGTCCGGGGACTCCTCGACGCGCTCGGCCCGAACGGCACACTGGTCGTGCCCACGCAGTCCGGCGATCTGTCGGACCCGGCGGAATGGGGCAGACCGCCGGTGCCCGAGGAGTGGTGGCAGACGATCCGGGCCACGATGCCCGCCTACGACCCTCGCATCACACCCACCCGCGGGATGGGCGTGATCCCGGAGACCGTACGCACCTGGCCGGGCGCCCTGCGCAGCGCGCATCCCCAGTGCTCGTTCGCCGCCGTCGGCCCGCGCGCGCAGGAGGTGACCGCCGGGCACGCCCCCGACTGCAGCCTCGGCGAGCACAGCCCGCTGGCCCGTCTGGAGGAGCTCCACGCGCGCGTGCTCCTGCTGGGCGCGGGCTGGGACTCCTGCACCAGCTTCCACCTGGCCGAATACCGGATCCCGGCACCGCGCGTGAAGCGGGGCCGGCCGGGCCCGGCCGGCTGGGAGGTGGTCACCGAGGTGTCGATCACCTCGGAGCGGTTCGACGAGCTGGGGCACGACTTCGAACGGGACCGTCCCGTCGTCCGCGGGAAGGTGGGCGCGGCCGACGCACGGCTCTTCCCGGTGGCCGACGCCGTGGCGTACGCGGAGCGCTGGCTGGGGATACACCGCCCCCGTACGGAGGAGATGTGAACCCGGCCGTATGGGGGACGGGCCGCCTACCTAGACTCTGGAGCCATGCGAACTGAGCCCGTGGTCCAGGTCCAGGCCCTGGTGAAGCGGTACGGCACGAAGACCGCGGTGAACGGCCTAGACCTGGTGGCCCGGGCGGGTGTGACCGCCGTGCTCGGACCCAACGGCGCGGGCAAGACGACGACTGTCGAGACCTGCGAGGGATACCGCAGGCCGGACTCCGGCACGGTGCGCGTCCTGGGCCTCGACCCGATGAGACAGTCCCGTGAGCTGCGGCCGCGCATCGGCGTGATGCTGCAGTCCGGCGGCGTCTACTCCGGCGCGCGGGCGGACGAGATGCTGCGGCACGTGGCGAAACTGCACGCGCATCCCCTGGACGTCGACGCCCTCATCGAGCGGCTCGGCCTCGACAGCTGCGGCCGGACCACCTACCGCCGTCTCTCCGGCGGCCAGCAGCAGCGGCTCGCGCTCGCCATGGCCGTGGTCGGCCGCCCCGAGCTGGTGTTCCTGGACGAGCCGACCGCCGGGCTCGACCCGCAGGCCCGCCGGTCCACCTGGGACCTGATCCGGGAGCTGCGCGCCGACGGTGTCTCCGTGATCCTCACCACCCACTACATGGACGAGGCCGAGCAGCTCGCCGACGACGTCGCGATCATCGACGCCGGCCGGGTCATCGCCCAGGGCTCCCCCGAGGAGCTGTGCCGCGGCGGCGCCGAGAACACCCTGCGCTTCATCGGCCGCCCCGGCCTGGACGTGGGGTCCCTGCTGAAGGCCCTGCCCGCCGACTGCACGGCCGCGGAGCTGACGCCGGGCTCGTACCGGGTCGTCGGCAAGGTCGACCCCCAGCTGCTCGCGACGGTGACGTCGTGGTGTGCGCAGCACGGGGTGATGCCGGAGAAGATCTCGGTCGAGCGGCACACCCTGGAGGACGTTTTCCTGGAACTGACCGGCAAGGAGCTACGTTCATGATTCCGGCCCACATCGAGATCGGCCGGGGGTCCGGCCCGCGGCGCAGCCGCAATCAGGTGCAGCGCCCCCGGGAAGACACAGCCCTGGAACTGACCGGCAAGGAGCTGCGTTCGTGACCACCGTCGGTACGGGCTCGGGTACGTACACCCCCCAGCCGGGGGCCGCCCCCCTCCCCCGCATGATCGCGGCCCAGGCGGCACTTGAGACCAAGATGCTGCTGCGCAACGGCGAGCAGCTGCTCCTGACCGTCGTGATCCCCACCCTGCTGCTGGTCCTCTTCAGCTCGGTGGACATCGTCGACACGGGCGCCGGCGAGGCCGTCGACTTCCTCGCCCCCGGCATCCTCGCGCTCGCGGTGATGTCGACGGCGTTCACGGGCCAGGCCATCGCCACGGGCTTCGAGCGCCGGTACGGCGTGCTCAAGCGGCTGGCCTCCTCGCCGCTCCCCCGCTGGGCCCTGATGACGGCGAAGACGGTGTCGGTGCTGGTCACCGAGGTGCTGCAGATCGTGCTGCTGACGGTGATCGCGTTCGCGCTGGGCTGGTCGCCGCACGGAAATCCGGCCGCCGTCGTCCTTCTGCTCGTCCTCGGGACGGCCGCCTTCTCCGGGCTCGGCCTGCTGATGGCCGGCACGCTCAAGGCGGAGGCGACACTGGCTGCCGCCAACCTCGTCTTCCTGCTCCTGCTCGTCGGCGGCGGCGTCATCGTGCCGTTGGACAAGTTCCCGCCGGGCGCCCAGGACGTGCTCGGTCTGCTTCCCATCTCGGCACTCTCCGACGGGCTGCGGGACGTACTGCAGCACGGGGCCGGGATGCCCTGGGGTGACCTGGGGATCCTGGCCGTGTGGGCGGTCGTGGGGCTCGCCGCGGCGGGGAAGTTCTTCCGCTGGGAGTAGGTCCGTAAGCCCTCGCCCGGGACCCTCGTGAAAGCGTGCACAAGCGGCCGCCTACGATAGGGCGCGTGCCAAACGTGACCCGCGCCGACGCCATGGCGGCCGTGCGCAACCCCCTCGCCTTCATCGCCGCACGCTGGACCCCGACCCCGAGAACGGTCCGGCGGGCGGCTCTCGCCGCGCTCGTGATGTCGGTGATCATCGTGGTCACCGGCGGCGCGGTACGCCTCACCGGGTCCGGGCTCGGCTGCCCGACCTGGCCCAAGTGCACCGACGACTCGCTCACCGCCACCAGCGAGATGGGCGTCCACGGTGTGATCGAGTTCGGCAACCGGATGCTGACGTACGTGCTGTGCGCGGCCGTCGGCTGGGCGATCATCGCCGCGCGCTCCGAGAAGCCGTACCGGCGCAGCCTGACCCGGCTCGGCTGGGCGCAGTTCTGGATCGTGATGAGCAACGCGGTGCTCGGCGGCATCGTCGTGCTGGTCGGCCTCAACCCGTACACGGTCGCGGCGCACTTCCTGCTCTCCTCCGCCCTGATCGCCGTCGCGACGGTGATGTGGCAGCGCACCCGGGAGGGCGACAGCGCGCCGCGTCCACTGGTCGGCAAGGCGGTGCAGCAGCTGGTGTGGTTCCTGGTCGCGGCGTCGGTGCTGCTGATCGCGGTCGGTACGGTCGTCACCGGCGCGGGTCCGCACGCGGGCGACTCCAGCGAGGTCGAGCGGATGCCGCTCGACTGGGAGAACGTCACCAAGCTGCACGCCGTGCTGGCCTGGATCGTGGTCACGCTGACGTTCGCCCTGTGGTTCGTGCTCAAGGCGGTCGACGCCCCCAAGGGCCCCCTGAACCGCACCCGCGACCTCTTCCTGATCCTCCTCGCGCAGGGCGTCATCGGCTACGTCCAGTACTTCACGGACCTCCCGGAGCTCCTGGTCGGCCTGCACATGTTCGGTTCGGCCGTGATGTGGATCGCGGTGCTGCGGGTGCTATTGGCGCTGCGTGAGCGGCCCGCGGAGGGCGTGGAGGTCCCCGGTCCCGCGCAGTCGGGGTCAGCGGTGGGGGCCGGGGTCTGACGAGCCGTCGGCCCGGCCCGCCCGGTCCGGCGAGCCCTGCGGTGACCTGCCGTTGTCGGACGTGCTCGGGGTCAGTCCTTCTCCCGGGCTGTCCTGCGGTGCCGTCAGGAGTGTGTTGAACACGGCGCGCAGCTTGTCCACGGTCTGCCGGGAGAACATCCCCACCAAGGCGGCCACGGCCGCCACCCCGTACGGATTGATCACCTCGGACGACGCCACGCTCGTCGTGAGCCCACCGCGCAGCACGCAGTAGACGACGAGGGCCAACGCCGCCCCGACGAACGGCTCCAGCAGGTACATCGTCATCCAGCTGCGGCGCAGCCGCCGGTTTCCGACGTACTCGTACACCGAGCGCAGCACATGGATCAGGGCTCCCAGGCCACCTGCCGACACGACGACCAGGAAGAGCAGGGTGTCGCGCGACAGGCCGATCGTCCAGAACAGGATCCGGGTGCTGGTCTCCGTCACGGTGCCGCCGTCCGGTGCGGTGGGCGGCGGCCATGCCTGGAGCAGGACCGTGATGAGCGCGGCGGTGAGGAACAGCAGTACGCCGACCAGGACGACGACGTCCCATGCCGTCGCGAACTGGGTGCCCACGTCCATCCGCTGCGGCTGCCGCGCGGGCGGCCGATCCGGCTGCGCCGTTCCCCCTTCCGCCATCGTGCGCTCCTAGTCCCGGCCGAGCCTGTCCCGTGCGACCGCGGCTGCGGCGCGGGCTCCCAGCTCGTCCTCGTAGGGGCGGGTCACCAGCCGTGCTTCGCCCGCCGTGGAGAACGCGTGCTCGGTGCAGGTGTTTCGGACCGCGTTCATGAAGACCTGCGCGGCGGGAAACTCCTCCCGCCCCTCCGTCACCAGCGCCTCGGGGCCGTACACCACGACGCGTTCCGGATTGGTGAGGTTGAGCAGGTCGGCAAGGCCGAGGCCCAGTGCGCGGCCGGCTTCCTCCAGGGAGTCGTTGACGGCCTTGCTCTCCTTGCCGAGCAGGGCGAGCGCGGCACTCAGATCCGGTACGTCGTGCCCGGTCAGCTCGTCGACCCGGCGGGCGATGGCGTCGGTGCCCGCGACGCTCTCCAGGCAGCCGCTGTTCCCGCAGCTGCATTCATGGCCGCAATAACTCTCGACGACGACATGTCCGATCTCGCCCGCGGCCCCCGACGCCCCGTGCAGAATCCGGCCGTCGACCATCAGTCCGGCGCCGATGCCCTTGTCGAGCAGGACCACGGCGAAGTCGTCGCTGTCCCCGGCGTCGCCCCGTGTCCGGGCCAGTTGGGCCAGGGCGTTGGCGTCGTTCTCCAGGACGGTCGGCAGACCGGTCGCCTCCTGCAGCGCTGCCGCCCATGAGAAGCCCGCCAAGTCGGTGTCCGACGCGTAGTTGGACGCGTTGACGACATCACCGCGTCCGCTCGCCACATGGCCGCCGATCTCCACACCCAGGGCGGTCCGGCCGGCCTGCGCGGCGTCGGCGGCCGCCGGTACCTCGTCCAGCAGACGGTGCACGAGTTCGGTGAAGGCGGCGGTCAGCTCCTCCTGTCCACCGAGGCGCTCATCGCTGCTCGCCGTGGCCAGGACCTCGCCCTGCGGGTCGGTCACCACGCCGGTCAATGCGGAGGGCCGCACCTTGACGCCCACGCAGTAGTCGAGGCGTGTGGGCTCCGGGGCGAGCAGCCCGGCCTGCTCCAGGTACTGCGCACCGCGCGGGGTGATTCCCCAGGAGTTGTGCCGCCATTGCCGGCTCTTCCACGCCACACCGGCGCCGAGCATCTTCCGTCCGATGCGGCTGACCTCGGTGATGTCCACGTCCAGCAGCTTCGCGAGCTGCTCGTTGCTGAGACCGGGCTCGCGGGCGACCGCGGTCAGGAAGCGGGCCGCGTGCCCCTGCGGGTCGAGGGCCAGCTGCAGGCCCGAGGGGAGTCGGCGCAGCGCCCAGTAGGTCATGTCGATCAGTCCGAGCAGGCGGCCGTGCTGCTGTGCACGTGTCCCCTTGTCCCGGTCGGCACGCAGATGGCTGCCGTACAGCCTGCGCAGCCCGTCATGGGCGGCCCGGAGCGCCGGTTCGTCGGCGGTCAACGATGCGTCGGTGACGATCATGGCCAGGGAACTGAACTTCCCCGACGGTATCTCGTCCAGCGACCTCATCTCCTCCAGGATGGCCCTCACTTCGGTTAACCGATCACGCTCGGGCTCCTTCGACTCACTCATGTCGCTCTCCTTCCTCGCCCCCGGTTTTGGGTTGCTCCCCCACCATGAAGGGGCGTCAAGTGAGTGTCAAGTGATGATTCATGATCCTTTCCGAGCCTTTACAGGAACCCGGCGAATGATCGAGCAAGGCACACCGCAGCGCATTTGTGACCTGTTTTTCGAGGAATCCGGTACAACCGCATGTAGGGCTCCACTAATATCCGGCTACGTGCTCACGCTTCGGGGGGAAAGATGAACACAATAGAGCCGCAAGATCCTGCCCATTCGATCAGCGAGATCGAATTACCGGCCGACCCGGCCGATCTCTTCGTCGCCCTCTATGACGAGCTGCCGGACGAACACTTCAGCGGGCGCCAGGCGCTCACCTGGTACAACGACCCGGACCTGCAGAACCTCGCCGACTCGGTGTGCGATGACGTCACCCAGCACGGCCGGGCCACACTCAGCCTGGTCCGCGGGATCATCCACGAGTACGGCGACATGGGGAGGTTCACCGTACTGATCGGCCTCGACCAGGCATTCCGCCACGCCGGAGTGCACCCGGGGTACATACCCGACACGAAGCTGGAGTGGCTCAGCAGGCGCTACAACGAAACACACAGCCTCAACAGCAACACAAAGCACACCGGGCTTTTACTGCCTCGCTTCACCCGCCCGGGCAGACTACTCGCCGAACCGGCCGACAAACCCGATTTCTTCGGAGTGCACCGGGTGACTCCGTCCCAGTGTGCAGGAATACGCCACACGGGGATCGAGCCCGATATAGATCCGGGATTCCACCCCGAGAAACCGATTTCCATCGGGTCGGCGCCGATCGCGGAAACCCACCACGATCTGAAGTTCGATTACTCCGAGGCCAATGGCGCCGGTCTTTACCGGATCACTCCGAAGGAGGGAGTCCTGGGCCCACGGATCGAAACAGTGATCCATGACCTGGAGAATTCGGGCGCCGTGATCGGAGTCCTGCCCGAGTGCACGCTCTCCAACGACCTGCTGGAGCACTGGGAGGGTCTGCTGGACGCCGACCCGCCACCGGCCAGCAGCCTGGAATGGATCCTCCTCGGCACAGGTCCGCTCGGCTGCATGGATCCGCCGCCCAACCGGGCCGTTCTGGTGGACCGGATCACCGGGAAGCACCTGCTGAAGCAGGACAAGCGGGCCGGCTTCACCTTCGGCGTCGGTCAGGCGGCCGAGTGGGGGTTGCCGGGCCGCCCCGTGCGCGAACCCGTGGCCGAGGACATCACCAGGGGTCAACAGGTCACCGTCCTGGAAACCACCATGGGGCGCATCGCCGTCCTCATCTGCGAGGACGTCAAACAGAACGCCGCCTGGATCGGCAAGTGCCAGGCCTTCGGCGTCTCCCACATCTTCGTCCCGCTGTTCGCCGCACCGATCAGCTGGGAGCTGAAGAAATGGGAACGGATCGCCGCGGAGCACTGTGTCGACGAACTCGGCGCCTGGGTCGTGCTGGCCAACAGCCTCGCCGTGGGGCACGCACTGGATCTGGGGCCGCGGATCAAGCAGGAGGACTTCTTCAACTGCCTCGTGATCGGCCCGCGGATTCCCAGGCCGAAGGGGTACGTCAAGCATCCCGCCCAGTTCTGCCGTTCCGACAGCGGCACAGAGCTGGCCCGGGTCATCTGCGACGAGAACGGCGACAAGCCCGCGGTCGAGGTGGGTACGCCGCCGCCCCTGCCCTCGATCCAGTGCGGGCGAGGTGACTGACACCGGGGTGAGACCGAGCGGACGTCGGCCGCCGGCTCACTCCAGCCCGTACACCCGCCTCGCGTTCCCCGCCGCCACCATCTCCGCCACTCGCTGTGCGTCCACGAGCGACCATGCCCCCTCGGCCACCCAGCCGCCGAGCACCCTGGCGAGGGCCTCGCGGAAGAGGCCCGCGCCCACCACGTGGAGTTCGGGCAGGCCCTGGGCCCCGCTGGAGAAGAGGATCTTGCCGAAGGGGGCCAGTTCCAGGATCTCGGCGAGGATCGTGGCCGCGCGGGCGCCCGTGCGGATGAGAGCGGCGCCCGAGTCGGTGTAGACGTGCGGGAAGACGCCGGCCAGATGGGCGGCATGGCGGTGGTAGGGGTAGCCGTGCAGCAGCACCAGGTCGGTGCCGAGGCCTGCGGTGGCGCGGACGAAGTCGGTGAGCAGGACCGGGTCCGTACGGTCGATGCGCAGGCCCGGCTCTCCCAGCCCCGCGTGCAGTTGGAGCGGCAGCCCCGATGCGATCGCGATCCACAGCAGATGCCGTAGCAGCACCGGGTCGGTCAGCTCCCCGCCCACCCGGCGCCCCGCCAGCCAGCGGCCCGCCGCGCCCCGTACCTCTCCCGGCCCCGGGGGCTCGGGGGCGAGCGCGAGTCCGTGCCGTGCTCCGGCGACGGAGGTGAAGGCCACGGCGCCGGCCGCCGCGCCGTGCACCGATTCGGCGAGGTTGGCGAGGAAGGACTCGACGGTGCCGGAGGTGTCGGCGACCTGTTCGGCGAGCAGCTCCAGGCGCACGATCTCGCGGGCCCCGGCGGAGGCCGCGGAGGCGAGCTCGTCGGGGCCGGTGAGGTCGCCGGGCACGCCGGTGTCGATCAGATACGTCGTGATGCCGCTGCCGCGCAGCAGGCGCCGGCCCGACTCCAGTACGCCCAGTTCACGACGCCTGGCCAGATAGCGGGCGGGTGAGCAGTGCGGTTCCAGGCCGAGTAACGGGGGGCACCAACGTCGTACGGCGAAACCCGTCTGGGTGTCGAAGAGTGTGGTCCCCGGGGCGGGCGGGCCCTCCGTGCGGGCCAACTGGGCCTCGAAGGTGCCGAGGCCCAGCTCCGTCCTCAGTACGCCGTGACAGTACTGGTCCACGAGGGACGGCGTTTCGATCATCCTGGCTCCCCGTGGGCGGACCGTGCTTGCTACAGGTCCTAACGGGTGAACCGGTGACTTGGTGTTGCGGAAGTGGGAGGGTCGCTCAGGAAAAAGTGGGTGGCTCAGCCGCCGAGCTGAATGCCCGCCATCCGCTTCCACTCGTACTTGCCCGTCGTCACCTTCGCCGCGAACTCGCCGTCGAAGGACTCGTGGCGCGTGACGCCGGCCTTCTCCACGGCCTGCTCGGCGATCTCGTACGACGGTGCCACCAGGTCTCCCCAGCCGCCGTCCTCGCCGACGAGCACGATGCGGGCGCCACGCTGTCCGATGTACGCGACCTGCGCCTCGGCGCCGCCGTGGGACTTCGCGAAGGTGTTGATCTGCTTGGCCAGCTTGGCCACCTTGTCTGCCATGGCCAGGATGCTACTCGCGAGTAGATCAGGTGGCGAGAGCAGGGCCCTGTGACCTACATCAGAACCACGTCAGCGCAGGAACGGGTCCACGGCCACGGCCACGAAGAGCAGCGAGACATAGGTGATGGACCAGTGGAACAGCCGCATCTCCTTCAGCTTTCCGCCCGTCACCTCCGCCTTCGCCCGGTTCTGCAGCGCGTGCGCCTCCCACAGCCACCAGCCGCCCGAGGCGAGCGCGACCGCGGTGTAGAACCAGCCCGTGTAGCCCAGCGGCGTCAGCAGGAGCGAGACCGCGACCATCACCCAGCTGTAGATGACGATCTGCTTGGCGACGACCTTGTTGGAGGCGATGACGGGGAGCATCGGCACGCCCACGCGCGCGTAGTCGTCCTTCACCTTCATGGACAGCGGCCAGTAGTGCGGCGGCGTCCAGAAGAAGATCACCATGAAGAGGATGAGCGGGGCCCAGGACAGGGAGTTCGTGACCGCGGACCAGCCGATCAGTACCGGCATGCAGCCCGCGATGCCGCCCCACACGATGTTCTGCGCCGTGCGGCGCTTGAGGATCATCGTGTAGACGACGACGTAGAAGAGGAGCGCGCCGAGGGAGAGCCAGGCCGAGAGCCAGTTGACGGTGAGGCCGAACAGCAGCGTGGAGACGACCGCCAGGGTGATGCCGAAGGCCAGGCACTCGCGCGGCGACACCATGCCGGTGACCAGCGGACGCTGCGAGGTGCGGTCCATGAGCGCGTCGATGTCACGGTCGATGTACATGTTCAGCGCGTTGGCGCCACCCGCGGACAGGTAGCCGCCGATGCAGGTGAGCAGCACCAGACCGAGGTCCGGCACGCCCTGCTCGGCCAGGAACATCACCGGAACGGTGGTGATGAGCAGCAGCTCGATGATCCGCGGCTTGGTAAGCGCCACGAACGCCTTGACCCGGGCCCCGATCGGCCGCCGGCTCGGGCTCTGGCTCGTCCCGATAATCCCCGCTGGACGGGATTCAACGGCCGTCACGCACACCCCTGACAGAGACATCCCAGCAAGCCTCCCCGTGTGAAGTCCCGGTAAAGGCTCGCGCGTACCACGCCACTGTAGACGTTGCCCAGACCCGGACATTCGCGGGGGTGGGGTCGTGTTGGAGGGGGCCGTCCGACGGGCGCGCCGAAGCTCGATTGAGCACCCGGATGAGCGGCTCCGTATTCACATGCCGAATGCGGAACGACCCGGTCGGGAGGCACATCCCGGCGACTCCCGGCAGTCTGGAATGACGCGAAAAAACGCACGTACTTCCGGGGGTAGGCTCGACAACGGCCGGCCGACGCCGAGTACGCCGGCAGCCGGTGGGCGTGTGTGCCCGTGACACCGGCAACCGACATGTGGAGAGGAGCCCTGACCCAGGGTGAGCACCAAGCCGACCACCACAGACCTCGACTGGACCGAGTTGGACCAGCGGGCCGTCGACACCGCCCGTGTCCTGGCCGCCGACGCCGTACAGAAGGTCGGCAACGGCCATCCGGGTACGGCGATGAGCCTGGCACCTGCCGCCTACACCCTCTTCCAGAAGGTGATGCGGCACGACCCCGCGGACGCCGAGTGGGTCGGGCGAGACCGCTTCGTGCTGTCCGCCGGCCACTCGTCCCTGACCCTCTACACCCAGCTCTACCTGGCCGGCTTCGGCCTGGAGCTGGAGGACCTGAAGGCGTTCAGGACGTGGGGGTCGAAGACCCCGGGTCACCCGGAGTACGGCCACACCGTGGGCGTGGAGACCACCACCGGCCCGCTGGGCCAGGGTGTCGCCAACGCCGTCGGCATGGCGATGGCCGCCCGCTACGAGCGCGGTCTGTTCGACCCGGAGGCCGCCGAGGGCACCTCCCCCTTCGACCACTTCGTCTACGTCATCGCCGGTGACGGCTGCCTCCAGGAGGGCATCTCCGCCGAGGCGTCCTCGATGGCCGGTCACCAGAAGCTCGGCAACCTGATCCTGCTGTGGGACGACAACCACATCTCGATCGAGGGCGACACCGAGACGGCCGTCTCCGAGGACACCGTCAAGCGGTACGAGGCGTACGGCTGGCATGTGCAGCGGATCGCCCCGAAGCCGGACGGCGACCTCGACCCGCACGCCATCTACAACGCGATCGAGGAAGCGAAGAAGGTGACGGACAAGCCGTCCTTCATCGCGATGCGCTCGATCATCGCCTGGCCCGCCCCGAACGCGCAGAACACCGAGGCCGCCCACGGCTCGGCGCTCGGTGACGACGAGGTCGCGGCCACCAAGCGCGTCCTCGGCTTCGACCCGGAGCAGTCCTTCGAGGTCGCCGACGAGGTCATCACCCACAGCCGCAAGGCCCTGGAGCGCGGTGCCCTGGCGAAGGCGGAGTGGGAGAAGTCCTTCCAGCTCTGGCGGGACAACAACCCCGAGCGCGCCGCCGAGTTCGACCGGATCAGCAAGGGCGAGCTGCCCACCGGCTGGGAGGAGAAGCTCCCGGTCTTCGAGCCCGGCAAGGGCGTCGCGACGCGTGCCGCGTCCGGCAAGGTGCTGCAGGCTCTGGGTGCGGTCATCCCGGAGCTGTGGGGCGGCTCGGCCGACCTGGCCGGCTCCAACAACACGACGATCGACAAGACGTCGTCGTTCCTCCCGGCGGACAACCCGCTCCCGGAGGCCGACCCGTACGGCCGCACGATCCACTTCGGCATCCGCGAGCACTCCATGGCCGCGGAGATGAACGGCATCGCGCTGCACGGCAACACCCGTATCTACGGCGGCACCTTCCTGGTGTTCTCCGACTACATGCGCAACGCCGTACGTCTGTCGGCGCTGATGCACCTGCCGGTGACGTACGTGTGGACGCACGACTCCATCGGTCTGGGTGAGGACGGCCCCACGCACCAGCCGATCGAGCACCTCGCGTCCCTGCGCGCCATCCCCGGTCTCAACGTCGTCCGCCCGGCCGACGCCAACGAGACCGCGATCGCCTGGCGCGAGATCCTCAAGCGCTACACCAAGGAATTCGGCAAGGGTGCCCCGCACGGGCTCGCGCTGACCCGTCAGGGTGTGCCGACGTACGAGGCCGACGACAACGCCGCGCGCGGTGGCTATGTGCTGTTCGAGGCCGACGGTGGCGAGCCGCAGGTCGTCCTCATCGCGACCGGTTCCGAGGTGCACGTCGCCGTCGAGGCGCGCGAGCGGCTCCAGGCCGACGGTGTGCCGACGCGGGTCGTGTCGATGCCGTCCGTGGAGTGGTTCGAGGAGCAGGACCAGGGGTACCGGGACAGCGTTCTGCCGCCGGCCGTCAAGGCGCGGGTCGCCGTGGAGGCCGGTATCGGTCTGACCTGGCACAAGTACGTCGGGGATGCGGGCCGCATCGTTTCCCTGGAGCACTTCGGTGCTTCGGCGGACGGCAAGGTCCTTTTCCGGGAGTACGGCTTCACTGCCGAGAACGTGGCTGCCGTCGCGCGGACTGTGCTTGATTCAACTACGGGCCTCGCCGCGACCCAGCGCTGACGCTCATATACGAGACGTAGGAGTTTGATTTTCCATGACAGACGCACTGAAGCGCCTCTCCGAGGAAGGCGTCGCGATCTGGCTGGACGACCTGTCGCGCCAGCGCATCACGTCCGGCAACCTCGCCGAGCTGATCGACCAGCAGCACGTCGTCGGTGTCACCACCAACCCGACGATCTTCCAGAAGGCGATCAGCGGCGGTGACGGGTACGAGCAGCAGGTCGCCGACCTGGCCGCCCGCAAGGTGACGGTCGAAGAGGCGATCCGCATGATCACCGCGGCGGACGTCCGGGACGCCGCCGACATCCTGCGCCCGGTCTTCGACGCCACCGGCGGTCAGGACGGCCGGGTCTCCATCGAGGTCGACCCGCGGCTCGCGCACAACACCCGCGCGACCGTCGCCGAGGCCAAGCAGCTGGCCTGGCTGGTCGACCGTCCCAACACCCTGATCAAGATCCCGGCTACCAAGGCCGGCCTTCCGGCGATCACCGAGGTCATCGGCCTCGGCATCAGCGTCAACGTCACGCTGATCTTCTCGCTGGAGCGCTACCGCGAGGTCATGGACGCCTACCTGGCCGGTCTGGAGAAGGCCAAGGAGCGCGGGCTCGACCTGTCGCTCATCCGCTCGGTCGCCTCCTTCTTCGTGTCCCGTGTGGACACCGAGATCGACAAGCGCATCGACGCGCTCGGCACCGACGAGGCCAAGGCCGCGCGCGGCAAGGCGGGCGTGGCCAACGCGCGCCTCGCCTACGAGGCGTACGAGGAGGTCTTCGCTTCGGACCGCTGGAGCGTGCTGGAGAACGCGGGCGCCAACAAGCAGCGCCCGCTGTGGGCCTCCACCGGCGTGAAGGACCCGGCCTACAAGGCGACCCTGTACGTCGACGACCTGGTGGCGCCGAACACGGTCAACACCATGCCGGAGGCGACCCTCCACGCCACGGAGGAGAAGGGCGAGATCACCGGCAACTCCATCGCCGGCAGCTACGCCCAGGCCCGCGCCGACCTGGACGCCGTCGAGAAGCTCGGCATCTCGTACGACGACGTGGTGCAGCTGCTGGAGGACGAGGGCGTCGAGAAGTTCGAGGCGTCCTGGAACGACCTGCTCAAGTCGACCGAGGCAGAGCTGGCGCGCCTCGCCCCCTCGGAGGGCTGATCCCTTGCCACCCTTCAACGTCACTGAAGCGAACCCGCTTCGTGACGCCGCCGACCGACGGCTCCCGCGTATCGCGGGGCCGTCGGGCCTGGTGATCTTCGGCGTTACGGGCGATTTGTCACGTAAAAAGCTGATGCCCGCCGTGTACGACCTCGCCAACCGGGGTCTGCTGCCGCCGGGCTTCTCGCTGGTCGGCTTCGCCCGCCGCGAGTGGGCCCACGAGGACTTCGCACAGGAGGTCCACGACGCGGTCAAGGAGCACGCCCGCACCCCCTTCCGCGAGGAGGTCTGGCAGCAGCTCATCCAGGGCATGCGCTTCGTGCAGGGCACCTTCGACGACGACGATGCCTTCGAGCGGCTGCGCGCCACCATCGAGGAGCTGGACAAGGCCCAGGGCACGGGCGGCAACTTCGCCTTCTACCTGTCGGTGCCGCCGCGCTCCTTCCCGGTGGTCATCCAGCAGCTGAAGAAGCACGGCCTCGCCGACCAGTCGTCCGGCTCCTGGCGCCGCGCGGTCATCGAGAAGCCCTTCGGCCACGACCTGAAGTCGGCCGAGGAGCTCAACAAGGTCGTGCACGAGGTCTTCGCCCCGGACCAGGTCTTCCGTATCGACCACTACCTGGGCAAGGAGACCGTCCAGAACATCCTGGCGCTGCGGTTCGCCAACACGATGTTCGAGCCGATCTGGAACCGGTCCTTCGTGGACCATGTGCAGATCACCATGGCCGAGGACATCGGCATCGGCGGCCGGGCCGGCTACTACGACGGCATCGGCGCCGCCCGTGACGTCATCCAGAACCACCTCCTGCAGCTGATGGCCCTGACCGCCATGGAGGAGCCCGCCTCCTTCGACGCGGACGCGCTGGCGGCGGAGAAGACCAAGGTGCTCGGGGCGGTCAGACTCCCCAAGGACCTGGGCCGCGACACGGTGTTCGCGCAGTACGCGGCCGGCTGGCAGGGCGGCGAGAAGGCGGTCGGGTATCTCCAGGAGGAGGGCACCGACGCCAAGTCGAAGACCGACACGTACGCCGCGATCAAGCTGGGAATCGACAACCGCCGCTGGGCGGGCGTCCCTTTCTACCTGCGCACCGGCAAGCGGCTCGGCCGCCGCGTCACCGAGATCGCGGTCGTGTTCCAGCGGGCGCCGCACTCCCCGTTCGACACGACGGCCACCGAGGAGCTGGGCCAGAACGCGATCGTGATCCGCGTCCAGCCCGACGAGGGCGTCACGGTCCGCTTCGGTTCGAAGGTGCCCGGCACCTCGATGGAGATCAGGGACGTGTCGATGGACTTCGCGTACGGCGAGTCCTTCACGGAGTCCTCGCCCGAAGCGTACGAGCGCCTGATCCTCGACGTCCTGCTCGGCGACTCCAACCTCTTCCCGCGCACCGAGGAGGTCGAGCTGTCCTGGAAGATCCTCGACCCGATCGAGGAGTACTGGGACACGCACGGCAGGCCCGCCCAGTACCCGTCCGGTACCTGGGGTCCCGTCGAGGCGGACGAAATGCTGGAGCGAGACGGACGGAGCTGGCGCCGGCCATGAAGATAGACCTCACGGACACCACCGCCAGCAAGATCAACAAAGCGCTGGTGCAGGGCCGCCGGGCCATCGGCACGCCGGCCGTCGGCATGGTGCTCACGCTGGTCATCGTGACGGACGAGGAGAACGCGTACGACGCGCTCCGGGCCGCGAACGACGCCTCGCACGAGCACCCCTCGCGCACCCTGCTGGTCATCAAGCGCGTCTCGCGCTCGCCCCGCGACCGTACGACGTCGAGGCTGGACGCCGAGGTGCGGGTGGGCGCGGACGCGGGCAGCGGTGAGACGGTCGTTCTGCGCCTGTACGGCGAGGTGTCCGACCACGCCCAGTCCGTCGTCCTCCCGCTGCTGCTGCCGGACGCCCCCGTGGT
The DNA here is from genome assembly GCF_028369295.1 of Streptomyces sp. HD. Lineage (GTDB taxonomy): Bacteria > Actinomycetota > Actinomycetes > Streptomycetales > Streptomycetaceae > Streptomyces. The sequence goes on from NZ_JAQMYP010000021.1 coordinate 31,551, forward strand.
GGTCTGGTGGCCGGTGAACGCGCCGCTCGACCCGGCGAACGACCCGCTGGGCGCGCTGGCCCAGCGCCGGGTGACCGACACATACGCCTCGGAGCAGCCGGTGCGGGAGCTGACGGCCCGCGCCGACACCTACACGCCGGGCGACACCGACCTGTCCTGGACCCGGATCACGCCGTGGCGCTCGATGCTGGCGGCGGCTCTGGACCAGGTGGTCTGCGACGTGCAGGCCGTCGAGGTGGAGGGCGAGGAGTTCAACCCGAGCTGTGAGCTGCTGGCGATGTGGCTCGCGGACCGGCTGGACGTCCCCGTGAAGCGGTCGCTGTCGTCGGGCCCCGGTCTGACGGCGGTCCGGATGGACACCGACTGCGGCCCGATCGTGCTCGACCGGGCGGACGGCTCCCTGGCGACCCTCTCCATCCAGGGCCAGCCGGACCGTGCGGTGGCACTGAAGCGGCGGGAGACGGCCGAGCTGATCGCGGAGGAACTGCGGCGGCTGGACCCGGACGACACCTACGCGTCGGCGCTGCGGTTCGGCGTGGAGCGGCTGAACTCGGTGTCGGCCGCCGCGGTGCGGGGCGGCGCGTACGCCGCGGAGGCAGCGGAGGCCGCCGTGGCCAAGGCGGTGCAGGCCGCCGCGCTGGCGGAGGCCGCCGTGGCGAAGGCGGAGGAGTCGCCGGCCAACGAGTCCGAAGAGGCACCTGCGGAGTCTGCGGACTCTCCGGCCAAAGGAGCCAAAGGAGCGGCGTCCGAGTCTTCCGGCGAAGCCGATGCGCAGGAAGCGGCGACGCAGGAACCGTTGAAGAAGGCGGCGGCGAAGTGAGTACTCCCCAGCTCGTCGTGCACCATGACAAGGAGCTGATGGCGCAGGCCGCGGCGGCCCGGTTGATCACGAAGATCGTGGACGCACAGGCCTCCCGTGGCTCGGCGTCCGTGGTCCTCACGGGCGGTCGCAACGGCAACGGCCTGCTGGCCGCACTGTCGGCGGCCCCCGCGCGGGACGCGATCGACTGGGGCCGGCTGGACCTGTGGTGGGGCGACGAGCGTTTCCTCCCCGAGGGCGACCCCGACCGCAATGTCACGCAGGCCCGCGCGGCCCTGCTGGACGCGGTGCCGCTGGATCCGAAGCGGGTGCACGCCATGCCGGCGTCGGACGGCCCGTTCGGCACGGACGTGGAGGCCGCGGCCGCCGCGTACGCGGAGGAACTGGCGAGGGCGGCGGGCCCCGAGAACCACGGCGCGGTCCCCACCTTCGACGTCCTGATGCTGGGCGTGGGCCCCGACACCCATGTCGCCTCCCTGTTCCCGGAACTCCCCGCGGTACGTGAGACGGAGCGCACGGTCGTCGGCGTCCACGGCGCCCCGAAGCCGCCCCCGACCCGCGTCACCCTCACGCTCCCCGCGATCCGGGCGGCGCGTGAGGTGTGGCTGCTGGCGGCGGGCGAGGACAAGGCGCAGGCCGCGGCGATCGCCCTCTCGGGCGCGGGCGAGATCCAGGCGCCCGCGGCCGGTGCGTACGGCCGTTCCAGGACCCTGTGGTTGCTGGACTCGGCGGCGGCGTCACAGCTGCCGCGTTCGCTGTATCCACCGGCATCCGCGTGAACGTCCTTCGGGCCCCCGCTTCGCAGTGAAGCGGGGGCCCGAAGCACATGCGCTGCCTGCCGATGCGCTGCTTGCCTGCCCGCGCTACTTCACCGAGCCGGCCATCACGCCCTGCACGAAGTGCCGCTGGAAGGCGAAGAACACCACGACCGGCACCACCAGCGACAGGAACGCACCGGGTGCCAGCACATCGATGTTGCTGCCGAACTGCCGTATCTGTGACTGGAGTTCAACGGTCAGCGGCTGTGACGTGCTGTCGGCGAACAGCAGCGCCACCAGCATGTCGTTCCACACCCACAGGAACTGGAAGATGGCGAGTGAGGCGATCGCCGGCCGCCCCACCGGAAGCACCAGCCGGGTGAAGATCCGCCACTCGGTGCCGCCGTCCATCCGCGCCGCCTCCAGCATCTCCTTCGGCATCTCGGCGAAGTAGTTGCGCAGCAGGAACACCGCGAACGGCAGACCGTACGCCACGTGGAAGAGGACGACGCCGGGGATCGTGCCGAACAGCCCGAGCTGACCGAAGAGTTTGGCGACCGGGAGCAGGCCGATCTGCACGGGTACCACCAGCAGCGCCACCACGACCAGGAAGATCGTCTCGCGGCCGGGGAAGTCCAGCCACGCGAAGGCGTACCCGGCGAGTGCCGCGATGACCACCACCAGCACGGTCGCCGGCACCGAGATCAGCACGGTGTTCCAGAAGGCCTGGGTGATCCCGGAGTTGCCCAGCAGTTGCGAGTAGTTGTCGAAGGACAGCTGGCCGGGACTGGCGAGCACTGTCCACCAGCCGCCCTTCGCGGTGTCCTCGGCGGACCGCAGCGAGGAGAGGAACAGCCCGGCCAGCGGTGTCATCCACACCAGCCCGACCACCACCAGAAACGCCTGGACCAGGCTGTTGCCCAGTCCGCGCCGGACCGCGTTCATCGTCCCGTTCATCGCTGACTCCCTCGGAAACGACGGACGTTGAGGACCATGGCGGGGATGACCAGCAGCAGAAGCAGGACGCCCAGCGCGCTGCCCAGCCCCTGGTTGTTGCCGCCGCCGAACGACACCAGCCACATCTGCGTCGCGAGCACGGTCGCGTCCTCCTGCACCGGCCCGGGCGCGATGATGTAGACGAGGTCGAAGACCTTCATCACGTTGATGACGAGGGTGACGAACACGACCGTCAGCACCGGCGCCAGCAGTGGCACCGTGATCCGCCGGAAGATCTGCCACTCGTTCGCACCGTCCATCCGCGCCGCCTCCAGCGCGTCCCGCGGCAGAGCCGAGAGGCCCGCGCCGATCAGGACCATCGCGAAGCCCGCCCAGATCCACAGGTACGCCCCGATGATCGCCGGGGTCACGAGCGTGGGCCCGAGCCAGGAGATGCCCTCGTAGGGGGCGGCGAAGTTCGACGCCGGCAGCTTCACCGTGTAGGAGCCCTCGTCCAGCCCCTCGAAGCGGAAGGAGCCGTCGGCCGCGGTGGTCGCCGTGGCGACCGTCTTCCCGGCCCGCACCGCCTCGACCGTCATCTCCGGCAGCCCGCTCTCCCGCCGGTCGACCTTGCCCTGCTCCCCTCCCCCACCGGGAGTGAAGTCGAGGTACACGACGCCGCGCAGCTCGTCGGCGCCCGCCTTGCGCCCCGCCGCCTCGTAGGCCGGCTCGGCGCCGCCGGGCAGGTCGTCCGGCAGCACACCGACCAGGCCCAGCGTCAGCGCCTCGCCCGGCGACGCGCTCGCGGTCGCCCGGTACGAGCCGTCCGCCGCCTTCGTCAGCCCCTGCCCGTCACGTGCCCGGGCCGTCGGATAGGTCGACGTGCCCTGGAAGGCGTCGTGCACGGAGACGACGGCGGCGTTCAGCACGCCCTTGTCGGGGTCCTCGTCGTAGGCGAGCCGGAAGATGATGCCGGCCGCCAGGAAGGACACCGCCATCGGCATGAAGAGCAGCAGCTTGAAGGCGGTCGCCCAACGGACCTTCTCCACCAGCACGGCCAGGATCAGGCCGAGGCCGGTGAGCAGGGCCGGGGCCACGACGACCCAGATCGTGGTGTTGCGGATGGCCTTGAGGGTGGCCGGGTCGCGGAACATCTCGGCGTAGTTCTCGCCGCCCACGAAACGGGTGCCGGAGGCGTCGAAGAAGCTGCGCCCGACGGAGAACAGCACGGGATAGACGACCAGCGCGCCCAGCAGGAGCAGCGCGGGGAAGACGAAGAGCAGGGCGATGATCCGGGCGCGCCGCCGCGAGCGCCGGGCACGTTCCCTGCCCGGGCTCACGGCGGCCCCCCGGCTCGCCTCATTCACGAGAGTGGCGGTCATGTCAGGTCAGCCCTGGCCCTGGTACGCCTTGGCCGCCGCGGCCTCCAGCTTCGCCGCGGTCCCCTTCGGGTCCGACGGGTCGCGCAGGAAGTCCTGCAGGAGCTTCCACTCGCCCGCGCCCTTGGTGCCGCCGAACGCCGCCGGGGCCTGGTCGGACATGTCGAAGCGGACCGAATCGCCCGCGGAGACGAGGGACTTGGCGGTCGCGCGGGTGACGTCGTCGCCGTAGGAGGCGGGGTCGACGTTCTTGTTCGGGGACAGGAAGCCACCGGCCTCGGCCCACACCGCGGCGGCCTCCGGAGTCGCCAGGTACTCAAGAAGTGCCATGCCGGCCTTCTGGTTCTTGCCGTCCTTCAGGACGACGGCCGCGTCACCACCGCTGACCACCGGCTCCTTGCCGCCGCCGACCGCCGGGAACGGGAAGAAGTTCGCGTCCTCGCCGATCTTCTTGCCGAACTGGTCCTTGGCGACGCCCGCGACGAAGTCGCCCTCGTAGACCATGCCCGCCTCGGGCTTCGGCCCGAACACCTTCTCCACCGAGCCCGGGAAGTCGGTGTTGAGGGCGCCCTTCTGACCGCCCGCGATCAGCTGCTTGTCCTTGAACAGCTTGCCGAGAGTGGTGAGCGCCTCGACCACCGACGCGTCGGTCCACTTCAGCTTGTGCGTGGCGAGGGCGTCGTACTTCTCGGGTCCGGCCTGGGAGAGATAGACGTTCTCGAACCAGTCGGTGAGCGTCCAGCCGTCCTGCCCGGCGACCGAGAAGGCGGCGAGGCCCGAGTCGGAGACCGTCTGTCCGGCCTTCAGCATGTCGTCGTACGACTTCGGCGGCTCGACGCCCGCCTGGGCGAGGGCGTCGGGGCTGTACCAGACGGTCGACTTGTGGGCGGCCTTGAAGTAGAGGCCGTAGAGGCTGCCGTCGACACTGCCGTAGTTCTTCCACACGGGGGCGAAGTTGGCGTCCACGGACTTCTGGGCGGCACCGGACAGCGGCTTGAGCCAGCCGCTCTTGGCGAACTGCTGGAGCACACCGACCTGCGGGACCATCACCACGTCGGGGGCGTTGCCGCCCTCGATCTTGCTGCCGACGACGGTGGAGACGTTGTCCCCGGTGGACACGAACTGGGTCTTGGCGCCGGTCTTCTCGGTGAACGCGTCCAGCACCTTCTGGAAGTTCTTCTGCTCGGTGCCGGACCAGACACCGGCCACGGTGACCGTCTGGCCCCCGAGCGCCTTGTCGCCGCCGCCCGCGGAGACGGGACCACCGCCACAGGCGGTCGCGCCGAGCGCGAGGACGAGGGAGGTACAGCCGGTGAGCAGGGTGGTACGTCGTCGCATCATCATCGATGTCCCTTCGGGGATGGGAGAACTGACGGTGGAGCAGGCCTTCTCGAACGGGGGATCAGGGGGCTTCGGACCGGGGGGCAAGGGGCTTTCGAACGGGGGATCAGCGGGCCGGTGACTCGGTGCCGTCGCTCATCCACCAGGCGGCCGTGGAGCCGGGCAGCACGCCGGCCGGGCAGGGGCCGCTGGCCAGCAGCGGGCTGCCGGAGACCGGCGCGGGCGTGGGGGCCGTACCGAAGTTGACGGCGCAGACCAGGCCGTCGCCGCGGGCGAAGGCCAGGACGCCGGGTGGGCTGTCCAGCCAGCGCAGCGTGCCCTCGCCCAACTGGGGCAGCCCGGCGCGCAGTTGGAGGCCGTCGCGGTACAGGTGCCAGAAGGAACGGGTGTCGGCGAGGGCGCGGTCGGTGGCGTACTCGGCGAAGTACTCCGGCTGCGGCAGCCACGGCTTGGCGCTCTCCACGCCGGAGGTGAAGCCGAAGGGGGACGCCTGTCCCGACCAGGGCAGCGGCACCCGGCAGCCGTCGCGGATCCGGGCCCGGCTTCCGGTGCGGCGGAAGATCGGGTCGGTGAGCACGTCGTCGGGCAGGTCGACGACCTCGGGCAGACCAAGCTCCTCGCCCTGGTAGATGTACGCCGCTCCGGGCAGCGCCAGCATCAGCAGCGCGGCGGCACGGGCGCGGGCGGCGCCGAGACCGCTGCCCTCGGTGGCGGGTTCGCCGTAGCGGGTGACGGTGCGGACCTGGTCGTGGTTGTTGAGGACCCAGGTGACCGTCGAGCCCGTGCCGGCTATGTCCTGCATGGCCTCGGAGATGACCTTGCGGAAGGCGTCGGCCTCCCAGGGGGCGCTGAGCAGGTCGAAGAAGAACGCCTGGTGGAGTTCGTCGGAGCGGACGTACAGGGCGTGCTCGCGCGCGGTCGGCACGGACACCTCGCCGACGAGGAGGCGCTCACGGCCGTCGCGGGCGGTGTACTCCTCGCATATGGAGCGCCAGCCACGCCACACCTTGTGCACCTCGGGCTGGTTCCAGGCGAGCGGGTTGACCGAGTCGCGGGTGCGGGCGTCGGCCTCCGGGTCGTCCGAGTCGGGCAGCTCCGGGTGCTTGAAGAGCCCGGCGGCGACGTCGATACGGAAGCCGTCGACACCCCGGTCGAGCCAGAAGCGCAGGACCCGGTCGAACTCGGCGCCGACCTCCGGGTTGCGCCAGTTCCAGTCGGGCTGCTCGGGCGTGAACATGTGCAGGTACCACTGGCCGGCCTGCCCGTCCGCCTCGGTCACCCGGCTCCACGCCGGGCCGCCGAACATCGCGTGCCAGTTGTTGGGCGGCTCGGAGCCGTCGGCGCCCCGGCCGTCGGCGAAGTGGAAGCGGGAGCGGGCCGCGCTGCCGGGCTCGGCGGTCAGCGCCTCCTCGAACCACGGGTGCTCGCTGGAGCAGTGGTTGGGGACGATGTCGAGCAGCACCTTGATCCCGAGGCCCCGGGCCGCCGCGACCAGCAGGTCGAACTCGGCGAGGTCACCGAAGAGCGGGTCGACGCCGCAGTAGTCGGCGACGTCGTAGCCGTGGTCGTGCTGCGGCGAGGGATAGAACGGGCTCAGCCAGATCCCGTCGACCCCGAGCTTCTTGAGATAGGGCAGCCCCGCCCGGACCCCCGCGAGGTCGCCGACACCGTCGCCGGTGCTGTCGAGGAAGCTGCGGACGTAGACCTGGTAGATCACCGCGTCACGCCACCAGTGGTACTTACTCAGCATGCATGCATGTTAAGTAGGCGTGTCAGGAGGGTGTCAATGAACTGGCCGTAAGCTACCGAGCGGTTGACCTATCGAACTGGGACATACCGGGTCAGAATCAGAAAGGATGAGATGCTGCCGTTACTTAACAGGTAACTATTCAGCGCGCGACGGCGTCGAGCTCCCGCGCCAGCCGGCGCACCGCCTCCTCGGGCGTCTCCCGCCCGCTCATCGCGTCCCGCACGACCGCCTGCACCACCAGGCTCACCTGGTCGTAGCGCGGGCTCTTGGGGCGCGGCGCGGCCCTGAGCACGCTCTCGCGCAGGGTCGGCAGATACGGGAACTGCCGCACCAGCTCGGGATCTTCGTATACGTCGGCCCGTACGGGCGGCAGCGCACCCCGCGTCAGGACCTGGCGCTGGACGCGCTCACTGGTCAGGTACGCGATCAGCCGGGCGGCCGAGTCGGGATGCCGGGCGTGTGTGCTGACGGCGAGGTTGGAGCCGCCCAGGACACTCATCCCCGGTCCGCCCGGCCCCGGCAGCGGTACGGCGCCGACCTTCCCGGCGACCGGCGAGCCCTTGGCCGACGCGGCGACATAGGCGTACGGCCAGTTACGGAGGAAGAGCAGGCGTCCGTCCTGGAAGGCCTGCTTGGACTCCTCCTCCTTGTACGCCAGCGCCCGCTTCGGGATCCAGCCCTCGCGTACGCCCCGGGAGAGGAAGTCGATGCCCTCGCGGGCGGCCGTCGAGTCGACGGTGACCCGCTCGCCCTCGTCGCCGAGGATCGAGCCGCCCGCCGAGTAGACGGCCTCGGCCGCGTTGACGGTGAGGCCCTCGTAGGGCAGGAACTGGCCCGCGTATCCGTCGAGACCGTACTTCGGGGCGATGGTCTTCGCCTGTTTCTCCAGCTCGGCCCAGGTGCGCGGCGGGTCGACGCCCTCCTTGGCGAGGATGTCCCTGCGGTAGAGGAGCAGGCCGGCGTTGGTGACGTACGGGACCGCGTACAGCTGTCCGTCATAGGTTGCCGTGTCCACGACCGGCGGCAGGAAGGTGTCGAGCGGGAAGCGGTCGCGGGGCAGCGGACGGATCCAGCCGTGTGCCGCGAACTCCGAGGTCCAGCTGACGTCGATGTTGAGCAGGTCGAAACGGCCGCCGTCGTCGTCGCCGTCGCCGTCGCGCAGGTCAGTGATCATCTGCGCGCGGGTCTCGTCGGCGGAGTCCGGCAGCTCGACGAGCGTGACCTTCTCGTCCGGGTGGGCGCGGTTCCAGCCCTCCAGGAGGGGGCCGAGATAGCCGGTGAGGTCGCCGGCGGTGGCGAGGGTCAGGGGCCCTCGGCCGCTTCCCGAACCCTCGTCCGCGTGGACGCCGGAGGCGATATAGCCGGTCATGACCACGACCAGAACAAGGAGGCCCCTACCCGCGGCATGGATCCACCGCATAGGTTCCTCCCTGTACACCTGGCACCGGGCGCCTTCGTCCGGGGTCAGAGGCCATGTATACCTGTTAGGTATGGGCGATACTAGGGCCTGCGGCACATTAACTCGGGAAGCGGGAGGAGAGCACGAGTGCGGCTGCCCCTCCTGGCCCTGCTGGCGCGTGGCTCGGCGCACGGCTACGAGCTGAAGCAGGACCTTGAGCAGATGCTGGGCTCCGCGTACCCTCAGCCGAATGTCGGCCAGATCTATGTCACCCTCGGCCGCCTGGAGAAATCGGGGCTGATCGAGGGCGAGGACGTCGAGCAGTCGAGCCGGCCCAACAAGAAGGTCTACCACCTCACCGACGCCGGGCGTGAGGCGCTGCGCGCCTGGTTCGAGGACACCGAGGACGAGCCTCGGGTGCGGGACGAGTTCTTCATGAAGCTGGCTCTCGCCCCGCAGACCGGCCTCGCCGACCAGGTAGCCCTCATCAACAAGCAGCGGCGCCAGTACTTGAACACCATGCGTCAACTGTCGAAGCTGGCCGCCGCCGAGAACCGGGACAACCGCATCGCCCACCTGCTGATAGAGGGCGCGATGCTGCATCTGCAGGCCGACCTGGACTGGCTGGAGCGGTGCCAGGAAGAGCTGGAGGAGTTGGAGTGAGCGACGATTCCACTCCTGGGCTGCGTGCCGAGGGTCTGGTCAAGACGCATTACGGCGAGGGAGCTCCGGCGCATGCCGTGCGGGGCGTGGATCTTTCCGTCCGGCAGGGCGAGTTCGTGGCGGTCACCGGGCCGTCCGGAGCCGGCAAGTCGACTCTGCTGCATCTGCTCGGCGGGCTGCAGCGCCCCGACAGCGGCAGCATCTGGCTGGACGGCGAGTGCGCCGACGCCTGGAACGAGGCCCGCTGGGCGGTGGAGCGCCGGAAGCGCATCGGGATCGTCTTCCAGTTCTTCAACCTGGTCTCGGATCTGTCCGTCGCCGACAACGTCGAGCTGCCCGCCCTGCTGGCCGGCGTCCCGCCGAAGCGGGCCCGCGCCGAGCGGACCGAGCTGCTGACCGAGCTGGGCCTCGCGGGCAAGGAGCGGAGCATGCCGGGCGAACTGTCCGGCGGCGAGCAGCAGCGCGTCGCGCTGGCCCGGGCCCTGGTCAACCGTCCGCCGCTGCTGCTGGCCGACGAACCCGCGGGCAGCCTGGACAGCAAGGGCACCCGTGAGGTGATGCGGCTGCTGTCCCGCTTCCACCAGCGCGGCCAGACGATCGTGCTGGTCACGCATGACGCCCGGCTCGCGAGCGCCGCGGACCGGGTGATCAGCTTCTTCGACGGCCGGATCGCCGACGACGCCGAGCTGGACGGCGGCACGACCCCGCCGCGCCGGTCCGGGATATCGGGCGTGCTGGAGCTGAAGGACTGACATGCGGCGCTACGACGATCCCTGTGCCCACTGCGGACGCTCCCCCCGGCACGGTCGCTCCCCCCGGCGCCGGCCTCCCGGTCGCGAGCAGCGAGGCTGACGCCCATGCGAGCCACCCTGCGCTGGGCGCACTCCGATCTGCGTACGCACCGCGGCGAGGCGCTGTTCCTCGTGCTGGCCACGGCCGGGATCGTCGTCTCGCTGCTGCTGGCCACGGCGCTCTTCGGCTACGCCACCAATCCCTGGCAGCGCGTCTTCACCCAGGCGCGCGGCGCGCACGTCTGGCTGCACACCGGTTCCGCGGCCGACACCGGCAAGCTGGCCGACCTCGACGGCGTCCAGTCCGTCGCGGGCCCCTACCCCACCTCCTCCACGGCCCTGACCTCCCGGGGCACCCGGGCCTCCGTCGAACTGCGCGGCACGCCCGAGCGGCCCGCCGTCGGCCGCCCGCTCCTGACCTCCGGCCACTGGCTGGACCCGGCGAAACCCGACGGCGTGGTCCTGGAGACCCGCCTGGCCCGCGCCCTCCTGGCCGCCCCCGGCGACACCCTCACCCTGCCCGGCACCGGCCGCACCCTGACCGTCCTCGGCATCGCCGACAACGCCGAGCCGCGCTACCGGCCGGGCGAGCAGCCGGGCCTCGTCTGGGCACCGCCGGCCGCCGTCCGCAACCCGGGCGGCCAGGTGATCGGGCTGCGCCTGACCGACCCCGACGACACGGACTACGCCGTCCAGCGCGCCGTGACCGTGCTGGGCGCCGGTGCGGTCAGCGAGGTCTCCACCTGGAAGCAGGCTCAGGCCGAGGCACAGGGCGACAACCGGCTGCTCGGGCAGGTGCTGGGGCTGTTCGGGCTGGGCGCGCTGGTCGCCGCCGGGCTGGCCGTGCACGGGGCGATCGGCACCCGGATCCGCGGTCATCTGCGGGACATCTCGGTGCTGAAGGCGATCGGGTTCACGCCGGGCCAGGTGGTCCGCGTCTTCCTGCTCCAGCATCTCGCCTACGCGCTCCTGGGCGCCGTGGCCGCGGCCTCCGTCATCCAGGCCCTGGGCAACCACATCCCCGGGCGGCTCGGGGACGCGGTCGGCGTGTGGCAGGGGCTGCCCGGGCACACCGTGGCGCTGTTCACGGTGCCGGTGGGCGCGGTGCTCCTCATCGGCGCGACCACCTGGCTCGCGGCGTGGCGTGCGGGGCGGGTGCCGCCGGTTCCGGTGCCCCGGCCCGCGGCGCCGATCGGCGGGGGTCTTTCCGGTGGGACGGGCCGTGACGCCGGGCCGCGGTCTGCTGCGGCTTCGCCGGCCGGGCGCACGACAGGCGCCGCGCGCCGAGCCCTGGGGCTGCCGGCGGCTCCACCGGCCGGACGGCTGTCCGGGCTGTCCCGCCGCGCCCTCGGGCTACGGCTGCCGCCCGCGCTGGTGCTGGGCTGGCACCGGGCGTTCACCCGCCGCCCCCGGTCGCTGGCCACGGTGGCCCGGCTGGCGCTGCCGCTGCTGTTGATCGTGGTCGCGATGAGCGCATGGACCACCATCGACCGCTTCGACAGCAGCCCCGACCGCATCGGCCTGCCCACCGCCCTGACCGCCCGCGCCGACTCCGGTCTGACCGACCCGGACGCCCGCGCCCTGCTGGAACGCGACCCGCAGGTCGCCGCCGCCTACCCGGGCGTCGAGGTGGCCGCGCTGGTCCCGGGGCAGACGGCGACCATCGCCCTGCGCGGCCTCGGCACCGGCCAGGACCCCTACCCGTACGCGCTGGCCGAGGGCCGCCCCGCGCAGGGCCGCGACGAGGCGGTGGCCGGCCAGGGGCTGCTCGATCTGCTGGACGTGGCGGTCGGCGACTGGGTCCGGGTGACCGTCGGCGACCAGCCGCAGATCCTGCACATCGTGGGCCGCAGCATCGAGCCGGACAACGCCGGCCGGGTCATCTCCACCTCCCTCGACACCCTCCGTGAGAACGGCAGCGGCCTCGGCCCCACCCTCTACGAGCTACGGCTCCGCCCGGGCGCCGACCCGGCCGAGGTCTCCGACCGGCTGGCCGACGCGGGGCAGGGCCGCCTGGACATCCACGCAGTGCCCAACCCGGCCGACGGGCTCTCGCCGCTGCGGGGAGTCGTGGTGGGCCTGATCGCCGTTCTGGCCCTCATCGGGCTCATCGAACTGCTCACCGCGATCGGCGGTACCGTCCGGGAGGGCGAGCGCGATCTGCTGGCCCTCAAGGCCATCGGCCTCTCGCCACGGCAGATCACCGCGATCACCGTCACGTCCACCGCCTGCACCGCCCTGGCAGCGGTCGTCGTCGGCACGGCCCTGGGCACGCCCCTCGCCCACTGGCTGATCGACGCCCAGGGCAGATCGAGCGGCATCGGCGCCGGGATCGCCCAGAGCCCGTCGGTCCCACTCCTGCTCCTGTTCGGCGCGGCCGCGGTCACGGGCGCGGCCGCCCTGGCCGCCGTCCCCGCCTCCCGCGCGGCCCACCGCCGACTCGCGGACACCCTGAGCGCGGTCGCCTGACCGGCGGGTCCGGGACACGACGGGTTTCCCGAGGTCAGCGGAGGCGAGGCCGCCTCGCCCGCGCGACATGGTGGGGCTTCAGGAACGACCGTGGGGTCAGCGTGCCGCCGGTCCAACTCCCTGGTGGACAGGTCGCCTTGAACTCCCCCGAGTGATCGTGCTCATGATCGCCGAGGGCGGCTACGGAAAGCGGACGACAACGTGCCGCCCGCTTTCCGCATCTGCGGTCACTGCCGGCCGCGCAGCTCCCGGTACTTGGCGACGAGCGCCTTCGTCGACGCGTCCAGCCCCGGCACGTCCGCACCCTCGGTCAGCGCGGGCTCGACCCGCTTGGCGAGGACCTTGCCCAGCTCGACGCCCCACTGGTCGAAGGAGTCGATGTTCCACACCGCGCCCTGCACGAACACCTTGTGCTCGTACAGCGCGATCAGCTGGCCCAGCACCGACGGGGTCAGCTCACGCGCGAGGATCGTGGTCGTCGGGTGGTTGCCCTTGAACGTCTTGTGGGTCACCAACTCCTCCGGCACCCCCTCGGCGCGCACCTCCTCCGGCGTCTTGCCGAACGCCAGCGCCTGCGTCTGCGCGAAGAAGTTCGCCATCAGCAGGTCGTGCTGCGCCTTGAGTTCGTCACTCATCTCTGCGACCGGCTCGGCGAAGCCGATGAAGTCCGCCGGGATCAGCTTGGTGCCCTGGTGGATCAACTGGTAGTAGGCGTGCTGCCCGTTGGTGCCCGGCGTACCCCACACGACCGGCCCGGTCTGCCAGTCGACCTCCTGCCCGTCCCGGCCGACGTACTTGCCGTTGGATTCCATGTCCAACTGCTGCAGATACGCCGTGAACTTGGACAGGTAGTGGCTGTACGGCAGCACCGCATGCGACTGTGCGTCGTGGAAGTTGCCGTACCAGATGCCCAACAGGCCCAGCAGCAGCGGCACATTGGACTCGGCGGGTGCGGTGCGGAAGTGCTCGTCGACGATCCGGAAGCCGTCGAGCATCTCCCGGAAGCGGTCCGGCCCGATGGCGATCATCAGCGACAGCCCGATCGCCGAGTCGTACGAGTACCGCCCACCGACCCAGTCCCAGAACTCGAACATGTTGACCGTGTCGATGCCGAAGTCCGCGACCTTCTCGGCATTCGTCGACAAAGCGACGAAGTGCTTCGCGACGGCATCCGGCCCGGCCTTCAGCTCGCCCAGCAACCAGTTGCGCGCGGACGTGGCGTTGGTGATCGTCTCGATCGTGGTGAAGGTCTTGGACGCGATGATGAACAGCGTCTCGGCCGCGTCCAGGTCGCGGACGGCCTCGTGCAGATCGGCGCCGTCGACGTTCGACACGAAACGGACCGTCAGATCGCGGTCGGTGAAACTGCGCAGCACCTCGTACGCCATAGCCGGGCCGAGGTCGGAGCCGCCGATACCGACGTTGACGACATTCCTGATGCGCTTGCCGGTGTGGCCGGTCCAGGCACCGGAGCGGACCCGCTCGGCGAAGTCGGCCATCTTGTCGAGGACGGCGTGCACGCCGGGGACCACGTTCTCCCCGTCGACCTCGACCACCGCTTCGCGCGGCGCCCGCAGCGCAGTGTGGAGCACGGCCCGGTTCTCGGTGGTGTTGATCTTCTCGCCGCGGAACATCGCGTCCCGCAGCCCGAACACGTCCGTGGCGGCGGCCAACTCGCGCAGCAGCCGCAGCGTCTCGTCGGTGACCAGGTGCTTGGAGTAGTCGATGTGCAGGTCGCCGACCTGCAGTGTGTACCCCGCACCGCGGCCCGGGGCGGCGGCGAACAGCTCGCGCAGCCGCACCTCGCCCAGCTCCTCGCGGTGCTTGGCCAGCGCGGTCCACTCGGGCGTCCGGTTGAGCCTGATACGGCCGTCTGCGTTCATGTCCGACTTCAGCCTTCTTTCGTGCCTGTCCCAGCTGTTCCAACCTAATTGATCAGCGCGTGGCATGACCCGTCGTGGCGGCGTCGTCCGGCGCAACAACAGATACGTCCGCCTTGCGCGCGGGTATCAGCGCGGCGAGGGCCAGTACGAAGAAGCCGGCCGTGAGCAGGGGCGGGGTGTTCAGCCCCCAGGCGGTGGCGACGGCACCGCCGAGCAGGGCGCCGAGCGGCACCCCGGCGAAGGCCAGCGTCCGGAAGGCGGAGGCGACCCGGCCCAGCAGTTCGGCGGGGCTGCGCTGCTGCATGAGCGTCGTCGTGTTGACGTTCCACACCATGCCCATGAGCCCGAATACGGCCAGGGCCGCCACCAGCACGGCCAGGCTGCGCACGGTGCCCATGACGATCAGGGCGGCGGTCTGCACCGCACCGGCGAGCAGCACGGCCGGGATCCGCCCCAGGCGCCGCACGATCCGTCCGTTCACCACTCCCCCGGCGAGGCCGCCGACGGTGAACGCGGCACCCACCGCCGCGTACCCCGCGGCACCGGCGTCCAGCCATCCGGTCACCAGGACGACCAGGGTGGCGAGCTGGGCGCCCATGCCGATGTTGCACAGGGCGGTCGCGGCACACAGGCCTCGCAGGGGCCCGTCGTGCCACAGGGTGCGCAGGCCCTCCGCGATCTCCCGGCGCAGGGTGCTGCCCGCCACGGCCGGCTTCCGCTCGGGCGCCTCGACGCGCAGCGAGGCCACCAGTGCGGCCGCGATCAGGAAGGTGGCGGCGTCGGCGGCGAAGGGGACGGCTGCGCCCACGGCCAGCAGCAGCGGCACCACCGGCCCGCCGACCAGTCCGCCCGCGATGCGCTGCCCGGTCATCAGCCGGGCGTTCGCGCTGCCGAGGGCGTCATGGTCCACCAGGGCGGGGAGCAGAGCCGTGGACGCGTTGTCGAAGAGGGTCTGGAGCGCGGTCAGGGTGAAGGCCAGTGCGATGAGCAGGCCGATCGAGGCGTGCCCGAGCGCCACGCCCACCGCGAACGCGGCGACCAGGAGGCCGCGTAACGCGTCCACCGTCCACATCGCGCGCCGCTGGTCCACCCGGTCGGCGACGGCGCCGCCGAGCAGCCCGAAGACGATCCACGGCAGATAGCCGCAGGCGGTGACCGCGGCGATCAGCAGCGGCCGGTCCGTCAGCGTCACGGCCAGGAGCGGCAGGGCGGCCGTACGCAGGGAGTCGCCGAAGCTGGAGAGCACGGCGGCGCTCCACAGCCGTCCGAATCCGCCGCGCCACGCAGGCGCGCACAGGCCAGCCACCTCAGCCGTCGCCACAGCTCCCCCTCACGGTCCTTCGATGCGGAAGATCGATACACGAACCGTAGAGGGCACCACTGACAATCGGTCCGCGAGCGGATCGGGGCCGTGGGTCAAACAGGTCCGGCCAGGCGCCCGCAGGCACCCGGCCGGTCCTCAATTCCTAGATCTCGCCCCGCAGTTTGGCGAGTGCCTCGGCGAGGATCGCCTCGCCGTCTGCGTCGCTGCGTCGTTCCCGTACATACGCGAGGTGCGTCTTGTAGGGCTCGGTGCGCGGCGGGTCCGGCGGGTTGTCCCGGTCCTGCCCGGCGGGAAAGCCGCAGCGCGGGCAGTCCCAGGTGTCGGGAACCTGCGCGTCGCTGGCGAAGCTGGGCTGCGTCTCATGCCCGTTGGAGCACCAGAAGGAGATGCGCAGCCGGGGCGCGGACTCGCCCCGCTCAGCCTCGCCCATCGGCCCCGCCCCGACCCGGCTTCCTCGGATCGCGTTGCCACTTGCCACGGTCGTAACTCCCTGCGTGATGGTGCCGCAAAGCGAGTCGGCGTTTCGCTTCGCTGCGAGCGCCTCAGTCTACGTAAGGCCCAACGCGCGTCCAGTGATTGGAGTTACAGAGCCCTCACACCAAGACGCAAGCCCCATGATAGGCCGCGCTCAGCTGCGCGTACCGAACATGGGGCCTTACGTGTGGAATGCGGGCGGAATAGGCCCGCCGGTCTGCTTCCGACCTGGTCAGGTCAGTTGTTGACCTTCGTCAGGATGCCGAGTACGACAATGCACGCGAACCACAGCAGACCGACAACGATGGTGATCCGGTCGAGGTTGCGCTCTGCGACCGAGGAGCCACCGACGGACGACTGCATGCCGCCACCGAACATGTCGGAGAGGCCGCCGCCCTTCCCCTTGTGCATCAGCACCAGCAGCATCATCAGCCCGCTGAAGACGATCAGGGCGATCGAGAACCCCATAACCACGGCTGGACCAACTTCCTCGGATCTGGATGGACGACAGGGGCACAGCCTCAGGGCTGTGCCCCCGCAAGGGTACGACGTATCGCCGCTACCGCATACTCACTGGTCGCGGAAGCGCACGATCTTGACGAACTCGTCGGCGTCCAGTGAGGCACCGCCGACCAGGGCGCCGTCGATGTCGGCCTGCGCCATGATCTCGGCGACGTTGCCCGACTTCACGGAGCCGCCGTACTGGATGCGGATCTTGTCGGCCACGTCCTGCGAGTACAGCTCGGCGAGCTTGCCGCGGATGGCGGCGCAGACCTCCTGGGCGTCCTCGGCGCCGCAGACCTTGCCCGTGCCGATGGCCCAGACGGGCTCGTAGGCGATCACGATGGTCTCGGCCTGCTCGGCCGGGAGGCCCTTCAGACCGCCCTCGACCTGGGCGAGCGTGTGCGGGACGGCGTTGCCGGCCTCGCGGACGTCGAGCTCCTCGCCGACGCACATGATCGGGGTGAGGCCGTGCTTGTAGGCGGCCTTGACCTTGGCGTTGACGATCTCGTCGGTCTCGGCGTGGTACTGGCGGCGCTCGGAGTGGCCGATCGCCACGTAGGTGCACTTCAGCTTGGCCAGCATCGAGCCGGAGATCTCGCCGGTGTAGGCACCGGAGTCCTGGGCCGAGATGTCCTGGGCGCCGTACTTGATCTTCAGCTTGTCGCCGTCGACCAGGGTCTGTACGGAGCGCAGGTCGGTGAAGGGCGGCAGGACGGCGACCTCGACGGCCTCGTAGTCCTTGTCGGCCAGGGCGAAGGCGAGCTTCTGGACGTGGGCGATGGCCTCAAGGTGGTTGAGGTTCATCTTCCAGTTGCCCGCCATCAGCGGCGTGCGCGTGCTCATAAAGGGTCAGTCCTCCAGTGCGGCGAGGCCGGGGAGCGTCTTGCCCTCAAGGTATTCGAGGGAGGCGCCGCCACCGGTCGAGATGTGGCCGAATGCCTTCTCGTCGAAGCCCAGGGTGCGGACGGCCGCGGCGGAGTCGCCGCCACCGACCACGGTGAAGCCCTTGGAGTCGACGAGGGCCTGGGCGACCGCCTTGGTGCCCTCGGCGTAGTCGGGGTGCTCGAAGACGCCCATGGGGCCGTTCCAGAAGACGGTGGCGGCGTCGGCGAGCTTCGAGGCGTACAGCTTGCGGGTCTCCGGACCGATGTCCAGGCCCTCCTGGTCGGCGGGGATGGCGTCCGCGGCGACGGTCGTGGGGTTGGCCGGGGCCTTGGTCTTCAGGTCCGGGAACTCGGTGGAGACCAGGACGTCGACCGGCAGGACGATCTCGACGCCGTTCTTCTCGGCGCGCTCCAGGTACTCCGTGACGGCCGGGATCTGGTCCGCCTGGAGGAGGGAGATGCCGACCTCGTGGCCCTTGGCCTTGAGGAAGGTGTACGCCATGCCGCCGCCGATGAGCAGCCGGTCGGCCTTGCCGAGCAGCTGGTCGATGACGGCGAGCTTGTCGGACACCTTGGCGCCACCGAGAGCGACGACGTACGGCCGCTTGACGTCGTCGGTGAGCTTCTTCAGGACGCCGACCTCGGTGGCGATGAGGTGGCCGGCGTAGTGCGGCAGACGGGCCGGGAGGTCGTACACCGAGGCGTGCTTGCGGTGCACCGCGCCGAAGCCGTCTCCGACGTAGACGTCCGCGAGGGCCGCGAGCCGGTCGGCGAAGGCGCCGCGCTCGGCGTCGTCCTTGCTGGTCTCGCCGGCGTTGAAGCGGAGGTTCTCGATGACCGCGACCTGGCCGTCGGTGAGGCCGGCGACCGTGGCCGTGGCGGACTCGCCGACCGTGTCGGTCGCAAACGCCACTTCGGCGCCGAGGAGTTCACCGAGGCGCGCGGCGGCGGATGCCAGGGAGAAGGCCGGGTCCGGGGCGCCCTTGGGGCGGCCCAGGTGGGAGGCGACGAGCACGCGGGCGCCCGCCTCGGCGAGGGCCTTGACGGTGGGCAGCACGGCGCGGATACGGCCGTCGTCGGTGATCGTGGTGCCGTCCAGCGGCACGTTCAGGTCGGCGCGGACGAAGACCCGCTTGCCTGCGACGCCTTCGGAGAGAAGTTCGTCGATCGTCTTCATGAAGGGGACTCCTGAGGAGGGCTCGTGATCGCTCTTGATCGCTCGAAAGCGCTCGTGATCCAACAGGTCTGTTCTGCACGCGCGTCAGGGCTCGGGCGGCGCGTCCCTGCGCCGCCCGAGCCCTGACTCACATCAATGCGCCTGCTCTGGATATCAGAGCTGGTTGCCGACGAAGACCGTGAGGTCGACGAGGCGGTTGGAGTAGCCCCACTCGTTGTCGTACCAGCCGAGGATCTTCACCGAGTTGCCCTCCTGGACCATGGTCAGGGAGGAGTCGAAGGTGCAGGAGGCCGGGTCGCTGACGATGTCCGAGGAGACGATCGGGTCCTCGGTGTACGACAGGTAGCCCGCGAGGTCGCCGTCCTCGGACGCCTTCTTGAACGCGGCGTTGACCTCGTCCTTGGTGACCTCGCGCTGCAGCTGCACGACCAGGTCGGTGGCCGAGCCGGTCGGGACCGGGACGCGCATGGCGATGCCGTCCAACTTGCCCTTGAGCTGCGGGAGGACCAGGGCGGTCGCCTTGGCGGCGCCGGTGGTGGTCGGGATGATGTTCTCGGCCGCGGCGCGGGCGCGACGCAGGTCCGAGTGCGGGAAGTCCAGGATGCGCTGGTCGTTGGTGTACGCGTGGACCGTCGTCATCAGACCCTTGACGATGCCGAAGTTCTCGTCGAGGACCTTGGCCATCGGCGCCACACAGTTGGTGGTGCAGGAGGCGTTCGAGATGACGTGGTGGTTGGCCGCGTCGTACTTGTCCTGGTTGACGCCCATCACGATGGTGATGTCCTCGTCCTTGGCCGGAGCCGAGATGAGGACCTTCTTGGCGCCGCCGGCGAGGTGCTTGGCGGCGTCGGCCTTCTTGGTGAAGATGCCCGTCGACTCGATGACGATGTCGACGCCCAGCTCGCCCCACGGGATGTCGGCGGGGTTGCGCTCGGAAAGGACCTTGATGGTGTGACCGTCGACGGTGATGGTGTCGGCAGTGTGCGACACCTCGGCCTTGAGACGGCCCAGAATCGTGTCGTACTTCAGCAGGTGGGCAGTGGTTGCGGTGTCACCCAGGTCGTTGACAGCCACGATCTCGATGTCAGCGCCCTGCTCCAGCAGCGCGCGGAAGTAGTTGCGACCGATACGACCGAAGCCGTTGATGCCTACGCGGATCGTCACGAACCGATCTCCTCGTTGGTACGCCGGCCATGCGGTGCCGGCGAGCTCTATTTGGGATGTCCCCGACCGCCTACGACCCTACCTCTCTGTGGCCGCCGTGGTGACATCCAGATGCCTCATACACGGCACGGCGGTCCGTACCCGCCAGTAGGGGTACGGACCGCCCGGCCCGGAGGCCTGGATCACTCGATTCGGTCACGCTGTGTCGCGTGTTGTTGACCTCGGCGTGTCAGTCCTCAAGTGAGGTGAGGGCCTTTCCGATGAGCGCCGTACGGTCGGCCGCCGCGGTGACGTGTTCCAGGCCGAAGCCCAGCAGCACGGTGTCGTCCGTGGTGATCGCTCCATAGGTCTGGAACAGCGTTCCGGTACGTGCCCAGTCCTTGAGGACGGCCGGGCTGCCCGCGGGCGGTCCGGTCACCTTCCAGGCGCCGAGCGACGTCTCGAAACCCTCGGTCTCGGTGGCCGTGCCGCCGACGACGAGCGCGGCCTGATCGGCGAGGACGCCGCGTCCACCGAAGCCCGGGTCGGAGACATAGCTGATCGAGATCTCCACCGACTTGCCCGCGTACGCGCTCAGGTCGAACTCGACCTGCTTCCAACCCGCGGAAGCACCGGTGAGGGCGTTCCACTGACCGCTGGTGCCGGACGCGGTGCAGCCTGCGGCCGACTGCGTCAGGTAGTGCTTGAGCCAGGGGTGTTCGGCCATGTAGAAGCCGGCCTCGCACTCCGCCGGCACGGTGTTGCTGCCGGCACCGTTCTTCTCGGGGAGTGTCGTCCAGTCCTCGGCCCCGGTGCTGTGGGCCTCGATCAGGACGTTGTCGTAGCCGGGCTCGACGTCCCACAGCAACTGGGTGCGCAGGGTCGGCTGCTGCGCCGCGGTCACACCGGTGAGGTCGACGGTCCTGGTGAGCCGCTTGTAGGCGTCGTCGGTGTGCACGGCGGCCACCATCCAGGAGCCCGCGTAGGGACCGTACGGGTTGACCGTTCCGGCGAACTGACCCGCGCCCGCGCTGGCGAACTGCGGGTACTTGTCGACGGCCAGCTGGTCCGAGGTGACGCTGTAACTCCCGGCCTTGTCGAGCGGGTTGCCGGTGGCGTCACCGAGCGCTCCGGTGAAGCCGCCGAGCTTGCCGGAGCCGGTGAAGCCGGTGGCGCCGGGCAGTGACGTACGGGAGTAGGCGCCCAGGTAGTACTGGCTGAAGTCGTTCGACAGGGTGCCGCCGCCGAGGTCCACGTTGCCGCCGGCCTGCTCACCCGCCTCCATCAGCTTGCCGCCCTCGTTGAGGAAGGCGCGCAGCTGGAGCTGGGTGGCGTTGCCCGGGACGTTCGCGCCCGTGTAGTGGACGACGGTGTCGAAGTGGCTCAGCACACCGAGCGCGTCGGGCGCGCCCTGAGCGGCGACGTCCCAGACGATCGCCCTGCGGCCGTTCGCCTTGAGCGCGTCGACGTACTTCTGCGCGTGCGTGGCGGTGGCGCCTTCCTCGGCGACCACGAGGACGTCCGCGCGCGGCCGCTGCGTCACGGTGTAGGTGAAGTGCTCGCTGGAGACGGGCTTTCCGCTCCTCGTCTCGCCGGTGAACCACACCTCGACCTTGTCGCCCGGGTCGCCGTCGGCGACCTTGGCGCGGTACTGGTCGAAGTGGAGGTTGTCCGCACCGCCGTACGTCTCGCCGCCCTTCCATGGCCGGAGCGCCATGTCCTCGGTACGGCCACCGTTGACGCGGTACTTGAGCTCCTTGTCGCGCACGGACTTCCGTACGACGACGGAGACCTTCTGGTCCGCGCCGCGGGAGTACGACGTGGTGAACGGCGCCGGCGTGAAGTCGGCGGCCTTCAGACCGACCGACGACGACGGCTGGTCCGGGTGTGCGGCGGTCTCGGCGACGGAGAGCGCGAACGGGATGTTCTTGGCGAACTCCTGCTGGATCAGCTTCTCGTCGTCCGGGAAGTTGAACACCGACTGGCAGTCGGCCGCGTTCCACTGGTCGTTCGGGTCGATGTTCGACGCGGTCTGGCAGGTCGACATCTCGGGCGTGAACATCGCGATGCCGTTGACGTTGCCCGCGTGTCCGTCGGCCTCGCCGTTGGTGGTGTACAGCTCCGAGGAGACCTGCGGGTGGTAGCCCGGGATCGCGGGGTTGTCCGGCGTGCCGGCGAGCGCCTTGTAGAGGACGTCGTCCGGCGTGTTGGTGGCGACCTGCCAGCCGACGCCGTAGAGGATGAGCTCGGCCGCGGAGTGGTAGTTGATGCCGTAGTCGAATCCGATACGGCGTTCGAAGGCGTCCAGTGCCTTGGTCTCGGGCTCGGAGGCCGGGGACGCGCCGCGGTAGGTCTCGCTGGTGGGGTTGGGCGACGAACCCTCGTCGTCGTAGCCCCACTTGTAGGCGAAGTTGCGGTTGAGGTCGACGCCGTCACCGGTGCTGATGGCTCCGTCGCCGTTGATGTCACGCAGGTTCTTGCGCCACAGACGGGTGCTGGAGTCCTTGAAGGTGTAGTCGTAGCCGTCGGGGTTGGCCGACAGGACAAACCACAGCTCGGTGGAGTCGACGATCTTCTTGACGCGCTTGTCCGTCTTGTAGTTGTCCAGGTAGTAGTGCATCAGACGCCGGGTCATCTCCGGCGTGATCCACTCGCGCGCGTGCTGGTTGGAGACGTACAGGACGGAGCGCTTGGCGCCGTCCTTCGTCTTCTTGGCGTTCTTGGTGAGCTTGAGGGCCAGGATGTCCTGGCCGCCGACGGTCTTGCCGATGGAGACGACCTTGGTGAGGTCCGGGTTCTCCTGCCCGGTCCGGACGATCTCCTCCTTGAGCCCCCCACTTCCGCTGTACGGGCGGTACACGCCCTCCGCGGCCTTCTCCGTACGGGCCTCCGCCTTGGCGGAGAGATCATGCTCGGTGAGCTGGACACCCTGCTTCTCAAGCTTCGCGGCCTGTTTGTCCGTGAGGTAGACCTCGACGGTGGCCTTGCCCTTCTCGGGTGCCTGCTCACTGAGTTCATGGCCGTCCTGGCCGGCCGCCAGCAGCAGGGGTACCTGCTTCTTGGTGACCTCGGCGCGGAAGACCTTGACTTCGTTCGGGTCGGTTCCTTGTGAACTTCCCGGTTGTGCCTGGGCGATGGGTGCAATACTCGCTCCGCCTATCAGGAGCGCACCGGCAGCGAGGATCGATCTCGCTCTGGGTCTCATGTACCCCCCTAGCAGTGTTTCGCCACAGTGACGAATGACTGCCAGGCTCATGCCACTTCACTGCCCAGTCAAGAGTGTCGCAAAGACACACAAAGCCGGTGCCGAATCCCAAGTGGGCGTCGGCACCGGCGTGTTGGCGATCCGTCACCTCACCCCGCGAGGTTGTCCGCCAGTTCCTCGCTGAGGTTTGCCTCCGTGCCCGGGATGCCGAGGTCCTGGGCCCGCTTGTCGGCCATGGCCAGCAGCCTGCGGATACGGCCGGCGACGGCGTCCTTGGTCAGCGGCGGGTCGGCGAGCGCGCCCAGCTCTTCGAGGGAGGCCTGCTTGTGCTCCATACGCAGCCGTCCGGCGGCCGCGAGGTGCTCGGGGACCTCCTCGCCGAGGATCTCCAGGGCGCGCTGGACCCGGGCGCCGGCGGCGACGGCCGCGCGGGCCGAGCGGCGCAGGTTGGCGTCGTCGAAGTTGGCCAGCCGGTTCGCCGTGGCACGCACCTCGCGGCGCATCCGGCGCTCCTCCCAGGCCAGCACCGACTCGTGCGCGCCGAGCCGGGTGAGCAGGGCGCCGATCGCGTCGCCGTCCCGGACGACCACGCGGTCCACGCCACGTACCTCGCGGGCCTTGGCGGCGATCGACAGCCGGCGGGCGGCGCCGACCAGGGCGAGCGCGGCCTCGGGGCCCGGGCAGGTCACCTCCAGGGAGGACGAACGGCCGGGTTCGGTGAGCGAGCCGTGCGCCAGGAAGGCGCCGCGCCAGGCGGCCTCGGCGTCGCAGGTGGCCCCCGAGACCACCTGCGGGGGCAGGCCGCGGATCGGGCGGCCCCGCCCGTCGACCAGGCCGGTCTGGCGGGCCAGCTGGTCACCGCCCGCGACCACGCGCACGACGTAGCGCGAGCCGCGGCGCAGTCCGCCGGGCGCCATCACGATCAGCTCGGAGCTGTGGCCGAAGATCTCCAGGATGTCCCGCTTGAGCCGACGGGCCGCCATCGCGGTGTCCAGCTCCGCCTCGATCACGATCCGTCCGCTCACCAGGTGGAGGCCGCCGGCGAACCGCAGAATGGCGGAGACCTCCGCCTTTCTGCAGCAGGTCCGGGTGACGGGAAGCCGGGAGATCTCATCCTTCACCGCTGCCGTCATCGCCATGGGCCGATCCTTCCATGCATCCGAAAAATACGGTCGTACGCGGCGGCGAGGAGCTCCGGGTCGTGCCGGGGCGTCCCATCCGTCCGGGCCACCGGGGCCAGCTCGACCGCGGCACCGAGCCGCTTTGCGGCCTCGGTGAGCACATCCCGGTCGGGCACGGCGGCCTCGTCGGCCAGCACCACGTCCAGGGCGAGTTTAGGGGCGTGTCGTCCCAAAACCTCCAAATGACGCTGCGGAGAGAAGCCTTCGGTTTCTCCGGGCTGCGGCGCGAGGTTCAGCGAGAGTACCCGGCGCGCCTTCGTCTCGGTCAGGGCGTCCAGGAGATCCGGCACCAGCAGGTGCGGGATGACCGAGGAGAACCAGGAGCCCGGGCCGAGCACCACCCAGTCCGCGTCCCGGACGGCGGCGACGGCCTCCGGCACGGCCGGCGGGTCGTGCGGTACGACGTGCACCGACTGCACCTCACCGGGGGTGAGGGCGACGGTGGCCTGGCCGCGGACGGTGTCGACGTCCTCGGGCCGGTCCGGGTCGTGCCCCTTGACCAGGGCCTGCAGCTCCAGCGGTACGGCGGACATGGGCAGCACCCGTCCGTGCGCGCCGAGGAGCTTGCCGACCAGGTCGAGGGCCTGGACGTGGTCGCCTAGCTGCTCCCACAGGGCGACGATCAGCAGGTTGCCGACCGCGTGGTCGTGCAGGTCGCCCTTGGAGTGGAAGCGGTGCTGGATGACGCGGGACCAGGTCTGGCCCCAGTCGTCGTCGCCGCACAGCGCGGCCAGCGCCTTGCGCAGGTCGCCGGGCGGCAGCACGCCCAGCTCGTCACGCAGGCGCCCGCTGGAGCCGCCGTCGTCGGCCACGGTGACGACGGCAGTGAGGTCGCCGGTGATCCGGCGCAGCGCGGCGAGCGAGGCGGACAGACCCATGCCGCCGCCGAGGGCGACGACCTTGGGCTGGGTGCCCCGGCGGCGCGGTCTGGCGCCGCGGGCCTCGGTGGGCCGGGCGGCGCGCGACTCGGGCACCGCGCGGCGCAGCCTGCCCAGCCGCGGAGTACGTCCCGTCATTCCCGTCCCATGTCCCGGTGCACGACCACCGTCTCCACGCCCTGGGAGGCAAGGCGCGCTGCGAGCTTCTCGGATGTGGCGACCGAGCGGTGCTTGCCGCCGGTGCAGCCGACCGCGATCGTCACATATCGCTTGCCCTCCCGACGGTATCCGGCCGCGATCAGCTGGAGCAGCTCGGAGTAGCGGTCGATGAACTCCTTCGCGCCGGGCTGGTTGAAGACGTACGCCGAGACCTCTTCGTTCAGGCCGGTGAAGGGGCGCAGCTCCGGGACCCAGTGCGGGTTGGGCAGGAAGCGCATGTCCACGACCAGGTCGGCGTCGACCGGGAGGCCGTACTTGAAGCCGAAGGACATGACGGTGGCCCGCAGCTCGGGCTCCTCCTCGCCGGCGAACTGGGCGTCCATCTTGGCCCGCAGCTCGTGCACGTTCAGGCTGGAGGTGTCGATCACCAGGTCGGCGTCCCCGCGCAGCTCACGCAGCAGCTCGCGCTCGGCCGCGATGCCGTCGACGATACGGCCGTCGCCCTGGAGGGGGTGCGGGCGGCGCACCGACTCGAAGCGGCGCACCAGGGCGTCGTCGGAGGACTCCAGGAACACGACCCTGCGGGTCACGCCCCGGGTGTCGAGGTCGGAGAGGGACTCGCGGAGGTTGTCGAAGAAGCGCCGGCCGCGGACGTCCACGACCACCGCGATCCGCGCCACATTGCCCTGGGAGCGGGCGCCGAGCTCCACCATGGTGGGGATCAGCGCGGGCGGCAGATTGTCGACCACGAACCAGCCGAGGTCCTCCAGACACTTGGCCGCCGTGGAGCGGCCGGCCCCGGACATGCCGGAGATGATCACCAGCTCGGGGATGGCCGCGTCGGGGACCCCGGCTGTCTCGATACCCGTACTCACCTGTTCTCCGTCTTTCTGGAGTTCGTCCTGCTGGGTGAGATCCTCGCCGTTGTTCTTGTGCGTTTCCTGGGCTTGCTGATCTCGCTCGGCTGTGGGCTCTGTCTCGTGCTCGCTCATCTCTCCTGCCCCCGTCGTTCGTCCGGGGCGCCCGCGGACACGGGCTCCCCCGAGGTCTCCGCCGTCGTCTCGGATTCCTCGTCTTCCATGATCTCTCCAGTCGCCGTGTTCACGGCGGGTGCGGCCGGGGCCGCCTGGGCGAAGGCCGCGGCGATCGTCTCGGCCGTCTTGCGACCTATGCCGGGCACCTCGCAGATCTGGTCGATGGTCGCCGATCGCAGCTTCTTCACCGAACCGAAGTGCTTGATCAGCGCCTGCTTGCGAGTCTCACCGAGGCCGGGGACGTCGTCCAACGGGCTCGACCGGAAACGCTTGGCGCGCTTGGTGCGCTGGTAGGTGATCGCGAAGCGGTGGGCCTCGTCCCGCACGCGCTGGAGGAGGTAGAGGCCCTCGCTGGTGCGGGGCAGGACGACCGGGTCGTCCTCACCGGGCAGCCAGACCTCTTCCAGACGCTTGGCCAGGCCGCAGACGGCGATGTCGTCGATGCCGAGCTCGTCCAGGGCCCGCTGGGCGGCCGCGACCTGCGGCTGTCCGCCGTCGACGACGACGAGCTGCGGGGGGTAGGCGAAGCGCTTGGGGCGGCCCTCGTCGTCCTTGAGGCCGTTCGCGAGGGGGGCGGAGGAGGTGTCGGTCAGGGGGTCGGCGGAGGTGAGGGCGCTGTCGTCGCCGGAGGGCTCAAGGCTGTTCTCGCCGTCGGCCCACTCACCCGTCTTCTCCTTCTCGGCGAGGTAGCGCCTGAAGCGACGGGTGATCACCTCGTGCATGGAGCGGACGTCGTCCTGGCCCTCGAAGCCCTTGATCTGGAAGCGGCGGTACTCGCTCTTGCGCTGCAGCCCGTCCTCGAAGACGACCATGGAGGCCACGACGTCGTCGCCCTGGAGGTGCGAGATGTCGTAGCACTCGATCCGGAGCGGGGCGCTGTCCAGGTCGAGGGCGTCGGCGATCTCCTCCAGGGCACGCGAGCGCGTGGTCAGGTCGGAGGCGCGCTTGGTCTTGTGCAGGACGAGCGCCTGCTGGGCGTTGCGCTCCACGGTCTCCATGAGGGCGCGCTTGTCACCGCGCTGGGGGATGCGCAGCGAGACATTGGAGCCACGGCGCCCCGACAGCCACTCCTGCACGGGCTCCAGCGGGTCGGGCAGGGCCGGGACGAGGACCTCCTTGGGCACGGCGTCCCCGGTCTCCTCGCCGTAGAGCTGCTGCAGGGCGTGCTCGACGAGGGCGCCGGTGGTGATCTCCTCGACCTTGTCGGTGACCCAGCCGCGCTGGCCGCGCACCCGGCCGCCGCGGACGTGGAAGATCTGCACGGCCGCCTCCAGCTCGTCCTCGGCGACCGCGACGAGATCGGCGTCGGTGGCGTCGGCCAGCACGACCGCGTTCTTCTCCATGGCCTTCTTCAGGGCCTCGATGTCGTCGCGCAGGCGAGCGGCCCGCTCGTACTCCATCTCCTCGGCCGACTCCATCATCTGCTTCTCCAGGCGGCGCAGATAGGTGCCCGTGCGGCCGGTCATGAAGTCGCAGAACTCCTCGGCCAGTTCACGGTGCTCCTCGGCGGAGACGCGGTCCACGCAGGGGGCGGAGCACTTGCCGATGTAGCCGAGCAGGCAGGGGCGGCCGGTGCGGGAGGCGTTCTTGAAGACGCCGGCCGAGCAGGTGCGGACGGGGAAGACGCGCAGGAGGAGGTCGACGGTGTCACGGATGGCCCACGCGTGCGCGTACGGCCCGAAATACCTGACGCCCTTCTTCTTGTGACCGCGCATCACCTGTACGCGCGGGTACTCCTCGTTCATCGTCACCGCGAGGTACGGGTAGCTCTTGTCGTCGCGGTATTTGACGTTGAACCGGGGGTCGTACTCCTTGATCCAGGAGTACTCCAGCTGCAGGGCCTCGACCTCTGTGGACACCACGGTCCACTCCACGGACGCGGCCGTGGTGACCATCGTGCGGGTGCGCGGATGGAGGCCCGCCAGGTCCTGGAAGTAGTTCGCCAGGCGCTGGCGCAGGCTCTTCGCCTTTCCGACGTAGATCACCCTGCGGTGCTCGTCACGGAACCTGTACACCCCGGGAGAGTCCGGGATCTGTCCCGGCTGGGGGCGGTAGCTGGAGGGGTCGGCCATGTCTCACACCCTACTGGCGCCCGCTGACAGTCCGGCGAGGCTGTGGACAACGCGCGTCCACTGTCAGCATGCCTCCCGGAATCCGAGAACGGCCAGGACACGGCGGTGATCGCTTGGCCACCGCTCCGGGAGTCGGCGTTCGGCCGGGCTGCGAGGCCGGTCCCGCGCACCGGGGTGTCGGCCGTCAGCGTGAGCGGGCCCGGCTCCCCCCGTCGGGCTCATTCGCCCTTCCTCGCCGGTGATCATTCCGGCCTCCGCGTAGATCACGAGCCGGGCCGGGTGAGCCCCGGCGTCGTCATGGCACCGGCCTTGATCAACGCGGGCCACCAGGGCAGTGCTGTGCCTCAGCGGCAACACCGGGGGTGGGCACGGTGGCTTGAGGCAGCCCGGCGTTCGACGCATCGCGACTCGGCCAGGCCGCGCCGCTGTTGGACATCAGGTGTTGTCGGGACTTGGTCAACACGCTTCAATGCGGGGGAACTCGGGGCCGTGAACGACGGCGTACGGATGTGACGACCCCTGCCCTGCCGACGGGGTGGCCCCGACGAGCCGCGCGAACGGTCCGACCAACCGTTGTGAACAACCACAGAAAGGCCCCTGCATGCCGCACGCCACTCAGCACGCGGACATCCCTGCCGTCGCCACCGCGGAACTGGACACGGCCCTGCGAGGCGGCCCCTTCCACGTCGCCCTGCGCGCCGCGATAGCCGCCCGGGGACTGCCGCTGCAGCGCGTGCAGCACCATTTGTCCCGTCGTGGCGTGAAGGTCGGAGTCACCAGCCTGAGCTACTGGCAGCAGGGAGCGCGCCGGCCGCAGCGCCCCGAGTCGCTGCGTGCGGTACGGGCGCTGGAGGAGATACTCCAGCTGCCGGAGGAGTCCCTGATCCGGCTGCTCGCCGAGGCCGACGGCCACTCCGCCCTCCAGCGGCCCGCGGCCCGCTCCTACCGTTCCCTGGTCGAGGCCTCGGGCGTCCTGGATCAGCTGCTGGCCGAGCTGGGCTGTCCGGTCGACGGCGGCGTGCACACCCTGGCCCACCACGAACGGGTGCGGATCGGGGCGCGCCGTGAGCTGGCGGGACGCGAGTCGCACCACATCGTGCGTGCGCACAAGGACGGCGTGGACCGTTTCGTGGCCGTCCATCACGGCGACCCGGGGTGCGCACCGGAGCGCATGACGGTGCAGGCCCTGGAGAACTGCCGCACGGGACGGGTCCGTTGGCACCAGGGCTCCGGTGTCCTCGTGGCCGAGCTGCTCTTCGGCACACGCCTGCGGGCCGGCGACACCTACCTCTTCCGGTACGGCGTCGAGGACGGCACGGCCGAAGTGTCCCGCGAGTACGCCCGGGGCTTCCCTCTCGCGGGCGGTCAGTACGCCCTCCAGGTCCACTTCGCCGAGAACGCCCTCCCGGTCCGCTGCCATCGGTTCGCCCAGCACTCGGCGGCAGCGCCCCGCAGCGGACGGCAGGGGCTGGCCCTCAGCGGGCTGCACCGCTCGGTCCACCTCGTCGAGCCACGGGTGCGGACGGGGATCGTGGGCATCGGGTGGGAGTGGGAGTGAGGGGCCCCTTCGATCAGGCCTCGGCCCTGCCGGCCACCACGTTCTGATCCCGTTACGGCTTGACGTGCCCCTCGGCGGGGTCACGCACCCCGTGACAGGTCGCACTGACGCACCCGGTGGCGAGCCGTGGCAGCGCGTAAACGCTTGCGCAAACGTTTACGTCCGACTCCGAATGAGATACGTTCCCGGCCGGAAGACCCGCCGCGCCCCAGGGAGGGACGCGGCGGAGGCGGAGCAGGGAGGGGATCCCGATGGCGACCATGGCCGACGTCGCGCGGAGTGCCGGCGTGTCCGTGGCGACCGTCTCGCATGTGCTGAACGGCACCCGGCCGGTGCTGCCTCACACCCGCCAGGCTGTGCTGGACGCCGTGGACGAGCTCGGCTACACGCCCAACACGCTCGCCCGTTCCCTGGTGACCTCGCGTACCCGATCGATAGGGCTCGCGGTGTCGGCGATCAGCAACCCGTACTTCACGGAGATCCTCCAGGGCGTCGAGGCCGCCGCCCTGGAACACGGCTACAGCCTGCTCATCGCCGACCCGCACGACGATCCGGCGCATGAACGCAAGGTCGTCCAGCTGCTGCACGAACGCCGGGTGGACGGCATGATCGTCGCGCCCTCCGCCGACCCGCGCGAACTGATCGCCTACCTCGGGCGCCACGACGTACCGACCGTCCTCCTCGATCGCGTGGTCGACACCTCGACGGACGGCTCGCCACGCTTCGACCAGGTCTGCGCCGACAGTGCCGAACCCGTGGCCCGGTTGGTCACCCATCTCGCCGGACTCGGCCACAGGCGGATCGCCCTGGTCGCGGGCCTGCCCGGACTCAGCACCACCAGCGAGCGGCTTGCGGGATACCGGGACGGTCTGGCTGCCGCCGGGCTCGCCCACGACGATCACCTCGTGGTGCACGGTGACTCCGAGTCGGCCGGCGCCGAACAGGCCACCGCCGCTCTGCTGGCACTCGCCGCACCGCCCACCGCCCTCGTCACCGCCAACAACACGATGACGATCGGAACCCTGCGCGCCCTGCGGGACCGCGGTATGTCGGTGCCCGACGACATCGCGCTGTGTTGCTTCGACGACTTCGCCTGGGCCGATCTGTTCTCCCCTCGGCTCACCGCGATAGCCCAGCCCAGCAGGGACATCGGTGCTCAGGCGGTCCGTGTGCTGCTGGACCGCCTCGCCACGCCTGACCGGCCCGCCCGGACCGTACGTCTCCCCTGCGCCTTCGTCCATCGCACGTCGTGCGGCTGCCCGGAAGAGCCACGGCATGGGGCGGCGGAACAGCCGCGTCATGGGACAGCGGAACAGCCGCGACCGTCGGGGAGATCCGAGAACCTCCGGACACCCGCGAGCCCGGAGACACTCGCGACGTCCGAGAAGGCCGAAGACACCACGAAGCCGCTGCCATCCGACAGCCCCGAACAGCCCCTGTCCTCCGTGAAAGGAACCGTCTCGTGATCGTCGTCGCCGGTGAGGCCCTGATCGACCTGGTACCGCAGGGCACGGGTGCCCTTGCGGACCTGAAGCCGGCGCTCGGCGGCGGCCCCTACAACACGGCCGTGGCCCTCGGCCGGCTCGGCTCCCCGGCCGCCTTCTGCTCCCGCATCTCCTACGACGCCTTCGGTGAGGCCCTGCTCGACGGGCTGCGGGAGGCCAAGGTGGACCTATCGGCCGTGCAGCGTGGCATGGAGCCGACCACGCTCGCGGTCGCCACCATCGACCAGAGCGGCTCGGCCGCCTACTCCTTCTACGTCGACGGCACCGCCGACCGGCTCTTCACGGCACCCCCGGAGCTGCCGGCGGCGGCCCGCGCGGTGTCCTTCGGCACCTGCTCGCTCGTCCTGGAACCGGGGGCGAGCGCCTACGAGGAGCTGATGCGGAGCGCGGCCGCGCAAGGCGTGTTCACCGCACTCGACCCGAACATCCGGGCCGGCCTGATCCCCGACCCGGACGGCTACCGGGCGCGGTTCAAGAGCTGGCTCCCGTCGGTGTCGCTGCTGAAGCTGTCCGAGGAGGACGCCCTGTGGCTGGGCGGCACGCCGCGCGAGTGGCTGGCCGCGGGACCTGCGGCCGTCGTGATCACTCAGGGCGGTGACGGGCTGACCGCCTTCACGCAGGACGGTGCGGTCCATGTCGTCCCAGGCGAGGAGGTCGACGTCGTGGACACGATCGGTGCGGGCGACACCGTGAACGCGGCCCTGCTGCACGGTCTGGCAGCCCAGGACGCCCTGTCCGCCGAGGCGCTCGTGGGACTCGGCGCCGAGGGCTGGACACGGCTGCTGCGGTTCGCGGCGCGGGCTGCCGCGATCACCTGCTCCCGGGCGGGCGCGGAGCCGCCGTACGCCTCCGAACTGGGGGATTTCTAGGAGGCGTTGCCTTTCCATTTCCACTGTTGAGGAGTCAAGGTCCGTCAGAGCCATCTGGATCGGGCTGCTGATGATCCAACGTGCGGCGCCCCACGGGGAGTTCCCGTGGGGCGCCGCATGTTTCAGGATTTGTTCGGACCTGGCGTCCGCCGGGCCTCAGGCCTTGCGGGGCTTCGTCGCCTTCTTGGCGGCCGTCGTCTTCTTCGCGGCCGAGGTCTTCTTCGCTGCTGTCGTCTTCGCGATCGCCGCCTTCTTCGTGGCCCCGGCCGCCTTGTCGGTGGCCTCGTTGTTGACCGTCTTCGTGGTCCTGGCCGTCGCTGTCCTCTTCGCCGTCGTCGCCGAGGCGACCGTCTTCCTGGCCGCCGCCTTGCGCGGGGCCTTCACCGAGGCCGCGTCGCTGATCCGGTCGGCGTCGAGGATCTCGCGCAGGAACTTGCCGGTGTGGCTGGCCGGCACCGCGGCGACCGCCTCGGGCGTGCCCTCGGCGATGACGAGGCCGCCGCCGGCGCCGCCCTCGGGTCCCATGTCCACGATCCAGTCGGCCGTCTTGATCACGTCGAGGTTGTGCTCGATGACGATGACCGTGTTGCCCTTGTCGACCAGGCCGGCGAGGACCTTCAGCAGCTTGCTGATGTCCTCGAAGTGCAGACCGGTGGTCGGCTCGTCGAGGACGTAGACCGTGCGGCCGGTGGAGCGCTTCTGCAGCTCGCTGGCGAGCTTGACGCGCTGGGCCTCACCGCCGGACAGGGTGGTCGCGGACTGGCCGAGCCGGACGTAACCGAGACCGACGTCGTTCAGCGTCCTGAGGTGGCGGTTGATCGCCGGGACGGCCTCGAAGAAGTCCATGGCTTCCTCGATCGGCATGTTCAGGACCTCGGAGATGGACTTGCCCTTGTAGTGGACCTCCAGGGTCTCCCGGTTGTACCGGGCGCCGTGGCAGACCTCGCACGGGACGTAGACGTCCGGGAGGAAGTTCATCTCGATCTTGATCGTGCCGTCGCCCGCGCAGTTCTCGCAGCGGCCGCCCTTGACGTTGAAGGAGAAGCGGCCCGGCATGTAGCCGCGGACCTTCGCCTCGGTGGTCTCGGCGAAGAGCTTGCGGATGTGG
Source organism: Streptomyces sp. HD (assembly GCF_028369295.1). Lineage (GTDB taxonomy): Bacteria > Actinomycetota > Actinomycetes > Streptomycetales > Streptomycetaceae > Streptomyces. The sequence continues at coordinate 64,815 of NZ_JAQMYP010000021.1, forward strand.
TCGAAGACGCCGGTGTAGGTCGCCGGGTTCGAGCGCGGGGTGCGGCCGATGGGCGACTGGTCGACGTGCACGACCTTGTCGACGAGGTCGTCGCCGTCCACGCGCGTGTGCCGCCCGGGGACGTTACGGGCGCCGTTGAGCTCGCGGGCCAGGTGCGTGTACAGGATGTCGTTGACCAGCGTCGACTTCCCGGAGCCGGACACGCCCGTGACGGCGGTGAACACGCCCAGCGGGAACGAGACGTCGATGTCCTGGAGGTTGTTCTCACGGGCGCCGTGGACCGTGAGCTGCCGGGACGGGTCGTGCGGGCGCCGGATGTCGGGCAGCGGGATCGACTTCTTGCCGGCCAGGTACTGACCGGTCTGCGACTCGCTGTTGGCGAGCAGTTCCTTCAGGGAGCCGCTGTGCACGACCTTGCCGCCGTGCTCACCGGCGCCGGGGCCGATGTCGACGACCCAGTCGGCGGTCTTGATGGTGTCCTCGTCGTGCTCGACGACGATGAGCGTGTTGCCCATGTCGCGCAGCCGGACGAGGGTCTCGATGAGCCGGTGGTTGTCACGCTGGTGCAGGCCGATCGACGGCTCGTCCAGGACGTAGAGCACGCCCACCAGTCCGGAGCCGATCTGGGTGGCCAGGCGGATGCGCTGGGCCTCGCCACCGGAGAGCGTGCCGGCGGCGCGGTTGAGCGAGAGATAGTCCAGGCCGACGTCGACCAGGAACCGCAGCCGCTCGTTTACCTCCTTCAGCACCCGCTCGGCGATCTTCTTGTCGCGGGCGTTGAGCTTCAGCTCGCCCAGGAACTCCGCGCAGTCGCTGATGGACATCGCGGAGACCTCGGCGATCGACTTCCCCATGATCGTGACCGCGAGGACGATCGGCTTCAGACGCGTGCCCTCACAGGTGGGGCAGGGCACCTCGCGCATATAGCCCTCGAAGCGCTCGCGGCTGGCGTCGCTCTCGGCCTCGCTGTGCCGGCGCTTGACGAAGGGGACCGCCCCTTCGAACGGCGTCGTGTAGACACGCTCGCGGCCGTAGCGGTTCCGGTAACGGACCTCGATCTGCGTCTTGTGGCCGTGCAGGAGCGCCTTCCTGGCCCGCTGCGGCAGGCCCGCGAAGGGGATGTCCGTCCGGAAGCCCAGGGCGTCCGCGAGGGCGCCGATCAGGCGGCCGAAGTAGTCCTTGGTGTGGCCGTGCGACCAGGGGTGGATGGCGCCCTCGTCGAGGGACTTGTCCTCGTCCGGGACGATCAGCTCGGGGTCGACCTCCATGCGCGTGCCGATACCGGTGCACTCGGGGCAGGCACCGAACGGCGAGTTGAAGGAGAAGGAGCGCGGCTCCAGCTCCTCGAAGGAGAGGTCGTCGTACGGGCAGTAAAGGTGCTCCGAGTACATGCGCTCGCGCTCGGGGTCGTCCTCGGGGAGGTCGACGAAGTCGAGCACGACCATGCCGCCGGACAGGCCGAGGGCCGTCTCCACGGAGTCGGTGAGCCGGCGCTTGGCGGAGTCCTTCACCGTGAGGCGGTCGATGACCACCTCGATGGTGTGCTTCTCCTGCTTCTTCAGCGTGGGCGGGTTGGACAGCTGGATGGTCTCGCCGTCCACGCGCGCGCGGCTGTAACCCTTGGTCTGGAGATCGGCGAACAGGTCGACGAACTCGCCCTTGCGCTCCCGCACCAGCGGCGACAGCACCTGGAAGCGGCTCCCCTCCGGCAGCTCCAGGACCTTGTCGACGATGGCCTGCGGCGACTGGCGCGAGATCGGGCGGCCGCACTCGGGGCAGTGCGGCTTGCCGATGCGCGCGAAGAGCAGACGCAGATAGTCGTAGACCTCGGTGATGGTGCCGACCGTCGAGCGCGGGTTGCGCGAGGTCGACTTCTGGTCGATGGAGACCGCCGGGGACAGGCCCTCGATGAAGTCGACGTCCGGCTTGTCCATCTGGCCGAGGAACTGCCGGGCGTACGACGACAGCGACTCCACGTAGCGCCGCTGCCCTTCGGCGAAGATGGTGTCGAAGGCCAGCGAGGACTTGCCCGACCCCGACAGGCCCGTGAAGACGATGAGCGAGTCGCGCGGCAGGTCGAGCGAGACATTCTTCAGATTGTGCTCGCGCGCGCCACGGACGATGAGACGGTCGGCCACGCCGGTCCGCACCTTTCTTGAGAGAAGTGACAGGGGGCGAGGCCCCCGTGTGTTCTCGGCTTCGAGGCCCCCGTGCTTCCTCAGACTAGGGGGAGCCACTGACAACGCCGGTCGGATTCCCGGATGCGACAACAATCCCGGGGCATCCAGCATGCCCGACGTCACGACCGACCCTATAGCACGCGCATTCGATTTACGGCACCCGTTCACCACCTTCACCCAAAGGTGTGGCGGGGATAGTGTCAGCACCATGATTGATCACGCTCGTGACCTGGTGTCTGTACGTGAAGCGACCGAACGGCTGCTCACCGCAGCGGCCAAGCTGGACAACGCGTCGGTGCCCGAGCCGTCACGGCTCCCCGGCTGGAGCCGCGGTCATGTCCTCGCGCACATCGCCCGCAACGCGGACGCCCTCGTGAACGTCCTCGAAGGGCGCCCCATGTACGTCTCCGCCACCGCCCGGGACGCCGACATCGAGCGGGATGCCCCGCGCCCTCTCGACGTCCAGCTCACCGACGTACGCGAGAGCGGCGTCCGCTTCCAGGAGACAGGAGCGGTACCCGCGGACTGGTCGCGCACGGTCGAGCTGCGCAACGGGGTCACCGATGCCGCGGCCCGGGTGCCGTTCCGGCGGTGGGTCGAGGTGGAACTGCACCACGTGGATCTCGGGATCGGGTACGAGCTGGAGGATCTGCCGGCCGAGTTCGTGCAGCGGGAGATCGACTTCCTCGCGGAGCGGTTCGCCGGGCACCCGGAGGTGCCGCCGACCCGTCTCACGGACGGCACGCGCGCGTGGAGCACGGGCCGGGAGGCGGACGCGCCCGAGGTCACCGTCACGGGCTCCGCACCCGACCTGCTCGGCTGGCTCGCCGGACGCCGCGACGGGGCCGGGCTGGCCGTGTCGGGCGGCACGCTCCCGTCGCTTCCCCCGCTGTAGCGCCGGGTCGGGCCGTCGACCGCCCTGCCGCTATAGGCTGCCGCCATGACGTACAGCGGACAGGTGACGGTCGGTGGCCCCGCCGACGTGCACGAGCTCAAGGACCTGATGATCACCAAGATCGCGGTCGGCCCGATGGACAACAACGCCTATCTGCTGCGCTGCCGGGCCACGGACGAGCAGCTGCTGATCGACGCCGCCAACGACGCGGACGCGCTGCTCGGCATGATCGGTGACGACGGCATCGCGTCCGTCGTCACCACGCACCAGCACGGCGACCACTGGCAGGCGCTCGCCGCGGTCGTCGCCGCCACCGGCGCGCGCACCTACGCCGGCCGGGACGACGCCGACGGCATCCCGGTGCCGACTGACGTACTGGTCGACGACGGCGACACCATCCGAGTCGGGCGCGTGGAGCTCACCGCGCGCCATCTGGTCGGGCACACGCCTGGTTCGATCGCCCTCGTCTACGACGACCCGCACGGGCATCCTCATGTGTTCACCGGGGACTGCCTGTTCCCGGGCGGCGTGGGCAACACCCGTAAGGATCCGAAGGCGTTCGCCAGCCTGATCCATGACGTCGAGACGAAGATCTTCGACGTGCTGCCGGACGAGACCTGGGTCTACCCGGGACACGGCAACGACACGACGCTGGGCGCGGAACGGCCCCAGCTGCCTGAGTGGCACGCGCGGGGCTGGTGAGCGCGGGGGCGGTGAGCGCGGGGCGGGGCTCGGTGAGCGCAGGCTGTCGGTGGGCGAATGCCGGGCGCGCACGTCCAACCCGCACCGCGTACTCCTCGCGCACGCGCCCCGTGTGAACCTTTCACACGCGCTGGTGCCATGCACGCGCTCCCGGCGCGCGTTGTTGCGCAGTCAACTGGAAGCAGCCCCGCACAGGATGACGGCTCCTGAGCGGTAAGGGCCGCCGGTCTTTCAACCCCGCCCTCGACCGGCGGCCCCGGCGATCAACCGTGGCCCGACCAGGTTCTGCAGGTCTTCGGATGGTGGAGGCGGGTGGTTTGTAAGGACCGCCCGCCATGGCCGACGGTCCTTACAAACCACCCGCCTCACCCGTCAGGGTCACGTGTCCGCCCGTCCCGCCCCCGCCAGCGCCGCGACCCGCTCCACCCCGAACACGTACCCCTGTACACCGCATCCCGCGATCACGCCGTCGGCGCGCAGGGAGACGTACGAGTGGTGCCGGAAGGACTCGCGCTTGTGAATGTTGGAGATGTGGACCTCCAACACCGGAAGGCCGTCACAGGTGTTGAGCGCATCCAGGATCGCCACGGAGGTGTGCGAGTAGGCGCCGGGGTTGATCACGATCCCGCAGTGGTTCAGCCGTGCCTCGTGGATCCAGTCGACCAGCTCGCCCTCGTGGTTGGACTGCCGGAAGTCGATCGTGCCGCCGTGCACGGCCGCCGCCTTGGCACACAGGGCCTCGACGTCGGCCAGGGTCTCGGAGCCGTAGATCTCCGGCTGGCGCTGACCGAGCAGGTTCAGGTTGGGGCCGTTGAGGATCATGATCGGGGCGTTGGCCAGGGTGCGGGGCACGGTTCCTCCGGTCCGTTCGGGGGGCGGTCCGTCAGAGACCGCTGCTCAGACCCCGGTTTATCACGGTGCGTCGAGGGCCCGGCCCGGCGCATCACGGTCACGTACTGACGAGGCCCCGGCGCGCCCGTACGCCCCCGTAACTCGCGATCACCGTGGGTAGTTGACGCAGCATGCACGACGTACGCACCGTAAGGGCGCCTTCCATGCTGCGGCTCGCGGCCGCCTCGCTCGCCGGCACGGCCATCGAGTTCTACGACTTCTTCGTCTACGGGACCGCTGCGGCGCTGGTCCTGGGGCCGCTGTTCTTCCCCACGTTCTCACCGGTGGCGGGAACCCTGGCCGCCTTCGCCACGTTCGGCGTGGGTTTTGTGGCGCGGCCACTGGGGTCGGTGCTGTTCGGGCACATCGGAGACCGGCATGGACGCCGTCCGGTCCTCGTCGCCTCGCTCCTGCTGACCGGCGCCTCCACGGTCGCGGTCGGCTGCGTCCCGACGTACGACACCATCGGTGTGCTCGCTCCCCTGCTGCTGCTCCTGCTGCGCTTTCTGCAGGGGCTCGGCCTCGGCGGTGAGTGGGGCGGGGCCGTGCTGCTGACCGTGGAGCATGCGCCGGTCGAGCGCCGCGGTCTGTGGTCGAGCTTTCCGCAGGTCGGGCCCGCACTCGGCTTTCTGCTCGCCAACGGGGTGGTGCTTGGGCTGTCGGCGACGCTGTCCGAGGCGCAGTTCGCCGCGTGGGGCTGGCGCGTGCCGTTCTGGGCGGCGGGAGTGCTGGCCGCGGTGGGGCTGTGGTTGCGGTCGTCACTCGCCGAGAGCCCCCGGTTCCTCGAAATCGACGACCACGCGCGCGTGCCGCTCGCCGAGGTCGTCCGCGACCACTGGCGGCTCGTGCTGTTGACGGCCGGGGCGCTGTCGATCGGATACGCGATCTTCTACGCCGTGACGACCTGGTCGCTCGCGTACGGCACCGAACGGCTCGGTGTGAGCCGCGACGTCATGCTGATCTGCATCATGGGCGCGGTGGTGGTGAAGGGCGCGCTCACCCCGCCGGTGGCGATGCTCGGCGACCGGTACGGGAGGCGGCCCCTGTGCCTGATCGGATGCGCTGCCTCAGCGCTGTGGATGTTCCCGATGGTCGCGCTTCTCGCGACGGGCGCGCCGCTGCCGATGTTCCTGGGCTTCGTGGGGGCGATGATCTCGTTCATCACGATGTTCGCCGTCATCGCCGCGTATTTGCCGGAGCTGTACGAGCCCCGGGTGCGTTGCACGGGTGCCGCGGTGGGCTACAACCTCGGCGGCGTTCTCGGGGGCGCGGTTACGCCGATCGCGGCGACGGCACTCGCCGAGCAGGGCGGTCGGGTGCCCTGGGGCGTGGGGGCGTACATGACAGGGGTCGCGCTGCTCAGCCTGGGGTGTTTCGCGCTGCTGCCCGAGACGCGTCCGGCGCCCGCGGTGGCGGCGGAGCCCGCCACCGGGTGACGGGCTCCGGGACACGGCGGCGCGAAGAACCTTCGACCACGGGACACGGCGGGCTACGGGTTGATCGCGAGCTCCAGATACGCCGCGAACAACACCAGATGGACGCCGCCCTGCAGCGGCGTCGCCCGCCCCGGCACCACCGTCAGCGAGCTCACCACCACCGTCAGGGCGAGCAGCACCATGTGGGTGGGGCCGAGGCCGAGGACGAGCGGTCCCGAGAGCCAGATCGAGGCCAGGGCGACGGCGGGGATGGTCAGGCCGATGCTGGCCATCGCCGAGCCGAGCGCGAGGTTCAGGCTGGTCTGCACGCGGTCACGGCGGGCGGAGCGCAGGGCGGCGATCGTCTCGGGGAGCAGCACCAGCAGGGCGATGACCACGCCGACGACGGCCTGATGCAGGCCGGCGGCCTCGACACCGGACTCGATGGTGGGCGACACCCCCTTGGCCAGACCGACCACGCCGATCAGGGCCAGGCTCAGCAGTCCCAGGCTGATCCATGCGGTACGGGCGGAGGGTGCGTCGGCGTGGTCGTCCGCGGTGATCACCTCGCCCTGCCGGGTGATGGGGAGGAAGTAGTCACGGTGGCGTACGGTCTGCGTCGCCACGAACAGGCCGTACAGGATCAGCGAGGAGAGCGCGGCGAACGTCAGCTGCACGCTGGAGAACTCCGGGCCGGGCTTGCTCGTGGTGAACGTCGGCAGCACCAGGCTGAGGGTGGCGAGGGTCGCGACGGTCGCGAGCGCGGCTCCGGTGCCCTCGGGGTTGAAGACCGCGGTGCGGTGCCGCAGCGAGGCGACCAGCAGGCACAGGCCGACGATGCCGTTGCAGGTGATCATCACCGCCGCGAAGACGGTGTCCCGGGCGAGGGTGGAGCTCTTGTCGCCGCCGTCGACCATCAGGGTCACGATCAGGGCGACCTCGATGATCGTGACGGCGATGGCGAGGACGAGTGAGCCGAAGGGCTCGCCGACCCGGTGCGCGACCACTTCGGCGTGGTGCACGGCGGCCAGGACGGCACCGGCGAGGATCAGCGTCACCAGCGCGACAAGCACGCCGGGCAGGTCCCGTCCCCAGGTGAAGGCCAGCAGGACGACCGCGAGCACCGGCACGAGGTACGTCCACCCGGTTGTGAGCGACCTGAGCCGATCGATCATGGAGCGATCGTCGCAGAGGCCCTGCGGGTTCGCATTCCGGCCCTTGGGGTGGTCAGCGCGGTTGTCAGGCGGCCCCGCGCCCTCCGGATGCGGGGCCCCTGTGGGTCGTATGTCGCTACGCGAAATCGGTCATCTCCTGTACGTCGCAGTCCGTGAAGGACGGCGGCCTGGTGCACAGCGCGGCCATCTGCTCCGCGAACTTCGTCGTCTCGGGGTCGTCGCTGTTGCGCATGGCGTCCTCGTAGGAGTCGAACTCGATCACTACGAGGTAGCGGTTGGCCTCGCTCCGGTCCTTGAGGACGAGACGGCGTGTGGGGCCGCCGCTGCGGCCCGCCAGGCTCTGTTCGGTCTCGTGGGCCAGTTCCCGCATCTCGTCGATGCGCTCGGTCTCGAAGTCGATGATCTGCACGAATTTCATGGGTGCGTCCACAGGTGCCTCCACCCCCGGCCGTGGTGTCCCCGGCCGGGGACACCCAGCACCCAACGAAGCACCGGGGGTGGTGCTCGGCAATCGGCTGGGCACCACCCCCGGTGTTGGTTCTTCCTACGCCCGACGTGGTCAGACGTCGATGCTGTCCTTCGGAGCGCTTTCGCTGCCCTCCTGCGCCGCCTCGGCCGCCGCCTGCTTCTTGGAGGCCCGCAGGCTGGTGATCGTGGTGACGATCAGGACCGAGCAGATCACGCCGAGCGAGACCGGAATGCTGATCTCGGGGACGTGGACGCCGGACTCGTGCAGCGCGTGCAGCACCAGCTTCACGCCGATGAATCCGAGGATGATCGACAGGCCGTAGCTGAGGTGGACCAGCTTCTTCAGCAGACCGCCGATCAGGAAGTACAGCTGCCGCAGACCCATCAGCGCGAAGGCGTTGGCCGTGAACACGATGTACGGGTCCTGCGTCAGGCCAAAGATCGCCGGGATGGAGTCCAGGGCGAAGAGCACGTCCGTCGTGCCGATCGCGAGCATCACGACCAGCATCGGGGTCATGACCCGCTTGCCGTTCTCCTGGATCCACAGCTTGGTGCCGTGGTAGCGGTCGGCCACACCGAACCTGCGCTCGGCTGCCTTCAGCAGCTTGTTCTCCTCGAACTCCTCGTCGTCCTCGTCGGCCCGGGCCTCCTGAATGAGCTTCCAGGCGGTCCAGATGAGGAAGGCGCCGAAGAGGTAGAACACCCACGAGAAGCTGGCGAGGATCGCGGCACCCGCGGCGATGAAGATGGCTCGCAGCACCAGGGCTATGAGGACACCCACCAGCAGCACTCGCTGCTGGTACTGGGTCGGCACCGCGAACTTCGCCATGATCAGGACGAAGACGAAGAGGTTGTCGACGCTCAGTGACTTCTCGGTGATGAAGCCCGCGAAGAACTCGCCGGCGGGCTGTCCGCCGCCGAAGATCAACAGGCCGAACCCGAAGAGGGCGGCCAGGGCGATCCAGACGACCGTCCAGATTCCGGCTTCCTTGATCGACACGTCATGCGGCTTGCGGCCGATGAAGAAGTCAACGGCGATCAGGGCGGCAAGGCCCACGATGGTCAGGACCCATAGGGTCGTCGAAACTTCCACTGCGCCTCCGGCAGTCGTAACGGCAAATGTCAGCGTCGTCGCGCGCCGGAGGTCTCTTCCACCCACGATGGGCCGACGCCCCGGGATCTGGCCTGATCCGTATTGACGGGTACGTCGCAGCAGACAGGGAGTACTCCCCTCCGTGGGAAGAAGACTACCCAATCACCAAGGAAAGGTAAAGTGCTTGGCAAAAGAAACGCCAAGTGTGCTGGTCAGGGGCTCTTTACCGGAACTTGGCCCGAGCTTCGGCGACCTGCGCGAGCACCTGCTGGAGCACCTGGCTGCCGGCCGGCACGAGCGGCGGCTCGTAGGTCCAGGCGTGCCCCACCCACGGGTCGGCGAGATGGTCGTCCGGCACAGGTGTCAGTCGCATCAGCGAACGCCACAGCGGGTCGAGCAACGGGCCGTAGCCGGCGGCCTCCTCGCGGTCCGCGACCATCATCAGGTGGACGCCGACGACGGGTCCCTCGTCCGCCAGGTAGCGCAGCTGGTTCACGGCGCGGTCGTCGAAGCCGTGCGGGAAGTCGTTGACGATCAGCAGTTGCTGGGAGGTGTCGAACCCGGGCGGCAGGGAGTCGGGTGCACCGGCGCGCACCGCCATCTGCACCAGATCGACGCGCTGGGTGAGCCGCGCGAGAACGTCCGCGACACCGGCCGCGCCCGCCGCGGGCGGGGCGGCGAGCACACCGGTCTGCACCAGGGGTGCGAGGGCCTGTGCGCCCGAACCGGCCGGATCTATGACGTGCACGGTGAACTCGCCCGCCGGGTAGACCGCAAGCAGCCTTGCCGCGTGCGCCACCGCCGTATCCATGGCGAGACGCCGCAGGTCATGGGCATCCGTGAAGGAGCCGTCTAGCGACCCGCCGCGTCCGCTGTCGATCCACAGGCCGCGTTCCAGAGGCAGCCGGACCAGCATCGGGATGCGCAGATCAGCGCTCTCGGGCAGATGGAGATCGCCCAGGCGCAGGGCCATGGGGATCTCCATCGGTACGCGGTAACCGTGCCAGGCCGGGTTGTCCCAGCGCGCGTACGCGGGCGGCAGCGCCGGTTCGACGACGTCGGACTCCGCGGTGAGCTGAGCGATGTCCCGGTCGAGCGCGGCCCTGGCCTGATTGACGAGCTGGGAGTGCTTGGCCTGGGCCGCCTCGCGTGCGGCGTCGCCCTGTCCGCCGATCCGGCTGCGCGGGTCCGACAGAACCTGGTCGAGCTCCTTCTCCATGCGCGAGTCGGCGAAGTCGACCGCGCTGCGGTAGGCGGCGGTCGTACGGGCCAGGTCCTCGAACATGCCCCACACCTGGTTGTAGAGCCGCTCGTCCATGGACCAGCCGGTGGCATCGCCCGCGACGGGCTGCGCAGGCTGTCCGGGCTCGGCCGGGGGCGCGGTCGGCGGGGGCGGCGGCGGAGCAGCGCTCTGACGGCGCGGGTGGCTGTAGTCGATCGGGCCGCCGGACGTGGAGGGGGACGCCTGGGCGGGGTCTCCGGCTCCGGTTCCGCCCTGGTACGGCGACTGCGGCGCGGGCTGACCCGGTGTGCCCGGCGCCTGGGCGCCGTACGGGGAATTCGGCGGCGTCGGCTGCCCGGCCAGGCCGGGCGGCTGGGTGCCGTAGGGCGACGTCGGCTGGGGCGGAGCCGGGTCGGGGACGCTCTGGGATGCGGGGCCGCCCTGGTCCGGGCCGAGCGCGGGTGCGGCCGCCTGTCGGGAGCGGTCGCCGTCCGCCCGTGGCGGAGGTGCCGGCACGGAGCGGGCCACGCCCTGGGCCACCGCGTCGTTGATGCCGTCCGCGAGTTGGTGGGCCTGGGACAGGCCCTGGTCGGTGAAGAGGTCGGCGAGGCCACCGGCGTAGCCCTGACCGATCGCGCGCACCTTCCAGGCGCCCTGGCGGCGGTAGAGCTCCAGGGCGACCACGGCGGACTCGGCCTCCAGGCCGGTGACGCTGTAGCTCGCGATCTCGGCGCCGTCGAGGCCGGTGACCGCGACGAAGGGGGTCGGGACGGCGCCGAAACGGGTCGGGCCGCCGACGCCGGTCGGCAGGGCGAGCAGCACACTGACGCGGTGGACGGCTTCCGGCATGGCGTCCAGGTCCACCGCGAGGCGATGGTCGGCGGCCGCCTGCCGGGAGACCTCAAGGCCGGGCAGGGTGGGGGCGCCGGGGTGGGCCACCCATTCGACGCCGTGGATCTTCCCCTGCTCGTCGCCGAGCGTGGCCGCAGCCACGATCGGTATGCCGGCCGAGACCCTGATCTCCAGACGGACCTGGGAGAGCGGGTGGTTCTGCCCCCGCACCAGCTCGGCCGTCATGCCTTCGTCCCCCTGTTGTCGCTTGTCGTGTCGTGTGCCGCTCGCCGGGCGGCCTGGCAGGTCCTACAGGTGCGGCAGGATCGACGGCATCAGGTCCTGGAAGGTGCGGCCGTTGGCCGGGGTACCGAGGGCCGTCATCGTCCAGCCCGGGCCCGAGCGGTGCACCTTCGCCATGATCTGGGCCGTGTAGGCGCCGCCACCGGCGAGGGTGTAGCGCGCGAGCTCCTGGCCGTTGGTCTCGTCGACCAGGCGGCAGAAGGCGTTCTCCACCTCCTGGAAGGTCTGGCCCGTGAAGGAGTTCACGGTGAAGACGATCTGGTCGATGTGGACCGGGATGCGCGCGAGGTCGACGAGGATCGCCTCGTCGTCGCCGCCCTGGCCGACACCGCCGACGAGGTTGTCACCGGTGTGGCGCACCGAGCCGTCGTCGCTCACCAGGTGGCGGAAGAAGACGACGTCGACCGGCTGCTTGTCCGCGAAGAGGACGGCGGAGGCGTCGAGGTCGACCTCCCGCGTACGCGAGCCGAACAGGCCGCGCCGGGGAGCCGCCTGCCAGCCGAGACCCATGCGCACCGCGGTCAGGCTGCCCCCGTCGTTCTTCTGCAGACTGATGGCCTGACCCTTGGTCATGTTGACGGTCACGTGCTGATTCCCCTCTCGAACTGTCCCCTGTTGGCCGCGGGCTCCGCGGATGACCAAAACCCTACGCAGGGGCACTGACAGTGCCGTACCCCGGTCCGCACTTTGTGTCGGTCTTGCAACACAGCGCGTGCTCGGACGGGCTTCGAAGCCGTGCGGGGGCGCCGGTTCCTGGGAGTGGACCGGCGCCCATGGCCTGTCAGGCCAGGCCCGCCTCCTTCATCTGGCGAAGTTCCTTCTTCATTTCGGCCACCTCGTCGCGCAGCCGGGCCGCGATCTCGAACTGCAGATCCGCGGCGGCGGCGCGCATACGCTCCGTCAACTCCTCGATCTGCTCGGCGAGATCGGCCGCCGGCCGGTCGGTCGGTACCGTCTCCTTCGCCTTGCCCTTGGCGGACTTGGCCGCCTTGTCGCCGAGGGAGGGCACGGGCGCCTTGGTGCCGCGGCCGTCCTTCTTGGCGCGGTAGCCCGTGCCGAGCAGCTGCTCGGTGTCGACGTCCTCGCGGGCGATCTGCGCGACGATGTCGTTGATCTTCTTGCGCAGCGGCTGCGGGTCGATGCCTTTCGCCTTGTTGTACGCGACCTGCTTCTCCCGGCGGCGGTTGGTCTCGTCGATGGCCTTCTCCATCGCCGGGGTGATCTTGTCGGCGTACATATGGACCTGGCCGGAGACGTTACGTGCCGCACGGCCGATGGTCTGGATGAGGGACGTGCCCGAGCGCAGGAAGCCCTCCTTGTCGGCGTCCAGGATCGCCACCAGGGACACCTCGGGGAGGTCGAGGCCCTCACGGAGGAGGTTGATGCCGACGAGGACGTCGAACTCGCCGGCGCGCAGCTCGCGCAGCAGCTCGACACGGCGGAGGGTGTCGACGTCGCTGTGGAGATAGCGCACGTGGATGCCGAGCTCCAGGAAGTAGTCCGTGAGGTCCTCGGCCATCTTCTTGGTGAGGGTGGTGACCAGGACGCGCTCGTCCTTCTCCACGCGCTCCCGGATCTCGTGCACCAGGTCGTCGATCTGGCCCTCGGTGGGCTTGACGACGACCTCCGGGTCGACGAGGCCGGTGGGGCGGATGATCTGCTCGACCTGGCCGTCCCCGCGGGAGAGCTCGTAGTTGCCGGGGGTGGCGGACAGGTAGACGGTCTGCCCGATGCGTCCCTGGAACTCTTCCCACTTCAGGGGGCGGTTGTCGAGGGCGGAGGGCAGGCGGAAGCCGTGGTCGACCAGGGTGCGCTTGCGGGAGGCGTCACCCTCGTACATGGCCCCGATCTGCGGCACCGTCACATGCGACTCGTCGATGACGAGCAGGAAGTCCTCCGGGAAGTAGTCCAGCAGGGTGTTCGGCGCGGAGCCGGGCGAGCGGCCGTCGAAGTGCATCGAGTAGTTCTCGACGCCGGAGCAGGAGCCGATCTGGCGGAGCATCTCCAGGTCGTACGTCGTACGCATGCGCAGGCGCTGGGCCTCCAGGAGCTTGCCCTGCTTCTCCAGTTCGGCGAGGCGCTCCCCCAGCTCCTTCTCGATGTCGTTGACGGCCCGCTCCATGCGCTCCGGGCCCGCCACGTAGTGGGAGGCCGGGAACACGTACAGCTGCTCGTCGTCACTGATGATCTCGCCGGTCAGCGGGTGCAGTGTGGACAGTGCCTCGATCTCGTCGCCGAACATCTCGATGCGGACGGCGAGCTCCTCGTAGACCGGGAAGATCTCGATGGTGTCGCCACGCACCCGGAAGGTGCCGCGGGAGAAGGCGAGGTCGTTGCGGGTGTACTGGATGTCCACGAAACGGCGCAGCAGTTGGTCCCGGTCGATCTCGTCGCCGACCTTGAGGGGGACCATGCGGTCCACGTACTCCTGGGGAGTGCCGAGGCCGTAGATGCAGGAGACCGAGGCGACCACGACGACGTCGCGGCGGGTGAGCAGCGAGTTGGTCGCGGAATGGCGCAGTCGCTCGACCTCCTCGTTGATCGAGGAGTCCTTCTCGATGTAGGTGTCCGACTGCGGGACGTAGGCCTCGGGCTGGTAGTAGTCGTAGTACGAGACGAAGTACTCGACGGCGTTGTTCGGCAGGAGCTCGCGGAATTCGTTCGCCAGCTGAGCGGCCAGCGTCTTGTTCGGCGCCATCACCAGGGTGGGGCGCTGGAGCTTCTCGATCATCCACGCAGTGGTGGCGGACTTGCCTGTGCCGGTCGCGCCGAGCAGGACGACGTCCTTCTCGCCGGACTCGATTCGCCGGGCGAGCTCGGCGATGGCCTGCGGCTGGTCGCCGCTGGGCTGGTAGGGGCTGACGACCTCGAAGGGCGCCACCGTGCGTTCGATGCTGGAAACGGGCCGCATGGAATCCACCGTACGACCCGCCACTGACAACGCGGCACGATCAGTGGTTCTGCGGGGCCCGCGAGGCTCGGTGGTCCTGGTTGCGGCGCACACGCAGCTGGGGGCGGCGGGCCTGGTGCGGGACGGTGGTGTGGGCCGGAACGCCCGGCTTGTGCTCGGCGGGAGCCCCGGTGGGCCTCCCCATGACCATCTTCGGGTCGAACAGTACGACGGCGCCGGCGAGGAGCAGGAAGGCGAGGGGGCCGACCAGCATCGGCGCGAGCAGGGCGGCGGGCGAGTGACCCGACGAGGGGGGCTCCGTGCCGTGGAGATGAACGCTGAGAGCGGCCATTCCGGTGTAGTGCATGCCGCTGACGGCGAGGCCCATGACGAGGCTCGCGCCGACGCTCCACAGGAACCCTCTGACCTGCCCGGCGGCCCACAGGGCTGCGGTGGCCGCCCCCATCGCTATCACCACGGAGACGCCGACGGTGAACGTGTTGTACTCCAGCTTCCCGTTGAGCCGCATTCCGGCCATGCCCATGTAGTGCATCGAGGCTATGCCGAGGCCGGTGATGGTGCCGCCGGTGAACAGGGCCGTTCCGCTGGCGCCCTTGTATCCGACGATGAAGGTCCCGATGCCCACCATGACGATGGCGACGGCCAGGCTCGCGAACGTCATCAGTTTGTCGTAGTGGATCGGTGTCTCCTGGACCGTGAACCCCATCATCGCGACGAAGTGCATGGTCCATATGCCGGAGCCGATGGCCGCCGATCCCAGGGCGAGCCAGCCAGGGCGCCAGGACTGGGAGACGAGCATCGATCTGGTGGTGCAGCGCAGGCCGAGGGCACCGCCGAGGCAGGCCATGAGGTAGGCGACCAGCGGTGTGACGAGTCCATAGCTGAAACCGTCGATCGTGCCCTGCATACGCAGCTGCCCTTCCCGCCCTCTTACGTCCCGGTACTCCGTGAAATGCGCCCCCTCCCAGCACCGCCCGAGCGGTCAGGGTTGAGGCAGAGGGTAACTCCCACCGGAATGGTCGAACGATTTTCCGGCAAAGAAACACGTCCTTGCCCCAGTTGTGCGGCACGGGTGAGCGGGCCCGGGCAACTCCATTCAATCTGTGGCCATTCTGTACTCCTTCGCCGTTGACCGTCTGCTGTCACAGTTGAGCTGTCCGTGATCGTTCGACGCGAGGAGTACGCATGTACGCGCGCGCAGTAGCCGCCACGACGACCGCGCTCCTGGGAACCGCCGCTCTCCTCCTTCCCGCCTCCGACGCCCGGGCCGGCGCCGCGCATCCCACGGTCATCGCCCACCGGGGGGCCTCCGCATACGCCCCCGAGAACACACTGGCCGCCGTGGACAAGGCCGCCGAACTGGGCATCAGCTGGGTAGAGAACGACGTACAGCGCACCAAGGACGGCGAACTGGTCGTCCTCCACGACGACAACCTCAAGCGCACGACCGACGTGGAACAGGTCTTCCCCGACCGGGCGCCCTGGAAGGTGAAGGACTTCACCGCCGCCGAGATCGCCCGTCTGGACGCGGGCAGCTGGTTCAGCCCCAAGTACGCGGGCACGCGCGTGCCGACGCTGGAACGGTTCATGGACCGTCTGGAGCTGCACCATCAGAAGCTGCTCCTGGAGATCAAGAACCCCGAGCTGTACCCGGGCATCGAGCGGCAGACCCTCAAAGTGCTGGACGACGAGGGATGGCTTGATCCGCACCACCTCGCGAGCCGGCTGATCGTGCAGAGCTTCGGCGCCGACAGCATCCGGACCGTCCACGATCTGAGGCCCGCCGTCAAGACCGGCTTCCTCGGGACGCCACCCGAGGCGGACCTGGCCGGGTACGCGGCCTTCGCCGACCAGATCAACCCGTCGTACAGCTCCATCTCCAGGGGCTACGTCGCCTCCGTCCACGCCCTCACGGGACCCCACGGCAGGCCGATGGAGGTCTTCACCTGGACGGTGAACGACTCGGACACCGCCCGACTGGTCGCGGGGTACGGCGTGGACGGCATCATCTCCAACAAGCCCGACGTGGTGCGGGACGCCCTGCCCACGGGCCTGAGGCCCGGCCACGAGTCGGCGACGCCCGCTCCCGGGGCGTTGTCAGTGGCGGGTCGTACGGTGAGCACATGGACAGCCAAGGGCAGTACGAGCAGCAGGTCGTGTGGGCCGTCGTCGGTACCGACATCGGTCCTCTGATGCTGGCCGCGACCCGCGAAGGCCTGGTCAGCGTCGTGTTCCACGCCACCGGGAAGGTGCGTGAGAAGGCGCTCGACGGGCTGGCGTCGCGACTGGGCACCGAGCCGGTCGAGGCGCCCGACTCCCCGCTGCTGGCCGAGGCGATACGTCAGATGGAGGAGTACTTCGCGGGCTCTCGACACGACTTCGAGCTGCCGCTGGACTGGTCGCTGATCTCCGGCTTCAACCGGGAGGTGCTGCGGGAACTGGCCGCCGGTGTCCCGTACGGCGCGGTCGTCGGGTACGGCGATCTGGCTGGTCGGGTCGGGCAGCCGGGCGCCGCCCAAGCGGTGGGGATGGCGATGGGCGCCAATCCGCTGCCTGTCGTGGTGCCCTGTCACCGGGTCGTGGAGAGTGACGGCGGCATCGGTGGGTTCGGGGGCGGGCTGGAGACCAAGCGGAAGCTGCTCGCGCTGGAGGGAGTGCTGCCGGAGCCGCTGTTCTGAGGGCTTCGTACCCATTCACCCGGTTGGTGTGGACCTTCACAGGGTGAAGCACGGCACTTCATCGGGTTGGGCCCGGTCTCTCACCGGCTGGGCCCAGCCCTTCACCGTTGGGCAGGCGAGAGAAGAGGGGGAGACTGCGCCTGTGATGACACTTTTCACCCATGTGTACGCGGCCGGTCCGGTGCGCTGTCCTCGGTCGGCCGGTGCGGCCCGCGGCACGGCCGGGTGTACTTCGTGACGGCCGTCGAGCGGCAGGTCGTCGCGCCCGTCACGCCCGACCGGCTCTCGGCCCTGCGGCGCCGTACAACGGCCGTGCTGATCGCGACGCAGATACTGGGCGGGCTGGGCGTGGCCACCGGCATCGCGCTCGCGGCCGTGCTGGCCACGGAGGTCAGCGGCACCGAGTCGCTGTCCGGCCTCGCACCCACCGCGACCGTCACCGGCACAGCGGTGCTGTCGATGCCGCTGGCCGCGCTGATGAACGCCCGCGGGCGGCGTCCCGGGCTCGTGCTGGCCTATCTCATCGGGGCGGTGGGCGCCGGTGTCGCGGTGATCGCGGCCCGGATCGGCAGCTTTCCGCTGCTGCTGTGCGGGATGGCGGCGTTCGGCGCGGCCTCGTCGGCGAATCTGCAGGCGCGGTTCGCGGCCGCCGATCTGGCCGAACCGGAGCGGCGGGCCCGGGCGATCTCCCTGGTCGTGTGGGCGACGACCATCGGCGCGGTCCTCGGCCCGAACATCGCCGCGCCCGCCGGTCGCAGTGTCACCGGCCTCGGGATACCCGCGGCGGCCGGTCCGTTCCTGTGGGCGGCGGGGATCTTCCTGATATCCGCGGTCGTGGTGGCCGTACTGCTGCGGCCGGACCCACTGCTGACGGCGCGTGCGCTCGAACCGGCCGGGGAGCAGTCACCGGCGGCACGTTCGCTGCGCGCCGGGCTGACGGCCGTGGCCGCCTCGCCGCGGGCGCGGCTCGCGGTGGTGACGGTTGCCGTGGCGCACACGGCGATGGTCTCGGTGATGTCGATGACCCCGGTCGACCTCGCGCACCACGGTGCGGGTATCGATCTGATCGGGCTGGTCATCAGCGGGCACATCGCCGGCATGTACGCGTTCGCGCCCCTCATGGGGCGACTGTCGGACCGGCTGGGGCGGCTGTCCGGGATCGGGCTCGCCGTGGGGCTGCTGGCATGCGCGGTGTTCCTCGCCGGTACGGCGGGCGGCAGTCACGGGCAGACGGCCCTCGGACTCTTCGTGCTGGGGCTCGGGTGGTCCGCGGCGCTCGTCTCCGGCTCCGCGCTGCTCACGGACTCCGTGCCGCAGCCCGCGCGGGCCGCCGCTCAGGGGCTGTCGGACCTGATCATGAACGCCTCCGCGGGCATCGGCGGGGCGGCCGCAGGGCTCGTGGTCGCCCAGGCGAGCTACGGCTGGCTGAACCTCGCCGCCGCGTGTCTGCTGCTGCCGTTGGCGGCGCTGGCACTGTTCACGCGGGGAAGGCCGGGAACGCGGGCGAAGGACGTTCCGGCGAGCGGCTGACGCTCCAGGGCGTGGCTGACGTTATGCCCTGTTCTGCCAGGGAAGCCGGAGGCCGTGTGTGCTCTCCGGTTGCCACACGATGGCCGGCCGGATCAGAGCACCGGTAGCGGACTCCGCCGTGCGCACAGCCGCCGGCACCGTACGGGCTGGTCCTCGGACACGAGATCACCGGAGAGGCCGTCGAACGGCGGCCAGACGCGGGCCCATGGTCCGAACGCCCAGGAGGGGCCCGCCACGGTCCTCAACTCGCCGCACCAGCAGGCCCTAGGTCTCCGGCCAGGGCCGGCGTCCGCCTCCGGGCCGATGTCTCAGGGGGCCACGCGTGCGTGGCCCCCTCTCGGCACGCTAGTCGTAGTGCCGGGCCTCGAAGACGTTGCCGTCGGGGTCGCGGAAGTAGAAGCTGCGCTTGGCGTTGCCGCGGGCGCCGAAGGAGCCGTGGGACATGTCCGTCACGGGTGTGGCGCGCTCCTCCAGACGGGCGCGCAGGGCGTCGAAGTCGTGGCCGGGCAGCGCCAGGCAGACATGGTTGACCGGGTGGCCGGAGCTCTCGGCGGCGCCCGGCAGCATCGTCATGCGCTCCGCCATGGTGAGCGGCATGAGGTCGAGGATGGTCTCCTCGTTGAGACGTACCGAGGGGAACGAAACGGCCCCCGCGGAGAACTCCGAGAGCCTGATCGGCTCCATGCCGACCGCCTTCTCGAAGAAGTCGGCCGACGCCATCGGGTCACGGACCCAAAGGACGACATGGTCGAGACGTGCGGTGTTGTCCATCATGCAGCCAAGGCTGGTGTCGTCCGCCACAGGCTGCAAGGGGTTTGATCGGGCGCGGCACCCGCCAGAGATGAGGGAGTACCGACAGACAGGAGGCAGGCGCGTGGTGCTGGTGGTGTCCGAAGAGGTACGGGAGGCGATTGACGCGCGTCGACCCGTGGTGGCCCTGGAGTCCACGATCATCGCGCACGGGCTGCCTCGCCCACGCAATCTGCAGGTGGCACTGGAGCTGGAAAACGTCGTACGGCAGGAGGGTGCCGTCCCCGCGACGATCGCCGTGCTGGACGGGCGGCCCCACGTCGGACTCGACAAGGAGCAGCTGGAGCGGATCGCCAACGAGGACGGGATCCGCAAGCTGGGCCACCGTGATCTGCCGCTCGCGGTGGCCTCCGGGGCGAGTGGGGCGACCACGGTGTCGGCGACTGCGCTGCTGGCGGCCCTCGCGGGCGTCCGGGTGTTCGCGACGGGTGGGCTCGGCGGTGTGCACCGGGAGTGGACGGTGACGCAGGACGAGTCGGCCGATCTGGGGCTCCTGGCGCGTACGCGGATCACGGTGGTGTGCGCCGGGGTGAAGTCGATCCTGGATGTCCCGGCGACTCTGCAGCGCCTGGAGACGCTGGGCGTCGCGGTGGCCGGTTACCGCACGGAGCACTTCCCCGGCTTCTATCTCTCCGACTCGGGGCACCCGGTGGACTGGACGCTCCAGTCGCCGGGGGAAGTGGCCGAGGTGATGCGCGCTCAGGACGCGCTCCACGGGCCCGAGTCGGCGCTGATCGTCGCCAATCCGGTGCCGGAGGAGGAGCAGCTCGATCCCGAACTGCACACGCGTGTGCTCGCCGAAGCGCTGCACGCGTGCGAGGAGCAGGGCATAACCGGCCAGGCGGTCACGCCGTTCCTGTTGGGCTACTTGGTACGGCACACGGACGGGGCCTCGCTGAGCGCCAATCTCGCGGCGGTGCGCGGCAACGTACGGCTCGCTGGGCGGATCGCGGCGGCGTGGGCCGGGGCGTGAGCCGGACATGACCGGGACGGGGGCACGCGGAGCCGGGAGCGAGACGGGCGGTCGCGGACCGGTGAGCGCGGCAGCGGCGCGCGAGCCCGGCAGCGGCGAGGCAGTGTCTGGCGGTTCAGTGCGGGGACCGTCCGGCAGCGGCGCCTCCGACGGCGCGCTGCTGGTCGTCGGGGACGTGGTGACCGACGTCATCGCCCGGCACCGGGGGGCGCTCGCCTCGGGCACGGACACGGCCGCGGCCATCCGGACGGTTCCGGGCGGCGCGGGCGCCAACGTGGCCTGCTGGGCAGCGCGTTGGGGCTGTGCGGACGTGCGGTTGCTGGGGCGAGTGGGCGCGGACACGGCCGCGTGGCACGAGCAGGAGCTGACCGCGAGCGGAGTGCGGCCCACTCTCGTCGTGGATCCGCAGGCGCCGACCGGGACGGTGATCTGTCTGGTCGACACGGGCGACGCGGCCGAGCGGACGTTTCTCACCGACAGCGGCGCGTCTCTCCGGCTGGAGCCCGCCGACTGGTCGGACGCGCTGCTCGACGGTGTCGCCCGGCTGCATCTGTCGGGCTACCTGCTGTTCTCCGAGCCGGGCCGGGCGTTCGTGCGAGTGGCTCTGGAGGCGGCACGCGCGCGTGGCGTGCCGACGAGTCTGGATCCGGCGTCGGCGGGCTTCCTCGCGAAGCTGGGCGTCGACCGTTTCCTGGCACTGGTGGAGGGCTTGGACGTGCTGCTGCCGAGCCGAGACGAGGCGTGTCTGCTCACGGGGCTGCCCGATGCGACGGACGCGGCGGCCAAGTTGAGCCGACATGTCCCGCTGGTGGTCGCCAAGCAGGGCTCGGACGGCGCACTGGTTGCCCGGTCGGGCAGCGTGAGCGCCCACGTCAAGGCCGTGCCGGCGGCAGCGAGGGACACCACAGGTGCGGGCGACGCCTTCACCGGTGCCTTCCTCGCTGCATTGCTGACGGGCGCCGGACCGGAGGACGCGGCTCGCGAGGGGTGCCGGGCGGGGGCGCTGGCGGTGGAGCGGGTGGGCGGGAGACCGCCGCGGCCGGGGTGACGGCTCATTCATACGGCAGTGGGCTGCGTACGGCAGCAGGCTTCACACGGCGGCGGGCTTCACACGGCGGTGGGTTCGCATGGCGGGTGGGCTTCACACGGCGGTGGGTTCGCATGGCGGGTGGGCTTCACACGGCGGTGGGTTCGTATGGCGGGTGGGCCTCGTACGGCGGGTCGACGCAACCGCCTCACGCTTCCCAACCTGAATCGCGTGCCCTTGCCTACGCCTTACGCCCCCACGCCGAGATCATCGGAGTCGCGGCCAGGTCCATGCCGCCGGTGGTGATGTTGGCGAGGTGGCGGTCGATGTCCTGATCGGTGGCATGGCCCGCGGTGACGAGCTGGTCGCGGAGCTCATGGATGGTGGCGGACTCCAGGGCGGCGCACGCGGGTGAGGCGACCGGGAAGTGCACGTCGGCGACCACCCGGCGTAGTCCGGCCTCGCGGAGCAGGCGCGGGAGTCTGCGGCCGAAGGAAAGATCGGCGCCGCGGTCGGTGAGGAGGGTGCGGACGCCGTGACGGAGGCGATTCGCCAGTTGCTGGTCGGGGCCGTACTCGTCGGGGCAGAGCAGAGGCTGCAGGGCGGGGTCGGCTTCCTCGACCAGAAGTCGGCCGCCAGGGCGCAGGGCCTTGATCATCGACCGCAACGCCCGTTCGCGGTCCGGCACTTGAGAGAGGACCATCCGGGCGTGCACCATGTCGAACTCCTCCCCCGGCGGCTCCTCGGCACCCACATCGTGGACGCGGACGTCGACCGGTGGGCGCGCGGTGGGGGCGAGCGGTGAGGCGTCGGGGGCGGTCGCGACCACCTTTCCGGTCGGGCCGACCTTCTTGCCCAGCCAGGAGACCACCGAGGTGCCACCCGCGCCCACCTCCCAGCAGCGCCAGCCGGGTCCGATGCCGAACTCTTCGAGGTAACGGAAGGTCGTGGGGTCGAAGACAGAGCCCAGGACGTCGCCATGCTCGCCCGCCTCGGCCCGTCGGTTGTCGAAGAGATACCCGTCGGTTCGCATCATGTCGAGATCATCCCATTCACCCGGTTTGCCGGGAGTGGATGACGCTCGACAGGACGCCCTCGAATTCCAAACACCCCACTTCTGCTGCGCATATTCACCCCCGTCCCGGACAGCCGCATGGACGAAGTCCCTTCATCCACAGGCGGGAACAAAGCGGAATCCACTGTTCCCACAGGCTTACCCGCAGCTCACTCCCGCCTGGCAAACTGGCGGGCCAGGGCGCAGAGGATGCGGCGCGAGGAGCCACGCAAGGAGTTCCAGATGTCCATGGCAGGGAATCTGCGGAAGGTCACGGGCCTCGACAAGGTCGGCGGCCTCCGCAAGGTGGCACGGCTGGCTCGACGGCGCCCCAGAGTCGACCTCAGCCACCCCGCCCGGTCTCCGCTGGGCTCCTCGGTGGTGAACTGCGTGACGTACCGGGACGGGGTGCGGGTCCCGGAGAGCGGTGATCTGGTCGATGTCGTGCAGCGGGTGCGCAAGCGCGGAGCCGGGTTCGTCTGGCTCGGTCTCCATGAGCCGACGGACCAGGAGTTCGCGGGCATCGCCGAGTTGTTCGCCCTGCATCCGCTGGCGGTCGAGGACGCGGTCGAGGCACATCAGCGGCCGAAACTGGAGCACTACGACGAGACGCTGTTCGCGGTGTTCAAGACGGTCTGCTACGTCGAGCACGAGAAGCTCACGGCAACGAGCGAGGTCGTGAACACCGGCGAGATCATGGTGTTCGTCGGCCGGGACTTCGTGATCACGGTGCGACACGGGCGGCACGGTTCGCTGGGACCGTTGCGCGAGGAGCTGGAGGCCGACCCCGAGCAGCTCGCCAAGGGGCCGGCGGCGGTGCTGCACGCGATCGCGGACCATGTGGTCGACGACTATCTGAGCGTCACCGACTCGGTGCAGGAGGACATCGACGAGGTCGAGACGGACGTGTTCGCGGAGAACGGCGCGCGGGCCGACCCGGGGCGGATCTACCAGCTCAAGCGGGAACTGCTGGAGCTGAAGCGAGCCGTGGTTCCGCTCAGCCGCCCGCTGGAGAACCTGGCCACGCTGCCCATCCGGGTGGTCGAGCCGGAGATACAGGCGTACTTCCGCGATGTGTCCGACCATCTCCTGCGGGCCAAGGAGCAGATCTACGCCTTCGACGAGCTCCTGAACTCGATCCTGCAGGCGCACCTGGCGCAGGTCACCGTCGCACAGAACGAGGACATGCGGAAGATCACGGCCTGGGCCGCGATCATCGCCGTGCCGACGATGGTGTGCGGGGTGTACGGAATGAACTTCAAGTACATGCCGGAGTTGGGTTGGACCTTCGGTTATCCGCTGGTCCTGGCCGTGATATCCGTCGCGTGCGTGGTGCTGTACCGCGGTTTCCGACGCAGCGGATGGCTCTGACGCTTCCCGCTGCCGCCTCAGGTACGTCCCCGCCCGGCACGGTCGGCCGGACGAGGACGGCACAGCGGATGAGGGTGGGGCGTCCAGCGGGTCAGTGCGTCATCGGCGTCCCGGTCCTGGCGTAGACGCTCTCGGCCCAGTGGGCGATCTGGCCCTCGGACAGGTGCCGGGCCAGATCGGCCTCGCTGATCATGCCGACCAGACGCTTGTTGTCGATGACCGGCAGCCGGCGGATCTGGTGCTCCTTCATCTCCCGGAGCACGTCACTGATGTCGGCGTTCGCGTCGATCCAGCGCGGGGTGCCCTGGGCCAGCTCGCCGGCGGTGACCTTGCTCGGGTCGTGGCCCATGGCCACGCAGCCGATGACGATGTCGCGGTCGGTGAGGATGCCGCAGAGCCTCTCGTTCTGGTCGCTGATGGGCAGAGCTCCGACACCCAGTTCACGCATGAGCTGGGCGGCGCGGTCCAGGGTCTCGTGGGCGGGGATCCACTGGGCGCCACGGTGCATGATGTCTCCGGCAGTGGTCATTGGAGTACCTCCCGATGCCGGACGGCCGGCGCGGCGCGGGGACGCACCGCTAGTCCCGGCGCCCTCATTCTCGCCGTGCCACCCGGCGGATGCACCCGGAACCGAGCGGTAAGGGCCACCGGCGACGGGCGGGTATCAGGCCGCGAAACTCACGATCTTCCGCGGGACGACACGGATGATCACGCGGGTCTCGTCGTCCTTCTCGGCGGGCGGGTCGATGCCGAGGTACTTGTGCGCGAGCTCGAACGGGAGCCGCTTCGCGTCGTCGGGGAGTATCTCGGCGGTGCCGCGGATCTCCACCGAGCTGTAGGGGTTGGCGAGGTCGTAGACGGAGACGCTGATGCGGGGGTCGCGGCGGAGGTTGCGCACCTTCTGGCGGGCGTCGACCGAGGAGAAGAGCACTGTGTCGCCCTCGCGTTTGATCCAGACCACCGAGTTCTGTGGGGCGCCGTCGGGGCCGAGGGTGGCCACGCTGGCGAAGTTCTTGCCGTCCAGCAGGGAGCGGACGGAGTCGTCGAAGGAGATCGGATCACTCGTGGAGGTCGTCATGGCACCAGAGTAATTAAATGCACGCGCATATAAAAGCGGTTTGCGGGATCAGGATCAACCGCTCCACGCCGGATGCCGTGGGTCGTCGGCGCGCACCAGGACATCGGCGGCGCCGGCCGGGTCGGTCTCACGGTCGTAGCGCTCGAAGGCGGGGAGGGTCCAGAGGTCGGCCTCGGGGGTGCGGCGGCGCAGGGCACCGGGTGAGAGGAGGACATGGACGGTCAGGTCGAACGGGAACCAGTGGCGCAGCAGGAGGGGGCCGTGCAGCAACAGGAAGCCGCCGGGCGGGAGTTGGACGCGGGGGCTACGGGTGGCCCGGTCGGTGACCGGGTCCCACAGATCGGGCAGGACACGGCCGTCGCCACCGGGTTCGAGAGGGCCGAAGACCTCGCGCCACAGGGCGCGGGTGTCGAACCAGCCGTCGTAATAGGCGTCCACGTCCTGGTGGCCGTACTCCAGTCGGACGGAGGCGGGGCGCAGGAAGCCATCCGTGCCTACCGTGAGCGAGGGTCGGCCGCGTATGCGCAGGGCCTCGCCCACCCGCTCGGCGAGGTCTCCCGGGCGGGCAGCCGGGGCGCCGTCGAAGGCGATGCGTGGCCAGGGGCTGCCATCGGCCGGTTTCACGTCGAGCAGCCGCTCGGCGAGGAGGTCGCCGAGCCGGTCCCAGGTGATCGCTTCGAGTCGCACAGGGCCATGATGCGACAAGGGTGGTTGGGGTGGGGGCTCTGGTCGCGGTCGTCCGTGCGGCGGCGCGTCCGGGATGGGGGCGGTCCCGGACGCGGTCAGCGGTCAGCGGTCAGCGGTCAGCGGTCAGCGGTCAGCGGTCAGCGGTCAGCGGTCAGCGGTCAGCGGTCAGCGGTCAGCGGTCAAGAGTAGGGAGGGGGGCTTCGAGCTCGACCGGATTGTTTGGCGGCCGCTCGAAGTGCTCCGTTCACTGGATCGAACGAGCCGCTCACCGCCCGCCCCCGATCAGGCGGTTCGCGAACCCGGCCGGGTTGTTCCCCGGACCCGCCGCCAGTTGTTCCCCGGCCCCGCCACCAGGGGAATGAACCCGGTATGGCACCTCTCGCAAATCCCCCGCCCCGTACCGACCTTCTGGTGATCCAGCCTCTCAAGCGGCGGCGCTGTGCGGAGTGTTGCGCGGGGCCGTTGCAGATGCTCGTGCTGGAGGACGGGGCGCCGCGGTGTCTCGACTGTGCCGATCTCGGGCATCTGGTGTTCCTGCCGCGCGGCGATACGGCGTTGACCCGTCGGTCGCGGGAGGAGAGCGCGCTGTCGGCGGTGGTCGTGCGGTTCAACCGGCGCCAGAGCCGTTATGAGCGGCAGGGCGTTCTCGTCGAGGAGGCGGGACTTGCCCGGGCCGAGCAGCGGTGTCTGGTGGACGCCGAGGCTCGGCGGCGGCGCCGGGTACGGGACGCACGGCGGAGGGAACGGGAGGATGCGCGGTTCGCGGAGGCGTTCGCGGCGGAGATACGGCGGCTGTTCCCGGGGTGTCCGGAGGACCGGGCGCGGGACATCGCCGCGCATGCGTCGGCGCGGGGAAGTGGACGGGTGGGGCGGAGTGCGGCGGGGAGGGCGTTGTCCGAGGGGGCGGTGACGTCGGCGGTCGTGGCGTCCGTGCGGCATCTGGACACACCGTACGACCAGTTGCTGATGAGCGGGGTGGCACGGCACGAGGCTCGGCGCCGGATCACGGCGGTGGTGGAGTCGACGTTGCGGGCGTGGCGGGCGGAGGCGTCGGGGGTCGGCTGAGATGGCTTGGCGCGGGGGCGCCCAGCAGCCAGGCCCCGGGCGGCCCGGGCCGGCGCGGCAACGGCCGGCACCGTCGCGCCAACCGGCCCCGTCCCGCCAACCGGCCCCGTCGAGAGAACGGCCCCGTCGAGGCGAGCGGAGCCGTCACGCCGAGCGGAGCCTGCCCCCTGTCCCCTGCTCCCTGCTCCCTGCTCCCTGCTCCCTGCTCCCTGCTCCAGCCCAAGCCCAAGCCCAAGCCCAAGCCCAAGCTGGACGCTCGCGTATGCGCCCGCGTCGTTCAGCGATGGTGGCCGTTTTTGCCCGGGTTTTCACTTGAGGTGATGGATGGGGCCGGGCCGGGAAGGATCTCGGCTGGATGCGGGAGTTGACGTTCATGATTGATGGGCCGTACTTCGTGCTGGTCGTGATCGGCGTGGTCGGGACCGGGCTGGTGGCCGGGGTTTTCTGCGCCTTCTCGACCTTCGTGATGCGTGGGCTCGCCGCGCTGCCGCCGGCGCAGGGGGTCGCTGCGATGCAGGCGATCAATGTGACGGCGTTGACGCCGGCGTTCATGTTGGTGTTCATGGGCTCGGCGGTGCTGTGCTCGGTGATCGCCGTGGTGACGTTCGTGCTCTGGCCGGACGAGGGGACGGTGGAGCTGCTGCTGGGCAGCGGGCTGTATCTGTTCGGCTCGTTCGGGGTGACCATGGTGGCGAACGTGCCCCGCAATGACGCGCTGCTCAAGCTCGACCCGGGCACTGCGGAGGCGGCCGCCTACTGGCCGACGTACGTGCGCGAGTGGACGGCGTGGAATCACGTGCGCATGGTGGCCTCGGGCGCCGCGACGATGGCGTACGTCCTGGCGCTCACCTGACCGGCCGGGCGTGAGCCGGGTGTGAGCCTGAGCCGGGCCGGCCGGTCCGGGCCGGGGGCACGCACAGGCGCGCACAGCCACGCACAGGCAAGCAGTGGCGGGAGAGGGGCTGCGGAAACCGGGGAGAAAGCGCTGTCCCCAGACTCTGCGCGCGTGGCCGGTGGGACGTATCGTTGCGGGAAGAGTGCCGCCCGATGACGCACGGCTCCAACACGTCACACGCGCACGCAAGGAAGACGGCCATGGCCGATCCCAAGGGTTTCATGACCACCCCCCGCCAGGACTGGCCGCGGCGGCCCGTCGAGGAGCGGGCGAAGGACTGGGACGAGGTGTACGTCCCCGGGGCACTGCTGCCGATCATCAGCAAGCAGGCCGATCGCTGTATGGACTGCGGCATACCGTTCTGCCACGACGCCTGTCCGCTGGGCAATCTGATCCCCGAGTGGAACGACCTGGTGTCGCGGGAGGACTGGCGGGCAGCGGCGGATCGGCTGCACGCGACCAACAACTTCCCCGAGTTCACCGGGCGGTTGTGCCCGGCACCGTGCGAGGCGGGGTGCGTGCTGGCGATCAATCAGCCGGCCGTCACCATCAAGAACGTCGAGTGCGCCATCGCCGACCGGGCCTGGGAGGACGGATTCGCGCCGCCGCGGCCGCCGGACCGGCTGTCGGGGCGCACGATCGCGGTGATCGGGTCGGGGCCCACGGGGCTCGCCGCGGCGCAGCAGCTGACGCGGGCGGGGCACACGGTCGCCGTGTACGAGAAGGACGACCGGATCGGCGGGCTGATGCGGTACGGGATCCCCGAGTTCAAGATGGAGAAGCACCATCTGGAACGGCGGATCGAGCAGATGCGGGCCGAGGGGACCAAGTTCCGTACGTCGACGGCGGTCGGGCGGGACATCGGGGCGGCCGAGCTGCGGTCTCGGTACGACGCCGTGGTGATCGCGACCGGGGCCACGGCCTGGCGTGAACTGGACGTTCCCGGGCGGGAGTTGAGCGGGATCCGGCAGGCGATGGAGTATCTGCCGCTGGCCAACCGGGTGTGCGAGGGAGATCTGGAGAGCTCCCCCATGTCCGCCGCCGGGAAGCACGTCGTCATCGTCGGCGGTGGGGACACCGGGGCCGACTGCCTGGGGACGGCCGTACGGCAGGGTGCCGCGTCCGTGACCCAGCTGGACATCTACGCACAGCCCGGTGCCGAGCGCGACGAGGACGCCGAGCCCTGGCCGACGTACCCGAAGATCTACCGGCTGTCGGCCGCGCACGAGGAGGCGCGCGACCTGGAGACCGCGCCCGCGGCGGACGCGGACGCCAGGCTGTTCGCGGCGTCCACGCTCCGCTTCGAGGGTGACGCGGACGGGCACGTACGGTCGCTGCACCTGGTCGAGGTCGACGCACAGCGCCGCCCGCTGCCGGCCACCGGTCGGACGCTGCCGGCCGACCTCGTCCTGCTCGCCCTCGGCTTCTCCGGGCCCGACCGGACGGACGGGCTGATCGAGCAACTGGGGCTGGAGATGGAGCCGCGCGGCACCCTCACGCGGGATGCCGGGTTCGCGACGAATGTGCCGGGCGTGTTCGTCGCCGGGGATGCCGCCCGGGGGCAGTCGCTCATCGTGTGGGCGATCGCCGAGGGGCGGGCGGTGGCGGCGGCCGTCGACCGTCATCTGACGGGGAGTTCACGGCTGCCGACACCGATCTCGCCGTACGACCGGCCCATGACCGTCTGACGGAGCGGTGGTTGCCGGTCGGCGGGGGCGGGCCGCCCTGGCCGAGCCGACTGTCCTGGCCGAGCCGGCTGTCCTGGCCGAGCCGGCTGTCCTGGCCGAGCCGGCTGTCCTGGCCGAGCCGGCTGTCCTGGCAAACGTGCTGTCGTGGCAAGCGTGCTGCCCTAGCGGCGCTCGTCCGTCCCCGCCACCTTCCCCGTAGCCAACGCCACCCTGTTCCAGGTGTTGATCGTCATGATCAGGGCCAGTACGTGGGCCAGTTCGCCGTCGTCGAAGTGGCTCGCCGCCTGGGCGTAGACCTCGTCGGGGACCCCGCCGTCGGCCACCAGCGTCAGCGCCTCCGTGAGGGCCAGAGCCGCCTGTTCACGCTCGGTGAAGAAGTGGCGGGCCTCGCGCCAGACGGCGACCATGTGCAGCCGGTCCTCGCTCTCGCCGGCCTTGCGGGCGTCGTTGGTGTGCATGTGCAGGCAGTAGGCGCAGTGGTTCAGATGCGAGGCGCGGATCTGGATCAGTTCGACCAGGGTCGGGTCCAGGCCCTCACGGGCGGCCGCGTCGAAGCCGACGATCGCCCGGAAGACCTTCGGGGTGGACTTCGCGAAGTCCAGGCGGGTACGGGCCGCCTCGGCCCCGGTGATGGCCTCGGCGATGTCGGTGGCGGTGGCGGTGGCGGTGGCGACCGTGCTCGTCGTCGTGTTCATCGTCGTGTTCGCCGTCTTGTTCGTCGTCGTGTTCGCCGTCATGTTCGTCGTCATGTGCATCAACCTACGGGCCTGAAAGACCGACTGTAGGGTGCATTTCTGTGGCTAAATCATGGGTCAATTACGGGGAACGGGTCGGCGCCGACCTGCACCTGGACCTCTCCGAGTCGTCGGGCGCCGGCGGGCGGCGTGCCGCGCTGACGCATGCGTTGCGCGAGGCCGTGCGCAGTGGGCGGCTGGCGCCCGGCACCCGGCTGCCGCCGTACCGTTCGCTCGCCGCCGACCTAGGCGTCGCCCGCAACACGGTGGCGGACGCGTACGCCGAATTGGTCGCGGAGGGCTGGCTAACCGCCCGCCAGGGATCGGGGACGAGGGTGGCCGACCGGGCCCAGCCCCTCGGGCGCGTCGAGCGGGCACCCCGTAAGGCGCCGCCACGCGCGCGTGGGCCTCGGCACGACCTGCGGCAGGGCACCCCGGACGCCTCGGCGTTCCCGCGCGCGGCCTGGCTGGCCTCCTATCGGCGGGCCCTCCAGCAGGCGCCGAACGAGGCCTTCGGACCCGGTGATCCCGCCGGACGCCTGGAACTGCGGGAGGCACTCACCGAGTACCTGGCACGCGCGCGTGGCGTGCGCACCGAGCCGGGCCGGATAGTGATCTGCTCCGGGTTCGCGCATGCCCTGCGACTGCTGTTCTCGCAGAACACGCAGCACAGAGGCGGCGGTGTGCTGCGCGGCCCGCTGGCCGTGGAGGCGTACGGGCTCGGCTTCCACCGGGAACTCCTCGCCGCCGCTGGCGTACGGACCGTACCGCTCCCCCTCGACGACGACGGCGCGCGCCTGGACCGGCTGGGGCGCGAGCGGGCCGTGCTGCTCACCCCCGCGCACCAGTTCCCGACCGGCGGCCCGTTGCACCCCGAGCGCCGCGCCGCCGTGATCGACTGGGCACGCGCGCGTGGCGGCGTGGTGCTGGAGGACGACTACGACGGCGAGTTCCGCTACGACCGCAAGCCCGTCGGCGCCGTCCAGGGCCTCGATCCCGAGCGGGTGATCTTCATCGGCTCGGTCAGCAAGAGTCTGTCGCCGGCGGTGCGGCTGGGGTGGATGGTGCTGCCGGAGCGGTACGTCGACGACGTACTCGCGGCCAAGGGCGAGCGCGAGGCATGGGCGAGCGTCCTGGATCAGCTGAGCCTCGCCGACTTCATCGCCTCCGGGGCGTACGACCGTCATGTGCGGCGTATGCGGCAGCGGTACCGGAACCGCCGCGACCGTCTCGTCACGGCGCTCGCCGAGCACGCGCCGCACATCGAGGTCACCGGTGTCGCCGCCGGACTGCACGCGGTGCTGCGGCTGCCGCCCGGCACCGAGCGCTCCACCGTCAAGGCGGCCACCTGGCAGGGCATCGCCCTGGACGGCCTCGCCGAGTTCCGGCACCCGGAAGCGACCGTGGCGGACATGCCGGTCCGTGACGGGCTCGTCGTGGGCTGTGCGACGCCCTCGGAGCATGCGTACGGGGCAGCGCTGGAGGCGCTGTGCGGGGTGCTGCCGCCGGCCTGAGGGGCGAGGCGCGGGATGCTGCCGCCGGTCTGAGGCGCGAGCCCGGCCCGCCGCTGGAGGAGTCGTCCCGGCCCGGCATACTGCCGCGTCTCGATTTGTTCTCCTATCTGTCCGAAAAGTGGCTTCTGGGCTACATGGAGTCGAACAGGAGTGGGATCATCGGAGCAGGAGGCGTGCTGTAGTCGCACCCGACCGGGCCGGTAGCAGCTCGCCCCCATCCTTCGTTCCGTCGTCAGGCGCAGGGCCACCCCCGCGCGTCCCCCCTGTTGGCGGTCGGTCCTGGAGGGTGTTCGATGACGACGCTCGATGAACGGCATGGAGAAGGTGCCCGCGACGGGGAAGAGCACCGGGGCGGCGTCGCCCTCGGCGAGGTCGTCGAGGAGTGCGGCCCGGCCGTCGTCCCGCTGGACCTGCCCGACGATTCCCTCCCCCGGCTGATCGGGTCCAAGGCCGCGAACCTCGCCCGCGCGGCGCGCGCCGGGCTGCCCGTGCTGCCCGGCTTCGTGATCCCGCACAGGGCGAGCGGCGACATGGTGGCCCTGCGGCGCGCCTGGGACGAGCTCTCGGCCGGCGGCACCCGCCCACTCGTCGTCCGGTCCTCCTCGCCGCAGGAGGACACCGAGGACTCCTCCCTCGCGGGCCAGTTCGCCTCAGTACTCGACGTGCGCGGCTGGCGGGCCTTCCGTACGGCCGTACAGACCGTGCTCGACTCGGCGCACCGGCCGGACGGGTCCGCGGCTCCGATGGCGGTTCTGGTGCAACCCATGATCACGGCGCGGGTCGGCGGGGTGATGTTCGGCGCCGACCCGGTCGAGGGGCGGGTCGATCGGATGCTGGTCAGCGCGGTCCGAGGCGGGCCGGACAGCCTGGTGAGCGGGGCGCGGGCCGGCACGGACTACTGGCTGAGCGGACGCGGACGGCTGCTGCGGACGGAGGCCCCAGGAGACCCTCGGACCGAAGCTCCGGGGGACCCGGCGTCCGCATCCTCGGCGAAGCCACGGCCGACGCCCTCGGAGAAGCCATGGCCAACGTCCTCGGAGAAGCCATGGCCGACGTCCCCGGAGAAGCCGTGGCAGCCGGAGTCCTCGCAGGGCCCGCGGAGGAGGCCCTCAAAGGATTCGCAAGCCGATCCCGCGCCCTTGGCGAACGCGCCCTCGGCGAACCCGCGAGCCACGCCCACGGGGCACGGCTCGCCGCTCACCCGTGCCGAGTTGTTCCGGCTGGCGCGGCTCGCACGGCAGGTCCGGCGGGTCTTCGGCGGGCCGCAGGACGTCGAGTTCGGGTTCGACGCGGACGGACGGCTGTGGCTGTTCCAGAGCCGTCCGATCACGGCGATGGCGGCGCGGCCGGCGCGCGGAGCCCGGCTGCTCGGGCCCGGTCCGGTGGCGGAGACGCTGCCGGGGCAGCTGGCGCCGCTGGAGGAGGACCTGTGGGTGGCGCCGATGGCCCGTGGGCTCGCCGCCGCGCTCGACATCGGCGGCACCGCGCCGCGCCGACTGCTGAAGTCGGTGCCCGTGGTCACGACGGTCGCCGGACGCGCCGCCGCCGATCTGCGCCTGCTCGGCACCGTGCCCCCGCGGCACCGCTGGCTCGCACTGCTCAACCCGGCTCCCGGAGCGCGCCGGCTCACCGCGGCATGGCGGGTGGGCCGCCTCGCGTCCTCCCTGCCCGGGCTGGCGACCGATCTCACCGCCGACGTCGACCGCCGCCTCGCCGAGATCCCGCCGCCCAGCGGCCTCTCCGGCTCCTCCCTGGCCGCCGAGCTGCGCTGGACCCGCCGGGTCCTGGTCTCCCTGCACTCCCAGGAGGCCCTCGCGGGCGCCCTCCTCAGCGAGCCGCCCAAGGCCCGCACCGCGGCCGGCACGGCACTCGCCGCCCTGGCCGAGGCCCGCGCCCAGGGCATACCCGACGACCAGGTGATCGCGACCGACCCCGTGGTCCTGGCTCTCACCGCCCCGAGCCTGCGCCGACGCGGAGAACTGCCGAACGCCCCGGCCGCGCCGAACCGGACCGCACCGGACCAGGCCGACGGAGTTCAAGTCGACGCGATTCAAGCCGCCGGGCTTCAGGCCGACGCGGTTCACACCGCCGGGCTTCAAGCCGACGCGGTTCACACCGCCGGGCTTCAAGCCGACGCGGTTCACACCGCCGGGCTTCAAGCCGACGGCCTTCGGAAGGCCAACGACAGCCTCCCGCCCGCACCGCGTCCCCCCGCCCTGGAACCGGCCAGGCAAGGCACCCCGACCAGCGCGGCCTTCTCCGTCCACGCCACCCAGCTCACCGGGACCACTCAAGCCACGTCCTCCACAAAAACCACCTCTCAAGCACCCCCGGCACCCTCGGCACCCTCGGCACCCCCGGCACCCCCAGCACTCTCGACACTGTCGGCACCCCCGACACCCCCGACACCCCCGACACTGTCGGCACCCCCGGCACTCCAAACACTCCAACCACTTCCAGCTCCCCCAATCACCTCAACCCCGAACGCAACGGCCCTCGCACAGACCACCTCGCGCCCTCCGGCCACATCACCCAGACCCGCCCTCCTCACCCCCCTCCCACCCCGCGAAGCCCTCCGCCTCCGCATCCGCTGGGTGCAGGAACTGCAGGTGCGCCTCGTGCGGGACGTGGCGCGGCGGCTCGGGATCGACGTGGAGCGCGTGGGCCTGTTGCGGTGGGCGGAGCTGGCCGCCGTGCTGAACGGCGGTGCCCTGCCCGGCGACCTCCACGCGCGCGTGCCGCAGCCCGAGTCGCCCCCGCTGCCGGACGCCTTCCGGCTGGCGGACGGCCAGGTCGTCGTCGCCGAGCGCGCCGCGCGCCGGGGCGACGGCGTGCGGGGCGTGTCCGCGGGGCGCGTCGTCGGGACCGTATGGGACGGAACGGGGCCCCGGCCCACGGACGCCGTCCTGGTGGTGCGCACCCTGGACCCCGCGCTCGCCCCGCTGCTGCCCGGCCTCACCGGCCTGGTCGCCCAGACCGGCAGCCCGTTGTCCCATCTGGCCGTCCTGGCACGGGAGTTCGGGCTCCCCGCGGTCGTCGGCGCCACCGATGCCGTACGCCGCTTCCCGCCCGGCTCCCGGCTCACCGTCGACGGGACCGCCGGTGACGTACGACTGGGGGACGCGCCATGAGAAGGATCGCGTACGTCTTCGGAGCGCTGGCCGCGGCCGGTGCGGGGACCTACCTCGTCATCTATCTGTACCGGTGGCAGTGGCAACGGGCGATGATCTGCGGGGTGTTGCTGCTGGTGGTAGAGGTGATGCTGTTCGGCCTGGTGACGCTGGGACGGCTGAACCGGATCGAGGAGCGGCTGCGTGACACCGACCGGCGGCAGCGGGAACTGGACGCCCGCCAGGAGGACGTACTGACGCGGCTGCGGGAGCCGGCCGTGGCGCAGGAGGAGCGGCGGTTCCGGTGGCTGGAGGACCCGGCTGACCGGACGTATGTCTTCGTGCCGGTCCTGATGGTCGCCGGGGTGGTGCTGTCGGGGCTGGCCTGGGTGGTGCAGAAGATCGCGTCGGCCACGGCCGGGCCCGCCGAGCGGCGGCTGGCCGGACGGCTGGCCGTGCTCGCCGCGCCAGATCCGGCGGCACCCGGCGACCTGGACGACCTGCCACCGTTGGGCGCCGTGGCCTCCCGGGGCCGTACCGCACGCCTGACCGCCGTCACCCTCGTCGGCGCCACGCTGGTCGGCGCGCTGATCGTGGGGCTCGCGGAGCTGACCCAGACCCGGGGGGAGGAGGCGAACGAGAACCGGGCGACCTCGGTCCTCGTCCAGCTCGATCTGCGGGGCGCGAACGTGTCGTCCGAGGGGAAGGCCCTGGCCGCACAGCAGATCTGGGAGAGCTGCCGGCACTCCACGTCCGCACCGCTGCGACATGCCACGCTGGGTGACCTGGGGGACGGCATGTTCGCCGGGGTCGTACGGCCCGCGCTCACCGACCACGACCTCATGCGACTGCGCGGCTGCCTGGAGGACGCGACCCTGGAGCGCGCCCATCTGACGGTGGTCGCCGTCGGCGACGCGGAGTCGGGCGACGACTGACCGCGACGGCCCGCCACGGACGCCAGAGCATGACAAGTGAGACGTTTAGCACAAAAACGGACTTATCACCCATTGATCGCAGACCCAGGGGTACTCTTCCAAGGCGCCCTTCGTCCCCTAGTCCCCCGGGTCGCTCATGGCTGTCCTCTCCGCAACCCTGCCCTACCCTGCCTTCCGCAAGCGCCCCCTTTCCCGGCGCGCCCTGCGGATCCTCATCGGCCTTCTCATCAGCTACCTCGTTCTGTGGGCAGCCGGAGCCGGCAGCATCCTGGGCCTGTCCTACTGGGCCCGCGAGGAGACCCCGGCGCCCGCCGGAACCCGCACCGTCCAGGGCGTGAACCACTTCCAGTCCGTGGACGGCAACGGCCGGCTGTGGCGCGGTTCCGCGCCGTCCCCCGCCGGGTACCGGGCGCTGGCCGGCATGGGCATCACCACCGTCGTCGACCTGCGCGCCGAGCACATGAGCGCGGCCCAACTGGCCGAACCGGGCAAGGCCGGGCTGAACGTCGTACGCCTGCCGATCCGTGACGGTCAGACGCCGGCGCCCAAGCAGGTGCAGCGCTTCCTCGACGTCGTCTCGTCGTCGTCCGGCCCGGTGTTCGTGCACTGTGGCGCCGGCGTCGGCCGTACGGGCGCGGTGGTCGCCGCGTATCTCGTGAAGACCGGTGAGGAGTCGCCGTCGACAGCGGTCCGGCGCAACCTCGCGGTCGGACCGCCGTCGATCGAGCAGATCTACTACGGGCTGAACCTCAGCCCGGCCAAGGCGGAGCAGCCCCCGCTGCCGGTGGTGGTCCTCAGCCGCCTGGTGGACGCGCCGCGGCGCATCATGTCCTACTTCTGATCCGGTTCATGGTCCATTTTCTGAGCCGGCCCATGTCGTACTTCTGAGCCGGCCAGGGCCACTGGCACAGCACCACCGCTACGGCTTTCGCCCCACCGCCCCGTACCCGGGGATGACCCCGTCGTCCTGTCCGGGTACGGGCTCCCCCAGCTCGGGGTGCCAGTGGTGGGGTACTGCCACGCCGGGGTCGACGAGTTCGAGGCCGTCAAAGAAGCGGGTGAAGTCCTCGCTGGAGCGCAGGGCCAGGGTGACGCCGGCCGCCTTGAGCTTCTCGGTGGCCGCCCTGGACTCCTCGGGGGTGAAGTCGGCGGTCGCGTGCGTGATCACCAGGTAGCTGCCGGAGGGGAGTTCGGACAGCAGCCGGCGGACCAGTTCGTGCGCGCCGTCCTCGTCGGGGACGAAGTGCAGCAGGGCGATGAGGGAGAGGGCCACCGGCCGGTCGAAGTCCAGGACCTTCCGGGCGCCTTCGACGATGGCGTCGGGGTTGCGCACATCGGCCTGCAGGTATTCGGTGGTGCCTTCGTCCGTGCCGCGCAGCAGGGCCGCCGCGTGGGCCAGCACGATGGGGTCGTTGTCGCAGTAGACGACGCGCGCGTCGGGGGCGATCCGCTGGGCGACCTGGTGCAGGTTCGGCTCGGTCGGGATTCCCGTGCCGATGTCCAGGAACTGGCGTACGCCCTGCTGGGCGAGCCAGCGGGTGGTGCGGTGCATGAACGCGCGGTTGACCCGCGCCATCACCGGGACGCGGGGGTCGAGGGCGAGCATCTGCTGCCCCATGGCCTCGTCGACGGGGTAGTTGTCCTTACCGCCGAGATACCAGTCGTACATCCGCGCGGGATGCGGCTTGCTCGTGTCGATCTCAACCATTAATCGAGTACCCATCAAGTCAGCGCCAGAATCAAGTCAGTATCAGTACAGGGGAGTTGAGCGAGTGCCGGACCATCACGTCACGACAGCAGAAAGTCCGCCTCCCCCGCCTTGGCGCCCTCGATGAACGCCGTAATCTCGTCCGTCGTGTAGATCAGCGCCGGCCCGTCCGGGTCGGTCGACTGACGGACGGCGACCCGGCCGTCGGCGAGCTTCATCGCCTCCAGACAGCTGCCGCCGTTGCCGCCGCTCCACGGCTTGTGCCAGCCCTCGCTGCCCAAGTCCCGCGCGGGCATGCCGTTGTAGACGCGTATGCGCGGTTTGATGCGATCCATTCACAGCTCCTTGCGGAGATCCCGGAGGATCCCCTTCGTGCGATGTGCCGTAGCGGCCTGCGCCGCCATGCGGTCCATGACCTCAAGATGGGTGGCCACCTCGGTGCGCGCGTCGAGATAGACGGCGCCGGTCAGGTACTCGCTGTAGACCATGTCCGGCAGTTCTGACACGGCAAATCGGAACAGCGCGAAGGGCCCGTACGTGCCGGGGTGCGGCCCGTTCTCGAACGGGGCCACCTGCAACGTCACGTTGGGCAGCTTCGTCACCTCCAGCAGTCTGTCGATCTGGGCACGCATCACCTCCGGGCCGCCGACGGGGCGGCGCAGCACGGTCTCGTCCATCACGACCCACAGTCGGGGCGCGTCCTCACGGGTGAGCAGTTGCTGGCGTTGCATGCGCAGGGCGACATGGCGCTCGATCTCGTCGGGCCTGGTCTGGCCGATGGCGCCCGACCTCAGCACGCCGCGCGCATAGCCCTCGGTCTGCAGCAGACCGGGCACGAAATGGGGCTCGTACGACCGGATGAGACTGGCCGCGCCCTCCAGGCTCACGTACATCGAGAACCAGCCGGGCAGGATGTCGTGGAACCGCTGCCACCAGCCCGGCTTGTTGGCGTCCTCGGCGAGTTGCACAAAGCCGTCGGCCTCGTCCTCGGAGACGCCGTACGCCTTCAGGAGCAGCTGGAGGTACGGGATCTTGAGCGCGACCTCGGCCATCTCCATACGGCGGACCGTGGCGGGGGCGACGCGGAGGATGCGGGCGGCCTCCTCGCGCTTGAGTCCGGCGCGTTCTCGTAGGTCCAGCAGGCGCCGCCCGAGAACGACCTGACCGACCGTCGGTGCGGACCGCGGCTCGCTCACGCTCCACCTCCACGAATGAATCCCTGGGATCCCCTGAATCCGCTGGGACCGACTGAAACCGGCTCAACTCCGATGGACCGACTGCATCCTGACAGATCGCCTGAATAATTACAGGGCGAACAAATTCTTACAGACCGACTCAATCTCGACAGGCCGACGGCGCCATTCGAAGACCTATTCGAAGATCGCGACGGATCTTCGGTGATCCCAACTGGCGCCGTTCGACATGCTGTTGCGAGCAGTGTGCCACGGCCTTCCAGAGAGTCACACAGCACTCTGCAATTTCCAGAGTGACACTTGCCAAGTGTTCACGGCGGGGCGATAGTGGCAAGCGTGATTCCGTCCCCGCCCTTAGGAACAGACGCCGCCACAGCCCCCCACGGCCTCGGCGTCGACACGGTCGCCGGGCCCCAGCGGGGTGCCGCCGCCGAGCGCCGGTTCCGTTTCGAACTGGCCGCGCATCCGGGTTCTCCCGCGCAGGCCAGACGCCTGACCAGGGCCCGGCTCAATGGCTGGGCGGTGTGCGAGGACACCTGCGACACGGCGGCGCTCGTCGTGTCCGAGCTGGTCACCAACGCGATCGTGCACACCGCCAGCGAGCACATCGTGTGCGAGCTGCACGATGGTGCCGAGCTGGTGCGAATAGCCGTGCGTGACGAGGGTTGTGCGCCGGGTGAGCCGCATCCGTTGGCGGCGCGGCCCGAGGAGGAGCACGGGAGGGGACTGCTTCTCGTCGACGCGCTCTGCCATGCGTGGGGGGCCAACGAACAGGGGGCCGGGCTGGTGGTCTGGGCGGATCTGGCTCGCCGGGTCGGCTTTCCGGGTGCCGCCCCGGTCGCCTCCCTCAGCACCTCTCCCGGTGACTCCCGCAGGGGCATCGAGCCGTGTGGCGATCTCGGCTGGGGGTCCCGGCCCAAGCCGGGGCCGGCCGGGGGGTCGGGCGACGAGGACGAGGCCCAGGCCCGGTACGGCGGCGGTGGGACGGGGGCCGGATGGCTGTGAGCGGTGCGTCCGGCGGGGGTCAGGTGCTGAACCTGGACACGCTGGTCCGGCTCCGTCGTGGCCGGCGTACCGTTGCCGTTCCTCGGCGGCTGCATGTCC
Source organism: Streptomyces sp. HD (assembly GCF_028369295.1). Lineage (GTDB taxonomy): Bacteria > Actinomycetota > Actinomycetes > Streptomycetales > Streptomycetaceae > Streptomyces. Next base: position 104,055 of record NZ_JAQMYP010000021.1, read on the forward strand.
CTGAAGGGATGACGGCTCCTCTTGGCTGCGACGCGGTCGCGGTTCCGGCCCGCTTCGGGCCTCTTGTTCTGCCTCGGTTGCCTCGGGTGGGGTGTGTCTACGCCGATGAGGCGCACTGGTGGTGGATCGTGCCGGCCGATTCCGACTACGCGTTGGAGTGGCCGGCGTCTGTGCGGTATACGACGGGGGCGGTTGTTCTGGACACGCCTCAGTTGATTCATCGGCCGGACGGGACGGTGCCGTATACGCCGCCGATTCCGTTGTATCTGGCGCTGTGCCGGGTCATGGGGATCACGCCTGCCTGGTCCCGGCGGCTCACCGCCTGAGGCTCCGCCCGGGGCGCTTTTCTCGCCCCCGCCGCCCCTACCCGTCCCATCACCAGGGGCTCCGCCCCTTCGACCCCGCTGGGGCTGCCGCCCCAGACCCCGCTTCGGCCTCTGAGGGCCTTGTCCTCAAACGCCGGACGGGCTGAAAAGCGGACACCGGACGGGGTGAATACCTGAAGCCGGGCGGGCTGAAACCGAAATCGGGCGGGCTGAAAGGCGGAAAGCGGCGTGCGCCCCGCGTGCACGGCCCGCCCCCGCTCGCGCCCTCCCCCGGACGCCCCCGCCCCGTCATAGTGGCCCTCCGTCACGAGGGACCGTCGGGGGAGGGTGCGTGGTGGGGAAGAAGGCCGGGTCCGGTGAGGCCAAGGTGTCCGAGTCGGAGCGGCTGCTGTTCGGGGGGCCTCTGCGTTACGACATGGGGTGGAACCAGCACCACGACGCCTTTATGGAGCTGAGTTTCCGGGCGATGGTGACGCGGTTGCCGTCCCTGCTCGGGTCCAGTTTCCGGCTTGCCTGGCAGGGGGACCGGGTGGCCGCGCGGACCGTGCAGGTGGCCGAGGTGGGGCGGGGGCTGGCTCAGGCGGTCGCACTCCTCGCCGTCAACAGTGTGCTGGGGCGGCTGATGGCGGGAGGGGCCATCGAGGAGCGGTTGCGTGGGGCCGTTCCCGCGCTGGTCGCCATGGCCGCCGTCATGGTCGTGTCGACTCTGCTGCGGGCCGCCTCCACGTACGCCACCGGGCGACTGGAGCCCAAGGTGGAGCGCGTGGCCACCGAGCTGTATCTGGAGCGGGCGGCCGCCGTGGAGCTGTCCGCCATCGAGGACCACGCCTTCCACAAGCTGCTGGACACGGCGCAGTACGGCGCCGCCTCGGCCCGCCGCATGATCTCGTACAGCGCGCGCGTCGTGAACGCGGCCATCTCGCTGATCGCCGCGGCCGGCGTGCTCACCGTGCTGCACCCCGCCCTGCTCCCCCTCCTCGCCACCATGACCCTGCCCAGCGCCTGGAGCGCGCTGACCAACGCGCGGCGGCGCTACGAGTCCTTCCACACCTGGGTGCAGCACGCCCGCGCCGGCCATCTGATCAGCGGGCTGCTCACCGAGCCCGCCGCCGCGCCCGAGATCCGGGTCCATGGCGTGGGGCCCTTCCTCCTGCGCCACTACCGGGCGATGTCGGAGACGGCGGAGGCCGAGCAGGCACGGCTGGCCAGGCTCGCCGCCCGGACGGGGCTCATCGCGGCGGCCTGGACGGGGCTCGCGACCGTCGCGACGTACGCCACGCTCGGGGGGTTGCTGCTCGCCGGGGCCATGGCGCTCTCCGTCGCCGGTACGGCCGTCATCGCGATCCGCACCGGTTCGTCGAGCCTCGACACCCTCGTCCTGGAGGTCAACGCGCTCCACGAGGAGGCCCTCTTCGTGGGCGATCTGCAACGGCTGTACGTCGAGGCGGCCGAGCGGGCCATTCCGGTCGGCGGAGCCCCGTTGCCCGAGGATCCGCAGGAGATCCGGTTCGAGAACGTCACCTTCTCCTACCCCGGCGAATCCTCCCGTCCGGCCCTGGACGACGTCACGCTCGCCCTCCCCCTCGGCCGGATCGTCGCCCTGGTCGGCGAGAACGGCTCCGGGAAGACCACCTTGGTGAAGCTGCTGGCGGGCCTCTACACGCCGGACCGGGGCCGCATCCTCTGGGACGACGTCGACGCGGCCACCGCCGACCGGCACCAGCTCGCCGAGCGCGTCGCGATGCTGGCCCAGGACTTCAAGCGCTGGCCGTTCACCGCCCGGGTCAATGTCGCCGTCGGCCGCTCCTCCGCGCCCCTCACCGAGGAACGCCTGGCCACCTCGGTCACCGAGGCCGGAGCCGAGGAGGTGGTCGCCGATCTGCCGCGCGGTCTGGACACCCTGCTGGCCCGCCAGTTCAACGGCGGCCACGAGCTGTCCGGCGGGCAGTGGCAGCGGCTCGGCATCGCCCGGGCCGCCTACCGGCGCGGCCGCATCCTCATCGTGGACGAGCCGACGGCGGCCCTGGACGCACGGGCCGAGCTGGAGGTCTTCGAAAAGATCCGCGCGCTCGCCAAGGCCGGCCAGACGGTCGTCCTCATCACCCACCGGCTGGCGTCCGTACGCCACGCCGATCTGGTGCACGTCCTCGACCAGGGCCGGCTCGTGGAGTCCGGCACACCGGACGAACTACTGGCCACCGGCGGTGTCTACGCCGAGCTGTACTCGCTCCAGGCCGAGCAGTTCACCGCACGGGTGCCCGCACCGAAGGCGGGCTGACCGCCAAGTCCTCTCCCGCCAAGTCCTCTCCCGCCGAGCCCTCCCCCGCCGAGGGCTCACGCGGCGGCGTCAACCGCGCCGTCACCGCGGACGATCACCAGGAACGCGTCCGTCGCCAGATCCATGACGACCTCCGCGGGCAGACCTTCCATGCGCCGCGCGTGTGCGAACTCCTCCGCCGGCCACGACCCTCGCGGCCCGCCCGCGGGAAAGCATTCGAGCACTGTTCGCCCGTTCACCATCCTGACCTCCGATAAGCGTCGTACTTGTAGGAGTTAACGCCTGCCGGAGGTGAATCGCCTCGTCCGGTGACGGGACTGAGACGTAGTTGACACTCGTTCACCGCGCTGTGTGAAAGACCGATCACTCTCGATCGCCGACGGCCACGCTTCGTGTCAGTCCTCGTACTCGTCGTGATAACGGATGCGCTCACTCCCGGCAGGCGCCCCAAGAGTCGACGCGCGCCCCTTGGGCTCCTCCCACTCCTCCTGCCGGCCCAGCGCGGTGAGGTCCAGGAAGCTGGTCGTCGAGCCCAGCCCGTCGAGGCCGCGCTCGTATGTCGAGTAGGTGTGGAAGACACGCTCCCGGTCCCGCAGGAAACAGCTGACGCCGGGCCGTTCCACCAGCTCGCCCTCATGTTCCAGGGTCACCTCGAAGTCGAGGTTGAAGTCGCTGCCGTACGACGAGTACCAGGGCACCGTCCAGCCCATGCGCGCCTTGAACGGCAGGATCCTCGGGTACGGCGCCCGGGAGACGGCGACGAATGTCGTGCCGCGTGCCTTCAGGTGGGCCAGGTGACCGATCTGGTCGAGGAACGCCGAGCAGCTGCGGCAGCCGGCGTCCCACTCGGGGGCGAACATGAAGTGGTAGACGACGAGTTGGTGCCGTCCCTCGAAGAGGTCGAGCAGCGTGGCCTTGCCGTCGCCGCCCTCGAAGACGTACTCCTCCCCGACCTCGACCATCGGCAGCCCGCGCCGCTCGGCGCCCAGCGCGTCCCGCGCCCGCGTGGCCGCCTTCTCCTTGACCAGCAGTTTCTCGCGTGCCGCGCGCCACTGTTCGCGCGAGACGATCTCCGGAAGCGACATGGGACGCCCCTCCTGTACGGCGGTCCGACGGTCCGTTCCGAGTGGTGACCGGCGGCAGGGGCGGAACTCATCGCCGGGCGGGGGAATTTCAGGAGTTCTTTTCGGCCGCGGAGTACGCCACCGGCAGCGAGACCAGGCCGCGCGCGCGTAGTGAGCGGCGCCACCGCGGACCGGTGTCGTCGGCCAGGGTGACTTCCGGGTACCGCTCCAGTAGCGCGGCGAGGGCAATCTCGGTCTCGGCGCGGGCCAGGGGCGCGCCGAGGCAGTAGTGGATGCCGTGGCCGAGGGCGAGATGGCCGGAGGCGTCGCGGCCGAGGTCGAGGCGGTCGGGGTCGGGGAAGCGGGCGGGGTCGCGGTCGGCGGCGGAGAGGGAGAGCAGGACGGTGTCGCCGGCCGGGACGGTGACGTCGCCGATGGTCACGTCCTCGGTCGGGAAGCGGCGGATGGCGAGCAGGGCGGGGCCGTCGTAGCGCGCCAGCTCCTCCACGGCCGCCGGGATCCGCGACGGGTCCGCGCGCAGGGCGGCGAGTTGCTCCGGATGCCGGAGCAGGGCGAGCACGGCGTTGCCGATGAGCTGCACGGTGTTCTCGTACCCGGCGAACAGGATGAGGAAGGCGAGGGACATCAGCTCGTCCTCGCTGAGCCGGTCGCCGTCGCCGTCGCCGTCCGTGTCGCGTACCGCGATGAGGTCGGAGAGCAGATCGTCGGCGGGTTCCCCGCGCTTGTCCGCGAGCAGTTGCCTGAAGAACCCGAGCATCGCCCCGACCGCCTCCTTCGCGGCCTGCGGTCGCGCCGGGTCGGGGGCGACCAGAGTGTCGGTCCACTCCCGGAAGTCGCGCCGGTGCTCGTCCGGGACGCCGAGGAGGTCGCAGATGACGGTGATGGGGAGGGGCGCGGCGTAGGAGGCGATCAGGTCGGTGGTGCCGTGCGGGCCGATGGCGTCGAGGAGACGGTCGGCGGTCCGCCGTACGGGAGCGCGGAGTCGGTCGACGCGGCGCGGGGTGAAGGCTCGGCCGACCAGGCGGCGGATGCGGGTGTGGTCGGGCGGGTCCATGTTGAGGAGGTTGGCGTCGAGCGCGGGCGGCAGCGCGAGGCCTCGGTAGGTGCCGGGCGCCGCGTGCCGTTTGTCCAGGGACAGCCTCGGGTCCGCGAGGGCCTCCCGTACGTCGTCGTACCGCGTGACGAGCCAGGCGGGGCTGCCGTCGGGACCGGCGATGCGGTGGACCGGCGCGGTGTCGCGCAGGCGCCTGTACACGTCGTACGGGTGGTCGATGAGGCCGTCGGCAAGATCCATGCGGATGAGCCTAGGACCTGTCCTGGGCGTCGTAGTCCTGGATGCGCTTGCCGTGACTGCGGTCCATGAGCGCGGGCAGCCGCTCCCCCAACTCCCTGACGACGTCGGGCACATCGATCGTCAGCAGCTCCCGGTCGCGCATCAGGACCCGGCCGTCGACGATCGTCGTGCGGACGTCGGAGGAGCGGGCGCTGTGCACGAGGGTGGCGGCGAGGTCGTGGACGGGCTGGGTGTGCGGGCCGGTGAGGTCGACCAGGATGATGTCGGCGCGGCGGCCGGGCGCGATGGCGCCGATGGAGTCCTCCAGTCCGACGGCGCGGGCGCTCTGCAGGGTGGCGTGGTGCAGGGCTTGGCGGGACGTCAGCCAGCGGGGGTCGCCGGTGGTCGACTTCTGGATGAGGGCGGTGAGGGTCATCGCCTCCCAGACGTCCAGGGAGTTGTTGGAGGCGGCGCCGTCCGTGGCGAGGCCGACGGGGATGCCGATGTCGCGCAGGGCGCGTACCGGTGTGGTGGTGGGCCAGGCGAACCTGAGGTAGCCGCGGGGCGCGGTGGCGACGGCGATGCGGCCGGAGGCGTCCCGCAGGGCCGGCAGGTCGCGGTCGAGGATGCCGGTGCCGTGGGCGATGAGGACGTCGGTGTCGAGGATTCCGGTGCGCCTGAGGACCTCGACGGGGGTGACGCCGTGGCGGGCGAGGCTGGTGTCGGCCTGGTCGCGGTTCTCGGAGGCGTGCAGGTGGACGGGGAGGCCGTGCTCACGGGCGAGTTCGGCGGTGGCGGCCAGATCGGCGTCGTCCACGGTGTAGGGAGCGTGCGGGGCAAGGGCGGTGGTGATACGTCCGTCGGCGGCGCCGCGCTGCCGCAGCGCGAACTCCAGTGACCGCTCCCGCCCTTGGGGTCCCTGGGAGGAGAAGTAGGTCTCGCCGAGATGCGCCCGGATCCCGCACTCCTCGACCACGGCGGCGACGGCGTCCATCAAGAAGTAGTGGTCGGCGAAGCAGGTGACGCCGCCGCGGATCATCTCGGCACAGGCCAGCCGCGCCCCCAACGCCACGTCCTCCTCCGTGAGGTTGGACTCGATCGGCCACACGACGTCGTTGAACCACTCCTCGATGGGCAGGTCCTCGGCGACACCGCGCAGGGCGACCATGGGCGCGTGGGTGTGGCAGTTGACGAGCCCCGGGAGGGCCACTTGCCCGCGCGCATCAATGAGTTGCCCGGCTCCGGCCCGAACCTGGGCTTGGGCATGGGCTTCGGCTTCCGCCGGGGCGGTGGTGACGGACTCGATGACTCCGTCTCGTACGACGATCGTGGCGTTCTCCTGGAAGCCGACGCGTTCCTGATCGTCGTGCAGGAGGACGGTGCATCCGGTGATGATGAGATCGGCGCGGGAGTCACTCATCACGCCAACGTACGACGATGTAGTCGCGCCGCGTGAGCCGAACCGCGCATCCCGTCACCGCCCTGTCGCGAGACGGGCCGGACGAGCACCCTGGCCTCACCACCACGGCTCGCGGAAGGGACCCCGGCATGCTCCTCGGCACCTGGAACCTGGAGAACCTCTACCGGCCCGGCGGCAAGTTCGGCCCCAGGGACAAGGCCGCGTACGAGACGAAGCTCGCCGCGCTGGCCGGGGTGGTCACCGAGCTCGACCCGACGCTGCTCGGCGTGCAGGAGGTCGGGGAGCCGGAGGCCCTGCGGGATCTGGTGGGGATGCTGCCCGGCGACTGGCATGTCGCGCTCTCCGAGCACAGGGACGGCCGGGGCATCCGGGTCGGCTTCCTCAGCCGTACGGAACTACGGGTGCTGCACGACACGAACGCGTTCCCGGCCGAGCTGGCCGCGGTGCAGTCGGACGACGAGGGCGGCACCGCGTCCAAGAGCGGCCGGGGTTTCCTGGCGGTGGAGACGGACACGGCGGCCGGGCCGCTGCGGGTGGCGGTCGCCCACCTCAAGTCGAAGCTGCTGTCGTACCCCGGCGACCGTTTCAACCCGCGGGACGAGGGCGAACGGGCCCGCTACGGCGCCTACGCCCTCTACCGGCGGGCCGCGGAGGCCACGGCGCTGCGCGCACTGGCGGACATGCTGCTGGCCGGTGACGGACGCGACCACGACGTGGCGGTCGTCGGCGACCTGAACGACGAGGTCCAGGCGGCGACCACCCAGATCCTGCTGGGCCCGCCCGGCTCGGAGATCGGCACCCCCGGCTTCCAGGTGAACGACAGGGGCGACGCGCGCCGCCTGTGGAACGTGGCGCCGCTGATACCCGCCGAGCAGCGCTTCTCGCGGGTGAACTCCGGGCGGCGTGAGCTGATCGACCACATCCTGTGCAGCCACCGCCTGGTCCACCGGGCGACCGGGGCGGGGACGGGGCGGCCGGGGGCCGGTTCGCCGGAACTGCCGTCGGTGGGGGCCGATCCCCAGGAACGGCGGGGCGCGGCGGGGTCGGACCACGCGCCTGTCTGGGTACGGGTCGGGGACTGAGAGAGCCGAGCCGTGACGCCGCTCCCGGAGCGCCTGACGGGCCGGTTGGTCGGGGTGACGGAGAGGGTGGTGGGGAGGGTGACCGCGGGCCGCCGAGGTGGCGGTCGGTGCCTCACACCGCGAGGGGCATCCCGGGTTCGCGCAGGCCCAATCGGCGTCGTCCCGTCGCCAGTTCGTCCAGGAGCTCGGCGAGGCGGCGGGTGTGGCGGGGCGTGAGCCGACCGGTGTCGTCCAGGTGGACTGCGCACGCGGTGGTGGTGTCCACGAGCCGTTCCAGGGCGTCGGCGAGCTCGTCCGCCCCCTCCACGTGCCGGGCGAGCGCGGGCAGTTCGGCGGAGGCGAGGGCGATGGCGGTACGCGCCTCGGCCAGAGCGCGGTAGGCCTCACGGCGGAGGGTCCAGCGGAGGGTGCGGTCGGTGGGGCGGGGCGGGTGCTCGTGGGGGGCGGGGTCGGCGGAGCGGGGCGGGGGGACGTGGGAGGCGTGGTCGGCAGCCGTATGGGCACGTGTACCGGCGTCGACGCGGAGGGAGCGGTCGGCGGAGCGGGACAGGTGGACGGGAGGGGCCTGGTCGGCAGCCGTATCGACATGTTGACCGGCGCCGGCATCGGCACCTGCACCGGCGTCGGGGGCGGCCCATGCTCTGGCGTCGGCGTCGGCGTCGGCGTCGGCGAGGCCGAGGTGACGGGCGCCGGACTCGTTCAGCACATGGGCGAGATAGGCGTGTGCGGCCCGGTTGGCGGCGGCCAGCCGGGCCCGTACGCCCCCGCCCCGCTGGCCCGGCATCGGCAGATGCCCCACGACGAGCACGATCGCGCAGGCCAGCAGCGTTTCCCCGATCCGGCTGAGGGAGGCCTGCGGTTCGCCGCCCACCATCACCAGGGCGAGCACGAGGACGGTCACCACGGCGGTCTGGGCGGCGAAGTGCCTGGTGGCCACGGGAATGAGGGCGCCGCTGAGCGCCACGAGCGCGATGAGCCCTTCCGGCCGGGGCAGCACAGCCGCGAACCCGGCGAAGAGGAGGGCGCCCAGTACGGTGCCCGCGGCCCGGCACAGCACCCGGGAGGCGAGCGGCCCGAGATCGGGCTTGACGAGGAAGACGGCGGTGGCCGGGAGCCAGTACCAGTGCTCGTGCTGCCCGTACCACTGGGTGTGGTGCAGCGCCTGGGCGATACCGGCGCTGGCCCCGAAGCAGAGGGCGACGCGCAGGCCGTACTCCCGCCCGCCGGCCCCGACCACGGACCGGGCGAGATCCTTCGCCGTACGACGCCGGGTGTGCAGGTCGCCGGCACCCCTGCCCCGGTCGAAGGCCTCGGCGGCATGCAGCAGGGCGTCGTCGAGGGCGCGCAGGGCGGGTGCGGAACGGGAGGGCGCGGGCAGCGGGCCGGTGTGCGTGTTGTCGCGAACGGCGGCGGCGAGGCGGCGCGGCCCTTCGGCGGCCCGGCCCGGCACGGGTTCCGCCGCCCAGGCGAGCGCGGTGGCGGCCTCGCCGAGGGGAAGAGCGGCGGCGTACTGCGCGTGCAACCGCCGCTCGGCGGACGAGGAGGCGTAGCGCCGCAGCCGGGGCCCGGTGAGCGCGTCCTGGGCATGGTCGAGGGCTGCGGTGAGCGCGGCGCGGCGGGCGGTGGCGCCGTCGGTCCCCACGGCGTCGAGCAACTCGGCGATGGCGTCGTACACCTCCGCCACCGCGTCCCGCTCCCCGTCGAACCGGAAGTCCCCGGCGAGGGAACCGGGCGTGGGAAGCGCCAGCCGCAACGCCAGCAGCCAGACGGCCCCGGCGAGATAGGCGATCGCCCGCTGCCACCCGCTCTCCGGCAACGGCATCCCGGCCCCGATGGCAGCGGCGACGAGAACCTGCGTACCAGCACCGGAGGCCACCGGTCCGACGGCACTGATACCGCCGGCGACGAGCCCGAGACCGGTGAGCAGCAGGGTCAGTGGAACGGCCCCGACCTGGTCCCCGGCATACGTCCCGGTCAACAGCCCGCCGGCGCCCGCCAGCGCGGGCACCCCGAGCCGCTTGACGGAGGCACGGCGGCTGCCGGGGCGGTCGTTGATACCGGCGAGCATGGCGGCGATGGCGGCCACGACACCGAGGGACGTGCGGTCGGCAAGGACAGCGACGACCAGAAGCGGCCCGGCGGCCAACGCCCCGCGCGTGACCGCGCTCCAGGGGACCGGGCCGCGCTGGGTGCGGAGGGTGTGGGCGAGCCAGGGCGGGAGGTGCGGTCGGAGGACGGCGGTACGGGCGGGGCGGGACACGGGGCTCCTGTCGGGGCGAGGCCCGGTCGTCAGATTCCCGTCGTCCGCCCGGAGGGCGGGCCCGGCGGCGGCGATGGGCCCCCCGCGCGAGGTATTTCGAGCATGGGCGAGCGTGCGTGCCAGGCGTCGCCGGGCAGGCGGGAATCTGACGACAGGGCCCCAGGGGCGGGGGTGGGTGCCTTCGGGCGACGGTGGCCGGGCGGTTGGGGGGCCGTCAGGGGTGCGGCCCGTGGTGTCCACGGTAGGGCGGGGGATTGGTGAGGATGGGACGTTGACGTTTCGGGGATGTGACGATGCTTGGAAACGCCACGTTCTTTATGAACGCAATCGCCGGCGGGACGGGAACGCCACGACTCCCGTCCTGCCCCGTCCCCGTCAGGCGCGGCCCGCCCCCGCCGCCTCCACTGCCCGCGCGAAGAGCTCCTCCGCTTCGGCCACGACCAGTCCCGTCCCCTCCGGCCGAGCCCCCAGCGCCCCGATGAGACCGTCGACACCCCGTAGCCCCGCCCGCTCCAGCAACCGCTTCTCATTGGTCACCCACTCCCCCCGCGCCGCCAGCACCGCATGCCCGGTCTGCACGGCGGCCGTGGCGAGCGCGCCGGCGAGTTCGGTGAGGCGGGCCGCCGGGGCGTGGTTGGCCTTGGCGTAGGCGAGGGTGGCGCGGGCTGCGCCGTACCAGCGCTCGGGTGCCGTGTGGCGAAGCTTCTCGGGATAGGTCGCCGGACGCGGGAGAGACCCCCGCAGGACGCGGTTGATCGCCAGCTCCGCGACGACCAGGTAGCTGGGGATCCCCGCGAGGTGGAAGAGCAACGGCTCCACCCGGAACCGCCCTTCCTCCGCCTCGGCCGACTCCCGCTCCACCACGTCGAGATCGCGGTAGTGAACGTCGACCCGCCGTCCGTCGATCGTCAGCCAGGCACCCCCGTTGAACACACCCCCGCCCCAGCCCCCGACCTCGGAGACCTCGCCTTCCCAGCCGAGCGCGCGAAGATCGGCGGGGTCGAAGGCGCCCCGGTAGTAGACGGCCAGGTCCCAGTCGCTGTCGGACCTGTGCGTGCCCTGGGCCCGGGAGCCACCGAGAGCGACGGCCCTGACGGTGGGAAGGGCGGCCAGACGGTCGGCGGTGGTGTCGAGGAAGGCCGTGTCGTCGAGAGCGGACATGGGGTGCAGCGTACGGAGCCGAGTGGCGGGCCTCTACGCAATTACGCCCGGCTGCGCGGCTCCGTCGTCCCGTGGCGGCGTCACCCCGCGCAGGCGCCATTCCGCGGCAGCCTCACCCCGTCGCCGCAACTCCGAAGTCCGCTCCGGAGATTCCGCCCAGCGCCTCGGCGATCCGCAGCAACGGCTCACGCAGGCCCGCCAGTTCCGCCCTCATCGCCTCGGCCTCCGCCCACGCCGTCTCATGGTCGAGCGGTGCGGTGTCGGCCGGGCAGCGGGCCTCGTACGCGGCGAGGCGTGGGTGCCAGGTGCTGGTGAAGGGGCGGATGGTGTCGTTGATCAGCGTGTACGCCAGGCTGTGGACGGTCGGCGCCCCGGTCTCCGTACCGCGCTCCAGACCGATGCTGTACGTGTGCAGCGTCGCCCGCGTGAAGTCGATCAGTGACTTCAGAGAGGCCAGCGCCTCGCGCAGGCTCCCCGTGCCCGGCGCCAGTTCCTGCACGCCGATGCGGGTGACCAGCTCGACCTGGATGTCGTAGGCGGCCATCCGCTCCGACTCGCTGGGCGCTGCCATGGGTGCCTCCCTCCGGCTACCGGGGAAGGCCAGCGTAACCGGGTCGCGGCTGCCGCACAGGGTGCGCAGGGCCGCGTGCCTGAGGGCCTCGGTGCGGGCGGGGGACGGGTCGTGGTGGTGCCAGGCGTGCTCGGTGACCGGGTGGAGGGACCAGCGTTCGTCGGCCGCCGGTGTCAGCAGGCTGCGGGCGCGCAGCTCGCGGACGCCGTTCGCGGCGCGTCGGCCGGCGACGATCCGGGGGACGCCGTCCGCGACGGCCAGCACGTGTGCCGCGTCGTCGGCGGTCAGGGGCAACGGGTGCAGGGCGGCGGCGCAGCGCAGGACGTCGGCGGCGTCCGCCGTGTCCACGTCCCGTACGACGGAGCCCGTGACGTCCTCGTCGGCGAGGGCGTCGAGGAGGGACCTGCCCCGCGCGTGCAACCGGTCGTAGAGCGTGTCGGCGTGGTGGCCGGCTCGCACCGCACGGCCCAGCAGGCCCAGGGCGAGGGGATGGCCGTCGACCGCGCCGGCCAGTGCCTCGTCGCCGCCGGCCAGCACGCGCGCGTGGGGAGCGTCGAGCGGTCCCAGGTCGACCGGGGTGCCGAGGGTGTCGTAGGCGCGGCTGCGGAGGGTGAAAAGGGTGTGGCCGAGGGGGTGCGGTGCGGCCATGGCGGCGATCTCGCGCGCGGGGAGCCGGTGGGCGGGGGCTGCGTCGACGATCCAGAGGAACGGTTCGCCGATGGCGTCGAAGTGCGCGAACAGGTCGTCCGGGCCGTTCGTCGCCAGGGCGCGCAGCGAGTCCTCGTACGCCTCACCGCTCACCCAGCAGACACCGCCCGGGTACGCCGCCTCGAAGCGCTGGGCGTACTCCTGCGCGAGCAGGGTCTTGCCGATGCCCGCCATACCGCGGATCTGTACGGCGTGCGCGGCGGCACGGCCGGTGACCAGCGGTGCGGCGTGCGCGTGCAGGGCGGAGTGCACCTGCCAGAGCTCGGAGAGACGGCCCAGGAAGTCGGGGCGCGGCCGCGGGGTGCCCAGCAGCCGGCGGCGTACGCCGGGTTCCGCGGTCTCCATGGGGGCGTCGAGACTGGTCACGTGCGCGCGTACGTCCGTGACGAGGGCCGCGAGGTCGTCGGGCGAGGCGTGTCGGGCGTCGCGCAGTTCCACCGGGTGGATGTGGTCCGTGGTCCGCTCCGGATTGACCACCATGACCCGGCGTCGCGGGTCGCCCTCCCCAAGTCCCGCCAGATAGGCGGTGGTCAGCTCCCACTGGCAGGCCTCGCGCTCGGGGTAGCCGGTGGAGTAGAACGCCAGCAGCGCCTTGGAGCGGGCCAGTTCGCGGCGGATGGTCTCGCTGATGCCGGCGAAGGACGCGACCCCGGTCTCGTCCGTGAACACCTCCAGCCCGCCGTCGCGCAGCGCCCGCGCGAGCGGACGAACCCGCTCCACATCACCGCGGCTGTAGCTGAGGAAGACGTCCCACACGGCGACTTACCCTACTGTGGGTACCGGGGAGGGCGATCATGGGACACAGGGAGCGCAGGCGACGTCGACCGAGCGGTCCGTCGCAGATCACGGCCAAGCTCACGATTCCGTTCGTCGGCGAGATATCCGGCATGTGGGAGCCGGCCGACGCGGAGCGCAGCGCGGCCTGGGAGCTGTACCTGGAGCTGGTCACGCGCGTGTCGGTGGAGGAGCTCGACCCCGACGAGGGCTTCCTGCGCGAGGCGCTGTCCTCCCTCTACACCTTCTTCAACACGACCCGCGAGATCCTCCGCCGCTACGGCCCCGACGTCGCCCCGCCCCTCGCCCCCGGCCACGTCAGCTTCGGCGTCCTGGCCGTGACGGTCCTCAACCGGGTTCTGCGGCCGGTCCTCGCACAGTGGCATCCCCGCCTGACGGCCTACGAGTCCCAGCGGCCGGCGGGGCGCGACCCGGTGGCCCACGAACGGGAGTGGGAGCACTCCGACGCCCTGCGCCGCGAGATCGCGGCGGTACGGGAGACGCTGGTGTCGCTGGCGCGCACCTTGCAGGAGGTGGCGAACGTCAGCGACCTGATCGACCTTCCGTCACCCCGAGCACCCCGAGCACCGGGCTCCCCGGGAACGGGGCACCCCCCCCCGCCGGTCGGAGGGCCCCTGACGGTCCGGAGAGTTGAGCACGGCCGCGGCCGACGGCTGATCGGGCTCGCCGCCTGATTCCCTGGTTCGACGGTCGTGCCGGGGCCGTTGTCAGTGGTGCGCGTTATCAATGAAGTCGTCACTCAGTGTCACGACGACGGGGGAACCAGTGATGACGACGCACGAGACGCACCTCTCCGCAGCCGGGCTGCGGGCCCGGGGCTGGACGCCCGCGATGGTGCGCAAGCTGCTGGGCGAACCCGATCTGCTGCGCTCGCACCCGCACTTCCGCTCCGCCACGCAGACCCGCCTCTACAGCATCGAGCGCGTCGAGGCCGCCGAGCGGAGCGAGGAGTTCCGGGGTGCTTCGGCGGTTGCCGCGCGGCGATCCGCTGCGGCACGGGACGCGGCTCTGCGCAGGCGGCGGGAGGTGTTGGCGCGTATCGCGGCGGAGCCCATTGACGTCCCGCGGCTGACTCCGGACAGGCTGGCCGCGCTGGCGGTCGAGTACCGCAACCGTCTGGACGAGGAACGGACGTTGTGGCGCCGGGGACATGTGGCGTCTCCCGCCTCGGTCGACAGCACCGAGCCCGGCGTGCTCGACCGGTGGAAGGTCGACTACCTGCGCCATCGGTTGATCCGGTACGACGACGCCCTGGCCGGACTGCGCGGACGCACCGGGCGCGCGGCAGCCGAGGAACTGCTGCGCCGCCGGGTCTACGCGGCCATCGCCAAGACGTTTCCGGACCTTGCGCGCGAGTGCGAACGGCGGTTGGGCGGCTCCGGCTGACGGCGGAAATTCGGATGCGAGGGGCAGCGCGGGCACGAATGATCGGAGGTCGCCCACCGACCGCGTCGCCGTCCCGCTGTGCCGGCGCATCCGCCCGACTGCTCAGGAGCCCGCATGATCCGCCGCGTCACCAGTCCCGCCCTCTTCCCGCCCCCCACCTACTCCCACGCCTCCGTCGTCGAGGCCGGCACGAAGCTCGCCTTCCTCGCCGGTTCCGTGCCGCTCGACGCCGACGGGAAGCTCGTGGGCGAAGGGGATCCCGTGCGGCAGGCCGAGCAGGTGATCGCCAACCTCGGGGAGCAACTGCGCGCCGTCGGCAGTGACTTGGCGCATGTCGTCGCGACCGAGGTGTACGTGGTGAGCGGTGACACCGCGGTACTGTCCGCCGTCTGGGACGTCGTCGAGGCGTCGGGACTCAGCATCGGCCCTCACTCGTCGACGCTGCTCGGGGTTGCCTGCCTCGGATACACGGGGCAGTTGGTGGAGATCACGGCCACGGCCGTGGTTCCCGAGGGGCCCGACGAAGACGCGCGGTCATGAGCTCCGTCGCACTCCGCCGCGCCACCGCCACCGACGCCCGTGCCGTCGCCGACATCTGGCTGCGGTCGTTCGCCGCCGCGCTGCCGACGGTCGTCCGGGCGCACTCCGACGACGAGGTGCGGGCTTGGTTCCGGGAGGTGGTGGTGCCGCTGCAGGAGACCTGGGTGGCCGATGCCGAGGACCGTGTCGTGGGCTTCATGGTGCTCGACGCCGACCAGGTCTCCCAGCTCTACCTCGACCCCGACTGGCGGGGCCGCGGTATCGGCGACGAGTTCGTCGGCCTCGCCAAGCGGCGTCGCCCGGGCGGGCTGAGCCTGTGGACCTTCGAGGTCAACAAGCCCGCCCACCGCTTCTACGAACGGCACGGCTTCGTCGCCGTCGAGCACACGGACGGCAGCGGCAACGAGGAGCGCGAGCCGGACGTGCGGTTCGCCTGGGGGGCGGGGCGGAGCGACCGGGGAGGCACATGAGTGAGGCGCGCGTACGGCCATGACGGAGGGGGCGGGCCGGAGACACTCCCCGGTCGGCTCACCCCCGATCGTCCTTGATCGCCCCTGATCACCCCTAGATCGCTTCTCATGATCACCCCCGATGCGCCCTGATCACCCCCGACCACTCCTGAGGCGCCCCCACTCCCGCCGCTTGGGCAACGGCCTCGCATACCCCCCGACCCGGCTCGTCCTCAGCCCCAACTGCACCAATGACTCGGCGAGTTTGACGGCCGCCCCCACCCCGTCCACCACCGGGACCCCCAGCTTCTCCCCCACCGCCCGCTGCAGCCCGGTCATCCCGGCGCACCCCAGCACCAGGACCTCGGCGCCGGCCTCCCGAGCCCGTTCGGCGGCTGCCAGGAAGGCGGTTTCCGTGCGCTCGGCGTCCTCCAGTTCCAGCACCCCGAGCCCGGTACCGATCACGGCGACGCAGTTGCGGCCGACCCCGGCGGTCTCCAGGCTGTCCTCGATCTGCCCGCACGACCGCTCCAGCGTGGTCACGACGCCGTACCGCCGACCCAGCAGACAGGCCAGATGCGCCGCCGCCTCGGTGATGTCGACGACCGGCACGTCCACCAACTCCCGGACGCCTTCCCGTCCGTGCTCCCCGAAACCGGCCATGACCACGGCGTCGTAGGCGGGGCCGTCGTATGTCCGCAGCGCGTCCATCACCGCCGCCGCCGAGAGGTAGCTGTCGAGCCAGCCCTCCGCCGATTCCGGACCCCACCCCGGGGTCAGCCCGGTCACGGCGGTGCCCGGGCCTGCCGCGGCCCGGGCACCTCGCACGATTTCCTCGGTCATCTCCTGCGTGGTGTTGCAGTTGGTGACGACGATTCGCACGCCGCTCATACCTCCACGGGCTTGTCGGGCACGGAGTTGTCGGCGGCGGCGCGCTCGTCACGGCACAGCAGCAGATACAGCCCCGCCGCCATCGCCGTCCCGATGAACCAGGAGTACGGCGCCACCTCGCTGAACGTCTTCACCAAGGCGAGTACGGCCGCGACACCCGCCGCCGGCAGGAACGCCCACAGCGCCTTGGGGTTGACGCCCTTGCGGTAGTAGTAGCGGGAGCCGGGCTCGGCGGAGAACAGCTCGTCGACGTCCACACGGCCGTGCTTGATCAGGTAGTAGTCGACCATGATCACGCCGAACAGCGGGCCCAGGAAGGCGCCGAGGCCGCCGAGGAAGTAGTTGACGACGGTCGGGTTCGAGAAGAGGTTCCAGGGGGTGACGACCAGCGCGGCCACCGTGCTGATCATGCCGCCGACCTTGAAGGTGATCTTCTGCGGCCAGACGTTGGCCAGGTCGTACGCCGGTGAGACGAAGTTGGCGACGATGTTGACGCCCATGGTGGCGATGGCGAAGGTCAGGGCACCCAGCACCAGCACCCAGGTGTTGCCGATCTCGGCGACGAGGTAGGCGGGCTCGGTGATCGCCTTGCCGAAGACCTCGATCGAGCCGGCCGTGACGATCACCGACACGACCACGAAGGCGGTGGAGTTGATGGGCAGACCCCAGAAGTTGCCGCGCCTGACGCTCCGGTAGTCCGGCGCGAACCGCGAGAAGTCGCAGAAGTTGAGCATCAGCGTGCCGTACGTGGCGAGGATCAGCCCGATCGCGCCGAACCACTGCCGCCACTGCTCACCGACGGAGACCGGGTTCGGGGTCGAGGTGAGCGAGATCGTCCAGCCGGCCTTGGCGAGGATCCAGACCGCCAGGGCGATCATCACGATCCAGATCGCCGGACCGCAGAAGTCCTGGAACTTGCGGACGGACTCCATGCCCCGGCTGATGATCGCCGCCTGGAGCAGCCACAGGGCGATGAAGCTGCACCAGCCGAGCGGGTGCAGACCCAGGAAGGAGCCGTGCGTCCAGGATTCCAGGCCCGGCCAGGCGGCCAGCAACATGATGTTGACGGCGACGGACGCCAGATAGGTCTGGATGCCGTACCACATGATGGCGATCACGGCCCGGATGAGGGCGGGGATGTTGGCGCCCCACACCCCGAAGCTGATGCGGCTGACGACCGGGAACGGGACGCCGTGGCGCTGGCCGATCTTCCCCATCCAGTTCATGCCGATGTAGATCAGCACGAAGCCGACGAGCAGCGACGTGAAGACCTGCCATACGTTCATGCCGAGGACCAGCAGGCCGGCCGCGAACGTGTAGTTGCCGAGGTTGTGGACGTCGGACATCCACATGGCGAAGAGGTCGAAGACCTTCCAGTTGCGCTTGCCCGCGGGCGCGAGGTCTTCGTTGGTGAGCCGGGGATCGGGGACGAACGCTGTTGTGCCGGTGGCTTCGGCACGGTCGGCGAGAGACACGGGGCCTCCAGGAGCGAGGGGACGGAGGACTGCTTATGGAGGGCCGCCCAGGGGCTGCCTTCTACCATGGGGGGCGTTTGGTATACCAAACTGCGCACATGGTCCCGCCGTCAACAGTTCTGACCGATGTCGTTCTTGTTAACGGTCCGTAAAGCAGCCCCGGAGCCACAACACGCCCGGAGTCGGCGAAGATGGCCCCATGAGCTCCACGACGAAGATCGAACCCCTGGGCGCGGTCCGCGAGCGCGTCCTGGCCCAGCTGCGGCAGGAGATCATCGCGGGCGGCCTCCGCCCCGGCGACCGGCTCGTCGAGCGCGAGCTGGCCGACCGCTTCGGCGTCTCCCGCGTGCCGGTCCGAGAGGCGATCCGCGCGCTGGTCGCCGAGGGCTTCGTCCACTTCGAGACACCGCGCCGTATCGTCGTACGGCGACTGACTCCGACCGATGTCAAGGAGCTCTTCGAGCTGCGCGAGGCGCTGGAGGTGTACGCGGCGGGGCTGGCGGCGTCCCGTGCGACGCCGGACGACCTGGCCGAGGTCGAACGGCTCCTCGACCAGGCGGCCACCGCCACCGAGGCGGGGGACGCGGAAACGATCACGGACGTCAACAGCCGGCTGCACGACCGGATCGTGGCCATGGCGGGCAACAGCCTGCTGATCGAGGCCCTGGAACCCGTCGCGGGCCGACTGCGCTGGATGACCCGGCGCAACGAGGAATGGCCCCAACTCCTCGTCGAACACCGGGAGTTGTACGAGGCGATCGCCTCCGGCGACCCGGCCCGGGCCCGTGCGCACGCCCTCGCCCACGTGCGCACCAACTACCGGTCGACGGTACGGCAGCTCTTCGGGGAGGCGGCGGCCGAGGAAATCCCGTAGCCAAGGGGCCTTCTCGAAGCACCTCCTCAGACCACCTACTCAGAGCACCCCCACGAAGCCTCATCTCAGGGATCTCTTCAAAGCTCCTCACGCGACTCCGCGCCCCGCGGCATCACGCTCCGCCACGGAATGACCGCGAGCGCCGCCGCCAGGGTGACCGCTCCCACCGTCACCGCCGTCGCCGTGAGGCCGTCGACGAACGCCTGCCGGGCGGCCGGGGTCGGCGGCAGTACGGCGGTCGGCGCGGCCGCCGACGCCACGGGCCGGCGGTCGGTGACCACCGTGCTGAGGACCGAGCCCTGGACGGCGACGCCGAGTGCGGCTCCGACCTGGCGGGTGGCGTCGTTCACCGCCGATCCCAGTCCGGCCCGGCACAGCGGGACCGCGCCCATGACGGACTCCGTGCCTGCGGCGGCGACCAGTCCGGCACCTCCCCGACCAGGTGCCGGCCCTCCGACAGCGCCGCCCACAACCCGTCGAGCGACCGGATCCCACCGGGCAGCCGGACCCCCACGCCCACCACCGCGACGTCCATGCCGCGGGCCTCCTCGGGCCCGGGCGGGGCCGGAGAGGCAGGGAGCACGGACTGCTCCGCGGCGGCGTCGGACGTCGGACGGGCGTGGTCGCTGGCCTGAGACACGCTGCCGACAACTCTGCGGGCCCGCCTGTGGTTACTGCCGACGGCGCCATACGAGGACGGCGGCGCCCGCGGGAACGGCGACGGCGGTCAGGCCCGTGCGGCGGTGTGCAGCGCGGCGAACACCGCCCGGGCGCGGCTGCCGTCGGGCAGGCCCCAAGCGCCCTCGACATGTCCCGTCGCCCCCGGCGGCAGCAGCGGAGAGCCGTCCGAAGCGGGGCGCAGAACACGGTTCAGGCGGAGGGTGAGGCCCTGTGGACCGGTCAGTACGGTGCCCTCCTGGTCGTCGGTGGCCGTGCTGCCGAAGTCCCGGGAGAGGGGGCCGTCACCGGTGTAGGAACGGACGACCTCCCGGTCGAGTTCGTCGGTGATGCTCTGCGCCTGCGCCTCGACCCGCCCCTCGATCAGGGCCAGCAACTGGGCGACCAGCACCGGGTCGTGGCACCCGTCGTAGGCCCAGCGCGGCCCCAGCACCCCGTGCTCCATGGTGCCGACGAGGGCATGCTCGGCGCCGTCGAGCGGTGCGCCGCGATAGGTGAGCGGCACCAGGTAGGCGACGGCGCCGGTTCCGGGGCCATCGGTGGCCACCATGAACTCGATTCCCACCTCGCCCTCCGGGTCGTCCAGCCGGAAGCCACCCGCCTTGGTCAACTCCGGCTCGCCCGCGCCCCCTTGGTACCAGGGGCGGGTGGGCATCCAGGACGTGAGCAGTTCCAGCTTGGTGGGCTTGAGGGTGGTGTGGTGAATGAGAGCCATCGGGGCACCGTAACGCCCGTACGACCGCCCTCGCCTCTTCATTTCAGCCCGGCTGCCTCCGCCGCCGCGCCGAGCACGTCCCGCAGCATCGCGGGGGTGAGCCGGCCGGTGAAGGTGTTGCGCTGGCTGACATGAAAGCAGCCGAAGAGATCCAGCCTGCCGGGACTGTCGGGGCTGTCGGGACTGCCGGGGCTATCGGGGCTGTCAGGGCTGTCAGGGCTGTCAGGGCTGTCAGGGCTGTCAGGGCTGTCAGGGCTGTCAGGGCTGTCAGGGCTGTCAGGGCCATCCTGGCCGTGGGGCCCGTCGAGCGTGACCCGCGCCCCGTGTGCGAACGCCGGTCGTGGCCGGGGGACCCGCCACCCCGCCTCCGCCAGCGCGGGCAGCGTCGCCTGCCAGCCGAAGGCGCCCAGTGCGACGAGCGCGCGCACCGTCGGCCGCAGCAGCCGCAGCTCCCGCACCAGCCAGGGGCGGCAGGTCTCCCGCTCCCCCGGGGTGGGCTTGTTGGCGGGCGGCGCGCAGTGGACCGGGGCCGTGACGCGGACGCCGTGTAGTTCCAGACCGTCGCCCACGGCGACCGACGTGGGCTGTGAGGCGAGGCCCACGTCGTACAGCGCCTGGTACAGCACGTCCCCGGAGCGGTCGCCGGTGAACATCCGGCCGGTGCGGTTGCCCCCGTGCGCGGCCGGAGCGAGCCCGACGATCAGCAGCCGGGCGTCCGGCGGACCGAAGCCCGGTACCGGCCGGCCCCAGTACGTCTGGTCCGCGAAGGCGGCGCGCCTGGTGCGGGCCACCTCCTCACGCCAGGCGACCAGCCGCGGGCAGGCCCGGCAGCCCGCGATCCGCCGGTCGAGCTCAGCAAGGGCGTCCACGGCTCCACCGTAAGGCCGTGGCGGGTTTTTACGGCGGCCAAGGTCTCCCTACGAGGGCTAAGGTCGAGACATGGCTTCCGAGGATGACGAGGAGACGACCGGCGACGCGCCCGAGACGGCACGGCCGGAGGCGGCGAAGGCCGAGCAGGCCGTCGACCCGAAGATCGCCGCCGCCGTGGCCGCCGCCGAGGCCGCCGGTGCGCAGAACGGCGAGTCCGTGCGGATCGACAGCTGGATCTGGGCCGTACGCCTGGTCAAGACCCGCTCCCTGGGCGCCACCGCCTGCAAGGGCGGGCACGTGCGCGTGAACGGCCAGAACGTGAAGCCCTCCCACACCCTGCGCATCGGCGACGAGGTGCGCCTGCGGCAGGAGAACCGCGAGCGGATCGTCATCGTCAAGCGGCTCATCCGCAAGCGGGTCGGCGCGCCGGTCGCGGCCCAGTGCTTTGTCGACAACTCGCCCCCTCCCCCGCCGCGCGAGGCCGTCGCCCCGGCCGGCATCCGCGACCGCGGCACGGGCCGGCCCACCAAGCGGGACCGCCGCGAGCTGGAACGCCTGCGCGGACTCATGAGCGGTGGAGCGGGCCGACCGCACGGACAGTGACATACGGCGGGTCACGCGCGCCGCCGTACCAGTCGCAGCAGATCCGCGTTGGAGCTCCGCCGCGCCCAGGCGATCAGGGCGAGCGGCACGATCAGGATGAGCGGTGTCGCCGCGTTCTCGCCGTCGAACGCGGTGATCGTGACGACGAACGCCCCCACCATCAGCGCGCTCAACGCCGTCGCCGCCACCGACTGCAGCACCGGGATCAACAACGCGATCGCACCGGCCAGTTCGAGTGCCCCGATGGTGTACATCCCCGCGCTGCCCCAGCCGAGCTGGTCGAAGCCCTCGGCCGCCGACGGGTGCGCGATCAGCTTGGGCAGTGCGCTCGCGATCGCGTAGAAGAGAGCGAGCAGAATCTGCAGTCCGCGCAGGGCGATACGGGCCCGGCGACCACGCGGGGTCGCGGACTCGGCGATGACGGTGCGGGAGGCAGAGGCGGGGGCGGTGGTCTCGGACATGGGGGTCTCCTGTGTTCAGCGGTCCGTGGTGCTGTCAGGGAGGTAGACCGACGCCCGCTGCCGAACTCATCGCCGTACGAGCGAAATTACCGACGGAAATCTCACCCGGTCCCGTCGAACGGCAGCCACCCGTGCCCGATGTACCAGTGGCCGCCCGCCCGTAGATGGTCCCCGACGGCCCGCTCGACCGCCGTGCGCCGCGGCAGGCTCTCGATCGGCAACTCCGGGTCACCGAAGACGAATTGGACCGGCTCGGTGTCGGCCGGCTCCCGGTCCTCGCGGGCGATGCGGAAACGCCCCTGGAACCGGACGATGTTGGAGTCCCCGGGAAGGTACTTCGCGAGCTGCCCGTCCAGCAGCCAGGAGTGGCAGGTCACCACCCGGTACCGCTCCTCGGGGAAGTGCCGCGCGAAGAACTCCCGGGCCAGCGCCAGGGACCGGTCGACGGCGGCCGGGGACAGCGGCCCGTGGAAGTCGGGGACGTGCAGATTGAGGCAGGGCGAGGCCGGACCCACGTCGGCTCCGGCCGCCGCGAGCCTGGTCCCCGTCCGCTGTCCGAGCCGCGCCCGCTCGAACTGGAGCCGGCCCAGCTGGTACAGCTCGCCGCGGAAGTGGTGGACGAGCCACCAGGGAGCCTGCACTCCCGCCCGGCCGTACCGTCTGCGGAACACGGCCATGTTCCGCCCGAGGTCGGCGAGGGTGCGCCGGGAGACGTCGGCCGGGACGCCCCGCTCACGGTGGTACGCGCGCGTGGACGGCAGCGCCGCGACGAACACGTACACCGGGAAGCAGCGCTGCAGGGCGCCCGCGGCCCAGTCGAGGTCGGGCAGGTCGACCGGGCCGCCGACCTGCCCCATCCCCCGGACGAGCTCGTCGACGGACCGCTCAAGGAACCCGCGCAGCTCCGGGTCGTCCGTCACCCGCCGGCCCATCCGAACGAGGTCGTTGATGTCCTCGTGGGGTACCTGGAGGTCGAGGAGCACTTCGGCGAGGTCATCGGTGTCCGGCAGCACGAGGCCCCCTGCGAGGAGTACGAGGAGTACGTTTCAAAGAGGAGTGATGGTTCCGATGCGTACGGGCAGTGAGCCGGTGACGGCACGCAGTGCACTGCGGGCCCGCTTCTGGCTGTGCGTGTGGGGCCTGGTCTGGGCGATCTTCGGCACCGTCGCGTTCACGCTCGCGGGCCGTCCCGGCTGGGCGGCGGCCTGCGCGGTGCTGTGGCTGGTGATCACGGTCGACATGGCGATGGTCCTCAGACACATCCGCCAGGGCCCGCACTACCAGCCGGGCCGAGACATACCGCCGTACCGTCCGCCCGAGGACCGCCCCTACCGGCCGCCACCACCGCGCGACCCGCACCCCTAGGGCGCTTCTGATGGATCTCCGCGGCGTCGCGACGCCGGGCACTCCCTCTCGCCGCACCGGAGAGCCGTCACCCCCGGTCCTCCTCGTGGCCGCTCACGCGTCGAACCGTGCCGCCTTGAGATACTGCGGGTTCGGATCGAGCGCGGCGGCCAGCCGGAAGTGCCGCTTGGCCTGGTCGGGTCTGCCCTGACGCTCGTAGGTCCGGGCGAGCGCGAAGTGCGCGAAGGCGTTGTCCGGCTCGCGCTCCAGCACGATGGTGAACTCCAGCTCGGCGGGCCGCAGTTGAGCGGCGGCGAAGAAGGCACGCGCGCGCAGCAGTCGGGCGGCGGTGTTCTCCGGGTGCATGGCGATGACCCCGTCGAGCAGCTTCACCGCGCCCCGCGGGTCCCGCGCGTCGAGCAGTTGCTCGGCGGCACGGAAGTCGATGACATGCGTCTCCGGAGTACGTCCGGTCGAACCGCTGGTCTCGGGCACGGCAGAGTCCTTCCCTCGCTGGCCGAGTTCAACGCGCGACCCGCGCGCCGCTATTCCTGGGGCGCCCGGGGCGCCCGGGACTGTGGGCTCCCCTGCACCCCGTCGGCCCGGCCCTCCTCCGTGTGCGCTCTGCGTACGAGCTCGTCCCACACGTCCTTCACGCGCCGCTGAAGCACGTCCAGCGGTACGTCGTTGTCGATCACGATGTCCGCGATCTCCCGGCGCTTCTCACGCGTCGCCTGCGCGGCCATCCGCGCGCGAGCGTCCTCCTCGGTCATGCCGCGCAGCCGCACGAGCCGGTCCAGCTGGGTCTCGTCGTCGGCGTCGACGACGACCACGACGTCGTACAGCGGCGCGAGCCCGTTCTCCGTGAGCAGCGGGACGTCGTGCACGACGACGGCGTCCCCGGCGGCGGCCTCCTCCAGCTCACGGGAGCGGGCCCCGACGAGCGGGTGCACGATCGAGTTGAGTACGGCGAGCCGGTCCGGGTCGGCGAAGACGATCGAGCCCAGCTTGGGCCGGTCCAGGCTGCCGTCCCCGGCGAGTACCTCCTCGCCGAACGCCTCCACGACGGCGGCGAGACCAGGCGTACCGGGCGCGACGACCTCCCGCGCGATCCGGTCCGCGTCGATCAGCACGGCTCCGCACTCGACGAGCAGCCGTGACACCTCGCTCTTGCCGGCACCGATGCCGCCGGTCAGGCCCACCTTCAACATGTGCCGCAGCTTAGGCCCTGCCACTGACATCACCACCCGGCAGGCCGGTTCGGCCCTCAGTTGTCGCCTTCCCGCTCCGCCAGGAACCGCTCGAACTCGCGGCCGATCTCGTCCGCCGACGGGATGTCCACCGGCTCGGCGAGCATGTTGCCCCGGGACTCGGCGCCGGCGACGGCGTCGTACTGGTGCTCCAGGCCCTCGACGAGGTTGGTGAGCTCGTCGTCGCCCTCGCGGATCTGGCGGTCGATCTCGTTCTGCGTGCGGTGCGCCTCCGTGCGCAGGGAGTGCGCGACGGCCGGCAGGACGAGCCCGGTGGCCGCGGTGACGGCCTCCAGGACGGTCAGCGCCGCGTCCGGGTACGGGGAGCGCGCGATGTAGTGCGGAACGTGCGCGGCGACGCCCAGCACATCGTGTCCGGCCTCCATCAGCCGGTACTCGATGAGGGACTCGGCGCTGCCGGGCACCTGCGCCTCGTCGAAGGGGCTGCTGTGGCCCGGGACGAGCTCGGTGCGGTTGCCGTGCGGGGTGAGGCCGACCGGGCGGGTGTGCGGGACGCCCATGGGAATGCCGTGGAAGTTCACGGACAGGCGGACCCCGAGCCGCTCCACGATCTCCTTGACGGCCGCGGCGAAGCGCTCCCACTCCACGTCCGGCTCGGGCCCGGACAGCAGCAGGAAGGGCGCCCCGGTGGCGTCCTGCACGAGCCGCACCTCGATGGCGGGGTCCTCGTAGCCGGCCCAGCGGTCGCGCTGGAACGTCAGCAGCGGGCGACGGGCGCGGTAGTCCACCAGCCGGTCGTGGTCGAAGCGGGCGACGACCTGGTGGGGCAGCGAGTCGAGGATCCGGTCGACGATCTGGTCGCCGGTCTCGCCCGCGTCGATGTATCCGTCGAAGTGGTAGAGCATGACAAGACCGGCCGACTCCTGGGCCAGCGCCATGTCGACGACAGCCAGCCCCTTCGGCTCCCACGCGTACAAACCCTGCGGATCAAGCACAGTGACCGCTCCTCCTCGTGTCCGTACATCACAACGCCCTTACCGGCGTGGGCATTCCCGGAGGAGGAGGCCAAGATCATATGAACGGCACGGACAACGCCGCCCGTCTTCAGGGGCGCGGGGAACTGCGCGACAGGCCCCCACCGGGCCGCAGCCAGATCTCAACCCACAAAACACTGAGGGACCGCACCTCGAAAGGTACGGCCCCTCAGATCAGAACCTACGGCTCAGTGAGCGTCAGCTCTGGCCACCCGCGAGCTTCTCGCGCAGCGCGGCAAGCGCCTCGTCGGACGCCAGCGCACCGGAGGTGTCCGCACCCTCGGAGGAGTACGAACCGCCACCACCGGCGGCCGGAGCCGCACCCGCGGCGTCCCCGCCCTCGGCGGCAGCGGCAGCGTCGGCCTCGCGGCTCTTGATGACCTGCTGCTGGTGCTGCTCGAAGCGCTGCTGCGCCTCGGCGTACTGGTGCTCCCACGCCTCGCGCTGGGTCTCGTAACCCTCAAGCCAGTCGTTGGTCTCGGGGTCGAAGCCCTCGGGGTAGATGTAGTTGCCCTGGTCGTCGTAGGACGCGGCCATGCCGTACAGGGTCGGGTCGAACTCGACCGTGGCCGGGTCGGCGCCGAAGGCCTCGTTGGCCTGCTTCAGCGAGAGGCTGATGCGACGACGCTCCAGGTCGATGTCGATGACCTTGACGAAGATCTCGTCGTTGACCTGGACGACCTGCTCCGGGATCTCCACGTGGCGCTCGGCCAGCTCGGAGATGTGGACCAGACCCTCGATGCCCTCGTCCACGCGGACGAACGCACCGAACGGAACCAGCTTCGTGACCTTGCCGGGCACGACCTGGCCGATCTGGTGGGTGCGGGCGAACTGCTGCCACGGGTCTTCCTGGGTCGCCTTCAGCGACAGGGAGACGCGCTCGCGGTCCATGTCGACGTCGAGGACCTCGACGGTGACTTCCTGGCCGACCTCGACAACCTCGGACGGGTGGTCGATGTGCTTCCAGGAGAGCTCGGAGACGTGGACCAGACCGTCGACGCCACCCAGGTCCACGAAGGCACCGAAGTTGACGATCGAGGAGACCACACCGGAGCGGACCTGACCCTTCTGGAGGGTCGTGAGGAACGTCTGGCGGACCTCGGACTGGGTCTGCTCCAGCCAGGCACGGCGGGACAGGACCACGTTGTTGCGGTTCTTGTCCAGCTCGATGATCTTGGCCTCAAGCTCCTTGCCCACGTAGGGCTGGAGGTCGCGAACACGGCGCATCTCGACCAGGGAGGCCGGGAGGAAGCCACGGAGGCCGATGTCGAGGATGAGACCACCCTTGACGACCTCGATGACGGTGCCGGTGACGATCCCGTCCTCTTCCTTGATCTTCTCGATGGTGCCCCAGGCACGCTCGTACTGGGCGCGCTTCTTCGAGAGGATCAGGCGGCCTTCCTTGTCCTCCTTCTGGAGAACAAGGGCTTCGATCTCGTCACCGACGGCGACGACCTCGTTGGGGTCGACGTCGTGCTTGATCGAGAGCTCACGGCTCGGGATAACGCCTTCGGTCTTGTAACCGATGTCGAGCAGGACCTCGTCCCGGTCGACCTTCACGATGACGCCGTCGACGATGTCGCCGTCGTTGAAGTACTTGATCGTCTCGTCGATCGCGGCGAGGAAGGCTTCCTCGTTACCGATGTCGTTGACCGCTACCTGCGGGGTGGTGGCGGTGGTCTCGGTGCTGCTCGTCATGTGGGAAAGGGCTCCGGTACGGACATTGAAGTCGTAGGTACTGCTACGCCGGGAGCCCGTATCGCTCTGAAGAAGCCGGACAGCCTAGGAAGCGCCACAGAAATACCGGTGGCGCCTCGACAACCGAGGGGACATACAACAGATGCGAGCGCAGCCTGCTACGTCTGAGGTGCGCAGGCCCGCAGCGCAACTTGTAGCATACGGGGGCAGCCGGACAGGGTCAATGCGCGAAGCCGCACACCCGGGGCGGATCGCCTCATACCCGGCACAAAACCTGTCTCTTGAGGCCACGCGGGCCTCGGGGCGTCCCTTACGTGACACTTCCGGGAGGGGCCGCGCCATTCAGGTGACGGAAGAGTACGACGAGGGAGCCGATCATCCAAGAGCCCGTATCGCCCGAGATCGCGTCCGACGCGTCGTCCCACGTCTCCGGCGCCCCCGACGATTCCTTCGAACCCGAGGCCACCCGGCGTTCGGCCGATGTCGCGGAGAGTTCCCGCGCCAACCGGGGCTGGTGGGACCGCAACGCGGACGAGTACCAGATCGAGCACGGCACCTTCCTCGGCGACGACCGTTTCGTCTGGGGTCCCGAGGGTCTGGACGAGGTGGAGGCCGAGCTGCTCGGCCCGCCGGAGGAGCTCAAGGGCAAGGACGTCCTGGAGATCGGCGCCGGCGCCGCGCAGTGCTCGCGCTGGCTGGCCGTGCAGGGGGCCCGCCCGGTCGCCCTGGACCTCTCCCACCGCCAGCTCCAGCACGCGTTGCGCATCGGGGCCGCGTTCCCGCTGGTGTGCGCCGACGCGGGTGCCCTCCCCTTCGCCGACGGCTCCTTCGACCTGGCGTGCTCGGCGTACGGCGCGCTGCCGTTCGTCGCCGACCCGGTGCTGGTGCTCAGCGAGGTGCGGCGGGTGCTGCGGCCGGGCGGGCGTTTCGTCTTCTCGGTCACCCACCCGATCCGCTGGGCGTTCCCCGACGAGCCGGGCCCGGAGGGGCTGAGCGTCTCCGCCTCCTACTTCGACCGGACGCCTTACGTCGAGCAGGACGAGGAGGGCCACGCGGTCTACGTCGAGCACCACCGCACGGTCGGCGACCGCGTCCGGGACGTCGTGGCGGCGGGGTTCCGGCTGGTGGACCTGGTGGAGCCGGAGTGGCCGGTCTGGAACACCTCGGAGTGGGGCGGCTGGTCGCCGCTGCGCGGGAACCTGATTCCGGGAACGGCGATCTTCGTCTGCGTACGAGACTGAGCGTGTGATCCGTTACGACGCCCTGGACGCGCTGCCCGTACGCGGCGCCCTGCCCGGTCTGTACGACGCTCTGGACGCGCACGGCACGGCGGTGCTGGTCGCGCCGCCCGGCACGGGCAAGACGACGCTGGTGCCGTTGGCGCTGGCGGGGCTGCTCGGTGAGGGACCGGCCCGGCGGGTCGTCGTCGCCGAGCCGCGGCGGATCGCCGCCCGGGCCGCCGCCCGGCGGATGGCGTGGCTGCTGGGCGAGAAGGTCGGCGCGAGCGTCGGGTACACCGTGCGCGGGGAGCGGGTCGTCGGGCCACGCGCGCGCGTGGAGGTCGTCACGACCGGTGTGCTGCTGCAACGGCTGCAGCGCGACCAGGAGCTCGCGGGCGTGGACGCGGTGGTACTGGACGAGTGCCACGAGCGGCATCTGGACGCGGACACGACCGCCGCGTTCCTGTGGGACGTACGGCAGACCCTGCGGCCGGAGCTGCGGCTGGTGGCCGCGTCGGCGACGACGGACGCGCAGGGCTGGGCGCGGCTGCTGGGCGACGCCCCGGTCGTGGCGGCGGAGGGCACCTCACACCCCGTGGAGGTCGTGTGGGCGCCGCCGGCCCGCCCCGTGCGGCCCCCGCACGGCATGCGGGTCGACCAGGCGCTGCTGACGCATGTGGCGTCGGTGGTGCGGCGGGCGCTGGCCGAGCGGGCGGGGGACGTGCTGTGTTTCCTGCCGGGCGTGGGCGAGATCGCGCGGGTGGCCGGGCAGCTGGCGGATCTCGGGGACATCGAGGTGTTGCAGGTGCACGGGCGGGCGCCCGCGGCTGTGCAGGACGCGGTGCTGGCGGGCGGGGAGCGGCGCCGGGTGGTGCTGGCGACGTCCGTGGCGGAGTCGTCGCTGACGGTGCCGGGGGTGCGGGTCGTCGTCGACTCCGGGCTGGCGCGGGAGCCTCGCGTCGACCACGCGCGCGGGCTGAGCGCGCTGGCGACGGTACGGGCCTCGCAGGCGGCGGGGCGGCAGCGGGCGGGGCGGGCCGGGCGGGAGGCGCCGGGGGCGGTGTACCGCTGCTGGGCGGAGGCGGAGGACGCGCGGCTGCCGCGCTTCCCGTCGCCGGAGATCAAGGTGGCCGACCTGACGGCGTTCGCGTTGCAGGCGGCGTGCTGGGGCGACCCGGAGGCCACCGGCCTGGCGTTGCTGGATCCGCCGCCGGGCGGGGCGATGGCGGCGGCGCGGAGCGTACTGACCGCCGTCGGGGCGGTGGACTCCGCCGGTGGAGCCACGCAGCGGGGTCTGCGTCTGGCCCGGTTGGGATTGCACCCCCGGCTGGGGCGGGCGCTGCTGGACGCGGGAGCCTCCGAGCGGGCCTCGGAGGTGGTGGCGCTGCTCAGCGAGGAGGCGCCCCGGGAGTACGGGGACGACCTCGCCGGTGCGCTGCGGGCGGCCCGGCGTGGGGGCGACGGGTACGCGGCGCGGTGGCGGGCGGAGGTGCGGCGGCTGCGGGCCGTCGTCGGGGAGGACTCCCAGCCGCCGGTCGCCCCTGCCGGGGAGCACGGCCTGGTCGGGCTCGTCGCCGCGCTCGCCTTCCCCGAGCGCATCGCCAAGGCCGACGGCGGCTCCTACCTCATGGCCTCCGGCACGCGCGCCGAGCTCCCCGACGGCTCCGCCCTCCGCGGGGCCCGCTGGATCGCCGTGGCCGTCGCCGACCGGCCCGTCGGCAAGGGGCACGCGCGCGTGCAGCTGGCCGCCGCGGTGGACGAGGACATCGCCCTGGCGGCGGCGCCGTCGCTGCACTCCGACACCCAGGAGGTCCATTGGGCCGACGGGGACGTCGTCGCCCGGCGGGTCGAGCGGCTGGGGGCGATCGAGCTGACGGCGCGTCCACTCAAGGACGCCGACCCCGCACTCGTACGCGATGCGCTTCTCGAAGGTCTGCGGCAGGACGGGCTCGGCCTGTTGCGCTGGTCCCCCGACGCCGAAGTGCTGCGGCAGCGGCTCGCCTTCCTGTATCTGCACCTCGGTGCGCCCTGGCCCGACGTCTGCGACGACGCGCTCCACGCACGCGTGGACGAATGGCTGGAGCCCGAGCTGAGCCGGGCGCGGCGGCGGGCCGACCTCGGGCGGATCGACGCCGGGGCGGCCCTCGACCGGTTGCTGCCGTGGGCCACGGGGGACGCCGGGCGGCTGGACGAGCTCGCGCCGGAGCGGATCGCCGTACCGAGCGGGTCCAGAATCCGGATCGACTACGGCAACCCCGAACAGCCCGTCCTCGCCGTGAAGTTGCAGGAGATGTTCGGGCTGCACGAGTCGCCGTCGGTCGCCGGGGTGCCGCTCCTCGTCCATCTGCTCTCCCCGGCCGGGCGCCCGGCGGCCGTCACCGCCGACCTCGCCTCCTTCTGGAAGGACGGCTACAAGGGCGTACGGGCGGAGCTGCGCGGCCGTTATCCCAGGCATCCGTGGCCCGAGGACCCCGCCGGAGCCGAGCCGACCCGGCACACCAACGCCCGGCTCAGGCGGTGACCGGTTCCGGTTCGGTGTCCTGGGCGGGACTGGGGTCGCCGGGGCGGCGGCCGCGTGCCTCCAGACAGAGGGAGAGGGACAGGAGCAGCAGTCCCAGGACCAGGAAGCCCCAGGGGAGATACGACGTCATCAGCAGGACCAGGGTGCGGTTGGACTTCACCAGGTCGACGGTGTGGTCGATGTAGTCCTCGCGCATCTTCACGTGGCCGGCGAACGCCGTCACCTTGTCGCGGTCGCCGAGGAGGGTGCCGCCGCGCAGTTCCTCCTTGTGGATCTCCTCGCCGTAGACGGGGGCGCCGGTGAGGGGTTCGACCCAGAACTTGCGGACGGTCGAGTACCAGCGGGTGGTGCCGGTCTTGGCGACCGACTCCGGGGTGATGCCCTTGACCGGCATCGCCTTGGGGAGCTTCACCTTGGTCCACGGGATGGTCTGCTCGAAGTAGTAGACCTCCACGCCGCGGAAGTCCTGGGTGCCCTTGTAGTGGATCGGCGCGCTGGTGCGGGTCTGGGCGTCGAAGTACTGGTAGTCCCGTTTCTCGGTCAGGAAGGGCCACTTGAACTCGATGCCCTCCCGTTTCACGGGGTCGCCGTCGACCGACTCGCCGGTGGCGTGGACGGGTTCCTGGGAGTGGGCGTCGAAGATGTAGCGCTCGGGGATCCTGGAGACCATCTTGCCGTCGGGGCCGACGACATAGGACAGGCCGTCCCAGACGACCACGTCCTTGCCCGCCGTCTTCTCGATCTTCTCGGAGGCTTCGACGTTGCCCTTCAGGGTCTGCACGATGGTGACCTCGGGGACCTTGCGGGCCTGCATCGTGCCGTAGTCGAGGAGGGTGGCGTCCTTCGCCTCCAGGACCATGTCCTGGTACTGGCCGGCCGGGATCTTGGCCAGGCGCGGGAAGGCGTACCAGCGCAGCAGTGGGGACAGGGCCGCGAAGAACACGGCGAGGGCGAGCAGGATCAGACTGGCCTTGCGGCGCATCTCGGCCTCCCTCCCGGACGGGCGGTTACGGATGTGCGGGCACGGTCGTCAGCAGCGGTTTCGGGGATGTCTCGCCCGCCGGTGAGCCCAGCGCGGTGAGCGTGAGGACCAGGGCGAGCGCGACGGCGAGACCGGTCGCGGCGGCGATCAGGGCGCGCATGCCTGCCTCCCGGCGGACGGAACCTTCAGGACCCGCGGAACTGATACATCGTCAGGTACGGCACCGTAGCAACGGGCGGGCGAGATGAGAACACGTTGCACACACGACGAAGGGCGCCCTGTCCGCCGTAGCGGAAGGGCGCCCCAGTCGGATCGTGCGGTGACGGCTAGGCGGACGGGCTCGGCGATGCCGACGTCGAGCCGGATGCCGACTCCGACGGGGTCGGGGTGGGTGTCGTCTCGGCCGCCGCCACCTTGAGCTCGACGGTCAGTGTCGCGCCGCCCGCGGTGTTGATGCGCAGCAGGAAGGTGCCGGCGGTGTCGTCGGCGTACAGCTTGGGCAGCTTGAGCAGGCCCTTGGCGTCCGTCGTCAGGCCGGTCAGGGTGCGCACGGGCTTGCCGTCGGCGTCCTTGAAGTAGGGGCCCTTGTCGTTCTCGGCCGGGTCGTCCGCCGACTTGATGAGGGTGGCGGTGGCCGCGACCTTGTCCGCGACGGCGCCCTTGTACGTCGCCTTCACCTCGACCTGGTCGGCGAACTCGCCGCCCGGGGTGCAGGTCAGCTCGGTGTCGCCGGTGCGGGCCAGGGTGTCGGCGGCGCGCTCGGTGACCGTGGCCGTGTAGTCCAGGCCGGGGAGCGAACGGCCGACGACGGTGGCCCGGACGACGAACGTGCCGGTGTCCTCGCCCGCCTTGAGCGCGGGCGCGATCGCCTCGCCGGCGCTGTTGGTGACCACGGCGGCGTACTTCTCGCCCGTGCTGAACGTGGCGTCGGTCCTGCCGACGATCGTGAAGCGGACCCGGACCTTCGCGACGCCCTTGCCGGCCTCGGTCTCGGCGCGGGCGCTGATCTTCTCGGTGAAGGTGTCGCCGGCCATCGCGGTGAGCTTGGCGGTGTCCGCGTCCTCCAGGTGGTCCACCGTGTCGGTGGGGGTGGGAGGCGTGGTGCTGGGCGGGGTCGGGCCCGGCGGGGTCGGCTTGGGGCTCGTGGAGCCGCCGCCCGGCCTGGGGCTGCTCGGCGCCGTCGGCTTCGCCGGTGTCGTGGGCGTGGTGGGCGTCGTCGGGGTGGGGCTCGCACCTGCCGAGTCGTCGCTGCGGCCGGACGGGAGGGTGCCGGTGCCGTCCGGGATCGCGTGGGTGCCCTTGCGGTAGTACTCCAGCCACGTCAGGACGAGGTTGAGGTAGTCCTGCGAGTTGTTGTAGCTGAGGATCGCGCGGTCGAGGTCGTCCTGGGTGGACAGGTCCCAGCCGTTGCGGCACAGGTAGTGGGCGGCGGCGAGCGCGGCGTCGTAGATGTTGTTGGGGTTGCTCTCGCCGTCGCCGTTGCCGTCGCGGCCGGCCCACTTCCAGGTGGAGGGGATGAACTGCATGGGGCCCACGGCACGGTCGTAGGTGCTGTCCCCGTCGTAGGCGCCGCCGTCGGTGTCGCTGATGCTCGCGAAGCCGTTGCCGTTGAGCTGCGGGCCGAGGATCGGGGAGAGCGTGTCGCCGTTCGCGTCGACCCGGCCGCCGCGGGCCTGGCCGGACTCGACCTTGCCGATGGCGGCGAGGAGTTGCCAGGGCAGGTTGCAGCCGGGCTTGGCCTCCCTGAGCGCGGTCTCGGCCTTCTTGTAGGCGTCCAGGACGGTCGCGGGGATGCCCGCCTCGCCGGTGCCCGGCGTGACCGGGGTGTCGGCGGAGGGTGCGGGGCTGGGGCTGTTGAGCGGCGGCAGGTCCGTGTAGTAGGGCGAGTTGCCGGTCGCGCTGTCCTCGGCCGGCGCGTCCGGCGAGGGCCGGGTTCCGGTGGTGACCCTTCTGCCGGCGTCGTCGGTCGTCACTCCCGGAGCCTGGGACGCGGCCAGTGCCGCGACCACGACCGCCGCGACGGTGGTGTTCACCGCGCCCTTGCGGAGCCTGCCGAATTGCGCCGCCATGTAATGGACCCCTCCCGTGGACGCCCGAGCGCCCGCCTCTGTCTGCCGGGCTCGCCGTGTCGTGCCCGCCCCTGTAGTGACGATCGACCCGCCGCGACAGTTGCCCTCGCGGCAGGCTTTCCGTCGCTGTTCATCTGTGCGGCCGTGTTTCCCCGGCACCGTGACCCAGGCGACCCTACGACAACTTCCTTTGCAGGGGCACCCGTTGGTGCCCGATTTTTACCGGTTGGCCATGTGCGGTCCGTCCGTCGGATACCCCTCCCGGATGTCCCGCATACTGGCTTCCCCGACGACCCGGGCCGGACCGGTCCAGCCAACATCGCACAGGAGGAGCCCCGTTGCCGTTCACGCTCAGCCACGCGGCGGCCGTACTGCCCGCCGTACGCACCGACGGAACCGGCCGGGGCAGGCTCGTACCGGCCGTGCTGGTGGCGGGTTCCTTCGCTCCCGACATGACCTATTACGCGGCGAGTGTCCTGTCCGGGGCGATGGAGTTCGGCGATGTCACGCACTCGTTCGCCGGCGTGTTCACGGTCGACGTGGTGATCGCCTGGGCACTGGTGGGCCTGTGGCTCCTGCTGCGCGAACCACTGGTGGCCCTGCTGCCGGTGCGGCGCCAGGCGCGGGTGGCCACGCTGCTGCGCTGCGGGGCGCCACGCGCGCGGGTACGGCCGTCGCTCGTGCTGCGCTGGTACGTCTCGGCCGTGCTCGGTGCGCTGACGCATGTCGTGTGGGACGCGTTCACGCATCTCGACCGCTGGGGGATGCGGCTGTTTCCCGTCCTGGGCGAGGAGATCGCGGGCTCGCCGCTGTACTGGTATCTGCAGTACGGCGGTTCGGCCGTCGCCGCGGTGGTCATCGCCGTCTTCGTGGTCGTGGCGCTACGGCGGACCCGTGCGGCCGCGCCGGCCGGGGTTCCGGTCCTTTCGGTGCGGGACCGGTGGTGCGCCGCCGCGGTGATCGGCGGTCTGGCCACGGTGGCGGCGGTGCAGCGGGCCTCGCGGTGGTGGGACTACTGGGGATCGACCGCGAAGTATTGGGAGCTGATTCCGACGCTCTGCTTCGGGGCGGGCGCGGGGCTCGTGCTCGGGCTGCTGCTGTACGCCGTGGGGGTCAGGGTGTGGCGTCCGGTGCGGGGCCCTGGTGGTGGGAGTGCGGGTGCTGATGCGGGTGCGGATGCGGGCTCTGGCTCGGGCTCTGGCTCTGGCTCTGGCTCGCGTTCGGGTGAGGCCGGTCGGGAGGCGAGTCGGCCTGGGGCTCGGTGACGGTGCCCGCGGTCGCGATGAACACGGTGACCGTGCGGACGGGGCGGGACCGTGGGAGCAGGGCGCGGGCCAGCGCCAGATAGCTGCGGGTGAGATCCGCCCAGTCCTGTGCCCGGCGAGGGAGGCGGCGCCGGCAGGCCGTTGCCCTGAGCCGCAGGGCGGTCACCAGGTCGGTGGGGATGCGGGCGGTGCTTGCGCGGGCGGCGAAGGGCGGGACCGACGGCGGCTCTGTGGAGGGGGCGGCCTCGGTGTTCACGTTCGCCGGTGCCGGGGTCGTCCGGCGGTTGAGCGTGCGTATACCCATGACCGCATCCTTACGGGAGGCGGGGGTGGGGGGCGCTTTTGCGGGGGCCACGAGAGTGACGGGCCCTCCGGGGTGGGCCGGGTCCCCATGTGAGTGCCGGGTTGAGGTGGTTTCGGGGCTCCGGGTAGGTCGTGGCTGGTCGCGCCCGCGCGGCGGAGCCGCACATCGAGACAGCCCCGCGCCCCTTTGAGGGCGTTGCGGTTCCGCCGCCCAAGAAGTTCGCTCGGTGCCGGGCCGGGTGGGTAACCGGGCCCGGCACCAAGGTGGAGCCTTCCGCCGGGGGCTAGTGCGCCGCCGATTCCCAGTCCGGGCCTGCGCCCACCGAGACGCCCAGCGGGACGTTGAGGTGGACGGCGTTGGACATCTCCTGGCGGACCAGGGCTTCTGTGGCCTCGCGCTCGCCGGGGGCGATTTCGAGGACGATTTCATCGTGGACCTGGAGGAGCATGCGGGAGGTGAGGCCGGCCTCGCGCAGGGCCTGGTCGACCTTGAGCATGGCGATCTTGACGATGTCCGCCGCCGTGCCCTGGATGGGGGCGTTGAGGGCCATGCGCTCTGCGGCCTCGCGGCGCTGGCGGTTGTCGCTGTTGAGGTCGGGGAGGTAGCGGCGGCGTCCGAAGAGGGTCGCCGTATAGCCGGTTGCCCGGGCCTCGTCGACCGCGCGGCGCAGGTAGTCCCGTACGCCGCCGAACCGCTCGAAGTAGGCGTCCATCAGGGCGCGGGCCTCGCCCGCGTCGATGTTCAGCTGCTGGGAGAGGCCGAAGGCCGACAGGCCGTACGCCAGGCCGTAGGACATGGCCTTGATCTTGCGGCGCATCTCCGCGTCCACCGCGGCGGGTTCCACCGCGAAGACCTGGGAGGCGGCCGTGGTGTGCAGGTCCTCGCCGGAGGTGAACGCCTGGATCAGGCCCTCGTCCTCGGAGAGGTGGGCCATCACGCGCAGTTCGATCTGGCTGTAGTCGGCCGTCATCAGGGACTCGAAGCCCTCGCCGACCACGAAGCCCCGGCGGATCGCCCGGCCCTCGTCCGTGCGGACGGGGATGTTCTGCAGGTTCGGGTCCGTGGAGGACAGCCGGCCCGTCGCGGCCACCGTCTGGTTGAAGGTGGTGTGGATGCGGCCGTCGGTCGCGATCGTCTTGATCAGGCCCTCGACGGTGACGCGGAGCTTCGCCTGCTCGCGGTGGCGGAGCATGATGACCGGCAGTTCGTTGTCGGTCTGGGTGGCGAGCCAGGCCAGGGCGTCGGCGTCCGTGGTGTAGCCGGTCTTCGTCTTCTTCGTCCTGGGCAGGGCGAGTTCGCCGAAGAGGACCTCCTGCAGCTGCTTGGGCGAGCCGAGGTTGAACTCGTGCCCGGCCGCCGCGTGCGCCTCCTTCACGGCCTGCTGCACGGCGCCCGCGAACATCTGCTCCATGGCCTCCAGATGGGCCCGGTCGGCCGCGATGCCGTGTCGCTCCATGCGGGCCAGCAGGGCCGAGGTCGGCAGCTCCATGTCACGGAGCAGGTCCGCGGCGCCGACCTCCTCCAGACGGCTCTCGAAGGCCTCGCCCAGGTCGAGGACCGCGCGGGCCTGGATCATCAGCGCCTCGGCCTCGGCGCCGTCGTCCGTGCCGAAGGCCAGCTGGCCGTCGGCCGCGGCGGCGGGGGCCAGCTCGCGGTGGAGGTACTCCAGGGACAGCGCGTCCAGGTCGAAGGAGCGGCGGCCCGGCTTGACCAGGTAGGCGGCGAGCGCGGTGTCCATGCGCACGCCCTCGATGCTCCAGCCGTGCTCGGCGAAGACCCGCATCGCGCCCTTGGCGTTGTGGAAGACCTTCGGCCTGGCGGCGTCGGCCAGCCAGGCCGCGAACGCCTTCTCGTCGGCCTCGTCCAGCTGCGACGGGTCGAACCAGGCGGCGGCGCCGTCGGCCGCGGCGAGGGCGACCTCGGAGACGGAGCCGGCGCCGAGCGCCCAGGTGTCGACGGTGGCCACGCCGAGGGGCTCACCGCCGTGCCCGGTCAGCCAGGGGCCCAGCTCACCGGTGCCGAGCACGGAGCCGTCGATCTCCACGCCCTCCGTCGCGACCGGCGTGGTCTCGGCCTCCTCGGCGCCGGGGTCGACGCCGTAGAGCCGCTCACGCAGGGAGGGGTTACGGATCTCCAGGGTGTCCAGGATCATCGCGACGGCCTTGCGGTCGTACGGCTCGCGCGCGAGGTCGGTGACGGTCTTGGGCAGCTCGACGGCCCGCTCCAGCTCGGTCAGCCGGCGGTTCAGCTTGACGGCCTCCAGGTGGTCGCGGAGGTTCTGGCCGGCCTTGCCCTTGACCTCCTCGACGCGCTCGACCAGCTCCGCGAACGAGCCGAACTGGTTGATCCACTTCGCGGCGGTCTTCTCGCCGACACCGGGGATGCCCGGGAGGTTGTCGGACGGGTCGCCGCGCAGGGCCGCGAAGTCGGGGTACTGGGCGGGCGTCAATCCGTACTTCTCGACGACCTTCTCCGGGGTGAACCGGGTGAGCTCGGATACGCCCTTCGTCGGGTACAGCACCGTGGTGTGCTCGCTGACCAGCTGGAAGGAGTCGCGGTCGCCGGTGACGATCAGCACCTCGAAGCCGGCGGCCTCGGCCTGGGTGGCGAGGGTGGCGATCACGTCGTCGGCCTCGAAGCCGTCGACCGCGAACCGGGAGACGTGCATCGCGTCGAGCAGTTCGCCGATCAGCTCGACCTGGCCCTTGAACTCGTCCGGGGTCTTGGAGCGGTTCGCCTTGTACTCCGTGAACTCCTCGGAGCGCCAGGTCTTGCGGGACACGTCGAAGGCCACCGCGAAGTGGGTGGGCGCCTCGTCGCGCAGGGTGTTGGCCAGCATCGACGCGAAGCCGTAGATCGCGTTCGTCGGCTGGCCCGTCGCGGTGGTGAAGTTCTCCGCGGGCAGCGCGAAGAACGCTCGGTAGGCCAGCGAGTGCCCGTCCATGAGCATCAGGCGGGGCCGGCTGCCGCCGGGGTTGGTCTCGGTCTGCTTCGATGCTGTCTCTGCCACGCCCACGATCCTGCCACGCCCCACTGACACTCGGTCCCCATCGGGGGTACGGCTCCCCTGGGACCGCCGGGCTTCGCCGGGCCCGGCCGGCGCCCCCCTCTCCCCGCCCGGGCCCACCCCGCGCACTGTCCGTCCCCCGTGCGAGGATCGGAGATGTAGCTCACACGTGTACGTGAAGGGGAGTGCGCGATGGCCACCAAGCCGCCCAAGGGTGATCCGGTTCAGGACGCGCCGCAGGTCGCCGAGCCGAAGCATGCGGCTGCGGGGTTGCCGGCGATCGGGCACACCCTGCGTATCGCGCAGCAGCAGATGGGCGTGAAGCGGACCATGCTGACGCTGCTCAGCGTCAACCAGAAGGACGGCTTCGACTGCCCGGGGTGTGCCTGGCCGGAGCCCGATCACCGGCACAAGGCGGAGTTCTGCGAGAACGGCGCGAAGGCGGTGGCCGAGGAGGCGACCCTGCGCCGGGTCACCCCGGAGTTCTTCGCCGCGCACTCCGTCGCCGACCTCGCGACCAGGAGCGGGTACTGGCTGGGGCAGCAGGGACGGCTGACGTATCCGATGTTCCTGCCCGAGGGCGGCACGCACTACGAGCCGGTCTCCTGGGAGCGCGCCTTCGACATCATCGGCGAGGAGATCACCGCCCTCGCCTCCCCCGACGAGGCCGTCTTCTACACCTCCGGCCGCACCAGCAACGAGGCGGCGTTCCTCTACCAGCTCTTCGCGCGCGAGCTCGGCACCAACAATCTGCCGGACTGCTCGAACATGTGCCACGAGTCGTCCGGGTCGGCGCTGAACGAAACGATCGGCATCGGCAAGGGCAGCGTTCTGCTGGAGGACCTGTACAAGGCCGACCTGATCATCGTCGCCGGGCAGAACCCGGGTACGAACCACCCGCGCATGCTCTCCGCCCTGGAGAGGGCCAAGGCGAACGGCGCGAAGATCATCAGCGTCAACCCGCTCCCCGAGGCCGGCCTGGAACGCTTCAAGAACCCGCAGACCCCGCGGGGCATGCTCAAGGGCGCCGCGCTCACCGACCTCTTCCTGCAGATCCGCATCGGCGGCGACCAGGCCCTCTTCCGGCTCCTCAACAAGCTGATCCTGGAGACGCAGGGCGCCGTCGACGAGGAGTTCGTGCGCGAGCACACCCACGGCTACGAGGAGTTCGAGGCAGCCGCACGGGCCGCCGACTGGGACGAGACGCTCGCCGCGACCGGCCTCACCCAGGAGGACATCCGGCAGGCCCTGGCCATGATCCTGGCCTCGGAGCGCACCATCGTGTGCTGGGCCATGGGTCTCACCCAGCACAAGCACTCGGTGCCGACCATCCGCGAGGTCGTCAACTTCCTTCTGCTGCGCGGCAACATCGGCCGCCCCGGCGCGGGCGTGTGCCCGGTGCGCGGTCACTCGAACGTGCAGGGTGACCGCACCATGGGCATCTTCGAGCGGCCCGCCCCCGCCTTCCTGGACGCCCTGGAGAAGGAGTTCGGGTTCACGCCCCCGCGCGAGCACGGCTACGACGTCGTACGGGCCATCCGGGCGATGCGCGACGGCGAGGCGAAGGTCTTCTTCGCGATGGGCGGCAACTTCGTGTCCGCCACGCCCGACACGGACGTCACCGAGGCGGCGATGCGGCGCGTCCGGCTGACCGTGCACGTGTCCACGAAGCTCAACCGCAGCCACGCCGTCACCGGCGCCCGTGCGCTGATCCTGCCCACCCTCGGCCGCACCGAGCGCGATCTTCAGGGCAGTGGTGAGCAGTTCGTGACGGTCGAGGACTCGATGGGCATGGTGCACGCCTCCCGGGGGCGCCTGGAGCCCGCGAGCAGGCAACTGCTGTCCG
Source organism: Streptomyces sp. HD (assembly GCF_028369295.1). Classification (GTDB taxonomy): domain Bacteria; phylum Actinomycetota; class Actinomycetes; order Streptomycetales; family Streptomycetaceae; genus Streptomyces. The sequence goes on from NZ_JAQMYP010000021.1 coordinate 144,457, forward strand.
AGCCGGCGATCGTCTGCCGACTGGCACGCCGCGTGCTGGGCGAGGGCAGCCTGACGCCCTGGGAGGAGTTCGAGAAGGACTACGCGACGATCCGGGACCGTATCGCGCGGGTCGTCCCCGGCTTCGAGGACTTCAACGCGCGCGTGGCCCGCCCGGGCGGCTTCACCCTCCCGCACGCCCCGCGCGACGAGCGCCGCTTCCCCACGGCGACGGGCAAGGCCAACTTCACCGCGGCTCCGGTCGAGTACCCGGAGGTGCCGGAGGGGCGGCTGCTGCTGCAGACGCTGCGGTCGCACGACCAGTACAACACCACGATCTACGGCCTTGACGACCGTTACCGGGGGATCAAGAACGGCCGCCGGGTCGTGATGATCAACCCCGAGGACGCGCAGCGGCTGAACATCGCCGACGGCTCGTACGTCGACCTGGTCGGCGAGTGGAAGGACGGCATCGAGCGCCGGGCGCCCGGCTTCCGCGTCGTGCACTATCCGACGGCACGGGGCTGTGCGGCCGCGTACTACCCGGAGACCAATGTCCTGGTCCCGCTGGACGCCACCGCGGACACCAGCAACACCCCGGCCAGCAAGTCCGTGGTCGTACGTCTGGAACAATCGGCGGCCGACTGAGCGTTTGCTCAGTCGACTGTCACCGACCGGGCAAGACGAACGGAGCCGGACCCCATGGGCGAGCAGCAGCACGTGAAGTTCCCGCAAGAGGTCATCGACGAGTACGCCGCTCTCGGCGTCGACCTGCCGGCCCTGTTCTCCGCCGGGCACCTCGGGACCCGGATGGGTGTCCAGATAGTGGAAGCCTCCGCCGAGCGGGTCGTCGGGACCATGCCGGTCGAGGGGAACACCCAGCCGTACGGGCTGCTGCACGGCGGCGCGTCCGCGGTGCTCGCCGAGACGCTGGGTTCGGTGGGGTCGATGTTGCACGCCGGCAGCTCCAAGCTCGCCGTCGGCGTGGACCTGAACTGCACCCATCACCGGGGCGCCCGCTCCGGCCTCGTGACCGGAGTGGCCACGCCGCTGCACCGGGGCCGCTCGACGGCGACGTACGAGATCGTGATCAGCGACGAGCAGGGCAAGCGGGTGTGCAGTGCGCGGCTGACCTGTCTGCTGCGGGACGTGAACCCGGGCGACGGGGAGCACCTGCGCTCGGCGGGCTGACAGCCACGCCCCGACGACGATGCGTCACGACCGGCCGCCGCACGCCCGTGCGCTCTCGCCCACCCGTGCGCTCTCGCACGCGCGTGACGGCCGGCACCCTCGCGTTGCCGTCGTATCCAACCCCCCTACTTTTCACGGCCGTTGAAACCCGGGCGTCCGGCGGCATACCGTCGGGGCATGACGACGGGAGGAGCCCGCCGCAAGGGGACGGTGCTCGCACTGGCGCTGCTGGCCGCCTGCCTGGCGTCCGGCTGCGGCCGGCCGGGCGCCCATGACGCCACGGGCGGGACCCGGGCGAGCACCAACTCGCCCTCCCCGTCGGCGACTCCACCCGCGCGGCTGTGCACGCAGATCATCGGCTACTGGTCGCGCCGCACGCTGGACGACGACACCTACGGCGACTACCAGTCGATGGGCCTGTCCGACGGCCAGTACGAGATCCTGCGCAAGGTCGTGGACGCCGCCCGGGCGGAACGGACACGCACGGACGCGCAGTCGGCGGAGCGGCTGATAGACCGCCGGGCACGGGAGTTGTGCGAGAAACGGTACCGAAACGGGGAGCCGACCGGAGGGCCGTGGGGGGCCGGATGAAGCAATCCGCATTCCACTTTCCGATGCCATATTCGTGCCCCATACACGAAAAGGGCCGGTGAACGCCGAGCACCTTTCCCGCCGGTAACTGTGCGTAATACGCCTGCAATACAGACCCCCGCCTCCCCCGCGACGCACCCCCTTCCCAGAAGTCCCCAGAAGCGGTCAGGTAGCCTTCGACAACAGCTCCGGTAATCACCAAAACGCGTGAACACTCGTGAATGAGCTACGCGCGAACGCTGCGAGTTCTCACAATGTGGACAGGGCGAATCGGCTGGAAATCCGCTCTTCCCCCCACGGAGTACCGCTCAGGGTTACCCCGTGTCATAACAAGAGCGTCACAGCCTTGGTCCAAGCCTCCTCCATGTTCCCCACACCCGCTTAGAGTCACGGCCAGTCACCGAGCCATCGGATTCGAAGTCACTTCGGCCCAGCGCTCGACTCGGCGCGTTCCATGGGGAGCCGCCGTGCCAGGGAAAGGACCTGATTCGTGCGTCAACGTTCGATCATCGCCATAACCGCCGCGCTCGCGGCGGGATCGCTGACACTCACGGCATGTGGGTCGCGTGACGACGACGGCGGCAGCAGCAACGGCGACAAGACCACAGTTGTGATCGGCGTCGACGCCCCGCTGACCGGCGACCTGTCGGCCCTCGGCCTGGGCATCAAGAACTCCGCCGACCTGGCCGCCAAGACGGCCAACAAGAAGGAGTACGTCAAGGGCGTCGAGTTCAAGATCGAGTCGCTCGACGACCAGGCGCAGCCCTCCGTAGGCCAGCAGAACGCCCAGAAGTTCATCAGCAACAAGGACGTCCTCGGCGTCGTCGGCCCGCTGAACTCCAGCGTCTCGCAGCAGATGCAGAAGCCGTTCAACGACGCCGGCCTCACCCAGGTCTCCCCGGCCAACACCGGTACCGAGCTGACCCAGGGCGACGGCTGGAAGACCGGCGACTCGGTCCGCCAGTTCAAGACGTTCTTCCGTACGGCCACCACGGACGAGATCCAGGGCGCCTTCGCCGCCGACTACCTGTACAACCAGGCGAAGCTCAAGAAGGTCTACCTGATCGACGACCAGAAGACCTACGGCGCCGGCCTCGCCGCGTCCTTCAAGGCGAACTTCACCAAGTTCGGCGGCACCATCGTCGGCAGCGACCACATCAACCCCGACGACCGTGACTTCAACGCCGTGGTCGCCAAGATCAAGAAGACCGGCGCCCAGGCCCTGTACTACGGCGGCGAGTACCCGGCCGCCGGCCCGCTGAGCCAGCAGCTCAAGGACAGCGGCCAGAACATCCCGCTCATGGGCGGCGACGGCATCTACTCCGGCGAGTTCCCGAAGCTGAACAAGAAGGCCGAGGGCGACCTCGCCACCTCCGTGGGCAAGCCGGTCGAGCAGCTCGACTCCGCCAAGACCTTCATCAAGGACTACGAGGCGGCGGGCTACGAGGACGCCTACGAGGCGTACGGCGGCCTCACCTACGACGCCACCTGGGCCATCATCGAGGCCGTCAAGCTGGCGGTCGAGGGCAACGACGGCAAGGTCCCGTCCGACGGCCGCAAGGCGGTCCTGGACGCCATGGCCAAGGTCAAGTTCGACGGCGTCACCGGCACCATCTCCTTCGACGAGTTCGGTGACACCACGAACCACACGATGACCGCGTACAAGGTCAAGAAGAACGCCTGGGCGCCGGAGTTCAGCGGCGAACCCAAGCTCGGCTGACGAAGGACGAGTAAAGAGCCCTCCCCACTCACACATTGATCCAGGCCGCGCGGGAAGCGCCCACCAGCGCTCCCCGCGCGGCGCCATATCCGAACCACTCCACGGAGGCCCTGCGGTGAACGAACTGCCGCAACAGCTGGCCAATGGACTCATCCTCGGCGCGATGTACGGACTCATCGCGATCGGCTACACGATGGTCTACGGCATCGTCCAGCTAATCAACTTCGCCCACGGCGAGATCTTCATGGTCGGGGGCTTCGGGGCCCTCACCGTCTGGTTGGTACTCCCCGACGGCTTCGGCCTCGCCGCCGCCGTCCCGCTGATGATCATCGGCGGCATCCTCGTATCGGTCGCCGTCGGTACGGCGGCGGAACGCTTCGCCTACCGTCCCCTGCGCACCGCGCCACGGCTGGCACCCCTCATCACCGCCATCGGTCTGTCCATCGTCCTCCAGCAGGCCGTATGGATGTGGTACCCGGACGCGAAGAAGGACCACCCCTTCCCGCAGTTCGAAGGCGGCCCCGTCGACATACTCGGCGCCAACATCCAGCGCGGCGACCTCTTCGTGCTCATAGCCGCCCCGCTGTGCATGCTCGCCCTCGGCCTGTTCGTCACCAAGACGCGCTCCGGCCGCGGTATGCAGGCCACCGCCCAGGACCCGGACACGGCCAAGCTGATGGGTATCAACACCGACCGCATCATCGTCATGGCGTTCGCCATCGGTGCCGCGTTCGCCGCCATCGCCGCCGTCGCCTACGGCCTGAAGAACGGCCAGGTCGGCTTCCGCATGGGCTTCCTGATGGGCCTCAAGGCCTTCACCGCAGCCGTCCTCGGCGGCATCGGCAACATCTACGGCGCCATGCTCGGCGGTGTCGTCCTCGGTGTCGCCGAAGCCCTCGCCACCGGCTACATCGGCGACATCCCCGGCATGGAACTCTTCGGCGGCGGCGCCTGGAAGGACGTATGGGCGTTCGCCCTCCTCATCCTCGTCCTCCTGTTCAGGCCACAGGGCCTGCTCGGCGAACGCGTCGCGGATCGGGCGTGATACCCATGACCACCGAGACCCCCATGGACAAGAGCACCGACACCACCAAGGTGTCCACCGCGGAGGCCACCCCGCTCATCCCGCTGCCGCCCACCGCGGCACGCGCGCTGACCGTCGTCGGCTCCGCCGTCGCCCTCATAGGCACCTTCCTCGCCTGGACCTGGACCCAGGAGTTCCCGGGCAACCTCACCGTCACCGGCTACCCCGGCGGCCTCCAGGTCCTCACCCTCGTCGGCTCCGTGCTCACGCTGCTGTTCGCCCTCTCCGGCTACGGCATCCGCGGCCTGCGCTGGCTGACCCCGGGCGGCAAGAGCAGCGCCGTCCTGCTCGCCTCCCTCGGCGTGTTCGGTACCACCGGCTACACGATGGGCGCGATCAGCCAGGAGCTCGGCGGCCTGGTCAACCTGGAGCCCGGCGCCTGGGTCTCCGGCATCGGCGCGCTCGTCGCCGTGATCGGCGCCCTCGGCCTCCCGCTCGACCAGCCCTACAGCGCGGCGGACCCGACCCCGAACCTCTGGGGCCGCATCCGCCACTCGCTCACCGCCCCGGAGCCCGGCCGTGCCAAGGAACTGCCCTCCTGGGCCGAGATCCTGATCATCGCCGCGGGCTTCGGCGTCGGCCTGTACGTCTTCGCGTACGGCATCGGCACCGAGTACTCCGAGCTGTTCATCGGCTTCCTGATCGTCACGGCCTTCGGCTTCACCGCCGTGACCCGGGCGGGCCTCCTCAACCGGCTCTCGGCACTCACCGCCAAGCACCGCAACGTGGCCATGGCGGCGGCCTTCGTCGCGGCGATCTGCTTCCCCTTCACCCAGTCCAACGACCAGTTCGCCCTCATCGGCGCGAACATCCTCATCTTCGCCACGGTCGCCCTGGGCCTCAACGTCGTGGTCGGTCTCGCCGGCCTCCTCGACCTCGGTTACGTCGCCTTCCTCGGCGTCGGCGCCTACGCCGCCGCCCTGGTCTCCGGCTCCCCGCAGTCGAGCATCGGCGTCCACTTCCCGTTCTGGGCGGCCGTCCTCACGGGCGCCGCCGCCTCGCTGATCTTCGGCGTGGTGATCGGTGCCCCGACCCTGCGACTGCGCGGCGACTACCTCGCCATCGTGACGCTCGGCTTCGGTGAGATCTTCCGCATCACCATGAACAACCTGAACGGCAACAGCGGACCGGACGTCACCAACGGCTCCAACGGCATCCCCAACATCCCGGACCTGGAGATCTTCGGGTTCAACCTCGGGCTGCCGCACGACGTCCTGGGCACCGAGCTCACCCGCTCCGGCAACTACTACCTGCTGATGCTGCTGTGCACGGCGATCGTCGTCATGGTCTTCCGCCGCTCGGCGGAGTCCCGCATCGGCCGCGCGTGGGTCGCCATCCGCGAGGACGAGACCGCCGCGACCGCGATGGGCATCAACGGCTTCCGTCTGAAGCTCCTCGCCTTCGCGCTCGGCGCCTCCCTCGCCGGCCTCGCCGGCACCGTGCAGTCGCACGTGTCGTACAGCGTCACCCCCGAGCAGTACCAGTTCGCCGGCTCCGTGCCGCCGAACTCGGCCTTCCTGCTCGCCGCCGTCATCCTCGGCGGTATGGGCACCATCAGCGGCCCGCTGATCGGCGCCGCGCTGCTCTACCTGATCCCGGCCAAGCTCCAGTTCATGGCGGAGTACCAGCTGCTGCTCTTCGGCATCGCGCTGATGCTGCTGATGCGCTTCCGCCCCGAGGGCCTGGTCGCCGACCGCAGGAAGCAGCTCGAATTCCACGAGACCGGACAGCTCGACGTACCGGAGGACAAGCCATTGCCCGAAGGCGCGACCGGCGTCGCGAAGGCAGGGGCGTGACCGCCATGACCACCACCACGACCGCACCCACCAGCACCACGGTGCTCGACGCGACCGGTGTCACGATGCGCTTCGGCGGTCTGACCGCCGTGCGCGACGTGGACCTCAAGGTGAACACCGGCGAGATCGTCGGCCTCATCGGCCCCAACGGCGCCGGCAAGACGACCTTCTTCAACTGCCTCACCGGCCTGTACGTCCCGACCGAGGGCAAGGTCGCCTACAAGGGCACCGTCCTGCCGCCCAAGCCGCACCTGGTCACCCAGGCCGGCATCGCCCGTACGTTCCAGAACATCCGGCTCTTCGCCAACATGACCGTTCTGGAGAACGTGCTGGTCGGACGGCACACCCGGACCAAGGAAGGCCTCTGGTCGGCCCTCCTGCGCCTGCCGGGCTTCAAGAAGGCCGAGGACGAGTCCCGCGCCCGGGCCATGGAACTCCTGGAGTTCACCGGTCTCGCCGCCAAGGCGGACCACCTCGCCCGCAACCTGCCCTACGGCGAGCAGCGCAAGCTGGAGATCGCCCGGGCGCTGGCGAGCGAGCCCGGTCTGCTCCTCCTCGACGAGCCGACCGCCGGTATGAACCCGCAGGAGACCCGCGCGGCCGAAGAGATCATCTTCGCCATCCGGGACAAGGGCATCGCCGTCCTCGTCATCGAGCACGACATCCGGTTCATCATGAACCTCTGCGACCGGGTCGCCGTGCTGGTCCAGGGCGAGAAGATCGTCGAGGGCCCCGCCGAGGTCGTCCAGGCCGACGAGCGCGTCATCGCCGCCTACCTGGGCACGCCCTTCGAGGGCGAGCCCGGCACCGCGGAGGCCGCCGAGGTCGAGGCCGCCGAGGCGCAGAGCACCACGGAAGGAGACGACAAGTGACCGCACTGCTGGAGGTCGAGGACCTCAGGGTCGCCTACGGCAAGATCGAGGCAGTCAAGGGCATCTCCTTCAAGGTGAACGCGGGCGAGGTCGTCACCCTGATCGGCACCAACGGCGCCGGCAAGACGACCACCCTGCGCACCCTGTCCGGCCTCCTTCAGCCGCTGTCAGGCCACATCCGGTTCGACGGCAAGTCGCTGAAGAAGGTCCCCGCCCACAAGGTCGTCTCGCTGGGGCTCGCCCACTCCCCCGAGGGGCGGCACATCTTCCCCCGCATGACGATCGAGGACAACCTCCGCCTCGGCGCGTTCCTGCGCACCGACAAGGAGGGCATCGAGAAGGACATCCAGCGCGCCTACGACCTGTTCCCCATCCTCGGGGAGCGGCGGAAGCAGGCCGCGGGCACCCTGTCCGGCGGTGAGCAGCAGATGCTCGCCATGGGACGGGCGCTGATGTCCCGGCCGAAGCTGCTCATGCTCGACGAGCCCAGCATGGGTCTCTCCCCGATCATGATGCAGAAGATCATGTCCACCATCAAGGAGCTCAAGTCCCAGGGCACCACCATTCTGCTCATCGAGCAGAACGCCCAGGCCGCGCTCTCCCTGGCCGACCACGGCCATGTGATGGAGGTCGGCAAGATCGTCCTCTCCGGCTCCGGGCAGGACCTGCTGCACGACGAGTCCGTGCGGAAGGCCTACCTGGGCGAGGACTGATCGCCCCGCGTATACGAGTGAGGCCCGCGTCCCCTGCCGGGGGCGCGGGCCTCACTCATGGGCTCGTGCGCGTCAGCCCTTGGCGGCCTTCTTCTCCTCGGCGTCCTGGATGACGGCCTCGGCGACCTGCTGCATCGACATCCGGCGGTCCATGGAGGTCTTCTGGATCCACCGGAAGGCGGCCGGCTCGGTCAGCCCGTACTCGGTCTGGAGAACGGACTTCGCCCGGTCGACGAGCTTGCGCGTCTCCAGGCGCTGGGAGAGGTCGGCGACCTCCTTCTCCAGTTCCTTCAGCTCGGTGAACCGCGAGACGGCCATCTCGATCGCCGGCACGACGTCGCTCTTGCTGAACGGCTTGACCAGGTAGGCCATGGCACCGGCGTCCCGGGCCCGCTCGACCAGATCCCGCTGCGAGAACGCGGTCAGCATCAGCACGGGCGCGATGCCGTCCTCGGCGATCTTCTCGGCCGCCGAAATACCGTCCAGCTTCGGCATCTTCACATCGAGGATCACGAGGTCCGGCTGGTGCTCACGGGCCAGCTCCACGGCCTGCTCACCGTCACCGGCCTCGCCGACGACGGTGTACCCCTCTTCTTCGAGCATCTCTTTGAGATCGAGCCGGATCAGGGCCTCGTCCTCGGCGATGACGACACGGGTCGTCAGCGGAGGCACGTGCGACTTGTCGTCGTCGGGCGCGTCTACGGGCTGGGGCGACTCGGGGGCGGTCACGGGGGCTCCTCGTTCAGGGGCAGGGGTGCTGCTCCCAAGAGCCTACCTAGCTACGGTATGGTGGACGCGCGGAGGGTCGGGGGAAACCTTGGATTCTTCGAGCCCCGGTAGCCCAATTGGCAGCAGGCAACGGATTCAAAACCCGTACAGTGTCGGTTCGAGTCCGACCCGGGGCACTTTTCCTTCGATTTCAAGGTCAGCCTCTTTGATTTCTGAAGTCGATAAACGGGCCCCTCCGGTGGAGGGGCCCGTTGGCTTTTCCGGTGTTTTCTACTTGGGGCTGTCGTCCTCGCCGATGTGGTGGACGCGGACCATGTTCGTCGAACCGGAAACCCCGGGCGGCGATCCGGCGGTGATGACGACCGTATCGCCCTTCTTGCAGCGGCCGTACTTCAGCAACAGCTCGTCCACCTGGTCGACCATCGCGTCCGTCGAGTCCACGTGCGGGCCCAGGAACGTCTCCACACCCCAGGTCAGATTCAGCTGGGAGCGCGTGGCCGGTTCCGGGGTGAAGGCCAGCAGCGGGATCGGGGAGCGGTAGCGGGACAGACGGCGGGCCGTGTCGCCGGACTGGGTGAAGGCGACCAGGAACCTCGCGCCCAGGAAGTCGCCGATCTCGGCCGCCGCGCGGGCCACCGCGCCGGGCTGGGTACGGGGCTTGTTGCGTTCGGTCAGGGGCGGCAGGCCCTTGGCGAGGAGGTCCTCCTCGGCGGCCTCGACGATCTTCGCCATCGTCCGGACCGTCTCGATGGGGTACTTGCCGACGCTCGTCTCGCCGGACAGCATCACCGCGTCCGTACCGTCGATGACCGCGTTCGCGACGTCGCTCGCCTCCGCCCTCGTCGGGCGCGAGTTGTCGATCATCGAGTCGAGCATCTGCGTCGCCACGATCACCGGCTTGGCGTTGCGCCTGGCCAGCTTGATCGCGCGCTTCTGGACGATCGGGACCTGCTCCAGCGGCATCTCCACGCCCAGGTCCCCGCGCGCCACCATGATGCCGTCGAACGCGGCCACGATGTCGTCGATCGCGTCCACCGCCTGCGGCTTCTCCACCTTGGCGATGACGGGGAGGCGGCGGCCCTCCTCGTCCATGATGCGGTGGACGTCCTCGATGTCCCGGCCGGACCGGACGAAGGACAGCGCGATGACGTCGCAGCCGGTGCGAAGCGCCCAGCGCAGGTCCTCCTCGTCCTTCTCCGAGAGGGCGGGGACCGACACCGCGACTCCCGGCAGGTTCAGGCCCTTGTTGTCGGAGACCATGCCGCCTTCGACGACGGTGGTGTGGACGCGGGGTCCGTCGACGGAGGTGACCTCCAGACAGACCTTGCCGTCGTCGACGAGGATGCGTTCGCCGGGCGTGACGTCGGCGGCGAGGCCGGAGTAGGTGGTTCCGCAGATGTCGCGGTCGCCCTGGACCTCCTCCTCGACGCTGATGGTGAAGGTGTCCCCGCGTTCAAGGAGTACGGGTCCTTCGGTGAATCGGCCGAGGCGGATCTTCGGGCCTTGAAGGTCGGCGAGGACGCCGACGCTGCGGCCGGTCTCGTCGGAGGCCTTCCGCACGCGCTGGTAGCGCTCCTCGTGATCGGCGTGGCTGCCGTGGCTGAGGTTGAATCGGGCGACGTCCATTCCGGCGTCGACCAGTGCCTTTATCTGGTCGTACGAGTCGGTGGCGGGACCCAGGGTGCAGACGATTTTCGCTCGGCGCATGTTTCGACTCTATGACTTACCGGCGGGTAGAGAATTGGTCCGGCATGACTACTCAACAACCTTTGCGTGAAGGGTTATTGACAAGTGTTGAATTGTGCGGCGGGGTGCTCCGATGAGCGTTCGAAGCACCCCGAACAGGTTGCTCACAGCTGCGGCGGCGCCATGGTGAATCGCGCGTTCACCTGCGCGTGGACCCGCTGCCGCTCGGGTTCGAGGTCGAGGGGCGCGGCCGCGGACTCCTCGGCGGCGCCGTAGGCCATGGAGCGCATCCGTCCGCCGGGCGCCGGCGGATAGGGCGGCGCGGCGTTCTCCGCGCCGATGTCGGCGAGTTCCACCAGCGCGGCCAGGGACGTCCCCAGCGCTTCCGCGTACTCCCGCGCACGCTGCACCGCTTCCCGTACGGCCTGCTGCCGTGCTTCCCGGTGGGCCGGCGAGTCGGGGCGCAGGGCCCACCAGGGGCCGTCCACGCGCGTGAGCTCCAAGTCGGCCAGACGCGTGGTGAGTTCACCGAGCGCAGTGAAGTCCGTGAGCACGGCGGTGATGTGGACGCGGCCGTGGTAGGCGTGGACGCGTTCGCCGCGGCCCTTGTCCCTGAGCTCGGGGCTGATGGAGAAGGCTCCGGTCTCCAGGCGCTCGACCGCGTCGCCGTAGGTCTTGACCAGGTCCAGGACGGTGGTGTTGCGGCGGGTGAGGTCGTCCAGGGCGGCTCGGCGGTCCTTGCCGCGGGAGGCCACGGTGATGCCGATGCGGGCGATCTCGGGGTCGACTTCGAGGCGCGCCTCGCCACGGACGGCGATGCGGGGGGCGTCGGGTGTGCCGTAGGGGACGGCGGGTTGGGGTTCCTCTGCAGGGGCGGTCATACGTCCCACTCTGTCATCGCTTGCTGGGTTACGACCGCCGTCGGTCATCAGATCGAAACCTTAGGGGTCTGTTCCGAGTCGGCATGACCAGGTCAGAATCTACGCGCGTTATCTACGCGCGTTGTGACCATTCGCCTGGGAGATGCACTCATGCCGTTCGACCGCAGGAAGTTCCTGAAGCAGTCCGCCGTGACCGGGGCGGGGGTGGCGCTGGCCGGTGCGGCGGCTCCGGCGGCGGAGGCGGCAGCGGCGGTGGACGCCACTGCGGCGCGGAAGAAGCCCGGCAAGCGGTACTCGCTCACGGTGATGGGCACGACCGACCTGCACGGCAACATCTTCAACTGGGACTACTTCAAGGACACGGAGTACTCGGACGCCAAGGGCAACGCGAAGGGCCTGGCGCGGATCTCGACGCTGGTGAACCAGGTCCGCGAGGAGAAGGGCCGCTGCAACACGCTGCTCATCGACGCGGGCGACACGATCCAGGGCACCCCGCTGACGTACTACTACGCGAAGGTCGACCCGATCACCGCCCCGGGCGGTCCGGTCCACCCGATGGCCGCGGCGATGAACGCCATCGGGTACGACGCGGTGGCCCTCGGCAACCACGAGTTCAACTACGGCATCGAGACGCTGCGCAAGTTCGAGGACCAGTGCGACTTCCCGCTGCTGGGTGCGAACGCGCTGGACGCGAAGACGCTGAAGCCCGCCTTCCCGCCGTACTTCATCAAGAAGTTCCGGGTGCCCGGCGCCCCGCCGGTGAAGGTCGCCGTGCTCGGTCTGACCAACCCGGGGATCGCGATCTGGGACAAGGCGTACGTCGACGGCAAGCTGGTGTTCCCGGGGCTGGAGGAGCAGGCCGCGAAGTGGGTGCCGAAGCTGCGGTCGATGGGCGCGGACGTGGTGATCGTGTCGGCGCACTCGGGTTCGTCGGGCACGTCGTCCTACGGTGACTCGCTGCCCTACATCGAGAACTCCTCGGCGCTGGTGGCCCAGCAGGTGCCGGGCATCGACGCGATCCTCGTCGGGCACGCGCACACGGAGATCGCGGAACTGCTGGTCACGAACGAGAAGACGGGCAAGACGGTCGTGCTGTCGGAGCCCCTGTGCTTCGCGCAGCGGCTGACCCTGTTCGACTTCGAGCTGGCCTTCGTCAAGGGCCGCTGGAAGGTCGAGTCGGTGAAGGCGACGGTGCGCGACTCGAAGACGGTCGCCGACGACCCGAAGATCACCAAGCTGCTGAAGGACGACCACGACATCGTCGTGGAGTACGTCAACCAGGTCGTCGGCACGGCGACCGAGAAGCTCACCACGGTCGAGGCCCGCTACAAGGACGCCCCGATCATCGACCTGATCACCAAGGTCCAGGAGGACGTGGTGAAGGCGGCGCTGGCGGGCACCGAGCACGCCGCACTGCCCGTCATCTCCCAGGCCTCCCCCTTCTCCCGCACCTCGGAGATCCCGGCCGGCAAGGTGACGATCCGGGATCTGTCGAGCCTGTACGTGTACGACAACACGCTGGTCGCGAAGCTGATGACGGGCGCGCAGATCAAGGCGTACCTGGAGTATTCGGCGCAGTACTTCGTGCAGACGGCGCCGGACGCGGCGGTCGACGTCGAGAAGCTGACGAACGCGAACAGCCGCCCGGACTACAACTACGACTACGTCTCGGGGCTGTCGTACGAGATCGACATCGCCCAGGCGGCCGGTTCGCGGATCAAGAACCTGACCTACAACGGTGCCGCGCTGGACGACGCGCAGAAGTTCGTGTTCGCGGTGAACAACTACCGGGCCAACGGCGGCGGCGCGTTCCCGCATGTGGCGGCGGCGCAGGAGCTGTGGTCGGAGTCGACGGAGATCCGCACCCGGATCGCGGAGTGGGTGACCGCGAAGGGCGTGCTGGACCCGAAGGACTTCGCGTCGGTGGACTGGAAGCTCACGCGGAACGGCACGCCGGTGTTCTAGGGCCGTAGCTGTTGTTACCCGTAGCTGTTGTTACCGGGAGCCTCAGATCCCGTCCATGAGCGGTGTCAGTGCCTTCGGGCGACGCGCGGACGGGATCCGGGGCTCCTGCTGTTGCAGGCCGAAGCTGGTGAAGGCGGTCCGGGTGGGGAGCGGGTAGGGCTCCTTGCCGGTGAGGCAGTTGAGGATGCCGGCGCTGCGCCAGGCCGCGAGGCCCAGGTCGGGGGTGCCGATGCCGTGGGTGTGGCGTTCGGCGTTCTGGACGTAGACGTTGCAGCCGGACGCGGTGACGGTCGGGTCCAGGACCATGCGGTACTGGTCGTCGATGCGGGGGCGTTCCTGGCTGTCGCGGCGCATGTAGGGATCGAGGCCGGCGAGGAGACAGTCCAGGGAGCGCTCGCGGTAGCCGGTGGCCAGGACGACCGCGTCGGTGGTGAGGCGCGAGCGGGTGTTCTGGTGGACGTGCTCCAGGTGGAGTTCGACCTTGGTGGTGGCGATCCGGCCCCCGGTGCGGACCCGGACGCCGGGGGTGAGGACGACGTCGGGCCAGCCGCCGTGCAGGGTGCGGCGGTAGAGCTCGTCGTGGATCGCGGCGAGGGTGTCGGCGTCGATGCCCTTGTGAAGCTGCCACTGCGACGCCAGGAGCTGGTCGCGGACCGGTTCGGTCAGGGAGTGGAAGTAGCGGGTGTAGTCGGGGGTGAAGTGCTCCAGGCCGAGCTTGGAGTACTCCATGGGCGCGAACGCCCCGGTGCGGCCGAGCCAGTGGATGCGCTCGCGCCCGGCGGGGCGGCGCCGCAGCAGGTCCAGGAAGACCTCGGCGCCGGACTGTCCCGACCCGATGACGGTGATGTGGTCGGCGGCGAGCAGGGTCTCGCGGTGGCCGAGGTAGTCGGCGGCATGGATGACGGGGACGGCCGGTGCCTCGACCAGGGGCTTGAGCGGGTCGGGGACGTAGGGCTCGGTGCCGATGCCCAGGACGATGTTCCGGGTGTAGGTACGGCCGAGGGCCTCGGCGTCCCCGTCCGGGCCGAGCTGGGTGAAGTCGACCTCGAAGACGTCGTGTTCGGGGTTGAAGCGGACCGCGTCGACCTGGTGGCCGAAGCGCAGTCCGGGGAGGTTCTCGCAGACCCAGCGGCAGTAGGCGTCGTACTCGGCACGCTGGATGTGGAAGCGCTCGGCGAAGTAGAAGGGGAAGAGCCGGTCGCGGCTCTTGAGGTAGCTGAGGAAGGACCAGGGGCTGGCGGGGTCGGCGAGCGAGACCAGGTCGGCGAGGAAGGGCACCTGGAGGCGGGCGCCGTCGATGAGCAGTCCGGGGTGCCAGGAGAAGGCGGGGCGCTGTTCGTAGAAGACGGCGTCGAGTTCGGCGAGGGGGTGGGCGAGGGCGGCCAGGGAGAGGTTGAAGGGGCCGATGCCGATGCCCACGAGGTCGCGGGGGACGTCGGGGTCGTGCTGCGGGGGGTTGGGCGGCTTGGAGGTGGTCTGCGCGGGGATGGAGCGCGGGGATGCCCCGGGGGCCGGGTGAGAGCCGGTGTCGAGGCCCGCCTGGGTGCTCGTGTGGGAGCAGGTGCGGGGGGCCGTGTGGGGGCCGTTGTGGGGGTTCGTCTGGGGGCTCGGGCTCATCGGGGCGTGTTTCCTTCCACCAGTTTCAGGAGGGCGGCCAGGTCGTCCGGGCGCGTGTGGGGGTTGAGGAGCGTGGCCTTGAGCCACCGGCGCCCGTCTATCCGGGCCCGGCCGAGGACGGCGCGACCGTCGGTGAGGAGCCTTCGGCGTACGGCGGCGACGGCGTCGTCGGTGGCGTGCGCGGGCCGGAACAGGACCGTGCTGATGGTGGGCGGGCGGTAGAGCTCGAACCCGGGGTGGTCGTGGACGAGGGCGGCGAACTCGCCCGCCCTGTCGCAGACCTGCTCGACGAGCCGGCCGAGGCCGCTGCGGCCCAGGCCCTTGAGGGTGACGGCGATCTTGAGGACGTCGGGCCGGCGGCTGGTGCGCAGCGAGCGGCCGAGCAGGTCGGGCAGGCCGGCCTCGGTGTCGTCCTCGGCGTTGAGGTAGTCGGCGCGGTGGTGGAGTACGGCGAGGTCGTGCGGGTCCCGGACGGCGAGGAGGCCCGCGGCGACGGGCTGCCAGCCCAGCTTGTGCAGGTCGAGGGTGACGGTGTCGGCGGCGTCGAGGCCGGTGAGCCGGTCGCGGTACCGGTCGCTGAGCAGGAGGGCTCCGCCGTAGGCGGCGTCGACGTGCAGACGGGCGCCGTGGGCGGCACACAGGGCGGCGATCTCCGGAAGGGGGTCGATGAGCCCGGCGTCGGTGGTGCCCGCGGTGGCGGCGACCACCAGGGAGCCGCGCGGGCCGGGCCCGTGGCGGAGCTCCTGGTCGGCATGGTGGGTGAGAGCCTCGTCGAGGGCGGCGAGGTCGAGCGTGCCTCCCGGGGCGGGTACGACGACGGGCTCGGGCAGGCCGAGCAGCCAGGCGGCGCGGGGCAGCGAGTGATGGGCGTTGGCGCCATGCACGAGCCGGACTCCGGCGCCGTGTGCCTCGCGGGCGAGGAGGAGGGCGAGTTGGTTGGACTCGGTGCCGCCGGTGGTGATCAGGGCGGCGGGGCCCGAGCCGCCGGCGCGGCCCCGCCTCGTGCCCCCGAACACCTCCCCCGCCAGTGCCTCCGTCACCAACGCCTCCAGCTCCGAGGCGGCCGGCGCCTGGTCCCAGGAGTCCAGGGAGGGGTTCAGGATCGAGGTGGCGAGGTCGGCGGCGCCGGCCAGGGCGAGGGGCGGGCAGTGGAGGTGGGCGGCGCAGAGGGGGTCGGCGGGGTCGGCGGCGCCCTCGGCGAGGGCGCGGACCAGACGGTGCAGGGCGCCCGGGTCGCCCTGGTCCGGCAGTACGTCCCCGACGGCGGCCCGCACACGCGCGGCGACCGCGTCCGGGCCGCCCGAGGGCAAGGGGCCTCCGCGGGCCCGGGCGCCCTCGTCCAGCGCGTCGAGCACGGTGTCGAGCAACGGCCGCAGGGCGTGGGGACCTTCAGGACCTGAAGCGAGCGACGACGGCGTGCTCATCGCGTCCTCCCGGGCGCTGGGGCAGAAGGACTCCCAGCTTGTACCCGGATGCGTGGTCACGCCCGAAAAGCCCAACGATCGGAACCCGAAAGGGGGTACTTGCGTGCGGGGAAAGCGTGTCGGGGGGGCCTGCGCGGGGTGGTGGAGTACGGGGCTCCGGAGACGAGGGACCATGTCTGTGTACGGCCGCCGGGGGGG
>NZ_JAQMYP010000022.1 GCF_028369295.1 Streptomyces sp. HD
TAGTGCTCGGTCGCAACCGCTGGTCGGACGGAAACAGGAATCCGTTGAGTCGGCGATCAGCCGACAGTGAAGGCCTTTGACGGTACTCGGTGCATTTGCCATCTCTTTACAACCTGCCCCGCCGCTGAGTCGTCTCTCCGCTCGACCCGTCACCCAGTCCGCCGCGTACGGCAGTACCGGCCGGGCCGACGAAAGAGAGCGAATCGATGCGCCGAACTGCCTTCAGTGCCCTGGCACTTACCTGCACCGCCCTGCTGACGGGCGTCACGCCCGCGTTCGCCGACGGGACTTCGGCGACTCCGGCCCCCAGCCCGACGTCCACCAGCGCCCCCGCGGAGTCGGCCACCCCGGTCCCCAGCGCCGAGCCGACGCGGGCGCCGTCGGAGGGCGGCCAGGTGTCCGTCGTACCGTCGGGGGCGCCCGACACCGGAGTCGCGGGGACGTCCTCGTCGTCCGGGACGGAACGGGGCGGGCTGATCGGTGGCGGAGCGGCCGCGCTGCTCCTCGCCGGTGGCGCGACGACCTTCGTCGTACGGCGTCGGCGGGCGAACGCGGCGTGACGCCGCTGTCCAGGCGCGCGTTCGCCACGGCGGCGACGGCGGGGCTGGCCTCGCTGCTGGTGGGCTGCGGTGGTGACGAGGCGAGTCAGGACGCCACGAGCGCGGGCTCCCGGCGGCACCGAGGGGCGGAGGGGTCCGGGAGGTCGGGGGAGTCCCCGTCCGCCGGATCGGCATCCGCGAACTCGGGGCGTGCGCTGGGGCGTTCGGTCCCGGTCCGGCTGCGGATCCCGGCGATCGAGGTCGACACCCCCGTCATCGGTCTCGGTCTGGGGCCGGACGGCACGGTGCAGGTGCCGCCGATCGAGGCCGACGACCGCGCGGGCTGGTACCGGCACTCTCCGACGCCGGGCCAGGTCGGCCCGTCGGTCATCCTCGGCCATGTCACAGTGGGCGGCTACGGGGACGGGGTGTTTCGGCACCTGGCCCGGCTGCACCGGGGCGACCGGATCGTGGCGCGCAGGGAGGACGGCAGCTCGGCGGAGTTCGCGGTGAGTGCCGTACGGACGGTGACCAAGGCGGACTTTCCGGCGGAGGAGGTCTACGGGGACGTGGACCGACCGGAGCTGCGGCTGATCACCTGCGGGGGGCCGCGGGACGGGGAGGAGTACCGCGACAACGTGATCGTGTTCGCGGTGCTGAGCTCGACGGCGTCCTGAGGGCCGGCCGGTGAGTGTTGTGCACGACCATGGAGAGCGTTGGAGAACGTTGAAACGGTCCCGAGACGAGGCGGCGTCCGAGCTGTTCGCTGCCCTGTACCCGCGCCTCGCCGGCTGGTGCCGCCGTCTCGTCGACGACGACGGGACGGCCCACGAGATCGCCTCGGAGGCCTTCACCAGGCTGTGGGCCCGCTGGAGCCGCGTGGAGGAGCCGCGCGGTTTCCTCTACGTCACCGCGGCCAACCTCGTCCGGGACCACTGGCGCAAGCTGGAGCGTGAGCGGAAGGCGATGCGCCGGGCCGGGACGGAGGCGGCGATCAACCCCCACACGGAACAGGCGGACCCCTCGGTACGCCTCCTGGTCCAGTCCCTCCCCGAACGCCTGCGCACCCCGATCCTCCTCCACTACTACGCTGACATGCCGATCCGGGAGGTGTCCGTGCTGACCGGACGCAAGGAAGGAACCGTCAAGGCCGACCTGCACGCGGCCCGCGAACTGCTCCGCGTCCACCTGAGGAGAAGCCTTGACCAGACGCTTTGACGACGACGGCGGCGGCGCGGGGCGGCTGGACGACCCGGAGTTCGGTCCCGACGACCCCCTCGCGGTGATCCTCCGCCCGCCCTCGGACTACCTCGCCCCACCCCCGGGCCACTACGACGCGATCCGCCGCAAGGCATCCCGGCGCCGTCTGCTGCGTACGGCGGCGGGGGTCGGTGTGACCTGCGCGGTCGCGGCGCTCGTCGCGGTGCCGCTGTACCTGGCGAGGCCCGACGGTCCCGCGACGCCGACGCCTCCGCTGGCACCGCCGCCCGCGAGCGGCCGTACGACACCGGCACCGGCACCGACGCCGATGCCGTCGGAGCCGTCGCCGACCGCCACGCCGAGGGAGTCGACGGGCGGCTCGGCCTCGCCCACCCGGACGGTGCCGCCGGAGACCGCTGGTCCTTCCCTCGGTTCGCCGGCGACGCCGGCCCCGTCGTCGACACCGACGGCCGTGCCGACAGCGGTGCCGACGACGGGGCGGGTCGAACCGTCGGACGGCGGCCCCACCAGCAGCGAGGCCGCACCGGAGACCGGTGCGGCTCGCAGGTGAAGGTGGACGAGATCAACGCACGTCGACGAAGTCCCCGGCCGTCTTGACCGCCGGAGTGGTGGCCGTACCGGCGAAGTTCCAGCGCCAGTAACCGTCGCGGTTGGCGGTGACGCTCGTCCTCAACTTGCCCGACCCGTCGGTCTTCACGGTCTTGACGGTGCTGTAGGTGCTGCTGTCCTTCGGGCGGAACTGGAGCGCCACGGGCTGATAGGTGTAGCCCGCGTAGACGTACCGGTCCCAGTTGGCCCGGGCGAGCTTGCCCGTGACGGTGATGGCCTTGCCCTTGGTGACCGGCTCGGGCGACGCGTCGACGTTGAGCGTGGAGCGCCGCTTCACGGGGTGGGTGCCGTAGACACCGCCGTAGTAGTCACCGTCCTTCGCCTTGAGCTGGACGTACACGTCCCAGGGGCCGGCCAGGGTGTTGCGGGGCAGGTCGATGTCCCTGTCCAGCGTGACCGTGAGCTTGCAGGTGGACCTGGTGGCGCTGAGGGCCGTGCAGGACGGCTCGCCGTGGTACGACCAGTAGTCGTCCCCCTTCTCCCGGTCGATCTGCAGAAACGCGAGATCCTTACCGATCCCCGAATCGTCCGAAGCGGTCACCGAGATGGTGAACGACTCCGTCCGTGAGACACCGAAGACGATGCTCTTGCCCCCGTTCACGGACACCTTCTCGATCACCACGCCGGTCTCCGCGGCATGCGCGGGAGCGACGGTGAGCAGAGAGCCGCACAGGGCGAGGGCGCCGCCGATCACGGCCCCTATGGATGCTGAACGCATGAATCCCCACAAGTTCGAGCCGGCCAACGAACCTGGATCCCCCCTGGTCGCGGGCACGGCGGGTGGCGTGAGGATACGGCACGCGGTGGTGCGGGGTGTGGGGTGGTCGGGTGTACGGACCCGCTCAGCCCTTCCGCTGTTTGTACAGTTCGAGGTTCCTGTTCACGAACAGCTGTACATGGCCGCAGTTCCAGCAGATCAGGCCGGTTGCCGATTCGTTCGCCCAACCCAGGTTCATGAACTCCATGCCGGAGCTGTTGAGTTTCACCTCACGGTCCCTGAACAGGTCACCCTGACAGAAGGTGCACTTGATCCACACGCCCCCGAGAGCCGCGTGTACAGGCTTGGCCATGCCCCCGCCTTTCCTTGAGAAGTTTTCCCGGGTCAGACGGTGACGGGCCGGCGCTGGGCGTCGCGGCGGCCGACGAGGTACCAGAGCAGGCTCCCGAGGACGGGGGCCATCAGGGCGAAGACGACCCAGACCAGCTTCATCCCGCCGGTGAGGTCGGACCTGACGATGCTGAGCAGGGTGCCGAAGTACATCGCGAGAACGCCGAGCATGGCGGCGGCCCCTATGCAGGCGATCGCTATGTCGCCTGTGGGGGCAAGGGCCAGCTGGTCGGTGAGGGGTGCAGGCATCGTTCGTTCCTCTTGCTTGTGGCGGATTGTCTGCGTGGTGGTGGGGGGAGCCCCGGTTATGACAGGCGCCGTGCGGACCGCAGCAGGTAGATGCCGGCGGCGACCGGGAGCGCCAGGACGGCCAGGAGAACCGGGAAGAATGCCCCGAGGCCGAAGTTCAGCGTGCCCGCGGGGATCACCCACTGGGCCACCCCGAACAGCAGCGGCAGGACGGCGGCCGCCGTCGCGATCGCCTTGTCCCGGGTGCGCCACTGCGGCACGGTCCACAGCCACCAGATCACGCCGATCAAGACGAAGCCCAGCGGGGGCCCGAAGGCCGCCATGGGGCCGATCACCGCCAGCAGTCCGGCGATGGCGAGGGTGCGCACCTGGCTCACTTGCGGGGCGGGCGGCTCGTCGCCGAGGGCGGTCGCCGCTATGGTGCGCGGGTCGCCGAGGTGTGTGAGCACGGTGCGGACCTTGGCGTCGTCGGGTGCGGGCTCTTCCGCGAGGGCCACGGCGATGTGCTCCTCCAGGTCGGCCAGCAGCTCGCCCCGGCGCTCCGGGCTGAGTCCGGCTGCTTCACGCGCCACGGTGGCCAGGTAACTCTCCACCAGCGGGTGCTTGGTGATCGTCACGGTGGTCTCCTGTCAGTCGGTGATGAAGTGGTCGACCGCGTCACGGAAGTGCGGCCAGATGGCGGTGAACTCCTTCAGCGCCGTATGCCCCGACGGCGTCAGCTCGTAATAGCGCCGCGGAGGCCCGCTGGGGGACTCCTGCCAGCGGGTCTCGACCAGTCCGTCACGGCGCAGCCGCGACAGCAGGGGGTAGATCGTCCCTTGGCTCGTGACCATGACGTTCACCGCCCCGAGGGTTTCGAGCAGCTCCACGCCGTAGCGCGGGCCCGTCCGCAATATCGCAAGCACGCAGTACTCCAGCACCCCCTTGCGGAGCTGGCTCTCCGCTTTGCCCGCGCCGGGCTTACCTGCGATGTCAGGTTCCATGCATCGCACAGTACCTGGTTATCTCAGTAAGTCCAAAGACCATGTCGACGCCGCAGGCCCCGGCCAGTGATGGGCCGGGGCCTGCGTGTGAGGTGCGCTGGTGCTGCGCCAGTCGCGCGTTTGCCGTGACCGTCAGCCGACCGGCACGGTCAGGGCACGCATCTCGCTGTACGGCGAGTGGTTCTCGGCCGCGTCGTACGTACGGGCCCGGTACTGGTAGGTGCGGCCGTCGGACGGCAGGGGGTCGCAGACGGTCGCCTTGGCCGGGTCGAGGCGCGGGTCGAAGGTCTTGTGCAGGACGACCGACCAGGTTTCCGTCCCCGCCTCGCGGCGCTCGATCTCGAAACCGATGAAGTCGCGGATCGGGGGCGGCGTGCTGTCGGAGGCGGTGGCCTGGATGCCGGTGGCGCAGGAGGCCAGGGCCAGATCGGGGGCGTAGGCGGGGGCGATGCCGTCGGGGACGGCCAGCCAGAGTTCGTTGGTGGCGTTGGCGTCGAGCCAGGCGGGGTTGTAGGTCGTGGTGCCGCCGTCGTTGGTGACCAGGACCCGGTAGTGGCGGGTCTCGCCGTCGGCGGTGACGGGGCCGGTGGTCCAGTCATTGCCCTTGGTGGTGCCGAGCGGGACCCAGACGTAGGAGCCGTCGACCTTGTCGTTGCTCAGGACCGTGTAGTGGTCGAAGTGCGGCTCGGTGTTGAGGGGCCACGTCAGGGAGACGTTGCCGGTCGCCTTGTCGTACGTGCCGGTCAGCGACGTGACCACCGGCAGGGGCCGGACGATCACGTCCGTGCTGCCCGACGACGTGTTGCCTGCCTTGTCCTTGGCCCGGACCTCGTAGTAGTACGGCGTGCGGTCGTCCGGGTTGACGAGGGGGTCCGTGAAGCCGCGGGCGGTGGTCGTGGTGACCTTCGTCCAGGTGCCGGAGCCGACGGGGCGCCGGTAGAGGGAGTAACTCGCCAGGTCCATCTCCTTGTTGGCGGACCAGGAGACGGTCGTCCTGCGGGTCGTGGTGTTGTAGGCCGTCTTCACACCGGTGGGTGCCAGCGGCTTCGTCCCGTCGTACGTCGCCGAAGTCCGCGGCGTGTACGAGTACTTGACCTTCGCGGCGCCGCTCCAGTTCACATGGTCGACGCGGATGGTGTGCTTGCCGGAGGGGACGGTGAGGTTGACGCTCTTGGAGCGGGGCGTGTCACCGGTGCCCTGCCACAGGTCGATCTTGCGTGTGCCGTCCAGGTAGACGCGGACGCCGTCGGTGGCGGAGGCGGTGAAGGTGAAGGGGCCGCCCGAGCCGAAGTCCCGGGTCACCGACCAGCGGACGCCGAAGTTGTTCGACGGCATCCCGGAGAGCGGGGCGCCGGACCAGCTCTGGTCGATGGCGCTGTCGCAGTCGGTCCGCACCGGGGTGCCGGAGAACGAGGTGTTCTTGTAGAACGTCCGCTTGTAGACGTTGGTCGCGCAGGTGACGTCAGCGGCTGCGGCCTGCGGGGCGACGGCCAGCAGACTGCCGAGGACCACGGCGGACAGGGCACCGCCGGTCACTGCGGCGACGAGACTCTTCTGGGGCACGACGGGACTCTTCTGGGGCACGGGGAGCGGGGGCCTTTCGTGCTGTACGGGGCTGGGGGTGGGGCTTGTGGGGTGGACGTACAGCGTGGAGACCCGTGAGGTGAGGGGAAGGTTGCACGGAACGGCAGGTCAGCGCGCCGCGAACTGCGCTCCCGTTGGTGGTCGCCGGGCGGTGAGGCGTTGCCGGGCGCCGAAAATGCCTGGCGGCTTCGCGCGCGCGGCGTTACGCTCGCCCGCGATGACGACTCACTCTGTTGCCAGATTGGGGGTCCCGTCCGCGCCAGGTGAGTGCTGATGAGCACTCAGATCGCGTACGGGGAATCCCCGCTTTCCGAGCTTTCCTTTCTCTCCTACTGGCCGCGCGTGCGGGAGTTCGCCGTACCGGCCTCTGTGATCGAGACCGCGACCGCCCGCCGGATGGCGGGTGACTGGGCGGGGGCGTGTGCCGCCGCGGGTTTCGATGTCGATCTCCAGTTGCGTTCCGTGGCCCGGGACCATGGCCGGGACATCGCCGGGCAACTCCGCGACGACCTCCGCAATCTCGCTCCCGACCTGCTGCGCTGGCACATGCCGAGGATCGCGCCCGACGGTCTGCTGCGACCGGGGCTGACACTCACGCTGGCTACGTACGGCGGTGGGGTGCGAGAGCGCCGACGCCCGCTGCATCTCGTGGTACGGACCCCGCCGGCGTGGGCCGACGCCGGTCAGCGGATCAGCCTTGCCCTGTGGGACGGGGGCCGGGGCGGGCCTGCGGGTGCCGGCGGTGCCGGCGGTACAGGCTTCGGTGGCGGGGTCGGGGTCGGGGGCGGTGCTTGCTCGTATCCGCATCCTCGGCCCAACCGGCGGTTCCGTCTCGATCTGCACCGTCATCTGTGGGATGCGCGTCGGGCCGGTGAGCTGCGGATCCGGGCCGGGGGGCCGGCGAGGGCCGATCCGGATCTGCCGGGGGACGTGCCGTACGGACGCCGCTGTGCCGTCGACCGGTGGGCGGACGAGGCGCGGATACTGCTGGCCGCCGAGGGGCGGTCGGGCGGGGCGGTGCTGGTGCGGTTGGGGGGACGGCATCGGCTGGTGCTGGATGTGCCGGCTGAGGACCGGGGCGGTCCGGATGGAGCGGCGGCTGCACTGCGGATGGCCGTGTCCGGCAGCGGCCGTGCCTCCGGTCTCGGCGGCCGTGCCTCCGGCGGCAACCGTGCTTCTGGTGGCAACCGTGCTTCTGGTGGCAACCGTGCTTCTGGTGGCAACCGTGCTTCTGGTGGCAACCGTGCCTCCGTCGGCGGCCGTTCTTCCGCGCTTCCCGTGTTGCCCGACGCCGCGACCTGGGTGCTGCCCGACCTGGAGTTGCTCCACGCCGGGCTCATCGACGCCGAGCGGCTGCATCCTCTGGTCGCCTCCGCCCTCGTACCGGAACATGCCGCGTCGCCGTGGCCGTCGCCTCGGCTGTCCCCGGGGCGGACGACGGGGCAGCCGCGCCTCGTCGAGTGCCGGGGCGCGCGGCATCGGATCGGTCTGGTCGACGGCGTACTCGTTCCGTTGGACCACGACCCGGCCGAGATCCGGCGAGAGGAACTGCTGGCCGCCCTGACCGGCACACCGCTCCCCTGTCTGCAGGCCATCGACGAGGCGCATCGGCGTCCGGGGTGCCTGCCCGATGTGCGCGAGCGCCTCGACCACGGTGACTTCGCCGGTGCGCTGGCCGTCGTGGAGGGGCTGCTGGGGCCCGACGCGGTGTTGCGTGACGGGGCGTTGCGGGAGGAGCTGGAGGAGGCTGCGCGGCGGCGGATCGCCTACGGACTGTTCCGGGCCGGGTTGGCCGGACCCGGACCGGGACCTGGCGGCCTCCGTTACGACGAGCGCGGGCGTCCCCGTGACCATCGCGCGCACCCGCGTCACGCGACCTTTCCCTGACCGACGCGCAGTGCTTACCACCTACCGCCGTGCGCCCAACTCCTCGTGCCCGGCGGCCAATTGACCTCTCCGTAACGGGGACTGCCGTCCCCCCGAACCCCACAGGTGACCCCACATGCCCACACGCACGACCACCGAGAACCACCCCGCCCCCTCCCAACTCGACGTCGCCGCCGACCTGTTGGCCCTCCTCGGCGACACCACCACCGAACCCCGCCCCGACACCCAGCTGGAGGCCCTGACCCTGGCCGTCGCCGCCGACCTCCCCGTCCTCCTCTGGGGCGAGCCGGGGATCGGCAAGACGGCAGCCCTCACGCAGCTCGCCGCCGCGCTGGATCTGCCGCTCACGACGGTGATCGCCAGCGTCCACGAGCCGTCCGACTTCTCGGGGCTGCCCGTCGTCGGGGACGACCCGGCCGAGCAGGGCGTACCCATGGCTCCGCCGGACTGGGCGGTACGACTGGTGAGGGCCGGGCGGGGGCTGTTGTTCCTGGACGAGTTGTCGACCGCGCCGCCGGCCGTGCAGGCCGCGTTGCTGCGGCTGGTGCTCGAACGGCGGGTCGGGGCGCTGACGTTGCCACCGGGTGTGCGGATCGTGGCCGCCGCCAACCCGCGGGCCTCGGCGGCCGACGGCTGGGAGCTGAGCGCGCCGCTCGCCAACCGTTTCGTGCATCTGCAGTGGGCCCACGACCACGAGGTCGTCGTACGCGGACTCGGCGGAACCTGGCCGCGGGCGACCCTGCCGCGGCTCGACCCGGGGAGGCTGGCGGAGGCCGTGGACTTCGCGCGGCGCGCGGTGTGCGGGCTGCTGTCCGGGCGGCCGGGACTCGTGCACCGGCTGCCGAACAGCGAGACGCGTCGGGGTGGGCCCTGGCCCTCGCCCCGGAGCTGGGAGATGACGCAGCGGCTGATCGCCTTCGCGAACGCCGCCGGATCGTCGCGTGATGTGCTGTCGCTGCTGGTCAGGGGCGCCGTGGGGGACGGTCCTGGGCTAGAGCTGCTGGCGAGCGTGGACCGGATGGACCTGCCGGACCCCGAACTGCTGCTCGCCGATCCGGCCGGTGCCGTGCTGCCCGAGCGGGGGGATCTGCGGCAGGCCGCGCTGGACGGGGTGGTGGAGGCGGTACGGGTGCGCCCGGAGCGGGCCCGGTGGGACGCGGCGTGGGCGTTGCTGGTGCGGGCGACGGAGACGGGGGCGCCGGACCTGGTCGTCGTCCCGGCGTCCACGCTCGCCTCGCTGCGGCAGGAGGACTGGGATGTGCCGACGTCGATCGAGCGGCTCGCGGGAGTCGTGGGGCTGTCCCGGCGGGCGGATCAGGCGGCGGGACGGACTGCGGCGGCTGCCGCGCGGGCGACCCGATGAGGACGGCCTCGTCGGGCACGCCCGAGCACACGCCCTGCCCACTCTGCCCACTTCCGGGGGTGGCGGGTATGGCTGGGGGCGCGCCTGGTCCGGTGTCGGGGGTGGCGGGTATGGCTGGGGGCATGCCTGGTCCGGTGTCGGGGGTGGCGGGTATGGCTGGGGGCGCGCCTGGTCCGGTGTCGGGGGTGGCGGGTATGGCTGGGGGCATGCCTGGTCCGGTGTCGGGGGTAGCGGGCACGGTCGGGGGCACGCCTGGTCCGGTGTCAGAGGCACTGGGTACGCCCGAGCACACGCCCCGCCCACTCCCGGGTTCCGCGCGAGCGCCCCACGGCTCACCCCAGCCAGTCCCGGAGGCGCCGGGCACGGCCGAGCGCACGCCTCGCCCACTCCCGGGTTCCGCGCGAGCGCCCCACGGCTCACCCCAGCCAGTCCCGGAGGCGCCGGGCACGGCCGAAGGCACGCCCCGCCCACTCCTGGGCTCCGGCCGACCGCCCAACGCCCCGCACCGGCCCCTCGACCGCGACAAACTCTTCGCCGCCCGTCTCCACGCCGCCCGCGTCCGCCCCTACCTCGCGACCGCCCTCTTCGCGCTGCACATCGTCGAGTCGAAGGACGTCCCGACGATGGCCGTGGACCGGCACTGGCGTTGCTATGTCTCGCCCGCGTTCGTGGACCGAACGCCGGTGGAGGAGCTGGCCGGGGTGTGGGTGCACGAGGTGTCGCATTTGCTCCGGGATCACCACGGGCGCAGCGATCGCGTCGCGCGTGAGCGCGGGCTGACCGGACCGGGCGAGCGGCTGCGGATGAACATCGCGGCGGACTGCGAGATCAACGACGACGTCTACGGCGAGGGCCTCGCCCGGCCCAAGGACGCCGTCGACCCCGCGTCCCTGATGCTGCGGGACGGCGAGCTGATGGAGGACTACCTGCGTCAGTTCCGGCTCGGTCCGCGCATGCAGGACCTCGCCTGGCTGGACTGCGGCAGCGGCGCCGACGGGCTGGAGCGGGAGTGGGATCTGGGGGCGGACGGTGCGCACGGGCTCAGCGCGCAGGAACGGGACGCCGTCCGGTTCCGGGTGGCGCAGGGCATCACCGGGCGGCCGGGGCACGCCTCGCAGGGGTGGCAGCGGTGGGCGGAGGAGGCCTTCCATCCGCCCCAGCCGTGGCGGGAACTGCTGGGCGCGGCGGTCCGCTCGGCGGCGTCCGGCCCGGGTGCCGGCGAGGACTACACATACGGCCGTCCCTCACGCCGCTCGTCCTCGGTGCCCGGCGCCGTCCTGCCGAGCCTGCGGCGCCGGCCGCCCCGCGTCTGTGTCGTCATCGACACCTCAGGGTCGGTCAGCGACGCCGAACTGGGCAGCGCGCTGCTGGAGGTCGCCGCGATCTCCCGGGCCGTGGGCGGGCGGGGCGACCTGGTCAGCGTGGTGTCGTGCGACGCGGCGGCCGGGGGCGTGCACCGGCTGTGCCGGGCGGAGGGGATTCCGCTGGTCGGGGGCGGCGGTACGGATCTGCGTGCGGGTTTCGCCAGGGCGCTGCGGGCGCGGCCCCGGCCCGATGTCGTCGTGGCCCTGACCGACGGACAGACACCCTGGCCGAGCTCCCGACCGCCGTGCCGGACGGTGGTGGGGCTGTTCCCCCGTCCGCGGGTGCGGGGCGCGCGGGCCGAGCGGAATCCCGAGTACGTGCCGGACTCACCGCCGGACTGGGCCCGCGTGGTCGAGATCGGGTCGGACTCCGGCGGGCGGTGAGGTCGGGCGGTAAGGCGGGCGGTGAGGTCGGCTGTGAGTTCAGGTGGTGAGGTCGGGCGGTGACGTCGGGTGGTGAGGTCGGGTGTGACGTCGGGCGGTGACGTCGGGTGTCGGGCGGTGACGTCGGGTGGTGAGGTCGGGTGGTGAGTTTCCGGTGGTGAGGGAGCGGGAATGCGAGCGCGTTGCGCGCGTCGGTCCTTCGGCGGGAGCCGGTTCGTGGGCCTGCGTCATGCGGTGATGTCCCGGCGGGTCAGTTCTGGCAGGCGCATCCGGCGGTGCTCTTTGCCTCGCTGACGGTGACGGACGGGTCGGTCGCCTGCTCGGCCGGGGTGCAGCAGGCCGTGACGCCGCAGCAGGAGTCGGTCTCCGCAGAGGGCACGGTGGCGGCCGGGCCGGGGGCGGTGGTGGGCTTGGTGGCGCGGACGACGGCGGAGTGCATGCCGTCGGCGACCGCGTGGGTCGGGGTGATCTCGACGTCGGTGAACCCGGCGGACTCCAGGCCCGCGCGGTATTCGGCGAAGGAGAGCGCGCCGGCGATGCAGCCGACGTAGTCGCCGCGCTCGGCCCGCTGTTCGGCGGTGAGGGTGTCGTCGGCGACGACGTCGGAGACGCCGATGCGGCCGCCGGGCCTGAGGACGCGGAACGTCTCGGCGAACACGGCGGGCTTGTCGACCGACAGGTTGATCACGCAGTTGGAGATCACCACGTCGATCGTGTGCGCGGGCAGTGGTACGGCCTCGATGGTGCCCTTGAGGAACTCCACGTTCGTCGCGCCCGCCTTCGCCGCGTTGGCCAGGGCGAGTTCGAGCATCTCCTCGGTCATGTCCAGTCCGTAGGCCCTGCCGGTGGGGCCGACCCTGCGGGCGGAGAGCAGGACGTCGATGCCGCCTCCGGAGCCGAGGTCGAGGACGCGCTCGCCTTCGCGTAGTTCGGCCACGGCGGTGGGGTTGCCGCAGCCGAGGGAGGCGGCCAGGGCCTCGGCGGGCAGGGTGTCGCGCTCGTCCGCGGCGTACAGCGTCGAGCCGAAGTTCTCGTCGACCTCGACCGGCTCGGGTCCGCAACAGGTGGTGCCGCCGTCGGTGACCTGCACGGCCGCCGCGGCGTACCGGCGACGGACGGCTTCCCTCAGGTCGGTGGACTGCTCGCTCATGACTCACTCCCGGGTGACGGGCCGCGACAGGGCCCGGAACGGCCTGTATTGACGTTCATTGATGCAAGCTTGCGCCTTGTATCGAAAAACGTCAACATAGAAGCATGTCGAAACAAGTGCTTGAGGTGATCGGCCAGGACGCCGCCTGCTGCCCGGGCCTGTCCGCCGCGCCGCTCGACGAGGGTCAGGCGGCCGATCTGGCCAAGGTCTTCAAGGCCCTGGGCGATCCGGTCCGGCTGCGGCTGATGTCGATGATCGCCTCACGTGGCGAGGGTGGTGAAGGCGGTGGGGGCGGTGAGGTCTGTGTGTGCGAGCTGACTCCGGCGTTCGACCTGTCCCAGCCGACGATCTCCCACCACCTCAAGCTGCTGCGGCAGGCCGGGCTCATCGACTGCGAGCGTCGCGGCACCTGGGTGTACTACTGGGTGCTGCCCGGTGTCCTGGACCGGCTCGCCGCGTTCCTGACCGTCCCGCAGTCGGCCGGGGTCACCTCGCAGCCGGCCGGGGCCACCCCGCAGTCCGCCGGGGCCACCGCGTGAACGCCTCGCTCGGCCGCCGGGTCGCCGCCGAGACCGTCGGGACCGGGCTGCTGGTCGCCGTGGTGGTCGGCTCCGGTATCCAGGCCACCGAGCTGTCGCGTGACGTCGGTGTGCAGCTGCTCGCCAACTCCCTCGCCACCGTCTTCGGCCTGGGCGTGCTCATCCTGCTGCTCGGGCCGGTCTCCGGCGCGCACTTCAACCCCGTCGTCACCCTCGCCGCCTGGTTCACCGGCCGTCGTACGCCGGGCGGGCCGGCCCTGCGGGACGTCGTGGCGTACGTGCCCGCCCAGATCCTGGGCGCGATCGGCGGGGCGGTCCTGGCCGACGCGATGTTCGCCGAGCCGATGGTGCGGTTCTCGACCCACGAGCGGTCCGCCGGCCATCTGTGGCTCGGCGAGGTCGTCGCCACGGCCGGGCTGATCCTGCTGATCCTCGGGCTGAACCGGATCGGCCGCGCCGCGCTCGCCCCGGCCGCGGTCGCCTCGTACATCGGGGCCGCCTACTGGTTCACCTCCTCCACGTCGTTCGCGAACCCCGCGGTGACCATCGGGCGGGCCTTCACCGACACGTTCGCCGGCATCGCGCCCGCCTCCGTCACCGCGTTCATCGCCGCCCAACTGGTAGGCGGCGCACTCGGACTCGGCATCGTGGCCATGGTCTACGGCACGCGCCCCGTACCGGCACGGCCCGAGGCGTCCGCCCCGCCCGCGGAACCGGAACTCGCCTCCTCCTGACCACCCGCCCCGTCTCCTCCTGACCACCTGCCTCGCCTCGCTTCGTCCGGCCCCGCCTCCGAGAAGGACCCGCCATGAGCACCTCCGCCCCGCGCCCGTCAGTGCTGTTCGTCTGCGTCCACAACGCCGGCCGCTCCCAGATGGCAGCCGCCTTCCTCGCCCACCTGGCGGGCGACCGCATCGAGGTCCGCTCCGCCGGCTCCGCCCCCGCCGACACCGTCAACCCGGCCGTGGTCGAAGCGATGAGCGAGGTCGGCATCGACATCTCCGCCCAGACCCCGAAGGTCCTCACGACCGAGGCAGTCCAGGCATCCGACGTCGTGATCACCATGGGCTGCGGCGACGCGTGCCCCGTCTTCCCCGGCAAGCGGTACCTCGACTGGCGGCTCGACGACCCGGCAGGGCAGGGCGTCGAGGCCGTACGCCCCATCCGCGACGCGATCGAGACCCGCGTCCGCACACTGATCTCGGAAATCACATCCCGCTGACGCCCACCCAGCAGTCCCCCCCGCAGTCCCATCGCAGGTCCCATCGCAGTCCCCCTGGCAGCACCCTCCCGCAGTCCCACCGCAGTCCCCCGGCAGTACCCGGCCGCAGCATCCCCGTCGTACCCATGGCGGACGCCCCGCTCGATCCGTACTGCGTTCTCAGTACAGGCGATTGTCGGCAGCCGCACGACGACACGGCACACCCTCTCCCGAGAGCCTGGGCGCACGTTCGAGTCCCAGATGTGGAGACCCCCTGTCGTGGCTACTTTCCTGTATCGAGTGGGCCGTCTGGCCTTCCGGCGGCGCTGGTACGTCGCCCTGGTCTGGGCGGCCGTGCTGGCCGCCGTCGGGTTGGGCGCGCTGAAGGCCCCGGGCGCGGCCGACGAGGAGTTCTCGATGCCGGGCATCGAGTCGCAGAAGGCGTTCGACCTGATGGGGGAGCGCTTCCCGGGTGCGACGGCCGACGGCGCCACCGCGCGGGTCGTCTTCGTCGCGCCCGGCGGTCAGAAGGTGACCGCCGCCGAGCACAAGAAGGCCGTAGAGGAGGCCGTGGCCGAGCTGGGCGACGGCTCGCAGGTGGCGTCCGTCGCCGATCCGTTCCAGGCGAAGGCGGTGAGCAAGGACGGTACGACGGCGTTCGCGACCGTCACCTTCAAGGTGAAGGCCAACGACCTCACCGACGCGAGCAAGACGCATCTGGAGAAGGCGATCGGCGACGCCCGGGACTCCGGGCTGACCGTCGAGGCCGGCGGCTCCGCGATGGACGACGGGGGCGGTGCGGGCGGCATGGCCGAGGTCATCGGCATCGCGATAGCCGCGGTCGTACTCCTCGTCACCTTCGGGTCTCTCGCCGCCGCCGGGCTGCCGCTGCTGACCGCCGTCGTGGGCGTCGGCGTCAGCATGGCCGCGATCCTCGCCCTGTCCGACGCCCTCGGTCTGTCCACCACGACCGGCACCCTCGCGATGATGCTCGGCCTCGCGGTCGGGATCGACTACGCCCTGTTCGTCGTCTCGCGCTATCGCGAGGAGCGCGCCAAGGGCCGTACGCCGCAGGAGGCGACCGGTCTCGCCGTCGGTACGGCCGGGTCGGCGGTCGTGTTCGCCGGGCTCACCGTCGTCATCGCCCTGGCCGGGCTGGCGGTCGTCGGCATCCCGATGCTCACCAAGATGGGGCTGGCCGCGGCCGGCGCGGTCGTCGTCGCCGTGCTCGTCGCGCTCACGCTGGTGCCCGCCTTCCTCGGCTTCTGGCCCAACGCCGTGCTTGAGCGGCGGGCCCGCAAGCGCGGCCGTATGGAAGAGAGCGGCGGCGACAACGGCGGCACCCGGTGGGCGCGGTTCGTGCTGCGGCGGCCCCTTCCCGTGCTGCTCCTCGGCGTCGTCGGCCTCGGCGCGCTCGCCGTGCCGATGACGCAGTTGCAGCTGGGCATGCCCGGTGACGAGGCCAAGGCGACGTCCACCACCGAGCGGCGGGCCTACGACGCGCTCGCCGACGCGTTCGGGCCGGGCTTCAACGGGCCGTTGACCGTCGTCGTGGACGCCAAGGGGGACGCGGATCCGAAGGGTGCCGTCACGACGATCAGCGAGGAGATCGGTGGCACGAAGGGGGTCGTGTCCGTGTCCCCCGCCCGCTTCAACGGCGCCGGTGACACCGCCGTCTTCTCCGTCGTGCCGTCCACCGCGCCGACCGACGAGAAGACCAAGGAGCTGGTGACCACCATCCGCGGCGAACGCGACGGCGTCGAGGCCGGGACCGGGGCCACCTTCGAGGTCACCGGCACCACCGCGATGAACATCGACATCGCCGACAAGGTGCAGGCCGCGCTGGTCCCGTATCTGATCGTCGTGGTCGGGCTCGCGATCGTGCTGCTGCTGGTGGTGTTCCGGTCGCTGCTCGTCCCACTGAAGGCGGCCCTCGGCTTCCTGCTCTCGGTGCTGGCCTCCCTCGGCGCCGTGGTCGTGGTCTTCCAGCAGGGGCACGGCGCCGAACTGCTGGGCGTGGAGCAGACCGGGCCGATCATGAGCCTGACGCCGATCTTCCTGGTGGGCATCGTCTTCGGGCTGGCCATGGACTACGAGGTCTTCCTCGTCTCGCGGATGCGGGAGGCGTACGTCCACGGGGAGCGGCCCGGACAGGCGGTCGTCTCCGGGTTCCGGCACAGCGCCCGCGTGGTCGTGGCCGCCGCGATGATCATGATCG
Organism: Streptomyces sp. HD; assembly: GCF_028369295.1. Classification (GTDB taxonomy): domain Bacteria; phylum Actinomycetota; class Actinomycetes; order Streptomycetales; family Streptomycetaceae; genus Streptomyces. The sequence continues at coordinate 16,400 of NZ_JAQMYP010000022.1, forward strand.
CGGTGTTCGCCGGGTTCATCGGCGAGAGCGACTCCATGATCAAGATGATCGGGTTCGGGCTGGCCTCCGCCGTCCTCCTCGACGCCTTCGTCGTACGGATGGCGATCGTGCCCGCCGTGCTCGCGCTGCTCGGCGACAAGGCATGGTGGCTGCCGAAGTGGCTGGACCGGATCCTGCCGCGCGTGGACGTGGAGGGCGAGGCGCTCACCCGACGGGCGGAGGCGGAGATGGAGACGGAGCCCGGTCCGGCGGACCCGGCCGGGCTGGAAGTGGCACGCACCTGATCCGGCCGTCCCGCCTCGACCGCGGCGGACAGGGACCTGGCAGGGACCTGCAACCGCCCCGTCGCCGGTGGTGGTGCCGCCGCGGCATCGGCCGCACCAGAGGCCCCGCCGGGACCGCGGCCCCCAAGGACCCCCGGGACCCCCGGGACCCCAAGGCCCCCCAGGACCCCCGGGACCGCCCGTGACGAAGGACACGGGCGGTCCCGTCCGCCGTTCCTTCCCGGAGGCGTCCACCATGGACCCAGCCCACCGACCGGAGAGCACGATGACCAGCAGCCCGGAGCGGCGCTACGCGGACCGCCTGGAGGACTTCTCGGACCGCCACCGCCTCGTCGTCGACGCGGTGCTGGCGATGGCGCTGATGGGCTGCGCGACCCTCGGCAGCATGCTCACCCTGCCCGGCGCCGACCCGCCGGACCAGGACCGGACCGCCACCGTCCTCACGGGCGTGGCCTGCCTCGCCCTGCTGAAGCACCGCAGCCACCCGCGCGCCGCCGTCGTCGTGACCGCGCTCTGCACGGCGACCGTGATCGTGCTCGGGTATCTGCTCACCCCGCTGCTGCTGGCGCCCGTCATGGCGGCGCTGTACTGGCTGGCCACGTTGACCGACCGCGTGACCACCCGGGTCTACGGCATCTCGACCCTGATGGTGGTCGTCGTCGCCTCAGGGATCTCCGACACCATGGATCACCTGTCGCTGCTGCTCAGGACGATCGGCCCGTTCTTCTGGCTGCTGCTGCCGCTGGCCGCCGGCCGGATGACCCGGCTGCGACGCGCCTACGTCCAGGCGGTGCAGGCCCGCGCCGAGCACGCGGAGCGCACCCGGGAGGAGGAGGCGCGGCTGCGGGTCACCGAGGAGCGGATGCGGATCGCCCGTGAGCTGCACGACGTCGTCGCCCACCATCTGGCGCTGGCCAACGCCCAGGCGGGCACCGCCGCGCACCTGGCGCTGACCAGTCCCGAGCAGACCAAGACGATCCTCACCGACCTCACCGGCACCACCTCCTCCGCGCTGCGCGAACTGAAGGCCACGCTGGGGCTGCTGCGGCAGAACGGCGACCCGGACTCCGCGCCGCTGGAGCCGTCGCCCGGGCTGGCGCGGCTGCCGGAGCTGGTCTCGGCGTGCGCGTCCGCCGGGCTCAAGGTCACGGTCACGACCGAGGGGGAGCCGCAGTCCCTCTCGCCGGGGGTCGACCTGACCGCGTTCCGGATCGTCCAGGAGGCGCTCACCAACGTCGCCAAGCACGCCGCCACCCAGGCCGCGCACGTCCGGTTCGAGTACGCCGGTTCGCGTCTGATGATCACCGTCAGCAACGAGGGGGCGGCGCCTCCCGCGGTCCCCGCCGCCGGAGCTGCCGCCGCCTGTGAGCTCGGGCAGAACCAGGGCTTCGGCGTCATGGGCATGCGCGAACGCGCCCGCTCGGTCGGCGGTGAGCTGTGCGCCGGTCACCGTCCCGAGGGCGGATTCGAGGTCACCACCGAACTGCCCCTGCAGCCGTACGGCGCCGCGGAGGACACGACGCCGTGACGGCCGGGGGTGCGCGGCGGCCGGCGGTGCGGGCTCAGTCGGAGGTCAGGTGGACCGTGGCCGTGCCGTACGCGTAGGAGTGCCGTGCGTCGCCGCCGTAGGAGACCGTGTACTGGACGTCGCCCTTGGCCTTCGGCTGGTCGGTGTAGCTGAAGGAGCCGTCCGCGGTGACGGGCGCGGAGCCGATCAGCGTGCCCTCACCGGCGGCCGGGTCGTCGAGCCGCCAGATGTCGACGGTGCCGCCCGTGCCGAAGCCCACGGGTGCGTCGAGCTTGCCGGTGAGGGTGAGCGGCTTGTTCCGGGGTGCGGAGGCGGGGGCCTGCACGGTGACGGTGGTGGCGACCTGCGGGTGGTTCAGGACCCGCAGGGTCAGGGTCGAGGAGTCGCTGTCCTTGGTGACGGCGAAGAGGCGCGTGGCGTCCGGGGTCCAGGCCAGGCCGCCCGACTGAAGGGTGGTCGTGGCGTACGGCGACGGCGCCGGGAAGTCCCAGGAGTGGAAGTCCGCGGCGGCGCCCTGTGCGAACAGGCGGACGTCGGGCGAGGCGGCGCCGTCGACGCCCGCCGCGACCGTGCCGTCGGGGGCGACGGCCACCGCGTTCGGGTAGTGGCTGGTGGTGTAGCGGCCGTCGTCCGCGAGGTCGGCGGTGCGGAACACCTGGTGGTAGTACGGCGAGGCGCACGCGACGACGACGCGCTCGGCGTCCGGCGTCAGTGCCAGGTCCTGCAGGCTGGCGCACCCGTCCGGACCCGGATCCACGCGCCTGGCCTGGGCGTCGGCCCGGCCGGCGCTCACGTCGTACACCGCCAGCGCGGCGGCGTTGCCGTCGGACTCGGCGGCGACGAGGGTGTCCGGGTGGAGCGGGGTGGCGGCCAGCCGGGGCGAGCCGCGGAAGGTGTCGAGGCCCTGGTCCCGGGTGACGACGGGCTGCCCGCCGCTCAGGTCCAGGGAGCCGAGGGCGCCGTGCCAGGTGTCGAGGCTGTAGCCGAACCAGATCTTTCCGCCGGCCAGCTCCAGGGAGGTCGGGCCCGCGTAGGCGCCCGCGCCGGTGCCGGTGTCGTAGCGGGCGGTCTCCTCCAGGGTGGCGGTGTCGATCGCGGCGATGGCGCCGGCGTCGCGGAGGGCCACGTACAGCGTCCTGGAGTCGCCGGACAGCGCGACGCCCCAGGCACCGGCCTCACCGTCGATCCGCTTCACGACCTGGCCGGTGTAGTCGGTCACCAGGACGCTGCCGCCGAACGGGTCACTGAGGAACACCTGTTGGTGGGCCGCGTCGACGGCCATGTCCCGGTAGGAGCCGATCGGCAGCGGGCTGCTGGTGTCCGCGGTGGCCGAGGCCGTTCCGAGGCCGAGGAACGCCAGGCTCAGGGCAGCGGAGAGCGCTGCTCTTTCTGCGAACTGTCTGATGCGCACGGGTGCGGTCTCTTCCTTCACTGGGACGTCTGCGGATGAGCGCCGCCCGTCATGATCAACAGTCGGCACTCATCCAGCGCAGCGGCCGGGAAGGACGTCACACCGTGCGGCGGGTGTGGTGTGTGCGGCTCAGAGGCCGAACTCCTGCGGGGACAGGCCGAGTACCGAGCACGCCTCGCGCAGGACCTGCTCCTCGGCCGGGGCGACGTATCCGTCCGCGCCCGCGACGACGAAGCCGGTCTGGACGACCGCCCTGGCCTCCGTCGGCTTCTTCGCGGCCTTGGCGATCTCCTGGAGGACGTCGTGCTTGCCCTGCTGGAAGTTGTACGCCAGCTGGTCGACGTGCTTGTTGAAACGCTGGCGCAGCTGCTCGGAGGGGAAGTTCTGCAGGACGTCGTTGTTCAGGATCAGCGACTCCACATGCTGCCGCTCGGCCGGGTCGACATGACCGTCGGCGGCGGCGACCAGGGCGCACATGGCCATGCTGGCGTCCCGGTAGGCGCCGCTCTTCAGCTCTGTCTTGAGCGAGGTGAGCTGGGACTTGAGCGCGCTCACCAGCTGCGCCTTCGAACCACCGGAGGACCCCGAACCCGGCCGGCCGTGTCCGCCGACGCCGTGTCCGCCCGCGCCGTGTCCGCCGCCCCGCGCGCCCTGGGCCTGCTGCTGCAGACCCTTGGCCTGGTCCTTGATCCGATCCCACATCGCCATCCGTGCCACCTCGGCTTCAGCCCGTGTCGTTCCGGTCGCGAACGCGAATCCGCGCATCGTCCTGCCAACTCCCCGCGCACCTTCGAAGTTCCCGGGCAGGGCCCGTTCGAGTCCGGCCCGCTGACCTGTCGGGGCCGTGTGCCGACGTTGTCGGAGCCGTGTGCCGACGTGCACGGGGGTAACGTAAAAACGTGATAAATGGCGCAACTCCGATGGAAGCCGGAGTGTGATGCCATGGCTCACCGACACACCACCCCGTCCGGTGGTTCAGGGGACCTGCTCCAGACGCTCGGCGACCTGACCGGGCGGATCCTGGACCGGATCAAGTTCCAGCAGGCCCGCGTGGAGCTCGCCGCCGCCCTGCAGCGGCAGGTCCTCGCCGCCGAGCTGCCGGTCCTGCCCTGTCTGCACGCGGCGGGACGGTACGCGCCCGCGCGGGCCGGGCTGGACATCGGGGGCGACTGGTACGACGGCTTCGTCATGCCGGACGGCTCGGTGGGGTTCGCGATCGGGGATGTGCAGGGGCACGACGTCGAGGCGGCGGCGCTGATGGGGCAGGTGCGCACCTGCCTGCGGGCCGTCGCGATCGCCACCACGGACCCGGCGGAGGTGCTCCGCCGGACCAACGACCTGCTCGTCGACATGGCCTCCGGCCTCTTCGTGACGTGCACGTTCCTGCGTTTCGACCCGCTCACCAACGAGCTCACCGACGCCCGTGCCGGACATGTCCCCGCGGTCTGGGCCGCGGCCGACGGCCGCTGCGACATCGTGCTGAACGAGGGCGGGCTGCCGCTCGGCATCCAGGCCGGCGAGAGCTACCCGTCGACCAGCCGCAAGCTGACCGACGTGGGCGTGTTCGTGCTGGTCACCGACGGGTTGGTGGAGGGCCCCAGCTATCCGATCGACGAGGGCCTCGACCGGGTGGCCACGCTGGCGGGCGGTGCCTGCAGCGACGACCCGGACGAACTGGCCGCGAAGATCATCAAGGTGGCGGACTCCACCGGTCACAGCGACGACGCCGCGGTCCTCGTCCTTCGGTACGGAAGGCTTCGGGAACGGCGGGCGCGGCAGGACGAGGGGTGACGGCATGAGCGGCTCGCCCCGGCTGCCGGGGCAGGTGCGGACGTCGACCGACACGGCACACGGTGCGCGGAGCCGCCGGTACGCCGTCGACGGCGTGCGGCTGGTCGGCGTCGTGGCCGCCTACTACCTCAGCGCCAAGCTCGGGCTCCAGCAGGAGCTGGTGCGGGGCCAGGTCACGCCGTTCTGGCCACCCACCGGCATCGCCCTCGTCGTGCTGCTGCTCTGGGGCCTGCGGATGTGGCCCGCCGTCGCGCTCGGCGCGTTCGTGGTGAACGTGACGCTCGGCCCGTCGGCCTTCCCGGTCCTCGCCATCACCGTCGGCAACACGCTCGCGCCGGTGTTCGCATATCTGCTGCTGCGCCGGGTGGGCTTCCGTATCGCCCTGGACCGCCTCCAGGACGCCCTGGCGCTGGTGTTCCTCGGGGCCCTCGGCGGGATGGTGATCAGCGCTTCGGTGGGCACGGGGGCGCTGGTCGCCTCCGGCGCCCTGGAGGGCGACGACTTCTGGCCGACCTGGTCGGTGTGGTGGACCGGCGACGCGATGGGCGTCCTGGTCGTCGCGCCGCTCCTGCTGGTCGCACGCGAGGCCCGGTGGCCGCGGGGTGTACCCGCCCTGCGCTGGGCGGAGGCCGTGGCCCTGCTGGGCGGCACCGTGGCGGTCTCCGTCGTGGCCACCCACAGCCCGGTCGACCTGCTCTTCCTCGTCGTTCCCTTCCTGATCTGGGCGGCCTTCCGCTTCCAGCTGGCCGGCGCCGCGCCCTGCGTACTGATCACCTCCGTGATCACCATCCACGCGGGAGCCCAGGGGGTGGGCCCCTTCGACGACCACGATCTCCTCGCTCAGATGGTGATCCTCCAGGCCTTCAACGGCACCGTGTCCCTGACCGCCCTGGTGCTCTCGGCGGTCATCACCGAACGCAACCAGACCCTCCGGGAGATCGAGCGGGTCTGCGAGGGACTGACCGAGGCACTGTCCCAGCTCGCCCCCGAGGAGCCCCTCGACCAGTGGCCGCCGCCCTGGCGGAGGGAACGCGATCAGCGCGAGGGACACAGCCCGTGAACGCCCGGGCGCCCGGACCCCCGCCGCGGCGCACGGCGCCCGCTCAGCTGCGGAAGCCGATGACCCCGAACCCCGGCCGCTCCGCCGCCGCCCGCATCCAGCCGAGGCACTCCATGACGGCGTCCACGACCTCGGGCTCCAGCGGCGGTGCCGCACCCGACTCGTCCACCGCCCGCTTGGTGGCCTCGAACTGCTCCAGGGCCTGCGCGACGTCATCGGACGTCCACGTGCTGCAGCCCCCGAGCATGGGACCCGTGCGTGTCTCCGTCGCCCTGTTCACCGCCGATCTGCGGCTGCACGACAACCCGGTCCTCCACGCCGCCGTGCGGGACGCGGAGCGCGTGGTCCCGCTCTTCGTCGTCGACACCGGCATCCGCCGCACCGGATTCGCCGTACCCAACCGCGCGGCGTTCCTCGCCGACAGCCTGGCCGACCTCGACGCGGCCCTGCGCGACCGGGGCGGGCGGCTGGTGGTGCGGGTCGGTGACGTGGTCGAGGAGACCTGCCGGGTGGCCGCCGAGGCCGGGGCCGGCGCCGTGCACATCGCGGGCGGGGTGAGCCGTTACGCGGCACGGCGGGAGGACCGGTTGCGCGCGGAGTTGGCCGGGGAACGGCGCCAACTGCGCGTCCACGAAGCCTCGTTGACGGTCGTACCGCCCGGGGCGCTGACCCCCGCGGGCAAGGACAAGGACCATTTCGCCGTGTTCACCCCGTACTTCCGCCGCTGGGAGAGCTTCTCCGGGCGCGAGGTCCTGCCGGCACCGGACGCGGTACGGGTGCCGGACGACGTAACCTCGGCCGGCCTGTCCCGCACGGCGCTCCTCGCCTCGGGCTCCACGTCCCCCGGTCTGCCCGCCGGAGGCGAGTCCGAGGCCCGTCGCAGGCTGCGGACATGGCTGTCCGGCCCCCTGTCCGCATACGACGACCGGCACGACGACCTGTCAGCCGACGCGACCTCCCGGCTCTCCCCCTACCTGCACTTCGGCTGTCTCTCACCCACCGAACTCCTCGACCGGGCCGGCGCCTTGGACGACCCCGGCGCGCGGGCGTTCGTCCGTCAGCTCGCCTGGCGGGACTTCCACCACCAGGTCCTGGCGGCCCGCCCCGACGCGGCCGACCACGACTACCGCCCCCGGCACGACCGTTGGCGCCGCGCCCCGAGGGACGTCGAGGCGTGGCAGGAGGGCCGTACGGGCTACCCCGTCGTGGACGCGGCCATGCGGCAGTTGCGCCACGAGGGCTGGATGCCGAACCGGGTCCGGATGCTCGCGGCGAGTTTCCTGACCAAGACGCTGTACGTGGACTGGCGGGTGGGCGCCCGTCACTTCCTGGACCTGCTCGTCGACGGCGACGTCGCCGACAACCAGCTCAACTGGCAGTGGGTCGCCGGAACCGGCACGGACACCCGCCCCAACCGGCTCCTCAACCCCCTTGTCCAGGCACGCCGGTTCGACCCCGAGGGGGCGTACGTACGGCGCTGGCTGCCCGAACTCCGGCACCTGGACACCGGGACCCTCCACCGGCTCCCGCACCTCGACCGGGCCGCCCGTGCGGGACTGGACTACCCCGCCCCGATCGTGGACCTCACGGCGGCGGCCGATCGCTTCAGGGCGGGGCGGGGCATCGACTGACCGGACGGGGCAGGACGGGGCAGGACGGGCTCAGCCGTAGAGCGCCACTCGCGGCGTCACCGTGCCCTTGGCCTCCGGGTCGACCACCGTGAGCCGGTAGACCTGGGTGAGGGTCTCGCCCGCGCGCACCGTGCGCTGCGCGGTCGTGAGGTCGGTGAACAGCGTGCCGGTCTGGGCGCCGACCTGGACGTCCTCCCAGCAGCCGTGCGCGGTGCGCCGCTCCAGCCTGATGTCCGACGGGGCCAGGAACGGCCCGGCGTCCGGGGACTGGACCATGAGCTGGGGAGCGACCGTGCGGTCCGCCGCCGAGCCGTTGCGGTAGGTGACCGTGAACTCGTGCTGCTGTGCGTCGGCCGGGAGCCGGCTCGTGGGCAGGCCCACGAAGCCGGTGGGTGCGGCGGGCGCCTGCTGCTGCGTGGCCGCCGTGGACCTGCTCGCTCCGGTGGGCTGCGTGGCCGCCATGGCCGGTCCCGCCATGGCCAGACCGGACAGGGCCACGACGAGGGCCACGGAGGCGAGCCTGAGACGACTGTTCTTCAACGACATGTTTCGCTGATCCTTCGAATTCGCTCGGGTGAACGGGCTTTCCCCGTAAGGCTGTCGGCCATGGACGTGACCAGGGGTACGCAGTGCAGCCTAGGTGCCGGACGGTGCCCGGCGGATCGACCGAAAGGCCGAGGAGGGCACGACGGTCTCTGGCCGAAGGGATGAGTGCAGCTGTGAAGGCCCCGGGAAGGACGTGATCGGGAATTCTGCCGCGGCGGTGCAACCTGCTTCACGGCTCGGGCGTATAGGAGTCGACCCATTCGACTTCTGCTGTGAAGGTGGAGAACTCCATGAAGCACATCGCCAAACGGGCCGTCCTGGCCGCGACGACGACCTTCGCGCTGGCGGCCTCACTTACCGTCGTCAGCGCGACAGAGGCGTTCGCGATCAATACGGTGCCGTGCGGCCGTACCGACTTCCTGAAGATCCGAGTCGACACGACGGACTCCGACGGCGCCTACGACTGGTGTCTCGCCAACGCCGGAACGGTGGACATGTCGGGTGCCCACATGTGGCTTGAACGGATCGAGACCGGCAACAACCGCGTCCAGTGGTACGGGGACGGAAAGTGGCAGCCCGCCACGCCGATCGGCAAGAACACCGTCTACACCTTCCCGAACCACCCCGGTGGGGTCCGCATGGACAAGATCAGGATCCTCTGAACCAACGGCGGCACAGGGGACGGCGATCCAGCCCGGTCGCCGTCCCCGGCCGGCTGCACGCCCTCGCGGTGGCGGTTCCGGGGCGGCATCGCCGGGTACCCGGGGCGGCGACCGGTGAAGATCCCGCAGAGGGCGTACACAGGAGGTGTCCATGGGAGCGGTGCGGTTTCTGTCCCGGAAGGGCAGGCGACAGGGGCGGCGGGCCGATCCGCTGGGGGCCGGGCCGCATCCCACCGACGTCGAGGCCGCAGCCCGACGGTTCCTGCTGCTCGGGGTTCTCCCGCTGTGGGTGGTGCCCGGGCTCGCGGACTGGTGGATGCACCGGCGGACCGGCATCGAGCGGACCAGCGGGACCAAGGAGTCCGCGGTGCACGCCGTGATGATGACCGAGGCCGGGGTGCCGGTCGTGATCGGGCTGCTCGCCCGCGTGAATCCCCTCGTGCTCACCACGATGGGCGCTGCTGCCGTGGCACACGGTGCCACCGCGCTGTACGACGTGTCGCTGGCGACCGGCGAGCGGGAGATCCGGCCGGTCGAGCAGCACATTCACAGCTTCCTCGAAGTACTGCCGCTCACCGCTCTGGCGTTCACCGCCTGTCTGCACCCCGACGAGGTCCGCTCGACGCTGCGCGGCGGACCGCGGCCCCAGGACTGGCGTCTGCTGCCCAAGGAACGTCCGCTGCCGGCGGCGTATCTCGCGGGGCTCGCCGGGGTGATCGGGCTGGGCGTCGTCGCGCCGTATGCCGAGGAGCTGCGGCGCTGCCTACGGGCCCGGACCAAGGGACAGAAGTAGGGACAGGGCAAGGCGGGCCGGGCCCCGGCCGGGGAGCGGCCGGGGCCCCGGTCTCGGGTGGAGGCCGGCCGGGGTGGGGACGGCGACTTGAGGGGCGTCTCGCAGGTCGGCGGCGCGGTCGGCGTGGTCGGCCAGCTCGCGCAGCGCCGTGAGCAGGCGCGCCGTGGTGCGCTCGTCGTCGGCGTGGGTGAGCTGCGCGCTGATGCGCCGGTGGTCGAAGAGGTGGGCGTCGATGTGATGGTGGGTCCGCAGCCAGTCGGCAGCCCGGTAGCCGGTGGTTCCGAGGTCGCAGATGTCCATGACGAGCGGGAGCGGGTCGAAGTCGGCGGCGCGAGGCCCGGGCCGCAGTAGTCCTTCGTGTCGTCGACGTGGAAGCCGTCGATCTCCTCGATCGCGGCGCGGGTGTGCGCAGCCAACTCCAGTGCACCGCCGATGAGTTCACGGCCATGCTGGACCATCTGCCGACGCCAGGCGTCGATACCCGCGTAGAGCAGGGTGTTGGGGCTGGTCGTGCCGAGGAGGTCGGCCCGTGAGGCCAGTTCGGCGGGGTCGATGAGGTCGCCCTGGAGGTGGAACACCGAGCCCTGCTCCAGGCCGCTGCCCATCTTGTGGATAACGGCATCGCCCAGGACCGCGCGGGCGCGTGGGTCCGCTCCGCGCGCGTGTTTGTGGCCCGGGGGCGTGAATCCCAGCTCGTCCACGTTCTGATACCGGGCGAGCGCCTCCAGAACAGGGGCCTCGGCGTGGTTTGCAATCATGGCGGCCGGGTGCCCCACGCCATGGTCGGCATGCGGGCCGTGACGCGACAGGTCGGGCCGTGACACGACAGGCCGGGCCGGGCCGCCAGCCCATCCAGCGCCGGGCGCCCAGTGAGGTCAGCCGGGCCTCCGCCTCGCCCGGCAGCACACGCAGGCGCAGTCCGCTGCGGCTGTGCACGGCCCGCAGGACGTCCGCCCGGTCGGGCGCGTCACGCACCACGGCGGGCGCGAACGCCGGCGCACGCTGATTCTCACCGGCCCCGGTGTACCTCTCGCGGGGCGTTCGATACGTCGGGGACGGAACGCGCAGGTGAGGGCGGTGCCGAGGGACGGATTCCGGATGCCGTCGGCCCTCCGGGGCGCAGTGCCGTGCCGCCCTCGCGCCAGGCGCCGAGGAGCCTCGCCGCCAGCCGGTCCTCCAGGTGGCCGGTCGCGCGGATCCCGAAGACCACGTCGGCCTCCAGCCGCGGTTCGTCCGCCAGGAGCCCGCCGACCACGTCGTGCCGTACGACCTGCTCGTGCACCGCGTCCGCCTCCACGTGCTCGGCGTAGAACCGTACGGCCGCCGGACCCGCCCCCACCCGGCGCAGCGCCTCGGCCAGGCGGCGCGAGGCGGGGGAGGAGGTCACCTCCACGGCGGCGAAGTGCCCGACGAGCGCCGCGCGCAGCGCACGGTGCAGACCGAGCAGGGACATCAGGTTGACGGTGGCCAGCATCTCGCCGGGCGCCGCGTCGACGTAGTGTCCGTACGCCGGGTCCAGCCCCAGATCCACCATGAGGTCGGCGTACAGCTGGGCGTGGATCTCGTCGGCCCGGCCCGCCCCGAACTCGTCGAACTCCACGGCAACCATGGCCGCCTTGGCCCGCCCGCGCAGCCGGGGCAGGACCCAGGCGTGCGGGTCCGCCTCCTTGAGGTGGTACAGCGAGCGCAACGCGACGTACTCCCGCAGCTGGTCGAGGTCGCCTTCGTCGTGCAGGAAGTGCGAGACGCCGCCGGAGCCGTCCGCCGGTTCGACCTGGAGCTGGTCCAGCACCCGCCGGGCCGTGTCGTCGGGGCCGCCGACCGGCACGTCCTCGCGCAGCGCGCCCAGGAAGTGGTCCTCGATCGCGGAGCGCAGGGCCAGCAGCCCGCTGTCCCACTCCAGCTCGTCGGGTACGCCCTCGAAGCCCTGGTAGTGCAGCTCGTAGAGGACGTAGAGGGCGAGGTGGAGATCTTCGCCGTACGGCGAACAGCGTGCCGGGGACGGAGGGTTCACGGGGGCCGACCGCTGCCGTAGCAGGGCCGTCACGGCGGTGGAGAGCGCACCGCGCGGCTCGGGCAACGGCGGCGGCCGGTGCCGCGGCTGCTGCCGGGGTCGGGAGTGGTGCATACGGCCGGAGTGGTTCATGTAGCCGGAGTGGTTCATACGGCCCCGCCTTCCCCGGGCCGCTTCTCGCGGCGCCGGTGGCTGGTGTCGCACCACGGGAAGATACGGCTTCGGCGGCAGGTGCAGACGGCCACGGTGAAGCGCCGCGAGACCGTCACCTCGCCGTCTTCGCCCACCACTTCGACCGGTCCCTCGACGAGCAGGGGCCCGTCGCGCTGGACGCGGATCCGGACCGGGGAGCGGTGGGGCATCGGGTGGGGGCGTTCAGACGGGTTCGGCACGGATCACCACCAGCTCCTCCGTCGTACCGTCGGCCGTCAGCCCCTGTGCGCGCAGCCAGGCGAGCCGGGAGCGCAGGACAGTGCCGAAGGGCAGCCGGGTCCGGTCGACGATCCGGGCGCGCAGACCGGCCTCCGCCAGGCGGCTCAGGGTTTCGCCGATGCCGCACAGGTGCGAGTGCACGATCAGGAGGGTTCCCGTCGGCCGCAGGAACGCCGGCGCGGTGTCGCAGATACGGTCGATCAGCAGGCGCCCGTCGGGGCCGGCGTCCCAGGCCCGGGCGTGGCCCCGGGGCGGCTCGGGGGCGGGCACGTAGGGCGGGTTGGCGATCACCAGGTCGAAGCGCCGGCCCGGTACGGCAGCCGTCAGGTCGCCGTGGCGTACGTGCAGAGTCTGGCCGTTGAGCAGGGCGTTCAGCCGGGCGGTCGCGACCGCCCGCCACGAGATGTCGACGGCGGTGACGTGTCCGCCGAGGCGGGCCGCCTCCACCGCGAGGACGCCGCTTCCGGTCCCCAGGTCCAGCACGTCCGTCTCCGCCGTGACCCCCTCGCGCCGCATCGCCCGCCCCAGCAGCCGGGTGTCGGTCTGCGGCGGGTAGACGCCCGGGGCGACCCAGCAGCGGAGCCGGGACGCGGCGGGGCGGGCCTCGACTGTCATGGGCGGTCATCCTCAGCCGGTCGGTTCCCGGCCGGTCAGTCCTCGCCCCGCACGATGTTCCCGTCGGCGCCGATGTGGGCCGAGGGCGGAGAACCGCTGTCCGCCACGGCGGCGACACACGTACGGATCGGCTTTCCGGGCAGGGTGCGGGACTTCGACCAACCGGTCCTGGAAACCTTCAGGACGTTTCTCTTGGCGGGGCGCGCGGTCACGACGCTTCAACTTCTCTCTGATTCCCGGGGAGCGGGATCCGCGGATGGCCGACCCCGGCTCCCGATGACGTGCCGACCGGGTTCCCCGGGCCGTTGCGCGGAAACGGCGCGGTCTTTCACGTCGGGTTTCCCGGGTACCCGGCGCCTCGCACCAGCACGGCGAACAACTGACCAGGAGGTATCGATGAGCACGGTCAAGGACACGGTCGACGTGGACGTCCCGCTCCGCCGGGCCTACGACCAGTGGACCCAGTTCGAGGACTTCCCGAACTTCATGGAAGGCGTCGACGAGGTCAGGCAGCTCGATGACCGGCACAACCACTGGACCACCAGCATCGGTGGGGTGCGGCGCGAGTTCGACACGGAGATCGTCGACCAGCTGGCGGACGACCGGATCACCTGGCGGTCCATCGGCGGGGAGACCCGGCAGCGCGGCTCGGTCCGCTTCGAGCAGCTGGATGCCTCGCACACCCGGGTGGAGCTCACGATGGACGTCGAGCCGACCGGCGTCGCCGAGAAGGGCGCGGACGCGCTGGGCGTGATCGACCGGCGGGTGAAGGGGGACCTGCGCCGGTTCAAGGACTACGTCGAGAGCGGCGGCGGCACCGGCGCCTGGCGCGGCCGCATCCGTCCGCAGGACCCGGGCACGAGTCTCTGACAGCACGAGTCTCTGACAGCACGAGCATCTGACGGCTGGGGCCTGTCGTTCGGATCGGCCCTGGACCGTACCCCTGGACGGGGCCGGCCGTCAGGTCGTATGAGCCGATGGTGGGCTAGGCGGTACTTCGGCCTGGTGGGGATCGTTGGGACGGGCGTGACAGAGAAGAGCGTCCTCGTGACGATCCCGGTCGGCCATCCCGGTCCTCCCGGCCATCCCGGTCCTCCCGGCCATCCCGGTCCTCCCGGCCATCCCGGTCCTCCCGGCCATCCTGGTCCTCCCGGCCATCCCGACCCCGCCGGGCGGACCAGTCGGCTGCGGTTCGTGGTGGCTCTCGCGCCCCTGCTTCTCGGTGCTTGCGCTCTGCTGGCCGGGAGCGCCGCGGGGGCCGTGTCCGTTGCGTTCGCGGGAGAGGTGCCGGTCACGGTGCATGCCGCGCGGGTGTCGGGGGCGGGGGTGTCGGCCTCGCCGGGTGCCTCCGGGCGGGGCGGGCTGCTGCCCGCGCTGGCCACACGGTTGGAGCGGGCCACCGTGGAGGACGCCTGCGTGACCTCCACCGCCCAACTGCCGGTCATCGGCGCGGTGACGGCCGTCGTACGGATCGAACGGGCCTCCGCCACCGGCCTCACCGTGGAGGCGGGAAAGACCACGGCCGGCACGGTGAAGCTGTCGGGCGCGACCTTCGACACCCCGCGGCTGTCCCTGGAGCGGCCCACGGGCCTGTTCACGGTGGGCGCCGCGAAGGTCAGCGGCACCGGGGTCACCACTCAGCCGCACGCCTTCACGGCCGGGACGATCACGGCACGCGGCGTCGTCATCGACCTGCGCCGGAGCGAGGGCGGCTGCGAGCCGGGAGCGGGCCGGTGACTACGGCGATCAGGCGGGGTCGGCGGATCGGGTGGCCCGGGTGGACCGGGTGGGGCGCCGCTCGGTCGGACCGGTCGGCCCGGCCCGACCGGTCCAGGTGGTCCAGGTGGCGGGGGTGGCGGCGCGGACGCCCGTTCGCGGCGGGGCTGTTGCTGGGGCTCGGCGGGGTGGAGCTGATCTGTGTGTCCTGGGCGGGGCTCGGGTTTCTGCGGTTCACCGGTACGGCGGGTGCCGCCTCGTGGGCGCTGGGTGCCCTGTTCGTCGTCGCCGGTGTGACGACCTGGCACAACCCGGCTCTGCGCTACTTCTCCGGCGTCCTGGCCGCCGTCATGTCCCTGGTCAGCCTGGTCACCGCCAACCTCGGCGGTCTGCTCCTCGGCTTCCTGCTCACCGCCGTCGGCAGCGCCCTGGCCCTGGCCTGGGTTCCCCGCGTTCGCTCAGAACACGTCGAGACGGCGGCGCACCGGTAGTTGGAGCACGGCTTCGGTGCGTGGGTGTGCGCCCGTTCGTGCCAGCAGCCAGCCCCATGTCCCCACGAGTACCGGTCGGATGCGCTCGGCCGCGCAATGGGTGGCATCCCGGATCAGCCAGACGGTCGTGTTCGGCCGGGTGGCCAGACCGGTGGTGTCCGTGCGTGGGATGAACTGGTCGTGCGCACCGTTGATCGCGAGCAGCGGCGTGCGGCCCGGCAGGTCCAGCACGCCCTGACCACGCAGGGAGAAGCCGGACAGCAGGGACGTGGCGGTTTCCGCGTCGGGCAACTCGGTGAGGCCGAGGGCGTTTCCCACGATGCCCGCCATGCCGTAGGGCAGGGCCAGTACGTCGATCTCCTCGCCGCCGGCCCCGGTGGGCCCTCCCAGGTCGACCGCCGCGTCGACGGTGCCCTGAGCGGCCAGCTTGACCGCCCAGTGGCCACCGAAGCTCACCCCGAAGTAGGCCACCGGCTCGCCGGGAAAACGCTCCCGCACCACGCCGACCAGCCCGGCGAGCACGCGGTCGCCGTCCGGTGCCAGCGGCAGCGTCGACTCACCCGTGCCCGGCATGTCGACGACGGCCACGAGCAGGCCGGTGGCCAGCGCCGTCGCCACGGCCAACCGATGCAACTCCACCTTCCAGGTATCGACCCCACCGGACAGCACCAGCACGCCGCGCCGCCGCCCGCGGCGACGGGCCATGAGGTGCACGGGGACCGGCCGGTCGCCCTCCGGCGCCGGAACATCGAGCACACGACGCTCGAAGCGCACGGGAAAACGCCCGGCTGCCCGCGCGTAGCACTCCCGCTGCCGCTCGTACGCCGCCACCCGCTCCTCGGTCGCCATCGCAGGGAAGCGCGCCGCTCCCCACAGCTGGGCCGCGAGCAGCCATCTGCCGTCCCGTTCGGCCTGGCGCGCGAGACGCCCCCACACCGCCACCCAACCGCCCCGGCCGGAGCCCCACATGTCGTCGATCGCGCTCCGGGCATGCCCGACGGCGTCTTTCGGAATGCCCCAGGCCACGAACTGGCGGGCGCGTTCCTCGAACAGGTCGGCGGGGTCGATGTCGAAGGTGAACATGCCTTCAAGGGTGTGAGCGATAGTCACTGTTGACAACTCGCATCATCGCCTCGGGACGACCCATGCCACTGCCCCGTAAACGCCCACGTCAGCAGCGGTCCAAGGAGACGTACGACGCCATCCTGGAAGCGGCTGCTCAGCTTTTCGAGCGTGACGGCTACGCCAGGGCGACGACGAACCGCATCGCCGAGCGGGCAGGTGTGTCGATCGGATCGCTGTACCAGTACTTCCCCGACAAGGACGCGCTGCTGTACGCCCTCGGCGAGCGGCACATGCTGGGCCTCACGTCCCGCCTGCTCGTGACACTGTCGGAACTGCGTAGCACCAACCCGCCCCTGCCGCAGACCGTTTCGGCCGTGGTGCGCGCCGTCGCCGACGCGCACACGGCCGAGCCCGGACTCCAACGTCTGCTCTACGACCGGGCTCCGCGGCCCCGCGAGTCGGCCGCTCGGCTGCGCGAGGTCCAGCAGTGGATCGCCGCCGAGGTGGAGCACCATCTGCACCGCCTGGCGGTAGGCGGCCCGAACCGGGGGCTCACCGCGCTGCTGCTGGTCCAGAGCATCGAGGCCCAGCTCCACGGCGCCCTGCTCGACCCGCCCGAGGGATGCACCGCGGCTCAGGTGGTCGAGACGGTGGAGTCGCTGTGCCTGCGTGCGCTGGCGCGACCGTGACCGGTTGCCTCAGCCGACCGTCAGGTGAGCGCCCGCTGGTACTTCTCCGTCACCTTGCCGTCGACGAAGTAGAAGTGGGCGTTCGGCGGGAACAGGCCCGTGGAGGCGGTGCAGTAGTAGTAGTACTTGTGGCCGGTCGTCGCGGGCCAGTTGGGGTACGAGTCGCTCTGCAGGACGCACGAGTCCTTGGACACGGTCGACCAGACCTGCGCCTCGGTCATGCCGACCGTCACCCTGTTGTACTTGGCCAGCGTCATGGACGGCGTCTTCGGCGTGAACAGGAGCTCGTGCCGCTTGCCGATCAGCTTGTCGGCCGAGTTGAACCAGAAGTTGCCGTACGGCACGTAGTCGCCCGACGCGGTCATGCACAGGATGGAGACGTCGTCCTCGCACCAGCCCTTCCCGTCGCCGGGCTTGGTCTTGCCGACGTCGAGCATCTCGTGGATCTGGGCCCTCGACATACCGAACTGGACCGCGGTGTACTTCTCGGCCGTGAAGCTGAACTCCTCGTCCGCGGCTCCCGCGTTGGCGGCCGTACCGAGGACCGTCGCCGCGGTGACCGCGGCCAGCGCGAGCGCGGAGCGCCATGCCTTCTTCATCTGGTCCATCCCCTCTCCGTCTGTCCCGTCAGGTGGTCCCGTCGGGACGCGTCAGGACGCACGACCATGCTCACCGGCCTCGCTCTTCGGGGGATCTCGGAACGCTCCGCGCCATCGGCGGCGGACACATCACCGCTTCAACGCGTCAGGACAGTGCGGTGGTGACGGCCACCGGCCGCAGGTGCCGGGGAGAGAGCACGCGGGAGCCGGACGCCGCCGCCCTCGACAGCTCCTTGGCCGCCGTCGGCTGGACCGAGGCCGCCAGGCGGGCGGGGTTCGCGACGAGCGGGGTGTCCAGGTCGTCGTGGTGGGTGGGGATGAGGAGGGGCGGGTTGCCCACTGCTGTGAGCAGGCGCTCGACGTAGCGGTGGACCGCCCCGTGTGAACTCATGGGGACCAGTACGACGTCGGGGCGGATGCCGGCCAGTTCGCGTTCCACGAAGTTGCTCGCGCCCATCAGCAGGACGGACGGGCCGTCGTCCACTGAGACCAGGTAGGCGAGGGTTTCTCCCTCCACCAAGTCGCCGAGGACTGTCGGCCGTCGAGGCGGTGTCAGCCTGCGGCCGGGGGCGAAGCAGCCGTGGTCGGCGAGTTGGCTGTGCAGGCTGCGGAAGACCTCCACCGTGTAGCCGTCGAACTGCAGGTACTCGCCGCCCCTGACCTGGATGACGTCGTCCATCCGGGACCGGGGTGCGCCCATGGCGGTGAGCAGGTACCGGACCGTCTCGTCGCAGACGGTCCGGATCCGGGCCTGCCGCCACGCCGGACGGGCCACGAGCTGCGGCACGTCCGCCACATGGTCGAAGTGGCCGTGGCTGAGAAGCACCAACTCGGGTGCGGCGGCGAGGTGTTGTGCCGCCACCCGTTCCACCATGGCCGGGTCGGGCCGCAGCGGCAGCGTCGGGTCGAGCATGCCGCCGCGGTCCCGGCACGGCATCCGGCTCAGGTAGGGGTCGAAGAGGATGCTGCGGTCGCCGCCGATGACGATCTCCCAGCCGGCGACGCCGAGCCAGCGCAGCTGCACCGGGGTGGTGTACGGCCCTGCGCGTCCGGCCAGGGGTCTCGCGGCGAGGACTCCGGGTTCGGCAGCCGCACCCGATGCCGCGAGAACGCCTTTGAGGACCGTACGTCGCCCGGTCATGTTCCACCCACCCGCACTTGCCGTACTTGCCGCCACTGCGACTACCTTGAGCGATGGCGACCTTACGGTAGGTGGCGGTGCTGGTGGTGTTTTTGAGTCAGCGGCGCACTCGGCGTCGTTCAGCGCCGCTCGGGCTGACCCACCTGCAGCAGCCTTTCGTCCTGGCGCAGTATGGCCTGCAGCACGTTGGTCATCCGGGCGCCGGGGTTGATGCCGATCTGCTCGCGCAGGATCTTCTTCGCCTGGTGGTAGACCTGGATCGCGTCGGCCTGGCGGCCCTCGGCGTAGTACGCCTTCATGAGGCTGGTGTAGAGGTCCTCGCGCAGCGGGGCGTGGCCGACCAGTTCGGACAGCCGGCTGATCGCCTCGGTGTAGTGGCCGAGCCCGATGTCGATCAGGGCGCGCAGTTCGACCGCGGTGTTCCGCTCCTCCTCCAGCGCCTCCGCCTTCAGCCGCAGCCGGCTGGAGGTGACGTCGACGAAGGCCGGCCCCTTCCACAGGGCGAGCGCGGTGTTGAGCCGGTCGGAGGCCTCCCGGTGCTTGCCGAGGGCGTACTCGTCGCGGGCCTTGCGGACGCCGTCCCGGAAGACGAACAGGTCGACGGACTGCGGCGGCACCCGCAGCTCGTAGCCGCCGTCGTGCGAGCCGAGGGTGTCGCGGGGCAGTCCCGCCTGCTCCAGGACCCTGCGGATCATCCAGGCGGAAGTCTGCAGCTGGCTCGACACGGTCAGCGGCGGCTCCCCGTCCCAGGAGTCCTCGCTGATCCTCTCCTTGGAGATGACGTGTCCGATCTGTAGGGCCAGGGAGGTGAGGAAGCGCCGCTGGCGCTGCCCCGGTATGGGTATCGACTCGGCTTCCTTGACCAGGGCCAACGGGCCGAGCAGTCTGATCGTGACGTCGTTCCAGGTGCTCATGACGGATTCCCCCTACTGTCCTTGGACCCCACCCTCACCCGCGGGAGTGGTGCGGGCCCGGGTGCGGCTCCGGTGGCAACTGCTGGTGCTGTCGCGCCTGTCACTTCATGCGGGAGCCCTGGCGATGGCGCAGGGTCCGGCGACGGAAGTCGGATGAGACGGCGGTCGTGGAACCGCCGTCGGACATGGGGGCACAGTCGCCGCCGAAGTGGGGCCGTGCGCGGCCGGTGGCCGTCGTACCGGACGACCGGCCCGTTCGTCGGGCAGCGCTCGTCGGCATCCTCACTTCGGCATTCTCACAGCGGAAGTTCCCCCGTACCGCTGATCAGTCCGGAACGTCAGAAGGCATCTCTCACCCCGTCAGGTTCTTCAGGAACTTCGCTGCCACGGGGCCGGCGTCCGAGCCGCCGGAGCCGCCGTCCTCCAACATGACCGACCAGGCGAGGTTCTGGTCCTGCTGGTAGCCGATCATCCAAGCGTGTGTGCGCGGCGGTGTCTCGGTGCCGAACTCGGCGGTGCCGGTCTTGGCGTGCGGCTCGCCGGGGATGCCCTTCAGGGCCCGGCCGGCGCCGTCGGTCACGGTCGCGCGCATCATGGCGCGCAGCGACTCCCAGACGTTCGAGTCCAGCTTGGCCGGGGCCTCGTACCGCTTCTTCACCGCGTCGGGCACCAGCACGGGCTGCTTGAAGGCGCCCGCCTTCACCGTGGCCGCCAGCGAGGCCATCACCAGGGGCGAGGCCTGGACCCGGGCCTGTCCGATGGTGGACGCCGCCTTGTCGTTGTCGCTGGTGGAGACCGGGACACTGCCGTCGTACGTCACCGTGCCCACGTCCCAGGTGCCGCCGATGCCGAAGGCCTCCGCGGTGTCGTGGAGGGTGGACTCGCCCAGCTTGGCGCGGGAGTTGACGAAGAAGGTGTTGCAGGAGTGGGCGAAGCTGTCCCGGAAGGTGGATCCGGCGGGGAGTACGAACTGGTCCTGGTTCTCGAAGCTCTGGCCGTCGACGGTGGCGAACTTCGGGCAGTTCGCGGGATCCGACGGTGACATGCCCTGCTTCAGCAGTGCGGCGGCGGTCACCACCTTGAAGGTCGAGCCGGGCGGATAACGGCCCTCCAGCGCGCGGTTCATGCCCGAGGGCATGTTCGCGGCGGCCAGGATGTTGCCGTTGGTGGGGTCGATGGCGACTATCGCCGCGTTCTTCTTCACGCCCTCCAGGGCCGTTGCCGCGGCCTCCTGGACCTTCGGGTCGATGGTCGTGCGCACCGGCTTGCCCTTGCCCGCTTCGGTACCGGTGAGTTTCTTCACCACCTGGCCGGACTGCCGGTCCACGATCACGACGGATTTCGTCGCGGCCGAGCCGCCGGAGAGCTGTTTGTCATAGCGCGCCTGGAGGCCGGACATGCCTTTGCCGGTCTTCTCGTCCACCATGCCGACGAGGGAGGCGGACTGGAGATCGTCGCCGTCCGCGTCGAGGATCGCGGCGCGGTCCCGGGAATCCAGGGCGAGAGTCTGGCCCGGCACCATCGCCGGGTGAATCATCTCCGTGTGGAACTCCACCTTCCACTTCCCGGCTTTCTCGATGACCTTCGCCTTCGAGTCCCATGAGTACTCGCCCGCGCCCGGGAGGGCCATCTTCACGGTAAACGGAACCTCGACTTCTCCTTCCGTTTTCTTGTCGCCGGTGCCCGCCTTGATTTCGGTCCTGGAGGGCTCCAGGTTCGTCATCACGGACTTGATCAGCGACTCGGCGTTGTCCGGGGTGTCCGTCGAGGTGCCGGCCCGCTGGGCATCGCCCGCCTCCCAGGCGGTGAAGAAGCTCTCCAGCTCCTTCGTCGCCTCCGCCACCTGGGGGTCTTCCGATCCCGACCCGCCGGCCAAGGCGGTGTATCCCCAGTAGCCGGCGCCCGCAACCACGGCCAGTACGGCACACGTCGCTATGACAGTCCGGCCGGTGGAGCGGCGGCGGGGCGGCGGATAGCCGCCTTGGGTGCGGGAATGCGTCATGGCCCCCAGGTTATGTGTCGTTGCTCTTTCTTCACTCCTCGCACGTGACGTTCTGGACACCTCCACTTATGTAAGAAAGCCTGAGAGCGGACAAGTGGAACGAATCACCTCGATTTACAGGCAAAGGAACGGCAAACAAACAAGAATGCAATCGCACCATCGGAAAGTCCAAGGGGCGCGCCGCCCCGGCTGTCACACTCCGTAACGGAATCGGAATGGGCCAATACGCGAAGCCCTTCTGATGTGATCGGTCCTGTCGAATTAACTGGCTTGATTCGGTCGATTCCGTGGCTGCGTCACCCGCTCGGAAGATCGGTTCTCGGCCGTCGTCGCTCTTCGTTCTCTCTCCGCCCGATCCCCGGATATGTCCGGGAGAGGGCGCGAAGAGGGAGCGCGGCCACTGTGGCCGAGATACGTCCAGAGCTGCCCGAGTCAGGAGACGCCCATGTCCCGTGTATCGACCGGCCCGAGCGACAAGCCGACCGCCGCGCACGCCCTGCTGTCCCGGCTGCGCGAGCACGGTGTGGAGAAGGTGTTCGGCGTGGTCGGCCGAGAGGCCGCCTCGATCCTGTTCGACGAGGTCGAGGGGATCGACTTCGTCCTGACCCGGCACGAGTTCACCGCCGGTGTCGCCGCGGATGTCCTCGCGCGCATCAGCGGCCGTCCGCAGGCCTGCTGGGCCACCCTGGGCCCCGGCATGACCAACCTCTCCACCGGCATCGCCACGTCCGTGCTCGACCGCTCCCCGGTCATCGCGCTGGCGGCGCAGTCGGAGTCGCACGACATCTTCCCCAACGACACCCACCAGTGCCTGGACTCGGTGTCGATCATCGCGCCGATGTCCAAGTACGCCGTGGAGCTCCAGCGCCCCCACGAGATCACGGACCTGGTGGACTCGGCCGTGAGCGCGGCCATGACCGAGCCGGTGGGCCCCTCGTTCATCTCGCTGCCCGTCGACCTGCTCGGCTCCTCCGAGGGCATCGACACCTCGGTGCCGAACCCGCCGGCCGTCACCCCGGCCAAGCCGACCGGCGCGGTCGCCGACGGCTGGCAGGCTCAGGCCGACCGGGCGGCTGAGCTGCTGACGCAGGCCGAGCACCCGGTGCTGGTGGTCGGTGCCGCCGCGATCCGCTCGGGCGCGGTGCCCGCGATCCGTGCGCTGGCCGAGCGGCTGAACGTCCCGGTCATCACGACGTACATAGCCAAGGGCGTCCTGCCGCACGGCCACGAGCTGAACTACGGCGCCGTCACCGGCTACATGGACGGCATCCTCGACTTCCCCGCGCTGGACACCCTGTTCGCCCCGGTGGACCTGGTGCTCACCGTCGGCTACGACTACGCCGAGGACCTGCGGCCCTCCATGTGGGAGCGGGGCATGGAGAAGAAGACCGTGCGGGTCTCGCCCACGGCGAACCCGATCCCGCGCGTGTACCGGCCCGACGTCGACGTCGTCACCGACGTGCTCGCCTTCGTCGAGCACCTGGACGCGGCGACGGCCTCGCTCGCGGCCAAGAACCGGCACGACATCGAGCCGCTGCGCGCCCGCGTCGCGGAGTTCCTCACGGACCCGCAGGCCTACGAGGACGGCATGCGGGTGCACCAGGTCATCGACTCGATGAACACGGTCATGGCGGAGGCCGCCGGACCCGGTGAGGGCACGATCGTCTCCGACATCGGCTTCTTCCGGCACTACGGCGTGCTGTTCGCCCGCGCCGACCAGCCGTTCGGCTTCCTCACCTCGGCCGGCTGCTCCAGCTTCGGCTACGGCATCCCCGCCGCGATGGGCGCCCAGCTGGCCCGGCCCGGCCAGCCCACCTTCCTCATCGCCGGTGACGGCGGCTTCCACTCCAACAGCGCCGACCTGGAGACCATCGCCCGGCTGGGCCTGCCGATCGTGACCGTGGTGGTCAACAACGACACCAACGGCCTGATCGAGCTGTACCAGAACATGGGTCACCACCGCAGCCACGACCCCGCGGTGAAGTTCACCGGCGTCGACTTCGTCGCCCTCGCCGAGGCCAACGGTGTCGACGCGACCCGGGCGACCGACCGGCAGGAGCTGCTGGCGGCGCTGCGCAAGGGCGCCGAGCTCGGCCGCCCGTTCCTGATCGAGGTGCCCATCAGCTACGACTTCAAGCCGGGTGGCTTCGCCGCCCTGAGCATCTGACCATGGAGGCAGCTGACTTCCCGGCTGCCTTCGGGTTCCTGGCTTCCGCCCGCACCGGCGGAAGCCCGGTCCCCGAGGTGGTCTTCGCGACCCGCGGCAGCCTCGCCCACATCGAGGCCCCGCTGCGCGACCAGACCCTGGCCGCGACGCTGGTGCACGCTCCCGGGACCGCGCCGGACGCCGCGCGGGCCCGCGACGAGGACACCTCGGTGATCCTCGCCGGCGAGTTCTACAACCGTGCCGCCCTGCGGTCCGTCCTGCCCGAGGGAGCCGGGCCGGACGGCGACGCGGAGCTGCTGCTGCGGCTGCTGCGGCGCTACGGACTGCACGCCTTCCGGCTCGTCAACGGCCGTTTCGCGGCCGTCGTCGGCACCGGACGCCGGGTGCTGCTGGCCACCGACCACGCCGGTTCGGTGCCGCTGTACGTGCGGATGAGCCCGGGCGAGGTCCGGGCGTCCACCGAGGCCAAGACACTCGCCGGGGACGACGCGCCGCGGGGCTTCCCGCTCGCCGACGCCCGGCGGGTGCCGGGTCTGGCGGGCGTCTACCAGGTGCCGGCCGGCGCGGTGCTGGACATCGACCTGGAGTCCGGCACGGCGGAGGCCCACCGCACCTGGACCCCGCCCCTGGCCCGGCGGATCATGCCGGAGGACGAGGCCGTGGCGGCCGTCCGCGCGGCCCTGGAGGAGGCGGTCGCGGCCCGGGTGCCGTCGGGCGCCACGCCGTTGGTGGTGCTGTCCGGCGGCATCGACTCCTCCGGCGTCGCGGCCTGCGCGCACCGGGCGGCCGGCGGACTGGAGACGGTGTCCATGGGCACCGACACCTCCGACGAGTTCGCCCAGGCCCGGGTGGTCGTCGACCATCTGGGCAGCCGGCACCGGGAGATCACGGTCCCCGCCGCCGACCTGCTGGCCCAACTGCCGTACGCGGTCTGGGCGTCGGAGTCGGTGGACCCGGACATCATCGAGTACCTGCTGCCGCTGGTGGCGCTCTACCGCGCGCTCGACGGCCCGCCGCGCCGGATCCTCACCGGGTACGGCGCGGACATTCCGCTCGCGGGCATGCACCGCGAGGACCGGCTGCCGAACCTGGACACCGCCGTGGCCCATGACATGGCGACCTTCGACGGCCTCAACGAGATGACCCCGGTGCTGTCCACGCTCGCCGGCCACTGGACGACCCACCCCTACTGGGACCGGGACGTGCTCGACCTGCTCGTCCCGCTGGAGGCCGGGCTCAAGCGCCGGCACGGCCGGGACAAGTGGGTGCTGCGTGCCGCGCTGGCCGACGCGCTGCCCGAGGAGACCGTGCTGCGGCCCAAGCTCGGCGTCCACGAGGGCTCGGGCACCACGTCGTCGTTCTCCGGGCTGCTCGCCGAGCACGGTGTCGCGCCGGAGGCGGTCGGCAAAGCCAAGCGGCAGGTGGTGCGCGACCTGTTCGCCCTGACCGTCGCGGCCGGCCGGCACCCCTCGCAGGTGAGCACCGCCGAGGTGGTGCGGTCGGTGGCCGACCGGTTCGGGCGAGGGGCGGCATGAGCGCGACAGGCGGCAGGACCGCGCACGCCCGCCAGGCCCCAGCCCCGACCGTCACCCATCTCCAGGAGGGGAGCTGAAACCGTGGAGCGCATCGACTCGCACGTTTCGCCCCGCTACGCCCAGATACCCACGTTCATGCGGCTGCCGCACGAGCGTGATCCCCGCGGCTACGACGTCGTCGTCATCGGGGCCCCGTACGACGGGGGCACCAGCTACCGGCCCGGCGCGCGGTTCGGCCCGCGCGCCATCCGCAACGAGTCCGGCCTCATCCACGGCGTCGGCATCGACCGCGGGCCCGGCGCCTTCGACCTGATCAACTGTGTCGACGCGGGGGACATGGACCTCACCCCGTTCGACATGAACATCGCGATCGAGACGGCGCAGCGGCACCTGGGCACCCTGCTGAAGGCCAACGCCGCCTTCCTGATGCTCGGCGGCGACCACTCGCTGACCGTGGCCGCCCTGCGCGCGGTCGCGGAGCAGCACGGCCCGGTCGCCGTACTGCACCTGGACGCCCACTCGGACACCAACCCGGCGTTCTACGGCGGCCGTTACCACCACGGCACGCCCTTCCGGCACGGGATCGACGAGAAGCTCATCGACCCCACCGCGATGGTCCAGCTCGGCATCCGCGGCCACAACCCGAAGCCCGACTCGCTCGACTACGCCCGCGGCCACGGCGTACGCGTGGTCACCGCCGACGAGTTCGGGGAGCTCGGCGTACGCGGGGCCGCCGACCTCATCCGGGAGCGGATCGGCCGCCGGCCGGTCTATGTGTCGGTCGACGTCGACGTGGTCGACCCGGCCTTCGCCCCCGGCACCGGCACCCCCGCCCCGGGCGGGCTCAGCTCGCGCGAGGTCCTCGCCCTGCTGCGCTGCGTCGGGGACCTCAAGCCGGTCGGCTTCGACGTGATGGAGGTGTCTCCGCTGTACGACCACGGCGGGATCACCTCGGTCCTGGCCACGGAGATCGGGGCCGAACTGCTCTACCAGTACGCCCGCGCCCATCACACCCAGATGTGAACGCGCCCACCACACCAGATGTGAAGGAGACATCGCGTCATGGCTTCTCCGATAGTTGACTGCACCCCGTACCGCGAGCCGCTCCTCGCGCTCGCCGCCGAGCTGCCGGACGTGCCGCGCGCGGACCTGTACGGCTTTCTCCAGCAGGCGAAGGAGCTGGCCGACCGGCTGCCGGAGGGACTGGCCGCCGCCCTCGACACCTTCAACGCCAAGGGCAGCGAGGACGGCTATCTGCTGCTGCGCGGGCTGCCCGTCGACGATGACGAGCTGCCCGTCACGCCCACCTCCACCCCGGCCCCGGAGGACCGCCGGCGCCTGGTGATGGAGGCGATGCTCGCGCTGGCCGGACGGCGGCTCGGGCTGCACACGGGGTACCAGGAGCTGCGCTCGGGCACCGTCTACCACGACGTGTATCCGTCGCCGGGCGCGCACTACCTCTCCTCGGAGACCTCCGAGACCCTGCTGGAGTTCCACACGGAGATGGCGTACCACGTCCTCCAGCCGAACTACGTCATGCTGGCCTGCTCCCGCGCCGACCACGAGCGCAAGGCCGAGACCCTCGTCGGGTCGGTCCGCAAGGCGCTGCCGCTGCTCGACGAGGAGACGCGGGCACGGCTGTTCGACCGCCCGATGCCCTGCTGTGTCGACGTGGCCTTCCGCGGCGGCGTGGAGGACCCGGGCGCCATCGCCAACGTCAAGCCGCTGTACGGCGATCCGCAGGACCCGTACCTGGGCTACGACCGCGAGCTGCTGGCGCCCGAGGACCCGGAGGACAAGGAGGCGGTCGCCGCCCTGTCCAAGGCTCTGGACGACGTGACCGTGGGCGTCAAGCTCATCCCCGGCGATGTGCTGATCATCGACAACTTCCGTACGACGCACGCCCGTACGCCGTTCAGCCCGCGCTGGGACGGCAAGGACCGCTGGCTGCACCGGGTGTACATCCGCACCGACCGCAACGGCCAGCTGTCCGGCGGTGAGCGGGCGGGCGACGTCGTCTCGTTCTCGCCGCGTCGCTAGGAACGCCGTAGCGACAGGGGCGTCGCCCTCCACCGGTCTCGGTGGGGGGCGACGGCCGTTGCGCATGAATATGCTGACTCATTGGAAAAGATGCAGGAACAGATGCAGGCAAAGATGTAGTTCATGATCCCTTGCGACAGGAGACGCTGACATGTCCGACACCGCACCGCAGGCCGCCCCGCAGGGCTTCGTCGTGCACACGGCGCCGGTGGGACTGGCCGACGACGGCCGCGACGACTTCACCGTGCTGGCCTCCACGGTCCCGGCGGTCGTGAGCGCGGTCTACACCCGCTCCCGGTTCGCCGGACCGAGCGTGCGGCTGTGCCGGGACGCGAGCGCCGACGGCCGGGCCCGCGGCGTGGTGGTGCTGGCCCGCAACGCGAACGTCGCCACCGGGGCGGAGGGCGAGGCCAACGCGCGCGAGATCCGCGAGTCCGTCGCCCGCACCCTCGGCGTGCCCGAGGGCGAACTCCTCATCGCCTCCACCGGGGTGATCGGCCGTCAGTACCCGATGCAGAGCATCCGGGACCACCTCAAGACGCTCGCCCTGCCGTTCCCGGACGGCGGCTTCGACCGCGCGGCCCGCGCCATCATGACGACCGACACCCGGCCGAAGGAGGTCCGGGTGCGGGTCGGCGAGGCGACCCTCGTGGGCATCGCCAAGGGGGTCGGCATGCTGGAGCCGGACATGGCGACGCTGCTGACGTTCTTCGCCACCGACGCCCGGCTCGACCCGGCCGAGCAGGACCGGATCTTCCGCCGGGTCATGGACCGCACCTTCAACGCGGTGAGCATCGACACCGACACCTCCACCAGCGACACGGCCGCCCTGTTCGCCAACGGGATGGCCGGGGACGTCGACCCGGAGGAGTTCGAGCGCGCCCTGCACACCGTCGCGCTGGCCCTGGTCAAGGACATCGCCGGCGACGGCGAGGGCGCGAGCAAGGTCATCGAGGTGCAGGTCACCGGCGCCCGTGACGACGCCCAGGCCAAGCGGGTCGGCAAGACGGTCGTCAACTCCCCGCTGGTGAAGACCGCCGTGCACGGCAGCGACCCCAACTGGGGCCGGGTCGTCATGGCGATCGGCAAGTGCTCCGAGGACACCGACATCGACCAGGACCGGGTCACCGTCCGCTTCGGCGAGGTCGAGGTCTACCCGCCGTCCGCCCGCGACGACCACGACGAGGACACCCTGCGCGCCGCCGTCGCCGAGCACCTGCGCGGCGACGAGGTCGTCATCGGCATCGACCTGGGCATCGACCGGGGTGCCTTCACCGTCTACGGCTGCGACCTCACCGAGGGCTACGTGCGGCTCAACTCGGAGTACACGACCTGAGACCTGTGACCGGGCCCCGTCCGCCCTTCGGTGTGCGGCACGCGTTCCCCCGGCTCTCCGCGCGGGGGCCCCGCCGAGGGCGGATCCGGCGCCTCGCGGCCGCCCGCGCGCCCGCAGGCCCGCACGCACCGAGGTGACATCAGCCGCCGGCGCGGCGGGCACGGCGCGCCCTCCGGCGGGCAAGGGCGGAGGGCCCTTCGCGGTCTCCGGCATCTCCCCGCCCCGGCTATACCGACCGGCCCCCGGCTATGCGCACGCCCCGCTCCGGCCCTCGTCCGGCGCAGCGTCCCCGCACGATGTGAGGGAACGCGACGCGACGAGGGCTGGAGGGCCATGGAGACCACTCGGTCGACGAGCACGGACGAGGACTTCGACGCCGCTGTGCGGGGTGTGGTCCGCTCCACCGACGCCGAGGGCGGCACGCTCCGGCTCGTCCGCACGGACGACTTCGACTCACTCGATCCCGGCAACACCTACTACGCCTACACCTGGAACTTCCTCCGGCTGATCGGCCGGACCCTGGTCACCTTCGACACCGCCCCGGGCAAGGCGGGCCAGCAGCTCGTGCCCGACCTGGCCGAGTCCCTCGGCGAGTCCTCCGAGGGCGGCCGGGTGTGGACGTACCGGCTGCGTGAAGGGCTGCGCTACGAGGACGGCACGCTCGTCACCTCCGGCGACGTCAAGTACGCGATCGCCCGCAGCAACTACGGCACCGACGTACTGGGCGCCGGCCCCACCTACTTCCGGCATCTGCTCGGCACGGACTACGGCGGCCCGTGGCGGGAGCCGGACGTGGACGGCCCGATCACCCTGGAGACCCCCGACGAGCGCACCCTCGTCTTCCGGCTGAAGGAGCCGTTCGCCGGACTCGACCTGCTGGCGACGATGCCGAGCACGACACCGGTGCCGCGCCGCCTGGACACCGGCGCCGGGTACCGGCTGAAGCCGGTGGCGACCGGACCGTACCGGGTCGCCTCCTACACCCGCGGCGAACTGGCCGTCCTGGAGCCCAACCCGCACTGGGACCCGGCCACCGACCCGGTGCGGGTGCGCCGGGCCGGGCGTATCGAGGTCCACCTCGGCAAGGACCCGCACGAGGTGGACCGGATGCTGCTGGACGGTGAGGCGCACATCGACCTGGCCGGCTTCGGGGTGCAGCCCTCCACCCAGGAGCGCATCCTCGCCGACCCGGCGCTGCGCGCTAACGCCGACAACCCGCTGAGCGGCTTCACCTGGATCTACTGCCTGTCCAGCCGGATCGCGCCGTTCGACAACGTGCACTGCCGGCGCGCCGTGCAGTTCGCCACCGACAAGGCCGCGATGCAGGAGGCGTACGGCGGCCCCGTCGGCGGCGACATCGCGACCACGATCCTGCCGCCGACCCTCGACGGCTACCGGCCCTTCGACCGCTACCCGGTCGGCCCGCACGCCACCGGCGACCTGGCCGCGGCCCGCGCCGAACTCAAGGCGGCCGGGATGCCCGACGGTTTCCGCACGAAGATCGCCGCCCGCAAGGACCGGCTCAAGGAGTACCGGGCCGCCGAGGCGCTGTCGGCCGGTCTCGCCCGGGTCGGTATCGAGGCGGAGGTCCTGGACTTCCCCTCCGGCGACTACTTCGACCGCTACGGCGGCTGCCCCGAGTACCTGCGCGAACACGGCATCGGCATCATCATGTTCGGCTGGGGCGCCGACTTCCCGGACGGCTACGGCTTCCTCCAGCAGATCACCGACGGCCGGGCGATCAAGGAGCGCGGCAACCAGAACATGGGCGAACTCGACGACCCGGAGATCAACGCCCTCCTCGACGAGGGCGCCGCCTGCGCCGACCCGGCACGCCGCGCGGAGATCTGGCACCGCATCGACCGCCTCACCATGGACCACGCGGTGATCGTGCCGTACCTCTACCCCCGCTCCCTCCTGTACCGCCACCCGGACGCCCGCCACGTGTACGTCACCGGGTCCTTCGGGATGTACGACTACGTGGCCCTCGGCGCGAAGTAAGAGCCTGTGAAGAAACCCCCGCCTGCGCTGCGGCGTCTGGCACGCACTCCCCCGGAGGGGGGACCCCAGCGGCGTTGCCGAAACGCCCACGTGGTTCCTCCCCCACGCTCGAACCGCGCTTCGCACGGCTCGCGCGGGGGCACCCCCATCGAGGGCGCTCCGGCGCCTTGCGATCGCACGCTCCCCCACCCTCGAACCGCGCTTCGCACGGCTCGGGCAGGAGGTGCCCCCACGACGCCGCAGCGCCCGCCCTTCGGGCGGACGACGGGGGTTTCTTCACAGGCTCTGGGCGCCGGGTCCGTTCACCCCGCCTCCCCCGACAGCCCCGCCGGAGTCACGTGCCGAGTCGGCCAGTGCTCCGGCGGGAGGGGGTGGTCGACGGTGCGGCAGGCGGCGGCCGAGTCGCGGAACTCGGCCTCGTAGCGGGCGAGTTGGTGCAGGAAACGGCGGGTGGGGCCGGTCAGTTCGGTGCCCCGGGGGCTGCGCAGCAGCAGATGGGCGCCGAGGGACTGCTCCAGGCGGTGGATCCGGCGGGTGAGTGCGGACTGGCTGATGCACAGCACGGCGGCGGCGCGGTTGATGCTGCCGTGCCGGGCCACCGCCTGCAGCAGATGCAGGTCCGCCACGTCCAGCTTGCGGGTCTCGGCCGGCACCGGAGCCGGGGCCGGGTCCGGTGCGTCGTCGGCGAGCCGCTCGGCGTGCTCCACGTACCAGTTCGCCCACCAGGACTCGTGCAGCAGGTCCCGGTGCTGCTCGGCGAAGCGCCGCAGATGCCGGTCGGCGATCAGCGCGGCCAGCCGCCGGGCCACCGCCCGGGGCACGATCGTGGGGTCGACGAGCAGGCTCGTGGTGCGGCGCGGGCGCTCCGCCAGGGAGCGGCGGACCAGCGAGGGATCGAGGACGGCCGGATGGGTGGGGGAGCCCAGCCCTATCGCGTCCCCCCGGCGCAGCATGCCCCGGGCGACCGAGGCGTCGGTGACGCGCAGCCGGGTGGGCGACGGCAGGCCCGCCGTCTGGAAGACCCGGGACACCAGGATCTCCGAGGTGGGCCCGGTCTCCGACACCCAGGTCTCGTCCCGCAGATCGGCCAGCGACACCGTCTCCCGGCCCGCGAGCGGATGGTCGCGCGGCAGGATCACCCACAGCGGGTCGTCGAGCACGGCATAGGTGCGGGTCGTCCGGTCCAGGGAGTGGCGCGGGGAGTCCAGGCTCCAGGTGTACATGGCGTCCACGTGATAGCCGGCCAGCTGCCCGGTGACCCGGTGCGGCGCCTCGTGCCGGACCGACAGCAGCAGGCCCAGCAGGGCGGCGGCGTCCTCGACGACCTCTTCGAGGAGCGGTTCGGTGGAGGCGATCGACAGCACCTCCGGGGCGTCCACCGCCTCGGAGCCGTGGCCGAAGATATGGGTGCGCGCGGCGAGGTCGATCTGGTGGTAGAAGCGGCGCCCGGCGACGAGCAGCCGCGAACCCGCCGAGGTCAGCCGGGCGGTGTGCCGGCTGCGCAGGGTGAGCGGCAGCCCGACGGCCCGGTCCAGACGGTCGAGTTGGCGCTCCACGGCGGCGTGCCGCGCCCCGGCCCGCCGGGCGACCTCCCCCAGGTCACCGCACTGTCCCACCGCGTCCAGTAATGACAGGTCTTGGCGGCTGAACGGAGCGTGAATTTCCGGCCGAACGGCCACCGACGTCAGTTCCGACCCGAGAGACAATTTCGGTTTCCTTTTCCGTGAAGATCAGTACCGCTGAATTGCCTGAGCTGCTCTTCAATTCGGTTCGGAAACGAGCGTAGGCAGGCCCGCTCTTCGGGTCGCTCTTCGAGCCGTCCTCGTGCGCTGTCGGGAGAGCCGCCGGAGACCGGGCGGAGAGCACGCGGGGACGCGCGCGCCGCCCGGTCCCGAGGGGGGCCGGTCAGGCCTGGTCGGTGGGGCGTACGAAGATCTCGGCGACCGTCGTGTGCGGCGGGGCCGTCACCGCGTAGCGCACCGCCTCGGCGATGTCGGCGGCCTGCAACTGGCGGATCTTGGCGACGCGTTCCTCGATGGCGGCCTTCGTCGGGGCGTGGGTGATGTGTTCGCGCAGTTCCGTCTCGACCGTGCCGGGCTCGATCACCACCACCCGCACCCCGCGCTCGGTGACCTCCTGGCGCAGCGCCTCGCTGAACGCGTTCACGGCGAACTTGCTCGCGTTGTAGACGGCGGCTCCGCGCATCGCGACCCGCCCCGCGATGGACGACATCTGCACCACGACGCCCTGGCTGCGCAGCAGATGGGGCAGCGCCGCATGGGTCACGTACATCAGGCCGCGGACATTGGTGTCGATCATCCGGGTCCAGTCGGAGGTGTCGGCGCCCTCCACCGGCCCCAGCAGCATCAACCCGGCGTTGTTGACCACGATGTCGAGCCCGCCGAGGGTCTCCACGGTGGAGGCCACGGCCGCGTGGACGGCCTGCTCGTCGGTGACGTCCAGGTCGAGGACGTGCACCTCGGCCCCGGCGGCGGTGAGTTGGTCCCGGAGCGCGTGCAGCCGCTCGACCCGGCGGGCCGCGATCGCCACGGCGGCGCCCTCCGCGGCCAGCATCCGCGCCGTGGCCTCGCCGATTCCCGAACTCGCACCCGTGACGAGCGCGACTT
The DNA here is from genome assembly GCF_028369295.1 of Streptomyces sp. HD. GTDB lineage: Bacteria > Actinomycetota > Actinomycetes > Streptomycetales > Streptomycetaceae > Streptomyces. The sequence continues at coordinate 49,490 of NZ_JAQMYP010000022.1, forward strand.
TCCCCTGCAATGCGGACGGCATCAATTTCCCCACTTCGTACGGTGGTTGGCGGTGCTGTTGGGCCGTGCTGTTTTCGAAGAATCCAGAAGAAGCTAGCAGTCGGCGCATTGCCGCTGAATTCCTTTCGGCGGCCCTGGTTATGACTGTTTCCGTCGGGTTATGCGGGCAGCGCCGATGCCCCGGGCGTGCCCCGCCGGCCTGCGGCAGATTGGCTGCACGAATGGCGTGATCCGTGTGCGGCGATGGGCGGTGGATGATGAACGAGGCGACGCCTCACGAGCAGCAGACGGCACCGGCGTACCCGATGACCCGAGTGTCACCCGTGGACCCTCCACCACAGCTCGCCGAGTTGCGCGGCGGCAGGGCCGCGAGCCGGGTGACCCTGTGGGACGGTGCCCATGTGTGGCTGGTTACCTCGCACGCCGGTGTCCGGGCCGTCCTGGGTGACCGCCGCTTCACCGCGGTCACCAGCGCCCCCGGCTTCCCCATGCTGACCCGCACCTCCCAACTGGTGCGCGCCAACCCGGCGTCGGCGTCCTTCATCCGCATGGACGACCCGGACCACTCCCGGCTGCGCTCGATGCTCACCCGGGACTTCCTGGCCCGTCGCGCCGAGGCCCTCAGGCCGGCGGTGCGGGAGTTGCTAGACGACCTCCTCGCCAAGCTGGTCGCCGGGGAGCGGCCGGTCGATCTGGTCGGCGGGCTGACCATCCCGGTGCCGTCCCGCGTCATCACGCTGCTCTTCGGGGCGGGCGACGAGCGCCGCGAGTTCATCGAGAGCCGCAGCGCCGTCCTCATCGACCGCGGCTACACCCCCGACCAGGTCGCCGCCGCCCGTGACGAACTGGACGGCTATCTGCGCGAGTTGGTCGAGCAGCGGCTGGCGGACCCCGGCGAGGACCTGATCAGCCGGCTGGTCCTTGACCAGGTGCGGCCGGGCAACCTGACCGTCGAGGAACTGGTCCCGATGTGCCGGCTGCTGCTGGTGGCCGGCCACGGCACCACCACCAGCCAGGCCAGCCTCAGCCTGCTGAGCCTGCTCACCGACCCGGGCCTGGCCGAGGCGCTCACCGAGGACCCGGACCTCATGCCCAAGGCGGTCGAGGAGCTGCTCCGCTTCCACTCCATCGTGCAGAACGGCCTGGCCCGCGCCGCCGTCGAGGACGTACAGCTCGACGACGTGCTCATCAAGGCGGGCGAGGGCGTGGTGCTGTCGCTGTCGGCGGGCAACCGTGACGAGGGGGTCTTCCCCGACCCGGACCGGCTGGACCCGCACCGCGACGCCCGCCGCCACGTCGCCTTCGGCCACGGCATGCACCAGTGCCTGGGTCAGTGGCTGGCCCGGGTCGAGCTGGAGGAGATCCTCGCGGCCGTGCTGCGCTGGATGCCCGGCGCCAAGCTCGCCGTGCCGTTCGAGGAGCTGGACTTCCGCCACGAGGTGTCGAGTTACGGGCTCGGCGCGCTCCCCGTGACCTGGTGAGCGCCGTGCACCGGCTGACCGTAGTGGTCGACCCGGCCGCCTGCTGTGCCATGGGCCGCTGCGCGGCCACGGCACCGGAGATCTTCGACCAGGACCCGGACACGGGAACCGTGGTCCTGCTGGACGCCACACCCCCGCCCGAGTCCCACGAGTCGGCCCGGCTGTGCGCCGAACTGTGCCCGTGCGGGGCCATCACCGTCGACGAGGACTGAACGCCTGTGAGTACAGGCCCTGAGCGAGTGCATCAGCACGGATCCCGCCCGGACGGCGGCCGACAAGGAGCGATGATGACCGAAGGTGCCGGTACCGTCCCGTCCGCCGCGCTCGCGGCGCTCGCCGCCGACGACTCGCCGCGGGGCGAGGCGGCCCGCTGGGCGATGGAGTTGCTGACCGGGCCCGACGCCGGTACGGACGTGGACCTGGGCGGCCGTCTGGTACCCGCGCTGGCCGCCCGGCTCGCGCCGGACTTCGCGGCGACGCTGGCCCGGTGGCGGGCGAAGGGGCCGTTCTCGGTCGCCTCCTACCAGCCCGTCGCCCACAAGGCATGGGTGGTGCTGGCCGGGGCGGGGGAGGGACGCCAGACGCTGTCGCTGACGCTCGACTCCAAGGGCCTGCTCCAGCAGTTCACCCTCCAGCCCGAGGTCGTCACACCGGAGATACCCACCTGGGACGCGCTGGAGGAGGCGCTGCGCACCCCCGGCGTCGAGACGTCCGCCCTCGCCGCACGGCTGACCCCCGAGGGCTACGACGTCCTGCACGCCTCGGCCGCCGAACGGCCGATGCCGGCCGGCTCCACCAACAAGCTGTACGTGATGCGCGCCCTCGCCCACGCCATCGACAGCGGCGAGCTGACCTGGGACGACGAGATCACCGTACGGGCCGGGCTGCGCAGTCTGCCCACCGGTGACATGCAGGACCTCCCGGACGGCACCCGGGTGTCGGTGCGCGAGACGGCGCACAAGATGATCGTGCTGAGCGACAACACGGCCGCCGACCTGATCCTCGACCGGCTGGGCAGGGCCGCCGTGGAGGATGCGGTGGCCGACTCCGGGCACCACGACCCGGTGCTGCTGCGCCCGTTCGCCACCAGCCGGGAGATCTTCGAACTCGGCTGGGGCGACCCGGAGCTCAGGAAACGCTGGGCCGCGGCGGACGAGCCCGCGCGCCGGGCACTGCTCGACGGCATCGACCGGCCGCTGACGGTGCGCCTGTCCGACCTCGGCGAGACGGTCCACCAGTTCGGCGTCGACTGGTTCATGAACGCCTACGACGTGCTGGGCGTCCTGCGCGGCCTCGCGGCCGACAGCGACCGGGACGCCACCGGCACCGTCGAGGACATCATGACCGCCTACCCGGGCCTCGTCGTGGACCGCGACCGCTGGACGCGGGCCTACTTCAAGGCCGGTTCCGCCCCCGGCGTGATGATGTTCTGCTGGCTGCTGCGCGACCACGCCGGCGACACCTACGTACTGGTGCTGCGGCAGCAGGCCGACGAGCAGAAGTACGTCGGGGACGGCCTGTTCCTGCGCGGGCTCGGCGCGCGGGTGATCGAGTCCGGGCTGCTCGGCCGGTGAGCGTCCGGGACCGGTCCCTCGCCGCCTTCGTGGCCCTGCTGTGGGGGCTGAACTTCCTCGCCGTGCGGATCGGCCTCGACCACTACCCGCCGTTCTTCCTCTCCGCGCTGCGCTTCTTGGTGCTGGCCGTGCCGGTGGTGCTGTTCGTGCCCCGGCCCAAGGCACCGCTGCGCTGGCTCGTGCTGTACGGGCTGGGCTTCGGGGCGCTGCAGTTCGGGCTGCTGTTCCTCGCCATCGACCAGGGCATGCCGTCGGGGCAGGCGTCGGTCGTGGTGCAGGCGGCGGCGCCGTTCACCATGCTGCTGGGCGCGGCGCTGCTCGGGGAGCGGATCTCCCGGCGGCAGCTGGGCGGCATCGCCCTGGCCGTGCTCGGCATGACGGTCATCGCGGTGGAACGGGCCCGCAGCGCCGCGCTGCTGCCGCTGCTGCTGACCGTGCTGGCGGCCCTCGGCTGGGCGCTGGGCAACATCGCCAGCCGGCAGGCCCGCCCCGACCATCCGCTGCGCTTCGCCCTGTGGATGGCGGTCGTGCCGCCGGTGCCGCTGCTGGCCCTGTCGGCCGTCATGGAGGGACCCACCACCGGCTGGCGCGCGCTCGGCGACTCCTTCGGCGGCGACGGCTGGCCCGCCCTGGTGGCGCTGCTGTACACCGCGCTCGCCGGTTCCGTCGTCGGCTCCGGCATCTGGACGACGCTGCTGAAGCGGTACGAGGCGGCCACGGTGGCGCCGTTCTCCATGCTGGTACCGGTCGTCGGTGTCGCGGTCGCCTGGCTCTTTCTCGACGAACGTCTCACCGGCTGGGCGGCCGCGGGCAGCGTGGCGGTCGTCGGCGGCGTGCTGCTCGGCTCGACGACCACAAGGCGCAAGTCCCCCGAGGACCGGGCCCCGGTCTTCGAGGGCGGCACGCGCCCCGCCGCCCAGCCCCCGGCCGAGCCGGCCTCCCGCGTCCAGGACAGCTGACGGTCGGCGGGCTGCTGTCCGGGTCGGAGTCTTCGCGCCGGACGCCGAAAGGCCCCCGCGGACCGGGTATCGGTCCTCGGGGGCCGTACGCAGTCCGCTGCCCGGCCCGCTGCTCAGCCTTCTGCTCAGTTCTCCGCCGGGGCGACGTCCCGGGTCCAGGACACCCATCGGTCGTAGGGCTCGAAGCCCATGGCCTCGTTCAGCGCGATCATCGGCCGGTTGGTCTCGTCGTTCGCCGTCTCCACCAGCCGTACCTGCGGTTCGTGGCGCAGGGCGAGGTCCAGGTTGGCCAGCTTCAGCAGCAGGCCCAGGCCGTGGCCGCGGTGGTCGCGGTGGACCACGGTCATGCCCTGGAGGAGGTACTCGGGGTTGCCGGTGGTCTTGGAGACGCTGGTGTAGCCGGCCAGTCGACCGCTCGCCTCGTGCACGACGCCGGTGTGGTGGGCCCGCCGGCCCCGGCCGACGCGCATCTTCTCGAACTGGCGGGCGTAGCTGGTGCGGACCTCCTGCTGCGCGGCGTCGGCGGGGGCGTCGCCCAGGGAGAGTTCCAGCGCCGACACCTGGAGCGCGTACTCGTCGGGCGTGATGGTGCCCCAGGTGACGAGCGAGTAGCCGGGCGGCGCGGCGGGGACGCCGTGGGCCAGCGGATTGTGCCGGCCGAGGTCGAGCCACTGGTGCAGTCCGCCCGGGACGTCCGCGCGCACCGCGCCCATGGCGGCGGCGAACGCGGCCGGCCCCTCGCCCAGCGGAGGACCGTCCGGCAGCCCCTCGGAGAGCGTCGCGGCGAGCGTGGACCGCCCGTGCTTGCCGGCCAGTTCGAGGGCGTGGGCGTGCAGCGCCCGCCCGATGCCGCGGCGGCGCAACCGGGGATGCACCAGCAGCTGGTCGACCCGGGCGGCGGGCGCCCCCTCGGGCAGCACCAGCCGCAGCGCACCCACCACCTTGCCGTCGGCCCGCGCCACCCAGTCGTCCAGCGCGGTGCCGGGCGGGGCGTGCCGCAGCGAGCCGATCATGTCGACGTTGCAGGGCGGAGCGGCGTGCGGAGCGTCGCCGGACGACTCGGCGAGCAGGTCGAGCCACTGGCCGGCCGTCTCGTCGTCGTCCGCGCTGAGCGGGACGAACTCCAGATCCCGTGGGGTGTCGGTCATACGAGGTTTCCTTACGCGTCGGACGAGTCGGGGCCGGTGGCGTCCAGGCCCATCGCCTGGATGTCGTAGAGTCCGAAGGCCGGGTGGACGTAGACGTTGGTGACCCACGGATTGCGGAAGTGCAAGGTCTTGTCGTGGACCAGGGGCAGCAGCACGGCGTGCTCCATCACCCGGCGTTCCACCTCCCGCCACAGGCGGGCGCGCCCGGCGGGGTCGGTGGTGTGCAGGGTCTCGTCGATCAGGGCGTTGACCGCCGGGTCGTCGAGCTCGGGCAGGTTCCAGTTCCCGCCGTTGCGCTTGATCTGGCGGCCGTCGACCAGCGGGGCGAGGAAGCCGTACTCGGTGGGGAAGTCGGCGCCCCAGTCGGTGACGATCAGCCCCAGCCTGTTCTCGCGCACGGTCTGCGGATGACCGGCCCCCAGACTGAAGTACGTCGCCACGTCCAGTTCCTTGACGGTGAGCCGGATGCCGACGCGGGCCACCGACTCCACGAGCGCGTCGGCCACCATCCGGAACTTGCCGCGCTGGGTGCCGATCACCGCCTCGAAGCCGTCCGCGAGGCCCGCCGCCTTGAGCTCGGCCCGCGCCGCGTCCAGGTCGCCGCGCAGGTCCGGGCCGCTCGGGTACGGATCGAGGTTCTGGTGGGCGGGCAGCCGCGGCGGGAACAGGGCGGTGGTGAGATCGCCGCCGGTGACCGGGCCGCCGCGGGCCTCCTGGAGGAGCAGCCGGTCGGCGGCGTAGTGCACGGCCCGGCGTACGTGGACGTCGTCGAACGGCGGGATGTGCGGCTGCATCGCGACGAAGTGCAGGAAGCTGGTGCGCGGGTTGTCGGTGTGCGAGCGCAGCACGTCGTCCGCGGTGACCCGGCCCTGGGCCGTGTGCTGCAGCCCCCTGCCCTCCAGGTTGATGTCGAACTCCCCGGCGACCAGCCGTGCGTCGAGTTCGTCGACGTCCAGGCCGATGGTCAGCTCCACCCGGTCCGGCAGCGCGGGCCGGATCGGATCGGTGGCCGGGTCCCAGTACGGGTTGCGCTCCAGGTGGAGGTACGCGCCCGGCCGGTGCTCGGCCACCCGGTACGGGCCGCTGGAGAGCGGGGAGTTGCCGTAGTCGGCGCCGGTGTCGGCGTGCCCCGGCACCGGCGCCGCGCAGGGCTGGGCCATCAGGTGGTCGAAGTCGGAGAACGGCCGGTTCAGATGGAAGACGACGGTGTGCTCGTCCGGTGTGTGGACGGACTTCAGCGGTTCGTCGGTCCGGTACGGGCCGGGGTAGGGCCGGGCCGGGTCGTCAAGGAGCGGCACTAGATAGGTGGGGCCGCCGGGCAGCACGTCCTGGGCGAACACCCGCTGTACGGCGTGGCGTATGTCGGCCGACGTGATCGGGGTGCCGTCGGAGTGCCGCAGGCCCCGGCGCAGCCGGTACGTCCAGGTACGGCCGCCGTCGCTCACCTGCCCGGGGCCGTCGGCCAGGTCCGGGACCGGGACGAGACCGCCCGGCCCGGGGTCGGTCGGGTAGGCCATGAGCGTGCGGTTGAGCAGCCGTTGGAGCAGCCACACCCACACGTAGTAGGTGCGCGCCGGGTCGAGCGAGTCCACGTCGGCGGAGCTGACCAGGCGCAGGGTTCCGCCGCGCCGGTCGGAGCGGTTCACCAGCGCGCCCACGGCGGCGTCCCAGCCGGGGCCACCGGTCGCCGGGGCGGGCCGTCGGGTCGGGGCGGTCATCGGGGATTCCCTTCGGGACGTGGGCTGTTGTCGGGATTCGGGCCGGTGCCGGGGCGCGGGCCGTTGTCGAGACGCAGCAGGAAGGAGTGCTCCTGGGCGGCGAGGCAGCCGCGGGCGAGTTTCGCCTCGACACTGCCGATCCCGGCGTGCAGGACGCTGACGCCCTGTTCGGCCGCCGCCTCCAGGACGCGGTAGTACAGGACGTCGTAGTAGAGCGGCAGCTTGCCCTGGGCTTCGTAGTCGAAGCCGGCGCGGTGGCCGAACCACTCCTCGCGTCCCCGGGACCTGGAGCGCAGCACCATGCCGAAGCCGATGGGGACGCCGTCCTTGCGGGCGACGGAGACCATCACGTCGTCGCCCATCACCTCGCCGATCCAGCCGATCAGCCCCGCCGAGTGCTCGGGGCTGGCCGGATTGCCGTACTTGCGCAGCAGGTTGCAGTCCAGCTCGCCGAGCCGGGGCACCAGATCCGGGGTCAGCGGTTCGACGCTGACCTCGATCTTGGCCTCGGCCAGCGCGCGCCGCTCCAGCTTGACCCTGCGGCGCCGGTGCTTGCTCATCTCGGCGAGGAACTGCTCCCAGCCGCCCGCTGGAATGGGCAGCCAGGCGTAGTGGGCGGACGGGTGGGAGGCGTAGCCGCGCCGACGCAGCAGCTCCACGAGGCCCGAGTCGCGCTCGTCGACGTGCGGGAAGCACACGGAGGCCGCGCCCCGCTCGACGGCGAGCCGTTCGGCGTCCGCCACCAGGGCTTCCACGTCCGACGGCAGCGCGTCGGGCGCGGCCAGCGTGCGGGTGCGGCCCAGATGGCGGCCGCCGCACACCAGGGACGGCAGCAGCGACGCCGGGTCGCCCTGCGCCACGTCGGCGAGCCGGGCCAGCGCCTCGGGCTCCTCGTCCTGCACTGCGCGGGCGAGCATCGCGTCGGGGCGGGCGAGCAGCCAGGGCACCGAGTCGTCCGCCCACGCGGTCACCAGGGCCGCGACGGGTGCGCCCGCCCGGCGACGTACCAGGAAGTCCATGGTGGTGCCGGAGTTGCGCTCCTGCACACCCAGCCAGCGGGGCGTCTGGAAGAAGTCCTCGGGGCCCAGCAGCTCCGCCCAGCCGGCCGCCTCCAGCTCGGCGGCGCTGGGAACGGCCACGACCTCGGCGCCGTCGCTCACGAGCGCACGTCCCGGCCGGCCGCCTGGTCCGCCCGGCCCGCCTCGTCCTCCTCGACCACGAAGTCGAGGAATCCGGCCGCCTTGTCGGCGAGGGCCTGCGCTTCGAGCCGGTCCGGTCCGTTGCAGTAGGTGAAGCCGACGCAGGAGGAGTTGTCCATGCGCTGGAGCAGCTTGTCGCCGGGTTCCACGTGCAGCAGGACCTGGACGCCGGGTACGGCGGAGGCGGCCTCGATGCCGTCGACCCGCTTGAGCGTGCCGCGCCGCTCGGGGTAGATCATGCGCACGGCCGCGCCGCCCCGGTGCACGACGGGCTCGATCGGCGGGACCTCGCCGATCGCGAGCAGCCAGGCGTCGAGGATCGGGCTGCGCCCGGTGACGTCCGTGACCAGCATGGTCATACAGCTCGACGGCGTACGCGGATTGGCCTCGATGACCCGCCAGCCGGACTCGGTGCGCCGTACCTCGGTGTGGCAGGGGCCGTGCCCGTAGCCGATCGCCTCCAGCGTCCGGCGGACGACGGAGTACAGCGCGTCGCGCTCCTCGTCGGACAGCGGCACGGGGAAGGTGTGCCCGCACTCGATGTAGGCGGGGTCCCCGAACAGGTCCTTGGAGGTGACGCCGAAGACATGGGTGTACCCGTTCACCGTCATGGTCTCGACACTGACCTCGACGCCCTCGACGTACGTCTCAAGGAGCACGTCCCCGGACCGTGGCTGGCCGCGCAGGCTGTGCCGCATCTGCGACAGCTCCTGCCACGCCTCGACCAGCTGCTCCATGTCGTCGACGCGCCGCACGCCGTAACTGATGGCCTCCGCGGGCGGCTTGGCGATCATCGGGAAGCCGAGCCGGCGCGCGGCCTCGTCCAGTTGCTCCCGCCCGCTGACCAGCATGTGCGGAATGTTGTACGGCACGTCCCCGAGCGCGACCCGCAGCCGGTCCTTGACGTTGGCGGTCTCCACGGCGGCGGGGTCGGGGCCGGGCAGCCCGAGCCGCCGGGCCGCCTGCGCGGCGAGGACGGTGTGGTAGTCGGAGAACGACGTCAGCCCGTCCACCAGGACCTGCCCGTCGGGGCCGGTCACCGACGCCAGCACCGCGTCCACATCGGTGGTGTCCACGTCGATCACCCGGTCGACGGCCGCCGCGAGGGGGTGCGACTCCCAGTCGTGGCCGTGTGTGTACCAGGACCGGTCACCGGTCAGCAGCCACACCTCCAGCCCGTGCTCACGCGCCTGGTGCAGCCCCAGCACGAAGGGATGGTTCTGCATGTGCTCGACGATCGCGACGCGTTTGCCCGCGAACTTGGCATAGTCGGCCAGGGGTGTGGTCATCGAACCGCCTCCGTCACTCCGCGTGCACTCACCGGACTCAGAAAACAAATCCAGTTGAACGCGTCCCTCACGCACGGGGCACGGATCGGACGACGGTGTGCATAGGCGGCGGGCGAGGCGCATAGGAAGCGGCCCGGGTGTGCTGGGGGCGCCCCGAACGGGAGGTGTGAGCTCGGCGGGGAGCGGTCGGGTCAGACGCCGACGCCGAAGTCTGCGGCGATGCCGGCCAGGCCGGACGCGTAGCCCTGGCCGACCGCGCGGAACTTCCACTCGGCGCCGCCCCGGTAGAGCTCGCCGAAGACCATGGCCGTCTCCGTCGACGCGTCCTCGGACAGGTCGTAGCGGGCGATCTCGGCGCCGCCGGCCTGGTTGACGACGCGGATGAAGGCGTTGCGGACCTGGCCGAAGCTCTGGCCGCGGTTCTCGGCGTCGTGGATGGAGACCGGGAACACGATCCGGTCGACCTCGGCGGGCACGGCGGCGAGGTCGACCTTGATGCTCTCGTCGTCGCCCTCTCCCTCACCGGTCAGGTTGTCGCCCGTGTGCTCGACGCAGCCGTCGGGGCTGGTCAGGTTGTTGTAGAAGACGAAGTGCCGGTCGGACAGGACCTTGCCGGACGCGTTCAGCAGCAGCGCGGAGGCGTCGAGGTCGTAGTCGGTGCCGGTGGTGGTGCGCACGTCCCAGCCCAGTCCGACCAGGACGGCGGTCAGACCGGGGGCCTCCTTGCTGAGCGAGACGTTGCCGCCTTTGGCCAGGGAAACTCCCATTGCGTACTCCTTCACGGTGGGTCGGAGGGGGCTCGATCTGAAATCTACAACACTGTAGAAGTTGGCCGCATGGCGGCCTCTATACGATGTCCGGTCGGGCAGCGGGTGACAGCGGAAGGGAGACCGGGCATGGCGGATCACCAACAGGGTTCCCGGCGCCGGGGGCAGGGCGAGCTGGAGGTGCTGGTCCTGTCGGCGCTGCGGGAGGCGGACGGACCGGCGACGGCCGGCTGGGTGCAGGAGCGGCTCGGCGGGGACCTCGCCTACACGACGGTGATCACGATCCTGACCCGGCTGCTGGCGAAGGGCGCGGTGACCCGGGAGCGGTCCGGCCGGTCCTTCGCATGGACGCCGGCCTCGGACGAGGCGGGTCTCGCCGCGCACCGGATGCGCAGGGTGCTGGACGGAGAGAGCGACCGGGAGGCGGTGCTGGCCAGCTTCGTCACCGGTCTGGGGCCGGACGACGAGCGGCTGCTGCGCGAACTGCTGGGTCAGTCCCGGGACGAAGGGGAAGACTGACGCCTCATGGGGGTCTTCGTCTTTCTGCCGCTGGTCCTGCCGCTCACGGCCTGGCCGATCGCCCGCCTGGCCGAGCAGCGTCTGCATCCCCGCACCGCCACCCGGCTGCTCACCGGCGTCGCCGCGGTGATGGCGGTGTGCAGCACGGTGTGCCTCGCCCTGACGATGGTGGTGGGCACCGCCCAACTGCCCGGCAACCCGCTGCCCGACGGCTGGTCCGACCCCGAGGTGCGGGCGGCGGTGCCGTACGACGAGGTCGTCGGGAAGGCGGCGATCCCGGCGCTGTGTGCCGTACTGGTGGCGTGCGGCCGGACGCTGTGGCGGCACCGCAGGGTGCGCCGCGCGGCACACCGGGCGCTGGCCGGGATGCCCGGCACCGAGGTGGTCGTCCTGCCCGACGGCGCCCCTTACGCGTATGCGCTGCCCGGCGGCCGCCGTGGCCGGGTCGTGGTGACCACGGGTCTCCTGGACCGTCTCGAACCCGCCGAACGCCGGGCGCTGTTCGCCCATGAGCGCGCCCACCTCGCCGCCCGCCATCACCGTTTCCTGCTCGCCGTACAACTGGCCGCGCGGGCCAACCCGTTCCTGCGTCCGCTGCGTACGGCCGTGTCGTACACCGCGGAACGCTGGGCGGACGAGGAGGCGGCCCAGAAGGTCGGCAGCCGCCGCACCGTGGCGCGCGCGATCGGCAGGGCGGCGCTGGTGTCCCGGGGCGCTCCCCTGCCCACGCTGCCGGGGTTCGCCGCGCCGGGGCCGGTGCCGCGCCGGGTGAAGGCTCTTCTCCACCCCGCACCCGTCGTACGCAGCTGGCCCTCGGTGTTCACCACCGTGGGCCTGGCGGCATGGGGTGCGGCGGCGGGGGCGGCCGTCTCCGCGATGTCGTCGGCGAACTCCGCGGTGACGATGGTGCTGATCCTGCACGCCGCGACGCCTCTGTGAGGCGGGCTTGTTGTGCGATCGCGTTTCAGGAGACACTTCTACAGGCCCGTAGATCGCACACCCGCAGATCGCCCCCCGGGAGAGAGCAGACCTGATGTTCGGCTTGAGTGAACTGGCCCTGATCCTCCTCGTGGTGGCGGCGGTCCTCGTCGTGAAGAAACTCCCCGAGCTGACCCGCTCGGCCGGCAAGGCGACCCGCATCCTCAAGGGCGAGGCCAGGGCGCTCAAGGAGCAGGACGGCCCCGACGACGCGCGGCCCGGCCCGGGACGGGTGGTCCCGGGCACGGTGGTCGGGCGGGGTGATCCGCCCGCGCGTTCCTGAGCTCGCTCAGAGGTCGAACTCGTGCGGCGGCAGATCCAGCGTGAAGCACGCCTCGCGGACGACCGCCTGCTCGGTCTTGTCGAAGTCGCCGTCGGCGCCGCCGATGACGATGCCGATCTGGATGACTGCCCGCGCCTCGGCGGGCTTCTTCTTGGCCTTGGCGACCTCCTGCAACACGCTGACCTTGCCGAAGGCGAAGTCGGCGGTCAGTTTGTCGAGGTTCTCCTCGAAACGGCGGCGCAGGTCGTCGGCGTCGAAGTTGCGCAGCACGTCGTTGGAGGCGATCAGCTGGGCCACCCGCTGCCGCTCGGAGGGATCGACGGTGCCGTCGGCAGCGGCGACGAGCGCACACATCGCCATGCTCGCGTCGCGGAAGGCACCGCTCTTGAGGTCGTTCTTCTTCGCCGTCAACTGGGTCTGCATCGTCGATGCGGACTCCTTGATGCGGTCCCACAGGGCCATGAGAACTCCAAACGGGGTATGGCGCACGGCCGCCCGGCGCGGACGGCGCTAACTTCTACAGCTATGTAGAAGTTAGCAGGGTGGGTCCCGTGGGGGAGGAAGGGCCGTCAGACGCCCGAGGACTGCTCGCCGCCGCGCTCGCCGGACACCTGCGGTGGCGGTGTCTGTTGTCCGACGATCGCCCGTAGTGCCGCGAGGTGGCCGCGGTAGGCCTCGCGGCCGCGGGGGGTGAGGCGCAGCCAGACGCGTTGGCGGGTGTCGCGTACGGCTTTGCGCTGCTCGATGTAGCCGGCCTCCAGCAGGGCTCCGGCGTGCTTGCTCAACACGGAGGCCGAGAGGCCGAGTTGCTCCTGCATCACCGCGAACTCGGCCTCGCCCACGGTGTCCAGCAGGGCGCAGACGCGTAGCTTGTTGGGTGAGTGGACGAGGTTGTCGAAGCCGTCCATCGGGTTGGCGGGCGGGGTGGTCACGGGGTCTTCCGGTGCAGTCGCACGAACGCGAGATGGAAGCCCACGGACACCACGGCCGCGGCGGCCGAGGCGGCGCCGAGCCACCAGGCCTGGCCGGTCACGCGGAACAGCCAGGGCAGCCCCACCAGCAGCACGGGCAAGCCGATCGCCAGGGGTACGGTCGCCGACTTGGGCAGGACGTCGAACCGCAGCGCCACGCCGGTGCGCCGCCTCCAGGAGCGCGCGGCGACCGCGAACAGTGCCAGGTAGGTCACGGTGATGACCAGCAGTGCTCCCGCCCAGGCCGCCCTCGGGAGTATCCACCGCTCGTCGGCGAGCGACCCTCCGTACGCGATGGGGAAGATCACGACGTACGCGGTGAGGGTGGCGGCGAACCAGGTCGGCCACGGTGTGGCCGACAGGGCGGTGGCCGAGGCGCGGATGCGGTCGGCCTCGGCGAGGGTGGCCTGGGCTTCTTCCGGTGTGGCAGGGGGAGGGGGGTAAGAGCCGGTGAAGGGCGCGCCAGTTTCCATGGTGGAAACACTAGGGCCCGACTTTCCGCTCCGTCAACTGACGACTTTCCGGCATGGAAAGTGGTGGCGATCGGTGCTGCTGCGCGTCGGTCACTGCCTCCAGGCCCAGTGCAGGCGGTCCAGCCCGCTGGGGTTGTTCACCGTCAGGCTGAGGTCGGTGCCCGTGCCCTGGAGGGTCGTGAGGGAGTAGGTGTCGCCGTTGCGCAGGCCCGGCCAGTAGACGGAGCCCAGGCCCAGTTCGCGGATGGTGTCGGTCGCCGCCTGGATGTAGGCGATCTCGTGGGAGCCGTTGGTCGGCCCGTTGTAGTCCAGGCCGGACGTCATGGTGGCGCCGAACTCGTCCAGGATGGTGCGCGAGGCGCAGCCGCCGATGCGCTCCTTGAAGTCCTGCTTCCACTGCTCGGCGCTGGTCCAGTCGGTGTGCCAGAAGCCGTAGTTGTGCAGGGCGAGCCGGGTGCCGTCGAGCCGGCTGTCGGCGCACACGGGCTTGACGTCCTCGCTGTACTTGATGCCGCCGACGAGGATCCGGTCGCGGGGCACGAAGCGGTGGGAGGTCACCCACTGCGCGGCGACGTCCCGCCACTCCTGGGAGGTGTAGCCGAACGGCTCGTTCATCGGCTCGAAGTACACCTTGGCGTTACCGGCGTAGGCGGAGGTGATCCGCGCCCACATCCGGTTCCAGGAGGCCTGGTCGTCGATCTTGCCGTCCTTGGCGTTGTCGGCCTCCCAGTAGCCCAGGATGACCTTGAACCCCTTGTCGGTGGCGGCGTCTATCGCTCCCCGGTAGGCCTTCCAGAACGGGCCGTTGACGGAGGAGGGGTTCACCGGCAGCCGTACGGTGTTGGCGCCCAGCTTGCCGAACCCGCCGACGATCGCCTTGGACTTGGCGTAGACGGTGCCGTAGCTGTCGGACTTGGACAGCCCCGAGGGTACGACCTCGTCATCGGCGTAATTGTCGCGCGGGTCGGCCCAGTTGACGCCCCGGAAGTCACTGACGGGCGGTACCGCGGCTTGCGGGGACGCGGGGGAGGCGGACGCGGGGGCGGCGAGCGTTCCCCCGAATGCCGTGGCGCAGGCCAGCAACGCACCGAAGCAAGCTGACCGGCGATGGTTCTTACGTGACACGACATCCCCTTACTGAGGAACAGATCGGCGACTCGATAGCTCCCGCAAACTAGAAGACGACCCGAACACAGGTCAACACATCTGCACACAAAGATTCATTGAGGAACAACCTCGGACTACGTGCAGGCAGAGACGCCCCGGCGCCGAGGGGGTTTCCCCCTTCGCGGCCCGGGGGACAGCTCCATGTCCCGGCGGGCGGCCCACGGACATGATTCATTCATGACTTCACAGCGAACGAATGTCCGGATTCTGGCCGGTGCGGCGTTCCTCGGCAGCGTGTCCGCCCTGCTGGCTCCGGTCTCGGCGGCGGCCGCCCCACACGGCGGGCCGGCACAAGGCGGAGCCGTCGTCTCCGTCGAGCAGGCGGCCGACCTCACCGCGGAGGAAGTGGCCGGGGAATTACGGGGAGAGTTCGACTCGTCCCAGGTCCGCTACGGCGTGACCGCCTACCGGGTCACCTACCGCACCACTGACAGCGCGGGCGCCCCCACGACCGCGAGCCAGCTCGTCGTCCTGCCCAAGAACGGGGCGCGCCGTCTGTCCACCGTCTCCTGGCTGCACGGCACCACCGTCTACCGCAAGGACGTCGCCTCGGAGAACCCGAAGTCCGACGACCGGCTCGTCGCCCTGCTGTTCGCCTCGACCGGCCGGGCCGTTTCGGCGCCCGACTACGTGGGCCTCGGCTCGGGCGAGGGCTTCCACCCCTACGGTGACCCCCGGGCCACCGTCGCGGCCTCGGTGGACGGCCTGCGTGCGGCCCGGACCCTTGCCCACCGCAACGGCCGGGAGCTGAAGCGGAAGGTTCAGGTCAGCGGGTTCTCGCAAGGCGGCCCCGCGACCATGCTGGTGGGCCGGGCGCTGCAACAGCAGGGCGCCGACCGCTACTTCAGGCCGGGCGCACTCGCACCGGTCAGCGGCCCCTACGACCTCTCGGCCTTCGAGGCCGCCGCGGCCGACGACAAGATCGCCAAATCCGGCATCTACCTCGCCTACTTCGTCACGGCCTGGAACAGGATGTACGGCCTCTACACGTCACCCGGCGACGCCTTCCGCTCCCCCTACGACAGCAAGGTGGAGGGTCTCTTCGACGGCTATCACACCGCCGAGCAGATCGTCGGCGAACTCCCGGCGGCGTCCAAGGACCTGTTCACCGAGGACTTCCTGAACAAGATCCGCAAGCCCGAAGGTGTCCTGAAGGACAGGCTGCGCCCGATGGACAACACGTGCGACTGGCGGCCGAACGTACCGGTGGAGATCTTCCACGGCCGGGGCGACCAGGACGTCGACTTCAGCCACGCGGCGTACTGTGCCGACCAGTTGACGAGGAACGGCGCCGCACACCGGCTGACCGACGTGGGCGACTACGACCACAGCGCATCGGTGCGGCAGGCCGTGCCCCGGGTCGTCAGGTTCTTCGACGAGACGGCGAAGACCGGCTGAAGCGCGGTGGGTGGGCGCCACGCGCCGACCCCATGCCCACGGCCCACGTGGGGTGACGAAGCCGCGTCGGCCACCCGGGACCACTCCCACTTCCCGCGTCACCTCCCGCTTCCGGCGTCACCTCCTGGTTCCGGCGTCACCTCCCGCTTCCGGCGTCACCTCCCACTACCCGCGCTGCTCTCCGCCCCACTCTTCTCCGCCCCACTCTTCTCCGCCCCGCCCTTGACGGCAGCCCCCCAAACCCCCGCCGCCACCCCCTCCGTGAAGTCGGTCGGCGGTGGATCGTTCGGTAGCTGTGCGGGGGCCGTCGTGCCCTTCTCGGCGCCCGGCCGGTCGGCGAACAGGGCGACCGTCAGGGCGAGTCGGCGGTCGTACCCGGTGGTCCAAACGGTTCGTCGGGTGATGCCGCCGCCCGCCCCGCCGGTGGCGAACACCTTCCCCGGGACGACGTCGGCACGGGCACCGGGACCGGCGTCGGTGCCGATGGCGGCCGGCGTCGGCCCGCCCCCCGCCCGCATGCCCGCCACCAGCGCCTCCTTCTCGTCCAGCACGCGCCGCACCTCGGGGCGGGCCCGGTAGACGGTGCGGCCCTCCCGGGTGATGCGGGCGACGGTGTACGGGGTGGCGTGGTTGCCGTTCGCCGCGACCGCCGCGTACGCCGATGTCAGGTTCAGCGGCGTCGGTGCCGCCGTCCTCAGCAGCCGGCGCAGCGGCTCGCCCGCCCGCTCCATCCCTTTGAACGGCCCCAGGACCGTCCCCGCCTCCACCGCCCCGCTCACCGCGTCGTTGAACGGCTGGCGCGCGTAGTCCGAGCCCCCGTACAGCAGCCGTACCGCACCGTCGCCGGGCACCAGCCCCACGACCGCGGTGTGCACACGGACGCCGCGTCTGCCCCCGGGGTGCTCCTGGGCCAGTTGCGTGGCGCGGTCCTGGAGGGCCAGGTCGAAGGTGGTCGTGACGCTGTAGCCGCCGCTCGCGAGCTGGTCCTCGGTGATGCCGAGCCGGTCGGCGGCCTCCTTCGCGGCGATGTCGATCAGATACTGCCGCTGCCCCTCGGTGTCGCCCGGCGGATAGAACCGGAACGCCGGGAAACGCGCCCCGGCCCGCTGCTTCGCCGTGATGCTCCCGCTCGCCGCCATCGCGTCCAGCACCCACTCCCAGCGGTCCGCCAGCTTCGCGGTCACCTTCCGGTCCGAGCCCGCCTTCTCGTAGTACGACGGGATGTTGACGATGGAGGCCAGCGCCGCGCCCTGCGCGACGTCAAGGTTCTTCGCGTCCACGCCGAAGTAGTTGCGCGCGGCGGACTGGATGCCGGCGGCGCCCCGGCCGAAGTAGACGGTGTTGAGGTAGCCCTCCAGGATCTCGTCCTTGCTGCGGGTGCGGTCCAGCTTGATCGCGACGAGCGCCTCGCGTGCCTTGCGGGACAGCGACCGCTCCGGGCTGAGCAGCGCGTTCTTCACATACTGCTGGGTGATGGTGGAGCCGCCCTGCGGGTCGTCGCCGGTCAGCGTCGCCAGCGTGGCCCGCGCGATGGCCCGCGGCGAGATCCCGCTGTCCGTACGGAAGGAGCGGTTCTCCGCGGCGATCACCGCCTCCTGCACATGCCGGGGGACCGCGGCCAGCGGGACGTCCTGCCGGTCGACCGGTCCACGCCGACCGAGATAGGCGCCGCCCGAGTCCAGGAACACGGTGCTCTGGGTGACGGTCTCGGGGTGCGGCTTCGGAATGGGCGTCAACCGGTACGCCACGACGGCCGCCGCGCACAGCGTCGCGATCAGGGCGAGGAAGGCGTGGAGGAGCCGGCGGAGGCGACGGCCCCGGGTGCGCCGGAACCGGATCCGCAACGACGTACGCGCCCGCGGGCGCCTCCCCGTCTCCAGCCCCGCCCCTGTCTCTGTCCCCGTCTCTGTCGTTGTCTCCGCCTCCGCCTCCGCCTCCGCCTCCGCCTCCGCCTCCGCCTCCGCCTCCGCCTCCGCCTCCGCCTCCGCCTCCGCCTCCGGCCCCGTCTCCTTCCCCGCGCCCCTCTCCATCTCCCTGTCCGTCCCGCTCACAGCCGCCCCCACCCGCTCGTCGACCGTGCCGCGACCTTGCCCGAGGCGTCGTACACCGTGACGATCCGTTCGTCCGGTTCGGCGGAGAGGATCGCCTGCATGTCCTTCACGGGCAGCGGGGCGCTCGCGTACCAGAGGCCCCAGTCGCCGCTGCCCGCCAGGACGAGGACCTTCGCGGTGGACCTGCCGCCGTCGCCGGTGCTCACCTCGACGCGGCCCGGCTCGCCGTCCAGGCCGTAGTAGAGGCCCGACAGGAAGAACCCGTCGGGCACGCTGTCCATCCGCACCGAGACACCCGGTTCGTCGCGCGGCCGGTCGCTGTCGCCCAGGCCCTTGAGGACGGCGGACCCCGACCAGTGCCCCCCGTCGGCCGTCAGCCACACCCGCACCCCCGGCCCGGCGGTCACCCGCTCGCCCGCCGTCACGATCCGGACCGGGCTGGTCGCGGCATGCGCGCCCCCCTCCGCATCGTCGCCGGACGTCTCGTCGCCCCCCATCCGGTCGGCGGCGAAGAACGCGCCGGGTGCCAGCAGCGCCGCACAGACGGCCGCGATCACGGCGGTACGGCGCCGTCGCAGGACGCGGCCCTGTGCCTGGACGTCGGTCAGCGGCACCTCGGACGGGACGACGTCCCCGGCGGCACGGGCGTACACCTCGCGCAGCCGTCCGGGCTCGGCGCCGGTCGCCCGCAGCCCGTGCCGGACATGGGCCCGCACCGCGCCCGCCGAGCAGCCCAGCACCTGGGCGGTTTCCCCGTCCGTCAGCTCCTCCCAGAACCGCAGCACCAGAACGGTCCGTCGGCGCGCGGCCCGCCGTCCGCGCAGCCGGCGCAGATGGCCCCGCACCAGACAGCGCCGTACGTAGAAATCCCGGTCGTCGCGCGGCACGCGCCGCCAGCCCGCGCACATCCGCGCCAGCGTTCTCCGCACCAGTTCCTCCGCCGCACCGGGGTCGTCGGTGAGCAGCCGCGCGGTCACCACCAGCCAGGGCCAGTGGGTGCGGGCGTAGGTGGCGAAGTCACGGTCGGCGGAAAGTACGGCGTGGGCGGGTGGCACGTGGGCGGTCCTCGGGCTCGGGAACTCGGGCTCTGTCTCGCAGCCGGATCACGGTGAGAAACAGAGAGGTTGAGCAGCCGTCGGGCGAACTCCGTTGAGGAAAGGGGAGCCTGGGGCCCGTGTACGTCGTCTTCCCTGTGGGGTTGCGCTCGGCCGGCCGCGACCTACGGGACCTGTACGCACGGCGGAGGTGGCCGGGTTGCACGGAAAGGGCACGGATTCCGGTGAGTGGGGGCATGACCGAGGACGAGTTCGACGCGTTCTACGCGACCGCGTTTCCCCGGCTGACCGGACAGCTCTACGCCTTCACCGGAGACCACGGTGAGGCCCAGGACGTCGTACAGGAGGCCTTCGTACGGGCCTGGGACCGGCGGCAGCAGTTCCTCGCGGACAGCGCGCCCGAGGCGTGGATCCGCACCGTGGCCATGCGGCTCGCGGTGAGCCGCTGGCGGCGGGCGAAGCGCTGGCTGGAACTGGTACGGCGCACTCCGCCGCCGGCCTCCACACCGGGGCCGGGACCCGAGTACACCCTGCTCGTGGCGGCCCTGCGCGAACTGCCCGAGGCACAGCGGATGGCGATCGTCCTGCACCATTTGTGCGACCTGAGTGTCGAACAGGTAGCCTCCGAGACCGGCGCGCCCGTGGGGACGGTCAAGGCGAGGCTGTCCCGGGGGCGGGCGGAGCTGGCGAAGCGTCTTGCGGAGGACGAGGCCGATGTCCCGGTCCGGAAGGAGAGCGGTCGTGTCCGATGAACTCTCTGCCGCACTGCGCGAGTTGGCCGCCGCCCAGCAGGCCCCGCCGGTGGTCGGCGGCGCCGAGATCCGGGACCGGGCGATACGCCGCAGGCGTCGGCGTCGTACGGCCTACGCGCTCGGCGCGGGAACCGCGTCCGTGGCCCTGCTGGCCTTCGCGCTGACCCTGGACCTCGCCGGGAACGCGGACCAGCGGCCCGGAAGCCGGCCTCCGGCCGTGACCCCGCCCGCTACCGCCCCGCCGTCCTCGACCACCCCGGCGCCGGCGCCGGAGCACGAGCCGAAGTCGGTGCCGGCCTCCGGCACGCTCGACCTGCGCAAACACACCCTCACCCTCGCGGACCGGACGATGCCGATCCTGTCCGAGTTCGTCTCCGAGCTCGACTCCAAGGGCCCCATGAAGGTGGTCGCCAAGCGGCGCGGGGAAAGACTGCCCTTCGACATGCCGCCCGACGGCCGCACCATGGTGCACGTCTCGTATGTGGTGGAGCTGCGCGACGGTGCGGGCCGGCCGCACTTCGTCAGCCTCTTCGCCCCACAGCTCAAGGCCCTGAGCGACGACGGCGGCAAGAGCAGCTGGCTCGGCCTCGGCGAGAAGGACGCGGCGTGGTTCTACGACCGGGTCCGCGTCGGCGACGCCTTCTCGGTGACGATCGGTGCCCCGGCCGCCTAGTCGCCGCTTCCGTTTCCCGCGGCTCGCTCGGGGCAGGCGCAGGGAACTTGACGGTGGATACGTAGGGTCGGAACTGACCAGTCGACTCGAATGCAGGAGGAAGTACCCATGAAGAAGATCCCGTTCGGCTCCTTGTCGCTGTCGATCGCGGCGCTCGGGACGGCGCTCGGTTTCCTCACGCTCCAGCTCCGCGCGGACGGTTATGAGCCGTACGTCGAATCCGTGGCCTGCGCCAGCGTCGTGATGTACATAACCGCCGCCCTGGTCGTGGTGACCTGGGTCCGCGACGGCCGGACGCACTCGGGCTGACTTCCCGATCTGGACGACAAAGCACCCCCGGGTCCCTGGCCCGGGGGTTTTCGTTGCGCCGGAAACGGCCTGATGGATCCTCATCTTGCTTGATTCACAAGGGAGTTGGTCTGATGCTGTGATCGGTCTGTGAACTCCTGATTCGTGGAGGAACATCCGTGCCGTACCACCCCCCACTGATCCCACGCGCGAAGACGCGCGGAAGACTCGCTGTCGGAGCTCTGGTCGCCGCACTGTTCGGCCAGTTGCTCGCCGGGACGGCGGCAGCCGCTCCCGAGGCCGACCGCACCCCGTCAGCCGGGCGAATAGCCTGGAAACCCTGTGAATCCGCGCCCGGCCAGGGCAAGTTCGAGTGCGCCACCATCAAGGTGCCCGTGGACTGGAAGCGGCCGCACGGCGCCACCGTCGACCTGGCCCTGGCCCGCCACCTGGCCACCGACCCCGCGCGCCGCATCGGCTCGCTGCTGGTCAACCCCGGCGGACCCGGCGGCTCCGGCATGGACTTCGCGCTCGCCGCCCCCGACGCCTTCTCGCCCGCACTGCTGGCACGCTTCGACATCGTGGGCTTCGACCCGCGCGGCGTCGGCCGCAGCACCCCGGTGAAGTGCGACGGGGACCGGGTGACGGCGCAGGGCGCGCTGCTCTACCCGGACAGCGCGCGCTCCCTCAACGCCCTGCGGGCGGCGAACCGCGCGCTCGGCAAGAGCTGCCGTGACCTCACCGGCCCGCTGGCCGACCACATGGACACCGGCAGCGTCGTCCGCGACATGGACGCGATCCGCGCCGGCCTCGGCGAGAAGCGGATCAGCTACTACGGCGTCTCCTACGGCACCGCGATCGGCCAGCAGTACGCCGAGCGCTACCCGCACCGCATCCGCGCGATGACCCTCGACTCGAACATGGACCACAGCCTGTCCGACTGGGCCTTCCAGAAGACCGAGACCGACTCGGTGGAGGCGTCGTACGGCCAGTTCGCCGACTGGTGCGCCCGTACGCCGTCCTGTGCGCTGCACGGCCGGGACGCCCGCGCCCTGTTCGACTCGCTCCACAAGCGCGCGGAGACCGGTGAACTGGTCCTGCCCGGCGACCCGCCCCGGAAGGTCACCCCTCAGGACCTCCAGGACGTCGCCCTGAGCAACATGTACGACCCGGCCGGCTGGTTCGACTTCGCTCAGGCTCTCGCCGAGCTCGACGCCACCGACCCCGCGGCGGCACGCTCCCTGCGCCGGTTCGGCGAGCCGACGGAGTTTCCGTTCTTCCCGGTGATGTGCCAGGACTACGACTTCACGGTCCCCTCGTACCGCACCCTCGCCCGCTACGAACGCGAACTCAACCGCCGTGCCCCCGTCACCCGCTTCAGCACGCTCGGCTGGACGGTCCAGACAGGCTGCCAGGACTGGCCGTCCGAGGTGTCCAACCCGCAGCGCAGGCTCCGGGTCGACGGGACCCCGCCGATCCTGATGACCAACAGCCGCTTCGACCCGGCCACGCCGTACTCCTGGGGTTCCAACGCGGCCCGCCAGATCGGCCGTGAGGCCGTGCTCCTCACCTACGACGGTGTCGGCCACGGCGACTACTGGCTGAGCCCGTGCGCCCGCACCGCCATCGACACCTACCTCACCACGCTGAAGACCCCGAGCAAGGGCACCCACTGCCCCGCGGTCTGGCCCACGGCGCCCTCCGCCCAGCGCCAGTCCCCGAGCGGCGACCTGGTCAACCCGCTGCCCGACCTGGTCGGCACCGGGGCGTACCGGCGCACCTCGTGACGCGGCCTTCCCGGACCTGACGGACCTGACGGACCTGACGGACCTGACGGACCTGACGGACCTGCTCGGCCTGACGGGCCTGGACGACGGGGCGCGCCTCCGGCCACTTCCGGCCGGGGCGCGCCCCGTGACACGTCGGCGTGCCGGGCGAGCCGCCCCTCACCGCATCGCCGGCCGGGTGTCGGGCTGGAGCCGGAACGAGATGGCCTCCATCAGGCGCTTGTGCTGCGTCTTCTGCACGGCGGCGATCCGCCAGCCGATCCCGGACTCCCGCACGACCGTGTACGTGGCGAGCTTGTCCAGCCGCTTCGGCCTGCGCTTGCCGACGGCGCCGCGGGTGACGACGACGGCGGTGTCGGGGCCGTAGAAGCGGATGTCCGTGATGTCGAGGGCCAGCTCCGTGCCCTTGAGGAATCCGGTGAAGAGGGACTGGTGGGCGCGGCCGATCTCCGGGCCGCCGTGGTACACGGTGCCGACGAAGGTCACGTCGGTCGCGTCGTGCGTGAAGCACCTGCCGTACGCGCTGCCGTCACCGCGGTTCCAGGCCGCGCGGCTCTCGTCGAGGAGCGCGCGGATCGCGGCGACATCGCTGTCGTGTACGGGGTCGAGAGGGCTGCGTGTCATCACTGGCCTGCCTCCGGCGTGATAGTTTCATGGAAGAAGTAACTGCGCTGGAGATTTCTCTTCTCTGAGGAAGAGATTAGGGAGTGGAAGGACCCGTGTCAACGCCGCCGCCGATGCGAGCCGATGCGAATGAGATCTACCGCCGGTACCTGAGCGCCGTGATGCTGCACGGCCACGCCGGCGCCAGAGCGTGCGCCCTCGGCGCCACCGATCTGTACGCCCTGAACATCCTTCAGCTGTCAGGCGCGATGTCCCCCGGTGAACTGGCCGAACGCACGGGCCTGACGACCGGTCCGACGACCCGGCTGATCGACAGGCTGGAACAGGCCGGATACGTCCGCCGCGCCCCCGACCCCGGGGACCGGCGCAAGGTCGTCGTGGAACCGGTCGGCGAACCCGCGGAACTGGACCGCGTCCTGGCACCCGCGCGGCAACGGGTCGGCGAGATCCTCGCCGGATACACGCCGGAACAACTCGACGTCCTCTTCGACTACTTCACCCGGGCCGCCCTGGCCTACCACGAAGCCGCCGACGACCTGCGCGGCACGGGGAGCGAACGCTGAGAGCCCGTGCGGTGCTCAGCGCACGGGGAAGCCGAAGGAGTACCCCTGCTCCTTCAGCCACGGCAGGACCTCGCGCAGGGCGGCCACGGTCTGGGAGCGGTCCCCGCCCGCGTCGTGGAAGAGGAGGGTCGGGCCGTTGGAGATCTCGTTCTTGACGGTGGCGACCATGGTGGCCGTGCCGGGGAGTTCGAAGTCCTTGGAGTCGATGTTCCAGCCGAGCGGGCGCATGCCGTGGGACGCGGCGAGGTGGCGGCTGTAGGGGGTGAACGCCCCTCCCGGGGCCCGGTAGTACATCGGGCGGACGCCGCCGGACGCCTCGGTGATCATGCGTTCGGCGTCCAGGATCTGCTGTGACTGGTAGGCCTCGGACTTGCGGTCCATCGTGACGTCGTGCGAGACCGTGTGGTCGCAGAGCCGGTGCCCGGCCGCCACCACCGTCCTGACCAGGTCCGGGTGGGCGCGGGCCTGCGTGCCCACCATGCAGAACGTGGCCTTCACCCCGTTGTCCCGCAGCACCTGCAGCACCTGCGGTGTCCAGACGGGATCCGGTCCGTCGTCGATGGTGATGTTGACGCTATGGGCACCGCCGTCCGAGGCGTGCGCGATCTCCGCCGACACGGGCGTCTTCTTCTGGCCCTGCGGCTGACCGGGCGAGGTGGCGGGAGGCGCCGAGACGCCGGACGGGGCGGGCCGCCCCCCGGTGGAACCGAGTTGCCCGTCCCAGAACGAGGCCAGGGCGGCCACCGCGGTCACCCCGAGCGCGGCCGCAACCACCGTTCCGTACCATCCCCGTCCGCCGCTTCGCGCCATGTCCTCTGTTCCTCGCCGTCACTGTCGGGCCCGTGCATCCGGCAAGAGGGGGAAAAGCGGTCGAGGGATCCCTCTGTTACCGATCACGCACATTTCCGTCGGGACCCGGCGGGGCGTACGTCACAGCGAGGGCGACGCCCGGGAAAGAACCCGCCCCGCCTTCCAGCCATCTCTCTGGGCGGGGCGCGTGACCTGAGGGATCGCGCGAGGCGAGCGAGCACCGGGAGTGAGAGAGAGCGTGTCGGCCATCAGCCAGCGGATGCACATGGTGCTGCTCGCCGCCTGGACGGCCCTGTGGTTCGCCGTGGTTCAGCCGAACGGGGGCTTCTCCTGGCACTACCTGCGCACGGGCGGCGAGCTGCTCTACGCGGGTTCCGGCAGGCCGGACGGCGGTCTGAACCTCTACGCCCATCACCCCGAACTGCAGATGGGCCCCGTCAGCTTCCTGACGGCGGGCCTGTTCAACCCCTTCCCCGAGTCCGTCGGGCAGTTCCTGGCCGCCGCCGTGATGTCCTTGCTCGGTCTGGTGATCCTGGTGGTCGCCGGACGCAGCGCCGCCTGGCACTTCCTGGGCACCGGCACCAATCACCAGCGGCTGCGGCAGCGGGTGCTGATAGCGGGCCTGGCCTTCATCCCGATGTGGATCGAGGTCGCCGTCCGCTTCGGCCACCTCGACGACGTACTGGCCCTCTTCTTCACGGCCCTGGCCGTACACGCCCTCACCCGCAACAACCCCGCCGCGACCGGCATCTTCCTGGCGCTCGCCATGGACTCCAAACCGACCGCGCTGGCCTTCCTGCCGCTGCTGCTCGCCCTGCCGAGACGCCAGTGGCTGCGCGCGGGCCTGTGGTGCGCGGCGCTGGTCGCGGTCGCCT
Organism: Streptomyces sp. HD; assembly: GCF_028369295.1. Taxonomy (GTDB): domain Bacteria; phylum Actinomycetota; class Actinomycetes; order Streptomycetales; family Streptomycetaceae; genus Streptomyces. The sequence continues at coordinate 74,892 of NZ_JAQMYP010000022.1, forward strand.
GGCTGCCGTTCCTGCTCGGCGCCCCGCAGTCGTTCGCCGCCGCCGAGTTCACCATCCCCAACCAGCCCGCGTCCGCGCTGCGCTGGCTCGGCGTCGACGATCCGCAGACCCCTCCCTGGGACCGGCCCGCACAGGCCGCACTGGGACTGGCCCTCGGCTGCGCCGCGGTCTGGCGGGGCCGCTGGGCCGCCGTCGTCCTGCTCGGCGCCAACGCCCGGATAGCGCTGGACCCCAGCGTCTACACGTACTACACCGCCTCCGTCCTGCTGGGCACCCTGCTGTGGGACGTGATCGGGCAGCGGCGCCTGGTGCCCTGGTGGAGCTGGATCGCGCTGCTCACCCTGTACGGCACGGTCTTCGTCGTTCCGCACGACGCGACCCGCGGTCTGATCCGCCTGGGCTTCGTCGTCGTATCCACCGCCTACGTCCTGTTCTGGCCGGTGCGGGACCGGCGCCGAAGCCGGTCGGCTCGCGGCCCGGATCCCGTCCCTGACCTAGGCAGTCATCGGCAAGTCGGCGGTATGACGAAGACGAGCGGGACGAAGACGAGCGGGCGGCGCGAGCACGCCGCACCGGCTCAGCGCACCGGGAAGCCGAAGGAGTAGCCCTGGTCCTTGAGCCAGGGGAGGATGCGGCGCAGGGCCTCGACGGTCTGGGAGCGGTCGCCGCCGGCGTCGTGGAAGAGGAGCGTCGGACCGCCCGGCACCTCCCGCTGGACGGTGGCGACGATGGCGTCCGCGCCCGGCCGCTCGAAGTCCTTGGTGTCCACGTTCCAGCCCAGCGGGCGCATGCCCCGGTCGGCGGCGATCTTGCGGCTGTAGGGGGTGAAGGCTCCGCCGGGCGCGCGGTAGTACATCGGCCGTACGCCACCGGACGCCTCGGTGATCATGCGCTCGGCGTCGAGGATCTGCTGCGACTGGTAGGCCTGGGTGTTCTTGTCCATGGCGGTGTCGTGCGAGACCGAGTGGTCGCACAGCCGGTGCCCGGCGGCGACCACCTGCTTCACGAGGTCCGGGTGGGCCTGTGCCTGCGTCCCCACCATGCAGAACGTGGCCTTCACGCCGTACTCCCGCAGCACGTCCAGGACTTGGGGAGTCCACACGGGGTCGGGTCCGTCGTCGATGGTGATGTTGATGCCGCGCGCTCCCTTGTCCGAGGCGTGCGCGATGCTCACGTCGACCGGCTTGAGGTCACCGGCCGGCGAGGCCGACGCGGCCGCCCTCGGCGAGGAGTCGTCCACGGCATCGGCCTGCGCGGTCCACATCGAGGCACCGGTGGCGAGCACCGTCACGCCGAGCGCCGCCCCGACCAGCTTGCCGTACCAGCCACGCCCGCCACCGTGCCGCGCCATGTCCGCCCCGCCTTCGCGTAGTTCCTCACCCGTCCCCGGGTCGCTCTGCGACCAACTGACAGGACGAGGGGCGGTGGCCGCCGGATCCGTCCGTTACCGATCAAGGACAATTCCGGGGGAGTTCGCGTACAAACCCGACGAGCGGCCGGCCGGGACACTCGCCCCCCTGCCTGCCGCTTGGGCCCACCTCGCCGACACCTACGTCACCTGGGCCGGAGGCACCGCCGTCACTCAACTACCCGTCGTTCAGCTACTCGTCGTTCAGCTACCCGTTGTTTCGATCCATTCGCTGCCGCCCAGCGGGTAGCTGTACTCCTTGCCGCCGACCCTGGCGCTGGTGTGGAACGGGGTGCCGTCGTTGTCGATGTGGACGGTGCCGCGGCGGCTGCCGCTGGACCAGTCCAGGGTGAGGTCCCAGCGGACGTCGGACGCCGTGGTGTGGACGGTGACGTAGTAGACCTCGGGATCGGATTCGCTGACCTTGTACGGGAAGTCGCGCTGGCCGTTCTTGACGGTGACCGTGGGACTGCCGCTGTCCAGGTCGACGTCGAATGACCTGGACTGGACTCCGCCGCCGCAGCCGGAGCCCATCGCGTACTCGTTCCAGCCGGGCGGCGCGCTCTTCGACAGGACACGTACGTGCAGATCCTTCAGGACGACGGTCTCCTTGCCGGTGCCCTGGACGGTGAGGGCGATCCGCTGTTCGTTCGAGGAGATCGCCCCGTACGCGGTGGCCCAGCGCTGGGCGTCCTGCTCGCTCGCCGGCGGGCCGACCTGCTCGGGTTCGTTCTTGACGAGGAAGTGCTGGCTGCACGGGCTGTCGTAGACATAGGGGCGGACGTCGACCGTGAGCGGAACGGCGTCGGAGGCGCCGTCGCCGACCGGCCGGTCCGCCTCCTGTCCGCCACCACCCGCAGAGGCGGCGGACCCGGCGCCCGCGGACCTGGTGGGGGAGGCAGAGGGCGACGAGGACGGCTTCTTCCCCTTCCCGCTCGCGGACGGTGCGGCGGACGGCGTCCCTGTGCGGGCCCCGCCGGCCGTCGCCTCCACCGCGCTGTCCGCCTGCCCCGCGGGCCCCTCGTCCTTCCCGCCGCCGTCGAACGGCACACCCACGGCCAGCGCCACGGCTCCGAGCACGGCGGCCGTCGCGACGGAGGCGATCAGCGCGGTACGGCGACGAAGGAGACGGGCGGGACGACGCGGCTGCGTGAGCGGGTCCGGCAGGTCGACGACGACCGGCTCACCGCTCTCGCTCTCGTTCTCGCGCTTGTCCTCGCGCTTGTCCTTGTCCCTGTCCTTGTCCTGAGCCGACCTCGTCGCCGCCGCCTGATCCGTCCCGCGCCCGCGTGCCGCGTCGGCCAGGATCCAGTGCCGGTGCAACTCCACCAGCTCCTGCGGCGTCGCCCGGCAGACCCTCGCGAGGCGCTCCACCGGTGCGTAATCGACCGGCACCGCGGTGCCGTTGCAGTAGCGGTGCAGCGTCGACGTACTCATGTGCAGACGCTTGGCAAGCGCCCCGTAGCTGAGCCCCGAGCGGTCCTTGAGGTCACGCAAGAGCCGCGCGAACGCCTCCGCCTCCCCCGCCTCCGTTGCGCCTGACACCCGTTCCCCTCAGTCCCCGCATTCCAGTCGCGCGTTCCAGGGGCACTGCGTTCTCCCTGGTCAGAGCGCATTTCAGCGTTCCAGCGTCCCCAACTCCCCGCTGGGCGTGGCGGTTGGGACAGATCGCGTCACAAGCTTCGGTCATCCAATCACCACGGCCACCCGAACACCGAAGGGGCGCATCAACATGTCCGAGTTCCGCACTTCCCGTACCTCCCGCACCCGTCTCGTCGCCGCCGCCGCGACCGCAGTACTCGCCGCGCTCTCCCTGACCGCGTGCAGCGACGGAACCGGCACCAAGGACGAGGGCGCCGCGGCGACCGGTTCCACGGGCTCGGCTTCCGGCACCCCTTCGGCAAGCTCCGGAGGCAACTCCTCCTCGGGCGCCTCGGGTTCCTCCGGCACCTCGGGCTCCTCGGGCGCCTCGGGTTCCTCCGGCTCCGCGAACGGCTCGAACGGTTCGGGCTCCTCCGGCGGCGGGAGCGGCGCCGGTTCGGGCTCCACCGCCCAGACCTCGGCGGGAAAGGCGCCGACCTCCGCCGGCAAGCCGGTCACCTGCGAGGGGTCCAACACCAAGACGGTCGCGGCCCCGCTGAACCGCCCGGTGAACCACATGCTGCTCACGGTGACCAACACCGGCAGCAAGACCTGCTTCCTCTACGGCTACCCCGCCGTCGCCTTCGGTGAGGCCCAGTCCGTGCCGCCGGTCATCGAGGACTCGCAGCCGCAGGCGGTCGTCACGCTGGAGCCGGGCCAGTCCGGCTACGCGTCCGTCAGCCTGTCCGCCACCGACGGCAGCGGCTCGAACGGCCGGACCGAGAAGTCCCTGGCCGTCGCCTTCTACGGCCGCTCCATGAGCGGGAGCGTCGGCAAGGTCGCCCACCCGCCGCTGCCCGCGAAGGGCATCTACATCGACGACTCCCTCAAGGTCACGTACTGGCAGCAGGAGATGGATGACGCCATCAGCTGGTGACGCCTGAGCCCGATCCCGCGCGTCATAGTTGCCCACCCAGTGAGCGTCACCGGTTTGACAGGTGACGCTCGCTGGGTGACAGTTCAGTCATCGCACGGCCCGTGAAGTCGACGCGTGGAGGGGATGCACATGATCAACAGGCGTGTCTTCGGCAAGGCTCTCGGTGTGGGAACAGGCGCGGCAGCCGTCTCGCTGACCGGCTTGCAGGGCCCGCGGACCGCGTCGGCCGCTCCCGCGGCGGCCGGCTCCGCCTCGCTCGCGACCTTTCCGCAGCTCAAGCAGGTCAGGGCAGGTCTGCTGAACGTCGGTTACGCCGAACTGGGCCCGGCCCACGGCCCCGCGGTCATCGCCGAGCAGACCTGGTGGTACCAGTACTACTTCGCCACCGAGCGGGGCCGGCTCGCCATGGAGGACAGGACCCTGCGGCATGACCTGACCAGGCTCGTCTGGGACGCGGTCTCCCCGACGTGGGACTTCGACGACGCCACCTTCAAGCGCACCGCGGCGGCCTTCGACAACCCCGACTACGCGGCCGTCGTCATCCACAACTACCGCTGGCGGCTGAGCCTCGCCGACGGCGAGCGCCGCTACGACGCACTGGAGAAGCGGCTCGCCGCCCGCCCGACGATCGGCGTGCCCACCATCACCCTCGACCCCGAGCGCGATCCCTTCACCGCTCCGGGCGGCGGAGCCTCGTACCGGACAGGTTCACCGGCGCGTACGAACACCGGACCCTGCCGGGTGTCGGCCACAACGTCCCCCAGGAAGCACCCGCCGCCTTCGCCCGGCCGTCATCGACGTGGACGGATTCTGACGCCCCGACTGACCGCCCCGGCTCACCGTCTGGACAGGTGACCTGATCACCGTAGAACCGAAGGGAGTTTTCCTCATGGAAGGCAGGAGCACCACGGACGGTGCCGCAGCGGGACGCCGGGCGCGGTTCGGTAGGTTGCCCGAGCGCGTCCGGCACGAGGACATGGTCGAGGAGAAGGTGGCCACGCCCGCGGACCCGGCGCGATACGCCTACGACCCCGAGGGCTCGTGGAGGTCCTTCGCGTGCATCGCCGCCGACCTGGGCCTCTGAGCCGGAATTCTTGCCCGGCGCGACAGTCACCTGTCAGAATGGTGACGTGAATCTCGACCATGTCTTCGTCTGCGGGAACCCGGCACTCGACTTCGCCGCGACGCTGCGAGCGCGCCGCTCGGTGCGCTTCGAGATGTTCGTGACGCCGGACAGGCTGAACGCCTGGTACGTGGAGTCCGGCATCGTCGACGCGGTCTCCCCAGGTCAGGAGGCCGACGTCGAGCAGGCGACGACCGTACGGGAAGCCATCTACCAGCTGGTCACCGCCCGTCGGCTCGGTGAGGAGTACGACAGGGCGGCGCTGACCGTGGTGAACAACGCGGCGCGCAGGCCGTCGGCGGTGCCGCAGCTCACCCCGTCGGGGCGCTGGACACAAGCGACACCGGAAGAAGCCCTCTCCCTGGTGGCACGCCAGGCCGTCGAGCTGCTGAGCGGACCGGACGTCCCCCTGCTCAAGGAGTGCGGGAACCCGGAGTGCACCCGCACCTACATCGACCGCTCACGGGGCACGCGCCGGCAGTGGTGCGGGATGGACTCCTGCGGCAACAAGATCAAGGCGGCCGCGTACCGGGCCCGCAAGAAGAGCGCCCCTGCGTCTCAGCTCGGGATGCCCGGGTCCTAGTCGCCGCGGATCGCCGTCCAGTGGTACCCGGGGTCCGTCGGTGGCGGGTCCAGCTCGGTGGCCTGGAAGGAGTCGGTCACGGCGCCGCCGTACCCCATCCGGCGCGGGTTCTTCTGGTACGTCAGCAGGGTGTCCTCCTGGCGCATGAGCTCTTGTGAGCAGGTCCGGTCGGTGGTCCGGACGGGCCGGTACATCGTGAGGACGTCGCGGTCGAAGACGGCTTTGCCGGTGAAGTCGTTGCACCCGGTGTTGCCGGTGACGGTCCCGTCCCGGTGGAAGACGTAGTACACCTCGCTGCCGCCGGTGATCGGTATGACGGAGCCGTCGTCCCCGACCAGATGGGTCAGCTGCCATCGGGAGCCGAAGAGCCCCTTGGGGCGCAGCAGTTGCACCGCGATGTAGTCGCCCCGCTGGTTCTTCAGGGTCATCGACACGTCGTCGACGCGCTGGTTGACGGTGAGCGGCCCGCTGAACAGCTTCCGCAGCTTCTCCTCGAAGGCGAGACGCGACGCCGGGCACCGCTTGGCCGGGGGCGCCGCGTCGGTCTTCCTGCCCACGGTGAGCGCTGTCTCGGTGAACGTCGCCGCAGCCTTGAACGGAGTGCATCCGTAGTTGCCCTCGGCCGTGCCGTCGTCGCCGAACTCGACCCAGGCGGCGGCGCGGGGCGGCGGCGCGGTGGTCGTCCGCCCGCCGATCGAGACCCAGTGCACGTACCAGGCAGCCCCCGCCATCCGCCCCCCGTTCCCGCCGAGGGCCTTCGAAGTGGGTGAGGCCGTGGCCCGTCCCGTCTCCGCCGACGTGCACGCGGTGACGAGGAGCAGGGCGGCGAGCAGGGATCCGACGAGGGCTCTGGTGCGGGACCCGCGTTTGACGTTTACCGGCATGAGTGGAAAGAGGGGCGAGACCCGCGTCGGGTTGCGGTCAAGTGGCCGGCGTACCGACCAGGTCGTCCAGTTCGGCGGTGAAGAGCTGCGCGGGGTCGAATCCCATGCCGGTGAACTGGCCGGCGAGTTCCAGGGACAGGACGCCGTGCAGCCGGGTCCAGAAGGTCAGGGCCCGGTGCAGGACCGCGGGCGGGGCGGGGTGGTCGGCCGCCCAGTCCCGGTGGTCCTCGATGTGTGCGTCGAACGGTGTCGCCGGGCCGTCCAGGGGCTGCGCGGCACAGGCGTCCAGGAGGGTCGCCATGATCTCGGACGAGATCGCGGTGGTGTCGTCGGGCGCGTGGTAGCCGGGGACGGGCGTGCCGTAGATGAGGAAGTAGCGCTGCGGGTCCTGCAGCGCCCATCCGCGTAGGGCGTGCGCCAGGGCGGCCATGCCGGCACCGGCCTCCGAGGCCGCACGGAAGGTGTCGGCGAGGCTCCGGTACGCGTCCCTGACCAGCTCGGTGATCAGCTCGTCGCGGCCACTGAAGTACCGGTACAGCGCGGGCCCGCTCATGCCCATCTGCTTGGCGATCGCGTTCAGGGACAGCGCCGACGCGCCCGCCGTGGCGATCTGTTCCCACGCGCGCTGCTTGATCTCCGTACGCACCTGGGCGCGGTAGCGCTCCCGCGGGGTCTTCGCTTCCGAGTTCACCATAGTTAGAGGTTATCACTGAAGTTATTGACACTTCCGAATCCATGGAGTTATAACTTCTAACGAACGCGAAGCCGAGTAACTCACCGACTCTGTGGAGGTCGCCATGAACGCCGAAGGACTCGTCGAGGTCGTCCTGCCGGGCAAGGTCGAGCCCGAGGGGCTTGAGATCCGGCACGGCGCCGTCCCCGCCGCGGGCCCGGGCCAGGTCGTGATCCGGATGGAGGCGACCGGCGTCTCCTTCGCCGAGCAGCAGATGCGGCGCGGCCGCTACTACGACCAGCCGCCCTTCCCGTTCGTGCCCGGCTACGACCTCGTGGGCACGGTGCTGGCGACCGGCGAGGGCGTCGACCCGGACCTGACCGGCACCCGGGTCGCCGCCCTGCTCAAGGTCGGCGGCTGGGCCAGCCATGTGCTGGTCGACGCGGCGGACGTGGTGCCGGTACCCGAAGGCATCGGCGCGGCCGAGGCGGAGACCCTCGTCGTCAACGGCATCACCGCCTGGCAGATGCTGCACCGCAAGGCCCGCGTCCGCGCGGGACACACCGTCGTGGTGTACGGCGCCAACGGCGGCGTCGGCTCGGTCCTGGTCCAGCTCGCCCTGGCCGCGGGCGCCCGGGTGATCGGCACGGCGTCCGCGCGCCACCACGACGCCCTGCGGGAACGGGGAGTCGTCCCCGTCGACTACCGCGCCGCCGACGTCGCCGCCCGCATCCGCGCACTCGCCCCGGGCGGGGTGCACGCCGTCTTCGACCATGTCGGCGGCCACGGCATCGTCGACTCCTGGCGCCTCCTCGCCCCCGGCGGCACGCTCGTCTCGTACGGCAGCGCCTCCACCCGTGACGACGAGGGCTCCAAGCAGTGGCCCGTCCTCAAGCTGCTCGGCCGGGTGTGGCTGTGGAACGCCCTGCCCAACCGCCGCCGCGCCTACTTCTTCAACGTCTGGGCCGGCCGGGCCCTGGCCAAGAACCGCTTCCGCGCCCGTCTGCGCACCGACCTCACCCAGGTCTTCGCCGCCCTGCAGCGCGGTGAGGTCACGGCCCAGATCGCCGCGCAGCTGCCGCTCGCCCGCGTCGCCGACGCCCTGCGGCTGGCCGAGTCGGGCACCGTCGCCGGAAAGGTCGTGCTGAACCCGTAGCGAGCACCCGAGCGCCCGATCCGATCACCGCAACGACACGACACGAAGCGAAACGAGGGGAACACCATGTTCAGCACCGGATCGTCGAACTCACACAGCGAGGGCAAGGCCAAGGCCAAGGCAGCGGTCATGCTGGCTCTCGCCGTCACCGCCGTCCTCGCGAGCACCATCCCGACCGCCCAGGCCAGCCCCGACCGCGGCACCTCTCAGTGCGGCGGGCGCGGCGTCGACGACGGCGCCCTCATCCGCTACCAGTCCGACGTCGTGATCAAGGCGCCGCTGAGCACCATCTGGAAGCTGCAGACCGACGTCGAACGCTGGCCGTCCTGGCAGCCCCCGGTCGTCACCGCCGAACGACTCGACCCCGGCCGGCTGAAGGCGGGTTCGCGGTTCCGGTGGACGACCCCCGCACCCGCCACCCCCACGACCCCCGCCACCACACTCGCCATCACCTCCACCGTCCAGGAACTCCGGCGCCACCACTGCGTCCTGTGGAGCGGACCCGCGATCGGTGAGGGGCTGCGCATCGACGAGGGCGTCCACCTGTGGACCTTCAGGAAGGTGAAGGGCGGGGTGCACGTCCACACCGAGGAGACCTGGACCGGCGCCCAGGTCGAAGCGGACGTCCCCACCGCTACCGCGGCCCTCGGCGCGGGCCTCGAAGCGTGGCTGCACGACCTGAAGACCACCGCCGAAGCCCACGCCGACCGGGCCGGACGGCCTTGACGGCGAGCAGGTCGCCCCGAGGTGTCACCAGCCGAGCGCACCCTCGCCGGCTCGCGGCGCGTCCCCGGCCGGTGCGGCCGGAGGCGCGTCGTGGCACGTGAAGCCGAGCCGGGTCAGCGCCCGGCGCATCTCGCCCGCCGTGAAGTCGCGGCGGTTCTGCCTGGTGATCACTTCCCCGACCTGCATCACGGGGTAGACGCGGCCCTCGATGGTCACGGCCACGCCGGTGACGACTTCGGGCGTGATTCCGCTCATCGACTGCTCGACCTCGCTCTTGATCAGGTCGAAGGGGAAATGTGCGATGACACAACGCATGGGCTTCTCCTCTATGGGGTGTTCCGCGGGTTGGAGCGGGGGGCCCGGTCGGCGGCCCGTCCGTTCCCACCCCGGTCGGCCGACCGTCCCGTACGGCTGCCGGAGCCGGATCCCGTACGGCTGGTGGAACCGGATCCTGTACGGCTGCTGGAGCCGGATCCTGTACGGCTGGTGGAGCCGGATCCCGTACGGCTGCCGGCTCCAGCCCCCCTGCGACCGCGCGAGCCGGATGCCTTACGGCCGCGCGAGCCGGAGCCCTTGCGTTCGCCTTGCGCGGGGACCGGCACGGTGAGGGTGACGGGCACGCCCGAGGGGGTTCGGGCGCCGGTGATGCGGTGCAGTTCGGCCTCGCCAGGGCCGACCCGGGCGGTGCTCGGCGTGATGCCGGCGTCGGCCATCAGACGGTCCATCGCGTGCCGCTGGTGCGGCAGGACGAGGGTGACGACGGTTCCGGACTCGCCGGCGCGCGCGGTACGGCCGCCGCGGTGCAGGTAGTCCTTGTGATCGCCCGGAGGGTCGAAGTTCACGACGAGGTCGAGACCCTCGACGTGGATCCCGCGGGCGGCGACGTTGGTGGCCACCAGGACCGTGACCTCGCCGTCCTTGAACCAGGCGAGTGTCCGGTTGCGCTGCGGCTGCGACTTGCCGCCGTGCAGGGCAGCGGCCCGCACACCGACGGACAGCAGGTGCTTGGCCAGCCGGTCGGCCGCGTGCTTGGTGTCCAGGAACATGATCACTCGCCCGTCGCGGGCGGCTATCTCGGTCGCGGTGGTGTGCTTGTCGGTGTCGCGCACATGCAGCAGATGGTGCTCCATGGTGTTGACGGCGCCCGCGGACGGGTCGACCGAGTGCACCACGGGGTCGTGGAGGTAGCGCCGGATCAGGAGGTCGATGTTGCGGTCCAGGGTGGCGGAGAACAGCAACCGCTGGCCGTCGGTACCGACTTGGTCGAGCAGCTTCGTCACCTGGGGCATGAAGCCCATGTCGGCCATCTGGTCGGCCTCGTCCAGCACGGTGACGGCGACCTGGTCCAGCCGGCAGTCGCCCCGCTCGATGAGGTCCTTGAGACGGCCGGGTGTCGCCACGACGACCTCGGCGCCGTCGCGCAGCGCACTCGCCTGACGGCCGATCGACATGCCGCCCACCACGGTGGCGAGCCGCAGCCGCAGGGCGCGGGCGTAGGGGGTGAGCGCGTCGGTGACCTGCTGGGCCAGTTCCCGCGTGGGTACGAGGACGAGGGCGAGCGGCTGTCGAGGCAGGGCCCGCTGTCCGTCCAGCCGGGCCAGCAGAGCCAGGCCGAAGGCGAGCGTCTTGCCCGAGCCCGTGCGTGCCCGGCCCAGCACGTCCCGTCCGGCCAGCGCGTTCGGGAGGGTGGCCGCCTGGATCGGGAAGGGCACCGTCACGCCTTCGGCGGCGAGGGCGGTCAGCAGACGTGCGGGCAGGTCGAGTTCGGCGAACGTCGCGACCGGTGGCAGCGCCTCGGTGAGAGTGACCGGCAGGGCGAACTCCTGCGGGCGGGTGGCGGAGCGTGCTCCGGCGCCGTTCCTGCGTCCGGTGGCCGGACGGGGGTTCTGCCGGCCTGCCTCCTGGGCGCGAACGCGACCGCTACGAGAGCTGCCTGCCGAGCGCGTGGAGGTTCTGTCGGTGCGGAAGCGACCGGAGCCACCGTCGGCGCGACGGGTGCGGTTCATGGGGGACCTTCCTCGATGCGGCGTATCGAGGAATTCCGCCCAGCGGTGCCACACGCGGATTCACAAGAATGAGCCGAGGGAAATGCGAAAGTCGGGCGAGGCCGAGAAGTCCGGGAAAGAAATGAGCTGAGGCCCGCACCCCAAGAGCGCGGGCCCCAGCCACATGGTTCGCGTGAGCGTCAGGCGGGAACGATGTTCTCGGCCTGCGGGCCCTTCTGGCCCTGCGTCACGTCGAAGGTAACCTTCTGGCCTTCCTGAAGCTCGCGGAAGCCGGAGGTGGCGATGTTCGAGTAGTGGGCGAACACGTCAGCGCCGCCACCGTCCTGCTCGATGAAGCCGAAGCCCTTTTCCGCGTTGAACCACTTCACGGTGCCAGATGCCATATTGAATCTCCCTTGGGGGGCAGTGCCGGAATCCGCACTTTACGGAATCCGAGTCGCCGCGATGATCACCCCTCCGGAAATATCCGGAAAGCTCTGCAAAGAAAAAGTCTCTGGCAACCAAAACTGCAACTGGTATCACGTTAACACAGGGGCCGGGGTGGAGGCCTCATGTTTTTTCGGGGTCGGCCAGAAATTCTGACCCCGACGCGGCCCGTATTTCTGTACTGGCGGGACTAGGTATCCGCGACCGCACGGCCGCCCTGCTGGTCCAGCTGCCGGCGCATTTCCCGGTTCAGCCGGAGGGCGTCGTCGAGCTGGTCCTCCAGGGAGATGATCCGGCACGCGGCCTCGACGGGGGTGCCCTGGGCGACGAGTTCACGGGCGCGGGCGGCGATCCTCAACTGGCTGCGGGAGTACCGGCGGTGGCCGCCTGCCGAACGCAGCGGGGTGATCAGCCCGGCGCCGCCGACGGCGCGGAGGAAGGCCGGGGTGGTGTCGAGAATGTCTGCGGCCCGCCCCATCGTGTAGGCGGGGTAGTCGTCGTTGTCGAGGTCTCCGGCGACTGGGACCTTCTCAGCGGGCATGCGACAACCCTAGCCCTGGCAGGCAAGGAAAGGTGTCTTCGCCATAACAGATTAGTGATGGGTGGACGGCTCCGAGTATCCCGCTCCTCCGGCCTGGCCGGACATCCACGGGAGTACGGTGAAAGTGGCCGAGGGTTCTTGGTGTGCCGGCTCACACCCGGCGCCGTTCTCGGCGAACGTCTACACCGGGCCGGTCCCGTCCGGACACCGGGGCAGGATGCGCCACATGGCCGTGAACATGCCCGACCGAAAGGGCCGGCAGATGCCGTCGCCCCTGGAAGGGGAGCGCATCCGCCCGCTGAACCGGTGGCAGATCGAGGACCGGCGGCAGGAACTCGGCGACCTGTACGCGGAGACCTCCGGAAGCGATCCGCGGGCGTGGCACCAGGACCGCGAGCTGTTCCTGCGCAGACTCGCCGTCGAGGTGCAGCGACCGGGCTTCGCCCTGCTGGTCGCGGAGCGCGGCGTGCCCCGGGAACTGGCCGGGACCGGCCCGGCCAACGGCGTCGTGATGACGGGATGTGCCTACGGCTTTCCGGTGCGCGCGTACGGGCCCCGGTGGCGGGGTCTGGACCGGTATCTCCCGCTGGACCTGCTCCGGCTCGCGCCCTCCGGGAGGCTCTTCGCGATCTCCGGGCTCGTGGTCCACTCCCGGGTGCGCACCCAGAACCAGGGCCGTGACTGGAATCTCGCCCGGCGCCTGCAACGGCGGCTGCTCGCCGATCACACCGCCGGACTCACCGGCCACCCCGACGTGCTCGGTGTCACGCTGGTGGACCGCGCCGACACCGCGACCCTTCGCACCCTGCGGGCCTGGGGCTGGCGCTCCGTGACGGCCGCCGCTGGTGACACACCCCTGGCGGTGCCGTGCCGCGCCCTGGTCATCGGGCCGTGACGGCGCTCGGTGCGTCCGCCGGCTCGGCGGGCCGCCTGCCGGCCACCCAGCACGGCAACGGCGGCTGGGGGCACCGCCCCGGCGAGCCCGGCGGCCGCATCCCCTCCCGCCCGGACCAGGCCGCACCCCGGCCGATCCCCTACGACCTGCCCAGCCTCGCCGACAGCCTCTGCCTGTGGGCCCTCTCCGGAACCCCGCTCGGGCCGGAACCGGCAGCGGCGTCGCAGTCCCCGGACCGCAGCCGGGAGCTTCTCAGCGCAACGCGCTCTTCTGCTGCCACTCGGCCCACGAGAGGTTCCACGCGCCGAAGCCGTTGCCGGGCGCGACCGCGTCCTTGGTGTCCTTGCCGGTGATCTCGAACGGGTCGCCCGGCCGCACCTGCCCGTAGAACCAGGCCGCGTTCGCGGTGCTCATCCCTATGCACCCGGAACTCTGGTTGGAATTGCCGAAGTAGCGGGCGTTCCACGGGGCGGCGTGCGCGTACATCCCCGACCAGGTCAGCCGCATCGAGTAGTCGACCATCTTGTCGTAGGCGTCGCCCAGGCCCACCGTCTCGGAGTTCATGTTGATCGTGCCCTCCTTGGCCATGAGCACGGCGGTTCCGTGCCAGGAGCGCTTGTCGCCGCCGGGCGTGCCGCCGGAGACCGGTATGCGCCGGACCGTCTCGCCGTCGCGTTCGAGGGTGAGCCGGTGGCTGTCGAGGTCGACCTTGACGACCTGCCGGGCGCCGATGGTGAAGGTGGTCGTGTAGTCGCGTACGAACCAGCCGCCGGCCGTGCCCGAATCGGTGCCGTTCAGCTCGGCGTTCAGCGTGACCTTGGTACCCGGCTTCCAGTACGCCTTGGGCCGCCAGTCCACCCGGTCCCGGCCCGAGTAGTCGCGTATCCAGCCCCAGGAGCCCTCGGTGTCGTTCGAGGTGGTGATCCTGAGCTGCTTCTCGACCGCGGCCCGGTTCTTCACCGGATTGTCGAAGACCAGGGAGATCGGCTGCGCGACGCCGACGGTGGTGCCGGAGCCCGGCCGCCAGTCGACCTTGTTGACCTTGTCTGCGGGAGCGGTGGTGAAGGTGGCCTTGGTGCTCTTGGCAGTGCCGCCCTCGCTCCGGGTCGCCGCAGTCACCGAATACGCGGCGCCGGGTACGGCCTTGCGGCTGGACACCCACGAACGGCCGTCGGCGGCTACCTTTCCGGCGAGCCGGTGGCCCTCGCCGTCGGTGACGGTCACCGAGGTGAGTCTGCCGCCCGCGGCCGTGACCTTCACGGGCTCGCCCGCCGGGACCCGATCTCCCCTGGGCGTGACGGTGACCGTGACAGGACGGTCGTCGGCGCCCGGCTTCACCTTGCTGCCCGGGGCGCTGGGGGAGCCCCCCGACGAACAGGCGGCGAGCGGCGTCAGCAAGGAGGCCGTGGCGGTGGCCACGACGACGGCCCGGACACGGGCTTGGGCAAATGCACGGGTGCGCGACAACGAGACCTCCGGGAGGAAGCGAACGAGTGGAAGAGTCGGCGATGTCGTGACTGTAGAGCCGGAAAACCCGAGGTCAGCGGCTACGGAGCTATATGACGGCGACTGGTGAGGAACGGTCATGGTCCCGTCACATTCGCCGGACGGAGCGGTCATGGACCGCTGTGAGCCTCCTTTGTGTCCCCGCGACAGCCCGGGGAGAAGGAGAGGCTCAGACCGTGTCAGCGCTGCTCGTTCCGCCCAGCCGCGTGTGCCGACCAGGGCACCGGGGCTTCGCCCTGCGCACCATCTCCGCGGACACCTACCGCGCCTTCCTCGCGTCCCCCGACGGCGCCGCGCTCGGCGCCGGATTCCTCCAGTGCCCGTCCTGGGCCGACGTCAAGGAGGGCTGGCGTGCCCAACTCCTCGGCTGGGGGCCCGATCCGGAGGCCGGCGCACTGACCGGCGTGGCCCTCGTTCTGCTGCGCCAGTTCCCCGGCACCCGCAAGTACTTCGCCTACCTGCCCGAAGGACCCGTCGCCGCCTGGAACGACCCCCACATCGACGGCTGGCTCGACCCGCTGCTGGAACACCTGCGCCGCGCGGGCGCCTTCGCCGTGCGCATCGGCCCGTCGCCCGCCTACCGCCGCTGGGACGCCGCCCTGCTCAAGCCGCTCACCCGCCCCGGCCGACGGCTCGGCGACGTCCTCGCCAGCGAGGTCGACCCGCTCGGCACCGCCGTCGCCGAACGGCTGCGGGCGCGGGGCTGGCGCCGCTGCGGCGGTGACGGGACCACAGAAGGCAGGGGCGGAGGCGGGGACGCGGACGCTCAGCCCCGGCACGTCTTCCATGTGCCGCTCGCCGGACGCACCACCGAGGACCTGTGGTCCGCGCTCAACCAGGAGTGGCGACGCAACGTCCGCCGGGCCCAGAAAGAGGGCGTGGAGGTGGTGGTGGGCAGCGCGGCCGAACTCCCGGACTTCTACCGGCTGTTGGGCGTAACGGAGCGACGCGACGGCTTCCGGCTCGGCCGCTCGCTCGCCTACTACGAGCGTCAGTACGCGGCCCTCAACGCCGAGGAACCGGGCCGGATGAAGCTGTACCTCGCCCGGCACCGAGGGGAGATCCTCGCCGCCCACACGATGATCACGGTGGGCCGCCGCGTCTGGTACCAGACCGGCGCCTCGGCCGACCACCGCCGCGAGGTCCGGCCCTCCAACGCCCTGCAGTGGCGGATGCTGCAGGACGCCCACGCCCTCGGCGCCGACGTCTACGACATGCGCGGGGTACCCTCCACTCTCGATCCTGAGGAACGTACGTACGGACTGCTGCGGTGGAAGCTCGGCACCGGGGGACAGGTCGTCGAGACGTTGGGGGAATGGGAGAGACCCTTGGGCGGCAGCGCCAACCACACGCTTTACCGCGCCTTTCAGGCGTACCTGAACCGCCGATGAAGCAGACCACGATGCGGGCGGGTACGGAAACGAAGACCTCCACCGCCCGCGGCAGTGCCGTCATGGCCGCAGGCTCCCTCGTCTCCCGCGCGACCGGATTCGCCCGCTCCGCCGTCGTCGCGGCAGCGATCGGCACCATCGGTCCGATCCCCGACGGCTACGCCGTCGGCAACGCCCTGCCCACCATCGTCTACGTCCTGCTCCTCGGCGGGGCGTTGAACGCCGTCTTCGTGCCCGAGCTGGTCAAGGCCGCCAAGGAGCACGAGGACGGGGGCGCCGCGTACACCGACCGGCTCGTCACCGTCTGCGTCGTCGCGCTGCTGGCGATCACCGCGACGGCGGTATGGGCGGCGCCCGCGATCATCGACGTGTACACCGACTACACGGGCGGGCAGGCGGCGATGACGACGGCGTTCGCCCGCTACTGCCTGCCCCAGATCTTCTTCCTCGGACTGTTCACGCTGCTGGGGCAGGTGCTCAACGCCCGCGGCCGGTTCGGCGCGATGATGTGGGCGCCGGTCCTGAACAACGTCGTCGTCATGACGGTCTTCGGCCTGTACCTGGCGATGGCCATGGGAGGCGGGGACGGTGGGCCCGGCGGGGGTGGCGGGGACGGCGGGGGCCTGCTCACCGCGACCGAGACCGCCGTGCTCGGCTGGGGCACGACCGCCGGTATCGCGGTCCAGGCCCTCGCCCTCGTCCCGGCGCTGCGCGCGGCCCGTTTCCGCTGGCGGCCCCGCTTCGACTGGCGCGGCAGCGGACTGACCCGCCCCCTGCGCTCGGCCGGCTGGCTGGTGCTGCTGGTCCTGGCCAACCAGGCCGCCTACTGGGTCACCACCCGGCTGGCCACGACCGCGGGCCTGGACGGCGGCCCCGGATACGGCGCGTACAACAACGCCTATGTCCTGTGGGTCGTACCGCACGGCATCATCACGGTCTCCGTGGTGACCGCGCTGATGCCGAGGATGAGCGCGGCCGCGGCCGACGGTGACACGGCCGCGGTGCGGCGCGACGTCTCGCACGCCCTGCGGGTCTGCGCCTCCGCCGTCGTACCCGCCGCCTGCGCGCTGTTCGCCCTGGCCCAGCCGGTGATGGCCCTCGTCTTCGGATACGGCAGGACCAGCGCCGCCGACACGGCCGCCATGGCCGGGATCCTGATGGCCTTCGCGCCGGGACTGATCGCCCTGTCCGGCCAGTACGTCCTGTCCCGCGCCTTCTACGCACTCTCCGACACCCGTACGCCGTTCCTGCTCAACCTCGTGATCGTCGCCCTCAACGCGGGACTGTCCCTGGCCGCCGCACAACTGCTCCCGGCGCGCTGGGCCGTGACGGGCATGGCGGCGGCGTACTCATTGGCCCTGTGCGCGGGCTGGGCACTGACCGCGCGGGTGCTGAGCCGCAGACTCGCCGTCGCCCGCCCGCTGCGCTCGTCGGCTGCCGGAGCACACGTACGGCTGCTGTTGGCCGCCGTCCCCGCCACGGCACTGGCCCACTTCGCGGTCCTGGGAACCGCACGGGCGGGGGCGATGGTCTCCACGGTTGCCGGAGCGGCCGCAGTCGTCCTCCCGTTCGCCCTGCTGGCCCGACCCCTACGACTGGCCGAACTCGAAGCGCTGCTCGCCGGCATCCGCAAAAGACTGACCCGGACCCGGACCTGACCACGACGGACCCGGCCTCGGACTCCGACCTGACCACGACGGACCCGGACCGGACCTGACCACGACGGACCCGGCCTCGGACTCCGACCTGACCACGACGGACCCGGACCGGACCTGACCACGACGGACCCGGCCCCGGCCCCGGCCCTGACCACCACCGAGGGAGAACCGCAGATGCCCCGCGTGCTCCTCATCGAGGACGACCCTTCCGTACGCGAGGGGGTCGAACTCGGTCTGCGCCGCCGCGGCCACGACGTACGGGCGGCCGCGACCGGCGAGGCCGGCCTCGCCGCGATGGCCGAGTTCCGCCCCGATCTGCTGCTGCTGGACCTGATGCTGCCCGGCATGAACGGCGTACAGGTCTGCCGCCAGGTCCGCGAGCGCAGCCAGCTGCCGATCATCATGCTCACCGCGCGCGGCGACGACTTCGACGTGGTCATCGGCCTGGAGGCCGGTGCCGACGACTACATCGTCAAGCCCGCCCGCACCGAGGTGATCGAGGCCCGGATCCGGGCCGTGCTGCGCCGCCTGGACGACGGCGGCCAGGGCCGCCCCGCCATCGAGGTCTACGGCGAACTCACCATCGACCGGGTCGGCCTGACCGTCGCCAAGGCCGGCCGCCCCCTGGCCCTCGCCCCCTCGGAGCTCAAGCTCCTGCTGCACCTGTCCGCCGCCCCCGAGCAGGTGTTCAGCAGGCAGCAACTGCTGGAACACGTCTGGGAGCACAGCTACCACGCCGACGCCCGGCTGGTCGACGCGTGCGTCGCCCGTCTGCGCGGCAAGATCGAGAACGAGATCGGCAGACCCCGCTACGTCCAGACACTGCGGGGCTTCGGCTACCGCTTCGGTCCGCTGTGACCATGGCCACGGGCCCTCAGCGATCGCGGCGGGTCAGGGCGTTCGGCCTGCGCACGAGACTTTTGCTGGCCTTCCTGCTGGTCGCCGCCGTAAGCGCCGGTACGACGGCCGCGCTGACGTACCGCGAGGCGCGCAACGCGCTGCTGGAGACCGCGCAGGACACGGCGGTCACGTCGTTCCGCGAGCAGGTGCAGCAGACGGGCTTCGGGCTGCCGGTGCGGGAGGAGGGCGGCGGTCTGGAGGAGGTCCTGCGCGACATCGCCCGCAAGGGCAAGCCGCACCCGTGGGTGGTGTTCGCCGAGTACGGCTCGGTCCGCGCCTCCTCGGGCGAGAACCCCGTCTCCACCGTCATCACACCCGAACTGCGCCGCGCCGCGCGGGCCAACCCTCACGGCAGCTTCGAGCGAGTGGTCAAGGACGGCGTCCCCTACCTGACCATCGCCATGCCGACCGTCTTCAAGACAGGCCCGTACAGCCTGCTGCCCAGCGGACTCGTCCTCTACGCCGTAATGCCCATGACGGACGAACAGATCAACGTCGACGCCCTCCTCATGGCCGCCCGCGACGGCGCCCTGCCCGGCCTCGTCATCGCCCTGATTCCCGGCCTGATCGCCGCCCGTAGCGTGCTGCGCCCGGTGCGGGAGCTGCGCGAGGCGGCCCGGAGCATGGGCAGCGGCAGACTGGACACTCGCATTCCAGTACGAGGCAGCGACGAACTCGCGGATCTGGCCCACACGTTCAACGAGTCGGCGGCCCAACTGGAGCGTTCGGTCCGGGAACTGCGCGAGGCGGAAGCCCGAGCCCGCCGCTTCGCCTCCGACGTCTCACACGAACTACGCACCCCGCTAGCCGGAATGCTCGCCGTCACCGAGGTCCTGGACGAGGACGCGGACGCCTTGGACGCCGACACCGCCCGAGCGGTCCGCCTGGTCAGCGCCGAGACAGGAAAGCTCGCGGTGTTGGTCGAGGACTTGATGGAAATCTCCCGCTTCGACGCCCGCGCGGCCGAACTGAACGCCGACGAGGTCGACGTCGCGGAGGCCATCCGCAAAACCCTCCACAACCGCCACTGGACCGACGCTCGCGTCTGCACGGACCTCCCGGACGGCATCCGAGCCCGCCTCGACCTCCGCCGCTTCGACGTCGTGATCGCCAACCTGGTGGGCAACGCGCTGCGGCATGGGAGCGCACCGGTGACGGTGCGGTTGCGGACGGGGGTGCGGTGCGGGGACACGTCGAGGGAGGCGGGGCCGGCGGGTACGCCCGTGCCGGCGCCGCAGGCAGGGCCCGCGGCCTCACCGGCACTGACTACGGAGGAACGCTCTGCGGGCACGCCCGCGCCGATGGCCTCGGCTGGCTCTGCGGGTATGCCGGTGCCGTTGGCTTCGGCTGGCTCTGCGGGTACGCCGGTGCCGTTGGCTTCGGCTGGCTCTGCGGGTATGGCGGTGCCGTTGGCTTCGGCTGGCTCTGCGGGTATGCCGGTGCCGATCGCTTCGGCTGATTCAGTGCCGGCACCGATCGCCTCGGCTGATTCAGCGTTCACGCTGGCACCGATCGCCTCGGCCGGCTCCGGGGGCTCGCAGGTGCTGATCGTCGAGGTCATGGACAGCGGCCCGGGCATCCGCCCCGAATCGCTCCCGCACATCTTCGACCGCTTCTACAAGGCCGACGCGGCTCGTACCCGCTCGGCGGGCAGCGGCCTGGGCCTGGCGATCACCCTGGAGAACGTGAAGCTGCACGGCGGAACGATCCGCGCCGGGAACCTGCCAGAGGGCGGTGCCGTCTTCACCGTGGAGATACCGCTTCACTCGGAGGGGGCCGGGGGATGAGGCGTGCGCGGAGCCGCCGACACACGACGGCCGCCGCCGTGGCTGTGGCCGTCGAGACACCGCCTGGTGTGGAGGAGGGCCGGGGGAGAAGGCGTGCGCGGAGGCTCGGACGGAGACTTCGACTTGCGGTGGCCTTGGCCATCCCCGTCGCGGCGACGGCACCGCTGCTCGGCGGCTGCGGCATCCAGGAGACCGACGTCATCGAGGCGGGCGGCCCCGCCAGCGTCCAGGCCTTCTTCAACCGCGACACCGACATGCTGCTCTTCTTCCGCACCCCCGACGGACGCCTGACCCCCGTGATCCGAACACCCGAGCCCGAGACCGAGTTCGGCCCCGGACTCGCCGAGTCCGGCTCCGGAGCCGAGAACAACGACGCCGCGGCCGGCCCGATCCCCACGGAGAAGGTAATCCTGGCGCTACTCCACGGCCCCCGCCCCGAAGACCAAGCCGCTGGCCTCACCACCGCCCTCCCAACCGCCGGCCTCGGCCCAACCGTCGAGATCGACGTCTCCCCGGACGGCAAGGTCACAGCCCGCCTGCCTCTAGCCGTGAAGGGCCTCAACAGCATCGCCCTACGCCAGCTGACCTGCACGATCGCCTACAGCAAGGACACCGACGGCGAGGCGGTCGTACAACTTACGGGACGTGACGGGGCGTCTAGGTCCGGCACGTGCGGGCTTGCGCCTGGCAGCGCCGGGGGCACGGCTGGGGAGGCCGGGACGCGGGCAGGGATTACGCCGTTGCCGGGCGCGAGCGGCTGAGAAGGCGTCCCAGGGGGAGTTGATCGCAAGGCATGCCCAGAAAACAGCGGCCGTGCCGGAAGGGTCCATCTCTGGCTCCGGCGATCAGGGGTGCGTGCGACTACTTGCGCGGCTCTCCTGGCCGTCGGGCAGGGCTGCTCACCATGATTCCCCGCTGCTCCCTGCCCTATCTGGTGTTGTGGTGCGGAGGTTTAAGCGTTGTGGTCTGAAGTCGGCTCGATGACGTCGGCCCAGACCAGATCGCCCCACGGGTTTCCCTCCACGCCGAGGCGTTCCGCGACGACATCATCGAGGAACTTCGCGCGAGCCACCTCAACCGTTTCGCCCGGCCACCACAACGAGTCGCACTCGGTTTCCAATTGTGTGGGTGGGGGTGCACGGCGCATCATTGTCGATGGCACGGCCTACCGCTGACGGCTGAAGGGTGAGCCGGCCCACTTACATGCGTTGGCCTGGTCACCTTCCACGTTCGCTGTCGAGCATGCGAACACCCCAGGGAAAACGATCGTCGTCATCACCAACCGCCCGTGCCATCGAACTGGCCTTCGCAAGGGACGGACTCCAACGGAGCCTGGCTCACCGTTCTGCCTCGACGAGGTGCGGACGGCGTTGGGTGGGCGCACGCTGGGGGCATGAAGCCCGGCGATCCATCAGGGCCTCCGGAAGGTCCGCTGCAGCGAGAAGAGCGGCGGGGCGGCCAGTCTCCTGCCCGTCGGTGGCGGAGGGTGAGTAAAGGCGTCCTGACGCACGCGGCGGCCGTCGTGGTGGGGTTCACAGTGGGAGCCGTGGCCGGATACACCGGAGCAGGCGACTCAGCGGATACTTCGCCGAAAGCGACAAAGACCGTTACGGCGACATCCACGGCCACTGGGAACTCGCCGGTCGGAGAGCCCGACACCACCAAGGGCCGGCGCCCCGGGGAGATTCCTGGAGACGGTACGTACGTGATCGGTAAGGACATCAAGCCTGGCACATACCGTACGGAGGGGCCGCAGGGTGGACTCATCACGGACTGCTATTGGGCGCGATTGAGCAGTACGTCCGGTGAATCGAACGACATCATTGCCAGTGAGGTAACCAAAGGGAGAACCACCGTCACCATCGATGCTGACGACAAGGCGTTCACGACCAACGGGTGCAGGACATGGAAGAAGGTCGACTGAACTGCTCCCTCGGCGCATGTGGAGCATGTCGGGACGGCACCGTCAGCGTTATGGATGCTGGCTTGGCTGCCGCGCTGGGCGCAGCGTCAGGACCTGCCGCAACGATCGCAACAGCCCGTTCAGCAGGTTGGTGGCGACGTCGACTCCTGTGCCGTTGCCGGTGAGGTCCTGGACGTTGAGATGTGGGTCGCTGGCGTAGGCGCTCATGGTGTCAGGCGTGTGTGTTGGGTACTGGTGGCCGTGACGCTCCACAACGGAGGTGCGTACTGCTCGGGGCGGTTGTTGATTAGGAGTTGGCGCAGGTCTTGGCGCTGGCTGCCCCTGAGACTCAGGGCCTCAGTGAGGTGGCGGAACGTCGTGTGGGTGACTCCGCGGCTCCGGGCGCCGGTCTCGAACTGGTCCAGCGCTGCCAAGACCGTCTCCTCGTTCAGCTCGGTTGGCGGATGGTCCTTGAGCCGCGCGGCCTTTTCGCGCTCGTAGTCGATCTCGGAGTAGCCGCAGAGTTCACGGCTGAGGGTCTCCACCTCGGCCAGGGTCTCTGTGGCCATCACCGCGCGGGCCAGTTCGTTCCGGTCCAACGCCTCGTCCAGGTCGACCTGATGGACCGTCGGGCCCTCGTCCGTGAGGGGTACAGGGAGTCCCGCGTCCCGAACTTCGCACGTGCCTCGCACCCCTCGGGCCGTCGCCGCGAGCATCCCGGTGGCCTCGGAGGGGTGCCACTCCAGGACCGAGGCGACTGGCCAGACGTCCTCTGCGGTGAACGTATGGATGAGCGGGACGAGCAGTCCGCGCAGGTCGTCGATGGGGAGTTCGCCGTCCAGGCCCGGGCCGGCGATCAACAGGCGCATGGGTGCGTTAACTTGGCAGCAGGCGGCCAGCGTGAGGGCATCGGCTAGCGGGCTCTTCAGGGTCGGCTCATCGCCGCGGGCCAAGATGTCGCCGCCGACGTCCAGGACGTCGATGGTCTCGGGCTCGAAGTGGTCGATCAGTTCTTCCAGTTGGCGGGTTACCCCCTCGGCCCCGTGATGTGGGTCGAGCAAGGCGAAGGTGTGCGGGAGCTCTGCCGCCAGGCGGGGGAGTGTCGAGCCTGCCGGCGGGATGGGGCGGGCGTCGGCCGGCACTGCCCGGACCGCGGGGGTGAGGGGATCAAGTCCCGTGAAGTCGTCGGCGCCTCGGGGGCCGGGTACCGGGTCGATCAGAAGGCGATCCCAGGCGTAGGTGAGGATCACCGCCCGGTCGTCGTCGCCGTACAGGGCGGTGTGAAGCATTGCGGCGGCGACTGCGTCGCCCCCTCCTCCTGCTGCGACGATCAGGCGCGTCATGCGCCCAAGACTACGAGCTCGGGGTGCTGGCCACTCACCCTATAGTGGCTGGAGGCCATAGCCACTTGGAGCAGGAGGGGACCGCATGCCGCAGATCGAGGAGGCTCAGCCGAAGTATCTCCAGATCGCGCACTTCATCCGTGATCAGATCCTTCGGGGTGACCTGAGGGCGGGGGACGAGGTCCCCTCCGAACGCCAACTCGCCGCTGACTGGAACGTATCCAGGCCGACCGCCGCTCGATCGCTTGAGGCGTTGAGTCATCAAGGTCTGGTGGAGAAGCGCCAGGGATCGGGCACATACGTCCGGAGCCTTGAGGTCAACCGGCGGGCCCGCGAGCTGTACGGGCGTGCGCGGCAGACCGGCAAGATCTACACGCCGGGCGAGTACGCGGTGATCACGTCCGCCGGCTGGATGGAGGCGCCCGACTATGTCGCTGAGGCCTTGGGGCTGGTGAAGGACCGGCGGGCCGTGCATCGCCGCCGCGTCACCAACAACCAGGACGGGCCCATCACCTTGTCCTTCTCGTGGTTCGCACCGGATGTCGGTCGGCGGGCGCCCAAGCTGCTGGACCCCGAGCGGATCCAGGAGGGCACCTTGATGTACGTCGAGAAGGCGACCGGTCGACAGGGGAGTTACGCCGAGGATCGTATGTGTGCTCGGAGTGCGACCGAGGATGAGGCGGCAGCGCTCCGACTGGAGTCCGCAGCCGCTGTGTTGGTCGTGCATCACGTCGTCTACGACCTCCAGGACCGGCCGTTGGAGTTCGCCGAAGCCACGTATCCCCCGCACCGTTGGGCGTTCGAGCAGGGCTACCCCCTCGCCTGATGGGGTGGGGCTTCTGCTGAACCGCTTGCACGGGGCAAGTGGCTAATGCCACTATCCAGTAAGTGGCTAAGGCCACTTACTCGGAAGGGGGTACGACGTGGCGAGTCATCAGCCGGACCAGGGTGCGCGGTTAGCTTGCCGAGGATGTCGGGTGCGCGGCTGGAAGGGCGTCAGTTCACGCACGACTTCTCGCGCTCTCCGCCGTCAGCGACCGCGCTCGTGCCACATCGAAGCGACGGTGCCTCGACTGCGACGGCACCGGCAAGGAGTGAGCGCGGATGGCCTACGAAATCGATCGCGACCCCAGCCCGGACTCACCGCGTCTCGGAGCCATGAGCCTGCCTCCGGTCCCGGAGTCCGTGTCACGAGCCCGATGCTGGTTCCAGAAGTTCATCGCCCCGTACAACCCGGCCTGCTCGATCGAGGACTGTGCGCTGATGATCTCGGAGCTGGTGACCAACGCCATCGTCTACGGGTGGTCGGATGACGACTGGGTGGTGCGCGTGGAGTGGTTCCGCGACGGTGCCTCACTCCGGATCGAGGTGCACAACCCGGGGTTCCCCGCGAACGTGCGTCTCCGGCGTCCAGACGCCAACGACGCCCACGGTCGCGGCCTCCTCCTGGTTGACTCGATCGCCGACTCATGGCATGCCGGGCCCAGTCGGTTCGGTGGGACGGTGGTCTCGCTCGTGGTGGACGATGCCTGGCCGGGCTGAGAAGGGGTGCACAACAAACAGGCCCAAGGGCGCTGACGTGGTCGCGAATCACGGAGCGGGTGGCGAGAACCCCGAATCCGAAGGCGCGGCCCGTGGCAGAATGCCGGCATGGTTCTGATCCGAAAGGGCGATGCCGCGTAGGCGCCCGAAGGCCGTCCGCGCTGAGCGGTGGCGGCC
This sequence comes from Streptomyces sp. HD, assembly GCF_028369295.1. Taxonomy (GTDB): domain Bacteria; phylum Actinomycetota; class Actinomycetes; order Streptomycetales; family Streptomycetaceae; genus Streptomyces. Next base: position 100,038 of record NZ_JAQMYP010000022.1, read on the forward strand.
ACGCAAGCACGTGCCGGTCCGTCGGATTCCAGGTGTATCCGCTAGAACCCGGGCAGCAGTGCGACGCGTTGAGGCCGGGTACCTGTGGCCGGACGCCGTTGCCGATGCGCTCAGCCGGTTCGAGTGGGCTTTCAGGCAGCCGGGGCGATATCTGACCGGCCCTTATGAGAGTCCCGGCATCGAGATCGAAGACGGCCGAGATGACCTGGAAGTGGCCCTGCGGCGCCTCCCGAGAGGAGCCCGAGCTGATCTGGGCCGCTTGGTGGAGCGGATCGACATCGAGTTCGAGCGGCGTACTCTTCCGGACCCGGGTTGGGCGAGCGAGTGGACGGCGGGGCGCTGGTGGTGGTGGCGCATTCGGGAACGGTGACACCGGCCGTCAGGAGCCCGCGCCGGCCGAGCGAGGCTCGGATGCGCGGCCGGCTTCCGAGGTGTCCAGCTCTGCATAGCAGCTGCATCCCCGGCTCTGTATGGGGGCGGCCCGGGTGGCCCGGGACCCAACCAACGCTCGGGCTTCGTTGATGGCCAAGGAGAGACGGGATTGATCAAAGATTGGTCCAATGGCGGAGCATTCGATGATGTGGGATGACGCGGGCCTTTCCGGCTTGCAGGCGCAGTTGGCGCGCGAAATGTTGAGTCGGGTCACGGCGTTCGCGTTCGGGGAGGAGGTCAGGCTTGTACGTGGTGTGGTGACGTGCCCGGATCGACGCGGCGTCGGGCGCGTCGTGCTGTGGGACGGGCGGCAACTGGGCAGTTCCGTCGCGTTCGACGTGCCTCTCGCGGATCAGTACGGCGGAAACATCCCCCCGGGGGACCTTGCGGCCGCCCTGCGCGGCGTATTGGCCGACTGCTCCGGGCGCGAGGTCGAGGAGGCGCCACGCGACTCCTTCGGGATTCCGGTGATCGACGCTTCCGACGCTGTCCGTGCCTTCGTCGCCCAGCCGCGGTTCCAGGTGCCGGATGCGCTGCATGCGGCAGCCGTAGCCTTCTCCGTCTCCGCGGAGTTGGGCGAGCCCGCGGAACTGCGCCTGCGTGGGTTCTTGCTTCTTGACCAGGCGACGTGCCGCCTTTACCTGGACACCCCTGCGTCAGAGGACGCTCCGCCATTCGGTGTTGACCTTCCCCTTCGCGACGAAGACGGCTTCGTGGTCGTCGGCGTGACGGCAGTGCACGCCGCACTTCCGGTCCTTCTGCAGGGGGAGTTGGAACGCATGCGGAAGGACGACCACGACCCCTACTGCGGTGCCGTCTACGACCTGGTGGGCTGGCTCGCGGGTCGCTGACCGGGCGTCAGAGGGAGGAGTAACAGGAAGTGGCAACCGGTCAGTTGGGTCCGTCCGGGCTGCGCGAGAAGGCCGTGTCGCCGGCCGTCGCCACGATCGCGTCCTTGATGAGCAGCACTCGCGGCGGGGTGCCCTGTGCCTTGTCCCCGGGGTTTTCCAGTGCCGGGGTGCGCCAGACCTCCACTCCGGTGCGGCTGTCCAGTGCCAGCAGACGGCCGAAGCGGTTGGAGAAGTAGACCCGCTTGTACGTTGCCGACACCGCGGGCGCGGACAGGCTCTCCATGTCCGTCGCCTTCTGCCAGAGTTGCTTGCCGCTGTCCGCCGACACCGCGGTGACCGTTCCGTCGGACCGGACGAAGTGGACGACGCCGTCCACGAGGGTGGCCGCGCCGGTCAGTGCAGGGGCCAGCGGTGTTCGTCGGACCTGCTTGGTCTTCGGGTCCACCCGCAGCAGTGCGTTGTACGGCCGCTCGTACCCGGATTCGTAGACGTCCTTCGCGGTCTGGGGGGCGAGGAACACGGGTTGCCCGTCGACGGCGCCGAGCGCCACCGCCTTCTTGGGCAGCGTGGCGAGTTCGGTCAGGCTGCCGGGGCCGAGCTTCATCAGGTCGATCGGGGCCTGGCCGGGCTCGCGGGCGGCCGAGCACAGGGCGTAGGGGGCGCCGCCCAGCACCGACGTGGCGCAGTACTCGTCCAGCGAGGGCGCCGTCCAGAGTTCCTTGCCGGAACGGTCGTACGCGACGAACGACGAGTGGTCGGGGGACAAGGTCAGCAGTCCGTCGTCGTACAGGATCGCGGCCTCGGACTTGCTGATGTCGCGCTGCCACCGCCGGTGCCCCGTAGCGGCGTCGAGGGCCACCACGCGTCTGACCGTGTCGTCCGGGTCCTCGTACACATAGACCAGCCCGTCGCGGACGCCGATCGGCTGCACCCCCTGAGGGCGGGTGCCGAACCGCCACAGGGTGCGGCCGGTGGCCGTGTCGATCCGGGCGGCCGTGAAGCCCGTACCGCCGCAGAACAGGGCGTTCGCCTCCGTCACGCAGCCGAGGGTCCCGTAGTCGAGAGGGACGCCCTTCACGTCGTGCCGCAGGGCCGTGCGCCAGGGCCGCCAGCCGTCGGGCAGCGACGCGGTACGGGCGGTGGCCGTCGCGGCGGCGGGGTCGGAGGCGGTGGTCCTGCCCTCGCCCGACACGAAGACGGCCGCCCCGACGGACAGCCCCGCGACGGCCAGCGCCGTGCCGAGGCCGGCCAGCAGCATCCGGGGCCGGCGTGCCTTGCCAGTACCGGTCGTGGCGCTCGCGGAGGCGGTGGCCGTGCCCCAAGGGGCGGGGCGGGGAGGGGGGTTCGCGGGGTCCCTGGTCCTCGGGGGCGCGATGGCGTCGGACTCCGGCAGCGCCTGGAGCATGCGGTGCATGTCCGCCAGTTCGGGCCGTGCGGCCGGGTCCTTGTCCAGGCAGCGCCCGACGATGTCCAGGAGCGCTTCGGGCACCCCGTCGAGGTCCGGGGGCTCGTGCATCACCTGATAGCCGGTCATGTAGGGGCTGTCGGAGTCGAACGGTCCGGTGCCGACGGCGGCGAACACCAGCAGCGACCCCAGCGAGAACACGTCCGAGGCCGGGGTGACGTCCCGGGGAGAGGCGAGCTGTTCCGGCGACATGAAGGGCGGGGTGCCGATGATGCGCCCGGTCATGGTGAGGCTCTGGTGGTCGGAAGCGCGCGATATGCCGAAGTCGATGACGCGCGGCCCGTCCTCGGTCATCAGGACGTTGCCCGGTTTGAGGTCCCGGTGCACCAGGCCCGCCCGGTGGATGTCGCGCAGCGCCTCGGTGAGCCCCAGGCCCAGCGTGCGCAGTTCCCGCTGGCTCAACGGGCCGTTCTTCTCCACGGCTTCGGCCAGGCTGAGCCCCGGCACGTAGAGCGTCGCCATCCAGGGCCGCTCGGCGTCCGGGTCGGCGTCCACGACAGGGGCGGTGAAGGCGCCGCTCACTTTGCGCGCCGCCGCGATCTCCTGCCGGAAGCGGGTGCGGAACTCCTCTTCCTGGGCGTACCTCCCGCGTACGAGCTTGACGGCGACCTGCCGTCCCGAGGCGGAGACTCCCAGGTAGACGACTCCCATGCCGCCCGCCCCGAGCCGACCGAGAAGGGTGTACCCGCCTATGGACTCCGGGTCCCCGGTGCTCAGGGGCGTCATCGCCGATCATCCTTCCCAGCGTCGGCCTGCCTCACGGGGATCAGCGTAGGGCCTGCCGTGCCGGAAGCGGAGCCGCACCTGTCACGGATCGGTGTTTGTGTGTCCGTGAGTCGTGCGACGGGACAGGATCCGGGGGAGGATGCGCCGATCGGGATCGGGATCCGGCTCGGGATCGGGATCCGGCTCGGGATCGGGCTCGGGCTCGGGATCCGGCTCGGGATCGGGCTCGGGCTCGGGATCCGGCTCGGGATCGGGCTCGGGCTCGGGATCCGGGATCGGGCGCGGTCGTACGACGTCACGTCTCAGGCCGGGTACGCGTGCGTCTCGGCCGCCTTCACCGTCGCCCAGACCGTGGCGCCGGGGTGGAGGTCGAGTTCGGCCGCGGCGACCGTCGTGAGGTCGGCGGCGAGGGGGAGTTCGCCGGTGAGGGCGGCGCGGATCTGGTCGCCGTGGGTCTCCAGGCCGGCGACCTCGCAGCGCCAGACGTTACGGGCGCTGGAGCCGGTGGGGCGGTTCCGGTGGAGGGTGACCGCGCTGGGCGGGAAGGCGACGAAGACCGGGCCGGTGAGGTCTTCCGTGGTGGTGAGCATGGGGCCGTCGTCGACGTGGACCAGGTGCCCTTCGGCCTGGCCTCGGTAGAGGTTCAGGCCGACGAGGTGGGCGATGTAGTCCGTACGGGGATGGCGGGCGATGTCGGCCGGTGTGCCCTCCTGCACCACATGGCCGTCCTCGACCACGACGAGGCGGTCGGCCAGGACCATCGCGTCGAGCGGGTCGTGCGTGACGAGGACCGCGACCGCCTCGAAGTCGGCCAGATGGCGCCGGAGTTGGGCGCGGACGTCGAGCCGGGTACGTGCGTCGAGTGCGGCCAGGGGTTCGTCGAGGAGGAGCAGGCGCGGGTGGGTGGCCAGGGCGCGGGCGAGGGCGACGCGCTGGGCCTGGCCGCCGGAGAGACGGCGGGGTCTGGCGCCGGCGTGGGCGGTGAGGTCCATCCTCTTCAGCCACTCGGCGGCCTGCGCCCGTGCCTCCGACTTGGTGGCGCCGTGGCAACGGGGTCCGAAGGCGACGTTGTCCAGCGCGGTGAGGTGGGGGAAGAGGAGGTAGTCCTGGAAGACGACGCCGACCGGGCGGGACTCCGGTGGCGTACGGTCCAACTCCGCGCCGTCCAGCCAGAGGTGGCCGCCGGTGAGCGGGACGAGTCCGGCGAGTGCGCGCAGCGCCGTGGTCTTGCCGGCGCCGTTGGGGCCGAGGAGGGCGACCACGTCGCCGGGCGCCGCCGTCAGTTTCACGTCCAGGCGGAAGGAGCCGCGCTCGACCACCAGCCGGGCGTCGAGTCCCGCACCGGCCGGGCCGGGCGCTCCGCCGGCATCCTCGGGCGTCTTCTCGGCGTCGGTCATGAGGCGGTGGCTGTCTTCTCGGTGTCGGTCATGAGGCGGCCGGCCGCTCGGGCGCCCTCGGCGTCGGTCATCAGACGGTGGCTGGCCTTCTCGGCGTAGGTCATGAGGCGGACATCCAGCGGTCACGCAGTCCCGCCAGGACCGCGATCGACACGGCCAGCAGGACGAGGCTGAGGGCGATGGCCGCCTCCGGGTCGCTCTGCAGGGCGAGGTAGACGGCGAGCGGCATCGTCTGGGTACGGCCCGGGAAGTTGCCCGCGAAGGTGATCGTCGCGCCGAACTCGCCGAGTGCCCGGGCCCAGGCGAGGACCGCGCCGGCCGCGATACCGGGCGCGATGAGGGGCAGCGTGACCCGGCGGAACGCGGTGAAGCGGGAGGCGCCAAGGGTCGTGGCGGCCTCCTCGTAGCGCGGGTCGGCGGCCCGCAGGGTGCCCTCCACGCTGATCACGAGGAACGGCATGGCGACGAACGCCTCGGCGACCACGACCCCGGCGGTGGTGAACGGGAGGGTGATCCCGAACCACGAGTCCAGCCACTTCCCGACGACCCCGTTGCGGCCGAGCGCCATCAGCAGCGCCACACCGCCCACCACGGGGGGCAGGACGAGGGGCAGGGTGACGAGGGCTCGTACGAATCCGCGTCCGGGGAACTCGACCCGGGCCAGCAACCAGGCCAGCGGCACGCCGAGCACCAGGCTCACCGCGGTGGCGGCCGTCGCGCAGACCAGGGAGAGCTGGAGCGCCTGCCACACCTCGGGGCTGGTCAGCTGCTCGGGCAGGCTGCGCCACGGGGTGCGTACGAGCAGGGTGATCAGTGGCACGACAAGGAACGCCAGGCCGACCAGTGCCGGGAGGAGCAGGGGCAGCGGGACGCCGGCCCGGACGCGCCGGCGCCGCGGCCCGCCCCGGAGGGTGTCGGTCGCGGCACCGGACTTGTCGGTCGGGACGGTCACGGCGTGAGGAACCCGGCCCCGGTCAGGACCTTCTGGCCCTCGGCGGACCGCACCAGCGCGATGAACGCCTTGGCGGCCTCGGCGTTCTGCGTGTCCTTGAGCAGGGTGATCGGGTAGTCGTTGACGGCGTCGGCGGACTCGGGGAACTCCACGCCCTCCACCTTGTCACCCGCGGCCTTCACATCGGTCTTGTAGACGACGGCCGCGTCGGCCTCCTTCAGCTCGACCTTGGTCAGGGCGGCCTTGACGTCCTGCTCGTACGACACCGGCGTGAGCTTCAGCTTGCCGGCGTCGAGGGCCTTCTGCGCGGCGGCGCCGCACGGCACCTCCTTGTCGCAGAGCACGACCTTCAGGCCGGACTTGGTGAGGTCCTTCAGGGAGGCGACCTTGTCGGGGTTGCCCGGCAGGGTGGCGATCTCCAGCTGGTTGCGGACGAAGGTGGCCGGCGTACCGGAGGCGTCCCCGGCGTCCGTGACGATCTTCATCGTCTTGGGGCTGGCGGCGGCGAACACGTCCGCCGGGGCGCCGCCGGTGATGCTCGCCGCGAGGGAATCGCTGCCGCCGAAGCTGAAGGTGACCTTCGTGCCCGGGTGCTTCTGCTCGAACTGCTTGCCGAGCTTCTCGAAGCTCTCCTTGAGCGAGGCGGCGGCGAAGACGGTGACCGAGCCGGACACCTTGCCGGCGTCGGAGCCAGAGGCGGACGCCGACGCCGCGGAGTCCGATTTCGTAGCGGAGTCCGAGTCGGACGAGGAGCAGGCACCCAGGGCCAGCATGGCGACGGCCCCCAGAGCCGCCACCTGCAGGGGGCGGCGGGTCCGCCGCACGGTACGGGTCATCACGGATCTACTCCCTCTCCACGACCACGTCGGTCGACTTGATACTGCCGCAGGTGCGAGGGAAAAGTCCGCTGTCTCTTCGCATGAGCCGCAACTGTGATCTGCTGGGTTGGCATGTGCGTTTGTACGGGACGCGGCCCCGGGTACGGTCGTGAGTCACTCCCTCGCAGCCACCGGCACGGCCGTCGGCCCGGTGGCCGGCCCCGCTCAGGTCCGGTCGATGTGCACGTTCGTCGACTTCACCCGGGCCGTGGCCTCCATGCCGACCTCCAGCCCCAGCTCCTCCACGGCCTCCCGGGTCAGCAGCGACACCAGCCGGTGCGGCCCGGCCTGGATCTCCACCTGGGCCGCCACGTCGCCGAGCTTCACGGCGGTGACGATGCCGGGGAAGGCATTACGGACGGACGTGTACGAGGTGCCCCCCTCGGCGCCACCGCTCTTCGCCAACTCCACGGAGAAGGCGGCCAGATCCTTCCCGTCGACGAGCCGCCGCCCGGCCTCGTCCCGATGCGTGGCCACCCGCCCGGCGTCCGCCCATCGCCGCGCGGTGTCCGGGCTCACCCCGAGAAGCCGTGCGGCCTGGCCGATTGTGTAGGACTGCATGCGGATCACGATAGGCGCCGCGGTGCGGTCCGAAGGCTGGGCGTGACCGCCGTCGCGGCGGGCCCCGGAGCCTTCGCGAAAACCCGTTGGCGGGCCATGGCGGCCGTTGCTACGTTTCGGAGGCCGTGCCGGAGAACGAGGAGGTGGTACCCGTGAACGCAGTATCGACATGGGTGCTCCCCTCCGGGGTCGCGGTCGGGCGATAGGTCGTCCGGGAGCGCCGTTCAAGCGCACTCCCGAAAGGCACGACCATGCGATTCACTTCCGAGCAGCGCCTCGAAGACGGCGTCCTCGAACGCGAATTCACCCTCGGCGAGATCCCCGGCACCCTGTGGACGCCCGAATCCGCCGCACCGGCCCCGCTGATCCTGATGGCCCACAACAACGGCATGTCCAAGGCGCAACCGCGGCTGGTGGCCCGGGCCCGGTACACCGCGGCGCGCGGCTACGCGGTGGCCGGCATCGACGCCGCCGGGTGCGGTGACCGGCCCCGTTCCACCGCCGACGAGCAGGCCCGCGCCGACCTCCGGCGGGCGATGCGGGCCGGCGAGCCGGTCGACGAGATCTTCGAGTCGTTCATCGGCCCGCTGGTCCACAAGGCGGTCCCGGACTGGCAGACCACCCTGGACGCCCTCCTCGCGTTGCCCGAGATCGGCGGCCCGGTCGGGTACTCGGGGTGGATGGCCGTCGGCATCCGCCTCGCCGCGGTCGAGCCGCGCATCGAGGCCGCCGGATTCTTCGCCGGGGGCTACGTGCCCCACGCCCAGCGCGAGGAGGCCCGGCAGATCACCATTCCGCTGCTGATCCTTCTCCAGTGGGACGACGAGGGGAACCCCCGTGAACGGGCCCTGGACCTGTACGACGCCTTCGGCAGCAAGGAGAAGACACTGCACGCCAACATGGGCGGTCACACCGGCACCCCGTGGTTCGAGTTGGAGGACGGGGACCGCTTCTTCGGCCGACACCTGAAGTGAGGCCGGGCCGCCAGGCCGACAGCAGACGCTGAGCGGCGTCGGCCATGATGCCGTCATCGAGGACAGCCCCGGCCCTCCTCGATGACGGCGCCGACGGCTGGCGGGCGGATCGAACTTGTGGCCTGCCGCAGGCGGAACGGCTGGGGGGGGGGAGCGGGGCAGGTCCTAGCCGCCCTCGCGCGTTATCCCCCGTGCCATGAGGGCCAGGCCCACTATTTCCTCGATGGTTTCCGCTTCGATGAGGCCGTCCTCGTCCAGCTCGATGTCGAAGCACCTTTCAATACGGCCCGCGGCTTCGAGCACCAACAACGAATCGGCGTTGATCTCGTCGATCAGAGATGCGCTCAGCTGGGGTGTCCTGCCCGGAGCGCGTGAAGCGAGGATCTCGACCAGCGCGTCGACGGTGTCCCACGGCGGAAGCCGCGGCTCGGTGAAGGCGTCGTGAAGGCGGGTACGGGATATCCGCTTCTGCAGCAGGCGGTGCATGGTCTCCAGGCTCGGCTGCCCCGCGATCAGGTGCAGTGCGTGCGTCAGCCTCGTTCACGCCGTCCATGAGCTGCGCCTCGCCTGGCGCCAGACCGACCGTGACACGGGTCGCGAGGACCCCGCATCCCATTCGCCGGAACGGGCGCCCGCACCGAGGGCGTAGTGGCGACCACCTCCACGAGCCCGTCGTCCGGCGCGGCCAGGAATGACAGGGGGACCGAGAGGGTCCGGGACGTCTCGTTGGTCATCGCACCCAGGTACCAGGTGTCGCCGCTCCGACGGGCGACCACCACGTACTCGCCGATGGACCCGGCCAGGGTGCGGCTCTCGTCCCAGGTCGTGGGGACGGTGTCGAACCAGGGCAGGCCCGGCCAGTTCGCGGGGTTGGAGTACTTGGACGGCTTGTCGTACCAGAAGGGGAAGTTCAGGGGCTGCTAGTACACCGCGGCCATCGCCATCTGGTGGGCGTTCGTCGTCCTGTTGCGGGACTGGCCGTAGCAGATCGTGCAGTCCATCGGTCCGCCGATGTTGCGGGCGAACGGCAGCGTCACGTTGTGCGTGGCGGTCGGGAACTGCTCGTTGCCGCGGACGCCTTCGAGGCTGACGTAGTTCGGGAAGGTGCGTTCGTGGCCGAACGGCCGGACGTCGTCGTGCATGTCGATCAGCAGCTCGTACTCGGCTGCCGCCTTGGCCCAGTCGGTGATCCGGTTGGTCATCGCCTGGGTGCCGTCGTTGATGAAGCCGAGTTTGACGCCCTGCACGCCCCAGCTCTTGTAGAGGGCGAAGAGCGGGTCCGCGTCGGTCAGCGCGAGCCGGTTGACGTACAGGAAGACGCCGATGCCCTTGCTCGTGGCGTACGAGATGACCGACGGCAGGTCGATGGCGGCCCGTGGGCCGGTCAGCTCGTGGGCGGCCAGCTCGTGGGGCGGGCGTGCCCCCTTGCCGCCAGTACGACGCACACCACCGCCAGCGGCAGCTCCGCGCCGAGTGCCATCGCCGCCGCCGAGACCTGGTCCATGCCCGGTGCCGCCGTCATCGTGTCGAACCAGGCGTCGACCACCAGCAGCGTGGCGGCGACGGTGGCCGTGAGCGAGTGCAGGCGGTGGCCTCGTACGGCCAGCAAGCCCGTGGCGATCAGGGCCACCGCCTCCGCGGTGTCCAGGCCGATCCAGACCGTGCGCCAGTTCGAGGCGACGGCCGCTGCGGGCAGGCTGTTGGCCAGCACGACCAGCCAGGGCAGCAGGGCCAGCCCGCAGGCGACCGGGACGTATTCCATCCGGTACCAGCGGCGCACTCGCCGCAGGGTCGACCCGCCCTCGACACCGTGGGTTCGGGTGATCAGCGCACTCATCTGCTCGGACTCCTCGCGTTCGCGGCGGCTCTCCTTCATGACCTCCAGCCTCGACCGCGGGGCGATCACAGTCAGTAACGCAGATGTCCGTTCCGGGGTGGCACCAACTACACCCCCAAGACGGACGCTTACGTCATGGACCACCCCTGACCTCGGCACTTACGGTTCCCTCATGCACATAACCGCCCGCCTGCGGCGCGCGATCCGGTGGCCGTTCCAGGGCGCCGGACGCCCGGCCGCGTTCCTCGTCACCGGGGTCCTGATCCAGCTCGCCGTCCTGGTCGTGATGGCCCTGCCATGGATCCTCTTCGTCCCGGAGGCGTTGGCGGCGGTCCTCCTCGCGGTTCTCGTCCCGCTCGCCGCCGTCGTGTCGGCCGGGCCGTTGCTGACCGAGGCGCAGCGCGGCCGCTTCCGCACCCGTCTCGGTGTGGACGTCCCCTCGCCCTACGCGGGACCGCGTCCCCCGCTGCCCGGGTGGCTGCGTTCCCCGGCGGGCCGACGGCAGCTCGCTTACCACCTGCTGTTCGGGCCGCTGCTGGCCCTCGCAGCGGTCTTCGTTCTTCTGATGTGGGCCACGTCCGCCGTGGCCGTCTCGATCTACGTATGGATCTGGCTCGTTCCGCCGGAGTGGCGCCTCGGCCAGGCCGGCTACACCCCCGAGGGGGCATACGTCACCGCCGCCGGAGTCGCCCTGCTCTGCGCGGCGTCCTGGCTGACCGGTGCCCTCGCCCGGCTCGACACCCGCACCGCCACGGTCCGGCTCGGGCCCAGCCGTGAGGAGCAGTTGGCGCGCCGGGTGGAGGACCTGGCCGAGAGCCGGGCGGGCCTGGTGGACGCGGTCGACGCCGAGCGGCGGCGTATCGAACGCGATCTGCACGACGGTGCCCAGCAGCGGCTGGTCTCCTTGGCGGTCAACCTCGGGCTGGCCAAGGCGACGCTCGGTGACCTCACCGAGGACGCCCGCCGGGTGATCGACGAGGCGCACCGGGAGGCGAAGGAGGCGATAGAGGAGCTGAACGGCCTGGTGCGCGGGCTGCACCCGGCCGTTCTGGAGGATCGCGGCCTCGACGCCGCGATCTCGGGTATCGCGGCCCGGGCGCCCCTTCCGGTGGGGGTGACGGTGAACCTGACGTCGAGGCCGTCGCCCGCGGTCGAGGCCGTCGCGTACTTCGTCGTCTCCGAAGCGCTGGCGAACGTGGTGAAGCACGCGGAGGCGTCCCGGGCCGAGGTCACGGTGGAGTGCCCCGGTGCGACCCTGGTTCTCGTCGTCAGCGACGACGGCGTGGGCGGCGCCGAACCCGCCGGCGGTACCGGGCTGGCCGGGCTGGCCAAGCGGGTCGCGTCGGTCGATGGCAGGCTGTCGGTCGACAGTCCCGTCGGGGGGCCGACCGTCATGACCGTGGAGCTGCCGTGCGTGCCGTGATCGCCGAGGATTCCGTCCTGCTCCGGATCGGCGTGGTCAAGGTCCTGGAGATGGCCGGGTTCGAGGTGGCCGCCGAAGTCGGCGATGCCGAGGCGTTGTTGGCGGCGGTGGAGGAGCACCGGCCGGACATCGCGGTGGTGGACGTCCGGATGCCTCCCGGCTTCACGGACGAGGGGGTGCGTGCCGCGCTGGTGATCAGGCAGCAGTGGCCCGGGACGTCCGTACTGCTGCTCTCGCAGTACGTGGAGGAGCGGTACGCGGCCGATCTGCTGTCCGCCCACACGTCCGGGATCGGCTACCTGCTCAAGCAACGGGTCGCGGACGTCGAGGAGTTCGCCGACACACTGCGGCGGGTGGCCACGGGCGGCACCGCACTGGACCCGCAGGTCGTCTCCCAACTGCTGGTACGCCGCCACAGCGACCCGCTGGACCGGCTCACCCCGCGAGAGCGCGAGGTCCTGGAGCTGATGGCGGGCGGCCGGTCCAACGCCGGGATCGCCGGGCAGCTCGTGATCAGCGAGAGCGCGGTGGCCAAGCACATCAACAGCATCCTGGCCAAACTGGACCTGCCGAAGGCCGATGCGGACCACCGCCGCGTACTCGCCGTGCTGCGCTTTCTAGGCGTGGCCTGAGGACGGAGGGCACTGACGCGACCCCGGCGACGGCGGGTGCCCGGGGCTTCGGCCTGGGCGATGTCGCAGGTCAGGGCCGTTCCCAGGGCGACCTGGGGTCATGTGCGGTGGTGTGGCGCCGGGCGGGCGAGGTCGCGCCGCCCAGGGATGCGTGGTGTCCTGGAAGCCTCCGCAGGAGCACACGCCGATGCGTCAAAGCCGGATTTCCGCCGTCGTGTCCGCCCGGTCCGCCCCGCCGACCGGAGCGGGCGGCGGCTTGCTGCCTGCCCGGGATCTCGCGGCGGCCTGGTTCCTGGTCGTTCTGATCGCGGTGCCCGCCTGGGCGCTGACGATAGGGCAGGCCCGGGACATGGGAGTCGAGCCCGGCACGATGGGGCTGGCGCTGCCACTGTTCCTGCTGCTGTGGGTGACGATGATGGCGGCCATGATGCTGCCGTCGATGGCGCCGGTGGCCATCACCTGGGTGCGGGGGATCGGCCGGCAGTCCTCCGGCTGGACGCGGACCGTGCGCACCGTGGAGTTCGTGGGCGGGTATCTGTTGGTGTGGACGGCCTTCGGCCTGCTCGTCTACGCGGCCCTGACCCTCACCGACGGCCTGCTGGACGATCATCCGACCGCCGGACGGTGGATCGGCGCGGTGGCGTTCCTGCTCGCGGGCCTGTATCAGCTCAGCCCCCTCAAGTACGTCTGTCTGCGGCACTGCCGCGACCCCATGAGCCACCTGGTGCGCTACGCCGGGTTCCGGCAGCCGGCCCGCGACCTTCGGGTGGGCGTTCACCACGGCGCCTACTGCGTCGGCTGCTGTGCGGGACTGATGGTCGTCCTGATCCCGCTCGGCGTGATGAACGTGGCGGCGATGGCCGCACTGGCCGTGGTGATCCTCGTGGAGAAGCTCTGGTCCCGGGGCCCGGCGCTGGGCCGGGTCGTGGGCGTCGCGTTTCTCGTGCTCGCCGTGCTCGCGCCGTTCCAGGACTGGCTGCTGCCGGGCCTGCAGGGTTCGATGCCGACGATGGACGGCATGTGACTCACCCGGCCCGCCCCCGAAGGCCGTCTCCCTTCTGCCTGCGTGATGGGGTCTCTAGTCGGGGCTGCTCCAGTCGAACGGGAAGTACTTGCTCGACTTCCCCGAGCGTTCCCAGGAGAAGCCGAATGCGTCGGCACGGTCGGCTGTGGCCCGTCCCCAGGTGGCGACCTGGCCGGGGCCGACCTCGGCGCCCGGGGCGTTGTGGACCTGGACGCGTGCGCCGTCCGGCGTCGTCGGGCCGGTGAGCGCCTCGGCGGTGGCCGTGACCCGGCCGGGGATCTCGGCCCGCCAGGTGGCGAGGTCCTCGTCGATCTCGACGTGGATGGGGGCGATGTCCATGCCGCGCATCTCGGGGTGGAACATCGCCCCGAACTCCGCCGGCCAGCCGCCCGCCTCACCGCCGAAGATGGCTCCGAGTGCACCGCGCTGCTGCTCGTCGGCGCGCTCGTCGAGGAAGATCGCGGCGAACGGTTCGGTGTGTGTCCCGGCCCAGGGGTTGCCGACGAAGGAGCCGAGCATCAGGACGTTGAGATCGTCGAGCCGTACGTCGCCGAAACTGCCCTCCCGGATGTGCCAGACCAGTACGCCTTCGCAGTCCCCGTAGGTCGGTTCCTGCGCGAACGTGCAGGGGCACGGTATGGCGCACTTGCACACGTCGAACCAGTCACCGGCCAGGTGCCAGCGCGTTCCGGTCCCGCCGGTGGTGACCTGCTCTGTCATCTCGCTTCCCTCCTGCCGAGCCCGGAAGAGCTCTCTCGGAGTGGCGAGACCGCGTGTCCCGAGCCCGCTCCAGGATCGCGAGGCGGCCTCCATTCCAGCTTGCACCTCACGTCCTCGCCGGGGAAACCCGGCCGTCGAGAAGTTCACCGGCGAGGTGCGGCGCCCTGGTCCATGGCGCCGCACCCGGGCACCGGCCCCGGTGACGTTTCGTGGTGGCCGTGCGCTGTGTGAGTACCGAGTCCAGTCCCCGACTCTCTCTCCGCGCCGCCGTTGACTCCCCCCAGGAGCGGCACGGAGAGGGCCTGGGGCGGCCGGGGAACCGCCACGCACGGGGACCCGGCCGCCCCCGCATCCTTCGCACCGTCGGCGGCCGGTCAGCCCCTCTCCTCCGTGTTCACCGGCCGGTCGTTGCGCAATGCGGTGAAGAGCCGCTTCGCCTTCGCCGCGTCCCACTCCACGGCGCTGCCCTTCGACGTGCTGATGCCGGCGCCGGCCACGGGGACGTTGAGCTGCCTGCCGTCCCCGGACGAGACGCTCCGCATCGCCTGGAACAGCGACACGAGGGTGCGCAGTTCCATGTCCTTGTCCACCACGAGGGTGTCGAGCGCCGCGCCCAGCAGGGGATACGCCCGGAACGGATTGAGCGCGGTGCCCGGTGTCGCCGCCTTGTGGGCGAGCGCGGCGAGGAACTTCTGCTGGTTCCTGCTGCGCCCCAGGTCGCCCTGGGCCTCCTGGTGCCGCTGGCGGACGAACGCGAGGGCCTGGGCGCCGTCCAGGGTGTGGCAGCCCTTGGTCAGGTCGAGACCCGACTTCTCGTCCCTGATGTTCCGGTCCACGCACATGTCGACGCCGCCGACGGCGTTCACGACCCCGACGAAGCCGCCGAAGCCGATCTCCGCGTAGTGGTCGACGCGCAGGCCCGTGTTGAGTTCGACGGTCCGCACGAGCAGCCGCGCGCCGCCCAGGGAGTAGGCCGCGTTCAGCTTGTTCTTCGCCGGGCGGTACCGCTTTCCGGTGTCGGGGTCGAGGTACGACGGCAGGGTCACCCACGAGTCGCGGGGCAGGCTCACCAGCGTGGTGCCGTGGGCGCCGGTGTGCAGCAGCATCATCGAGTCGGTACGGCCGCCGCCACCTCCGCCGGCGTGCAGATCCTTCCTGTCCTGCTCGGACAGGCCGTCACGGTTGTCGGAGCCCACGATGAGGTACGTGGTCCCCTTCCCCTGCGGCGGACGGCCACCGGCCTCGCCGAGGTCGACCGCCCGGTCGAGCTCGACGTCGGCCCAGGCGTACGTGCCGCCGCCGGCGAGGAGCAGCGCCACGAGCAGCAGCGCCAGCAGGCGGGCGGTACGTCGGCGCCGACTGGGGCGTGTCCACGGGGGCCGCGTGCTGCGGGTGTGTCCACCGCCGGGCTGCGTCTCGTCCGGCCGGGTCCGGATCTGTTCCGTGTGCGCGACGACCTGACCCGTGATCACCCGGGACGTCCGTGTTTCCTCGTTCCAGTCACTCACCTCGACGACAGCTCCCCTGCGGCGACCGGCTGCCTCAGCTGCTCCGCGGCGGCCGTACCCGCACGCTGCATGCGGTGCCACTTCAGCCGGGTGCCGCCCAGGAGGGCGAACACGGACTGGATCACGACCAGATACATCAGCTGCCGGTAGACGAAGAGCTGGAACGGCATCGACCACAGGGCGCGCAGCTTCTCCTTGTCGAGCCGCAACGCGTAACCGGCGCACAGCAGTTGAACGACGAGGAAGACGAGCCACACTCCGAGCGCCTGCACGGGATCGGTGAAGAGCAGCCCGTACAGCGCGAACAGGTCGACGACCGGGGCCATCAGCGGCAGGACCACCTGGAAGAGCATCAGATACGTCAGTCCGCGGCGCGCGAAGCGTCCGGCGGTGCCCACTTCGAGGGTGGCCCCGCGGTGCTTCCACATCGCCTGGAGCGTGCCGTAGCACCAGCGGTAGCGCTGCCGCCACAACTGCCGCAGCGAGGTGGGCACTTCGGTCCAGGCGATGGCCGACTCCTCGTAGACCACTCGCCAGCCGGCCCGCCACAGGGCCATCGTGAGGTCGGTGTCCTCGGCGAGGGTGTCCTCGCTGACCCCGCCGACGCCCATCAGCGCGTCCCGCCGGAAGGCGCCGATGGCTCCCGGAACCGTCGGCATGCACTCCAGCACCTCGAACATCCGCCGGTCGAGGTTGAAGCCGAAGACGTACTCCAGGTGCTGCCATCTGCCCAGCAGCCCGCGCCGGTTGCCGACCTTGGTGTTGCCGCTGACGGCGCCGACGGCCGGGTGCGCGAGCGGCTGGATGAGCCGGTAGAGGGCGTCGGGCTCGAAGACTGTGTCGGCGTCGACCATCACGACGATGTCGTACGAGGCGTGCGCCAGGCCGGTGTTGAGCGCGGCCGCCTTGCCCGAGTTGGGCTGCCGGATCACCCGCACCCGGTGGTCGTCGATCCAGGTCGCGAGGTCCGCCGTCTGATCCGTCGACCCGTCGTCGATCACGATGACTTCGATGTACGCATGCGTGGACGCGAGCAGCGAGCGGACGGTGGACTCGATGCCGGCCTCTTCGTTGTACGCCGGTACGAGCACCGTCACCGGGGCGTTGACCTCCCGCAGCCAGGGCGAGCCGGGGCGGAACCGGGTCAGGCGCCGGACGTGGGCGCGGGCGAACACGGTCAGCATCACCAGCCGCAGCACGCCCAGCAGGCCGAGGGCGAGCAGTACCCAGGTCATGGCGTTCGTGAAGGCGTGACCGGCGGTCGTGGTCCAGATCAGCGCCCTGCCCTGCCATCGTTCGGCGGTGGACACCCGGGTGTGGGCCGAGGGCGTGCCGAGCGCCTCCGTGACGGTGGTGAACCGGTCGGCGTGCGGGTTGCCGAGGAGGTCCTTCGTCTCCTCGTACGCCAGGTCCGTCTGGCTGAGCTGGCGGACCATGCCGTACTTCGGATCGCGGTCGGGCCGGTCCGCGGCGACCAGCACATAGCCGTCCGCGGCGGCGCGGCGGGCCGCGGCCCACTCGGCGCCGCACAGCGTGTCCACCTGGGTGGTCAGCGGCATCCGCAGCAGGTCGGTGCGGATGCCCGCCGTACCGGCGAGGGTCTGCTGGGTGAGCGTCAGCTCCATCGCGGTGCGCACCCGCGACGAGGAACCGAGGTCGGCGCCGGTGTACGTGTTCGAGCCGATCTCGTGGCCCTCGTCGAGGATCCGCCGCACCAGCTCGGGATGGCGGGCCGCCTGCGCGCCGTACAGGAAGAAGGTCGCGTGTGCGTGATGCCTGCGCAGCAGGTCGAGCAGGCGCGGGGTCCAGTAGGGGTCGGGGCCGCCGTCGTAGGTGAGGGCGACGGTACGTGCGGGCATGGCCGAGGACCTGATGTCGTCGTCTCCGCCGATGCTGCGCAGGACCGGACCGCTCTTGTCCACGGCCTCGGGCGCGGGCCTGGTGCAGGGGATCCGTGACTTGGCGGCGTCGACCTCATGGATGGTCCAGCCCTCGAAGAGCAGGGCGGCGAAGACGACGGTCAGGCTGAGCGCCAGCAGTCGCCAGTGCCGGCGGGGCTCGCGGGAACGGGCGTGCCGGCGTCGTACCGAGCGGCTCACACCACGCTCCCTGGAGTGACGTTAATCACAGCCGATGCGGGGGCTGTCCGGCGGGAGCCGGGGGTGGCCGTGAGTGCTCCGAGAGCGGTGCGGACGGGGCGTCCGAGCTCGTGCCCGAGGATGCGTGAACCGGCGGAAGGTGTCGATCTGACTGCACGGACAGCGGCGAGTGCGGGGGCACTCCACGTGCTCTTCACAGGGGTGTCGAGGATGTCTGCACCCGATGAAGGCGCGTGCGGTATCTGCTGATTTGTCTTCCGGCCGAGCTGTTGCATGGGCGGCGAGTGTAGTCATGGGTGATGCGGTGGGTGTGTCCGAAACAGACGGTCGGGCGCCGTGCCGCGCAGGGTGTGACGCTCGGCCCTGCCCGTGCGCTGGACTAGGTGGGTACGGGGAAGTGGGCCCTTGCGCCCCTCCCGAGGAAGCGGCTCTCCGGTGGGCCGCGCCCCGTCTTCACCGGCTGTTTTCAGCCACCCGGCCGATGTACGGTGCCGGGGCACCGAAGTCGGCAAAGGGAAGAACGGCCTTGTGACGACGATCCAGCACAGCCGGGCGGGAAGACGGCAGGCCATGCGTCGGATCCGGCCGCGGCGTTCCCCCACGGCACCCCTGCTGGTGCTCGCCTGGACGGGTGCCGCCGCCGTGCTGTGGCTGTGGTGGCGGAACACCCCCGCCGTCGCCGGGACCACCGCGGACCGGCTGGTGAACGCCGGCCGGATCACCGGACTGCTCGCCGGCTATGCGATCGCCCTGGTGATCGCCCAGATGGCGCGCGTCCCGGCCCTCGAACGCCGGGTCGGGTCCGACCGCGTGGTGCGCTGGCACGCGAGAAGCGGCCGCTACGCGCTGACCCTGACCCTCGCCCACGTCGCGCTGATCCTGTACGGATACGCGCTGCAGGCGGACACCGACATCGTGGCCCAGACGGTCACCGTCGTCACCGACTACCCGAGGATGACCGAGGCGGCCGTCGGCACGCTCCTGCTGCTCCTGGTCGGCCTGGTGTCCGCCGGTGCCGTACGGCGCCGTATGCGCTACGAGCTCTGGTACTACCTGCACCTGCTCACCTACGCCGCGGTCTACCTCGCCTTCTGGCACCAGATCGCCACGGGCAGCGAGTTCGTCGGCGACGCCACCGCCCGCGCGGCCTGGTACGCCCTGTACGTCACGGTCGGCGCCCTGCTGTTGTGGTACCGCGTGCTCACCCCGGTGCGGCTGAATCTCCGGCACCGCATGCGGGTCGAGTCGGTGGTGCAGGAGGCGCCGGGTGTGGTCTCCGTACTGATCCGCGGCCGGCGGCTGCACCGTCTGGGCGCCGAGGCGGGGCAGTTCTTCCGCTGGCGATTCCTCACCAAGGGCCTGCGCTGGAGCGCCAACCCCTACTCACTCTCGGCCCCGCCCCGCCCCGACCTGCTGCGGATCACCGTCAAGGCCGTCGGCGGGCACAGCGCGGCGCTGGCCGAGCTGCGGCCGGGCACGCGCGTGTGGGCGGAAGGGCCGTACGGCGCGATGACCGCGGCCCGCCGCAGCCGCGGCAAGGTACTGCTGCTCGCGGGAGGGGCCGGCATCACTCCGCTTCGGGCGCTGTTCGAGACGCTGCCCGGCGCACCCGGAGACCTGACGCTGCTCTACCGCGCCCGCACGGCGGAGGAACTGGCGCTGCGCGACGAACTGGAGGCGATCGCGGACGAGCGCGGGGCCCAGCTGCTGTACGCGGTCAACAGTACGGACGGGCGACGGCCCGCGATCACCGCGAAGATGCTGCGCCGGATCCTGCCGGACATCGCGCGCCACGACGTGTACCTGTGCGGTCCGCCGGGACTGGCCGAGGAGTCGTACGCCGCACTCCGCGAGGCAGGGGTGCCGCACCGCCGTATCCACCACGAGTCCTTCGAGTTCTGAGGCGGGCGAGCCGTGACACTTCGTACCGCTGATGCGCTGGTGCTCCCGTGAGGAAGAAGCATCCGTTCCGCCACGCGCTGCTGGCCACGGTCGGCACCGTCTCCGGCATCGTGCTGCTGCTCACGCTCAAACCGACCACGGACCCGTCGGCGGCGCAGGCGAAGCCGGCGATCACGACGCGTACCACCGCGTCCGCGTCCCCGTCGGCGTCCGCGCACACCCCGTCCGCGTCGCCCTCGCCCTCGCCGTCGAAGACGCCCGAGAAGAAGCGCACCCCGTCCCCGCCCCCGTCGAGCAAGCAGCCGTCGCACACGGCGTCGGCCGCCCCCACGAGAACCGGCAGCGCCCCCTCCGCACCGAAGACCACCTCGGCCGCCCCCACCACCCGCACCGTCACCGGGTCCACGGCCGAGACGAAGTACGGCCCGGTCCAGGTACGGATCACCGTCACCGGCAGCAGGATCACCGAGGCGACCGCCGTCCAGTCGCCCGACGAGACGGCGCGCAGCAGGGACATCAACTCCACGGCCGTCCCCCAGCTCAACCAGGAGACTCTGCAGGCACAGAGCGCGGACATCGACACGGTGTCGGGCGCCACGTACACCAGCGCGGGCTACCGGCAGTCCTTGCAGAGCGCCCTGGACCGGGCCGGCGTCTGACACGCGAGGGGACCTCCAGCGCCCGGCCGCTGGCGACGTTGGTCAGCGTGTAGGAGCCGTCGTTGTTCCGGCCGGCCGGCCACTGCTGGTTGGAGGCACCGCCGGCGTCCCACACCTGGAGCGGGGTGCCGTTGCCGTTGCGTCCCGCGGGCTCGTCGAGAACGCGTCCCGCGGACACGTTCGAGAGCGTGTAGACGGTGCCTCAGCGCGGCCTCCACCTGGCGGGTCACCGGTGCGGTGTCGTCGTACGCCTCCGCGCCCTCGGCCACGGCGACGGCGTGCGCGCGGGACAGTACGAGGCCGAAGCGTTCGGCGCGTTCGGCGAGGCGTCCCAGGTCGCTGCGGCCGTAGAGCAGGTCGTCGATGAACTCCCGTCGCGCGGCCTCCTCTTCGCGTACGGCCAGGCGCTGGGCCCGCTCGTATCCCTCGGCGAAGGCGTCGACGGCCTGCTCCACGGCGGCCAGCACGCTGTCGGCCGCATCCGGGGTGCGCGGCCAGGAGACGCGGGTGGCGGTGAGGTGGTCGCGTACGAGGCTGCGCAGACCGCGCCCCTCCTCCGCGGCCTGCTCACCCAGAGCACGGCGCCCGTCGAGCTCGTCCCGGGTCAGGCGACGCCCCGCTTCAGGGGCAAGGACGACCTGATCGCCGCGGTCATCGAGCGCAGCTTCGAGACCTGGTTGGCGGCCCTGGAGCCGACCCCCGACTGCCCGCCATTGCGTCGAAGCTCCAGGTGGCGCATGACCGACAGGTCCAGGTACAGAGGCAGCCCGTGGGAGCGCTCGACGATGATCCGGCGGACCGGTTCGTCGATCAGCGGCTGTCCTGGCCCGCGCCGGGGGAGACGCGGGCCAGGACCGCTTCTCACCTCGGGGACTTTGCCCCCAAGGAGTTCAGAAGTGCGGCGCCCCGTTCGGTGTCGTCGACGCTCACGGCGAATTCCTTGCCCCTGGCGCGGATGACGAGGCACTCGCCGCGCCGCAGCATTACGGTGGTCCCCAGCCCGCTCAGCCGGTACCCCCATCCGCCCACCTGCGCCGGTGTTCGTTCCTCGACGCGGGCCGATTCGATGTCCTGGACGGCCCACTGTCGCGCCGGCCAGCCCAGCGGGCCGAAGGACACCTTCACACCCTCCTCGCTGACCCGCGCCTGCACCGAGGCGCAGCCGAGAACCAGAACCGAGGCGAGCGCGAACGGCGCCATGAGGATCAGAGCCGGAAGCGGATCCGCCAGCCCTCCTACGGCGACGACGACAGCGGCCAGGGCCACAAGCCCCGTGACGGCGGAGGTCATCCGAAGCCACGGGTTGGATGTGCGGGAGAGCCACACCAGTCGCTGGCCGCCAGGGATTTCCATACGAGGGCCGTCCGCCGCCTGGCCCGGCGTCTTGGGCCCGTGACGGGTCGCGAGCCAGGCGACCGCACCTGCCGTGGCCGCCACCACGACGGTCGCCACGACCCAGCCCGTCACCGAACCGGCCTCGCGCCAGTCGGACCGGTCGAGGTTCGCCCGTACGACCGACGCCTGCCCGCCGACCAGGAAGACGCCCCCTGCCGCCAGAGTGACGCCCGCCCAGCCACGTATCGCTCCTGCGGACTGCGGGCCTGTGCGCCGCAATCCGAACGCCGCCCCCGCAGCCAGCACGGACCAGATCAGAGCCGGGAAGACCGCTGCCCCCCACAGGGGCATGGAACTGTCGGGTTCCCCCGCCCCGCTCCAGTGCGTGGCCAGCCTCTCCGGCAACCGTCCGCCGGCGGCCACAGGCATGCCGACCAGCAACAGCAGGATCCCGGCGCACCACCCGACAAGTCCCCACGTGGTCCCGCCGCCACGGCCGGAGTCCTTGTTCACGGAATCCCCCTGATCATCTCTATGAGGTCGGTCCTGCCGTAACCGAGGCGTGCCGCATCGGCCACCAGATCGGCCACGCGATCCAGCAGTACGGAGCGCTGGTCCGCCCCGTCGGCCACCGTCACACCCCGGCCGCGCCGGAACTCCAGCACGCCCTCGTCGCGCAGCGTCCTGAGGCCGCGCAGGACGGTGTTGGCGTTGACGCCCAATGCCTGCGAAAGGTCACGCGCCGGGGGCAGCCGGTCCCCCGGACCGCACTCTCCCTCGGCGATGGCGCGCCGGATCGCGCCCGCCACCTGCTCGTGCAGGGGGCGATTGTCTGCGACATCCAGTCTCAGCAGCATGATGCTACTGACGTTAGCACCATTGGCTTCATGCGTGGTGGTGCGGCGCTGAGCATGACGGTCGAACGGCCACCCTTGGCCGGGGCTTGTCGCGATCTCCGACGCTTTCTCGACGCGCGGCGATCCCTGCCGCGCTGCCGCCGCCGACCGCAGTGGGTCAACTCGCGGTCATCGTCCTGATGTTCACCGGCCGCCTAGGCCCGATCACTCTCGCCTTCGCGCTCGCCCCTCGCGAGTGCGACCGCCGTTACACCCTGCCCGGGGATGACCCGCAGCCAAGGGGCGTGCACGTCGCCGACGTGAAGTGGCGGAGCGGGTGACGAGAACCGAACTCGCGCTCTCAGCTTGGGAAGCGATGGCGCTTGCAGCGCTGGATACCTTCTGACCTGGGCATACGTGCTCTGGTGTGGAGCGCGGGAGCGCACGGTCGCACCGCTGTTGACCATGGTTGACCCGCCTTACGGGCCCGCTACGGGCGCAGGACCGGGGAACGACGGTCGGAGTGCCTTCGCCGGAGCCGCTCCCTCGCCGGCTTCCGGGTTCCACCGGGTGGATTGCACTCTCGCCTGCCACGTCGTCGGGCGTAGGCTCAAAGGCACCGAGGGCGCCTCGTGTGCCGGCTCACGCGCCGGTGCCGTTCTCGGCGAACGACGACGCCGGGCCGGACCCGTCCGGACCCGGGGCAGGGTTCGCCCATGACCGTGAACACGCCGGACCGCCCGAAGACCGCCCACCCCGGGACGCCGGGTCGGCAACCAACGCTTCCCGGGGCACCGCCGCAGCGGCGCCGGCCGGGGCCCTCGCCCGAGGAGGGCGAGTTCGTCCGTCCACTGACCCGGCGTCAGATCGACGACCGCATGCGAGAGCTCGGCGAGCTGTACACGTACACCTCGTCCAGCCAGGTGCGGGCCTCGGACGCGTCCAACCAGGACCGGTCCGCCGCATTCCGGCGACGGCTCGCGGGCCACATGCGGCGGCCGGGGTTCGAGCTGCTCGTGGCGGAGACCGCCGGCCCCTCGGGCGCCGTCGTCCTCACGGCATGTGCCTATGGCTTCCCCGTGCGCGGCGACGTGCTCCGGTGGGACGGTCTCGACGGGTACCTCCCGGAGAGCCTGATGCGCGTCGCCGCCTTCGGCAGGCTCTTCGCGATCGCCGACATTCTCGTCGAGCGACAGGTACGCACCCAGGACCAGAGCCGCGAGTGGAACCTCGCCCGGCGCCTGCAGAAGCGGCTGCTGAGCGATCACCCGGCCGCGCTCGGTGTCACGCTGGTCGACCGTGACAACGCGGACACACTCGAAGCACTGCTGTCCTGGGGCTGGCGCTGCCTGTCGGCCGAGGCCCGCGGGGCGTCGTATCTCGCTCCCAGCCGACTTCTGGTGCTCCGATGACCGATGACCGATGACCGCTGACCGATGACCGCTGTCCGGCGGGCGCGGGCTCCTGTCCGTTCTCGTTCGATCGGCACCCGAGTCGACCGCTGTGCACGCCCGTTCGCCTTCCACCCCGCTCCGATCCGTCCCGACCCTGGTGAGGAATCATGCGCTGTGTGATCGCCCGTTACCCCTTCGACCTGTCCAAGGCCGAGGTGGAGATGTCGATGGAGAACGTCCGGCCCGAGCCCGTGACGAGGGAGTGTGTCGTCATCGGGGACCGGGTGTACCCCGTCAAGCAGGTGGGGGTGGTGATCACCCGTCAGGACCCGCGCGACTTCACCGCCGCGGAGATGGTCCGGGCACTGGTCCGTCTCGGCTTCACCTGCCGGACCGCACCTCAACAGCCCTCGCCCGCGCCCGGCCTGTCGTACGGTTCCGTCGACCGTTCGCTCGGCTGACCCTCCCGTACGTCCGCCGCGATCCGGCCGATCCGGGACGCGGCAACCCGCCTCCGCGCCGCCCGCCCGCGCAGGTCACCGCACCCGCGCCGGGCCGACGCCGAGTCCCCGCCGACGGGGGCGGCGCGACCGGTGGCGCAAAACCTGCGGCCGCCCGGCCACCGGCCGTCCGGTGTGCTTCGATCGCTGCGGGGTAACCGGCCCGAAGCACCGGCACGCCGGGACATACGCGACCGACGGGTCCCATGGCAGCCGCACGCGGATCCAGGAACACGCATCACGCGCCACACACGCGAAGCGACAGCGGACCCCGGAAAATCCACCGGGACGCGAAGCCCGGTCCCGCGCCGGGAAGCAGATCCAGGAACACGCCCAGGAGAAGAGGCACACGCCCAGGAGAAGAGGCACACCCATGCCCGTGCCGAGGCCCGCGCTGCCGTCGCCCGTCGCGGACCGGCTCACCGGGTGGTGGTCCGGACGTACCGGAGGACGGATCCTGACGACCGCGTCCTGGCTGGCCGGCCCGCTCACCAGCCCCGCCACCCCCGACGACTACCTCGCCCTGCTGGACCCGCTGCTGTCCGCCCGGCACCCCACGGGCCGGATCGTCGCCGTGCACGCCGAGGGCCCCGCCGCGGCCACCCTGACCATCCGGCCGGGGCGCGGCTGGGCCGGGCACCGTGCCGGGCAGTATCTGCCGGTCGGGGTGGAGATCGACGGCGTACGGCACTGGCGGACGTACTCCCTCACCGCACGACCCGACGACCAGGCGCTCACCATCACCGTGAAGGCGGACCCCCGCGGCCGTGTCTCCCCGCACCTAGTGCACCGCACACCGCCCGGCACGGTGCTGCGACTCGGCCCCGCCCAGGGGGAGTTCGTACTGCCCGATCCGCCGCCGGAACGGATGCTGTTCGTGACGGCGGGCAGTGGTATCACCCCGGTGATGGGCATCCTGCGCACCCTCGCCGGCCGCCGCCGACCACCGGGCGGCCAGGACGCCGTCGTACTCCTGCACAGCGCACCCGATCCCGAACAGTGCCTGTTCCGAGCGGAGTTGACCGATCTGGCGGCCAGGTCACCCTGGCTGCGGCTCGGGCTGACGTATACGCGCGCGCACGGTCGGCTGACCCCGGAGCGCGTCGCCGCGCTCTGCCCCGACTGGCGGCGCCGGGACGCCTGGGTGTGCGGCCCGGCCGGACTGCTCGACGCGGCCGAGCGGCACTGGGGCGCCGGGGGCCTGCGCGGGCGGCTGCGCATGGAACGCTTCCGGCCGGCGCCCGTGCTGCCGCAGGCCGCCGACGCCACCGGCGGCCGGGTGCGGTTCGACCGCAGCGGCGTGGAGACCGACGCCCCCGCCTCCGGTCCGCTGCTGGTGACCGGCGAGAAGGCGGGCGTGGCGATGCCGTACGGCTGCCGCATCGGCGTCTGCCACAGCTGCCTCGTACCTCTCGTCGACGGCCGGATCCGCGATCTGCGGACCGGTGAACTGCACGGAGAACCGGGCGAGTTGATCCAGACCTGCGTCAACGGAGCCGCGGGTCCGCTCGTCCTCGACGCCTAGGACCTCCCGAGGAGGCCCCCATGACCGCAGCAACTGTCTTGACCGGCGAGCATGTTGATCTGAGCGACGATCTGGGCCGTGAACTCGACCTCATCCGGTCCGAGATCATCGCGGCACGAGGTACGACCGACGCCCACTACATCCACACGGTGCTCGCCGCACAGCGGGCGCTGGAGACCAGCGGCCGCCTCGCGCTCGCCGTCTCGATCCTCCCGCCCGCCTGGCTGGCCGGCACCGCCATGCTCACCACGGCCAAGGTTTTGGAGAACATGGAGCTGGGCCACAACATCCTGCACGGCCAGTGGGACTGGATGGGCGACCCGGCGGTCCACTCGACCACCTGGGAGTGGGACTTCGCGACGCCCGCCGACGCCTGGAAGCGGACCCACAACCACCTGCACCACACGTACACCAACGTCGTCGGACGCGACCGCGACCTCGGCTACACCATCCTGCGGATGAGCCCCGAGCAGCCCTGGCACCCGGTGTACCTGCTCCAGCCGCTGTACGCCGCCCTGCTCGCGCCCGTCTTCGAGTGGGGCATCGCCCTGTACGACCTTGAGGCGGAGGCCGTGCCGGCCGGCCGCAAGAGCGTGCGGGCCTTCCTCGGCGACCTCACCGGCCTGGCCCGCAAGGCGGTCGCCCAGTTCGCCAAGGACTACGTCCTCTTCCCGCTGCTCGCCGGCCCCTCCGCCGTGCCCTGCCTCCTCGGCAACCTCACGGCGAACGCCCTGCGCAACGTCTGGGCCCACACCGTCATCTTCTGCGGCCACTTCCCGGGAGACGTACGGACCTTCACCGAGGACCAGATCGAGGGCGAGACACGCGGCCAGTGGTACCTGCGCCAGATCCAGGGCTCGGCGAACATCGACGGCGGCTTCCTCTTCCACGTGCTGACCGGCAACCTCAGCCACCAGATCGAGCACCACGTCTTCCCCGACCTGCCCAGCAACCGCTACGCCGAGGTCGCGCCCCGGGTGCGGGAGATCTGCGCCCGGTACGGGCTGCCGTACGTCACCGGGCCTCTCCGTCGGCAGTACGCGTCGATGTGGGGGCGCGTCCTGCGCCACGCGCTGCCGTAGGCGTTCCCCGCCAGGCGTCCTGGGCGCCGGTACAGGCCGGGAAGCGGCCGAGTACGCCGCCGCCGGGCAGGACGAGGTCTATGCCCCGGCCGCTGCGGACGACACGGACCCAGCCCCGCCGGGCCCTGCGGTCGTCCCACGCCTCGCACAGCGGTCGCAGGATGCTTCCGTCCGCGAAGGCCGAGGAGTGACACCCGGCCCGGTCACAGGGCCAGCACCGCGCGCACTCTGTTGCCGCCCCCGTCGACCGGATCGATGTCGAGGCGCTGTGCCAGGTACCGCACCATGGAGAGGCCCCGCCCGCTCTCACCCCAGGTCGTCAGCGGCCGCACGCCGGGTCGGCCGGAGCTGCCGTCGTAGACCTCGACGGTCACCTGGGCGTCGGACACGTGCAGGCACAGGCGGCAACTGCCGCCGTGCCGCGTGGCGTTGGTGACCAGCTCGGAGACGATGAGCGCAGCGTCGCCGATGCGCTCGGCGTCGAGCCCCACCGCCCGGAAGGCGGGCCGGGCGAGGAACTGCGAGGTCAACATCCTTGCTGTGCCCGCCGATTCGGCCTCGTCGGGCAGTAGGTACTCGACTCGTGCGGAACGCCGATGGGTACGCCGACGCGTACGCATGGCGGATCACTTCCCCTCCTGGGCCATCCGACCACCATGGCCGTGGCCGCTCGCCGGGCCGCGGCATGTCCTGCCCGGCCTGGCCTGCCTCCTCCTGATGCCCCGCGCCCGTGATCGCCAACCGGAGACGGGTGAGCCGGGGCATCGTAGGCGCGGTATACGGCCGCATCGGGGAGATCAGGTGTCCCCTGCCCGGCGGCTGCCTCCCGCGTCCTGAAGGAGCGCGCTCGCGGTGAGGTGGAGCGCGGGATCGGCTGTCGCGGTCCCTGTCCCCGGGCCGCCGTGCGAAGGACCGGTGTCGTGGTGCGCCGAGAACGACGCCGGCAGGGAGCCGGCGTACGGGCAACTCCCGGTTCGTCCATGGCCCTGAAGGGTTCTCACCCGGGGTGAGTCCCCCTAGGCTGTGCCACACAGTCCGTCGTGTGCAGGTTTCCGTCGGAACGCACGCCGTTCGGCAGCCCGTGGGCTGCCTGTGCCCCGTGCCCCCGGGCAAGGACCGATTCGCAACCTCTGCAGAGCAGTCGGCTTTCGTTGCCCGTTGCGGTCGGCTTCTGTGCTTGCCTCGTTCTGCTTCCTCTCGTCACGAGACCGGCGCCGGTGGCCTCCCGCATGCCGTCGCACGGTCCGACGTGGGGCACGCGGCTCCTGAACGCGCATCCGAGAAGGGGGAATCGGCCGCGCGGGGAGTCTCGGACGGCCGTCGCCGAGGATCGGACGACCGGCGGCGGCCGTCGGAAGGCGCTTGCGCCGACGGAGGCGTGGCCGTTCATGGCTCTCGGCCTGGTCTGCCGGCTGCTGTGAGGCCGGCTCATCCACCCTGTCGATCTCCTGCTCGTTCCGGTTCGCCACACGATCACGGGAGGGCATGGGGCCCCGGAACCTGCCGGTCGTGCCGCCGGACACGACCGAGGAGGCCGAGGAACCGCTCATGTCGGCCGCCGCGGGCGGTCAGCGCGGGGTCACCCGGCCGACGGCGTTGACCCCGAGGTCGGCGAGGCTCATGCCGACGCAGTTCTCGGGGAGGTCGATGCCCGCCGCCAGTCGGCCCGCCGGAGCGGCCCCGGCCTCGTACGACGAGGGGGTGGCGTCGGGCTGTTCCGCCGCCATGAGGGCGGACGCGGTCGAACGCGGGCCGGTGCCTGCGCTCGCGGCGGCCATCAGCCGGGCGGCCGAGGGATCGGCGGTCTCCGGGGGAATCACCAGGAGGTCCCAGGGGCCCGCCGTTCCGGACAGCAGCAGGATCTTGTGCGGATCCAGCTCAGAGGTGAACCAACCGACCTTCACCACGTGGCCGTTGACGAAGATCCTTCGCGGAATGATCGGCCAGTAGCGGGGATTGACGGCGATCCGGGTGATCCGGCCCCACATCGGGTCCAGTACATCGGCCAGCGGGGGGAGTTCCTGTGTCAGGTCGCGTGAGCGGGGCCACCAGGCGCCGTCCAGTTCGACGTGTCCCGGAGAAGGGCAGCTCACAGGTGTGAGGGCGAGTCGTGCGGTCGGGGCCCTGAAGGGCATGGCGCTCAGCGGCGGATGGTCGTTGGTCGCGGACATCGTGCGGACCCGTCTCCGGACCCCCTGCGTGTGGGCAGTTGTCCGGCGTCGTTGCTCACCAGGAACGACACCGGTATCGGGGCCGGTGTGCGAAATACTCCCGATGACCTCACGCTACTCCCCGAACAGGCCGAACGGACCGCTCCCGGCCGTCGCCTCACTCGCTCCTGCGATCCCCTTCCGGGGAGCGGCTGGTCTCCAGCGAGGACCGCGCCGGTTCCGCCGCCCGCGTCGTGTCCACGACGAGTCCGAGACGCGTTCCTCCCTACCCGCCCGAGACGCGTTCCTCCCCTCCCCGCCCGAGACGCGTTCCTCCCCTCCCCGCCCGAGACGCGTTCCTCCCCTCCGCGCCCGAGACGCGTTCCTCCCCTCCCCGCCCGAGACGCGTTCCTCCCCTCCGCGCCCGAGGCGCGTTCCTCCCTCCGCGCCCGCGGGACAGCTGCGCTGCTCGGTGGCCGCGAAGCAACGACGGAGCACCTACGCGACGCGACGCGCCGGGCGACCGCTCCGCCCCCTCCGCGGTGGTCCTGCGCAGTCGTACGGCCTGGTTGCAGACGAGCATCCGGCCCGGAGCGTCGGACCACGGGCGTTGGCGTTTCGGCTGGAGGCGCTCGGGGACCCGGTGAGCGGAGGTCGCGTCGCGTGCCGGTTCGGCAGTGAGCCAGCGTTCAATTCGTCCGCCCGCTCTGCCGTCCGGCTGAGACAGCGGACGGCAGAGCTGTGCCTTCACTCGGGCTGCGCGACGGCGAGTGCCCTGTCCAGAGCATTGCGGATCTCGTCGGGCAGTTGTTCGTCGTCGGACGGGTGGGCAGGCGGAACCCTGGCGGCAGTCCGGTGTCGACCGCGAGGCGGAGCAGGGTGGCGCGCCCCTCCACCCCGGCGGGACGACTGCGCGGCGCGTCGCTGCGATCACTCTCGATGAGGAACCGGGCCAACCCCGTGGGGCGCTGTCGGGGTCCGTCGCGACGGTGCCGAAGTCGGGGAGCCCACCCACGGGTGGGTCTCCGACTGCCGGTACGGGAGCCGGTGGACGTGCCGAGGGCCACCGCTCATCGGCTCCCGGGCCTCTGCCGTTCTCGGTGAGCCCTCGGCCGGAGAAGCGGCTGCTCATGGTCCACGAGGCCGCGCTCGGCGCGATGCCCGGGCCAGGACCGCCGTGACGCCACCGCCGCTGAGGTGGTCAGGGGCCTGAGTCGTCCCGGTTTCACCTCACCACGCGGAGTAACGTGGTGAAGGCACCCTTCCGATCCCGTGCTCGCCGGACACGCCGAACCTCGAAGACGGGCAGGTTCCTCATGGTCGACTCCGACACACCCCCTGGTTCACGGCATCTGCCCAATGCTGATCTTTCCGATCTGCGGCCGGGGAGCGCACTGCTCCGGCTGAAGACGACGCAGTCGCGCGAGGGCATCCTCGACGGGGCGTGGTGGCCGCGGTCCCGGGACATCGGCGCCGAGCTGCCCGCCCTCGTGACGGCCCTCACCGAATACCTCGGTCCCGTCACCCGAGTAGGGCTGGATGCCGGGGGCTGGGAAGGGCTCCCGACGCGGATCGTCGTCGACGACCGTGTGGTGCACATCGACTCCTTCGCCGTCGCTGACGACACTGTCCTGATCACTCGGGGGGAGGAGGACATCTTCTCGTTGCTGGTGATTCCGCCGAACGCGACAACCGAGGCCGCGCACGCCGCCATGGCCCAGGCTGTCCGGCCCGACAACGTCACCAGGGCGGAACAGATCCTCATCGACACCGGGACCGGGAGCACGGCGCCCTGAGGGATGCCGGTGGTGACGTGTCGACGGCGGCCGCTCCGTCGGCGGTGAGCACGAGGAACGCGGCCATGCCGAGGGCGGTGTCCAGCGCGGTCGCGTCCTGCCGGTGAGTCGGCCGGGTACAGCGGACCGCTGTGCCAAGGGGCGACGGCGCCGGTGGTGAAGAACAGCAGGACGGTCCCTGCGCGGATCGGGCTCGCGACCACAGTCGTTCGTGTACGGCCGAGACCGGCCCCCCGCCAATCGGAGGGGGCCGGTCGGCCGACCGGCGGGGCACCTCCCGAAGCCCGGCGGATGGTCGACCGCCCACCGCCTCGGCAGGGTTGTCCCGGTGACCGAGATCGAAAGCGCCAAGAAGACGCCTCGTCGGCCCTCACCCTCACCCGGGTCCACCACGGCGACGGAACGCCCCGTGCCGATGGCGCGGTTGATCGGCGTGGACCTCGCCCGCGCACTGGCCGTGTTCGGAATGTTCGCCGTGCACGTCGGTCCCTTCCCCACGCCCGGGGGCGGCGTGGGCGACTGGTTCCGCCGTCGAGCTGGCGTTCCTCGCTGGACACCCCGGTCGGGCACCGCGGCACGAAACTGTCCGGCGGCGAGCGCCTGGGGGTCCCCCCCGCCGAAGGTGGGGGAGCATCGCGACCGCCCGCGCGCTGCTGCGCGGGCCCCGGCTGCTGCTCCTGGACGAGGCGACCTCGCAGCTCGACGCCGTCAACGGGCTGGCACTGCGGGACGTCATCGCCGAGACCGCACGCGAGACCACCGTGCTGGTGGTGGCCCATCGCCTGTCGACCGTGACGGACGCCGACCGCATCGTCGTCATGGACGCGGGCAAGGTCCGCGCGGTCGGCACCCATGAGGAGCTGGTGGCCGAGGACGAGCTGTACGCGCAGCTCGCGGCGATGCAGCTGCTGACCTCGGCGGGACGCCCCGGCGGGTGAGAGGGGCCCCCGACGCCGAGGGCCTCCGGCAGGCGGGTGGCGAGAATCGAACTCGCGCTCTCAGCTTGAGAAGCGACGGCGCTTGGGCGGGTGCACGGCTCTTACCTGTGCGGATACCGTCCCGATGAGCGATGGTGCGGCGGGGGCGTACTGCTGTGGATGAAGCCGTTCTTCCGTCGTGAGTGGGTGCATCCCGGAGCCGTGCATGCTCGACGAGCCGACCCGCTCGCGTGGTCAGCTCGGACCGGGATCGGAGCTGTCGGACGCTGCCTTCGCGGCACGGCGGTACTCGGCGTTGATGCGCTGAGCTTCCTCAAGCTGGTCTTCGAGGATGACGATGCGGCAAGCAGCGTCGATCGGGGTTCCCCTGTCGACAAGCTCGCGGGCGCGAGCGGCGATCCGTAGTTGGTAGCGGGAGTACCGGCGATGTCCGCCCTCCGAGCGCAGCGGAGTGATCAGACGAGCCTCACCGATGGCTCGGAGGAAGGCAGGGGTGGTGCCGAGCATTTCGGCGGCCCGGCCCATGGTGTACGCGGGGTAGTCGTCGTCGTCCAGACGACCGCCGAGTGAATTATCTGCTGCCATGTCACCTCGTTGTGCAACGCGTCGAGGGGCCCCGATGCCGTACGGCACCAGGGCCCCGAAGGGAATTCAACACCATCTGTCGGCCCTCATGCTGCGCCGACCTTCTGTTTCCGCTTCCCGGCCCGGCGAGGGGAGGGGTGCGGGGATCGCATCTGCGTGACCGGGGACCACCATCCAATCCGGGGTCTTGCGGCACCCGGACCGAGAGCTTGTCGGCCGGGCGATCCTGATGGCGTCTGCTCCTCCGTTCTTCCTCTGAACCAACCACTTGGTGAACAGGTACTGCGGTACTGCTCGGTGATGCTGTCGGCAGCCCCTCGACCTGCGGGCCGCCCAGTGCGGACCTCAGTCCCGTCACCGTTCTGCGAACACCTTGGCTTCGGAACTCCAGATCCGCACTGACCTGCGAACTTCAAGTACTGCTACCCGCCAGTTCGTGTCTGCCGGGTCTCGCTTGACCGTGTCAACGAGAAAAAGAGTAACTGGGCAAGGGGTCAATGTCTACTCTGACAAGAGTAGATTTTGGCGCCCGGAGGTCGCAGACAAGCTTGGTCGGGCAGTCGCCCCACTGGGCCACCGAGGGCGGTGGCACGCTGCTTGGCCTTGCTTCGCCCTGCTTGGCCAGGAGACTCCGCACGGCCGGCAAGGTGGCGAGGCGGCGACGCGGCGAGGTGGCGACGCGGCGAGGTGGCGACGCGGCGAGGTGGCGACGCGGCGAGGTGGCGAGGTGGCGATACGACGATGAGGGCCCTGCCGACGCGCGTCGGCAGGGCCCTCATCGGGCCTCTGGTGGCGGTTTTCCGCCGGGCCTTCACCTCACCAGGCGGTGCCTCCGAGCAGCGCCGACGCGGTCCGTAGCGGAGTGGGGATGCCCACCGGCGCGGTCTCGGGCTGCTCGTGGCAGGTGAAGCCGAGGCGGGTCATGGCCCGGACGACCTCGCCGCTGCTGAAGTCGCGGCGGTCCTGTCGGGTGATGACTTGGCCTACTTGCTTGACCGGGTAGCGGCGGCGGCCGATGGTCACGGAATCACCGGTGACGATCTCGGGCTTGACGCCCTTCATCGAGGCCAGCACCCCGCTCTTGGTCAGCTCGAACGGGTACCGGGCGATGACACAGCGCATGATGCCTCACAGGGAAGTAGGGAGGACGGGCCGATCGGACGAGGTGGATCAGCGGGCGAGGGTGAGGACGCCCGGGGTCCGGCCATGCTCACCGAGGGCGCCGGGCAGAGCGCCGGGCGAGCTGAACGGTCCGGGCAGGACGTCCCGTAGACGGAGCCGGTCCGTGTAGGTGGGGCTGTCGCGGAGAACGGCGAGCCGGGCCCGGGTGATCAGGCCCATGCTCTGATCGTCCCCGTCGCAGAGGACAAGGTGATCGACACGGGCACCGGCCATGAGGGACAGAGCCACCTCGACGGTCATGTCGTCACAGACGCGAGGGCCGGACGCGGCCCTGCCGTCGACCACCGCCT
The DNA here is from genome assembly GCF_028369295.1 of Streptomyces sp. HD. Taxonomy (GTDB): domain Bacteria; phylum Actinomycetota; class Actinomycetes; order Streptomycetales; family Streptomycetaceae; genus Streptomyces. The sequence goes on from NZ_JAQMYP010000022.1 coordinate 133,691, forward strand.
TGAGGGAGGGACCCACTCCATCGTGCTGCGTCTGAGCCGGCGCCATAAGTGCCTCCTACTGGAAAGGGGTGGGCCTGTGATGTGCAGGGTGGGCTGGTGAACAGAGCGGCTCTAGGCAGCCGAGCCGAAGCCGGTCCGCCGCTGTGCCCTGCGGGGCGCCGCTTCGCCGCCGGGCTGGCCCTGGCCCCGGCGCCCCCGACGGCCCCGGGACGGGGACGAAGAAGACGCGCCGCGCGGTCGATCCACGTCCGGCGCGGTGATGACGACCGGGACACCGGAAGGGGCCTGGGCACCTGTGATGCGGCTCAACTCCGCCTCGCCCGACCGCACCTGGGCGATCCGGGGGGTGATGCCCGCCGAAGCCATCAGCCGGCTCACCCCGCGACGCTGGTCACGGGTCACCAGGGTGACGACGCTGCCGGACTCGCCGGCACGGGCCGTACGGCCGCCGCGGTGCAGGTAGTCCTTGTGGTCGGTGGGCGGATCCACATTGACGACCAGGTCGAGATTGTCGACGTGGATCCCGCGCGCCGCGACGTTGGTCGCCACCAGCACCGTCACATGCCCGCTCTTGAACTGGGCCAGCGTCCGCGTGCGCTGCGGCTGGGACTTGCCACCGTGCAGTGCCGCGGCGCGGACACCATTGCTCAGCAGGTGCTTGGTCAGCCGGTCCACTGCGTGCTTGGTGTCGAGGAACATGATCACTCGGCCGTCTCGTGCCGCGATCTCGGTGGTCGTCCGGTGCTTGTCGGCGTCGTGCACATGGAGTACGTGGTGCTCCATCGTGGTGACCGCGCCCGCCGACGGGTCGACGGAGTGGACTACGGGGTCCGTCAGGTAGCGGCGGACCAGGAGGTCGACGTTGCGGTCCAGGGTGGCCGAGAAGAGCATCCGCTGCCCGCCGGGACGCACTTGGTCGAGCAGGGCGGTGACCTGGGGCATGAAGCCCATGTCGGCCATCTGGTCGGCTTCGTCGAGGACCGTGATGCCGACATCGTCCAGTCGGCAGTCGCCCCGGTCGATGAGGTCCTTGAGCCGTCCGGGCGTCGCGACGACCACCTCGGCCCCTGCGCGCAGCGCACCGGCCTGCCTGCCGATGGACATTCCGCCCACGACGGTGGCCAGCCGCAGGCTCACGGACCGGGCGTACGGAGTGAGCGCTTCGGTGACCTGCTGGGCGAGCTCGCGGGTGGGGACGAGGACGAGGACGAGCGGCTGCCGTGGCTCGGCACGCCGCCCCGCCGTACGGGCCAGTGCGGCGAGGCCGAAAGCGAGGGTCTTGCCCGAGCCGGTGCGGCCACGGCCGAGTACGTCACGACCGGCCAGGGAGTTCGGCAGGGTCGCCGCCTGGATCGGGAACGGTACGGTCACGCCTTCGCGGCCGAGCGTGGCCAACAGCCGCGCAGGCATGGCGAGATCGGCGAACGCCTCGACGGCGGGGAGCGCGGGCGTGATCGTCTTCGGCGGCGCGAACTCGCCCTGTTCGGCCTGTCGATTTCCGTAGGTTTTGGATCGGTGCGGAACGCCGGAGCGGTTGGCGGCAGCACCTCCGCCGGAGCGGCCACGGGTGCGGGTTGTGCGCGTGCGATTCATGCAGAACCTTCCTTGATGCGGCGCGTATCAAGGAATTCCCGCAGCAGGTGAGCGGCGCAGAGAATTGCGAGAACGAGCCAATACGATGTGGGATGCGCCCTGAAATGCAGCGAGCTGGGGCCCGCACCCCAAGGTGCGGGCCCCAGCTGCGAAGTATGCGCGTTGGTGCCGGTGTCAGGCGGGAACGATGTTCTCGGCCGTCGGGCCCTTCTGGCCCTGCGCGATGTCGAACGACACCTTCTGGCCTTCCAGCAGCTCGCGGAAGCCCTGGGCTGCGATGTTCGAGTAGTGGGCGAAGACGTCGGGGCCGCCGCCGTCCTGCTCGATGAAGCCGAAGCCCTTTTCCGCGTTGAACCACTTCACGGTGCCAGTAGTCATATCTTTTCTCCTTCGGGGGCGGTTTCAGGAATTCACCCTGCGTGAATTCCGTGTCGCCGTGCTGATTAACCCGTCGGAAATGAACCTTCTGGCAACCACACCTGCAACTGAGATCGACAGTAGCACGGTCCGATGGGCTCTGAACGGTCGAAAATTCCGATCCGGCCGACGGTCGAGGAATACTCGCCGCGCCCCGCGTCTATTTCTCATTCCACGGGAACAGATATTGCTCTCTGTGAGCGTGACCTTCCCTGTTGTGGGCTTCCATCCACAGCCCTGTGACCTCCGTCGACGGGAGATGTGCCGCTACCACCGTCGTCAGTGGGCGTCGCAGCGGCGGCCACCCCGAAACTCCCCTACGGCGATGAAGGTCACATCCCCCGCGAAGAGCGTGTCGGCTGGTGGTCGGCGGTGCCGCTACGCCAGAAAGACAAGCCATTGCCAGATCAGAACCGCTCTCATCGCCGCCGTCCGGTAACCCGCCGCGTGCTCGGGGTAGAACCAGTACGTCATGATCGTCGAAGCGATGGGGGCGAACGGGCGCTACTTCCGCTCGTTCACGGCCTCCAGCCTGAACGGTTCGTGGACCCCGCAGGCCGGCAGCGAGTCCAGCCCCTTCGCGGGCAAGGCCAACGCCAACGCGACGTGGACCAATGACGTCAGCCACGGTGACCTGGTCCGCGACAACCCCGACCAGACCATGACCATCGACCCCTGCAACCTGCAGTTCCTCTACCAGGGCAGGACCCCCGGCGCACCCGGGGACACCACCCCGTACGAGAAACTGCCGTACCGGCCGGGCGTCCTCACCCTGCGGCGCTGACCCGCAACCGCCCCTGCTGACCGATACTTACCGCACTTACCGCCTTCGAGGAACCTCAGCCGCGCGTCGGCTGGGGTTCCTCTCTGCGAAGACCGCGGGGGTTTGGTCCGACGCGGGCCATGGCCGACCTGCGGGGGTCAGAAGCGCAGCAGGGTATCTGCCCGGTGCCCACGCGGCCGTGCGTCTCCCAGCCACCCCGCAGGTGCGGCTCTTCCGGGGATGCGCTCGGCCATCCGCGTCATCCCCGCGAGTCTCCGCGCGTCCTCACACCACAGCGCCTGAATCCCGCGCCCGCCCACGTCGCTCCAACGGACTGCGCGCCCCGCTGCCCTCGCTGCGCCCGGGGCGCACTGGCGGCGCCGGGTGGCTGCCTTCGAGCTGCACGGCGATCGGCACGGCAGTGAACACCGTCGACGCCATACCGATCACCACGCCGGCGATCAGCGCCACCGAGAAGTCCGCGAGCGAGTCACCGCCGAGCACGGCCAGGGCCGCCAGGATGAACAGCGCGCCCATACCGGTGTTCACCGTGCGCGGCAGCGTCTGGATGACGGCCTTGTTCGCGGTGGTTTCCAGCTCCGCCGCCGGATCGCGGCGGCGCGCCTCGCGCACCCGGTCGAAGACGACGACGGTGTCGTTGACGGAGTACCCGATGACCGTGAGCAGGGCCGCCAGGAAGACGCTGTCGACGGGCTTGCCGAGCCAGGCGAACAGGCCCACCACGAGCAGCACGTCGTGCACCATGGCCGTCACCGCCGCGGCGGCGAACGTCCACCGGAACCGTACGCTGAGGTAGATCAGCTGGGCCGCGACGGCGATGCCGAGCGCGATGAGCGCGTGCCGGCGCAGTTCGTCGCCGAGGCTCGGGCCGATCAGCTCGTCCCGCTCGACGGTGACCTCGCCGCCCTCCTTCGCCAGCGCCGTTTGGATCGTGTGCTGCTGGTCGTTGCTCAGCTCACCGGTGCGTACCGAGACGTCCCCGTCCCCCGACTCCTGCACCACCGCCTGCGGGAACCCGGCGTCCGTGACCGCCGTGCGCGCCGCGTCCACGTCCACGGGCCTGCTGGTGCTGTACTCCACCAGGCGCCCGCCGGTGAACTCCACCCCGAAGTCCAGGCCGCGCAGGCCGATTCCGGTGACGGCGACCACGATCAGCAGCGCGCTGATGCCGAGCCAGCGGCGCCGGTGATGCACCAGGCGGGGTTTGCGGCGCGCGAGCCACGAACGCACGCGGCCGGTGGAGGTGATCCCGGTCAGGCCGGGCCGGTTGCGCACGAAGCGGCGCCGGATCGCGAAGTCGGCGAGGACCCGGGTGATCACCAGGGCCGAGATCATCGAGACGAGGACACCGATGGAGAGCGTGACGCCGAAGCCCTTGACGGGTCCGGTGGCGAAGAAGAAGAGCAGCCCGGACGCGAGCAGCGTGGTCACATTCGAGTCGACGACCGCGCCCCAGGTCTTGCTGAAGCCGGTGCGCAGCGGCTTGTCCAGGTGCGCAGAGGCGGCCGGTGCCGACTTCAGGGCGCGGGCTCCCAGATACTCCTCGCGGGCACGCTCGAAGACCAGCACGTTCGCGTCAACCGCCATGCCGATCGCCAGGACGAAACCGGCGAGTCCGGGCAGTGTCAGAGTCGCGCCCAGGGCGACCAGTGCGGCGTAGGAGATCAGCCCGTACAGCGCGAGGGCGATGGTGGCCAGGGCGCCGAGCAGCCGGTAGACGACGAGGATGAACACCGCCGTCAGGGCGAGCCCGATGATGGCGGCCTGGGTGCTGGCGGCGATGGCGTCGGCACCGAGCGTGGGGCCGACGGTGCGCTGCTCCACGACGTCCACGGGCACCGGAAGCGCACCGCCCTTGACGAGCGCGGCCAGATCGCGGGCCTCTTCCCGGCCGAAGCCGCCGGTGATCTGCGTGGAGCCGCCGGAGATGCCGACCTTGCACGCCACGTCCGCGTTGACGCCGGGCGCCGAGAGGACCTTGCCGTCCAGGACGATGGCGACGCGCCGCTCGGGCGCGCCCTGCGGGGCACAGGCCGCCGCCCCGGTGACCCGCGCCCAGTCCTTGCCCGCCTCCCCACGGAAGGTGAGGTTGACCGTCCAGCCCGACATCTTCTGCTGGTCGAGCACCGCCTCGGCGTCCTTGACGCCCTCGCCGGTGAGGGCGGTGGGCCCGAGCTTGAGGAACGCCCCCTTCTGGTCGGGGTCGGCCAGGGTGCGCGAGCCGTCCTCGGCCGGTTTCCCCTTGGCCCCCTTGTCCTCGTCTTGCTTGTCCGTCAGGCCCTGCACCGGGTGGACGGTCAACTGCGCGGTGCGGCCGATGACTTCGGCGGCCTCGCGTGGGTCCTGTACGCCGGGCAGCTCGACGAAGATCCGCCGCTCTCCGGACCGGTACAGGCTCGGTTCGGAGACGCCGAGCGCGTCGACCCGCTGGCGGAGCACCTCCAGGGCCCGCTGGGTCGATTCGGCATCGGCCTTGACGACGGGTGAGTCCTTGGTCTCCAGGACGATCTGGGTGCCGCCGCGCAGGTCGAGGCCGAGGCGGGCGGACTGGGTGAGAGCGAAGAAGAGCGAGGCGGCGATCACACCTAGGGCGACGATCGCCCGCCACATGGGCGCGCGAGACATGAGTTCTCCACGATGGGCAGGCAGACGGAGTCGACGTCTGCGCCGGGCGCGGAGGCGAACGGTCAGGCGTCGATACGGACTTCGGTGCTCCATCGGGACGGCGGGCCGCGCGGGCGATACGTGTGGGCGCCCCGGCCGGCTCCTGCGGCCGCTGCCGCCACGGCCACGGCGGGGCCGCCGACAGCGCGGTGCGGGGCTGCCTCCCCGGCGCCAGGGCCCAGGAAGCCGTGGCTCGGGTACGGCACGGCGTGGGCGTGGGCGTGGGGGAGCGCGGGGTGCGCCACGGTGACGGGGCGCTGCGCGTCGGCGGTCGCGGACGCCTGCGCGGTCGCCGTCGCGGCCGTGCCCGTCGAGGACAGGCGGGACGCCGACTTGGCCGACACCGGCAGGAGGAAGGTCAGGACCGCGAGCAGCGCGGAGAGCACGACGGCGGCCGGACGCGTGGGGTGTGCGCGGTGCTGCTGCACGCCTCTCGCCCCCCGGTCAAGTCGTCGTACGCAATCAGCAGTTGGGCACTGCGAGCCGACGCTCGGCTCGTCCGACCGTCAGTGACACGAACGCCGTCGGGCACCCGGAGGTTCCCGACTCACCGCAGGAATGTTGCTGTCGGCGAGGTGCGCCGGTGCGGCGGCACAGAAATGCGGGGAAGGGGGTGGGACGCGGCGGCGGGATGGCCCCCTGAGCCCGTGCCGCCGCATCTCGGCATCCGGAGTCGGCTACTGGATTGTGACCAGGCGCTCGTGCCGTACGCGGATATCGGGAAGGTGGATGAGCTCTCGACCACCACTGCGCGTCCGTCGAAGCGCCGTCGCGTCATCGCGGCGAGTACGTCCTCGGCGACACCCGCGCCGACCGCGATCGTCGCGATCTCCTCACCAGTGGTCAGCGCGGGCCTGCGCTGATTCGCCGTGCCGGCACCATTGCGTACGGCCTGATCACACCGTTGTTGACCGTGGTTGTCCGCTCTTACGGGCACGCTATGCTGCGGTGCTGTCCTCACTTGGTACGGATCTCCTGGACCCGCAAGCGCGGCCGTCGGTCGAGGCGGCTGGGTAGTCATAAGGATGCTGGAGGATGCTGGTCAGTGGCCGCCGTTGAGCGTCCTGTCGGCGCTGATGTCGGCCGGGACGGCGTGCGACCTCTCCTAGTCGGCGCGTTCGGCGGTCCAGGTGATGTGCGGGGGCCGGACTCGTGCGCAAAGAGGCCCGCCCTGTGCGTCGGTCAGGCCGAGGCGTCCGACCAGCAGTCCGTCGCGTGCGGCGGTGAGTACATCAGCGGGGATGGCGTCGAGCATGAGCTTGGCGCGGCGGAACATCGTGAAGGTGCCCGAACCGTCGACCGTGCCCCACGACAGGTATATGAACCGATGGCCCAGACGGTCCTGCACGTAGGGGCCTTTGACCTCGATGCCGGACGGCGAGTCGCTCGTGGTGCACTCCAGGGTCCAGGTCGCGGACCGCGCGTCACCGGGCTGCGGTGCGAGGAGTTCGGCCGGACGGTCGCGGCGTTGCACGGCGACATGGACGTTGCGGTACTCAGGAACTCTGCCGTCGACGGGAGCCGGACAGGTGAGGCCGGGCAAATCGACGGCGTCTATGCGGATGCGCATGCCGGCCATCATCGCGCCAACGTCCTGGCCGGGGCCAGCCGGCCACGAACTGGGTCGGGCCCGGGCAGCGGTGACCTCGTAACCGAGTGCCGCCAGACCCTCAACGGCGGCCTCCTCGCCCCTCCCGCCGACCCGTTCGTGGACCACGCTCGATGGGGGGTCCGCGAAGACACAAAGGCCCAGGTCGATGACCTGGGCCTTCTTCATGGAGCGGGTGACGAGAATCGAACTCGCGCTCTCAGCTTGGGAAGCGACGGCGCCTGCGCGGGCTCCACACCTCTGACCTGCGCAGTTGCCTTACCGCTGGCTCATCGTAGGAGGCGCATCGCACCGCTGTTTACCGTGGTTGTCCGGTCTTATGGACATGCCATGGGCACGGCGCCCCGAGGAGGGAGATCAGGGCGGCCGTTTGGTCCCCGGCGACCGAGAGCGGCTCCGACCGGTAGGGCAGCAGAGCGTGGTGGTCACGGCTGCACACATGGATACGGCAAGGGCCTGGCCTGGAAGAGGATCCACTCGTCGACGGCACCTCCGACCAGCTCGTCAAGACGTCGAACGGCAATACGGCACCCGCTGAAGCGGAGGGCAAGATCGAGCAGAAGATCAACCCCGGAACAACAAGGCCGTTCCGATTCGGAGCAAGAAGACCGTCCCATCCGTGAAGCCCAGCGGGCGAGCTACGAGTTGCTCCTACAGCTACAGGGCCACGCAGCCGTGGCTCGACTTTCCCGAGCAGGCACGCCTGTTCGGCATCAATGGGCAGGCCGCCATGGTTTCGAGGCGTTCGAGTACGGCGAGGGTTTCGCCGCGTTTTCAGTGAGGCCGCCGGCGACGTAGCTCTCGATGCCGGCCCAGAGGTCTTCGACCTGTTGGCGCAAGGTCTGGCTGGCGGCGGTGGGTTCGACCAGGACGGACAGCAGGGCGGCCGGGTCATGGTCGGCCCTGTGGGCGTCGTCGAGGGTGGCTGCCGCGCTGTGGGCCGTCGGCTCGCTCGGCGGAGCGGCGTTGAAGTGCGGCCCACTCGCATCGTGGAGGCCGCGAGCCGGTACGACGGAGTCGTCATGACCAACCGCCGCCGAAGCCGCAACTCCACACCCCTCCGATAGCATGTTCGAACTCGCGATGGTTACCTCAATCGCATTTCATCCACCCAGCCATTCGAATAAGACGGCCAAAGATTGATATCTAGAGCATCGCAGGTGTTTTCGCGGATAAGCTGCATAACTTCGCTGTTCGCGCGGCGTCCTTGGCGCGCGATGCTGTGGGTCGCGGCGGGTGTGGTGGCACTTGGATTCCTCATCGCGCTGGAGATCACCGCACGCCGCTACGGTCAACCGGGGCCGATTGCCAACCAGGTGAAGGCCTTGATCCTCGCCCCGAAACCGGGACCGCTGTACTGCGGTATGGCGTTGATGACGATGGTGCTCCCTTGGCGGCAACGGTTCATCGCGGTTGGTGCCGCGATCGGTATCGACCTCGTCTTCCTGCTGGTGCGGTGGGCAGTCGACGCCAAGATGGACGCCGAGATGACCGACGGCCATTCCTTCGGCACCGGGGCGTTGTGGGTGATGTTGGGCTGTGCGGTCATCGCTGTCACGCGCCGCACCGGCCGGGAGCGCGTTTTGCTACTGAAGGGCGTCGGGCTGGGCCTGTTGCTGGTGGCCGGCCGCAAGGTCGGCGATACCTGGCTGCTCATCACGTCGAAGACCCGCCCGGCGGTGCTCGACCAGTACGTGGCAACCGCCGATCATGCGCTGGGCAACCCGTCATGGCTGGTAGGCCGGATGGTCAAGGCCACCAGCCCGATCAGCGCCAACCTTCTTCACTTGGTCTACGGTCAGCTTGCGGTGGCTGCGGTTGTCGTCGCGCTCTACCAGCTGCGTAACGTGGCGGTCGAGCGCCGCTTCCCGAGCCATCATCTGGTGCGCACCTTCCTGGTGATCGGCCTGCTCGGGCCAAGCATCTACATGATCTTCCCGGTGGTCGGACCGGTCTTCGCCTATGGCCCGGGCGCCTCCGGCACCGGTGGAGTGCACTGGGCGATGGCCAACCTGTGGCCGGACGCGCCGCCGCCGATCAACACCCCGCACCAGATGCCTTACGACGAGATCACCCCTCGCAACTGCATGCCCAGCCTGCACACGGCGTGGGCTGTCGCGATCTTCGTTCATTCCCGCAGGGCCCCCTGGGTTCTGCGGTTCGCGGGCACGTTCTGGCTGATTGCCACGCTCGCTGCGACGCTGGGATTCGGCTACCACTACGGCGTGGATCTCGTCGCAGGCGTGGTGTTCGCGCTCACCATCGAGGCTGCGCTGCGCTCGCTCGACCGTGGCTGGGACCGGCCAGGAATCCAGCTGGTCATCTACGGCGCCACGGTCTTTGCCGCGCTTTTGGTGTCGTATCGCTGTCTGCCGATGGAGATGGCAAGAAATCCGGGGATATTCGGGCCACTTCTCATCCTGGCAATGACTTCAGTGGTCTATGGATACGCACGGACCGCCAAACTACGGGAACCGACGGTCACGCCAACGCGGCAACCGGAACTGCAACCTGAACCACTGAGCGGGTGACGACCGGCTACCCGATCCGCTCGGCCCGGCGCTCACCCGGCGATCGCCGTCCGCTGCAGCCCGCCGACGCCGTTGCGGTGACCCCGGCCACCTTCACCACGGTCAACAAGTGGGCTGCCGGCAGCCCCGGCACTCTCGCCCCGGGCATCCTTGTGCGAGCCACATGGCATGGGCGTCCCCACCGCCATCCCGGACCATCTGAACTCGGCCTGGGCCGCCACCCCGCGTACCGGCAGAGCTTGGAGCGGCCGCATCGGCTCGTACGCTCAAGTGCTTGGGGGCATGCAGAGGGTACGCCACCCCGAATTGGCCTGGACAACGAACAAACCCCAGGCAACTGACCTGGGGTTTCATGGAGCGGGTGACGGGCAGCCTTCGCGAGCGCACAGCCTCTCTGGCGAAGTGAGACCGACCCTGTTGCCGGGACGGGGCCGTCGTGGGGCTGTTCGTGCTGCGCGCTGGTGAGAGATCGGGGAGCCGGCACCAGGGGTGTTGGGATGCCTGCAGCACCGCCCGCTGCACGACGAAAAGGGCGCCTGACCGGCATCAGCCCAGGTCGGGCGCCCTACTAGGGTTGCTGGAAGAAGCTGACTGCTATGCCTCGGTCGCCTCCGGCGCTGCCGTTGCCGCCGTCCTCGCTGTGAGGGGGCTCTTGCCCCCGCTGAACGCGAAGTAGAGCACCCCGGCCACGACGACTCCGATGAACCAGGAGTACGGACCCAGCGTCGCCCCGTATCCGGACGGTCCGTAGACGGGGAGGATGCTGGAGAAGACGGCGCCCACCACCCCGGCGGCGAACGCCCGTACGTTCCAGCCGCCCTGGAAACGGAACTCCCCGCCTTCGTCGTACAGAGCGGGCACGTTCAGCTGTGTCTTCCGGATGAGGTAGTAGTCGACGACGATCACACCGAAGATGGGGCCCATCGTCGAGCCGATGGCGTTGACGAAGCTGGGGGCGTTGTCCCAGGGGTGGAGCGGGTAGAGCAGGAGCGCGATGACAGCGGCGATGAGGCCGCCCCTGCGGAAGGTCACGTACTTCGGGGCCACGTTGGCGAAGTCGAAGGCGGGACTGACGAAGTTGGCGACGACGTTGATGCCGAGGGTCGCCACGGCGAAGGTCAGGGCGGCGAGCAGGACGAGGAACGCGCTGTCGAACTTGGCGGAGATCTCAGCCGGTTCCAGGATGACTTCCCCGTACACCTTGCTGGCGGCGGCCGTGGTGATGGCCGCGACGAGGGAGAAGAGGATCAGGTTGACGGGCAGGCCCCAGATGTTGCCCTTCTTCAGGGCCTTCTCGTCCGGGGTGAAGCGTGCGAAGTCACCGAAGTTGAGGAACAGGGCGGCGAAGTAGGTCACCCAGGTGGCCGCTATCGCCGCGATCGCGGCGAGTGAGCCCGGGCTGACGTCGAGCCCGGTGGCGCTCTTGGCGAGTGCGGCAAGGTCGCCGCTCGGCATGTCGACGGAGAAGGACAGCGTCCCGGCCTTCACGGACAGCGCGATCGCGAGGATCAGCATCATCAGCCACACCGCCGGGCCGGCGAAGTCCTGGAAACGGCGGACCGTTTCCATCCCCTTGCTGATGATGAGCAGTTGGGCGGCCCACACACCGAGGTAGCACAGCACTTCAAGGCCGCTGTGGTCGAAGAGCCGGCTGGTCTCGTGCAGATGCTTGGGTCCGTCGTAGCGGACGAGGAAGGCCACGATGGCGCCGGCGGCGGCGCTGGTCTGGGCGCCGTACCAGAAGGTGGCGACCACGGCCCGTACGAGAGCCGGGACGTTGGCTCCGAAGGTGCCGAACGAGGCGCGGGCGAGGACCGGGTAGGGGACACCGGTCTTGACGCCCGCCTTGCCGATGAGGGTCATCAGCCAGTAGATGATCAGCGAGCCCACACCGATGCCGATGAGGAACTTGAAGGTGTTGCCCGCGACGAGGAACAGGCTGGCGGCCAGGAAGTAGCCGTACAGACTGTGCACGTCCGAGGTCCAGACGTTGAAGATGCTGAAGGCGCCCCACTTGCGTTCGGTGGCGGGGGCGAGGTCCGCGTTGTAGAGACGGGGGGAGTACCCGGGCGGGGTGGCGGTTCTGTCCGTGTCCGCGCTGTCCGTGGCCGTCATGTCCTGCTCCTTCTTGCTGTGCCCCATCCCCTACCGGCGTCGCGCCGGACGGTTGAAGCGGCAGCTAACGGCCCGGATGTTGCACCGGCATGTCGGGCGCGTAGCAGACTCGTCAACGGAAAATCTCTTCCATTTCCGGATCGAGTCGCCGTTTGATCAGTGCCTGTGGAGCGGTTGGACGAGGGGCGTGATCACAGGCGAGACGGACTCCCACGGAACGGTCGGTCGGTGACACGAGGCGTGATGCGCGGTGCATGCTCGTGCCGCTCACTGCTGGTGACGACATCGATCGCATGCAATGGCGGCGATGCCAAGTCCCTTTTGCCGACAACGGAGTTGTTCTGCCGGCGGTCGCACGGCGACCGCACCGGCTCGGCGGCAAGGTGTCCCTCCGCGTCCAGGCCGGGGACGGTGATGCGCCCAGCGGCTACGGCTCTCAGGACCGCGGTACGGGGCCGAAGGCGTCCGTGCCGATGGGCGGCGCCACTCGTAGCGGAGCTGCTGGGATGCTGGGCTGCTCGCTGAGGTTGTGCGCGCAATTCTTCGGTGACCGGGGCGAGTCCAGGGTGCGGCAGTGGTCGGCATCCGGGCGGGTGAGCGGTGCCGGAAGAAGGCGTGGACCTGGTGTGGGTGGCTGGGCCGGTCGGCGACGGTGCCGACCGTGTACGTCTCCATGGCGGAACGGATGTGGTCGTGACCGGTCGGCCCACCGGTCACGGCCTTGGCGTTGTGGACGCTGTCGTCCTCGCAGATCGCCGCGACCGCCGGGACGGTGGGGCAGGCGTCCGGCGGCGCCTGGAGGAAGGCGGTGAACTCGGCGGCGGTGCGCCGTCCGAGGGGCCTGGTGCCCAGCGCCGGTGGCCAGGTCGAGGACGCCAAGAGCGTCCGTCGGCGGCTGGTTCCGGGGGCGGGCCCCGGTGACGGGCGCCGTGCAGGGGCCATGTGGCCCGTAGGTGCGGTGACGTTGCGATGGGCACGGAGTCGGCTCGGAGGCGTGGAGGGCTCCTCCTGGCGGCTGACGAGCCACCGGGCTCTGGGAACGGAGCGCTGGTCGGAAGGGCGCGGTTGCGGGAGCACGCGGAGCGGGTCTCAGTGGCGGCCGAACAATTCGGGACGGAGGTGGCTCGGAGCGGCCCCTGGAATGCGGGCCTGCTCGGGGTGGACACCGCCGAGGCGGTACAGCGGGCCGACATCGGGAAGAGGGTCTGCGAGGAGGTGGCGGTCTTCCGGGTGCGCGAAGGCCATGAGGTATGCCTGGGCCAGGATGCGCTTGTTGACCTCCTCCGCCACCTCCTGGCTCTCTTCCGGAGTTATCCGAAGATGGAGTCCACACAACCCCCGATGATCACGCGGTGGCCATACCCATTCCCGGCCAGGCCCGACGCAAGATCGCGAAACCAGACTCTGAACACCTGGTCCTGGTTCTGGTTCTCGTTCTGGTCCTGGCCGCACTGCCGTCCGTGCGGACACCGTCGCCGACCGTCTGCCCGCCACGGCGCCGCGGTGGACCTCGGGGGCCGCATCGCTCTACCGCCCTGAGGCGCACGGCCGGCCGTCATGGACGCACGACGACGGTCCATCCGGGGTGGTAGGTGTCCGGCACCGGGAATCGTTGCCAGTCACGCGCCCAGTGCGGTGGCTTTCCCCCGCGAAGGACCAGCGCACTGGGGTGCGCCGGGGGATCCGTCTCCGAGACAGTGCAGCCCGCGGTGTGGGCGATGGGAATCGTCGAAGTGTTCCCCGCGAGGACACACGGCGGGTGCACCCCGTGCTCGCGCAGCACGGAGGCGATCCGGACCCAGTCTCCGCGGGCCTGCTGATGGTTGCCCGCATGATGGTGGACGAGCACGGCCTGGATGCCCCAGTGCCCGAGGAGTGCCAGGGCGAGCGCCGCGGCTGTCGGCAGCGAACGGCGGGCGCGGGCCCGGTGGACGACGGCGAGGAGCCCGACAGCGGCGGGGAGCCCCAGCAGGGCGTAGGCCGGCAGCAGGAACCGCGGCGCGGCGTAGGGGACGAGGAAGAGATACGGCGCCGCCGCGGCCACCGCCACCGCCACCGCCAGCCACAGCGGTGCGGCGGACCGGCGCGCCCGGCGCTCGGCCCACAGTCCCAGGCCGACCAGCAGCGGCAGCAGCACCCACCACTCCGTCACGGGCAGCTGTACGCTGTCGCCCGTACAGGGACGGCACAGCAGCGGGCCGTCCAGCGAGGTGAGATGGGCGCCCAGGGAGAAGACGGGCCGCAGGCCGCCCTGGACCTCGTCTGCCTCCGCGAGCCGGTTCCGCACCCCGCCGAACCGCACCTCGGCCTCGACGACCCAGGGCAGCGCACCCGCCACGAGTCCGGCCGCCAGGGCCGACAGACGCCCCCTCAGGCGGCCGTGGTCGCGCAGTGTGGGCATCAGCACGGCGGCCAGGAGCAGCGGCACGGCGACGGCCACACCGTCGTTGGGCCGCATCAGTGTCACCACCGCCAGGCCTGCCGCGACACCGGCGTACCGGGGACGCGGCGCGAGGAAGCAGCCCACCGCGGCGGTGGCACCCATCGCGGTGTAGTGGTTCGGCATCGCGGAACCGGCGTAGAACAGAGTGATCCACAGACTGCCGTACAGCCCGGCCGCCACCCACACCGCCGCCGGGCGGTGCAGGATCCGCAGCCAGGGTCTGAATCCCAGCCAGAGCGCACCGCCGGCCAGCAGGAGCAGCCACACCCTGAGCAGCACCGTCGAGTCGCTCCAGGAGGCGATCGGAGCGAGCAGCAGGGGGACCCCGCGGGTACGCGGGGCGCTGAACGGGGTCGCGGGACCGTACGGTCCGAAGCGACTGGCGTACACGAGCTCGTCCCAGCCGAGCGGCAGTGTGAGCGGTACGAGGACGGCCGACAGCAGACAGAACCCGGCGGCCACGATCCACAGCATCCGCTGTGCCGAGGCCGCTGTGCGATCCGCGTTCATCCGACCCACCCCAGCTTGCGCCGCCCGCGGCGCACCGCTGCGCGGGCGAGGATGCCTGCCGTGGCGGCGAGCACGGTGGCACGGTCGCGCCAGTCGGCCGGGCCGGGCGGTGGAGGAGCGGACCGCCCGGCCCGCTCCTCCACCAGTGCGCTGAACAGGCGTTCGTAGCGGTCGGCGACGCCGTCCGGGGTGAATCGTTTCTCCGCGCTGACCCGGGCGGCCCTGCCCATCTCCGCACGCCGTCCGTCGTCCCGCATCAGTGCCAGCAGCGCGTCGGCCACGGCCCGGGTGCTGTCGCGCGGGACGAGAAAGCCGTCCACACCGTGGCGGATGATCTCGCCGGGCCCGTGGGGGCAGTCGGTGCTCACCACAGGCAGGCCGCAGCGCATGGCCTCCACGATCGTCATTCCGAACGACTCGTGCGCGGAGGTCACCGCGGCGATGGAGCCCTTGACCCACTCGGCCTCGATGGGCGTGACCGAACCCATCAGGAAGACCCGGTCTCTCAGGCCGTGGTGGGCTATCCGGTCGGCTGTCCGGGCGCGTTCCGGGCCGTCCCCGTAGATGCGCAGGGACCAGTCGGGGCAGGCCGCACCGGCCAGGGCGAACGCGTCGACCAGCATCTCGTACCGCTTGACGCGGGCCAACCGACCCGCCGCGACGACCACCTTGGCCGCCGCGTCGGCCGGCGGCACCGCGGGTTCGGGGACGCTGTTGGGGATGGCCAGCACCCGGGTGCGCGGCAACCGCATGCCGCGCCGGTGGTCGCGCGCGTCAGCCGCGGTCATGGTGACCAGCGCGTCGAGAGCGCCGCACCAGCGCTGGAGTTCCGTCCGCAGTCGGTGCGGGTGGTTGTCGTGGGTGAGGTGCTCCTGGCCGACGCGTACGGCATGTCGTGGCCCGAACCGGGCCACCAGCGCGTTGAGTCCGGCCCTGGTGCCCACGACGATGTCGGCGTCCGTGTCCCGCAGCCAGTCGATGACCCGCTGCTCGGCGAGCCGGTGGTACTGGTGCGAGCGGCTGTCCCCCTTCGGGAAGACCTCTCCGGCCCGCCGGGCGAGAGGGTCCGCCGCGTCCGCGGATCCCTCGCGCCGGTCCACCAGGGCCCGCAGCGGCATCTTGGGCGACCGCCCCAGTTGTGGTTTCTCGCGGTGCCGGAAGACCGACACGAGTTCCACCTGGTGTCGCCCGGCGAGCGTGTCGGCGAGTGTCATGGTCGTCCGTACGGTGCCGCCCATCGCGTAGGCGTTGTGCAGCAGGAAGGCGATGCGCATGTGCGGCGTCCCTTGGTCCCTGTGATGCGGCTGGTCAGCGTCACTGTGTTCACTACGAGGCGACCGAGTCCGTGCTTCCCGGTGCGATCCTGGCCGCACTCACCCCCTAGCCGGACAGGGCCGGGGGAGAAGACAGGTGCTCGGCTGCGCGAGCCGTCGGAGGAGGCACGAGGAGAACAGGTCGACTGACGTGTGCTCTGTCGCTCATCGGAGATGACAGGCACTTCGCGTGTACAGATGCGCCATCTGCCCCTGAGGTTCCTCAGCCCTGGATGTTCTTCACCGTGACGATGGATCTGATGCCCGCCGTAGGCGGGCCACCGAACCGCTGCGGGCGGTTCAGCAGCCGGGCTGTTCGGATCACCCGTGCAGGTAGCTCGACGTCAGCTTGCCGCATGTCCTGTTCTGGCCGGTACGAGACCGACGGCGCCGACACTCTCTGTCTCGCGGCGGGCGGCAGCGCAAGCTCTGCGAATGTTCCGGGTCGCGAATCCTGTGAGAAGTATTGACGCCGCTCGCCGGTTCTCTCATCATCCAGCTTGCTCGATATTCCGATCCACATTCGACATATCGAACAAATGCTAGGGCCGCACCGCACCGGTAGTCGCACAGCCTCCGACGGGGCCCACCAGAACCACTTACTGAAGGATGACGAGGTCCCATGCGCAGACGTAGTTTCAGCCGCAGACGGATGTCTGCGGTGTTTGCAGTCCCGGTTGCGGTCCTGGCCTCGTTGGGGACGATGCTCGTCGCCAACCCGGCTCAGGCGGCCACCACCGGCGCCTTGCGCGGTGTCGCTTCCGGCCGGTGTCTCGATGTGTCGGGCGCCAGCCAGGCCGACGGTGCGAACGTGCAGATATGGGACTGCCACGGCGGGACCAACCAGCAGTGGACGCTGACGGACAACAACCAGCTGACCGTGTACGGCAACAAGTGCCTCGATGTCCCGGGCCACGCCACCACGGCCGGTACCCGGCCGGTGCTCTGGTCCTGTAACGGCGGCACGAACCAGCAGTGGCGGGTGAACTCCGACGGCACCGTCGTCGCCGTGGAGTCCGGGCTGTGCCTTGACGTCTCGGGCGCCGGGACGGCCAACGGCACGGCGGTGCAGCTCTGGAACTGCACCGGCGGCAGCAACCAGAAGTGGACCGGCATGTCCGGGACGTCCACCTCGTGTGCTCTTCCGCCGACGTACCGGTGGAGCTCGACCGGTCCGCTGGCGCAGCCGGCCAACGGGTGGGCCTCGCTGAAGGACTTCACCACCACGATGGTCAACGGCAAGCACATGGTCTACGCGACGTACGCCGACACAGCCTGGCACTCGATGGGCTTCAGCCCCTTCACGAACTGGTCGGACATGGCGACGGCCTCCCAGATCCGCATGCCCTCGGACGCGGTGGCGCCCCAGCTGTTCTACTTCGCGCCCAAGAACATCTGGGTGCTGTCCTCGCTGGGATGGGGTACCCAATGGGGGCCCTTCGTCTACCGCACGTCCAGCGACCCCACCAACCCCAACGGCTGGTCCGCGCCGCAGCCGCTGTTCACCGGCAGCGTCTCCCCCGGCGGCCCGATCGACCCGACCCTGATCGCCGACGGCCAGAACATGCACCTGTTCTTCGCCAATGACGCGGGCACCATCTTCAAGTCGACCATGCCGCTCGGGAACTTCCCGAGCAGTTTCGGCACGGCCTCCACGGTGGTCATGAGCGACACGGAGGACAAGCTGTTCGAGGCGCCGCAGGTCTACAAGGTCCAGGGCCAGAACCAGTACCTCATGATCGTCGAGGCGAAGGGCGCGAACGGGCGCTACTTCCGGTCCTTCACCGCCTCCAGCCTGGACGGTCCGTGGACCGTCCAGGCCGGCAGCGAGAGCGCCCCCTTCGCGGGCAAGGCCAACAGTGGTGCCACCTGGACCAACGACATCAGCCACGGTGACCTGGTCCGCAACAACCCCGACCAGACCATGACCATCGACCCCTGCAACCTGCAGTTCCTCTACCAGGGCAGGGACCCCAACGCGACCAGCCCCGACTACCTGAAGCTGCCGTACCGGCCGGGCCTGCTCACCCTGCAGCGCTGACCCGCCCGACAGGAACCCCAGCCGGACGCCGGCTGGGGTTCCGTCGACGCTTGCCGTCCAGTCCAGCTCTTCGGGCCGGGCTACTGCCCGTCGGCGGCGACGTCCCAGTGCTCGATGATCTTTCCGTCGACCACGCGGAAGAGGTCCGCGACGACGTAGTCGGAGCTGAAGACCCACACCAGGTCCCCGTCGGCGAGGGTGTTGCCGAACCGGGTCCCGCCGCCTGCGGTACTGCTGGGCGAGGGGGCGCCCTGCGTGTTCTGCTCGAAGAACCGCTTCAGCGGAGCCGTTCCGCTCGCGGCCGCCGGGTTGTGCTGGTAGTACCGAGGATCCCAGCTCTTGTCGATCACGGTCGCGTCACCGTCGGAGAGCTTGCGGTACGCGTCGACCGCGAACTTCCGGTTCTTCTCCTCCTGTTCCTCGGACAGGGCCGGCGCCCCCTTCGGGTACCGGTACACGTCGCTGAACAGCGAGTTCCCGCTGGCTGTCTTCGCCGGCACGGTCTGCGTGATGCCCCAGTGCTCGACCAGCTTGCCGTTGTCGACCCGGAACAGGTCGGCCTTGGCCTCGCCCGTCGCCTCGTTCTTCGGGGTGGCCGACGCCTGCCAGTGCACGGCCACCAGGTCACCGTCGGCGGCCACGTGCTTGACGGTCGCCACCGCGCCGGGAATCTTCGCCTTGACGTCCTTGAACTGCTTGACCTGCCCGTCGGCTCCGCCGGGGACCGACTTGTCGTGCTGCACGTAGTCGGTCGCGACGAGTTCCTTCACCACGTCGGCCTTGTCCTTGTTGAACGCCTCCGAATACAGGCGCAGAACGAGCTCCTTGTTCCGCTCCTCGGAGGCCGACGACGAGCGGGCCGCGGCGGACGTCGTCGACGGGGCGGCCGGCTCGGTGCCGGACGTGCTGCTGCAGGCAGTCGCGAGGCAGGCCACGGCAGCAAGCCAGGGCAGTGTCTTCCGGTATCTCACTCGTCTGGTCTCCTGTGTACGGTCCTGCTTGGGGGGAGTTCCACCAGGCGCGGTCGGACAGGGCCCCTCCCGCGCAGCCATCCCATCTCGCGCCCCGCAGACATCCACTCCGCCGACCAGCGGGGCCACCCCCGCCGACCGGCCGGACTCGGACCATCCGAAAGGCGCACCCCGTATCCACCGGGACGGTCCCGGCCCCCTCTGCCGGCCGTTGAAGCGGTCGTTCGGTCGGCGCCACCTCCGAGCGGCAGCCGCGCGGCCCGCGCCGTGCCGTCGGCGCCGGATCCTGGCCGATGCCACCTGCGCGGTGGGCGTACGCGGCGGACGCCCCCGCCGTACGGCTGAGACCGGACCTCGACCCGGATGGGCGGTCGTTCTTCCCGGGCCCGCAGCCCCCTCTGTCCGGACGACGCGACCGCTGGCTCCTCGCGGCCGTCCTCCTCGTCGCCCACGCCACGGTGTCCGTCACCCGTTACCTCTGCCTAAAGCGTGTTGCAGAACTCGGACCGATCTCCAGAAAGCTGCTTCGAAGGCCCGTCAGGACGGTGGAAATCGGCGCACAATCGGGCAGTTGATCTTGCCGCGGGTGGCCGGATCCTACTGTGATCGTCGTTCTGCAACAGCCTTTAGGGGGTGTTGTGAAAGTCCCGCACAGCACCCACGGGGCCCGGCACGCTCCCCCACTGCCTTAAGGGCGTGGGAGGTGCCCCCACTCGCCGCACAGGCCAAAGGTCCAAGTAGCTCCGCTACGAGGGCCTTCGTCCGGCACGCCGAGGGCACGCACCGGCTGTGACACCAGCCGCTGCCGCGGCGGGCGCGGGCACCGCACGGGACTTTCACAACACCCCCTGGACCTGAACCCCCGGGCGGACTTCGGCCCCGGTTCTTCGACACCCCGCGTGCCGCACGATCCGGGACGATCGCGTGCGCCGGCCGCTCGACCCGGCTCCGGCGGATCAGTCCGTCGGCAGCCGCAGCGCCGTCTCCGCGCCCCCCTCCGGTCGGTTGCGGAAGGTCAGGCGGGCGCCGAGCAGGCGGGCCTGGCCGGTCGCGATGGTCAGGCCGAGGCCGGTGCCGCCGGTGCGGGAGCCCGTGCGGAAGCGCTGGGGGCCGGAGGTGTGCAGCACGGCGAGCAGATCGGCCGGGAAACCGGGGCCGTGGTCGCGGACCCGGACCAGGGGGCCGTCGACCTCCACCTCCACCGGCGGGGCGCCGTGCCGCAGGGCGTTGGCGGCCAGGTTGGCCAGGATCCTCTCGACCCGGCGCGGGTCGGTGGCCACGACCGCGTCCGCCACGACCGTCACCTCCACGCCGTCGAGCCCGGCGACCGCACGCCGGGTCATCGCGCTCACCTCACGCTCCTCGGTCTCCACCGCCGCCGCCTGGGAGTCGAGCCGGGCCACTTCCAGCACGTCCTCCACCAGCCCGCGCAACTTCTGCACGCTGCCCGTCACCAGTTCCGACGCCCGGCCGGGCGGCAGCACGCCGACCGCTGCCGACATGCCCGCGACCGGCGTGCGCAGTTCGTGCGCGATGTCGGCGGTCACCCGGCGCTCGGCCTCCAGACGGGCACCGAGCGCGTCCGCCATCGTGTCGACGGAGGCGGCGAGCCGGGCGATCTCGTCGCCGCCGTGAGGGCGGACCCGGGCGTCGAGGTCACCGTCGGCGATGCGTTCCGCCGTACGCGCGGCGGCCGTGGCCCGCCGCCCCATCCGCACCCCCAGCAGCAGTCCGGCCAGGGACACCAGGACGGTGACGGCCGCGCCCGTGGCGAACAGCGTCCGGTCGAGCGTGGCCAGGGCCTGCTCCTCGCGGGCGTACGAACGGCTGATCGCGAGCACCTTCCGGCCCGAGATCCGGGTAGCCGCCCACAGCACCGGCTCCTTACCGGTCTCCTGCAGGTAGGTCACCCGGACGTCGTCGCGCACGGCCCGTGCCACCGGGCCGGGCAGATCAGGGGGGTCGAGCCTGGCCTGCGACCTGCGTCCGTGCGCGTGGTCGTCGAGGACGCTCAGCAACTCCCGGTCCAGGCCGGAGCGGGCCGTGGCCAGCTGGTCGGCGGCGATGGTCCGGTGCACCAGCACCCCGATCGCCCCCGCCACGCACAGGGCCGCGGTGGCGACGGCCAGGGCGACCTTCGCTCCCACGTTCAAGGCGGGCGGCCGCACGTTCTTCACAGCGGGCCGTCTCATGGGCGCAGCCTGTAGCCGAAGCCGCGTACCGTCTCGATCCGCTCCCGGCCGATCCTGGCGCGCAGACGCTGCACATGGACGTCCACCACCCGGGTGTCACCGGACCAGACGTAGTCCCGGACCCGCTCCAGGAACAGGTCCCGGGAGAGCACGGTCCCCGGTGCGGCGGCGAGCTCACTCAGCAGCTTCAGCTCGGTCGTGGTCAGCGCGAGCGGCTTTCCGGCCCGGCTCGCGGTCAGGGACGCCGGGCAGAACTCCAGGTCCCCGAAGGGCAGGCGCGGGCTGTGGTCCGGCTGCTCGGCGGGTGCCGCCCGGCGCAGCAGGGAGCGGACGCGGGCCACGAGGTCCGGGCCGTCGAAGGTCTTGGTGACGTGGTCGTCGGCGCCCGCCTCCAGGCCCATCACCACGTCCACGGGGTCGTTGCGGGCCGAGCTCAGCAGCACCTCCTGAGCAGCGTGGATCGCGCTCCCTCTCCGACGCTCCTCTCCCGTGCCGTACTCAGGCATCCGGTACTTCCAGGTCCGTATTGGCGGTGTATTTCGCCCAGGACGGCGCCGGGGGCTGTACGGGGGCAAGGGTCATGTGGCTGTAGAACGCCACGTCCCCGCGCCTGACCAGACCGCTCAGGACGACGTCGGCCCGGTAGGTCGGAAGGTTGTCGGTGCCGTCGGGGCAGCCGGACATGCAGCTCGAGTCCGTGGCGACGCCGGTGGCCCGCGCGCGGGGCGAGCCCCAGTCCCGCCACGTCAGTTTGTGCAGGCGGACGCGCCCGTACGCCACCTCGATCTCCTTGGGGCGCTGCCAGGGCCGACCGTAATAGTTCGTCATGTACACCGGCCCCGTCCAGGGGATCGTCGTCGCCGCCGGACCCTCGACGTGGACGCCGCCGTCCACGCCGCCGCACCCGGTCAGACAGGCGGCCAGCACGGCGCAGGGCACGAGTCGGCGAAGCCGCATCCCCTGCTCCTTCCACCTGGTGCCCTGACCGCTCTCGCCGTCCGTCCGGCGGGGCCGTCCCGTTGTGGCGCGACCGTCGCACGACGTGCAGTCTGACCTGCGCCTGTAACAACTGCCCATCGATGCTTCATCGAGATCGATACGTCGTCGCCGCACAGCCGACGAACAACTGTGCATCCACGTTCCTACCGCCCCTCGGGTTACTGCCAGTCGGCACTCCAGCCCTGGGGGAAATTTGCTCAGAAAAGTGAACATAGTGCACGTGGCCACGGCCGCGGCGACGGTGGCGGGGGGTCCTCGCCACCGGGCTGAACGGCACGGCACAGGCCACACCCGCTCCGGCCGCTCCCGTGGCGACGGCCGCCAAGGCCAGGGAACCCGCCGGCATCCACCGCCTCACCCTCGTCACCGGTGACCGTGTCCTCGTCAACGCCAAGGGCGATGTCGTCGGCCTGGAGCGGGCCAAGGGCCGCGCGCGGGTCCCAGTGCAGATACGGAAGGCCATCGTGTCGGCTCCGACGGCGCTCCAGGCGGGCCAGGGCGCAGGAGCGTCCTTGCGGGTGAGGCGTACACCCTCCGCGGGCATGTTCGGCGCCCAGTACGACTTCACGCGCACACCACCGGGCGAGGTCTGCCGTCGTCGTGCGGAACGGACCCGCTGCCCACGCGAAATCCCGCGCCCGGTGCGCGACGCTGTGCGTGACCGTGCGCCCGGGCTTACCGGGGTGCGGCCGGTTGCGGGGACCTTGAGGGCAGTTCACGGTGAGGCGGCCCGCGGTGTCACCGCGCACCTTGGACACCTTGACCGGGGGCGGCTTGCCCGGCGTGCCGCACTTGTCGTCGCCGTTGCCCCACAGACGTACGTACACCTCACGCAGGGGGGCGGCTTTTCCATCACGGCAACCTTTGTGTGCGTGGTGGCAACTGGCAGACAACCGGGACCGAAAACCAAGCCCCGCTGCCCCCGTAAGGACAAGCCGTTGCCAGATCAGAACCTCTCTCATCGCCGCCGCCCGGCGACCCGCCGCCTGCTCGCCGCCGCCGTGGTTCTCGCCGCCGCGGGTGCCGCCGTACCGCTGGTCGCCAAGGCCGCCCTCACACCGGACGCCGGCACGCCGACCGTGGCCGCTGATGCGGCGGCCGCCGGTGGCCGCTATTTCGGCACGGCAGTGGCCGCGGGCAGGCTCGGCGACTCCACGTACTCCACCATTCTCGACCGGGAATTCAAGATGATCACCCCGGAGAACGAGATGAAGTGGGACGCCACCGAACCCTCCCGCGGGTCGTTCAACTTCGCCCCCGCCGACAGGATCGTCAACCACGCCTCCGCGCACGGCCAGAAGATGCGCGGCCACACCCTGGTCTGGCACTCCCAGCTGCCCGGCTGGGTCAGCTCCATCAGGGATGCGAGCACGCTGCGCGGCGTGATGAACAACCACATCACCACCGTGATGAACCGCTACAAGGGCAAGA
>NZ_JAQMYP010000023.1 GCF_028369295.1 Streptomyces sp. HD
GGGGGGGGGGGGCGGGGGGGGGGGCGCCCCCCCCCCCCCCCCCCCCCCCCCACGCTGTTCCGCCGGTGTCCTGAACCGAATGCCTCCGCACCGTCGCGCGCCTCTCCTTATGTCCCGTGAACGGCGCGCACGCGTGTGGGTACGGCACAATGTGGCCTGTCCGGAGAAGGTCCAACTCTCAAGTGACGGAATCGGCGTGATGAGCAAGACGACAGTCAAAGACGTCTCCACCGAGCCCGAGCCGCAGCGTGCCGAGTCGGCGCCGCAATCGGTCGGCGGCAGCCGTGCGTTCGCCCTGATGCTGGCCGTCACCGGCGCGGCGGGATTGCTTGCCGCGTGGGTCATCACGATCGACAAGTTCAAGATTCTTGAGGCCGAGATCGCGGGGAAGAGCTTCAAGCCCGGGTGCAGCCTCAACCCGATCGTGTCCTGCGGCAGCGTCATGCAGAGCAAGCAGGCGTCCGTCTTCGGGTTCCCCAACCCCATGCTCGGCCTGGTCTGCTACGGCATCGTCATCTGCGTCGGCATGAGTCTGCTCGCCCGCGCCCGCTTCCCGCGCTGGTACTGGCTGACCTTCAACTTCGGCACCCTGTTCGGCGTCGTCTTCTGCACCTGGCTCATGTACCAGTCGCTGTACAACATCAATGCGCTGTGCCTGTGGTGCTCGCTGGCCTGGGCCGCGACGATCACCATGTTCTGGTACGTGACCTCCTTCAACATCCGCAACGGCTTCCTGCCCGCCCCGCGCCCGCTGAAGAACTTCCTCTCCGAGTTCACCTGGGTGCTCCCGGTGACGCACTGCGGCGTCATCGTGATGTTGATCCTGACCCGCTGGGGCAGCCAGCTCTGGGCGCCCTCCTGACCCGCTCCGGCCTCGTTGTCAGTGCGGTGATTTAGGGTTTTCAGCGTGGAGCCCGACCTGTTCACCGCCGCCGCAGAAGAACGCCAGGAGAAGGACCCCGCGGGGAGTCCCTTGGCGGTGCGCATGCGCCCACGCACCCTGGACGAGGTCGTGGGCCAGCAGCACCTGCTGAAACCGGGCTCGCCGCTGCGCAGGCTCGTCGGCGAGTCCGGCGGCGGCCCCGCCGGACCGTCCTCGGTGATCCTCTGGGGCCCGCCCGGCACGGGCAAGACCACCCTGGCCTACGTCGTCTCCAAGGCCACCAACAAGCGCTTCGTCGAGCTCTCCGCGATCACCGCCGGGGTCAAGGAGGTCCGCGCGGTCATCGACGGCGCCCGCCGCGCCACCGGTGGCTTCGGCAAGGAGACCGTCCTCTTCCTCGACGAGATCCACCGCTTCAGCAAGGCCCAGCAGGACTCCCTTCTCCCGGCCGTCGAGAACCGCTGGGTGACCCTGATCGCGGCGACCACCGAGAACCCGTACTTCTCGGTCATCTCCCCCCTGCTGTCCCGCTCCCTCCTGCTCACCCTCGAACCCCTCACCGACGACGACGTCCGGGGCCTGCTGAAGCGCGCGCTGAGCGACGAACGCGGCCTGAAGGACGCCGTCGCCCTTCCCGAGGACACCGAGGAGCACCTGCTGCGGATCGCCGGCGGCGACGCCCGCCGCGCCCTGACGGCCCTGGAAGCCGCAGCGGGCGCCGCCCTGGACCAGGGCGAGACCGAGATCAGCCTCCAGACGCTGGAGCAGACCGTCGACCGGGCGGCGGTGAAGTACGACCGCGACGGCGACCAGCACTACGACGTCGCCAGCGCCCTCATCAAGTCCATCCGCGGCTCCGACGTCGACGCCGCCCTGCACTACCTGGCCCGGATGATCGAGGCCGGCGAGGACCCCCGCTTCATCGCCCGTCGGCTGATGATCTCCGCCAGCGAGGACATCGGCCTCGCCGACCCGAACGCCCTGCCGATCGCGGTCGCCGCCGCCCAGGCCGTCGCCATGATCGGCTTCCCCGAGGCGGCCCTCACCCTCAGCCACGCCACCATCGCGCTCGCGCTGGCCCCCAAGTCGAACGCCGCGACGACCGCGATCGGCGCCGCCATGGACGACGTTCGCAAGGGGCTGGCGGGCCCCGTGCCGCCGCACCTGCGCGACGGGCACTACAAGGGCGCCGCCAAGCTCGGCCACGCGCAGGGGTACGTGTATCCGCACGACCTGGCCGAGGGCATCGCCGAGCAGCAGTACGCCCCCGATGCCCTCAAGGACCGCGAGTACTACACCCCGACCCGGCACGGCGCCGAGGCGCGGTACGCGGACGCCGTGGAGTGGACCAGGAAGCACCTCGGTCGCAAGCGGTCCTGAGCACCCTGTAAACTTCCCCGAAGTGCTGTGTCCCGTGCAGTCAGAACGGGACGGTCAGCCGGAGCCAGTCCAGGACCCAGTCCCCGGATCGGCTCCAGGAGCGTCGCGCACCGTCGATCGGTGTCGCGGGCAGCCCACCACCACTCGTCGTACGACGGGAACGGTCGGTGGGCCACTCGCGTGCTGCACGTATGTGCCCAGACCAGGGGAGCGGCTGCCCGGCAGGTCCACGGACCCGAAGGGTTTCCCCGGCTGCGGATGCGACCTCCCTCAACCCTGACGAGCCGAACACTGAGAAATGAGAGATTGTGGCGAACCAGTCCCGCCCCAAGGTCAAGAAGTCGCGTGCCCTCGGCATCGCGCTGACCCCGAAGGCCGTCAAGTACTTCGAGGCCCGTCCCTACCCGCCGGGTGAGCACGGCCGTGGCCGCAAGCAGAACTCGGACTACAAGGTCCGTCTGCTGGAGAAGCAGCGTCTGCGTGCGCAGTACGACGTGTCCGAGCGCCAGCTCGTCCGCGCCTACGAGCGTGCCTCCAAGGTTCAGGGCAAGACCGGTGAGGCCCTGATCATCGAGCTTGAGCGCCGTCTCGACGCCCTGGTCCTGCGTTCGGGCATCGCCCGCACCATCTACCAGGCCCGTCAGATGGTCGTTCACGGCCACATCGAGGTCAACGGCCAGAAGGTCGACAAGCCGTCCTTCCGCGTCAAGCCCGACGACGTCGTGATGGTCCGCGAGCGCAGCCGTGAGAAGACCCTCTTCTCCATCTCCCGTGAGGGCGGCTTCGCCCCCGAGGGTGAGACCCCGCGCTACCTCCAGGTGAACCTCAAGGCCCTGGCGTTCCGCCTGGACCGCGAGCCGAACCGCAAGGAGATCCCGGTGATCTGCGACGAGCAGCTCGTCGTCGAGTACTACGCCCGTTGATCCTTCAGCGGTCGTAGGACACCTGCGCCTCAGCCCGTCGTCTCCCCGCCCTTCCGGGTGGGGGAGGCGGCGGGCTTCCGCATGCTCAGGGGTGCCTCGGCCTGCCGTACCGGGTCTCGTGGCGGTGGCGGCGCGTCCGCGGTCGGCCGGCCCAGCGCCCGGCGCACCGCAGGCTCCCGGCCGAGCGCCGCTCCCTGCCGTACGCACTC
Organism: Streptomyces sp. HD; assembly: GCF_028369295.1. Taxonomy (GTDB): domain Bacteria; phylum Actinomycetota; class Actinomycetes; order Streptomycetales; family Streptomycetaceae; genus Streptomyces. The sequence goes on from NZ_JAQMYP010000023.1 coordinate 3,396, forward strand.
CTCGTAGCGCTCGTCGCCGAGCCGCTCCCGGGCCGCCGTCTCGCACAGCTCGTGCGGTGCGTTGAAGCAGGCCGAGCCGAACAGCGGCAGCCCCACCGACGGCCACAACCCGGCCGCCGCTCCCTGCAGCACCGCCGCCTCCGCCGGATCGCCCTCCGCCTCCGTGACCAGGGCCAGCAGCTCCACCGCCAGCACCGAGCCGAGCAGGTCGTGGAAGGCGTGGGCGCCGGCCAGGCAGTCCGTCAGCAGTACGCGGGCGCTAGGAAGGTCACCGTCGGCCCAGGCGGCGTACGCCAGGACGTACAGCGCGTAGGAGCGCGCCCAGCGCTCGCCGTGGTCCTCGCACACCCGGCGGACGTCCTCGCACAACCGCACCGCGTCCGGCAGATCGCCCTGGAACGCCCGTGTCATCGCCAGCTCGATCTGGCCCATCAGCACATTGCTGTTGAGCTCGCCGAGCTCCTGATAGCGGGCCAGCGCCGAGCGCAGCAGCGTCTCGGCGCGCTCCACGTCGTCCGAGAGCAGGGCCAGACAGCCGGTGCGATGCTCGGCGTACGCCACCGCCGTGGGGTCGCCGGCCCGCTCCGCCTCCTCCCGGCACTCCAGCAGCACCCCGAGCGCGGGCACCGTGTCGCCCTGCAGGATCGCCACATAGCCGAGCACCCACAGCGCCTTCAGCCGGGACTGCTCATGACTGGAGTCCAGGGTCACGGCCTGCTCCAGCCAGCGCCGCCCCTCCGACAGCCGACCGCAGCCGACCCAGTAGAACCACAGCGAGCCCGCGAGGTACTGGCCCAGCCGCGCCTCGTCCGGCTCGCTCAGGCAGTACTCCAGGGCGTAGCGCAGATTCGGCAGCTCCGCCTCGACGCGGGCGGCCACCTCGTCCTGCCGCGGCGAGAACCACTCCAGCTCGCACCAGGTCGTCAGGCCCAGACACCAGTCGCGGTGCCGGCGCCGCAGCCGGGCCGCGTCCCCGGCCGCCGCCAGCCACTCGGCGCCGTAGTCCCGGATCGTGTCCAGCATGCGGTAGCGCACCCCGGCCTCGGTCTCCTCGCGCGTGACCACGGACTGCGCGAGCAGTTCCGAGAGCACGTCGAGGACGTCGTCGGAGTGCAGCCCCTGGCCGCCGCACACGTATTCGGCCGCGTCCAGGTCGAACCGGCCCGCGAACACCGACAGCCGGGCCCACAGCAACCGTTCCTCGGGCGCGCACAGTTCATGGCTCCAGCCGACGGCCGTACGCAGCGTCCGATGGCGCGGCAGCCCGTCCCGCCCGCCGCCGGTCAGCAGCCGGAACCGGTCGTCGAGCCGCTCCAGCAACTGCCCCGGCGACAGCATCCGCAGCCGCCCCGCGGCCAGCTCGACCGCCAGCGGGATCCCGTCCAGACGTCGGCACAACTCCCGTACGTCCGTGTCGTCCCGCACGGTCACCCCGCGCTGTGCCGCCCGCTCCACGAACAGCTCCACGGCCTCGTCCTCGCCCAGTGGGGCCAGCGGAAGCAGCCGCTCACCAGTCACGCCCAGTGGTCTGCGCCCCACGGCGAGCACCCGCAGGCCCGGCACCCGGCGCAGCAGACCGGTCACCAGCTCGGCACCGGCGTCCACCAGATGCTCGAAGCCGTCCAGGATCAGCAGGAGTTCACGCTCGGCGAGATGTGTCAGGAGTGTCTCGTGGGGCAGGCGGGTCGTGTGGTCCGTCAGGCCCAGCGCCTCCACGACGGCGTAGTCGACGAACTCCGGATCGCGCACCGGCGCCAGGTCCACGTGCCACACACCGTCCGGGGGTGCACACCCCGAGGCCGCGCGCGCCGCCAACCGTGACTTGCCGACCCCGCCGGCGCCGGTCACGGTGACCAGCCGCGCGGCACGGAGTGCTTCCGCCAGCTCGGCGAGTTCGGCCGAACGGCCCACGAACGTACTGAGTTCCAGGGGGAGATTGCCGGACTCGGGGTAGGGGGCGCGCCGTTGATCCCGCATGGAATACGGAGCGTACTGAAGCGTGTTCGGTCCGTACAATCGCTTCTCGCGACCCGGCCCCGCGCGGGCGGTAATCCGGTGCAGAGCGGCGTCCCCGGCGCGATAGGCTCGGCCCACGACTTTTTCGATGTAGACCGATGCAGAGGCACGTTTCAGGGAGCGGGTGCACACAGTGTCCGGTGGAGAGGTTGCCGGGATCCTGGTGGCGGTCTTCTGGGCGATCCTGGTCTCCTTCCTCGCCGTCGCGCTGGCGAGGCTGGCCCAGACGCTCAGGGCGACCACCAAGCTCGTCGCGGACGTGACCGACCAGGCCGTCCCTCTCCTGGCAGAGGCGTCCACCGCCGTGCGCTCCGCGCAGACCCAGATCGACCGGGTCGACGCGATCGCCTCCGACGTTCAGGAAGTCACGTCGAACGCCTCCGCCCTGTCGACCACCGTCGCCTCCACCTTCGGCGGCCCCCTGGTCAAGGTCGCGGCCTTCGGCTACGGCGTTCGCCGGGCTCTCGGCGGCCGCAAACAGGAGGACGTGCCCGCGAAGTCGCCCCGGCGTAACGTGATCGTGGGCCGGACGGTCCCCGCCGCACGGCGCAAGCGGAAGTAAGGACTGAGACCGAGCGATGTTCCGTCGTACGTTCTGGTTCACCACGGGCGTGGCCGCCGGTGTGTGGGCCACCACCAAGGTCAACCGCAAGATCAAGCAGCTGACCCCGGAGAGCCTCGCCGCCACCGCGGCGAACAAGGCCCTGGAGACGGGGCAGCGGCTGAAGGACCGCGCGGTCGGCTTTGCGCTCGACGTCCGCGACGGCATGGCCCAGCGGGAGGCCGAGCTGGAGGACGCGCTCGGCATCCAGGACAGCCCCGAACTCCCCGCGCCCCGGCGGTACCCCGCCATCGAGAACAACCGCAGCAACCCGAAGTACGTCGACCCGACGTACTCGTACAACCGGAATGAGGACCACTGATGGAGTCGGCCGAGATTCGCCGCCGCTGGCTGAGCTTCTTCGAGGAGCGCGGGCACACCGTCGTCCCTTCGGCGTCGCTCATCGCGGACGACCCGACTCTGCTCCTGGTCCCGGCCGGCATGGTGCCCTTCAAGCCCTACTTCCTGGGTGAGGTCAAGCCGCCCTTCGACCGTGCCACCAGCGTCCAGAAGTGTGTGCGCACGCCGGACATCGAAGAGGTCGGCAAGACCACCCGGCACGGCACCTTCTTCCAGATGTGCGGCAACTTCTCCTTCGGCGACTACTTCAAGGAAGGCGCCATCAAGTACGCCTGGGAGCTGCTCACCAGCCCCCAGGACAAGGGTGGTTACGGCCTGGAGCCGGAGAAGCTCTGGATCACCGTCTACAAGGACGACGACGAGGCCGAGCGCATCTGGCACGAGGTCGTCGGGGTGCCGAAGGAGCGCATCCAGCGCCTCGGCATGAAGGACAACTACTGGTCCATGGGCGTCCCCGGCCCCTGCGGCCCCTGTTCCGAGATCAACTACGACCGCGGCCCCGAGTTCGGCGTCGAGGGCGGCCCCGCCGTCAACGACGAGCGGTACGTGGAGATCTGGAACCTCGTCTTCATGCAGTACGAGCGCGGCGCGGGCATCGGCAAGGACAACTTCGAGATCCTCGGCGAGCTCCCCAGCAAGAACATCGACACCGGCCTCGGCCTCGAACGACTCGCCATGATTCTGCAGGGCGTGCAGAACATGTACGAGATCGACACCTCCATGGCCGTCATCAAGAAGGCCACCGAGCTGACCGGTGTCGCCTACGGCGACGCCCACGCCTCGGACGTCTCCCTGCGCGTGGTCACCGACCACATGCGTACGTCCGTGATGCTCATCGGCGACGGCGTCACCCCCGGCAACGAGGGCCGCGGCTACGTCCTGCGCCGCATCATGCGCCGCGCCATCCGCAACATGCGCCTGCTCGGCGCCACCGGCCCGGTCGTCAAGGACCTCATCGACGTCGTCATCGGCATGATGGGCCAGCAGTACCCCGAGCTCATCACCGACCGCGAGCGCATCGAGAAGGTCGCCCTCGCCGAGGAGAACGCCTTCCTCAAGACGCTGAAGGCCGGCACCAACATCCTGGACACCGCCGTCTCCGACACCAAGGCCGCGGGCTCCACCGTGCTGGCCGGCGACAAGGCGTTCCTGCTCCACGACACCTGGGGCTTCCCGATCGACCTCACCCTGGAGATGGCCGCCGAGCAGGGCCTTTCCGTGGACGAGGACGGCTTCCGGCGCCTGATGAAGGAGCAGCGGGAGCGCGCCAAGGCCGACGCCCAGGCCAAGAAGACCGGCCACGCCGGTGCCGGCGCCTACCGGGAGATCGCCGACAAGGTCGGTGAGACCGACTTCATCGGCTACGGCGACACCGAGGGCGAGTCCACCATCGTCGGCATCCTCGTCGACGGCGCCTCCTCCCCGGCCGCCACCGAGGGCGACGAGGTCGAGATCGTCCTCGACCGCACCCCGTTCTACGCCGAGGGCGGCGGCCAGATCGGCGACACCGGCAAGATCAAGGTCGACTCCGGCGCCGTCATCGAGATCCGCGACTGCCAGAAGCCGGTGCCCGGGGTCTACGTCCACAAGGGCGTCGTCCAGGTCGGCGAGGTGACGGTCGGTGCCAAGGCCCACGCCTCGATCGACCACCGCCGCCGCAAGGCCATCGCCCGCGCCCACTCGGCCACCCACCTCACCCACCAGGCCCTGCGCGACGCCCTCGGCCCGACGGCCGCCCAGGCCGGTTCCGAGAACCAGCCCGGTCGCTTCCGCTTCGACTTCGGTTCCCCGTCCGCCGTTCCCACGGCCGTGATGGCCGACGTCGAGCAGAAGATCAACGAGGTGCTCGCCCGCGACCTCGATGTGCACGCCGAGGTCATGGGCATCGACGAGGCCAAGAAGCAGGGCGCCATCGCCGAGTTCGGCGAGAAGTACGGCGAGCGGGTCCGTGTCGTGACCATCGGCGACTTCTCCAAGGAGCTGTGCGGCGGCACGCACGTCCACAACACCGCCCAGCTCGGCCTGGTGAAGCTGCTCGGCGAGTCGTCGATCGGCTCGGGTGTGCGCCGTATCGAGGCCCTCGTCGGCGTCGACGCCTACAACTTCCTGGCCCGTGAGCACACAGTCGTCGCCCAGCTCCAGGAGCTGATCAAGGGCCGTTCGGAGGAGCTCCCGGAGAAGGTCTCCGCCATGCTCGGCAAGCTGAAGGACGCCGAGAAGGAGATCGAGAAGTTCCGCGCCGAGAAGGTGCTGCAGGCCGCCGCCGGTCTCGCCGAGTCCGCCAAGGACGTGCGCGGCATCGCCGTCGTCACCGGTCAGGTCCCGGACGGCACCACGCCGGACGACCTGCGCAAGCTGGTCCTCGACGTGCGCGGCCGTATCCAGGGCGGACGTGCCGCCGTGGTCGCCCTGTTCACCGTCAACAACGGCAAGCCGCTGACGGTCATCGCCACCAACGAGGCCGCCCGAGAGCGCGGTCTCAAGGCCGGTGACCTGGTGCGCACCGCGGCCAAGACCCTCGGCGGAGGCGGTGGCGGCAAGCCGGACGTCGCCCAGGGCGGCGGCCAGAACCCTGCCGCCATCGGCGACGCCGTCGACGCCGTCGAACGGCTCGTGACGGAAACGGCCAAGTGAGCGAAGACACACACGCGAGTGGCGACGGCCGGGGCATGCGCCGCGGCCGTCGTCTCGCGATCGATGTCGGCGACGCCCGTATCGGCGTCGCCTCGTGCGACCCCGACGGGATCCTCGCCACCCCGGTGGAGACGGTCCCCGGCCGGGACGTCCCCGCAGCCCACCGCCGGCTCGGGCAACTCGTCGAGGAGTACGAGCCGATCGAGGTCGTCGTAGGTCTCCCGCGTTCCCTCAAGGGGGGCGAGGGCCCGGCCGCGGTCAAGGTCAGAGGCTTCGCCCAGGAACTGGCCCGCATGATCGCGCCCGTACCGGTCAGGCTCGTGGATGAGCGGATGACGACCGTGACGGCCAGTCAGGGACTGCGCGCCTCGGGCGTGAAGTCCAAGAAGGGCCGGTCGGTTATCGACCAGGCAGCCGCCGTGATCATCTTGCAGCAGGCACTCGAATCCGAACGGGTGTCAGGTAAAGCACCGGGCGAGAGCGTCGAAGTGGTTATCTGATCGCGATACGGTAACGTTCCGCGCGATGCGCCGGTGTTCGAACAGCCGACGCACAAAGAGAGGCGGGACGGTAACCGGATCTTCAGCAGCCGCGTGACCGCCGCCTCGCGGCTCTAGGGGATCGATGACTGAGTATGGCCGGAGCCCAGGCTCCGAACCGTGGCATCCCGAGGACCCGTTGTTCGGGGACGGCGGATGGGAAGGGCAGCAGGCTCACACGGGCCAACAGCCTGCCTACGGCGGCCAGCCGCAGCACTATCCGGAGCAGCAGCCGCAGCAACCGCAGCACTACGGCGACTGGGGCAACGGCCAGCAGGCCGCATACGGTCAGGCGCAGCAGCAGTACCAGCAGCAGGGTCACGCACAGCAGTACCCCCAGCAGTACGACCAGCAGCACTACCCGGGCCAGGGGCAGCAGCCCTACGACAACAACGGCTGGCAGACCGGCTCCCACTCGCAGGCCCAGTACCCCGACCCGGCGGACCCCTACGGACAGCAGGCCGCGGCGTACGGCGGTGAGCATCCCGACTACTACGGAACGCCCGACGCATACCCCCCGCCGGAGCCGCCGAGCCGTCGGCAGGCAGAGCCGCCGCAGACCGACTGGGACCCCGGGCCTGACCAGGGCGAACACGCATTCTTCGCCGGTGGCGACGATGGCGACGACTCGGACGACGAGTCAGGTGAAGGCCGCGGACGCGGCGACCGGCGGGGCCGGGGCGGCAAGCCCAAGAAGCGGCGCAGCGGATGCGCCTGTCTGGTGATCGCGCTGGTGCTCACCGGAGGCGTCGGCGGTGTCGGATATTTCGGGTACCAGTTTTACCAGGATCGTTTCGGCGCGGCGCCGGATTACGCGGGTGACGGCACGAGCCAGACGGTAACCGTGCAGGTCCCCAGGGGTGCGAGCGGATACGAGATCGGCCAACGCCTCAAGGATGCCGGTGTCGTCAAGAGTGTCGACGCCTTCGTGGCGGCGCAGTCGGACAACCCCAAGGGGAACTCCATCCAGGCGGGCGCCTATTTGCTGAACAAGCAGATGTCCGCGTCGAGCGCCGTCGAGATGATGCTCAATCCCGAGAGCCAGAACAGCGTTCTGGTCAGGCCGGGTGAGCGCAACGCGGCTGTCTACTCGGCGATCGACAAACAGCTCGAATTGTCGTCCGGCACCACGAAGAAGGTCGCCGAGCAGAAATACAAGAGCCTCGGGCTTCCGAGCTGGGCGAACGACAACGACAAGATCAAGGACCCTCTGGAAGGCTTCCTGTTCCCGGGCACCTATGCCGCCGCCAAGGACATGAAACCCGAGGTGGTCCTCAAGGACATGGTGTCCCAGGCCGCGAAGAAGTACGACGCGCTCGGCCTGGAGGCCAAGGCCAAGGCGCTCAAGCTGGACAGTCCGCTGCAGGTCATCACGGTCGCGAGCCTGGTCGAGGCCGAGGGCAAGACCGATGCGGACTACCGCCAGATGGCGGAGGTGGTCTACAACCGCCTCGATCTCGCGAACCCCGAGACCTATGGGCTGCTGCAGTTCGACTCGACCTTCAATTACCTGAAGGGCAAGAGCAACATCAATATCAGCGAGTCGGAGATCAACAGCAACCAGGACCCGTACAACACGTACACGCAGAAGGGTCTGCCGCCCGGTCCGATCGACAACCCGGGAGAGGGCGCGCTCAAGGGGGCGTTGAATCCGACCGATCAGGGCTGGTACTACTTCGTCGCTGTCGACGGCGTGAACAAGACCGAATTCGCCAAGACCCACGCTGAATTCCTGAAGCTCAAGGACAAGTTCAATGAGAGCTCGGGCAATTGACGCCCGCCGGGCCGCCGTTCTCGGCAAGCCCATCGCCCATTCTCTCTCCCCGGTGCTGCACCGCACCGCCTATGAGGAACTGGGGCTCGTGAACTGGTCGTACGACCGGTTCGAGATCGACGAGGCCGCTCTGTCCGGGTTCCTCGCGGAACTCGGGGCCGAGTGGGCCGGCTTGTCGTTGACCATGCCGCTGAAGCGGGCCGTCATTCCGCTGCTCGATGAGATCAGCGAGACGGCGGCCTCGGTCGAGGCGGTCAACACGGTCGTCTTCACCGAGGACGGCCGCCGGGTCGGCGACAACACCGACATCCCCGGCATGGTCGCCGCCCTGCGGGAACGCGGCATCGAACAGGTCGACTCGGCGGCCATCCTCGGCGCGGGCGCCACGGCGTCCTCCGCGCTGGCCGCGCTCGCCCGGATCTGCACCGGCGAGGTCGTGGCGTACGTACGCAGCGAGGCGCGCGCCGCCGAGATGCGGCAGTGGGGCGAGCGGCTCGACGTCGAGGTGCGGACGGCCGACTGGGCGGACGCGGACCGGGCGCTGCACGCGCCGCTGGTGATCGCGACCACCCCGGCCGGTACGACGGACGCCCTCGCCTCCGCCGTACCTGAGCGCCCCGCCACCCTGTTCGACGTGCTCTACGACCCCTGGCCGACAGCTCTCGCGGCCCGCTGGTCCATGTACGGCGGCGCCGTCGTCAGCGGGCTCGACCTGCTGGTGCACCAGGCCGTGCTGCAGGTGGAGCAGATGACCGGCCGTGTTCCGGCACCTCTGGACGCCATGCGAAAGGCGGGGGAGCGCGCCCTGGCGGCCCGCTAGGATCCCTGGGTTCGAGATCCTCCAGCAGTTCATGCCGGACTGGGTGCGGATCCGGCGCGCGTCCGTCAGGGAGGCGCCGTCCTCGCGGCGGCGCTCACCGGGCAGGGGAGCGGCGCCGGCCGTCTCGGCGCGTACGCCCCTCAGCAGTGCCCGGGCAACGCCCCGCCTGATCCCTTCCAGTGCCCGGCACCGTCCATCGCCCGTCCGTCTGATGGACCGGCGGCCGGGTACGGGGCCCGGACGTGGGAGGATCGGAGGTGGCGGGCCGGAACCGCGCAGCTGGTCGCGCCGTCGCCGTACGCGAGGACGCGCGTACGCAGGGCAGTACCAGGGCGCGAGTACCGAGGAGCACCGTTGAGCAGGTTGCGCTGGCTGACCGCGGGGGAGTCACACGGCCCCGCACTCGTCGCGACGCTGGAGGGCCTTCCCGCCGGCGTGCCGATCACCACGGAGATGGTGGCGGACCACCTGGCCCGGCGCCGGCTCGGCTATGGACGCGGTGCGCGGATGAAGTTCGAGCGCGACGAGGTCACCTTCCTCGGCGGCGTCCGGCACGGCCTGACCCTCGGTTCCCCGGTCGCGATCATGGTGGGCAACACCGAGTGGCCGAAGTGGGAGCAGGTCATGGCGGCCGACCCCATCGACCCCGAGATCCTCGCCGGTCTCGCCCGTAACGCGCCGCTGACCCGCCCGCGCCCCGGCCACGCCGACCTGGCCGGCATGCAGAAGTACGGCTTCGACGAGGCCCGGCCGATCCTGGAGCGCGCCTCGGCCCGGGAGACCGCGGCCCGTGTCGCCCTCGGCGCTGTCGCCCGGTCGTACATCAAGGAGACGGCCGGCATCGAGATCGTCAGCCATGTCGTCGAGCTGTGCTCCGTGAAGGCCCCGCAGGGTGTGTACCCGACGCCGGCCGACGTCGAGAAGCTGGACGCCGACCCGCTGCGCTGCCTCGACGCCGACGCGTCGAAGGCGATGGTCGCGGAGGTCGACCAGGCCCACAAGGACGGCGACACCCTCGGCGGTGTCGTCGAGATCCTGGCCTACGGCGTGCCCGTCGGCCTCGGCTCGCACGTCCACTGGGACCGCAAGCTCGACGCCCGCCTCGCCGGCGCGCTCATGGGTATCCAGGCCATCAAGGGCGTCGAGCTCGGCGACGGCTTCGAGCTCGCCCGCGTCCCCGGCTCCAAGGCGCACGACGAGATCGTGAAGACGCCCGAGGGCATCCGCCGGGTCTCCGGCCGCTCCGGTGGTACCGAGGGCGGCCTGACCACCGGTGAGCTGCTGCGGGTGCGCGCCGCGATGAAGCCGATCGCGACCGTGCCGCGGGCGCTGCAGACGGTGGACGTGACGACCGGTGAGGCGACGCAGGCCCACCACCAGCGCTCCGACGTGTCCGCGGTTCCGGCCGCCGGCATCGTCGCCGAGGCCATGGTGGCGCTGGTCCTCGCGGACGCCGTCGCGGAGAAGTTCGGCGGCGACAGCGTCACCGAGACCCGCCGCAACGTGCAGTCGTACCTCGACAACCTGGCCATCCGATGAGCGCAGCGCCTGTGGTGGTGCTGGTCGGGCCGATGGGCGTGGGCAAGTCCACGGTCGGGCGGCTGCTGGCCGAGCGGCTCGGGGTCGGCTACCGGGACACCGACGACGACATCGTGGCCGAGCAGGGCCGCACCATCGCCGAGATCTTCGTGGACGAGGGCGAGCCCGCGTTCCGGGCGATCGAGAAGCAGGCGGTGCACCGCGCGCTGGCCGAGCACGACGGGATCCTGGCGCTCGGCGGCGGTGCGATCCTCGACGCCGAGACGCGCGAGTCCCTCGACGGCCTCAGGGTCGTCTACCTCTCGATGGACGTCGAGGAGGCGGTCAAGCGCACCGGTCTGAACGCCGCGCGCCCGCTGCTTGCGGTCAACCCGCGCAAGCAGTGGCGCGAGCTGATGGAGGCCCGCCGCCATCTGTACGAGGGGATCGCCACGGCGGTCGTCGCCACCGACGGCCGTACCCCCGAAGAAGTGGCCCAAGTCGCCCTGGACGCACTGGAGTTGAAGGAAGCATGACCGAGGCAGTCACCCGGGTCCAGGTCGGCGGTACCGCGGGGAGTGAGCCGTACGAGGTCCTGATCGGTCGTCAGCTCCTCGCCGAGCTGGGCGGGTTGATCGGTGGCAAAGCCAAGAGGGTCGCCGTGATCCACCCCGAGGCGCTCGCCGAGACCGGTGACGCGGTGCGCGCGGACCTCGCCGAGCAGGGCTTCGAGGTCATCGCCATCCAGGTGCCGAACGCGGAGGAGGCCAAGACCGCCGAGGTCGCCGCCTACTGCTGGAAGGCGCTGGGGCAGTCCAACTTCACCCGCACCGACGTCGTCGTCGGTGTGGGCGGCGGCGCGACCACCGACCTGGCCGGGTTCGTGGCCGCGACCTGGCTGCGCGGGGTGCGCTGGATCGCGATCCCGACGACCGTGCTGGCCATGGTGGACGCGGCGGTCGGCGGCAAGACCGGCATCAACACCGCCGAGGGCAAGAACCTGGTGGGCGCCTTCCATCCGCCGGCCGGTGTGCTGTGCGACCTGGCCGCGCTGGAGTCGCTGCCGGTCAACGACTACGTGTCCGGGCTCGCGGAGATCATCAAGGCCGGTTTCATCGCCGACCCGGCGATCCTGGAGCTGATCGAGGCCGACCCGCAGGCCGCGCGGACCCCGGCCGGCCCGCACACCGCGGAGCTGATCGAGCGGTCGATCCGGGTCAAGGCCGAGGTGGTCTCCTCCGACCTGAAGGAGTCGGGTCTGCGGGAGATCCTCAACTACGGCCACACGCTCGGTCATGCCATCGAGAAGAACGAGCGGTACAAGTGGCGGCATGGCGCCGCGGTCGCGGTGGGCATGCACTTCGCCGCCGAACTGGGGCGGCTGGCGGGCCGGTTGGACGATGCGACGGCCGACCGCCACCGCACGATCCTGGAGTCGGTCGGGCTGCCGCTGCACTACCGCTACGACCAGTGGCCCAAGCTGCTGGAGACGATGAAGGTCGACAAGAAGTCCCGTGGCAACCTGCTGCGCTTCATCGTTCTGGACGGGCTGGCCAAGCCGACCGTCCTGGAGGGCCCGGACCCGGCCGTCCTCCTCGCCGCCTACGGCGAAGTCGGCCAGTAAGTCCGGCGAAGGCACCTTCCGTCCGATTCGCCTGTGGCGATGGGCACTTCAGACCGCCCCCGGCCGTTCACCAAACGGCGGCCGGGGGCGGTACCGTTCGGATGGGGTCCCACCAAGCCGTTCGGGTGGTGGGGGAGAGCGGGGTTCGTGCCCTGCCACCAGCGCCAATGGCCATGGAAGACGAGACGGAGTGGCACCGGATGCAGCACGCAGTGGGTTCTCCGCTGCCGCCGCCCCACCAGTCGGGGCACGGCTGGTCCCCGGCCGGACAACACCCGGGTTCGCACCACCCGGGCACACCCCAGGGACCCGCACCGCACCAGGGACCCGCACCGCACCAGGGACCTGCCCCGCACCCCGGATCCGTCCCGCACCCGGGACCTGCCTCCCATCCGGGACCGGCCTCGCACCAGGGCTCCGCCCCGGTACCCCCGCCGCCTCCGGCACCGGGCTTCACCGCCCCCGGCCCGGTCCCGCCCACGCCGCACCACATCCAGGCGCCGCCGACGCCGGAGACCACGGGTCATGTCCAGCTGCCGCCCGGCGGCCCCGTCGCCATGCCGCCGGCCCCGCCCGCCACCGCGGCGCCCGACCCGACGACCACGACCCTCGCGGTGCTGCTCATCGGGCCGGCCGGGGCGGGCAAGACGAGCGTCGCCAAGTTCTGGGCCGACCACCGAAGGGTCCCCACGGCCCACATAAGCCTCGACGACGTACGTGAATGGGTCCGCTCGGGCTTCGCCGACCCCCAGTCCGGGTGGAACGACCACTCCGAGGCCCAGTACCGCCTGGCCCGCCGCACCTGCGGCTTCGCCGCGCGGAACTTCCTGGCCAACGGCATCTCGTGCATCCTCGACGACGCGGTCTTCCCGGACCGCCCCGTGGTCGGCCTCGGCGGCTGGAAGCGCCATGTCGGCCCCGGGCTGCTGCCGGTCGTCCTGCTCCCGGGCCTGGAGATAGTCCTGGAGCGCAACGCCGAGCGCTCGGGCAACCGCCGCCTCACCGACGAGGAGGTCGCGCGGATCCACGGCCGCATGGCGGGCTGGTACGGCTCGGGCCTGCCGATCATCGACAACTCCCAGCTGGACGTCCCACAGACGGCCCAGGTCCTGGACGACGTGCTGGCAAGATCAATAGCAAGCCCCCCGAAGTGGTAGGCAAGGTGACTGGACGCCCCGAGGGGGTGTTGTGAAAGTCCCGCACAGCACCCACGGCGCCCGGCACGCTCCCCCACTGCCTTAAGGGCGTGGGAGGTGCCCCCACTCGCCGCACCGGCCAAAGGCCCAAGTAGCTCCGCTACGAGGGCCTTCGTCCGGCACGCCGAGGGCACGCACCGGCTGTGACACCAGCCGCTGCCGCGGCGGGCGCGGGCACCGCACGGGACTTTCACAACACCCCCTAGAAGGGGCGCGGGGAACTGCGCGAGAAACCCCCACTCACCCGCAGACGGCACACAACCCCACGCGCACCTCGTCTCCCGGCCTGCACTCCCTCAACCCGCACATTCCGGGCACCGCCCACTCGGACGTCCCCAACCGGCACCAACCCGGCGGAGCCCATACGCTCGGGTCATGTCAGAGGTCTACGCGGCCCGCCGATCACGGCTACGGGAGCAGTGCAGCGCGGCCGGCAGCGCGGCAGCACTCGTCTCCCGCCCCGCCAACGTGCGCTACCTCGCGGGTGCCGCCCCGCACGGCGCCGTACTGCTGCTGGGCAGAACCCAGGACCTGCTGGTCTGCGCGGGACCACCCGAGGACCAGTCGACGCAGGGCCGCCCCGACGAGGCACTGCCGATCCACACCCTCCCCGGCCCCGGGGGCGACCCCGCCGTCGCCGCGGCCGACCTCGCGTCGGCGCAGGGCGGGGACTCCCTCGCCGTGGAGGAACATCACCTCACCGTGGCCCGGCACAGAGCCATCCGCTCGGTCGTCCCGCGGCTGCGCCTCGCCGACCTGGGCGGAGCCGTGGAGCAGCTCAGGGTGGTGAAGGACGAGGAGGAGATCTCCTGCCTCCGGATCGGCGCCGAGATCGCCGACCAGGCCCTCGGCGAGCTCCTCGAATCGATCCTCGTCGGCCGCACCGAGCGTCACCTCGCCCTCGAACTCGAACGGCGCCTGGTCGATCACGGCGCCGACGGCCCCGCCTTCCCCACCTCCGTCGCCACCGGCCCGAACGCCGGGCGACGCGCCCATCGGCCCACCGACCGCCGTGTCGAGGAGGGCGACTTCCTCTCCGTCTGCCTCGGGGCCACGTACCGCGGCTACCGGTGTGAGATCGGCCGGACCTTCGTGATCGGTACGTCCCCCGCCGACTGGCAGATCGAGTTGTACGACCTCGTCTTCGCCGCTCAGCGCGCCGGACGGGAGGCCCTGGCGCCCGGCGCCGCGTACCGTGACGTGGACCGTGCCGCACGTCAGGTGCTGGACTCCGCCGGGTACCACGAGGGCCTGCCAGCCCTCACCGGCCACGGTGTCGGACTCGAAATCGACGAGGACCCGCAGTTGGCTCCTGCGGCCATGGGTAAACTGGACGCTTGCGTGCCGGTCACCGTCGAACCGGGGGTCCACCTCCCGGGCCGGGGCGGTGTCCGGATCGATGACACGCTCGTCGTTCGCCCCGAGGCGGACGGCGGACCCGAGCTACTCACCATCACGACCAAGGAGCTGCTCGCGCTCTAGCTCATCGGCTACGCGCGTGCGCCGGGGTCGTCCACGTCAGTCCAGGAGATTCCGCAACCGTGGCTTCCACGAACGACCTCAAGAACGGCATGGTGCTCAAGCTCGATGGCGGCCAGCTGTGGTCCGTCGTCGAGTTCCAGCACGTCAAGCCCGGCAAGGGCCCGGCCTTCGTGCGCACCAAGCTCAAGAACGTGCTGTCCGGCAAGGTGGTCGACAAGACCTTCAACGCCGGCGTCAAGGTCGAGACGGCCACTGTCGACAAGCGCGACATGCAGTTCTCGTACATGGACGGCGAGTACTTCGTCTTCATGGACATGGAGACCTACGACCAGCTCATGGTCGACCGCAAGGCCGTGGGCGACGCCGCCAACTTCCTCATCGAGGGCTTCACCGCCACCGTCGCGCAGCACGAGGGCGAGGTGCTCTTCGTCGAGCTGCCGGCCGCCGTCGAGCTCGTCATCAAGGAGACCGAGCCGGGCGTCCAGGGCGACCGCTCCACCGGCGGCACCAAGCCCGCCATCCTGGAGACCGGTCACCAGATCAACGTCCCGCTCTTCATCACCACCGGTGAGAAGATCAAGGTCGACACCCGCACGAGCGACTACCTCGGCCGGGTGAACAGCTAACCGTGGCTGCCCGCAACACGGCCCGCAAGCGTGCCTTCCAGATCCTCTTCGAGGGCGACCAGCGCGACGCCGATGTCCTGACGGTCCTCGCGGACTGGATCCGGCTCTCCCGGGACGACACCCGGCAGCCGCCGGTGAGCGAGTACACGATGCAGCTGGTCGAGGGCTACGCGGCGCACGCGAGGCGGATCGACGAGCTGATCGCGCAGTACTCCGTCGGCTGGACGCTCGACCGGATGCCGGTCGTGGACCGCAACGTCCTGCGCCTCGGTGCGTACGAGCTGATCTGGGTCGACGAGACCCCGGACGCGGTCGTGCTCGACGAGATGGTGCAGCTGGCGAAGGAGTTCTCCACGGACGAGTCGCCCTCGTTCGTGAACGGCCTCCTCGGCCGGCTCAAGGACCTGAAGTCCTCGCTGCGCCGAGAGGAAGCGTAGGGATCTTCGAACACGCCGGAGGGCCCGCAGCATCGCTGCTGCGGGCCCTCCGGCGTTTCCTGCGTCCCTTGCGTCTCACGGACCCTCTCAGGCCCGCAGAACGCCGCCGGGGTGGCCGGAACCGCATAGTTCCGGCCACCCCGGCGGCACGTTTCTGCTGAAAGAACTCAACCCTGGGGGAGTGCTCAGCTCTCCTCGGCGTGGGAGACCGCGCGACGCGCGTCCGCGTCCAGCACACCCCAGCTGATCAACTGTTCGGTGAGGACCGAGGGGGACTGGTCATAAATGACGGCGAGTGTGCGCAGGTCGTCCTGGCGGATCGAGAGCACCTTGCCGTTGTAGTCACCGCGCTGCGACTGGATCGTCGCGGCGTACCGCTGCAGCGGACCCGCCTTCTCGGCCGGCACGTGGGCCAGCCGCTCCAGGTCCAGGACCAGCTTCGGCGGCGGCTCGGCCGCACCGCCCGGGGTGGTCCCCGGCAGCAGCTCCTGCACCGGAACGCCGTAGAAATCCGCCAGCTCGGCGAGGCGCTGCACGGTCACGGCGCGGTCGCCGCGCTCGTACGAACCGACCACGACGGCCTTCCAGCGTCCCTGGGACTTCTCCTCGACACCGTGAAGAGAAAGGCCCTGCTGGGTGCGGATGGCCCGGAGCTTGGCCCCGAGCTGTTTGGCGTATTCGCTGGACATATAGCTCCCCGGCACTGGGTCGACGCGACTGGCTTGGGTTCCATGCCGCGCGGTTGGTAACTCACTGTGAGGTTACGCAGCGTTACTCTGGCGCGTCAAGCCGAATGGTCCACACCGACTCTTCCGTGCTATCGGTGGCCGATTGGGCCAGGGGGGTGACGGGAGGCGTGTCGGTGGCCTGCTACCGTGGATGGCGCAAACCAGACGTCCTTTAAGGTCCGTCCCGTGAGGCGGAGAAGGAGGTCCTTTTCGTATGGACAGGCAGCAGGACACTCAGGCGTCCGACGCCAGGCCCGTTCTCGAAGGCCCTGACATCGCGCGGGTGTTGACCCGCATCGCCCACGAGATCGTCGAACGCGCCAAGGGCGCCGACGACGTGGTGCTCCTCGGTATTCCCACCCGAGGCGTCTTCCTCGCCCAGCGGCTCGCCGCCAAGCTGGAGGAGATCACCGAGCGCAAGATCTCGCTCGGCTCGCTCGACATCACCATGTACCGCGACGACCTGCGCATGCACCCGCCGCGCGCGCTGGCCCGCACCGAGATCCCCGGTGACGGCATCGACGGGCGCCTCGTCATCCTCGTCGACGACGTCCTCTTCTCCGGCCGCACCATCCGCGCCGCCCTCGACGCGCTGAACGACATCGGGCGCCCTCGCGCGGTCCAGCTCGCGGTCCTCGTCGACCGCGGCCACCGCGAACTGCCCATCCGCGCCGACTACGTCGGCAAGAACATCCCCACGTCGCTGCGGGAGACGGTCAAGGTCCAGCTCGCCGAGGAGGACGGTCGCGACACCGTGCTGCTCGGCGCCAAGCAGACCTCCCAGTAGCGCCCACGGCGTACGGCAGCTGCCGTACGCCCGCTCAGCGCGCCCTCGCGCGCACCCGTCTGCCCCAAATCTCCCGTTCTCCCGAACGAACTGCCTTACGGAGCCTGACAGATGCAGCGTCATCTCATCTCGGCCGCCGACCTCACCCGCGACGACGCCGTCCTGATCCTCGACACCGCCGAGGAGATGGCCCGGGTCGCCGACCGGCCGATCAAGAAGTTGCCGACCCTGCGCGGCCGGACCGTCGTGAACCTCTTCTTCGAGGACTCCACGCGCACGCGTATCTCCTTCGAGGCGGCCGAGAAGCGGCTGTCCGCGGACGTCATCAACTTCACCGCCAAGGGATCGAGCGTCTCCAAGGGCGAGTCCCTGAAGGACACCGCCCAGACCCTGGAGGCCATGGGCGTCGACGCCGTGGTCATCCGGCACGGTGCCTCCGGAGCGCCGTACCGGCTGGCCAACTCCGGCTGGATCGACGCGGCCGTCATCAACGCCGGCGACGGCACCCACCAGCACCCGACGCAGGCCCTGTTGGACGCCTTCACCATGCGGCGGCGCCTGGTCGGCCGGGACGCCGGGCTCGGCCAGGACCTCGCCGGCAAGCGGATCACGATCGTCGGCGACATCCTGCACGGGCGGGTCGCCCGCTCCAACGTCGACCTGCTGCACACCCTCGGCGCCGAGGTCACCCTGGTCGCCCCGCCGACCCTGGTGCCGGTCGGCGTCGAGACCTGGCCCTGCGAGGTGTCGTACGACCTCGACTCCACGCTGACCAAGTCCGACGCGGTGATGATGCTGCGCGTGCAGCGCGAGCGCATGAACGCCGCGTTCTTCCCGACCGAGCGCGAGTACTCGCGGCGCTACGGCCTGAACGGCGACCGCATGGCGCGGATGCCCGAGCACGCGATCGTGATGCACCCCGGTCCGATGGTCCGCGGCATGGAGATCACCGCCGAGGTCGCCGACTCGGAGCGCTGCACCGCCATCGAGCAGGTCGCAAACGGAGTCTCCATCCGGATGGCCGTTCTGTACCTGCTGCTCGGCGGCAACGAGCCCGCCGTCACCCACACCCGTACCGAGGAGAAGTAAGACCGATGACCAAGATCCTGATCCGTGGTGCGAAGGTGCTCGGCGGCGAGCAGCAGGACGTGCTGATCGACGGCGCCGTCATCGAGGCCGTCGGCACGGGGCTCTCGGACGAGGGCGCCCAGGTCGTCGAGGCGGCGGGCAAGGTGCTGATGCCGGGTCTGGTCGACCTGCACACCCACCTGCGCGAGCCCGGGCGCGAGGACTCCGAGACCGTGCTGACCGGCACGCGCGCGGCGGCCTCCGGCGGCTACACGGCCGTGTTCGCCATGGCCAACACCTTCCCGGTCGCCGACACCGCCGGCGTCGTCGAGCAGGTCTACCGGCTCGGCCAGGAACACGGCTACTGCGACGTCCAGCCGATCGGCGCCGTCACCGTCGGCCTGGAGGGCAAGAAGCTCGCCGAGCTGGGCGCCATGCACGAGTCGGCCGCGGGCGTCACCGTCTTCTCCGACGACGGCAAGTGCGTCGACGACGCCGTGATCATGCGCCGCGCCCTGGAGTACGTGAAGGCCTTCGGTGGAGTCGTCGCCCAGCACGCGCAGGAGCCGCGGCTGACCGAGGGCGCCCAGATGAACGAGGGTGTCGTCTCCGCCGAGCTGGGCCTCGGCGGCTGGCCCGCGGTGGCCGAGGAATCGATCATCGCCCGGGATGTCCTGCTCGCCGAGCACGTCGGCTCCCGCGTGCACATCTGCCACCTCTCGACCGCGGGCTCGGTCGAGATCGTCCGCTGGGCCAAGTCCCGCGGCATCGACGTCACCGCCGAGGTCACCCCGCACCACCTGCTCCTCACCGACGAGCTGGTGCGCAGCTACAACCCGGTCTACAAAGTGAACCCGCCGCTGCGCACCGAGCGTGACGTGATGGCGCTGCGCGAGGCGCTCGCCGACGGCACGATCGACATCGTGGCCACCGACCACGCCCCGCACCCGCACGAGGACAAGGACTGCGAGTGGGCCGCGGCCGCCATGGGCATGGTCGGCCTGGAGACCGCGTTGTCGGTCGTGCAGGAGACCATGGTGGACACCGGGCTCCTCACCTGGGCCGGGGTTGCCGAGCGCATGTCCTTCAAGCCCGCGCAGATCGGGCAGGCGAAGGGCCACGGCCGTCCCGTCTCGGCTGGTGAGCCCGCCAACCTCACGCTCGTCGACACGGAATACCGTGGGTCCGTGGACCCCGCGGGCTTCGCCTCGCGCAGCCGCAACACCCCGTACGAGGGGCGTGAGCTGCCGGGCCGTGTGACGCACACGTGGCTGCGGGGCAAGGCCACGCTCGTCGACGGGAAGCTCACGTGACACCTGCAACACTGCTCGCAGCCGGAACCGGGCTCGCGGCCGGACAGAAGTCGGCCGAAGTGACCGACTGGGCCGCCCGCATCGGCTGGGTCGTCGGACTCGCCCTCTTCGTCGCGCTCGTCTACTGGCTGATGCGCGAGGGCTGGAAGTGGCGCGGCACGCTCCAGGGCGACCTGCCCGAGCTGCCCAGCGCGCCGGACGACCCCGGCCCGGCCAGACTGAGCATGAGCGGCCGCTACCACGGCTCCACCACCGCCGGTCAGTGGCTGGACCGCATCGTGGCGCACGGCCTCGGCACCCGCAGCCGGGTCGAGCTCACGCTGACGGACACGGGACTGGACGTCGTACGCCCCGGCGCGGCCGACTTCTTCGTCCCAGCCGCACAGCTGCGCGAGGCCCGGCTCGACAAGGGCATCGCCGGCAAGGTCCTCACCGAGGGCGGGCTGCTCGTCGTGACCTGGGCGCACGGCGAACGGCTGATCGACTCAGGGTTCCGCTCGGACCACGCGGCGGAGCACAACGAGTGGGTCGACGTCATTAACTCCATGATCGACAACTCCATGATCGACAACAACAGCACGGAAGGCGCCGAACGATGACGACCTCCACTAGGGGAGCCACGAAGGTTCCCGCGGTACTCGTCCTGGAGGACGGCCGGATCTTCCGCGGCCGTGCCTACGGGGCCGTGGGGGTGACCTTCGGCGAGGCCGTGTTCTCCACCGGCATGACCGGCTACCAGGAGACCCTCACCGACCCGTCGTACCACCGCCAGGTCGTCGTGATGACCGCCCCGCACGTCGGCAACACCGGCGTCAACGACGAGGACCCGGAGAGCAAGCAGATCTGGGTCGCCGGCTACGTCGTGCGCGACCCCGCGCGCGTGCCGTCCAACTGGCGCGCCAAGCGCTCACTGGACGACGAGCTGCGCCACCAGGGCGTCGTCGGGATCTCCAACATCGACACGCGCGCGCTGACCCGCCATCTGCGTGAGCGCGGCGCCATGCGCGTCGGCATCTTCTCCGGCAACGCGCTGCCCGACGAGGGCACCATGCTCGCCGAGGTCCGCCAGGCCCCCGAGATGAAGGGCGCCGACCTCTCCGCCGAGGTCGCCACCAAGGAGGCGTACGTCGTCCCCGCGATCGGTACGAAGAAGTTCACCGTCGCCGCCGTCGACCTCGGCATCAAGGGCATGACCCCGCACCGCATGGCCGAGCGCGGCATCGAGGTGCACGTGCTGCCGGCCACGGCGACCGCCGAGGACGTGTACGCCGTGAACCCCGACGGCGTGTTCTTCTCCAACGGCCCCGGCGACCCGGCCACCGCCGACCACCCGGTCTCCGTCATGCAGGCGGTCCTGGAGCGCGGCACCCCGCTCTTCGGGATCTGCTTCGGCAACCAGATCCTGGGCCGCGCCCTCGGCTTCGGCACCTACAAGCTGAAGTACGGCCACCGCGGCATCAACCAGCCCGTGCAGGACCGTACGACGGGCAAGGTCGAGGTCACCGCGCACAACCACGGCTTCGCCGTGGACGCCCCGACCGACAAGGTCTCCGAGACCCCCTACGGCCGCGCCGAGGTCTCCCACGTCTGCCTCAACGACAACGTGGTGGAGGGACTCCACCTCCTCGACAAGCCGGCCTTCAGCGTCCAGTACCACCCCGAAGCGGCGGCGGGCCCGCACGACGCCGCCTACCTGTTCGACCGCTTCGTATCCCTGATGGAGGGCCAGCGTGCCTAAGCGCACCGATATCCAGTCCGTCCTGGTCATCGGCTCCGGCCCGATCGTCATCGGCCAGGCCGCCGAGTTCGACTACTCCGGCACGCAGGCGTGCCGCGTCCTGAAGTCCGAGGGTCTGCGCGTCATCCTCGTGAACTCCAACCCGGCGACGATCATGACCGACCCGGAGATCGCCGACGCCACCTATGTCGAGCCGATCACCCCGGAGTTCGTCGAGAAGATCATCGCCAAGGAGCGGCCGGACGCGCTGCTGCCCACCCTGGGCGGCCAGACGGCCCTCAACACGGCGATCTCCCTGCATGAGAACGGCGTGCTGGCGAAGTACGGCGTCGAGCTGATCGGCGCCAACGTCGAGGCCATCCACAAGGGCGAGGACCGCGACCAGTTCAAGCTGGTCGTCGACGCGGTCCACACCAAGATCGGCCACGGCGAGTCCGCCCGCTCGGTCATCTGCCACTCCATGGACGACGTCCTCAAGGGCGTCGAGACGCTCGGCGGCTACCCGGTCGTCGTCCGCCCGTCCTTCACCATGGGCGGCGCCGGCTCCGGCTTCGCGCACAACGAGGAGGAGCTGCGCCGCATCGCCGGCCAGGGCCTCACCCTCTCGCCCACCACCGAGGTGCTCCTGGAGGAGTCCATCCTCGGCTGGAAGGAGTACGAGCTGGAGCTGATGCGCGACAAGCACGACAACGTCGTGGTCGTCTGCTCCATCGAGAACTTCGACCCGATGGGCGTGCACACCGGTGACTCGATCACCGTCGCGCCCGCGATGACGCTCACCGACCGCGAGTACCAGATCCTGCGTGACATCGGCATCGCCGTGATCCGCGAGGTCGGCGTCGACACCGGTGGCTGCAACATCCAGTTCGCGGTGAACCCCGAGGACGGTCGCGTGATCGTCATCGAGATGAACCCGCGCGTGTCGCGGTCCTCGGCGCTCGCCTCCAAGGCGACCGGCTTCCCGATCGCCAAGATCGCCGCCAAGCTGGCCGTCGGCTACAGCCTCGACGAGATCCCGAACGACATCACGCAGGAGACTCCGGCCTCCTTCGAGCCGACGCTCGACTACGTGGTCGTGAAGGCCCCGCGGTTCGCCTTCGAGAAGTTCCCGAGCGCCGACTCCACCCTCACGACCACCATGAAGTCGGTCGGCGAGGCCATGGCCATCGGGCGCAACTTCACCGAGGCCTTCCAGAAGGCGCTGCGCTCGCTGGAGAAGAAGGGCAGCCAGTTCACGTTCGTCGGCGAGCCCGGCGACAAGACCGCGCTGCTCGAAGAGGCGGTCCGCCCGACCGACGGCCGGATCAACGCCGTCATGCAGGCCATCCGCGCGGGCGCCACCCCGGAGGAGGTCTTCGAGTACACGAAGATCGACCCCTGGTTCGTCGACCAGCTCTTCCTCATCAAGGAGATCGCCGACGAGCTCGCCGAGGCCCCGAAGCTCACCCCCGAGCTGCTGGCCGAGGCCAAGCGGCACGGCTTCTCCGACCAGCAGATCGGCGAGATCCGCGGGCTGCGCGAGGACGTCGTCCGCGAGGTGCGGCACGCCCTCGGCATCCGCCCCGTCTACAAGACGGTCGACACCTGCGCCGCCGAGTTCGCCGCGCGGACGCCGTACTTCTACTCCTCCTACGACGAGGAGACCGAGGTCGCCTCGCGTGCGAAGCCGGCCGTCATCATCCTGGGCTCCGGTCCCAACCGCATCGGCCAGGGCATCGAGTTCGACTACTCCTGCGTCCACGCCTCCTTCGCGCTGAGCGACGCCGGGTACGAGACCGTGATGGTCAACTGCAACCCGGAGACCGTCTCCACGGACTACGACACCTCCGACCGCCTGTACTTCGAGCCGCTGACGCTGGAAGACGTGCTGGAGATCGTCCACGCGGAGCAGCAGGCCGGTCCGGTGGCGGGCGTCGTCGTGCAGCTCGGCGGCCAGACCCCGCTGGGTCTGTCGCAGGCGCTGAAGGACAACGGCGTGCCGATCGTGGGCACTTCGCCGGAGGCGATCCACGCGGCCGAGGACCGGGGCGCCTTCGGACGCGTCCTCGCCGAGGCGGGCCTGCCCGCCCCCAAGCACGGCACCGCGACCACCTTCGCGGGCGCCAAGGCCATCGCGGACGAGATCGGCTACCCGGTCCTCGTACGGCCCTCGTACGTCCTTGGCGGGCGCGGCATGGAGATCGTCTACGACGAGACCCGGCTGGAGTCCTACATCGCCGAGTCGACCGAGATCAGCCCCTCGCGGCCGGTCCTCGTCGACCGCTTCCTGGACGACGCGATCGAGATCGACGTCGACGCGCTCTACGACGGCACCGAGCTCTACCTCGGTGGCGTCATGGAGCACATCGAGGAGGCCGGCATCCACTCCGGCGACTCGGCGTGCGCGCTGCCCCCGATCACGCTCGGCGGCTTCGACATCAAGCGCCTGCGGGCCTCCACGGAGGCCATCGCCAAGGGCGTCGGCGTACGCGGCCTGATCAACATCCAGTTCGCGATGGCCGGCGACATCCTGTACGTCCTGGAGGCCAACCCGCGCGCGTCGCGCACCGTCCCCTTCACCTCGAAGGCGACCGCGGTGCCGCTGGCGAAGGCCGCCGCCCGGATCTCGCTGGGCGCGACCATCGCCGAACTGCGCGCGGAGGGGCTCCTTCCGACCACAGGCGACGGCGGCGAACTGCCGCTCGACGCGCCGATCTCCGTCAAGGAGGCCGTCATGCCGTGGTCGCGCTTCCGTGACATCCACGGCCGCGGCGTCGACACGGTCCTCGGCCCGGAGATGCGCTCCACCGGCGAGGTCATGGGCATCGACTCCGTCTTCGGCACGGCATACGCGAAGTCGCAGGCGGGCGCCTACGGCCCGCTGCCCACCAAGGGCCGCGCCTTCATCTCGGTCGCCAACCGCGACAAGCGCTCGATGATCTTCCCCGCGCGTGAACTGGTCGCCCACGGCTTCGAGTTGCTCGCCACGTCCGGCACGGCCGAGGTGCTCAAGCGCAACGGCATCAACGCCACGGTCGTGCGCAAGCAGTCCGAGGGCGAGGGCCCGAACGGCGAGAAGACCATCGTCCAGCTCATCCACGACGGCGAGGTCGACCTCATCGTCAACACCCCGTACGGCACCGGCGGCCGCCTCGACGGCTACGACATCCGTACGGCGGCGGTGGCGCGGTCGGTCCCGTGCCTGACGACGGTCCAGGCGCTCGCCGCCGCCGTCCAGGGCATCGACGCCCTCAACCACGGTGACGTGGGCGTCCGTTCGCTCCAGGAACACGCGGAACACCTGACCGCGGCCCGCGACTAGCAGCCCTGAGGGGGACACCGGAAACGGTGTCCCCCTCTTCATGAGGCTCACCTGAGGCTTCAAGAGGACACTGAGACATGTACAAGCTTTTCTTCCGTCTGGTTTTCCAACGGATGGACCCTGAGCAGGCGCACTACCTGGCCTTCCGCTGGATCCGCCTCGCCGTCCGCATCCCCGTGCTGCGCACGTTCGTCGCCGCCGCCCTCGCGCCCCGGTACGAGGAACTGCGCACCGAGGCCTTCGGGCTGCGCATGCACGGTCCCTTCGGGCTCGCCGCCGGCTTCGACAAGAACGCCGTCGCCATCGACGGGATGTCGATGCTCGGTTTCGACCACGTCGAGATCGGCACCGTCACCGGGGAGGCCCAGCCCGGCAACCCCAAGAAGCGGCTGTTCCGGCTCGTGAAGGACCGGGCGCTGATCAACCGCATGGGCTTCAACAACGAGGGGTCGCTGGCCGTGGCGGCCCGCCTGGCGTCCCGTACGCCGGTCTTCAGGACCGTCGTGGGCGTCAACATCGGCAAGACCAAGCTCGTCCCGGAGGCGGAGGCCGTCGGCGACTACGTGAAGTCGACCGAGCGGCTGGCGCCGTACGCCGACTACCTGGTCGTGAACGTCTCCTCGCCCAACACGCCCGGCCTGCGCAACCTGCAGGCCACCGAGGCGCTGCGCCCGCTGCTGAGCGCCGTGCGCGAGGCCGCCGACCGTACGGTCGCGAACCGTCGCGTCCCGCTCCTGGTGAAGATCGCGCCCGACCTCGCCGACGAGGACGTCGACGCGGTCGCCGACCTGGCCGTCGAGCTGGGGCTGGACGGGATCATCGCCACGAACACCACCATCGCGCGCGAGGGGCTCGGTCTGAAATCCGAACCCACTCTGGTCAAGGAGACCGGCGGTCTCTCCGGCGCACCCCTGAAGGCACGCTCCCTGGAGGTGCTGCGGCGCCTGTACGCGCGTGTGGGCGACCGGATCACCCTGGTGGGCGTCGGCGGCATCGAGAACGCCGAGGACGCCTGGCAGCGCATCCTGGCGGGCGCCACGCTGGTCCAGGGATACAGCGCCTTCATCTACGAGGGCCCCTTCTGGGGCCGCGCCATCCACAAGGGGCTCGCGGCCCGCCTGCGCACCAGCCCGTACGCCACCCTCGCCGACGCGGTCGGCGCCGACGTCAGGAAGGCAAGGAAGACCGTATGAGTGCTCTGGAACCCTTTGGCGCACGACTGCGCCGGGTCATGGACGAGCGCGGCCCGCTGTGCGTCGGCATCGACCCGCACGCCTCCCTGCTCGCCGAGTGGGACCTGAACGACGACGTGGCCGGCCTGGAGCGGTTCAGCCGCACGGTCGTCGAGGCGATGGCCGACCGGGTCGCCGTGCTCAAGCCGCAGAGCGCGTTCTTCGAGCGCTTCGGCTCGCGCGGCGTCGCGGTCCTGGAGAAGTCGGTCGAGGAGGCGCGGGCGGCCGGGGCGCTGGTCGTGATGGACGCCAAGCGCGGCGACATCGGCTCGACCATGGCCGCGTACGCCGAGTCCTTCCTCCGCAAGGACTCCCCGCTGTTCTCGGACGCGCTGACCGTCTCGCCGTACCTGGGCTACGGCTCGCTCTCACCGGCCGTCGCGCTCGCCCGCGAGAGCGGCACCGGCCTGTTCGTGCTCGCGCTGACCTCCAACCCGGAGGGCGGTGAGGTCCAGCATGCGATCCGCGCGGACGGCCGCAACGTCGGCGCGACGATGCTGGCGCATCTGGCGGCCGAGAACACCGGCGAGGAGCCCATGGGGTCCTTCGGGGCGGTCGTCGGCGCCACGCTCGGCGACCTGTCCACCTACGACCTCGACATCAACGGTCCGCTCCTCGCGCCCGGCATCGGGGCGCAGGGCGCCACGCCGGCCGATCTTCCGCGTGTCTTCGGCACCGCGGTGCGCAATGTCGTGCCGAATGTCAGCCGGGGGGTGCTGCGGCACGGACCCGACGTCGTCGCGCTGCGTGAGGCCGCGTCACGCTTCGCCGACGAGGTCCGGGTCGCCGTGTCGGGCGTCTGACCGCCGTCAGGGGTGTTCGAGGCGGTCGGACGAGTCCTCCGATGAGTGACTCCGGGTCGGCTTGAGTCTGAATACATCCTCAAATCCAGGGCATTATGTCCTAAATGTCCGGCCTGACGGAGGCTGACCAGGACTTTTCCGCTGTTCTCGCTGACTCTGGCGGACTTGCCCGCTAGTCTCCGACGAGAGTCAACGGGCAAGCGTGTTGTTCGTGGCTCCCCAGGTGTGGGGCGACTAGGTTCCTCACCGGTCCGTATCCGACAGTTCGACATCCGAGGTGACGTAGGCGTGGCTCTTCCGCCCCTTACCCCTGAACAGCGCGCAGCCGCGCTCGAAAAGGCCGCCGCGGCTCGCCGGGAGCGGGCCGAGGTCAAGAATCGACTCAAGCACTCCGGCGCCTCCCTGCATGAGGTCATCAAGCAGGGCCAGGAGAACGACGTCATCGGCAAGATGAAGGTCTCCGCCCTGCTTGAGTCCCTGCCGGGCGTGGGCAAGGTCCGCGCCAAGCAGATCATGGAGCGACTCGGCATCTCCGAGAGCCGCCGCGTGCGCGGTCTCGGCTCGAACCAGATCGCCTCCCTGGAGCGTGAGTTCGGCAGCACCGGCTCCTGAGTCCGGGTACTCCGGACCGGGAGTCCCGGGCACTCCGGGATTGCTGGAATAATCGCTGCATGAGTGAACGTCCGCGGCTGACCGTGCTCTCCGGCCCCTCCGGGGTCGGCAAGAGCACGGTCGTCGCCCATATGCGCAAGGAACACCCCGAGGTCTGGCTCTCGGTGTCGGCGACGACCCGCAAGCCCCGCCCCGGCGAGAAGCACGGAGTCCACTACTTCTTCGTCACCGACGAGGAGATGGACAAGCTGATCGCCAACGGCGAGCTGCTGGAGTGGGCGGAGTTCGCCGGCAACCGCTACGGCACGCCGCGTGCTGCCGTGATCGAGCGGCTGGAGGCGGGTGAGCCCGTCCTCCTGGAGATCGACCTCCAGGGTGCGCGGCAGGTCCGCGAGTCCATGGCCGAGGCTCAGCTGGTGTTCCTGGCTCCTCCCTCCTGGGAGGAGCTCGTGCGCAGACTCACCGGACGTGGCACCGAGCCGCCCGAAGTGATCGAACGCCGCCTGGACGCGGCGAAGGTCGAGCTGGCGGCCGAGCCCGAGTTCGATATGACCTTGGTCAACACCTCCGTCGAGGACGTGGCGCGCGAGCTGCTAGCCTTGGTGGACGTTGTGTGATCGTGCCTGATCGTTTCGAGGCTTGATCATTCACCCCGATTCTTTCCCATCCATCGGAAGGTAGAGCGTGTCCTCTTCCATCTCCGCGCCCGAGGGCATCATCAACCCGCCGATCGACGAGCTTCTTGAGGCCACGGACTCGAAGTACAGCCTCGTGATCTACGCGGCCAAGCGGGCCCGCCAGATCAACGCGTACTACTCGCAGCTCGGCGAGGGCCTCCTTGAGTACGTCGGTCCGCTGGTCGACACCCACGTGCACGAGAAGCCGCTCTCGATCGCCCTGCGCGAGATCAACGCGGGTCTGCTGACGTCCGAGGCCGTAGAGGGCCCGGCGCAGTAAGTCGTATTTACAGCTTTGAGCTGGCTTTTCCACAGGCCCGGCAGCGCGACTGTCGGGCCTGTGGTCTGCTCGGGGGTGCAGGGAAGTCTCCCGCTGTGATGCAGCATGGAGTCGTGGGTTCAACGAGTGGGAGGCCCGGTGGGCAAGCCGAAGGTCGTTCTGGGGGTCAGCGGTGGCATCGCCGCGTACAAGGCCTGTGAGCTGCTGCGCAGACTGACGGAGTCCGGCCATGACGTCCGGGTCGTGCCCACCGCCTCCGCTCTGCACTTCGTCGGCGCCGCTACCTGGTCCGCCCTGTCCGGCCACCCCGTCTCGACCGAGGTCTGGGACGACGTCCACGAGGTCCCGCACGTCCGTATCGGCCAACAGGCCGACCTGGTGGTCGTCGCCCCGGCGACCGCCGACACCCTCGCCAAGGCGGCCCACGGCCTCGCCGACGACCTGCTGACCAACACCCTGCTCACCGCCCGCTGTCCGGTGGTCTTCGCCCCCGCCATGCACACCGAGATGTGGGAGCACCCGGCCACCCAGGAGAACGTGGCGACGCTGCGCCGACGCGGCGCGGTCGTCATCGAGCCCGCCGTCGGCCGCCTCACCGGCGTCGACACCGGCAAGGGCCGGCTGCCCGAGCCCGCCGAGATATTCGAGGTCTGCCGCCGGGTGCTGGCCCGGGGCGTGACCGAGCCGGACCTCAAGGGGCGGCACGTCGTCGTCAGCGCCGGCGGCACGCGCGAGCCTCTCGACCCGGTCCGCTTCCTCGGCAACCGCTCCTCCGGCAAGCAGGGCTACGCCCTCGCCCGCACCGCCGCCGCCCGGGGCGCCCGGGTCACGCTGATCGCGGCCAACACCGGGCTGCCCGACCCGGCTGGCGTGGACGTCGTGCAGGTCGGCACCGCCGTGCAACTGCGGGAGGCGGTCCTGAAGGCGGCCGCGGACGCCGACGCGGTGGTGATGGCGGCCGCCGTCGCGGACTTCCGCCCGGCCGCCTACGCCGCCGGAAAGATCAAGAAGAAGGACGGCGAGGACCCGGAGCCCGTCGTCCTGGTACGGAATCCGGACATCCTCGCGGAGATCTCGACCGACCGCTCCCGCACCGGCCAGGTCGTCGTCGGCTTCGCCGCCGAGACGGATGACGTCCTGGCGAACGGCCGCAGAAAGCTGGAGCGCAAGGGGTGCGACCTCCTCGTGGTGAACGAGGTGGGCGAGCGCAAGACCTTCGGCTCCGAGGAGAACGAGGCGGTCGTCCTGGGCGCCGACGGCAGCGAGACACCCGTACCGCACGGGCCCAAGGAAGCCCTGGCCGAAATCGTATGGGACCTGGTGACGGGGCGACTCGGGTGAATGTTTGATGCGCTCCGGTCCTCCCTCGACCGTCGCTCGATTCGGGTGTGGCGCCCCTGGCCAAGGGCGCGTGACATTGGGCAGAATGCCCGTGCCGCAGGTCACAGCGCTCCCGAGAGGCGAGACAGGGGGTCCGTGACCGAGCAGGACGGATAAACTGTCCTCGGACGACGCCGGGCGCAGCCCCCGTCCCGTCCGCCAATGATCAGCCAGCAGCCGCTGCAACCCCAGGGAGCGTTGTGTCCCGTCGCCTGTTCACCTCGGAGTCCGTGACCGAAGGTCACCCCGACAAGATCGCTGACCAGATCAGCGACACCATTCTCGACGCGCTTCTGCGTGAGGACCCGACTTCCCGGGTCGCCGTCGAAACCCTCATCACGACCGGCCTGGTGCACGTGGCCGGCGAGGTCACGACCAAGACGTACGCGGATATCGCGACGCTGGTCCGCAACAAGGTCCTTGAGATCGGCTACGACTCCTCGAAGAAGGGCTTCGACGGCGCCTCCTGCGGCGTCTCCGTCTCGATCGGCGCGCAGTCGCCGGACATCGCGCAGGGCGTCGACACGGCGTACGAGTCCCGGGTCGAGGGTGCCGCCGCAGATGGAGAACTCGACGAGCTGGACCGTCAGGGCGCCGGTGACCAGGGCCTGATGTTCGGCTACGCGACGGACGAGACGCCGACGCTGATGCCGCTGCCGATCTTCCTGGCGCACCGCCTGTCCAAGCGCCTCTCCGAGGTCCGCAAGAACGGCACGATCCCCTACCTGCGCCCGGACGGCAAGACGCAGGTCACGATCGAATACGACGGCGACAAGGCGGTCCGCCTGGACACCGTGGTCGTCTCCTCGCAGCACGCGAGCGACATCGACCTGGAGTCGCTCCTCGCGCCCGACATCCGGGAGTTCGTGGTCGAGCCGGAGCTGAAGGCGCTCCTCGACGACGGCATCAAGCTGGACACCGACGGCTACCGCCTGCTGGTCAACCCCACCGGCCGCTTCGAGATCGGCGGTCCGATGGGTGACGCGGGTCTGACCGGCCGGAAGATCATCATCGACACCTACGGCGGCATGGCCCGCCATGGCGGTGGCGCCTTCTCCGGCAAGGACCCGTCCAAGGTGGACCGTTCGGCGGCGTACGCGATGCGCTGGGTCGCCAAGAACGTCGTCGCGGCCGGCCTGGCCTCGCGCTGCGAGGTGCAGGTGGCGTACGCGATCGGCAAGGCCGAGCCGGTCGGTCTGTTCGTGGAGACCTTCGGCACGGCCAAGGTCGACACCGAGAAGATCGAGAAGGCCATCGACGAGGTCTTCGACCTCCGCCCGGCCGCGATCATCCGCGACCTGGACCTGCTCCGCCCGATCTACGCCCAGACGGCGGCCTACGGCCACTTCGGCCGTGAGCTGCCGGAGTTCACGTGGGAGCGGACGGACCGGGTGGAGGCGCTGCGGAACGCCGTGGGGCTGTAAGACCTGATCCCAGGCTTGTGCGAGGTCCGGTTCCTACGGGAACCGGGCCTCGTTCGTGTTTCCGTGCGCGGTCTACTCCTCGGTGACAGGTCCGATGTCCGTCGATGATTCGTCCGGATCGTCCCCGTCTCCATCCCCCTTCCCATCCCCCTCGCCGTCCCGGTCCTTGTCGCCGTGTGCCCCCTCGTCCGGCGGGGCGAACCGCTTGCGGATCTCCTCCGCCGCCTCCGGGTTCTTCTCCTTGATCGCCATCGCCACCTGATCGGCGACCATCATGCAGTCGTCGGCACCGGGCTTGAAGCCCAGCCCCTGCATGAAGTCGGTGAACAGATCGGCCGGACCATGCGGCGTCTCGGCGGCGGGAGCCTCGGTGAAGGCGTCCGGCACGAGATGCCGGAAGGGCTCGGCGACCTGCTCGTTGTTGGCCGCTGACGTCAGCTGGGCGAGCAGCCCGATGTCCCCGACGGTCTTCGCCACCTGGTCGTCGTTCTTGGCCAGCCACCAGACCACGGCACGTCCCGTGTCCCGCAGGACGTCGTCGCCCAGATAGGCACGACGACTCTGCTCCCATTTGCGCTCGTGCTCCCACAGCTCCTCGTCCTTGCGGATGGCAGCGAGACGGTCCAGCCGGGTCTGGTCCTCCTCCGAGAGCCGGAGTACGACGTCCAGGGCCATGGACCGGACGTGCCCGCTCCGGTCGGGCTGCATCTCGGCCAGCGCACCGCTCAGTTCGTGCTGAACGAGGGAGCTGCGGAAGGGATCGCGGCCGGCGGTGATGTCCCGGGCCCGGGCGAGGATGGCTTCCACCGCGAGCCCACCGTGGTGGGTGCCGGTCTCCTGCGCGTAGGGCTTCTCGGGCCACCAGCGGACGGTCGCGGACAGGAGGAAGTCGTAGTCTTCCAGCGAACTCGGCAGCGCGACGTCCCGCACGGACAGCTCGCGCCGCTCCACGTCCGGCACCGGCGGTGCCGTCACGGTGTCGGAGACCGGCTTCCCCCGGTTCGCCCGCGACGCCGCGACCGTGGCCCCTGCCCAGGACGCTCCCAGGAGGACGACGGCGACGGGCCAGGCCCAGATCGGCCAGGACACGTACAGACCGAGGATCAGTACGAGCATCGAGCTGATCAGCATCAGAAAGACGGACACGGTCTTCTGACCGGAACTCATGGCTGGGGATCCTCCTGCGACTTGGACCGCCGTGACAGGCCTGCTCGCTGCGCCTCATGGATCCTGGACAGGAGGAGGCCGGCCGCTTCGGCGGAGAGGGAGGTGCGGGCCGTGGCGTAGATCTGGCGGAGGGCGCTGTAATGGTCGGCGGCGGCGTCGGCCAGCACGTTCAGGGCATGGCGGATGAGCGTGGGGTCGTCGGAGCCGCTCGCGGACGTGATCCATTGCCGGACACACGGCAACCAGATCGCGCTGCCGACGCGCCGCAACACGTCCGTCCAGCACCCCGTGAGCCACTCGCGGGTCACAGGGTTGCGCAGGAACGAGTGCGGGGGCCGGGTCGGAACGGCGACGAGGTCGAGGAACAGCAGGGCGTCGAAGTCTCTGTGCCTGGGGTTGGCCGGGGGGAGGACGAAGAGGCGGTAGAGGAGATAGCGCTGGAGCCGTAGGTCCTGTGCGACGTATTCCAGCAAGGTGTCACGGGCCTTGTGGCCGGGGTGCGGTTCCCGGCGGGCCAGGTGGTGCAGGCGGACAACGGCCTGTTCCGGGTGGCGGATCGACATGACCCGGGCGCACACCGCGATCAGGACCTGGCGCAGTCCGGCCGTGACCGAGGACTTCGACCAGTCGTAGATCTTCGTGCGGAAGCCCTGGCTGGTGTCCTCGTTCTGGACACCCCAGCTGAGCAACTTCGCAGCGGCGAGTGGGTACGTCGCTTTGCTGTCCCGTTTCTCCGCCCAGGCCGCGGCGGTACGGAACACGTCGTCCCGGTCCGTCTCCAGACACAGCTCCGCGAAACGGATGACCAACCGGCTGTGGTCGATGTCGGGGAGCTGCGGCAGGCCGAGCACCTGGTCCACCCACTCCCGCAGCGGCTCGCGCAGGTCCGGCATGTTCCGCCAGAAGTGGCGGCGCACGGCATGGTCGTAGCGCAGCTTCTCGAAGCGCACACAGGCCGTGTCGTCGCGGGTCGCGCCGACCTTGCGCAGGCGCTCCGTGAGCCCTTTGTGTTCGAGGAGCGGTCGGTCGTCCTGCGGGATGCCGAGGCGTTCCTGCAGGAGCGCCGTGGCCCGGTGGACGACGTCGGCGGGCGCGCCGTGCAGCATGGCGACGGTCAGCAGCAGCGCCCGCTGGGAACCTTTCCGTAGTCCGGGGACGAAGGAGTCGACCTCCATGGCCCGGGCGGTCTTCGCCGCGACGGCCAGGTTGCACCAGTCCGTGAAGGAGCTGCCCGGAGGCGTCGCCCTGCGCGCCTCCAGAATGAGATCAGCCAGCCGAGCCAGCTCGCGCATGGGTGGGCGGCCGGCCAGATAGTCGTGCAGCGCGGGCGGAAACGTACGGGGACGGTTGATGGTGACACCGTGCGCGCGCAGGTGGGCGGCCACCACGTCCAACTCGTCGGGACGGTTGACCGGTTTGCCGTAACCGGTGAAGTCCGGACTCAGCTGGTCCGCGTACGAATGCGGGAGCACGACGGCCAGGTATGCCCGCTTGTCCACGAGGATCTTGTGGAAGCCGAGAAGACTGTCGTGGTACTGCTTCCACAGGGGTTCGGCCGCCGTCGACAGGTCCAGCAGCATGCGGTCCCCCTCCCCGACGAGTCCGGGGGAGAGGATCTCCGGTGATCTTCCCTCCTTGACGGTGGCGATCTCGTGGTAGACCCCCGTGCCGCGCGGCAGTTCCCGCAGGAGGACGCGGGCCGCCGTGGTCCTGCCGTTTCCCCGTGTGCCGTCGAGAAAGACGATGTTGTGCCGTTCCAGCGTGTCGTAGGCGTCGTTGATGTCACGGGGGCGGACGAACCGCTGTTGGAGGCGGCGCAGTTGCTGTTCGGCCACCTGGCGGGGCGGGGCGGACGTCGGCGGGATGGCCTGGTCGATGCGGATGTTGTACTGGTCGCGAAACTGGTTCGTCGTTCCCGGCTGTGCCGGTTCGTCGCCCGATGGACCGGGGACATCGGTCATCACTCGCCGCCCTCGGCCGGAGGCGTGGTGCCGAAGCCCTGGCGGATGCCGCCGCGATTGTCTCCCGCTACGTAGTTCGAGCCGGTTCCCGTCTGGTGGACGGTGTGGTGGCTGTGTCGCGATTCGTCGGGGCCGATGCGGACGGTGCTGCCCGTGACCGGACCCATCTGCGTCGCCCACGAGTTGGTCAGATCACCCGTGCTGTTGCTGGCCGCGGCCGGCGCTTCCGGCTCGGTTGCCGTGCGGTCGGCGTCGGCGAGCGTGGGGACGAGTTCGGCGAGTTGGTCGCCGATGTGCTTCAGGTCGCGTTCGTCGGTCTGGTGGTCGTAGCGGAGGGTCTGGCAGTCGGTGAGCCACAGAAGAGCGTCGGGCAGGTCGCGCTTGGCCGGCCGTTCGGTGCGTCGGCCGATCAGTACGGGGATGATCCGGATGTCGTGGCGGAACGCCTCCAGGATCTCCTTGGTGACCCAGTCGTCGTCATGGCCGAGCGTGGGCTTGTCCAGCCAGTGGTTGCCTATGAGGGCGAGCAGGACGGAGCTGCGGCGTACGTTGTTGACCAGGTCGTGGTCGAACGCGTCGCCGGGCGCGATCGAGCGGCTGGCGCGGTAGACGTGGCCGTCGCCGAAGCGCGCACGGAGTGCGTTGTCCAGGGTCGCCGCGGCCTGTTCGCCGTCGCCGGTGCGGTAGTTGATGAAGATTTCGGGCATGACGGAATGACCTCTCTGTCTGGGGACGGGAGGGTGCCGGTCAGAGTTCCGGCGGGGTGAGGGCGGCGGTGAGCGGGGCCGCGACCGCTTGGTAGGCGGGACGGCGGGGGTGCCGGGCCAGGACGCGGGAGAGACGGCGCAGGTCGGTCGCGATGGTCTCGGAGCCCACGCAGGCCGTGTTCCGCAGCAGGTGACCGGTCAGCTCGCAGGCGTGATCGATCTCTCCGGCCAAGGAGTGGGCGAGGGCACGCCGGGCGCCGTAGCGTGCCTGGTTCCGCAGGGCGTGCGCCGGAAGACGGGCGCACTCGACATCGAGGATCTCGGCCGCCTGCCGAGGCCGGCCGAGATCCACCAGACACCAGCCCCTCACCAGGGACACCGGGTCGCTCAGGTGCGTCGGACCCAGAACGGGGGCGCCGGACTCGGATGTCTCGGCGGCGGCCCGACCGAAGAGGTCACGGGCCTGGTCGAGACGGCGCATGCAGGCGTCGTGGTCGCCGCCCAGGGCGTGCCCCTGGCCGACGCGCTGCGCCGCCAGGGCGCGGATACGAGGCGGAAGGCCGCTGCTCAGCGCCCCTTCGGCCAGGTCGATGGTGTCGGTCGACTCCCCTCGGTAGTAGGTGATCAGTGCGTGCCGGACCAGGGCGTACGACGCCAACTGACGGTCGCCCGCCGATTCGGCGAGGTCCACGGCATGGCTGGTCCAGCGTGCGGCTTCCGCTTCGTCGCCTGCCTCCTGCGCCATCCAGCCCGTGTACTCCGCGAAGCGCGCCGCCAGGTTCAGCAGGCCCGCTGCCGTACGGCCACTGGTTCGTGCGGCCAACCCCCGCAGCGCGCTCGTCTGCTCGGCCAGCGTCGGCAGCAGGGCCCTCGGTGACGACATCTGGCCGATGCGCCGGTACTGGTCGAACAGAGTGCGATAGGCGTCGAGCAGCGGCCGGTCGGAGGGCGCAGGGGGCGGGGGCGCGGTGGGTCCGATACCGAAGACGGACATGGCGCCGGCGGCCATCAGCTGCCGTCGGGAAGGCGGCGGCGAAGGAGCGTCGCCCGGACGCTCGGGTGGTATCTCGCGCATGACTCCTGCCTGGTCGGGGACGGGGAACTGACCGGGACGACGACGGGTGCGCTTGGGGGCGAGGGCCTCCAGCGTGCCGCCGGTGTCCAGCACCACGTCGCACAGCCGGGCGAACTCGGGTGTCGCTCGCTGCTGCCCCGTCTCGATCTTGCTGATCTGCCCCTTGCTGTAGTGCACCGAGGAGGCGAACTGCGTCAGCGTGAACCCGGCCGACATCCGTAAGCGGCGCAGTTCGGCACCGAACACAGGTGGCTGCTCCAGCATGTGATCCCCCTTCATGCCGACGCGGCCACTGTGCTGGGCGTCCGGCGTCGCGATTCAGCGTCGGCCGAGCGCGACGCTCCGGCAAGGCGGTCGGCGGAGTTTCCTGTTTCCAGTTCTGATACCGGTGGAGGGCGGATTCAAGCCTCGATGATCGTTTCGGGCCGAATCGGTGATCGGAAATGGCCGGCAGGGCGGGCTTGTGGGTTCGTGCGGGCGTATGTGACCGGCGGCCGAGCTGATCTCCGGCGGACGCCGGTTGTCAGTGGGGTTTGGTAAGAATGCAAGCGTGAGCAGCGAGAACGGGCAGTCGGGTGGTGGGGCCGAGGGGGCGCCGCCCGAGCAGCTTGCGCTCATTCGGGAGAGCGTGCGGAAGGCCGATGTGCCGAGGGCCAAGCCGCGGACCTGGCGGGGGGCCGCGCTGGCCAAGGAGCTGCCCGTGGCGCGGGTACTGGTCGACAAGGGTGTGCTGCATCTTGATCGGTACTTCGACTATGCCGTGCCCGAGGAGCTGGACGCGGACGCGCAGCCCGGGGTGCGGGTGCGGGTGCGGTTCGGGGCCGGACGGCACCGGGTGCGGGAGGGGCGGCGTGAGGGCGGAGGGCTGATCGACGGGTTCCTCGTCGAGCGGGTTGCCGAGTCCGAGTACTCCGGGCCCTTGGCGGCCCTTGCACAAGTTGTCTCGCCCGAGCAGGTGTTGAGCGATGAGCTGTTGGGGCTGGCTCGGGCCGTCGCCGATCGGTACGCCGGTGGGCTTGCCGATGTGCTGCAGCTGGCCGTGCCCCCGCGCAGCGCGCGGGCCGAGCAGAAGCCTTCGCCGGAGCCGCTTTCGGCGCCCGGTCGGCCCGAGGTGGGGTCCTGGGGACGGTACGAGCGGGGGGCCGGGTTCCTGGAGGCGCTCGCCTCCGGGGGCGCGCCGCGTGCCGTGTGGAATGCGTTGCCCGGGCCCGAGTGGAGTGAGGAGCTGGCCCGGGCCGTCGTCGCGACGCTGGCCTCCGGGCGGGGAGCGCTCGTCGTGCTGCCGGACGGACGGGCTGTCGCGCGGGTCGACGCCGCCCTGACCTCGCTGATGGGCAAGGGGCGGCATGCGGTGCTGACCGCCGACGCCGGGCCCGAGAAGCGGTATCGGGAGTGGCTCGCGGTGCGGCGGGGGAGTGTGCGGGCGGTCGTGGGGACTCGGGCCGCCATGTTCGCGCCCGTACGGGACCTCGGCCTGGTCGCCCTCTGGGACGACGGCGACGACAGCCACAGCGAGCAGCACGCCCCGCAGCCCCACGCGCGCGAAGTGCTGTTGCTGCGGGCCGCCCAGGACAAGTGCGGCTTTCTGCTGGGGAGTTGGAGCTGCACCGTCGAGGCCGCCCAGCTCGTGGAGAGCGGTTGGGCCCGGCCGCTCGTCGCCGGGCGGGAACAGGTGCGGGGCGCGGCTCCGCTCGTACGGACCGTGGGGGACGGCGATCTCGCGCGGGACGAGGCCGCTCGGGCCGCCCGGTTGCCCAGCCTTGCCTGGCAGGCGGTGCGGGAAGGGCTGCGGCACGGGCCGGTGCTCGTGCAGGTGCCCCGGCGGGGATACGTGCCGCGGATGGCCTGTGCCAACTGCCGGGCGCCCGCTCGGTGCCGGCACTGTTCCGGGCCCCTGGAGGCGCAGGGCTCCGGGGCCGATCTGCGGTGCGGGTGGTGCGGGCGTGACGAGGGCGCCTGGCACTGTCCGGACTGCGGTGGGTTTCGGCTGCGGGCTCAGGTGGTGGGTGCGCGGCGGACCGCAGAGGAGCTGGGGCGGGCCTTTCCCGCCGTTCCGGTGCGGACCTCCGGACGTGAGCATGTGCTGGACACCGTGCCGGGGACGCCCTCGCTGGTCGTCAGCACGCCGGGGGCCGAGCCCGTCGCCGAGGGCGGGTATGCGGCCGCCCTGCTGCTGGACGGCTGGGCCATGCTCGGGCGGCCCGATCTGCGGGCGGGGGAGGACGCGCTACGGCGCTGGATCGGGGCCGCCTCGCTGGTACGGCCACAGGGCGCCGGCGGCACGGTGGTGGTCGTCGCCGAGCCCACGCTGCGGCCCGTGCAGGCGCTGGTGCGGTGGGATCCCGTCGGGCACGCGGTGCGGGAGCTTGCCGAGCGGGCCGAGCTGGGGTTCCCACCGGTGTCCCGGATGGCCTCCGTGGCCGGGCCGGGGGAGGCGGTCGCCGAGTTCCTCCGTACGGCCGAACTGCCGCCGGAGGCCGAGCTGTTGGGGCCCGTGCCGGTGCCTGTCACGCCGGTGGGGCGACCGCGCCGGGTGGGAGCGCCGCCGCCCGGGGAGCAGTGGGACCGGGTGCTGATCCGGGTGCCGCCGGGGCGGGGCGCTGCGCTGGCGTCCGCGTTGAAGGTCGCGCAGGCTGCGCGGATGGCCCGTGGGGGCGGGAGCGGTGGCGGCGGTGGAAGCGGTGGCGGCGGTGCAAGCGGGGGTGGGGAGGCTGTGGTGCGGGTTCGGATCCGGATCGATCCGCCTGATATTGGGTGAGCTGGTCGCTGGTCGCTGGTCGCTGGTCGCTGGTCGCCGGACGCTGGTCGGTAGCCGGTAGCCGGTTGCCGGTTGCCGGTTGCCGGTTGCCGGTTGCCGGTTGCTAAGTGCGGGGTGCTGGGTGGCGGGCGCCGGGTTGGTGCCAGGTGTTGAGCGCGTCCCGGCTCCTGCTTTCCGGCCTACCGCCTCTCGGTCTACCGCCTCCACTCTCCGGTTCC
Organism: Streptomyces sp. HD; assembly: GCF_028369295.1. GTDB lineage: Bacteria > Actinomycetota > Actinomycetes > Streptomycetales > Streptomycetaceae > Streptomyces. The sequence continues at coordinate 42,252 of NZ_JAQMYP010000023.1, forward strand.
CGCTTGCCTCTCCGGCTCGCCGCCTCCCGGCCCCCCTCTCGCCTACCACCTCTCGCCTACCGCCTCTCGGCCTGCCGCCTCCACTCTCCGGCTCCCTCTCGCCTCTCCGGCTCCCCGCCTCCCGGCCGCCCTCTCGCCTACCGCCTACCGCCTACCGCCTCCCGGCCCTCCGGCCCCCTCCCTCTCCTGCCTCCCCACCTCCCGGCCCTCTCTCGTCCACCGCCTCCCCTCCTCCCGCTTTCCGTCTCCTCGGGTTCCGCCAACCCGGCCCCCGCCCCGTGTTTCTGTCGCCCGGCATGGCTCTGCCCTCCCGGGTGCGCTCCGGGAGGGCAGAGAGAGGGGCGGCGTCAGCCGTTGCGAGGGCCGGGGAAGGCCGTGGGCCTGGCCTCGTCGCGGAGGCCGGGGCTGCCTGCCGTGGGCTGCGTCGGCATGGAGCGCGCCGCGGGGACCGTCGGCACCGTGGGAAGGGCGGTGGTGACGTTGACCGTGCGGGTTCCCGTGGGATCGGTCGTGCGCTCGGCCTCGGCTGCCGCCTGGGTGGCGGCGCGGCGCGCGCCGTAGCGGCGGTGGACCGCCTGCTTGGTGACGCCGAGGGCGGAACCCACCGCGTCCCAGGAGAAGCCGAGTGAGCGGTCGAAGTCCACGGCCGCCGTGACCAGGGTCTCGACACTGTCCCGCAGCTCCTGGGCGAGACGGACCGTCGGGGCGGGGGCGCGTCCGTAGACGACGAAGCCCGTGGAGGGACCGGAGCGGCGCGGGCGGTAGACGTTGCCCAGTTGCGCGGTGAGCGTGCGCAGTGCGTCCACCTGCCGGCGGACCCGCTCGATGTCCCGCACCAGCAAGTGCAGGCTGGCCCGAGCCTGGGCGTCGTGGGTTGCGTGGTCGGCCATGAACAAGCCTCTCGAACCGGCGTTGAAAAGGAGAGGGCCGCGGGTACGGCGCGTGCGGCCCGTTGTGGTCAACTCTTTCTTGACCAACGCGGGAGTGGTCCGCGGGTCACGCAATGGGGGCGTGTGGGCATATGCCTACGCCCCTGGGTGGGGGTGCGCGCCTCGACGCCTTCGGCCTCGGCCCGCTGACCGCCCGCGCACCACCCGCGCACGTCCCGCGCTCCCCGTTCCCAGCCGTTTCCAGTTGGCCGAGAGGCTGGATGAGCCCCTGCGCAGTGCGGACATAGACTTGTGCGTTGCCCCAGCCAACCCCGTCCGAGAGGCCCGTGCCCACCCATGAAGCTTGTCTTCGCCGGTACCCCCGAGGTCGCCGTTCCCGCTCTGGACGCCCTGATCGCCTCCGGGCGGCACGACGTGGCCGCCGTCGTCACGCGGCCCGACGCGCCGGCCGGGCGTGGGCGCAGGCTGGTGGCGAGTCCGGTGGCCGAGCGGGCCGAGGAGGCCGGGATCGAGGTGCTCAAGCCCGCCAAGCCCCGGGACCCCGAGTTCCTGGAGCGGCTCAGGGAGATCGCGCCCGACTGCTGCCCCGTTGTCGCGTATGGTGCCCTGCTGCCGCGCGTCGCCCTCGACATCCCGGCCCACGGCTGGGTCAATCTGCACTTCTCGCTGCTGCCCGCCTGGCGCGGGGCCGCTCCCGTGCAGCACTCCATCATGGCCGGGGACGAGATCACCGGGGCCTCCACCTTCCTCATCGAGGAGGGGCTCGACTCGGGGCCCGTCTACGGCACCGTCACCGAGGCGGTCCGGACCACCGACACCAGCGGCGACCTGCTGACCCGGCTCGCCTTCGCGGGCGCCGGGCTGCTCGCCGCGACCATGGACGGGATCGAGGACGGCACGCTCAAGGCCGTACCGCAGCCGTCCGACGGCATCACCCTCGCGCCCAAGGTCAACGTCGAGGATGCCCACATCGACTGGAGCGCGCCCTCACTGCGCGTCGACCGTGTCGTACGCGGGTGCACCCCCGCGCCGGGTGCCTGGACCGTCTTCCGCGGTGAGCGGCTCAAGCTGATCCAGGTGCAGCCGGTGCCGGGGCGGGACGATCTCGCGCCCGGTGAGCTGTCCGTCGGGAAGAACAACGTGTACGTCGGAACCGGGTCGTACGCCGTCGAGCTGCTGTGGGTACAGGCGCAGGGCAAGAAGCCGATGCGGGCCGCGGACTGGGCGCGGGGCGTGCGGATCGGCGACGACGAGCGGCTCGGGGCGTAACCGGCCGTACGCCGGGCCGGAGCTGCGACGTAGGCTGGTCGTACATCTCATCCAGCAATCCGGAGCACCTTTTTCGTGAGCGACACCACCCGTCGGCCCGGTCGGCCCGGCAAGCCCTACCGACGGCCCAAGAAGGACCCCGTCCGTCTCCTCGCCTTCGAGGCGCTGCGCGCCGTGGACGAGCGGGACGCGTACGCCAACCTCGTGCTGCCGCCGCTGTTGAGGAAGGCGCGGGAGAAGGGCGACTTCGACGGGCGGGACGCCGCGCTCGCGACCGAGCTGGTGTACGGGACGCTGCGGCGGCAGGGGACCTACGACGCCGTCATCGGCGCGTGTGTGGACCGGCCGTTGCGGGAGGTCGACCCGCCGGTGCTCGATGTGCTGAGCCTTGGTGTGCATCAGCTGCTGGGGACGCGGATTCCCTCGCATGCCGCCGTGTCCGCGTCCGTCGAGCTCGCCCGGGTCGTGCTCGGCGACGGGCGGGCCAAGTTCGTCAACGCCGTGCTGCGGAAGGTCGCCCAGGACGATCTCGACGGGTGGATCCAGCGGGTCGCTCCGCCCTACGACGAGGATCCCGAGGACCATCTCGCCGTCGTGCACTCGCATCCGCGCTGGGTCGTCGGTGCGCTGTGGGACTCGCTGGGCGGCGGTCGGGCCGGGATCGAGGCCCTGCTGGAGGCCGACAACGAACGGCCCGAGGTGACGCTGGTCGCGCGGCCGGGCCGGGCGACCACCGAGGAACTGCTCGCGGAGGACGCCGCGGTGGCGGGGCGCTGGTCACCGTATGCCGTGCGGCTCAGCGAGGGAGGCGAGCCGGGAGCCATCGAGGCCGTACGGGAGGGGCGTGCGGGTGTGCAGGACGAGGGGAGCCAGTTGGTTGCCCTTGCTCTCGCCAACGCTCCGCTCGACGGGGCCGACGCCAGGTGGCTGGACGGGTGTGCCGGGCCCGGAGGCAAGGCGGCGCTGCTCGGTGCGCTCGCCGCCGAGCGGGGGGCCATGCTCCTCGCGTCCGAGAAGCAGCCGCATCGGGCGGGGCTGGTGGCCAAGGCTTTGCACGGCAATCCCGGGCCGTATCAGGTGATCGCCGCTGACGGGACGCGGCCGCCTTGGCGGGCCGGGAGTTTCGACCGGGCGCTGGTGGATGTGCCGTGCACCGGGCTCGGGGCGTTGCGACGGCGGCCCGAGGCACGTTGGCGGCGGCGGCCGGAGGACCTGGAAGGGTTTGGGCCGCTGCAGCGGGAGTTGTTGCGCAATGCGCTCGACTCGGTACGGGTCGGGGGTGTCGTGGGGTACGCCACCTGTTCGCCGCATCTTGCCGAGACCCGGGCGGTCGTGGACGACGTTCTCAAGCAGCGGTCCGAGTTCGAGCTGATCGATGCTCGGCCGTTGCTGCCCGGGGTGCCGGATCTCGGGGAGGGGCCTGATGTGCAGTTGTGGCCCCACTTGCACGGGACTGATGCGATGTACCTGGCGCTGATGCGGAAGGTGCGCTGAGGCCCGGTCAGCCGCCGAGGCCCGGTTGCTCGCCCCGTTGTGTGGCGCTCTCCGGGGGCAGCTCTCGTGCCGTCGCCCCGCCTCCGTCCTCCCGCGCCAGCCGGTGCGGCCACCACACCTTCGGGCCCACGTCCAGGAACAGCGACGTCACCAGTACCGAGCGGACGATGAACGTGTCCAGGAGTACGCCCAGGGCGACCGTGAAGCCGATCTCGGCGAAGGCGACCATGGGGAGGGTGCCCAGGGCGGCGAAGGTGCCGGCCAGGACCAGGCCGGCGGAGGTGATGACCGCGCCCGTGGCGGCCAGGCCGGTGACCACGCCGGGGCGGGTGCCCTGGTGGGCTGCCTCCTCGCGGATGCGGGTCGTGAGGAAGATGTTGTAGTCGATGCCCAGAGCCACCAGGAAGACGAAGACGAAGAGCGGGAAGTCGGTCGTCTCGCCCGCGTAGTCGAAGAGGTGGCGGAAGGCCAGCGCGCTGATGCCGAGGGCGGCCGTGAACGACAGGATCACCGTGCCGATCAGCAGGAGCGGGGCGATCAGGGCGCGGAGCAGCGCGCAGAGGATCAGGAGCACGACCAGCAGGACCAACGGGATGATCAGTATGTTGTCGTGCGTGGTCGCCCTGTCCATGTCCAGGAGGGCCGCCGTACCGCCGCCCACCTGGGCGTCGGCGTCCGGCACCGCGTGCACGGCGTCCCGTACGCGGTCGACGGTCTGTTTCGCGGACTCGCTGTCGGCGGGAGCGGTCATCGTCGCCTCGAAGAGCACCTTGCCGTCGTAGGAGGGCTTCGTGCCCGGTGGGAGGCCGAGGGATTCGGGGACGACGCCCTCGGTCCCGGCCACCGCGCGGCCCACCTGCACGGCCTGCGCCTGGTTGCTGACGATGACCAGCGGGTCGCCGCTGCCCGCCGGGAAGTAGCGCGCGGAGACCTCCTGGCCGGTGATCGAGTCCGGCTTGTCGGTGAACGCGTCGGCGTTGCTCAGGCCCTCGGCGCGCAGCTGGATCAGACCGAGGGAGCAGACCGCCAGGGCGATGGCGGTGACCACCCAGACCATGCGGGGGCGGTGGGAGATACGGCGGCCCATGCGGGCCCAGATGCCTCGCCTCTCCGGGTTCTCCGTGCCCAGGTGCGGGATCACCGGCCAGAAGATCCAGCGGCCGAAGATGACGAGAAGGGCGGGGAAGAGGGTGATCATGGCGATCAGGGCGACCGCCACGCCGATCGCGGCGACCGGGCCCAGGCCGCGCGTCGAGTTCATCTCCGCCGCCAGCAGCACCAGCATGCTCAGGACGACGGTCAGGCCGGAGGCGATCACCGCCGGGCCGGCGCGGTGCAGGGCGAGGGCCATCGCCTCGTGGCGGTCCTCGTGACGGCGTAGTTCCTCCCGGTAGCGGGCCACGAGAAGGAGTGCGTAGTCCGTGCCCGCGCCGAAGACCAGGACCGTGAGGATGCCGGCGCTCTGGCCGTTGACGGTGAGGCCCGCGTGCTGCGCCAGGAAGTAGATGATGGCCTGCGCGGTGAAGAGGGCGGCGATCACGGACACGAGCGGGACCAGGAGCAGGGTCGGGCTTCGGTAGGTGATCAGGAGCATGACGATGACGACCGCCATCGCCGAGACGAGAAGGGTGGAGTCGATGCCCTCGAAGGCCTCGGAGAAGTCGGCGGACGTGCCGCCCGGGCCCGTGATGTGCACGGCGAGCCCGGCGCCGCCCGTGCCGACGATGTCCCTGATGGAGTCGACGGCGGGTGCGATGCGCTCCCAGCCCTGCTCGTCCATCGTGATCGGCACCTGGACCTGGGCGGCGCGCGGGTCGATCTGCCGGTCGAGGACCGGGCCCCGGGTCTCGGCGCCCCGGACGCCGTGGTCGGTCAGCTGCTTCAGCCGGGCCACGTCCTCGGTGATCGCCGCCCGGTCCTGTGCCGTCAGGCCGCCGTCACGGGCGTAGACGACGACCGCCGGTATCTGTTCCGGCCTGAAGTTCTCGGAGATCTCCAGGACTTGGGTGGACTCGGCGGAGCCGGGCAGCCAGGAGGCCGCGTCGTTGTCCTGGGCGTCGGTGAGTTTCTGGGCGAAGGGCGCCGTCAGGAACAGCGCCGCCAGCCACAGGACGAGCACCACCCACTTGGCGCGTCGCCCGCAGACCAGATGCGCGATGCCCCGCTGTCCCGGCTGCGTCTGATGCTTCTTCTCCTGGATCTCCGTCATGGCCACCCCCGCAGCCGCACAACGATCCGATCGGCGGCCAAGCATGGCACGCGCGACCCGAACACAACATCCGATGAACGTCTTAGGTCTGTACCGGCGCGAACATTCGTGCTCCGGCATGGCAGGCTTGGGTCATGGCCGCGCAGATCAATCCCAGCATCCTGTCCGCCGACTTCTCCCGCCTCGCTGACGAGGCGAAGGCGGTCGAAGGAGCCGACTGGCTCCACGTCGACGTCATGGACAACCATTTCGTCCCGAACCTCACGCTCGGCGTGCCGGTCGTAGAGTCTCTGGCCCGTGCGACGGACACCCCGCTGGACTGCCATCTGATGATCGACGCCCCCGATCGGTGGGCGCCCCAGTACGTGGAAGCGGGGGCCTCCTCCGTCACCTTCCATGTCGAGGCCGCCGCCGCACCCGTGCGGCTGGCCCGGGAGATCCGGGCCAAGGGTGCCCGCGCCTCCATGGCGCTGAGGCCCGCGACGCCCATCGAGCCGTACGAGGATCTGCTGCCCGAGCTCGACATGCTGCTGATCATGACGGTCGAGCCGGGCTTCGGTGGTCAGGCGTTTCTCGACATCATGCTTCCGAAGATTCGCCGCACCCGCGAGTTGATCAGCAAGCACGGCCTTCAGCTGTGGCTCCAGGTGGACGGCGGCGTCGCGGCTTCCACCATCGAGCAGTGCGCCGAGGCGGGCGCCGATGTCTTCGTCGCCGGTTCGGCGGTGTACGGGGCCGAGGACCCGGCCGAAGCGGTCCGCGCGCTGCGTGCTCAGGCGGAGGCGGTCACGCAGACCGCCGCCTGGGCATGCGACCACTGAGCCAAGGGAACGTGAACGGCGCCCATCAGGGCGGATCAAGAGCGCCGAATCTGCAAGGATGAACGGCGAATCCAGAATGTGAACAGCAGTGAGGAGATCGCCGTGTCGGGTATGTCGGCGGGCCGGTCAGCCATGCGGATGGGACCCGCTGAGCTGGTGCAGGCGGCGGCCATGGCCCGCCGCTTCTACCTTGAGGGCAAATCCAAGATCCAGATCGCCGAGGAGTTCGGCGTCAGCCGCTTCAAGGTGGCCCGGGTCCTGGAGACCGCTCTTGAACGGGATCTCGTGCGCATCGAGATCCGTGTCCCGGCCGAGCTGGACGCCGATCGCTCGGACGCCCTGCGCGCCCGGTACGGCCTCAGGCATGCCGTCGTGGTCGAGTCGCCGGCCGAGGCCGAGGAGACGCCCGACCCCGAGAACCTGGGAGAAGTGGCCGCCGACCTGCTCGGCGAGCTGGTGAACGAGGGAGATGTGCTGGGACTGGCGTGGGGCCGGTCCACCATCCACATGGCGGCGGCCCTGGACCGGCTGCCGCCGTGCACCGTGGTCCAGCTGACGGGTGTGTACGACGCCGGGACCGCCGAGCGCGGTTCGGTGGAGGCCGTACGACGGGCCGCGCAGGTCTCCGGCGGCGACGCGCACCCCATCTACGCGCCGATGCTGCTGCCGGACGCGGCCACCGCGGCGGCGCTGCGCCACCAGACGGGGATCGCCCGGGCCTTCGAGTACTTCGACAAGGTCACCGTCGCCTGCGTCTCCATCGGCTCCTGGGAGCCCGGCATCTCGACGGTGCACGACATGCTCAGCGACGAGGAGCGGGCCCACTACGCCTCGCTCGGCGTCGCCGCCGAGATGTCCGCGCACCTCTTCGACGCCGAGGGGCGCCGGGTCGGACGGGACCTCGGGGAACGGTGCATCACGGTCAAGGCCGACCAGCTGCGCCGTATCCCGGAGGTCGTCGCGATCGCGGGCGGCGCGCGCAAGGCGGCCGCGATCGACGCGGTGCTGCGGTCGGGGCTCGTCACCAGCCTGGTGACGGACACCTCGGCGGCCGACGTGCTGTTGGCGGCGGGGGCGACACCGAAGCCGGCGCTCAACAGGTCCGATCCGGACGGGAACTGACGGAGCTTCAGAAGGGGGTGGCCGCGGCCACCCCCTTCTTCGGAGAGCTTCTTCAGAGACCGTCTTCAACGACTTTCTTGAACGACCTTCTTCATCGACGATCACTACGACGGGGCGGAACAGCTATGACGGAGCTCGTGGTCACGCTCGACCTCGACGGGGTCACGGACAAGGCGGGCCTGATGGACCGCTGCGCCCGCGACCTGCGGCTGCCCGACTGGTTCGGGCGGAACTGGGACGCGCTGGCCGACTCCCTCTCCGACCGCACGGTGTGGCCGGAAGACGCCGTCGAGCAGGGGCTGCGGGTCGTCGTACGGAACTGGCGGCCGTACGCGAAGGCGCGGCCCGACGAGTGGGAGACCGCCCAGGAGGTGTTCTCCGAGGCGGTGGACCGCACGTCGGCGCTCTCCGTGCTGCTCGCTCTTGGAGGATCCTCCCAGTGAGCCTCTGACCTGCTTGGACGATGTGACCGTGCATCGCATTCCGGTCAGCATGGGACAATGAAGTACGTGCTCTTCCCCCTGGCTGACCTGTCCGGGGGCCACCTCTGATCGACTGGGATGTGCAGCACGTGCGTTTCCTCAACGACATCCAGCCCCCGTACGACCTGACGTACGACGACGTCTTCATGGTCCCGAGCCGCAGCGCCGTCGGCTCGCGGCAGGGCGTGGACCTCAGCTCCCCGGACGGCACGGGCACCACGATCCCGCTGGTCGTCGCCAACATGACCGCCATCGCGGGCCGCCGTATGGCCGAGACGATGGCCCGGCGCGGCGGCCTCGTGGTCATCCCGCAGGACATCCCGATCGAGGTCGTGACCGACGTCATCAGCTGGGTGAAGAGCCGCCACCACGTCCTCGACACCCCGATCGTGCTGGCCCCGCACCAGACCGTCGCCGACGCGCTGGCCCTGCTGCCCAAGCGGGCGCACAACGCCGGTGTGGTCGTCGACGAGGACCACAAGCCGATCGGTGTCGTCACCGACTCCGACCTGTCCGGCGTGGACCGCTTCACGCAGCTCGAAGTGGTCATGTCCCGGGATCTGCTGATCATCGACGCGGACCTCGACCCGCGCGAGGCCTTCAACACCCTCGACCACCACAACCGGCGCTACGCCCCCGCCGTCGACAAGGACGGCCGCCTCGTCGGCATCCTCACCCGCAAGGGCGCCCTGCGCGCCACCCTGTACACGCCGGCCGTGGACGCCAACGGCAAGCTGCGCATAGCGGCCGCCGTCGGCATCAACGGCGACGTGGCGGGCAAGGCCAAGCAGCTGCTCGACGCGGGCGTGGACACGCTGGTCATCGACACGGCGCACGGCCACCAGGAGTCGATGATCGCCGCGATCCGGACCGTGCGGGCGCTCGACCCGCAGGTGCCGATCGCCGCGGGCAACATCGTCGCCGCCGAGGGTGTGCGGGATCTGATCGAGGCCGGTGCCGACATCATCAAGGTCGGCGTCGGGCCGGGTGCCATGTGCACGACCCGCATGATGACCGGTGTCGGACGGCCGCAGTTCTCGGCGGTGCTGGAGTGCGCCGCCGAGGCGAAGAAGTACGGCAAGCACGTGTGGGCCGACGGCGGTGTCCGGCACCCGCGCGACGTCGCGATGGCGCTCGCGGCCGGTGCGTCCAACGTGATGGTCGGCTCGTGGTTCGCGGGCACCTACGAGTCGCCGGGTGACCTGCAGCAGGATTCCAGCGGGCGGCTGTACAAGGAGTCGTTCGGCATGGCGTCCGCGCGGGCCGTGGCCAACCGTACGTCGGACGAGTCGTCGTACGATCGCGCCCGCAAGGCGCTCTTCGAGGAGGGCATCTCCACCTCCCGTATGTTCCTCGACCCGGACCGCCCCGGCGTGGAGGACCTGATCGACTCGATCATCGCGGGTGTCCGGTCGTCCTGCACCTACGCGGGCGCCGGCTCCCTGGAGGAGTTCGCCGACAAGGCCGTCGTCGGCATCCAGAGCGCCGCCGGCTACGCGGAGGGCAAGCCGCTGCACGCCAGCTGGAGCTGACGCCAACTCCCTTGCCCACGGCCCCCGTTCTCCCGTTCGCCGGGAAAATCGGGGGCCGTTTCGCGGGTCCGGCCTCTACCGTCGGAGCATGGAGATCACCGCTTGCAGGGCCGAGGACATCGAGGTGCTGGACCGCTTCATGCCGTCGCACAGCGTTGACGGCGATCACGCCGCCCGCTTCGCCCGGCAGGAGGCGGGGCGCGGCACGTACCTGATTCCGTGGCTCGACGGCCGGCCCGTGGGCCACGGTGAGGTCCGCTGGACCGGGTGCGAGGCGCCGGAGGTGCGGGCGGCGCAGCCCGGGTGCCCGGAGTTCAACGGCCTTTTCGTGTGGCCGGAGTCGCTGCGTTCCCAGGGCATCGGTACCGCGCTGGTGCACACCGCCGAGCGGCTGGCCCGCGAGCGCGGGATCGGCGTCATGGGCCTCGGTGTCGGCGACGACAACCCGGGTGCGGCGGCGCTGTACGCGCGGCTCGGATATCTGCCCACGGTGGCCTACCTGGACCGCTGGGCGTACCTGGACGCCGACGGCGTACGCCATGAGCAGGCCGATCCCTGCGTGTTCCTGGTCAAGGCCCTCTGAAGGGGCCCTGCGCAACGGTCGAAAGCCGCCGCGCAACGAACACCCACCCAGCCCCCAGGAACGCAATGATCTTGCGGGCATGCGCAAGGTTGCTGCATTTCACCAGCAACGCCGCTCCTCATAGGCTGTCGCCTCGTACGTGGCGTGGCGGGAACCCCGCTCGGTGGGTCCCTGCTCGTGGGGGTGCCGTCGGTTCCCGCCGCCCTGATTGGCAGCGAAAAGGAGCCCACGCGTGCTCGACCAAGGCGCACCACCGCAGAACCAGAGCCAGACCGCCGCCTCCGCGTCCCCGGGCGTCGGCGCGCGCCTGTTGCGTCGCAAGCCCGTGGAACACCTGGTCGCCGAGGGTGGCCAGGGCGAGGGAGGGTCCCTGCGACGCTCCCTGGGCATGTGGCAGCTCACCATGATCAGCATCGGTGCCACCCTCGGCACCGGCATCTTCGTCGTCCTCGGCGACGCCGTCCCCGAGGCCGGCCCGGCCGTCACCCTGGCCTTCGTGATCGCCGGCCTCACGGCGCTCTTCTCGGCCCTGTCCTACGCCGAGCTGGCGGGCAGCATCCCGGTCGCGGGCTCCTCGTACTCGTATGCGTACGCAACGATGGGCGAGCTGGTCGCCTGGGTCTGCGGCTGGTGTCTGGTGCTGGAGTACGGCGTGTCCGTGGCCGCCGTCGCCGTCGGCTGGGGCGAGTACCTCAACGAGCTGCTCGACGGGACCATAGGTGTCACCATCCCGTCCGTGGTGTCCTCGGCGCCCGGCGAGGGCGGGATCATCAACCTGCCGGCGCTGATCGTCGTCATGCTGGCGATGGTGTTCCTGCTCGGCGGCGTCCGCGAGTCCGCCCGGGCCAACACGATCATGGTCGCCGTCAAGATCGTCGCGCTGGTGCTGTTCTGCGCCGTCGGCTTCATGGGCTTCAAGTCCGGCAACTACGAGGACTTCATGCCGCTCGGCATGGCCGGTGTGAGCGCCGCGGGTGCCACCCTCTTCTTCTCCTACATCGGCTTCGACGCCGCCTCCACCGCCGGTGAGGAGGCCAAGGACCCCAAGAAGGACCTGCCGCGCGCGATCATGCTCTCGCTGATCATCGTGACCGTGCTGTACGTCCTCGTCGCGGGTGTCGCCGTCGGCGCCTGGAACTGGACCAAGTTCGAGGGCTCCGAGGCCTCCCTCGCCGCGATCATGAACGACGTCAGCGGCCAGACCTTCTGGGGCACCCTGCTCGCCCTCGGCGCCGTCATCTCCATCGCGAGCGTCGTCCTCACCGTGCTCTACGGCCAGACCCGCATCCTCTTCGCGATGTCCCGTGACGGCCTGGTGCCCAAGGCGCTCGGCAAGGTCCACGCGAAGACCGGCGCACCCCGCCTCAACACGGTCATCGTGTCCCTCTTCTGCGGTGCCCTCGCCGCCCTCATCCCGCTGGGCAAGCTCGTCGACGCCACCAGCATCGGCACGCTGTTCGCCTTCGCGCTGGTCAACATCGCGGTGATCGTGCTGCGCTACCGGCGGCCCGAGCTGGAGCGGACGTTCAAGGTGCCCTTCGGGCCGGTGCTGCCGATTCTGGGCTTCGGTTTCTGCGCGTACAACATGTTCAGCCTGGACACCGTGACCTGGGTGGTCTTCGGGTGCTGGATGGCGGCCGGTCTCGTGTTCTACTTCCTGTACGGCTATCGCCGTTCCCGTCTTGCCGTGTCAGAAGTGAAGTGAACCACCAGCAGTGCTGAACGATCTCGACGAACGCATCGTGCACGCCCTCGCCGAGGACGCCCGCCGCTCCTACGCGGACATCGGGCAACTGGTCGGCCTGTCCGCGCCCGCCGTGAAACGGCGCGTGGACCGGCTGCGCGCCACCGGGGCCATCACCGGATTCACCGTACGGGTGGATCCGTCGGCGCTTGGCTGGGAGACCGAGGGGTTCGTCGAGATCTACTGCCGGCACAACACCTCGCCGGAGACGATCCGGCGGGGGCTGGAGCGGTACCAGGAGGTGGTGGCCGCGTCGACCGTGACCGGTGAGGCGGATGCGGTGGTGCAGGTCTTCGCCTCTGACATGCGGCATTTCGAGCGGGTGCTTGAGCGGATCGCCGGGGAGCCGTTCGTGGAGCGGACCAAGTCCGTGCTCGTGCTGTCGCCCTTGTTGCGGCGGTTTTCTTCCGGGTCGCCTACGTAGCGCTCCGCGGGAGAGCCGAGTTATCTGCGGGCCGGTGGGGGCTTGTCGCGCAGTTCCCCGCGCCCCTGAGCGGCGTTTCTGCGGACCTTCGTCAGCATGCGCCGTATGACCAGTGCGTGGGCACCCGTGCCTATGACCAGCCGTCGGTAGAGGGCGCCCGCGCGGCCGGGGAAGTCGGCCCTCGTCTCGGCCCGCAAGCGGGTGTGCCCCGCGTCCGTCTCGTCCAGGTGGAAGATGAGGGCGTACGTCGAGAACGGGTGGCGGCCGACGTAGGCCAGCTCGTGGCCCGGGGTCGACACCGCCACCTTGAATCCGCGGGAGCCGTCCATCAGGGCGGCCAGCTCTTGCCAGACGGCGTCGGTGTCCGCCTCGACGAGCGTCGTCTGTTCGTCCACGAACGGCAGGGCGGGGATGTCGGTGGCGTCCATGGGGGAAGTCTCGCCCTCCTGCCCACGCGGTGGCCTCCTCCGGCAGGCGGAGGCGTATAGCCGTTCGGGGGAGGGCGTCAGTCGGCCGTCTTGCGGGCCAGGGCGTTGTTGTCGATCGAGTTGTGGACGCTGAAGCTGACCGCGTCCGAGCGGTAGCGGTCGTCCGACCACTCCACGGGGCGGCCCTCACGGGTCGTCGTCACGCGTCGTACCCGCAGGAGGGGGCTCGTGCGGCGGATGCCGAGCAGTTCGGCGTCCTGGGCGCCGGCCGCCACCGCGTCGATGACATGCTCGCCGTAGGCGAAGACCAGCCCCGTGTCGTCGTACAGGCGTTGGGTGACGGACGGGGAGTCGGGCTCGATGGCCTCCACGGCGGGGGAGATCCAGTCGGCGTAGACCGTGCGCTCCAGCAGCACCGGTTCGCCGTCCAGGCCGCGCACCCGCAGGACGTGCAACACCGGGGTACCGGCGCTCAGTTGGAGGCGTACGGCGTCCTCCTTCGTCGCCGGGCGGTACTCCTGCTCCACCACCTGGCCGGTCGCCTCCCGGCCCATCGCCCGCGCCCACTGGGCGAAGCTGCGCAGCTCGGCGAAGCTCTGGCTGCGGCGGCTGGCCAGCACCACTCGACGGGCGCCCTGGCGTGAGCCGATGAGGCCCTCGGCGGTCAGCGCGGCGACGGCCTGCCGGACCGTGCCGCGTGAGACGCCGTACTGGCCCGCGAGGTCCGTCTCGGCGGGCAGCAGACTGCCGACCGTGTACTCCTCGCGGTCGATCGCCCGGCGCAGTTCGTCGGCGATCTCCTCGTGTCGCGCCGCCATGCTTCCCCTCTGAGTCGGTTGCTGTGCACAGCGTGACCAGCCTAATCGAGATCGTTCGGTGATCTGTGTCGGTGAGGAGTGTGCACAAATTCGGGGTGGAGGCTTTCGCCAGTGTTCACGAACGTGTCACCATCGGCGGGCCTACTGGGGCCAACTTGTTCAGACAAGTTCGATGTCTTTCCTGGGCAAGAAACCTCCTGCACCCTCGCGCGTCCCCTGGAGCAACCGTGTCCACGTTTTTGCCGAGCACAGCCCTGTCGAGAACCCCCGCCCTCGGCGGCGCCCTCGCCGTCGTCGCCGCACTCGCCCTGAGCGCCTGTGGCGCCGCCCCCGACAACGCGTCCACCACCGCCGACGGCAAGAGCGTTGCCACGGCCACCTCCGCCGCCGACCTCGGCGGCATGGACGCGCTGGTGAAGGCGGCCAAGAAGGAGGGCAAGCTCAACGCGATCGCCCTGCCGCGTGACTGGGCCAACTACGGCGCCCTCATCGACGGCTTCCAGAAGAAGTACGGCATCAAGGTCGAGGTCGACAATCCGGACGGGGCCAGCCAGGAGGAGATCAGCGCGGTCACCACGCTGAAGGGCCAGGACCGGGCACCCGACGTGCTGGACCTGGGACAGTCGTTCGCGCTGAGCGGGGCCCAGCAGGGCCTGTTCGCCTCCTACAAGGTGGCGTCGTTCGACGGCATTCCGGCGGCGCAGAAGGACGCGCAGGCCCGGTGGTACAACGACTACGGCGGCTACATCTCCATCGGCTGCGACGCGAAGCGCGTCAAGCAGTGCCCGACCACCTTCAAGGACCTGCTGAAGCCCCAGTACAAGGGCCAGGTCGCCCTCAACGGCAACCCCACCAAGTCGGGTTCGGCCTTCGCCGGGGTCTGGGCGGCCGCCCTGGCCAACGGCGGCTCGTTCGACGACCTGCAGCCCGGAATCGACTTCTTCGCCAAGCTGAAGAAGAACGGCAACTACACGCCGGTCGAGTCGACCCCGGCCACGGTGGAGAAGGGCGAGACGCCCATCAGCATCGACTGGGACTACCTGAACGCCGGATACGCCGACGAGTTCCGGTCCAAGGGGCTGGACTGGAAGGTCGCCGTCCCGACCGACGGCAAGTTCTCCCAGTACTACTCACAGGCCATCAACAAGGACGCCCCGCACCCGGCGGCCGCCCGGCTCTGGCAGGAGTACCTCTACAGCGTCGAGGGCCAGAACCTCTGGCTCAAGGGGTACGCCCGCCCGGCCCTCATGCCCGCGATGGAGAAGGCCGGCACGCTTGACAAGACCGCCGCGGCCAAGCTGCCCGAGGTCTCGGGCACGGCGGCCTTCCCGACCGAGGCCCAGCAGAGCAAGGCCAAGGAAGTCCTCGGTGCGGGCTGGGGCAAGGCTGTCTCCGGATGACGACCGAGACCGACGCGACCGTCGCCCCCGCCGCTCCGGCGCACCCGGGTCCCGACGCCGCCGCGCCCGCCGCCCCCTCCGGGCGGCGGCGCCGCGTCGGGGGCGGGCTCGCCGTCGTCCCGCTGCTCGCCTTCGTGGCGCTCGCCTTCGGGATACCCGCCCTGGCCATGCTGGACGGCGCCTTCACCGTCAAGGACCCGGTCACGGGGGCCGGTTCGTACGGTGTGGCCAATGTGACCGCCTCGATGCAGGGCGCCTACCTCACCGCCCTGATCGGCAGCGTGAAGCTCTCCGCCTTCTCCGCGGCCATCGGCGTGGTGTGCGGACTGCTGCTGGCGCAGGCCGTGGTCACCTCACGGTCCAGGGCGCTGCGTGAGGCCGTGCTCACCGCCTCCGGGGTCCTCGCCAACTTCGGCGGCGTCCCGCTGGCCTTCGCCTTCGTCGCCACGCTCGGCAACTCGGGCTTCCTCACCCGACGCCTGGACCTCACCGAGAAGGGGTGGAGCCTCTACAGCTTCTCCGGGCTGACGCTGGCCTATCTGTACTTCCTGATCCCGCTGATGGTCCTCACGATCACCCCGGCGCTCGAAGGACTGCGGACCCAGTGGCGTGAGGCCGCCCGGAACAGCGGCGCCACCAACGCCCAGTACTGGCGGCACGTCGCGCTGCCGGTGCTCGCCCCCTCGCTGCTCGGCGGCTTCGTGCTGCTCTTCGGCAGCGCCTTCGCCGCGTACGCCACCGCGGCCGCCATGGTCGGCAGCTCGATCCCGCTGGTCACCCTGCAGATCGCCGACGCCCTCGCCGGCAACGTCCTGGTCGGCCAGGAGAACGTCGCGCTGGCCCTGAGCCTGGACATGGTCCTCGTGGCGGGCCTCGTGATGGCCGTGTACCTGCCCCTGCAACGACGGAGTGCCCGATGGCTCGCCTGACCAGTCGCGGCGTCGGGAAGGTCCGCCCCGGGCGCGGTGTCGTCCTGCTGTGCGCCGCGGTCTACTTCCTGCTGCCGCTCGCCGCTTCCGTGATCTTCACGGTCGACGTACCGGGCCAGGGGGTGAACTTCGACGTCTACGAGCAGATCCTCGGCGCCGACGGTTTCGTCTCCAGCCTGCTGCTCTCACTGGAACTGGCCGCCGCCACCATCGCTCTGGTCCTGCTGCTGATGGTGCCCGCGATGGTCGCCCTGCGGCTCGGCTCGCGACGGCTGCGCCCGGTCGTGGAGATCGTCTGCGCGCTGCCGCTGGTCCTGCCGCCGATCGCCTTCGTCGCGGGCATCGCCACGGTGCTGAAGTGGGGGCCCGAGTACTTCTCCACGACCCCGCTGTTCCAGACCTTCGTGGCGGTCCAGAATCCCGACTTCCCGGTCGTGCTCGTCCTCGCCTACACCGTGATGGCGCTGCCGTTCGTGTATCGGGCGCTGGACGCCGGCCTTCGGTCGATCGACGTACCCACCCTCGTGGAGGCGGCCCGCAACTGCGGCGCCGGCTGGGCGCAGGCGCTGGTCCGGGCGGTGCTGCCCAACCTTCGCGGGGCCCTGCTGAACGCCTCGTTCCTCACGCTGGCGCTGGTGCTCGGTGAATTCACGGTCGCCCAGATCCTGAAGTTCCGGCCCTTCGCCGTCTGGATCGTCGGCATCGGCGGCTCACAGGCACAGATGTCCGTGGCGGTGTCCGTCCTCAGCCTGTTCGTGACCTGGCTGCTGCTGCTCGGCATCGCCGCCGTCGGCGGGCGCACCCCCTCCCCGACCACCACCGAGAAGTGATCCGACCAGAGGTGACCCGGAAGATGACACTCACTGCACCCCGGCCGAAGGCCGCCACGGCCGACACGGCCGCCACGGTCGAGTTCCGCGGCCTGCGCCGCGCCTTCGGCGGCACGGTCGCCCTCGACGGCCTCGACCTCGCCGTACGGCCCGGTGAACTCCTCGCCCTCCTCGGCCCGTCCGGCTGCGGCAAGACCACGGCCCTGCGCATGCTCGCCGGGTTCGAGCACCCCGACTCCGGCGAGGTACTGGTGGACGGCGAGGACGTCACCCGGGTCCCGGCGCACCGTCGCGACGCAGGCATGGTCTTCCAGTCGTACAGCCTGTTCCCGCACCTCAGCGCCCTCGACAACGTCGCCTTCGGGCTGCGCATGCGCAAGGTGCGCACCGCCGAACGGCGCGCCCGTGCCGCCGAGTTGCTGGAGCTGGTCGGTCTCGCCGACAAGGGCGAGCGGTACCCGCACCAGCTCTCCGGCGGCCAGCAGCAGCGCATCGCCCTGGCCCGCGCGCTCGCCCTGCGCCCTCGCGTCCTGCTGCTGGACGAGCCGCTGTCGGCGCTGGACGCCAAGGTGCGCCTGACGCTCCGCGAGGAAATCCGACGGCTCCAGCAGGAGCTCGGCATCACCACCCTGTTCGTCACCCACGACCAGGAGGAGGCCCTGTCCATGGCCGACCGGGTCGCCGTCATGCGCTCCGGACGGCTCGAACAGTGCGCCGCGCCCGCCGAGTTGTACGGCCGTCCCACCACGGCCTTCGTCGCCGAGTTCGTCGGCACGATGAGCCGGATCCCGGGCACGCTCGTCGACAGCGGTGTCGAGGTGCTCGGCCGGCGGCTGCCCGTCGACGGCGACGCGCCCGCGGTGTCCGAGGTCGACGTGCTGGTACGGCCGGAAGCCGTGGCCGTACGCGCCGACGACGCCTCCGACGCCCGCGTGGTCGCCACCGCGTTCCTCGGTGCCACCACCCGGCTGACCGTACGGCTCGCCGACGGCACCGAGGTCAAGGCCGATCTGCCCGCCCATGAGACGGCCGCGCTCGGCGCGGGCGCCGCGGTGAGCGTGTCGCTGCCGGAGCGGCCCGTGCTGGTGGCCGAACGCAGCCGCTGACCCTCGTACGACCCACCTGATCCCCCCCGCAAGAAAGAGACAACCGTGACTCGACTCCCGCTCCAGGCCGTCCTGTTCGACATGGACGGCACGCTCGTCGACACCGAGCGACTGTGGTGGGAGGCGGTGGAGCAGGTCGCCGGCCGGGCCCTGACCGAGGCGGACGAGGCGGAGGTGCTCGGCCGGCCCGTCGAGCACACCGCCGACTGGCTGGCCGCGGCCACCGGCGCGCCGGCCGCCGACCTCGCCGACGCACTCCACCGCGAGTTCGCCGACCGCGTCCGCGGCGGCATCGTCCCCCGCCCCGGCGCGCTCGACCTGCTCGACGCCCTGGCCCGCGACGGCATCCCCACGGCCCTGGTCACCGCCTCACCCCGAGCCGTCGCCGACACCGTCCTCGAAGCCCTCGGCGCGAGCCGCTTCGCGGTCTCCGTCACCGCCGACGACACCGACCGCACCAAGCCCGCCCCCGATCCCTACCTCGCCGCCTGCCGCGCCCTCGGCGTCGACCCGGCGGCCTGCGTCGCCGTCGAGGACACCCGAACCGGCGTCAGCTCGGCGGAGGCGGCCGGCTGCACGGTGCTCGCGGTGCCCTCGCTCGCCCCGATCGAGCCGGCACCCGGACGGACCGTCCTGCCCAGCCTGGAGGGCGTCACCACACAGCGGCTGCGCACCCTGCCGACCGCCGCCCTGCCCTCGCCCGAACTGCGCGTCATGAGCTGGAACCTCTGGTACGGCGGCACCAAGGTCCACGACCACCTGGCCAAGCAGCTCAAGGTCATCGCCGAGACCGGCGTCGACGTCGTCGGCCTCCAGGAGACGTACGGCACCGCCGCCCAGGAGCTCGCCGACGCCCTCGGCTGGTACCACCACCGCGCCGGCGAGAACCTCGGCGTCATCAGCCGCCACCCGATCACGGCCCGCTTCGGCGATCCCGACGTCGGCTTCTACGGGGCGGCCGGGGTCCGGATCCAGGTCGGGGAGCAGCAGGTCGACATCTGGACGGCCCACCTCGACTACACGCCCTACGGGCCGTACGAGTCCTCCTTCGATGGGCTTTCGGCCGCCGAGCTGATCGCCCACGAGGAGGTGCGGCTCGCCCAGATGCGGGACACGCTGCGCCGGATCGAGGAGGCGGCCGACCCCGCCGTGCCCGTCGTCCTGGTCGGCGACTTCAACAGCCCCTCCCACCTGGACTGGCCCGAGGTGGAGTGGCCGGTGACGAAGGCGGCGCAGGACGCGGGGCTGCGCGACTCCTATCGTGAGGCCCACCCGGACCCGGCCGCCCACCCCGGCCACACCTGGTCGCCGATCCACGCCCTGCACGAGGACGGCAGCGGGCGCTCGGAGCCGCAGGACCGGATCGACTTCGTCCTGCACCGGGGACTGCGGGTGCTCGACTCGGAGACCCGCGTCAGCGGCCGGCCGCGCCCCTGGCCGGACGTCGAGCACAACGAGTGGCCCTCCGACCACGCCGCCGTGATCACGACATTCTCCCTGCGCGAGTGACCCGTACCGGCCTACCATCGGTGCCATGACCTGGCGACATTGATCCACCAGCCGTGCCTCCCGAGGGCCGCCTCGGACGCCGTACCCCCGGCGTCCGAACAGTCCCTGCGGGAAGGCCTCATGACACTCTCACCTGCACGCGTGCCCGCCTCCGGTGTCCGGCGGCTGACGACCACGCTGTACGGCTACTCGTTCCTCGACGACTTCGTCCTGCTCTACCCGGTGTACGCGCTGCTGTTCGCCGACACCGGCCTGTCCCTCTGGCAGATCTCCTCCCTGTTCGCCCTGTGGTCGATCACCGGTGTGGTGCTGGAGGTGCCCTCGGGTGCCTGGGCCGACACCGTGTCGCGTCGTCGGCTGCTGTGGATCGGCCCGCTGCTCACCGCCGTCGGCTTCGCGCTGTGGGTGGTCGTCCCGTCGTACTGGGCCTTCGCGGTCGGCTTCGTGCTGTGGGGCGCCGGTGGAGCGCTCGGCTCCGGTGCGCTGGAGGCGCTCGTGTACGACGAGCTGGACCGGGTGGGCGCGGCCGGCCGGTACGCCGGGGTGATGGGCCGGGCCAGGGCCGCGCGGCTGCTGGGCACCGTGTCCTCCATCGGCCTCGCGGCGCCCGTGTTCGCAAGGGGAGGCTATGCGGCGGTCGGTGCCGCGAGCTTCGCGGCCTGTGTGCTGACCGCCGCCGTCGCGACCCGGTTCCCCGAGCACCGGGTGCGGCCGGAGACCGGCGACGGCAGCTGGGCCACGACCCTGCGGACCGGACTCGCCGAGGTCCGCCGGGACCACTCGGTGCGCGGCGCCCTGCTGCTGGTCCCGGCCGTCGCCGCGGTGTGGGGCGCGCTCGACGAGTACACCCCGCTGCTGGTCCGGGACATCGGCGTCGCCGAGGCGACCGTGCCCTATCTGATCATGCTGATCTGGGCCGGCGTCACCCTCGGCAGCCTCCTGACCGGACCGGCCGAACGCCTCGGCACGACCGGACTCGCCGCGCTGCTCGCGGGCAGCGCCCTCGCCCTGGCCGCCGGCGCCACCGCCCGCTCCCTGGCCGGGGTCGCGCTGGTGAGCCTCGCCTTCGCCGGGTTCCAGCTCGCCGAGGTGCTCGCCGACGTCCGTCTCCAGCACCGCATCGAGGAGTCCCGCCGGGCCACGCTCACCTCGGTGGCGAGCCTCGGCACCGAGCTGGCCACGGTCGCCACGTTCGGCACGTACGCGCTGCTCGGCACGGACGCGGCACACAGCACGGTCTTCGCGATACTGGCGATCCCCTACCTGGTGACGGCGCTGGCGCTGACTAGAAGTCGGGCCGCCACGGCACGACCGTGAAGTCGCCCGTCCCCTTCCTGACCTTCTCGAAGGGGGCGGAGCCCACGCACTTGGGCAGCTCCTTCGTCTCGACGGGGCTGCCCGTGGCCGCCCAGCTGTAGCCGAGCCGGTCGCGGTGGCCGACGTCATGGACGGTGATGCCGACCCGCCTGCCCTCGGCGCCCGGCAGATCGGAGGAGGTGATGACCCCGGAGACGACGGCCACCTTGCCGCCGGTGACCAGACAGTCGACCTTCGCCTTCGCCCGGGCACCCTCGCCGTCCAGGTAGTGGCTCCACTCGAAGGTGCCGGTGGCCTTCGTCGGGTCGGCGGTGTCCTTCGCCGCCAGATGCGCGTCGAACGAGAACGTGATGTCGTCCCCGGCCGAGCGGTACAGCTTGGCTGTGCCGGTGAGCGCGGCGGCCTCGCGCTCCTGCGGCCCGTCCGTTGCGGTGGCGGCGGGACCCACCGTTCCGGCGGTGAGCATCAGCAGCGCACAGCACAGCACGACGGTCTTCGTACGGCGGTTCATGGCGGTCCTTTCCGCAGGTCAACCGGACAGTCACCACTCTCGCGGCGGCGCGCCCCCACCACATCGCACCGAGGACCGGACCCCGCCTCCGCCACACGGCGGGGACACCCGTGCACCCCTCCGCTCCGAGGAGGACGGGACCTCCCCCCGACGGCGCGCAACGAATCGCCGCCGGACCCGCGGCCGACGCAACGAACCGCTCACCGGCGCGCAACGGCTCCTTCTTGTCCGCCCTGGTCAGCCGCCCGTACCGTCGTTGTGGCCCCAATTGGGTCCCCCCATCCTTCCGCCCGGTGAGGAACACGCATGCGCACCGCCCTGCTCCAGAGCTCCGGCCGCCCCGGCTCGACCGTCGAGAACCTCAAGGTCCTCGACGAGGCCGCGGGCCGTGCCGCCGCCGCGGGCGCCGGGCTGCTGGTGGCGCCGGAGATGTTCCTCACCGGGTACGCGATCGGCGACGACATCGCCCGCCTCGCCGAGCCCGCCGACGGCGACTGCGCGGACGCGATCGCCGAGATCGCCGGCCGGCACGGCCTGGCGATCGCCTACGGATACCCCGAGCGGGACGGCGAGAGCGTCTACAACTCCGCCCAGCTGATCTCCGCCGACGGCACCCGGCTGGCGAACTACCGCAAGACCCACCTCTTCGGCTGCTTCGAACGCGACCACTTCACGCCGGGCGAGCAGCCGGTCGTCCAGGCCGAGCTCGACGGCCTCCGCGTCGGCATCCTGATCTGCTACGACGTCGAGTTCCCGGAGAACGTCCGGGCCCACGCCCTCGCCGGCACCGACCTGCTTCTGGTGCCGACCGCGCAGATGCACCCGTTCCAGTTCGTCGCCGAGTCGATGATCCCGGTGCGGGCCTTCGAGAACCAGATGTACGTCGCGTACGTCAACCGGGTCGGCCAGGAAGGAGAGTTCGAGTTCGTCGGGCTCTCCACGCTCGCCGGCCCCGACGGGGTCGCCCGCACCCGCGCCGGGCGTGGTGCGGAGCTCGTCCTCGCTGACGTCGACCCCGTCTTCCTCGCCGCCTCCCGCGAGGCGAACCCGTACCTGAAGGACCGCCGCCCCGGTCTCTACGGGTCCCTCGTCTGAATCCCCCAGCCTTCACCAGCAGCACTCGCAAGGAGTCCGTACCCCATGACGTCCATGGTGCCCAACGCCGTCCAGCACGCCGACGAGCAGCAGCCGCCGATCACCATGTTCGGCCCGGACTTCCCGTACGCGTACGACGACTTCCTCGCCCACCCGGCGGGGCTCGGCCAGATACCCGCGACCGCGCACGGCACCGAGGTCGCGGTCATCGGCGGCGGCCTGTCCGGCATCGTCGCCGCGTACGAGCTGATGAAGATGGGCCTCAAGCCGGTCGTGTACGAGGCCGACGAGATCGGCGGGCGGCTGCGCACCGTCGGCTTCGAGGGTGCGGGCACCGAGGGCCTGACCGCCGAGATGGGCGCGATGCGCTTCCCGCCGTCCTCCACCGCCCTCCAGCACTACATCGACCTGGTGGGGCTGAAGACCAGCCCGTTCCCCAACCCCCTTGCCGAGGCGACCCCTTCGACCGTCGTCGACCTCAAGGGCGAGTCGCACTACGCCGAGACGATCGACGACCTCCCGCAGGTCTACCGCGATGTCGCCGCCGCCTGGAACAAGTGCCTCGAAGAGGGCGCGGACTTCTCCGACATGAACCGCGCCATGCGCGAGCGGGACGTGCCGCGCATCCGCGAGATCTGGGCGAAGCTCGTCGAGAAGCTCGACAACCAGACCTTCTACGGCTTCCTCTGCGACTCCGAGGCCTTCAAGTCCTTCCGGCACCGCGAGATCTTCGGCCAGGTCGGCTTCGGCACCGGCGGCTGGGACACCGACTTCCCGAACTCCATCCTGGAGATCCTGCGCGTCGTCTACACCGAGGCCGACGACCACCACCGCGGCATCGTCGGCGGCTCCCAGCAGCTGCCGCTCCGCCTCTGGGACCGCGAGCCGGAGAAGATCGTCCACTGGTCCTACGGCACCTCGCTCGCCGGCCTGCACGAGAACGGCGCGCCCCGCCCGGCCGTGACCCGGCTGCACCGCACCTCGGGCAACCGGATCACCGTGACCGACGCGAACGGCGACATCCGCACCTACCAGGCGGCGATCTTCACCGCCCAGTCCTGGATGCTGCTGTCGAAGATCGCCTGCGACGACTCGCTCTTCCCGATCGACCACTGGACCGCGATCGAGCGCACCCACTACATGGAGTCCAGCAAGCTCTTCGTGCCCGTCGACCGGCCGTTCTGGCTGGACAAGGACGAGGAGACCGGACGGGACGTCATGTCGATGACGCTCACCGACCGCATGACGCGCGGCACTTATCTCCTGGACGACGGCCCGGACAAGCCCGCCGTCATCTGCCTCTCCTACACCTGGTGCGACGACAGCCTGAAGTGGCTGCCGCTGTCCGCGAACGAGCGGATGGAGGTCATGCTGAAGTCGCTCGGCGAGATCTATCCCAAGGTCGACGTCCGCAAGCACATCATCGGCAACCCGGTGACCGTCTCCTGGGAGAACGAGCCCTACTTCATGGGCGCGTTCAAGGCCAACCTGCCCGGCCACTACCGCTACCAGCGGCGCCTGTTCACCCACTTCATGCAGGACCGGCTGCCCGAGGACAAGCGGGGCATCTTCCTCGCAGGCGACGACATCTCCTGGACGGCGGGCTGGGCCGAGGGCGCCGTCCAGACCGCGCTGAACGCGGTCTGGGGCGTCATGCACCACTTCGGCGGGGCGACGGACGCCACCAACCCGGGTCCGGGTGACGTCTACGACGAGATCGCACCGGTGGAACTCCCGGAGGACTGACCGGAGTTCATGCGGAATCCGCTGCCGGACCCGCTCAGTCCGGCAGCGGTGTGAGGAGCATGCGGCCCGCGAAGCCCACCGCCGCGTCCAGGCGCCCGGTGAACTCCTCGGCGACGTCCGGGAGTCCGCGCAGCGCCCACAGCGCCCGCGCCGTCGACCAGGTGGCGTCCCGGGCCCGCTCCAGGCTCCAGGAGCCGAGCAGATGGGTCAGCGGGTCGGCGATCTGAAGCAGGTCGGGGCCCGGCATCAGATCTTCGCGGATGCGCTCCTCCAGCGAGACGAGGAGATCACCCACTCGATCGAACTCGTCCTCCAGCTCGGCGGGTTCGCAGCCGAGGCTACGACAGGCGTCCACCACGGCGAGCGCCAGATCGTGGCCGATGTGCGCATTGATGCCCGCGAGCGCGAACTGCAACGGTCGTACGCCGGGATGGCGGCGCATCTGGAACAGGGGCCGCCAGCAGGCGGGCGGGCGCCGCTCGTCCTCGGCCGCCTCCACCGCCGCGAGATACCGCTCCGCGAACCGCACGTCCAGCGTGATCGCCGCCCGGGCGTCCGCGAACCGGGCGCCGTCGATGTCCCGGTCGACCGCCTGCGTGACGGTGAGGTAGACACGGTTGAAGACCGCCACCCCGTCGCGGTCGGGCAGGGCCGCGTCGAGGGCGCGCATACGGGAGATGACCGCGTCCACGGCTGTGGTGAATTGTTCGCATTGCGCCATGGGGGCAGAGTCGCAGCTTTAGGCTGGCGGGGGTGTCGGCGGGCCCGGCGCTTCCCCAGAACGGGGGAACGCGCTCGCTGTGGGGGAGGGGGAGCGCGACGGTGGCAGGCTTACGTGCCCAGCGACTGGCCGCACGCAGGTCCGCGCGCAGGAGGGCGGCCCGGCGAAGCGCGATGGTCGCGGCGGCCTCGGTCGTGGTCGCCGTCGGCACCGTGACCGGCATGATGTCCGCCCTCGACGAACGACGGGGCTCCGACGAGGCCAGACCGCCCGAGGTGACGCGCTCCCCGAGCCTGGAGTCCCTGCCGCTCCTGCCGTCCGCCTCCCCGTCGCTCACCAAGTCCCCCTCGCCGAAGCCCACTTCGCCGGCCCCGAAGCGGAAACCCGCTCCGACGCCCTCGCCGACCAGGACCGGGAGTGAACGGCAGCCGACCGTGGTGTCCGCACGCCTCTACCGCCACCCCGACTCCCAGGTGCTGGAATGGGTCCGCGACAACACCGGCGACCCGCGCCACGCCGTCATCCAGTCCCGGATCGCCGCCCAGCCGGCCGCGGTGTGGTTCGCCGACTTCACGCCGGACACCATCACCGCCCGGGTCCGCGCGGTGACCTCGGGCGGGTCGGCGTCGGGGCGCATACCGGTCGTCGTGCCGTACGCGGTCCCGGACCGAGACTGCGGCGGGCACTCCCAGGGCGGCGCACCCGACCTCGACGCCTACGACGCCTGGATGGACAGGTTCGCCGCCGGGCTCGGCTCCGGCGACGTCATCGTCGTCCTGGAACCCGACTCCATCGCCCAGTCCGAGTGTCTCTCCGAAGGGGCGCGTGCCGACCGCTTCGCCTCCCTCGCCCGTGCGGGCCGTGTCCTCAAGGAGGCCAACCCCAGGGCACGCGTCTACTACGACGCCGGCCACTCCGGCTGGAACGCGCCCGGCAAGCAGGCGGCCCTGCTGAAGCGGGCCGGCGCCGCCTCGACCACATCCTCCGACGGCGTCTTCAGCAACGTCTCCAACTTCCACACCACGCCCGACGAGATCGCCTACGACCGCCAGGTCCTCGACGCCCTCGGCGGCCCCGCCTCGCTCGGCGCCGTCATCGACACCAGCCGCAACGGCGCCGGAGCCCCGGCCGACGGGGAGTGGTGCGACCCGTCCGGCCGCAAGCTGGGCCGGGCACCGACGCTCGCCACCGGGGAGGCACGGATCGACGCCTACCTGTGGGTGAAGCTGCCGGGGGAGTCGGACGGGTGCAAGGGGAGGCCGGGGACGTTCACGGCGTCGTACGCCTATGACTTGGCGCGCTGAGGCCCGCTTTCGGCGTCGGTCTCCTCGTCGTAGGACGACGTCCCCTCGTCGAGCAACGGCTCCTGCGCCTTGAGGTGAGCCGGGGCGAAGGCGCGCAGCGCGTGGTAGCCGGTGATGACCACCAGTGTGCCCAGCGCGATGCCGCTGAGCTCGAAGGTGTCGGTGAACTCCATGGTGACGTTGCCGACGCCGATGATGATGCCCGCCGCGGCCGGCACCAGGTTCAGCGGATTGCGCAGGTCCACTTCGGCGTTGATCCAGATCTGCGCGCCGAGCAGGCCGATCATGCCGTACAGGATGACGGTGATGCCGCCGAGGACGCCGCCCGGGATCGCGGCCACGATCGCGCCGAACTTGGGGCAGACGCCGAAGAGCAGCGCGAAGCCGGCGGCTGCCCAGTACGCGGCGGTGGAGTAGACGCGGGTCGCGGCCATCACGCCGATGTTCTCGGAGTACGTGGTGTTGGGCGGGCCGCCCACGGCCGTGGAGAGCATCGAGGCGGCGCCGTCCGCGGAGATGGCCGTGCCGAGCCTGTCGTCCAGGTTGTCACCGGTCATCTCGCCGACCGCCTTGACGTGCCCGGCGTTCTCGGCGACCAGGGCGATGACGACGGGCAGCGCGACGAGGATCGCCGACCACTGGAAGGACGGGCCGTGCAGCTCGGGCAGCCCGATCCAGTCGGCCTTCGAGACCCCGGAGAGGTCGAGCCGCCAGTGATCGGTGAGCTTGCCGCTCGCGTCGACCGAGTGGATCCTGCCGAAGATCCGGTCGAAGGCCCAGGAGATGCCGTAGCCGAAGAGCAAGCCGAGGAAGATCGCGATCCGGGACCAGAACCCGCGCAGACAGACCACGGCCAGCCCGGTGAACAGCATCACCAGCAGCGCCGTCCACTGGTCCTGCGGCCAGTACGTGGAGGCCGTCACCGGGGCGAGGTTGAAGCCGATCAGCATCACCACGGCGCCGGTGACGATCGGCGGCATCGTGGCGTGGATGATCCGCGCCCCGAAGCGCCGTACGGCGAGACCGACCAGGAACAGTACGACGCCGACGACGAACACCGCGCCCGTCACGGTCGCGCTCGTACCGCCGTCGGCCCGGACGACCGCGGCGACGCCGACGAAGGAGAGGGAGCAGCCGAGGTAGCTGGGCACCCGGCCGCGCGTGGCGAGCAGGAAGACGACCGTCGCGACGCCCGACATCATGATCGCCAGGTTGGGGTCGAGCCCCATCAGGACCGGCGCCACGAAGGACGCGCCGAACATGGCCACCACATGCTGGGCGCCGAGTCCGAACGTGCGGGGCCAGGAGAGCCGTTCGTCGGGCCGGACCACCGCTCCGGGCGCCGGAGTGCGTCCGTCGCCGTGCAGTTTCCAGCGGACGCCGAGATCCATGGTGCGGTTTCGCTTTCGTCGGGCGGGTGAGTGTCCGGACCATTGTCCGGGACGCCCGGGACGGCGCCGACCAGGGCTGATCGGCGCCGATGGGGATACCCGCCGGCCGGCGCGAGACTCAGCGCCGCGGGTCGGGGACCGCCGCGTCAGGCCGGCTCACCTTCGGGCGGTCGCGGTCGCCGGCCCGCAGGACGTTCGCGAACACGGCGAGGCCGGCGGCCAGCACGGTGACCAGGCAGAAGGACACCGTCAGGCTGGTCGCCTGGGCGATCCCGCCGATCGCGCTCGGGGCGATGAGCCCCGAGGTGTAGGTGATCGTCGCGACGCCCGCGATGGCCAGCGACGGGTTGGGGCCGCTGCGGCCCGCCGCCGCGAAGCACAGCGGCACGACCACCGCGATGCCCAGCCCCAGCAGCGCGAACCCGGCCATCGCCACGGCCGGCCGGTCCGACACGACGATGAGCAGTCCGCCGAGCGTGGCGAGGACGCCGCTGAACCGGACCGTGCGCACGGCCCCGTAGCGGTCCACGATCCGGTCCCCGGCGATCCGGGCGATCGCCATGGTGAGCGTGAACCCGGTCGTGCACGCCGCCGCGAGCCCGGCCGAGGTCTCCAGCTGGTCCCGCAGATAGACCGCCGACCAGTCCAGGCTCGCGCCCTCCGCGAAGACCGCACAGAAGCCGACCGCGCCGATGAGCAGCGCCGACCTGGGCGGCAGCGCGAACCGGGGCGGCGGCTCCTCGTCCTCGGCGGGCTGCAGGTCGAGCACCCACCGGCAGGCGAGGACGCCGAGGAAGGTGAGGGTCGCCGCCGCGAGCGCGTGGTGCAGCCGGGCGTCGGAGCCCAGATGGGCCGCGAGTGTGCCGGCCGCCGAGCCGATCAGGGCGCCCGCGCTCCACATCCCGTGCAGGCCCGACATGATCGACCGGCCGAGGCGGTTCTCGACCTCGACGCCGAGCGCGTTCATCGCCACGTCCGCCATGCCCGCCGTCGCGCCGTAGATGAACAGCGCCAGGCAGAGGGTCAGCAGATTGGGGGCGAGCGAGGGCAGAGTGAGGGCGAGCGTCCACAGGGCGATCAGTCCGCGCAGTGCGTTGCGGGCGCCGAAGCGGTGACTGATGCTGCCCGCCAACGGCATCGCCAGGGAGGCACCGAGCGCGGGGAAGGCGAGCGCCAGCCCCAACTGGCCCGCGCTGACGCCGGCGTGGTCCGCGATCCACGGCACGCGTGTCGCGAACGAGCCGGTGACGGCGCCGTGTGCGGCGAAGACGGCGGCCACGGCATACCGGGCCCGCCTCACCTCGCGCAGGTCGTAGACCATCCCACCCATTGTGCGGCCCCTCCCGGTCCTCGCTTCGTGCCTGGTCGCGGCGTAAACTATCAGGAACCCTGCCTGATAGATAGAGATTATTCTGCAGGCCTGGCGGCAGCATCCGCAGTAGGCAGTAGGCAGTAGGCAGTAGGCAGTAGGCAGTAGGCAGTAGGCAGTAGGCAGTAGGCAGTAGGCAGTAGGCCGCACGGCCCCGCCGATCTGGAAGGATCCCGGCATGCCCGCATCCCCGAGCACCGCCCGGGCCATCAACGACCGGCTCGCCCTGCGTCTGCTGCAGCAGGAGGGCCCGTTGACGGCAGGGCAGTTGAAGCAGCTGACCGGCCTGTCCCGGCCGACCGTCGCCGACCTCGTCGAACGCCTCACCGCCGCCGGCCTGATCGACGTGGTCGGCGAGGCGGGGGAGCAGCGGCGCGGCCCCAACGCGAAGCTGTACGGCATCGTCGCCGACCGCGCCCATCTGGCGGCGCTGGACGTCCGTACCGAAGGCGTCTCCGTGGTCGTGTCCGACCTGGTCGGGGCCGTCCTCGCCGACGCGTCGGTGCCGATCGGCGGTGACACCGGGACGGGGCCCGCGGTGGAGCAGGCGGTGGCCCTGGTGGAGCGGGTCGCGAAGGAGGCGGGCGCGGACCGGCTCCATACGGTGGGCATCGGCGCCCCGGGCCTGATCGACCCGGCCAGCGGCGAACTGCGCGACTCCTCGGGCCTGCCCGCATGGCACCGCCGCCTGGTGGCGGCCCTGCAGGAACGGCTCCCCGAGGCCCGCGTCAACGTCGAGAACGAGACCAACCTCGCCGCCCTCGCGGAACAGCGCGACGGGGTGGCCCAGGACCGGGACACCTTCGTACTGCTGTGGCTGGGCCACGGCACGGGCGCGGCCGTGGTCCTCGACGGGGCGTTGCGCCGCGGGGCCTCCGGCGGCACCGGCGAGATCGGCTTCCTGCCGGTGCCCGGGACGACGGGGCTGCCGTCGGCGGTGGACTGCGAGGGCGGATTCCACTCGCTGGCGGGGGCATCGGCGATCGTGGACCTGGCGGAGGCGCACGGCTTGACCGTGGAGGACACCCCCGCGCACGAGCCGCTGGCCGCGGCAGCCGTGAGAGAGGCCGTGGCGCTGGTGGCGGGAGTGAGCGGTGGGGGTCCAGGCGAGGAGCGGCCGGAGCGGGCCGGGGTGTCGGAGACGGCCGGGCTGTCGGAGGGTGCGGGGCTGTCGGAGGTTGCGGGGCTGTCGGAGGTTGCGGGGCTGTCGAAGGGCGCCGGGCTGTCGGAGGTTGCGGGGCTGTCGAAGGGCGCCGGGCTGTCGGAGGTTGCGGGGCTGTCGAAGGGCGCCGGGCTGTCGGAGGTTGCGGGGCTGTCGAAGGGCCCTGGGCTGTCGGAGGTTGCGGGGCTGTCGAAGGGCGCCGGGCTGTCGGAGGTTGCGGGGCTGTCGAAGGGCCCTGGGCCGTCGGAGGCTGCGGGGCCGTTGGAGGGTGCGGGGCTGTCGGAGCACGCGGGGCTGGCGGAGGGTGCGGGGCTGGCGGAGCGTGCCGAGCCGACGGGCATCTCCGGCGGCGCCGCCTCGGCCGGTCGATTCCTGGACGCCCTCGCCGACCGCCTCGCCGTGGGCGCCGCGGCCGTCGTCGCCATTCTCGACCCCGGCTGTGTGGTCCTCGGCGGTGAGGTCGGGCAGGCCGGCGGGGAGGAGCTCGCCGGTCGGGTGGAGGAGCGGATCCGGCGGATGTCGCCGCTGGTCACGGTGGTGCGGCCCAGCAGCCTCGGCGGCGGTGCCGTCCTCCGCGGGGCGCTGCTCACCGCACGGGACGCGGCCCAGGACGAACTGTTCGCTCCCCGGACCGCTGACCGCTGACCGCTGACCGCTGGCCGCTGACCGCTGACCGCTGGCCGCTGACCGCCGCCCGGAGCGGGGGCGGGGGCACGGCCAGTGGTTCCGTGGCCTCCTGGGCGCTGGCCAGGCGTCGCCTCCTGGGCGCCGGCCGGACGCCCCGCCCGGAAGCGTTTGTCGGTCGCCCGGCCCGGCCCAGAAGTGTTGTCGGGACGCTCCGCCCAGCCCGGAAGCGTCAGGCAGACGTCACACTCCCCGTCCACCCCCGAACCGCTGCCCCAGATACTCCTCGAACGTCGCCTTCCCCACCGCGCACCCCGGTGTCAGATGGCCGCCCGAGCGGAAGCCGCCGTACGCCTTCCCCCACAGCGGCACGCTCACCACGAGGCGTCGGCGGCCCGTTGCCTTCAGGTATGCGCGGGCCAGCGATTCGAAGGTCCGTACCTCGGGGCCGCCCATGTCCTCGACCCGCCCGGCCGGAGCACCCTGGGCCAGCTCGGCGAGCCGGTCGGAGACCTCCGCCACCTCGACGGGCTGGTCCTTCACCCGGGCCGGCAGCAGCATGACCGGCAGCTTGGACACCATGGCGAACACCCTCACCAGCAGGTCGTGGAACTGGGTCGTCCGCAGCACCGTCCAGCCCAGCCCCGACTCCTCGACCAGCCGCTCCACCGCGAGCTTGCTCTTGTAGTAGCCGAATGGCACCCGGTCGACGCCGACGATCGAGATGTACACCAGGTGCCGCACGCCCGCCTTGCGCGCCGCCGCGATCAGATGCCCGGCCGCCTCCTCGTCCCCGCCGCCCGGCGAGCTCGCGCAGTGCACGATCGTGTCCGCGCCCGCCACCGCCGAGTCCAGGGCAGGGCCGCCCTTGCGCAGATCGACGGCGTACTGCTGGGCATGCCGGCTGAGCACCCGCACCTCGTGCCCGTCCGCGCGCAGCCGCTCGGTGACGAGCCGACCGAGTGTTCCGGTACCGCCGGTCACCAGGATCGTGGTCATGTCGTACAGCCCCTTCGGACGCCGGGCGCTCCCGGACGGAACGCCCCTCGTCAGCTGGGACCGAGTACCCCACGCGAAATGTGACAGCCTCTACGTGGCCCGCGTCAGCTGCCGACGCACGTACTCCAGCTTGTCCGGGTTCACCACGGCCCACGCGTCCGCCACCAGCCCGTCCCGCACCTCGAACGCCACCACCGAGAGCAGCGTGTCGCCCGTCCAGGCGGCCAGCGCGGCCGAGCCGTTGATCTCGACGAGCGTGAAGTCCACGCCGACCAGGAAGGTGCGCGCCGCGCCCGCCAGGAAGCGGAACACCTTCTCGCGGCCCTCGATAGGCCGCCGGGCCGCCGTGACCTTGCCACCGCCGTCGCTCCACCAGGTGACGTCGGCCGCGAGCGTCTTCTCCAGCCCGCCGAGATCGCCTTCCCGGGCGGCCGTGAGGAACGACCTGACAAGCTCCTCCTGCCGCTCGGGAGTCGACTCGAATCGCGACCGCGACTCACCCACCCGCTGGACCGCCCGCCGGTAGAGCTGCCGGCAGTTGGCCTCCGTCAGCTCCAGCGCCTCGGCGATCTCCCGGTGGCCGTACGCGAACGCCTCCCGCAGCACGTACACCGCCCGCTCGGTCGGTGTGAGCCGCTCCAGCAGCACCAGCATCGCCATGGACACGGCGTCCCGCTGCTCGGCGGACTCCAGGGGGCCGAGGGTGCCGTCGGAGGTGACCACGGGCTCCGGCAGCCAGGGCCCGACGTACTTTTCGCGCCGCGCCCGGGCCGAAGTCAGCCGGGTGAGGCAGAGGTTGGTGACGACCTTGGCGAGCCAGGCCGACGGGTACTCGATCGCTCCGCGGTCGGCACCGCTGAAGCGCAGATACGCGTCCTGGACGGTGTCCTCGGCCTCCTCGGCGGAGCCCAGCATGCGATACGCCAGGCCGAACAGCCGGGGCCGGTGCGTCTCGAACTCGTCGGCGGTCGCGGTCGTCATGCCCTCACCCTGCCAGAGCCGCGGACAGCGGGAGTTGGGAGGCCCGGCGGCGGGCAAGGGCCGTCGTCACCGCCGCCGGGCCGTCTGCGGGGGGCTCTACTGGAAGAGGGACCCGAGGCCGAGAGGGTTCCCGCACCGGGTTCCCGCACCCTAGAGAGGACTAGACCATTGCGTCAATAGGTCTGGACCAAGCTCAACAGGATGTCCGTACGGGCCAGTTGGGGTCTGGGTGGTCGGCCGTGAAAGTCCAGCGTGGCAGCCTGTGAGCCAACCCACACCGTCCACCTGTATGGACGCCGATCGGGCGTGGCACACTGGCCCTGTACCAGAAGCAGCGCACTCCGGGGTCGGTGAAAGTCCGAACCGGCGGTTACAGTCCGCGACCCGGTCGCCTCCAGCGGCCGGTTGACCAGGTGAAATTCCTGGACCGACGGTTAAAGTCCGGATGGGAGGCAGTGCGCGGCGGGCGGGCATCCACGTATGCGCGCCGCCGTATCTGGGCTCGTCCTGTGGGGCGGGTCCTGTCCGGCGTCGCCCCCGGTGTCCCTGCTCGTACATTCTGTCGTCATCGACAGGCCCCGGAGTCCGTGCCCGAATGAGGCAGGAGGACCCGGGAAGTGTTCACCGGAATCGTCGAAGAGCTGGGCGAGATCACTGCCGTCGAGACCCTCGACGACGCCTGTCGCTTCCGACTGCGCGGCCCCGTCGTCACCGACGGCGCGAAGCACGGCGACTCCATCGCCGTCAACGGCGTGTGCCTCACGGTCGTCGAGCACGAGGGCGACGAGTTCACCGCCGACGTCATGGCCGAGACCCTCGACCGCTCCAGCCTGGGCGTCCTCGCCGTCGGCTCCCGCGTCAACCTGGAGCGCCCCACCGCGGTCGGCGCGCGCCTCGGCGGGCACATCGTGCAGGGCCACGTCGACGGCACCGGCGAGGTGCTGGAGCGCAAGCCCTCCGACAACTGGGAGATCGTGAAGATCTCGCTCCCCGCGGACCTGTCCCGGTACGTCGTCGAGAAGGGCTCCATCACGGTCGACGGCATCAGCCTCACCGTCGTCGACGCCGGACCGGACTACTTCACCGTCAGCCTCATCCCCACGACCCTCGACCTGACCACGCTCGGCCACAAGCAGCCCGGCGACCCGGTCAACCTTGAGGTCGACGTCATCGCCAAGTACGTGGAGCGGATGCTGGGCGACCGGCTCCTCTCCGACCGCGCCTCCGCCGGCCGCGGCTCGTCCGAAGGGACGGCGGACCGGTGAACTCGCTGAACTCCGAGGCGTTCGTCCTGTTCGGCCAGCACATCCTCTGGTCGGACATGATCGGCAACCTCTTCGGCCTCGCCGCCCTGGCGCTCGGCTGGCGGCGCTCCATATGGACCTGGCCCGTGCAGTTCCTCGCCGGTCTGATCCTGTTCGGGGCGTTCTTCGGCCATCTGACCGGCAGCGCCGGCAAGCAGGCGGTCGTCATGGTGGTCGCCCTGTACGGCTGGTGGCAGTGGCAGCGCAGCAAGGGGCGGCCCGAAGACGGTGGCGACGGCCACATCAGCGTCCGGTTCGCCACCTGGCGCGAGCGCGGGGCCATGGTCGCGGCGGCCGCCGCCGGCACCGTCGCGGTGGCGCTGCTCTTCAAGGCGTACCCGACCCTGTCCTGGGACCCCTGGCCCGACGCCTACATCTTCGTCGGCACCATCGTCGCCATGTACGCCCAGGCACGCGGCATGGTCGAGTTCTGGTTCGCCTGGCTCCTCGTCGACCTGGTCGGCGTCCCCCTCAACTTCGCCAACGGCTACGCCTTCTCCGGCTTCGTCTACGTCATCTACGGCGCACTCGTCCTGTGGGGCATGCGCGACTGGTGGCTGCGCTCCCGCA
Source organism: Streptomyces sp. HD (assembly GCF_028369295.1). Classification (GTDB taxonomy): domain Bacteria; phylum Actinomycetota; class Actinomycetes; order Streptomycetales; family Streptomycetaceae; genus Streptomyces. The sequence goes on from NZ_JAQMYP010000023.1 coordinate 76,936, forward strand.
ACGACGCGCGGCCCGTCCTGGAAGGAGCGCCGGCATGACGACGGCACCGATCCTGTACCGCACCGAAGGCGTCGAGGACCTCACCCTCGACCCGATCGAGCAGGCCGTCGCCGACATCGCGGCCGGACGCCCGGTCGTGGTCGTGGACGACGAGGACCGCGAGAACGAGGGCGACCTCGTCATCGCCGCCGAGCATGCGACCCCCGAGATCGTCGCCTTCATGATGAGCGAGTGCCGCGGCCTGATCTGCGCGCCCATGGAGACCGAGGAACTGGACCGGCTCGAACTGCCGCAGATGGTCGCGGACAACACCGAGTCGATGAAGACCGCGTTCACGGTCTCGGTGGACGCCTCCGCCGCGCACGGCGTGACCACCGGCATCTCGGCCTCCGACCGGGCCACCACCCTGCAGCTCCTCGCGAGCGGCAAGGCGGAGCCGTCGGACCTGGTCCGGCCCGGCCACATCTTCCCGCTGCGCGCCAGGCCCGGCGGCGTGCTCGTGCGCAACGGCCACACCGAGGCCGCCGTCGACCTCGCCCGTCTCGCGGGGCTGCGCCCGGCCGGCGCCATCGTCGAGATCGCCGGCGAGGACGGCGAGATGCTGCGGCTGCCCGAGCTGATCCCGTTCGCCCGCAAGCACGGCCTGACGATCGTCTCCATCGAGGACCTGATCGCCTACCGCCGGGACGCCGAGCGCCCGCGGGCGGTCGAGCGGGAGACCGTCCCGGCCGAGCAGGCGCCCACCCCGGTCCAGGAGGAGCCGGCCCTCGCCGAGCCCACCGTCCGCCGCGAGGCCGAGGTCCATCTGCCCACCGTCCACGGCGCCTTCACGGCGTACGGCTACCGCTCCACCGTCGACGGCGTCGAGCACGTCGCCCTCGTCCACGGCGAGATCGGCGACGGCGAGGACGTCGTCGTGCGCATCCACTCCGAATGCCTCACCGGCGATGTCTTCCACTCGCTGCGCTGCGACTGCGGCCCCCAGCTGGACGCCGCCCTGGAGCGCATCCAGGCCGAGGGCCGGGGAGTCGTCGTCTATCTGCGCGGACACGAGGGCCGCGGCATCGGCCTGATGTCCAAGCTGCGCGCCTACGAACTCCAGGAGCGCGGCCGCGACACTCTCGACGCCAACCTCGAACTCGGCCTGCCCGCCGACGCCCGCGACTACGGCGCCGGCGCGCAGATCCTGGCCGACCTCGGCGTGCGCAGCGTGCGCCTGCTGACCAACAACCCCGACAAGTCCGACGCGCTCCTCGCCCACGGCCTCAAGGTCAGCGGACGGGAGCCGATGCCCGTACAGGCGGGTGAGCACAACCTGACGTATCTGCGTACCAAGCGCGACCGGATGGGCCACGACCTGCCCTGGCTGGACAAGGCCCCCGAAGCCGCGCTGTCCACCTGCACCAACCAGTAAGAGCACACCGAGGAGACTCAAGAACGTGAGCGGCAAGGGCGCACCGGAGCTGTCCGTACGCAATGTGGGCGACCTGCGGGTCGCGGTCATCGCGGCACAGTGGCACGAGAAGGTGATGGACGGACTGGTGGACGGCGCCCTGCGCGCCCTGCACGACCTGGGGATCGACGAGCCGACCCTGTTGCGGGTCCCGGGCAGCTGGGAGCTCCCGGTGGTCGCCAAGGTCCTCGCGGGCCGCGGCTATGACGCGATCGTGGCCCTCGGCGTCGTCATCCGCGGCGGCACCCCGCACTTCGAGTACGTCTGCCAGGGCGTCACCCAGGGCCTCACCCAGGTGTCGGTCGAGACCGGCGTCCCCATCGGCTTCGGCGTGCTGACCTGCGACACCGAGGAGCAGGCCCTGGACCGGGCGGGCATCGAGGGCTCGAACGAGGACAAGGGACACGAGGCGGTCACGGCGGCCGTGGCCACGGCGGCGACGCTCCGTTCAGTATCTGAACCCTGGCGCTGACGAAAGGCGTATGTGGCATAGGCTGAGCGTCACCATGTCCAAGAAGACGTTCGAGGAGCTCTTCACCGAGCTCCAGCACAAGGCCGCAAACGGCGACCCCGCCACGTCCCGCACCGCCGAACTGGTGGGCAAGGGCGTCCATGCCATCGGCAAGAAGGTCGTCGAAGAGGCCGCCGAGGTCTGGATGGCCGCCGAGTACGAGGGCAAGGACGCGGCCGCCGAGGAGATCTCGCAGCTGCTCTACCACGTCCAGGTGATGATGGTCGCCCGAGGGATCTCCCTCGACGACGTCTACGCCCACCTCTGAGCACCAGCAACCCCACCCACCGCAAGAGCGAACGAAGGAAGCCGACCTCATGCTGCGCATCGCCGTCCCCAACAAGGGTTCACTCTCCGGCCCTGCGGCGGACATGCTGCATGAGGCCGGCTACCAGCAGCGCCGCGAGTCCAAGGAACTGCGGATCGTCGACCCCGAGAACGACGTCGAGTTCTTCTACCTCCGCCCCCGCGACATCGCCATCTACGTCGCCTCCGGCCAGCTCGACATCGGCATCACCGGTCGTGACCTGCTGATCGACTCCGGCGCCAACGCCGAGGAGATCCTGCCGCTCGGCTTCGCCCGCTCCACCTTCCGCTTCGCCACCAAGCCGGGCATCGTCGGCCACGACCTGGCGGACCTCAACGGCAAGACGGTCGCCACCTCCTACGAGGGCATCGTCGCCAAGCACCTCGCCGACCACGGCATCGACGCCTCCGTCGTCCACCTCGACGGTGCCGTCGAGACCGCCATCCAGCTCGGTGTCGCCCAGGTCATCGCGGACGTCGTCGAGACCGGCACCTCGCTGCGCAACGCCGGCCTGGAGGTCGTCGGCGACCCGATCATGAAGTCCGAGGCCGTCGTCATCCGCCGCACCGACGCGGACGCCGAGGAGCCCAAGGTGCAGCAGTTCCTGCGCCGCCTCCAGGGCGTCCTGGTCGCCCGGACGTACGTGATGATGGACTACGACTGCCGCGTCGAGCAGCTGGAGAAGGCCGTCGCCCTCACTCCGGGGCTGGAGTCCCCGACCGTGTCGCCGCTGCACAACGAGGGCTGGGTCGCCGTCCGGGCGATGGTTCCGGCCAAGGAGGCGCAGCGGATCATGGACGACCTGTACGACATCGGCGCCCGGGCCATCCTGACCACGGCCATCCACGCCTGCCGCCTCTGATCCGGGAGGCCGTACTGAGATGTCCGAACAACTGCCCACCCTGCCCGTCACATTCCGGCCGGGCCGCACCCGGGCCGTGTTGCTCACCGCGGCCGCCGCGATCTTCGTGGTGATCACCACGGTTGCCCTGATGCTGGAGAAGCTCAGCCCGGGCGAGCGCCTCAGCTTCGTCTTCACCGCGGCGCTCATGTCCGGTGTGCTGGCGATGCTGGCCCGGGTCAAGGTCGTCGCCGACGAGTCCGGTGTCACCGTGGTGAACATCGCGACCAGGCGCCGACTCGACTGGGCCGAGATCCTCCAGGTGAACCTCCGCCCGGGTGATCCCTGGGTGTTCCTCAACCTCAGCGACGGCACCAGCCTGCCCGCGCTCGGCATCCAGCCCGGCATCGCCAAGCAGCACGCCATCGCCGACGCGCGCGCCCTGCGGGCCCTGGCCGAGGCCCGGTCCATCAGGGAACCCGGGAAGCATGAGGGCTGACTCGGGGGCGTCCACCCTGCCGTAAATCCCCATGTCTTGATTAATCTGTTGGCGGAGGCGTTCCAGTGACGCCTCCGCCGCTGATGTTCCGACCGGATCCTCAGAGGTTCCCCTGCTACCCGAGGAGTGATTCCCTCCAGCGATGGACGGATCGTCCTGTAGTACCTGCGCCGCCCGCCCCCGACATACCGGGGCGGCGGCATCATGAGTACCCCCTTGCTGCTCCTTGCAGCTGCGTTCCTTCTGATCCTCGCCAACGGCTTCTTCGTGGCCGCCGAGTTCGGCCTGGTCACGGTCGAGGCGACGGACGCCGAAAAGGCCGCCGCGGAGGGCGACAAACGCGCCCACCGGGTCGTCGAATCGCTCAGGGAACTGTCCTTCCAGCTCTCCGGCACCCAGCTCGGCATCACCATCACCTCCCTCGTCGTCGGCATGCTCGCCGAACCGGCGCTCGCGGAGCTGCTGGGCGGGCCCTTCACCGCGATCGGCATCCCCGAGGGCGCGGTGTCCGGGGTGGCCGTGGTCGTGGGCATGCTGCTGGCCTCGGCCGTGCAGATGGTGATCGGCGAGCTCGTGCCCAAGAACTGGGCGGTGTCCAGGCCGATGCAGGTCGCGCGCTTCGTCGCCGGCCCGCAGCACGCCTTCGCGCGGCTGTTCCACCCGGTGATCGCCGGGCTGAACTCCGTCGCCAACCGCCTCGTCCGCGCGATGGGGATCGAGCCCACCGAGGAGCTGGCCTCCGCCCGCACCCCCGACGAACTCGTCTCCCTGGCCCGTCACTCCGCCCAGGCCGGCGCCCTGGAACAGGACACCGCGGACCTCTTCGTACGGACGCTGTCGCTGGGCGAACTGACCGCGCAGCATGTGATGACCCCGCGCGTGAAGGTCAGCGCCCTGCAGTCGTCGGCCACGGCCGAGGACGTGGTGAACCTGACCCGCGCGACCGGTCTGTCCCGCTTCCCGGTCTACCGGGAGAAGATCGACGAAATCGTCGGCATGGTCCATCTGAAGGACGCGCTGGCGATCCGTTCGAGTGACCGGCTGCGCACGCCCGTCGGCCGTATCGCCCGCCCGGCGCTGCTGGTCCCCGAGACCCTGCCGGTCCAGCCGCTCCTCGCCCAGCTGCGCAGCGAGCAGCCCATCGTGGTCGTCGTCGACGAGTACGGCGGCACGGCCGGCGTGGTCACGCTGGAGGACATCGTCGAGGAGATCGTCGGTGAGGTCCGCGACGAGCACGACGGTCAGGACCTTCCCGAACTCGCCGCCGCCCCGCCGGAGGACGGCCGGCCCGCCTGGGACGCCGACGGCAGCTGCCGTGTCGACATCCTCCAGCGCATAGGTCTCGATGTGCCCGAGGGGCCGTACGAGACCGTCGCCGGACTGGTCGCCGACCTGCTCGGGCGTATCCCGGCCGTCGGTGACAAGGCGGACCTGCCGGGCTGGCGCCTTTCGGTGCGCCGGGTCGGCCACTACCGCGCCGAGCGGGTCCGGCTGGTCCGGACCGGGTCCGTGGTGGAGGTCGCCCGATGAGCGTGCTCCAACTTCTCTTCGCCGCACTGCTCGTACTGGCCAATGGTTTCTTCGTCGGCGCCGAGTTCGCCCTCGTCTCGGTCCGCCGCAGCCAGATCGAACCGCTGGGCACGGCAAGGGCCCGTCAGGTCCTGTACGGCCTGGAGCGGCTGCCGCAGATGATGGCCGCGGCACAGTTCGGCATCACGGTCTGCTCGCTGACGCTCGGCGCGGTCGCCGAACCGACGGTGGCGCATCTGCTGGAGCCGGTGTTCGAGTGGATCCGTCTGCCGGACGGCATGATCCATCCGCTGACCTATGTCATCGCGCTCGCCGCGGTGGTCTTCTTCCATCTGGTCATCGGCGAGATGGTGCCGAAGAACCTGGCGATGGCGGCGCCGGAGAAGGCCGCGCTGTGGCTCAGCCCCGGCCTGGTCTGGTTCGCCCGCTTCTGCAAGCCGATCACGGTGGCCCTCGGCGCTGTCGCGCAGGCCATCCTGCGGTTGTTCCGGGTCGAGCCGAAGGACGAGATCGAGGCGGTCTTCACCAGCGAGCAGCTCAACCGGCTCGTGGAGAACTCCGGCCAGGCGGGTCTGCTCGACCCCGAGGAGCAGGAACGTCTGGAGGACGCGCTGGAACTGGGCTCCCGCCCGGTGACGGACGTACTCCTGGACCGCGAGTCCCTGGTCACGGTCAGCCCGTCGGTCACCCCGGGCCAGATCGTCGCCCTCACCGCCCGCACCGGGTACTCCCGCTTCCCGGTCGCGACGGAGAACGGCGCCTTCATGGGCTACCTGCATGTGAAGGACGTACTCGACCTGGAGGAGTCCGAGCGTGCGGTGCCGCAGCAGGTGTGGCACCCGATGACGACCCTGCGCTCGGAACTCCCGCTGGACGACGCCCTCACGGTGATGCGCCGCGCCGCGACCCATCTGGCCCAGGTGGCCGACGCGTCCGGCCGGGTCCTGGGGCTCGTCGCCCTGGAGGACGTACTGGAGCTGCTGGTCGGCGAGGTACGGGATCCGGCGCATCGGGAGCTGCCGGAGGTCCGGGTCACCGGGCCGCGGGTGAGCAGTGGGGAGCCGGAAGGGGCACTGGCCGGCTAGCCGGAGCCCGCGGGCTCCGGCTGTCTCACATGGCAGACGGGTCCTGCGGGCCCCTCCCCGACAGGACCTCCCCGTAGGCCTGCATCAGATCCGGCAACCGCAATGTCGACAAGTCGTCCCGCGTCAGGGCGCCCGGATAGGTCGACAGCCGCAGATCCCGATAGGCACAGCTCTTCTCGTACAGCGTCCGCAGGAACCGTCCGTTGCCCAACTCGTCGATCCACCCCTGATCGACCACGTGCCCGGCGATGGACCGCAGCTCGTCGAGCGCCTCCTCGTCCCACACGTCACCGTTCTCCGCGGCGAGGACCTCGCCGATCGAGGTGAGTTCGAGGGGGCGGTAGGACGGGAAGTCGACGCGGGTCGTGAAGCGCGAGGACAGGCCGGGGTTGGCGGCCAGCAGGCGGTCCATGCCCTCGGGGTAGCCGGCGAGGATCACCACCAGGTGGTCCCGGTTGTCCTCGGCCCGCTTCAGCAGCACCTGCAGGGCCTCGTCGCCGTAGGCGTCGCCCTTGCCGTAGCCGGTGTTGGAGAGGGAGTACGCCTCGTCCACGAACAGCACCCCGCCGAGCGCGGAGTCGATGAGCTCGTTGGCCTTCACGGCCGTCTGGCCCAGATACTCGCCGACCAGGTCGGCCCGCTGGGCCTCCACGAGATGGTCGCCGCCGAGCAGTCCGAGGGCGTAGAAGACTCGGCCCAGGATGCGGGCGACCGTGGTCTTGCCGGTGCCGGAGGGGCCGGAGAAGACGAAGTGCCGTTTGGGCGGCTGCACCGGCAGGCCCTGCCCGGTGCGCAACCGGGCCATGTTCAACTGGGCGGAGAGCGCCTTGACCTGGCGTTTGACGGGCTCCAGGCCCACCATGCGCTCAAGTTCGGTGAGCGCCTCCTCAAGCAGCCCGGGGTCGGTCGGCCCTGCGGGCAGCGGATCCGACGGCACGCTCGCCTTCTCGCGCACCGCCGGATCCACCACCGACGGCAGCGAACCGGCCGGCGGCAGATCCGGGTCCGGCAGCCGCAGGTCCCGGCCCTCGGTGCCGAAGAGCGGATCGAGCCCGTCGGGGCCGTCGACCATGTCCTGCCCGACCCCGGTCAGCGTGATCGCCGCGAGGTCGGCGGGGTCGTCGTATCCGTCGCACTCGGCGATGGCCGCGAGCCGGGCCGAGGTGTCCATGAAGGCGGGGTCGACGCGGTGCACGGCACGGTAGAGCGGTAACGCGGCCGCCGACCTGCCCGTGCCCTCGTGCGCCCGGGCCAGCCAGTACCGCAGCTCCTTGCGCTGTGGCTGCTCACTGCGGCACCGCATCAGTGCTGCCGACAGCAGCGGCTCGGCCTGTCCGTACATCTCCAGCCGTACCCGCGCCATGCCGCCGAACAGGCCCGCCTCGATGCCGAGCAGCGCGTCGTCGAGCAGTGGGTCGGTGTGCCGGACCAGCTGTTCCCAGTCCTTGACCAGATAGGCGCGGCAGGCGTGCAGAAAGCGGACCTGATGATCGGTGTCCACGGGCGGGAGCCCGGCCAGCGCCCGGTCCAGTTCCGGGACGTGCCGCCCGTCCAGCCAGTGCGAGGAGTGCGCCAGCAGCAGGTCCCGCGGGCTCTCCAGGACCGGCTGCACCCACCAGCCCAGCCAGTACCAGGAGTTCAGCGCCCGCCGATGCCGGGCCCGCTGTTCCCCGAAGCGGTCCCGATGCCGGAACATCCGCAGCAGCGCGGTCGTCGTGTCGACGCGCAGTGCGTGCAGGCCGAGCCAGCCGTCGGCCATCCCGGGATCGATCCGCACCGCGGTGCGGAACTCCTCCTCCGCCTGTGGATAGGCCCCCATCGTGTAGGCGTCCACACCTCGCAGCCAGGCGAGGTCGGCCGGGGCCTCGGGGCCCTGCATGCCGAAGTCCATCACGTCCCCCACAAACCGTGCCCCCGTCGGTTGGCCACCGGGCCGTCGCCCGGGGCCGCCTTGTTCGAACCGCCGTACCGCGGACCGGAGTTGCAACGGTGCGCAGAGCAGCCGTCCGTAGGTCGCACCGAGGGCATCGTACCTGCGCGGGCATGGCCCGCCCCAGGGTGCCGCACCGGACGTTTGACGAGGTGGGAGCAGATCGGGCGCCGGTCCTTGGTGACCGAGGGTGAGCGAACCACGCCTCTAGGCGCCCGGAATGAGAGTATGAGGGCAGAACGAAGCCCCCGATCACGGGGGAACAACCGGGGGCTTCGCGTAGGGGGGCGACCTCGATGGGCCGCACATTGAGAACGTAAGTCCTGTACGGCCCCCGGGTCAAGCCGAGTTGGAGCACTCCGGGAACTTCTCCCGCAAGGCTCTTCACAAGTTCAGCACATTGCCGATGGGTCGTCACCCTGCGTGATGGGCTGGTCCGGTCCAACCGTCCCGGCAGGCCCAGTGAGTACCTCATATCCCTTGCCGCACTGCTGAATCAGAAGGTCGGCGAACGGCCTGGACGGGTCGTCGGCGAAGTGCCTCAGCTCCGCCCGGACCCACCCCTGCCAGAACTCCCGCTGCTCCTCGCCGTCCCGTGAGCGGCCGCGGAGCCAGGACTCCTCGTGCGGCAGCTCCATCCACAGCAGCCGGGCGAGGTACGGGCGCAGCGCACGCCGGCCGGCGCCGACGCCCTCGACGACGATCACCGGGGCGGGCGGCACGGGGACGGGCGGTCCGAACCGGCGGGCCCGCCAGTCGTAGGGCGTGTAGTGGGCGCTTTCGCCCCGGGCGAGCGGTGTGATCACCTGGGTCAGCAGACGGTCGGTCCACTCGAACAGCTCGTCATGGCTGGCGATGTCGTCGAGATGCAGCACCGGGGCGTCGCCCAGCGCCCGGGCCAACTCCCCGGCGAACGTGGACTTTCCGGAACCGGCGTGCCCGTCGACACCGATCAGGCGGACCGGGCCGCAGGACGGGGGGAGCCGGCGGAGCCGGGTGGCTAGGTCGTGAATCGTTTTTCCCGGTGTGGAGCGGTGATGGGCATATCTCTGTGGAACATTCTAGTAGGCCTGAAAGCGCGTACTTGACGGGGATGGCGCGACCCGAACAGAAAACGTGTCGCTTTGAACTAGCGGCCGGTTGTGTGCAATGCCGCCGAAAAACTCCGGCCGCCACATCGAAATCTACGTTCCGGTTGAGACCCGTGGTGAGTAGGGTGCTTGGTGCGCAACTGTGAGACGCCGTAACGGGGATGGGCTGGGACAGATGGCCGCGGGGTTATTCGAAGGGCAGTATGTGTGGCATCCGGCGGCCGACGACCGCGTGCTCGCAAGCGTATGCGTCGATGTCCGGGCCGGCCGATATCTCAGCGCCCGCGACGCCCTGGCCGAGACGCGCGGTGACGCCGGTCTGCGCGCCCATCGCTCCCTGGTGCTCGCCTCGGAGGCCGCCGACTCCGACCTCGTCGAGCGCTGGCTGGCCGAGGAGCCCGGCGCCGAGGCGGCGCTGCTGTGGGCCCGGGTGGCCGTGCTGCGGGCGCTGCGCGCGGCAGACGCCCGCGACCCGCGCACCGAGGCACTGGAGCGGATAGCGCTGGCCGCCTGCGACCGGGCCGCGTCGGCCGACCCGGCCGATCCGACACCCTGGGTGGCCAAGCTGGCCATGGCCCGGCTGCACCGGCTGCGCGACCAGGCGCCGCGCGGTCTGCTCACGGCACCCGCCGGGCCGTGGCGCCTGTTCGCGCACGTCCTCTCGCTCGACCCCTGGCACCGCGAGGCCCACCACCGCTTCCTGGCCTGCTTCTTCACCCGGCACGGCGGCTCGGTCACCGCCGCCTGGGACGTCGCCGCCTTCCTCGGCCAGCGCGCCCCCGCCGACTCACCGCTGCGCCTGCTGCCGCTGGTCGCCCTGGTCGAGTGCTACGACCCGACCCAACTGCTCGCCGACCGGGTCTGGGAGCAGCCGCAGTGGACCTCGACCGCCCTGGCGATCCACGAGCAGTGGCTGCCCGCGGTGGCCGAATACCGGTTCACCCCCGTCCTCGACCTGGCCTACCTCGGACACGCCCTGGTCATGGCCCGACGCGAGGAGGAGGCACGCGCCGTCTTCACCAGGATGGGGCCCTACGCCTCCCGGATGCCCTGGTGCGTCTTCGGCGACCCGGCCGAGCAGCTGTCCCGGGCGCGCCGCGCCTGCGGCCTGCCCGTACCGGCCGTCTGACGCATCTCAACCCCCCACCGAGAGAAAGGTCCGACCCGTGCAGCAACGGATATCGGCTTCGCGTGCGAAAGCCCGCGGGGGAGCCGCTCCGATCGAGCTAGACGACGATGCGACCCTGCATGCGATGGGTTATCCGAGAAAACTGACGCGGCGTTTTCAGGCGTTCGACAATTTCGCCATCTCGTTCACCATCATCAATATAATCTCGGGTATCTTCTCGGGATTCGGTTTCGGTCTCAACGCGGGCGGACCCGGCGTTCTCGTCTTCGGCTGGATCGGCGTCTCCGTCATGGTGCTCTTCGTGGGGGCAGCGATGGCGGAAGTCGCCTCGGCCTATCCGACGAGCGGTGCGCTGTATTTCTCCGCCGGAAAGCTCGCCAAACGGCACAAGGGCGCCTGGTCCTGGTACACCGGCTGGCTGAACTTCGTGGGCCAGGTCGGCGGCACGGCCGCCACCGGCTACGCCGCCGCCACCTTCGTACAGGCTTTCATGGCCCTGCAGTGGCCCTCGTACGAGCCGACGCCGCACCGGACGGTGCTGATCACGGGCCTGATCATCGTGCTGCAGGGGCTCGCCAACACCTACACCGTGCAGCTGGTGGCCGTACTGAACCGGATCTCCGTGTGGTGGCTGCTGAGCGGACTGGTGGTGATCGTCACCGCCCTGATCGTCATGCCCGAGCATCATCAGTCGGCTTCCTTTGTCACGCATTTCGCGAACAACACCGGTTTCACGAGTGGCCTTTACGGCGGGATGCTCGGGCTGCTGGTCACGAGCTGGACCTTCACCGGCTTCGACGGCAGCTTCCACATGTCCGAGGAAACGGTGCGGGCGACGGTCAACGCACCGCGCGGGATCACGCGGGCGATCGCTTACTCGGCGATCTCGGGACTGCTGCTGATGCTCGCATTGGTCTACAGCATTCGTGACTACGACCGGGTGGCGAGCGCCGACGCACCTCCCGTGCAGATCCTCATCGACGGGCTCGGGGTCGGCACCGCGAAGGTACTGCTGCTGATCGTGATCGGCGCCATGCTCTTCTGTGGTCTGGCCAATCTCACCAGCAACACCCGGCAGATCTTCGCCTTCTCCCGGGACGGCGCGATGCCCGGCTCCCGCTGGTGGCACTCGGTCTCGCCGCGCACCCGCACCCCCGTCAAGGCGGTGTGGCTGGCGGTCGCCTGCTCCCTGGCGCTCGTGCTGCCCGGCTGGTGGTCGCACACGGCGTTCACCGCCATCGTCAGCGTCAATGTCGTCGGGCTCTTCCTCGCCTACGCCGTGCCGATCCTGCTCCGGCTGCGCCTCGGGGACGAGTTCCAGCCAGGGCCCTGGCACCTGGGCCGCTGGGGACGGCCGGTCGGGATCGTCGCGGTGAGCTGGATCCTGCTCAGCAGCGTTCTGTTCATGCTGCCGCAGGCCTCACCGGTCACCGTCGACTCGTTCAACTACGCGCCGGTCGCCCTGGCCGCCGTCCTGGCCGTGGCCACGGTGTGGTGGTTCACCACCGCCCGCCGCCGCTTCCACGGGCCGGTCAGCTACGGCCGTCCGGACGAGGTGGCGGCCATGGACCTGGTCTGACGTCCCGATCACTGGTCCCGGCGTACCGGCACCACCGCGGTGGGGTACGCCGGGACCCCCTCTCCCGCTCATCTCGCCCTGCTCTTACGGTGGTTGCGGCGGCAGTGGTCCTCACGCCCCCGCCACTGGTCGACACCAATGAACCTGGGCGCGCCGGGGACCGACGTACTGGCAGACGGTGCCGCCCGGAGCCATAGTTGGCGGACAACTGTGCACTGGACCTGCCCCGACTCGGACACCTGGGGGTTTCCGCCCATGAGCAGAGCCGAACAGCCGTCCCGGAGAAACGTTCTGGCCGCCGCGGTCGCCGCAGCCGTCGCCGGCACCGCGGGTCCGGCCGTCGCCGACACCCGCGCCGACATGCCCGCCGCTCCCGTGCCCCTCGCCCCGACCCCGGCCTGCACCGTCGACAACCACGCCTGGACCACGTACGCCGACTGGCGCTGCGGGACCGGCGAGGGGACGCGTGCCGTCGCGGGCTCGCGCCCCGGCATCGTGATCGCCGGGCCCGCCGGCACCACCGACTACACCGACCCGCACACCGGGCAGACCGCCCGCTGGGAGTACGCGACCTGGACGTCCCCCGTCCATGAGCTCGGCGTCCCCGCGACCGAGGTCATCGCCTCCTGGAACGCTCACACCCCCGACGGCACCTGGCTCCAGATCGAGCTCGCGGGCACCTACTCCGACGGCACCGCCACCCCCTGGTACGTGATGGGCCGCTGGGCGGCGGGCGACCAGGACATCAGGCGGACCTCGGTCGACGACCAGAGCGACGGCAAGAGCAGCGTCTGGACCGACACCCTCGCCGTCGACGACCCGGCGACCGGGCTGCGCCTCGCCTCGTACCGGCTGCGGCTGACCCTCTACCGCAAGCCCGGCACCCGGCTCACCCCCAAGGTCTGGCGGGTCGGCGCGATGGGATCCGACGTCCCCGACCGTTTCACCGTCCCGGCCACCACACCCGGTCCCGCCCGGGAACTGGTCGTCCCGCGCTACTCGCAGGAGACGCACATCGGCCAGTACCCCGAGTACGACAACGGGGGCGAGGCCTGGTGCAGCCCCACCTCCTCGCAGATGATCATCGAGTACTGGGGCGGCCGTCTCACCCCGGAACAGCTGGCCTGGGTCGACCCGTCGTTCGCCGACCCACAGGTCTGCCATGCGGCCCGGTTCACGTTCGACTACCAGTACGAGGGCTGCGGGAACTGGCCGTTCAACGCCGCCTATGCGGCCACCTTCGAGGACCTCCGGGCCGTCGTCACCCGGCTCGGCTCGCTCACCGATCTGGAGACGCTGATCGCGGCCGGCATCCCGGCCATAACGTCCCAGTCCTTCCTGAAGGAGGAACTGACGGGGGCGGGGTACGGCACCGCCGGGCATCTGATGACCGTCATAGGGTTCACCGCGGACGGCGACGTGATCGCCAACGACCCGTTCTCACCGAGCAACGAGGCGGTGCGGCGCGTCTACCGGCGGCGCGAATGGGAGAACATCTGGCTGCGAACCAAGCGGTACAACGCCTCGGGCAAGGTCGTCTCCGGTACCGGAGGCGTCTGCTACCTGTACTTCCCGGCGTGTCCGACACCGCGCCAGCGTGCGGCGCTCGCCGCGGTCGGCGTGCGCTGAGCCGTCGTGGGAAGGCGTGGGGGAGGGCCCCGGGAAACCGGGGCCTTTGCCCTGTGAGCAACGTCTCGACCGCAAAGACCGTTCCCGCTGGCAAGGTGGGCGTATGACCGCGCACTCAGCCACAGCCGCCCGCGTCCGTACCGGCGGCCCCAAGGACGACGGCCCGAAGATCGCCGAGCATGTCATGGGCTGGATTCTCGTCGTGGTCGTCGCGATGCTGGTGACGCAGCTCGGTCTGCTGTGAGCTGAGACACACAGGGTCTTTGGCCGGACATATACCGACCCCGGGTACAGAGGACCCATCAGAGTCGATCAGACTCGAACGAGCAGCTGATGCAGGTCTGCCATACTGCCGATGTCCCGCCGCCCGTTGGAATTCAGGGTTCGAAATTGAATATTAGTCAACAGCGCGAAGCGGCCCGTCCCCGGGCTCGCGGCACCGAGCGTTCGGTGGCGCGTCGTGCCGAACTCATCACCATCGGGCGGAAGTTGTTCGCCGACACGTCGTACGACGCGCTCTCCATGGACGACATCGCCCGGCAGGCCCATGTCGCCAAGGGGCTCATCTACTACTACTTCCAGTCCAAGCGCGGCTACTACCTGGCGATCATCGAGGACTCCGTCGCCGACCTGGTCACCTTCGCGGCGAGCGGCCTCGAACTGGAGCCGATGGACCGGGTCCACCGCACCATCGACAGCTATCTGCGCTACGCCGAGCACAACCAGGCGGCGTTCCGCGCCATCGTCAGCGGCGGCGTCGGTTTCGACGCCGAGGTGCACTCCATCCGGGACGGGGTGCGCGAGGCGATCGTGGCGACGCTCGCCGAGGGGGCGTACGGCCGCACCGACATCGCTCCGCTGGCCCGCATGGGCCTGCTCGCCTGGGTGTGCAGCGTGGAGGGCGCCACCCTCGACTGGATCGACCGCCCCGAGCTGCCCCGCGACACCATGCGCGAACTGCTGGTGAAGACCCTGGGCGGCGCCATGCGTGCCATCGAGGAGCTCGACCCCGCCTACAAGACCCCCGATCCGGCCCGACGGGGCGACTGACCCGGCCGATCCGGACCTGGACCAGTCTGAACGGACCCGCCCCTTCAGCCCGGCGGGGTGACTGACTCCGCCCGATCGCCCCCAGGGCCCCCGATCGCCCCCAGGGCCCGCCTGATCGGGACCCAGGGCGCGCCCGATCAGCTCCCGGGGCTCGCCTGATCGGGACCCGCCCCATGTGGAACAGGCCGGCCGGGTCCTGGGCCATCAGGACCCGGCCGGCCAAGACCCGGGGCGGAGGTCTCGTGGTTCTCCGCCCCAAGTCCCCGGTGGGTCCCGCTACTTGATGGCCTTGATCAGCTCACCGTTCGCGGTGTCCCCGCTGAGCTCCCAGAAGAACGTGCCGCCCAGCCCCTGCCGGTCCTTGAACCTCATCTTGGTCGCGATCGTCGCCGGGGTGTCGTAACTCCACCACTCGTCCCCGCACTTGGCGTACGCGGTGCCGCCCACCGTGCCGGTCGCCGGGCAGGTCCGCTTGAGCACCTTGTAGTCCTCGAAGCCGTCCTCGTAGGTGCCCTTCGCCGGGCCGGTGGCGGTGCCGCCGGGGGCCGCCTGGGTGACGCCGGTCCAGCCGCGGCCGTAGAAACCGATGCCGAGCAGCAGCTTCGAGGACGGGACGCCCAGGCCTTTGAGCTTGGCGATGGTGGCGGCCGTGTTGTAGCCCTCCTGGGGGATGCCCGGGTAGGACTGCAGCGGGGAGTGCGGTGCCGTGGGACCGGTGGCCGCCCAGGCGCCGAAGTAGTCGTACGTCATCGGGTTGTACCAGTCGACGTACCGGGCCGCGCCCGCGTAGTTCGCCGCGTCGATCCTGCCGCCCTCGCTCGCGTCGGCCGTGATCGCCGCGGTCACCAGATCCCGCTTGCCGAACTTGGCGCGCAGCGCCTTCATCAGCTCGGGGAACGCCTCTCGTCCACTGGTGTCGCAGGTCAGGCCGCAGGCGTTCGGGTACTCCCAGTCGATGTCGATGCCGTCGAAGACGTCCGCCCACTTGGGGTTCTCGACCAGGTCGTGGCAGGACTGCGCGAACGCCGCCGGGTTCTTGGCCGCCTCGCCGAAGCCGCCGGACCAGCTCCAGCCGCCGAACGACCAGACGACCCTGAGGTTCGGGTGCAGCTTCTTCAGCTTGCGCAGCTGGTTGAAGCTGCCGCTCAGTGACTGTCCCGCGGTGTCCGCGACACCGTCCACGGACTCGGCCGCGGTGAACGGCCTGTCGGTGTCCGCCCAGGAGTCGCCGAGCGCGCACTTGCCGCCGACGACGTTCCCGAAGGCGTAGTTGATGTGCGTGAGCTTCTTCGCCGAGCCGGAGGTCTCGACGTTCTTGACGTAGTACTGGCGGTCGTAGATGCCCCAGTCGGTGAAGTAGCCGACCACCTTGGAGCCGGCCGCCCTGCGGGCACCGTCCTGGTCCGGGCCGTCCTGGTCGGCGGTCGCCGTGCCGGCACCGGCGAGCAGGGCGGCGCCGAGCGCGGCGGAACACACGGCGGCCAGCGTGGTGCGGCCGCGAGTGCGGGAGGGGAGCGGGGTGTGCATCGGGTGTCTCCTCGCAGAGGACAGAGGGATCGCACGCCGATTGGCATGAACGCGGGGAGGCGTTGGACCGAAACGCTAGGAGGACTAGACCAATTGGTCAATGGTTCGGACCAATTTGGAGAGGGGGAGGGAAGGGGAAAGTTTCTTGGAGTAAGCGGTCGTTAACTGGTGACTCGATGTCCTCGATCGGGCATACTCACCGCAGAGCCGCTGGTCAGCAGCTTCCGCGACCCGGGAGCGGAGAACCGGCCGGCACCCGAGACACCAGGCGGAGCCGCCCCACCCAAGGCGTGCCACCGCCGACATTCCCGAAAGGGAGGAGAGCGTCACCATGCCCGACCGCGCCCCGCAGCCGGTGGACCGTCAACTGCCCACGGACGAGGCCCGGGATCTGATCTCGCTCGTCCGCGACATCGCGCAGCGCGAGATCGCCCCGAACGCGGCCGAGGAGGAGGACGCCGGACGCTTCCCGCGCGAGGTCTTCACCCTGCTCTCGGAATCCGGACTGCTCGGCCTGCCGTACGACGCCGAGTACGGCGGCGGCGACCAGCCGTACGAGGTCTACCTCCAGGTCCTCGAAGAGCTCGCCGCGGTCCGCCTCACCGTCGGCCTCGGTGTCAGCGTGCACACCCTCGCCTCCTACGCCCTGGCCACCTACGGCACCAAGCAGCAGCAGGTCGAGCACCTGCCCGCGATGCTCGGCGGCGGGCTGCTCGGCGCGTACTGCCTCTCCGAGCCGTCGTCGGGATCGGACGCGGCCTCCCTGCGGACCAAGGCGGTGCGGGACGGTGACGGCTGGGTGATCAGCGGCACCAAGGCGTGGATCACGCACGGCGGCATCGCCGACTTCTACACGGTCATGGCGCGCACCGGCGAGGACGGCCCGCGCGGGATCACCGCGTTCCTGGTGCCCGGCGACGCGGCAGGGCTGAGCGCGGCGGCACCCGAGAAGAAGATGGGCATGAAGGGCTCGCCCACGGCCCAGGTCCACTTCGACGGCGTGCGGGTCTCCGACGACCGTCGGCTCGGCGACGAGGGTCAGGGCTTCGCCATCGCCCTCTCCGCGCTCGACTCCGGGCGGCTCGGCATCGCGGCCTGTGCGATCGGCGTGGCCCAGGCGGCGCTGGACGAGGCGGTGGCGTACGCGACCGAGCGCCGGCAGTTCGGCAAGCCCATCGCCGACTTCCAGGGCCTGCGCTTCATGCTCGCCGACATGGCGACCCAGATCGAGGCGGGCCGCGCGCTGTATCTGGCGGCGGCGCGGCTGCGGGACGCGGGCCGGCCGTTCGCCAAGCAGGCGGCGATGGCCAAGCTGCACTGCACCGACACCGCGATGAAGGCCACCACCGACGCCGTCCAGATTCTCGGCGGATACGGCTACACCGCGGACTTCCCGGCCGAGCGCTATATGCGTGAGGCCAAGGTCCTGCAGATCGTCGAGGGCACCAACCAGATTCAGCGGATGGTCATCGCCCGTCACCTGGCAGGTCCCGAAGGACGCTGAACTGACCCCGCCTGACCTGCGGCGCCGTGAGCTCGATCCACTCCGGGTCATGGCGCCCGGGCAGGGTCCGGCCCCGGTCGGCCCACTTGCGCATCAGATCCCGGTAGATCGGCGGGTCGGACGGCTGCGGCGGCGCAGGCGGAAGCGTTCCTGCGGGTCGCGGAACGAAGATGCGGCGCTGTGGCCCGGTCGCTGAATAGATGGGGGGCATACCAGGGCAACGCGGAGGCAGGCGGACAAGTCACCGCCCATGGGATTCGGGCGTGAGTTCGCGGGCATCCGGCGCTCCCGGCCGTCGCCCTCTGGCCACCCGACGCTGTCTGACGTACCGTCAGCCCAGCCGTCTCCAGGGAGGCTTGCCGTGGCCGACGACGACCGCCCCGTACCGCTCGACGAGTACCCGGTGCATCAGGCGCCCCTGTCCATGAGGTACGTCGCGACCAGCGACCGCAACGCCTACGACCGCTGCATCTTCCACGTCCTCGACCACGAGGGCCGTGCCCTGCTGATCGTGGGCCTCGGGGTGTACCCCAACGTCGGGGTGATCGACGCCTATGCGACCTTGCGCGTGGGGGACACCCTGCACGCGGTGCGGGCGTCGGACGCACTCGGCGAGGACCGCATGCGGCTTGCCGTCGGGCCGCTGCGGATCGAGGTCGTGGAGCCGCTGCGCCGACTGCGGCTGGTCTGCGACGACGACGCGTTGTCGTACGACATCACCTGGACCGCGGAGTTCCCCGCCCTCTGGGAACCCCACCATGTCCAGCGCCGCGGCGATCGGCTCAGCCTCGAAGGGCGCCGCTTCGTGCAGGCGGGTGGTGTGGCGGGCGTCGTGCGCGCGGGCGGTCGGGAGTTCCGGGTCGCGCCGGCCGAGTGGACCGGTACACGGGACCGCAGCTGGGGCGTGCGCCCGATACCGGGGGAGGAGGGCGGGCGGTTCGCCGAGGAGCGGCCGACCGAGGGCTTCCACTGGATCTGGTGTCCGGTGCGCTTCGACGACCGGTTCCTGATGGTGATCGTCCAGGAGGACGCGGACGGACACCGCTCGTTGAACGAGGCGACGCTGGTCCGCCCCGGCCATCGCGACCGCCAACTCGGCTGGCCCCAGACCGAGATCACCTACCGCTCGGGCACCCGCCAACCCGAACGCGCCCTCATCCACCTCGGTGACGTCCGCAAACCGCAGGAACTGGAGGTGGAGGTCCTCGCCTCGTCCCCGCTGGCGATCGGCGCCGGGTATCCGCCCGCCGACGACTGGCAGCACGGCACCTGGCAGGGGCGCGGCTGGACCGACCGTCGTGTCTACGACCTCACCGGGGCCCACCCGTTGGCCGCCTACGGAGTCACCGACCATGCCGCGCGCTTCCGGCTGGACGGCAGGGTCGGCCACGGGATCTTCGAGCACGGGTCGTTCGGGCGGCACGCGCCGAGCGGGTTCACGGACTTCAAGTCGGTCGCACCGTAGGGGGTTTGCGCCATGGCAGCGACGGCACCAAGACCTCGCACCACCACCCGCGACCCACAGGAGATCACCCGCCGCCTCACCGCCTGGCTCGACACCCGGCTGCCCGGCGCCAAGGCGGTCGGTGTCACCGCTCCCGAGGCGAACGGCATGTCCAGCGAAACCCTGCTCTTCGACATCGAGCACCCCGAACCGCCGGTGCGCCCCTGTGCGTTGCGGCTCGCGGCGGACCCGGCGGCGTACACGGTGTTCCCGGTGTACGACATGCCGCGCCAGTACCGGACGATGCGCCTCGTGGCCGAGCACACGGATGTGCCAGTACCGAAGGTGCTGTGGCTGGAGGAGGACCCCGGTCCGCTGGGCGCGCCCTTCTTCGTCATGGAGCGCGTCGAGGGGCGGGTGCCGCCCGACGTCATGCCGTACACCTACGAGGGCAACTGGCTGCACGCCGCGAGCGACGAGGAGCGCGAGCATCTGGAGGCGGCCACGGTCGGGCTGCTGGCCCGGTTGCACGACCAAGTTCCGCCGCAGGAGGCCGAGTTCCTCACCCTGCCGGGTGACGGAGACGCACTGCGACGGCATGTCACGGCCCAACGCGCGTACTACGAATGGGTGGTTGACGGACTCACCCGCTCACCGCTCATCGAGGACGCCTTCGACCGCCTGGAGGAGCTCTGGCCGCGTGACCCGGGCCCGTCCGTGCTCAACTGGGGCGACGCGCGCATCGGGAACGTCGTCTACGACGGTTTCGAACCCGTCGCCGTCCTCGACTGGGAGATGGCGGCACTGGCCCCGCGCGAGGTCGACCTCGGCTGGACCGTCTATCTGCACCGCTTCTTCCACGACCTGACGGTCGGCTTCGGACAGCGCGGGCTGCCCGACTTCCTGCGCCGCGACCGGATCGAGGCCCGCTATGCCGACCTCACCGGCCACACCCCGCGTGACATGGACTTCCACACGCTCTACGCCGCGCTGCGGCACGCCGTGGTGATGCTGCGGATCGCCTACCGCCAGGCGCACTTCGGCGAGGTCGACGTCCCGGCGGACCCGGACACACTGATCCTGCACCACGGCAGCCTGCGAGCCATGGTGCAGGGCAGCTACTGGGATTGAGCGACGCGACCGGGCCGGCGTGCGCTCAGGCGGCCTGGCGGCGCATCTCGGGGACCCGCATCGGGCGCGAGCCCGGGCCGCCGACGTGCGAGAAGGGCTGTGTCCGCCAGTCGAGCTCCTGAGGGAGCGTCAACAGCAGGGCCGTGTCCTGCTCGTGGGGCTTCGCCGAGTCGCCGGCGGAGCGGGCGGCGGAAGCCCTGCGGCCGGTACCGGCGCAGACCGTGAGGCCGAACGGGTTCCACGGTGAGGCGCACAGCGCGTGCTCCGGCAGGACCTCCTCGCCGGCCAGCAGGGCGATGGGCTGCGCGCAGTCCGGGCAGATCACCCGGTACATCTCGAAGGTGTCGTACGCGTCGAACTCATCGTCGTCGAAGTCGTCGGATTCGACGCCCTCCGGAGTGGGCTCGACGACCGGCTGAAGGCGCTTGGGCGCGGTACGTCCAGGACGCTTAAGACTCTGCATGGGATTCTCCCCCTCGGGCTGGGCCGTGACGGCACTGCGGCCTCGACCACAGCAAGCACTTCCCGTCCGGTCTCGGCGTTAATCACGGGTGCATCACGGAGCCTGTTCGGGGACTGTGGCGTTCGTCACATGCCGCCCGCAGGTGCCCGTGGCGGCCGGTTTGTCCCTTGGCCGGCGCACAGCCGCCTCCCCATCACATCACGAACCGGGCATGACCTGGGCTGCTCAGGTATCCGTGGAGATCAGCGGCACTGTAGGTTCTTGCGCCATGGAGGAGCTGGACCGACAGATCGTGCAGCTGCTCGTCAAGGACGGGCGGATGAGCTACACCGACCTGGGCAAGGCCACGGGCCTGTCCACGTCGGCCGTGCACCAGCGGGTGCGGCGGCTGGAGCAGCGCGGTGTCATCCGTGGCTATGCCGCGGTCGTGGATCCCGAGGCGGTGGGGCTGCCCATGACCGCGTTCATCTCGGTGAAACCGTTCGATCCGAGCGCCCCCGACGACATCGCGGACCGGCTGGCGGACGTGCCGGAGATCGAGGCCTGTCACAGTGTCGCGGGCGACGAGAACTACATCCTGAAGGTTCGGGTGGCCACGCCGCACGAGCTGGAGGAGCTGCTCGCCCGGCTGCGGTCGCTGGCGGGGGTTTCCACCCGGACGACCGTGGTGCTGTCCACGCCGTACGAGGCGCGGCCGCCGCGGATTTGAGACCGCCGCGGACTTGCGCCGTAGAGGTGTTCGTCGTCTGCCGGCTGCGGGTTGTTCGTGGCTGGTCGCGCCCACGCGGCGGAGCCGCATATCGATACGCCCCGCGCCCTTTCCGGGCGTTGCGGTGGCCCCCTGACCAGAGCTGACGGGGGCACGCGCGAGACTGTTGCCATGAGTGAGCGCAGCACCGAACCGAAGACCGTCCTCCTCCGCCGCGGAGAGGTGCACAGCCCCGCCGATCCCTTCGCCACCGCGATGGTGGTGGAGCGGGGCCAGGTCGCCTGGGTCGGCTCCGAAGGCGCCGCCGACGCCTTCGCGGACGGCGTCGACGAGGTCGTCGACCTGGATGGGGCCCTGGTCACTCCCGCGTTCACCGACGCCCATGTGCACACCACCGCCACGGGGCTCGCGCTGACCGGCCTCGACCTGTCCCGCGCTCCCTCCCTGGAGGCGGCGCTCGCTCTCGTGCGGGACTTCGCCGCCGCCCGGCCGGACGACCGCGTTCTCCTCGGTCACGGCTGGGACGCCGCCCGCTGGCCCGGGGGCCGCCCTCCGACGCGCGCCGAGCTCGACGAGGCCACCGGTGGCCGTCCTCTGTACCTGTCCCGCATCGACGTCCACTCGGCGGTCGTCACCACGGCACTGCTGGACATGGCGCCCGGTGACCTCGGCACGGCCGACGGGCCGCTCGTCGCCGACGCCCATCACGCCGTACGAGCCACCGCGCTGGCCTCCATCACGCCCGCTCAGCGCATCGAGGCCCAGCGCGCCGCCCTCGCCCGGGCCGCCTCCCTCGGCATCGGCACCGTCCACGAGTGCGGCGGGCCGGAGATCTCCTCCGAGGACGACTTCGCCGGGCTGCTGCGCCTGGCCGCCGAGGAGGCGGGGCCGCGGGTCGTCGGCTACTGGGCCGAGCCGGCCGAGGAGGGCATCGCCAGGGCGCGGGAGCTGGGCGCGATCGGCGCGGCCGGTGACCTCTTCGTCGACGGCGCCCTCGGCTCGCACACCGCCTGTCTGCACGAGCCGTACGCCGACGCCGCCCACACCGGCACCGCCTACCTGGACGCGGCCGCCGTCGCGGCCCATGTCGTCGCCTGCACCGAGGCCGGCCTCCAGGCGGGCTTCCACGCGATCGGCGACGCCGCCGTGACCGCCGTCGTGGAGGGCGTGCGCGCCGCCGCCGAGAAGCTCGGCCTCGCCCGCGTGCGCGCCGCCCGGCACCGTGTCGAGCACGCCGAGATGCTCACTCCGGACACCGTGGCGGCCTTCGCCGAGCTGGGGCTGACGGCCTCCGTCCAGCCCGCGTTCGACGCGCTGTGGGGCGGCGAGGACGGCATGTACGCCCAACGCCTGGGTGTCGAGCGGGCCCGCACCCTGAACCCCTTCGCGGCGCTGCTGCGCGCCGGCGTCCCGCTCGCCTTCGGCTCCGACAGCCCGGTCACGCCCCTCGACCCCTGGGGCACGGTCCGCGCGGCCGCCTTCCACCGCACACCCGAGCACCGGGTCTCCGTGCGCGCCGCGTTCACGGCGCACACGCGTGGCGGCTGGCGGGCGATCGGTCGCGACGACGCGGGCGTCCTGGTGCCCGGCGCGCCCGCCGACTACGCCGTGTGGCGCACCGACGAACTGGTGGTCCAGGCCCCCGACGACCGGGTCGCGCGCTGGTCCACCGACCCGCGCTCCGGCACCCCCGGCCTGCCCGACCTGAGCCCGGGCCGCGAGCTCCCGGTCTGCCTGCGCACGGTGGTGGGCGGACGAACGGTCTTCGTACGGCCGGGCGAGTGATCTCCCGGGGTGGCGCGCGTCCGATCGCCGCGCACCACCCCGGCGTGCGACCTGCGTATCCTCTGCGCTGACCAGCGAAGTGGGCGAAGACCTGCAGGTCAAACGGCTGTTGACAGGCGGAGGCCCGGGGCCGGTAGGTTCGGCCGAGTCCACCACCGGACGCCCGACCGGGCAACTGCGGAACTTCCGGGAACCCGTCGCAAGGCCGCTGGGTCAGGGGCGGTGTGCCGCACCGGGCACCGCCACTGGGAGCCAGGCTCAGCGTCCGCGCGGCGACGACGGAACGTCGCGGCCGATCGGGGAGGTGTGACCCGGGTGGGGCCCGGGCGCTCAGTAGACAACGGCTTTCGGTCGATCCGCAGCCAGCGGGTCCCAGGTCGGCCCGAAGGGCGCCGGGCCCCCATCCGCAGCAGGCGCGAAACCGGTCCCGAAAAGCTCAGCCTTACCCCGCTCTTGTGGAATCGACACCACCATACGAACGTGCTGTCGCGTCAGCCCAGGCGGCGCCCACTATGGTGGACGTCTGCGTACGGATGTGAAGGGGCAGCAGTGAACGACGGCGACGGGGACCTCGCGGCACAGGACCGGGGGAAGCGGTTCGGTCCACTCGGCACGGCGTTGGTGATCATTCCGACCTACAACGAGGCGGAGAACATCAAGAGCATCGTCGGCCGGGTCCGCAAGGCGGTGCCCGAGGCGCATGTGCTCGTGGCCGACGACAACAGCCCCGACGGCACCGGCAAGCTCGCCGACGAACTGGCCGCCGAGGACGACCACGTCCAGGTCATGCACCGCAAGGGCAAGGAGGGCCTCGGCGCCGCCTACCTCGCGGGCTTCCACTGGGGCATGGAGAAGGGCTACGGCGTCCTGATCGAGATGGACGCCGACGGCTCCCACCAGCCCGAGGAACTGCCCCGACTGCTGACCGCCCTCAAGGGCGCCGACCTGGTCCTCGGCTCGCGCTGGGTACCGGGCGGCCGGGTCGTGAACTGGCCGAAGTCCCGCGAGTTCATCTCCCGCGGCGGCAGCCTCTACTCCCGGCTCGCGCTGGATCTCCCGTTGCGGGACATCACCGGCGGCTACCGTGCCTTCCGCCGCGAGACCCTGGAGGGCCTCGGCCTCGACGACGTCGCCTCCCAGGGCTACTGCTTCCAGGTCGACCTCGCCCGCCGTGCGGTCAGGGCCGGATTCCATGTGGTCGAGGTGCCGATCACCTTCGTCGAGCGCGAACTCGGTGACTCGAAGATGAGCCGCGACATCCTGGTCGAGGCGCTGTGGCGGGTCACGTCGTGGGGCGCGCAGGAGCGGGTGGGCAAGCTGATGGCCCGCCGCTCGAAGCCGTCGGCGGCAGCGCGGCAGCGGTCGTCGCAGCAGCGGTCACAGCCGTAGGCCCACGTCCGCACAGGCGGCGGCGGTCTTCCCCTTATCCCGCTCTGAGCCGGGCCCAGGCACACTGGACGCATGACGACTGGCGCTCCGACCCCCACCTATCCCGTTCGGCCCCGGCGCTCCCGGCTGCGGACCTTCCTGCCGCTGGGGATCGCCGCGTGGCTGGTGCTGGAGATCTGGCTGCTGACCGTGGTCGCGGACGCGACGAGCGGGCTCGTGGTGTTCTTGCTGCTGCTCGCCGGCCTCGTGCTCGGCTCGGTGGTCGTCAAGCGGGCGGGCCGACGCGCCTTCCAGGCCCTGAACGAGGCGTTGCAGCGTGGCGGCACCCCGGAGAGCGGCGGTGGCAACGGTCTGATGATGCTGGGCGGCCTGCTGATCATGCTGCCCGGTCTGGTCTCGGACGCGCTGGGGCTGGTCCTGTTGATCCCGCCGGTCCAGAAGGCCTTGAGCCGTTATGCGGAGCGGACCGTCGATCGAAAGCTCCGGGCGGCGACCCCCGGTTCGTTCGGCGATGCCTTCCAGCAGGCGCGCATTCACCGCCCCGACGGCAAGATCGTGCCGGGTGAGGTCGTCAGGGACGAGCCGGGGGACGAGCCGCAGGGCCCGGTGCCGCCGTTGACGCGCTGACATCGCGGTCGACACGCTGACATCGAGGGAGCCCGGCGCCACTGAGCGCCGGGCCCCTCTTTTTTGGCTTTGCCGGGCCTCTTTTTGGCTTTTGGCTTTTGGGCACAGCAAACCGCGGGCACCGTACGCCACGTTCACGTACGGCGCCCGCGGTTACACGCGGTGCCTGGTAAATCGGTCCAAGCCGCGCGCAGGGACCTAGGCTGACTTGCGGCTGTCCCGGGGATGAACCGCGATGTTCATCGCCCCGGACCGGAGAACAGCAAGTCGCTCCTCAAGGACCTCTTCGAGTTCCTCGCGGGTACGCCGCTCCATCAGCATGTCCCAATGCGTACGCGCGGGCTTGGCCTTCTTCTCTTCAGGGCCGTCGCCATCCACGAGGAGTGCCTGGGCCCCGCAGACCTTGCACTCCCACTCCGGCGGGATCTCCGCCTCGACCGAGAAGGGCATCTCAAACCGGTGCCCCTTCTCGCATGCGTACTCCACGGCCTGGCGCGGGGCCAGGTCGATGCCGCGGTCCGTCTCGTAGCTGGTCACCACGAGGCGCGTGCCGCGAAGAGCTCGCTCACTCATGAATCGTGCCTCCCGGGCTTGTCGCCCACAGGACAGGTGTCGCTGTCGTCGTCATCCGGTCAACGTCCGGTCGGCGGTAAAGATTCCCGATCGGTGTCCCGTTCCGGGTGATGCGTCGCCGTCGTAGCCGCAGCCTTGCTGACCAATGTCGTACCCACCGGCGCCCGGTTTGTCACATCTGCTAGCAGATGTGACCCAGCGTTTCGGCATCTTTGACGCGCAGTAACGGTACGCCTGGCAGGCCAAACGCGTACACTACCGCCCTTTCGCTCGGAACGCTAAATCGTTGGCGGCACCGGATTGCCCGCGTCGTTGATCGCCCGCCGCACCGGAACCCTCGCGAGCAGGGCGAACCCGATGACGAAGAAGGCCACGAGCGAGATGATCGCGTCCCGATAACTCCCGGTCAGCTGGTAGGTGAGCCCGAACAGAAGCGGGCCCAGCCAGCTCATACCGCGGTCGCTCATCTCGTACGCCGAGAAATATTCGGCCTCCTTGCCCGGCGGGACGAGATGGGAGAACAGTGACCGGGACAGGGCCTGGCTGCCGCCCAGGACCAGGCCGATGCCGGCCGCCAGCACGAAGAACCACACCGGGGCCCCGGCCGGCAGGAAGTACCCGGCCGCCAGAACCACCGTCCACGCCACCAGTGAGCCGAGGATCGTCCGCTTGGCGCCGTAGGTCCGGGCCAGCCGTCCCATCGTCAGCGCGCCCGCCACGGCCAGCACCTGGACCAGCAGTACGGCGACGATGAGCGTGGACTGGGAGAGGTCCAGTTCCTCGGAGCCGTAGATCGACGCCTGGGAGATCACCGTCTGGATGCCGTCGTTGTAGATGAGGTAGGCCAGGAGGAAGGCGAGCGTCAGGGGGTGGCGGCGCATGTCGCGGACGGTGGCCGCGAGCTGCCGGAAGCCCATGGCGTTCGGTCGCTTCCCGCCCGGCTCCTGCGCACCCGGTTCCTGCTCGCCCGGTTCCTGCTCGCCCGGTTCCTTCCCGGCTTCCTCGCTCGTGGACCGGCGGTCACGGAGGCGTCGTAGCGGGATGATCGCGAAGCCGCCCCACCACAGGCCCGCCGACGCGAGGCAGATACGGACGGCCGTGCCCTCGGAGACGCCGAAGGAGTCGTGGGCCAGGTACAGGACCAGGTTCACGATCAGCATCAGCGAGCCCGACGCGTAGCCGAAGGCCCAGCCCCGGGAGGAGACCGCGTCGCGTTCCTCGGGCGGGGCGATCTGCGGGAGGTAGGAGTTGTAGAGCATCATCGCGACCGACTGGGCCGCGTTCGCGACGATCAGCAGCAGGCCACCGAGGAGGTAGCGGTCGCCGCCGAGGAAGAACATGGCGGTGGTGGCGGTGGCCCCCAGGTAGGCGGAGGCCGCCAGGAGGGGCTTCTTGCGGCCGGTGCGGTCGGCCGCCGCGCCCACCAGGGGCATCACCAGGACGGCGACGATCACCGACAGGGACACCGAGTACGCGAAGAAGGATCCCGCGCGCACCGGGATGCCCAAGGGGTGGACGAATCCGTCCGCGTCCGCCGCCTCCTCGGCGACCGACGTCAGATAGGGGCCGAGGAACACGGTGAGCACGCTCGTCGAGTAGACGGAGCACGCCCAGTCGTAGAAGTACCAGCCGCGCTGCTCGCGGCGGCGGCCGGCCGCGTCGTCCGCGGCCTCCGCCCGCACGGTATCGGTGCCCACCCCGCGCCCCTCGCTTCCCCGTGAAGATCCCGCGCGAGGGCGGAGCCGACGACCGGGTCAGACCCAGACGCCCCGGTCCTCCATGACCTTGCGCAACGTGTCGATGTGATCGGTCATGATGCCATCGGCTCCCAGGTCCAGGAGCCGGTGCATCGCATCGGGATCATTGATGGTCCACACGTGCACCTGGAGCCCGCGCGCGTGGGCGGCCCGTACGAAGCGGTGGTCCACCACCTGGATGCCGGACTGCGTCTCGGGCACCTGGGCGGCGACGGCCGAACGGCGCAGCGCGGCCGGCACACCCCAGGAGCGCAGCCGCAGATTGAGCACACCTCGGGTGCCGTACGACGTCGCCAGGCGCGGTCCGGCCAGGCGCTGGGCGCGGATGACGCGGGCCTCGGAGAAGGAGCCGACGCAGACGCGGTCCCAGGCGTTCGTGCGCTCGATCAGCTCCAGGAAGGGGTGGAGTGCCGGTTCCGCCTTGAGGTCGACGTTCCAGCGCACGTCGGGGAAGGTCTCCAGGAGCTCCTCGAACAGGGGCACCGGCTCCTTGCCTCCCACGCGCGCATCCCGTACGTCGGCCCAGGGCAGGTCGGCGATCCGGCCCGCCCCGTCCGTCACCCGGTCCAGGGTCGAGTCGTGGAAGGCGACGAGCTTGCCGTCGCGCGTGGTGTGGACGTCGGTCTCGATGTACCGGTAGCCCATTTCGACCGCGCGCCGGAACTGCAGCGCGGTGTTCTCCAGGCCGTCCGCCGCCCCGCCTCGGTGGGCGAACGGGATGGGGCCGGGGTGGTCGAGGTAGGGGTGGCGTATCCGCGTGGTGCTCACGGACGCAGTATCGCTCCCCGGGGTTGCCCGGTGGCAACGACCGTGCTGCCGTCGGATGCCGTGGGGACGGCGAACACCCGCAGGAACAGTTGGGCGAGCGGGCCGATGGACAGGGCGTAGAGGACGGTGCCGACGCCGACCGTGCCGCCCAGCGCGAAGCCGGTGACGACGACCGCGATCTCGACGGCCGTGCGCATCAGCCGGATCGAGCGGCCGGTGCGCTGGTGCAGGCCGGTCATGAGGCCGTCCCGGGGGCCCGGTCCGAAGCGGGCGGCGATGTAGAGGCCGGTGGCCACGCCGTTGAGCACGATGCCGGCCAGAAGGAGGGGGATTCGTACGGCCAGGGAGTGCGCCTCGGGGACCAGGGCGAGCGTGCCGTCCATGGCTATGCCGACCACGAACACGTTGGAGACGGTGCCGAGGCCGGGGCGCTGGCGCAGTGGGATCCACAGGAGCAGCACGGCCGCGCCGACGATGATCGAGACGACGCCGATCGTCAGGCCGGTGCGCTCGGCGAGGCCCTGGTGCAGCACCCCCCAGGGTTCCAGGCCGAGGCCCGCCTCCACGAGCAGCGCGGCGCTCGCGCCGTACAGCGCGAGTCCGGCGTAGAGCTGTGACAGCCGTCGCGTGAGATGCCCCTGTGTGAGCCGCTTCGCGGGATGCCCCTGCGTGGACAAGACGTGCCCCCCTGTGGTGGTAGTGGACTGATGCATGACACCCTGTGGCTTGGGATGCATCGCCATCCATGGCCAATTCGGGGAAGGTGGACTGGAAAAATGGCGCAGTGGACTTCGGCGGTAGGAGCCGCGCAGCTCGCCCGGCTCCTCACCTCGCAACAGGACCGCCCCGCCGGCCCCGGCACCAAGCGCCCGCCCGCGTACCGGGCGTTGGCCGACGGCATTCGGCTGCTCGTGCTGGAGGGGCGCGTGCCGGTCGCCGCCCGGCTGCCCGCCGAGCGTGAGCTGGCCCTCGCGCTGTCCGTGAGCCGTACGACCGTGGCCGCCGCGTACGAGGCGCTGCGCGCCGAGGGGTTCCTGGAGTCCCGGCGCGGGGCGGGGAGTTGGACCGCCGTACC
Source organism: Streptomyces sp. HD (assembly GCF_028369295.1). GTDB lineage: Bacteria > Actinomycetota > Actinomycetes > Streptomycetales > Streptomycetaceae > Streptomyces. Next base: position 106,322 of record NZ_JAQMYP010000023.1, read on the forward strand.
GGCAGGGAACCCGCTGCCCGCGCGCGGGCTGGAGCCGCTGCCGCCCGAGGCGCTCGGCTCGATGATCGACCTGGGCACCGCGGCGCTGCCCGCCCCCGAGCCGTGGCTGACCCGTGCCGTGCAGGGCGCCCTGGAGGAGTTGCCGCCGTACGCCCACACTCACGGCGACTATCCGGCCGGACTGCCCGCGCTGCGGTCGATGATCGCCGACCGGTACACGGCGCGGGGGATCCCGACCATGCCCGAGCAGATCATGGTGACGACCGGGGCGATGGGCGCCATGGACGCGATCTGCCATCTGTTCGCGGGGCGCGGTGAGCGGATCGCGGTCGAGTCTCCGTCGTACGCCAACATCCTCCAGCTGATGCGGGAGGCGGGCGCCCGGCTGGTGCCCGTCGCCATGGCCGAGGGGCTTACCGGCTGGGACGTGGACCGGTGGCGGCAGGTGCTGCGGGAGGCGGCGCCTCGCCTTGCCTATGTCGTCGCCGACTTCCACAACCCGACCGGGGCGCTGGCCGACGAGGACCAGCGGCGGCGGCTGGTGGACGCGGCACGGTCGGCGGGGACGGTGCTGGTCGCCGACGAGACAATGAGCGAGCTGTGGCTCGACGAGGGTCTCGACATGCCGCGGCCGGTGTGCGCCTTCGACCCCGCCGGGTCGACCGTGATCACCGTCGGGTCGGCCAGCAAGGCCTTCTGGGCGGGGATGCGGATCGGCTGGGTGCGGGCGGCTCCGGATGTGATCCGCAGCCTGGTCGCCGCGCGCGCGTATGCCGATCTGGGCACTCCTGTGCTGGAGCAACTGGCCGTGAATTGGCTGTTCGGCACGGGAGGTTGGGAGCAGGCCGTGGAGGTGCGGCGGGCGCAGGCCCGGGAGAACCGGGACGCGCTCGTCGCGGCCGTGCGGCAGGAGCTGCCCGACTGGGAGTTCGAGGTGCCGGGCGGCGGGCTCACCCTGTGGGTGCGGACCGGGGGACTGTCGGGCTCGCGGCTCGCCGAGGTGGGCGAGCGGGTCGGGGTCCGGGTGCCGTCCGGGCCTCGGTTCGGGGTGGACGGGGCTTTCGAGGGGTATGTACGGCTGCCGTTCACCGTGGGGGGCGCGGTGGCCGAGGAGGCCGCGGTGCGGTTGGCGGCGGCGGCTCGGTTGGTGGAGAGCGGGGCCAGTGGGACCGGGGAGTCGGTGCGGTCGTTCGTGGCGTGAGCGGGGTGGGGGCGGTGCGGGGGTGGACCGCGGCATGAGGGCGGGGCCGGGGTGGGGCGTCGCTCAATCCGCGCCGGCCCGGGACCGGTGTGGGGTGGGGGTTCAATCCGGGTCGGTCGGGGGTCGGTGTGGGGTGGGTCGTTCAGTCCGTGCCAGCTGGGGGGCTGGTGTGGGGTGGGTCGTTCAGCCCGCGCCGGTCGGGTGCCGCCGCTCGCCCCGCGGCACCCTCGGCTGCGGTGACTGCTACGACGTCTCGGCGACCACTGCCTCCGCGGGCACCGGCTCCGGCTTCGGCTCCGGCACCGGCTCCTGTGCCACCTTCTCCATCCTGCCCAGCGACTCCGCCTCCACCGGCGTCGTCCGCTCCGGCAGCAGGTCGAGCACGGCCTGCCGGTGCGCGTCGCTGGTCGCGTCGTCGTACGGGTCCGGGGTCGCCGGGACCTGGAGACGGTGGACCGGGCCCGTGCCGAGGCGGGCGTAGCCGCGGCCGGGCGGGACGTCGGTGACCGGGGTGGTGTGCGGGGGAGCGCCGAGGACCGACTCCAGCTGCTGGGCCGTCGCCGGGCCGAGCACGACACGCGCGCGTGTGTGCTGTCGTACGGCGTCGCTGAGCGTGTCCATGGCGTCCCACTGGTCGGCCACGACCACGGTGACGTTCGCCGCGCGGCCGTGCCGGAGGGGTACCTGGAGCAGGGACTGGGGGTCCTTGCGGTTGTCCGCCGCGGCGAGGTGGGTGAACGCGGTCGGGCGGTCCAGGAGGATCCACAGCGGGCGTCTGGTGTCGTCGGGCGGCGGGTTGCCGGCCTGACGGGCCCGGTTCACGGCGATCAGGCGCCGCTCCGTCTCCGTCGCCGCCCACTCCAGGCTCGCCAGCGCCCCGGCCAGCCCGCACTCGACGGACAGCACGCCGTCGCGCCCGATCAGGCAGGCGTACTCGCCGGTGCTGCCGCCCTCGACGATGACGACGTCGCCGTACTGCAGGGCCTGCAGGGCGACGCAGCGCAGCAGGGTCGAGGTGCCGCTGCCGGGCTGGCCGACGACCAGCAGGTGTGGCTCGGTGGAGCGGATGCCGGTGCGCCAGACGACCGGTGGCACATCGCGCTGCTCCACGCCGTGGGTGAGCGGGAGCGTGCGGTGCACCAGGGTGGGGTCGGTGAAGCCGAGGACCGTCTCGCCGGGGGCCGTGACGAAACGCTGGGCGGCGATGTCGGTGGGCAGCGGCGCGAGGACGGTGACGGTGAGCTCGTTGCCCTCCTCGTCCCAGGTGAAGTGGTACTCCCGGCCACGGCCGGACTTCGCGGTCAGCAGGTGCTCGATCCGCGCGCGGCACTCCGCCTCGCCGTCGGTGAAGTAGGCCGGGTAGCGGATCAGCAGACCGCTGACGCGTCCCGTGCCGTCGAACTCGTACTCGGGGAAGGCCTTCTCCCACTCGCCGCCGTGGGCGTACAGCGGTGCCGGGTCCTCGGCGGCGGAGAAGTAGGGGACCAGTGCCTCGTACAGCGACCTCAGCCGCTCCGTCTGCGACTCGTCGGGGCCCTCCGGCTCCGACGGCTCGCGGTCCCGGCCCTGCCAGGCCGCCGCCGCCATCAGCGTGATGACGGCGAGCAGCGGGCCGTACGGAACGAGCGCCACGACCATGATCACCGAGGCCACCAGGAACAGCAGCATGCCGCGCCTGTCCTTGGGCGTGTCCGCCCACTTGCGCCGCCCGGCCGAGGCCAGTCGGCGCAGACCGCGGGTGATCGTGATCAGCGGGTGGAGGACGTCAGAGGCGCTGTCGGACGCCGTCCGGGCCAGCTCCCGGCTGCGGGCGAACTGCGTCCGGGCCAGCTCCCGGCTCCGGGCGATCTGCGAGCTGCCGGTGCTCAGGATGCGGGGGAGGGGGCGGCGGGCCACTGCTGTCTCCTACAGGTGCGTACGGGCGGGAGTGCGGGCGGTCAGAACTGGATGCCGCCGAGCAGGCTCGCCAGGCTCTCGCCGCCGGCCTTGATGCTCGGGGCGATGGCCGTGCTCGCCAGATAGAAGCCGAAGAGGGCCGAGATCAGGGCGTGCGACGCCTTCAGTCCGTCCTTGCGGAAGAAGATGAAGACGACGATGCCGAGCAGAACGACGCCAGAGATCGAGAGGATCATGCGAGTGCTCCTGGATTGTGGGGACAGTCACCATGAGTACTTCCAGGCTCACAGGATGTATCCATACGATAAAAGGTGCAACTGGGTGAAATTCGGCGAATTTCCCTCCGTCGACGGAGTGTCCTGAGGTGGATGGGCTTGGGTGTCGCGTCGGACCGTGTCTGCGATGATCTTTGCCGTGGGCGCGACGGGTCATGTGCGGCCCGAGCCAGTACCCTGGCGAATCACTCGTACGGTCGACACCGCTCGCCGGCCGTACCCGTGCTACCCGCAGTTTCCGCGGTACCCGTAGTTCCCCGCAGTCCCCGTGTTCGTAGTGAGAGGCGGTCCGGCCGATGACTGAAGCCCCCGACCCCGAGGTCGTGGAGCTGGCGACCAAGATCTTCGATCTGGCCCGGCAGGGGCAGACCGAGGCGCTCGTGGCGTACGTCGACGCGGGCGTTCCGGCCAACCTCACCAACGACCGCGGCGACTCGCTCGTGATGCTTGCCGCCTACCACGGTCACTCCGACGCGGTGCGCGCCCTGCTCGCCCGGGGCGCCGAGGCGGGCCGTGTCAACGACCGAGGCCAGACACCACTCGCCGGTGCCGTCTTCAAGGGTGAGACGGAAGTGATCAAAGCTCTTCTGGACGGCGGTGCCGACCCGGCCGAGGGGACCCCCTCGGCCGTCGACACGGCCCGGATGTTCGGCAAGACGGAACTGCTCGAACTGTTCGGCGCACACTGATCCGACTTCGCTGACCAGCGAAAACACAGAAAACGGGGGAGGCGGTACAGGGCCGCCGAAATTTCGGTCGCGGCAGATGTAAGTGCCGAGTCATCATGACGTCGTGATTCACGGACGCGATGGCTGGGCAGGTGTTGCCGCACCATGCGGACCGTGATGCGGTCCGCATGGGCCACTGACGAGAGGCAGAGGAAAATGGTCTACAGCAAGCAGGAAACGGCGGGCGCCCCGACGTGTTGTCACGCGGCCAGGTGAAGCAAGAACCCCGGTTGCGTCGACGCTTGATGTGAGGCTGTTTCCCATGTTCGAACCGGTCATAGCGCCCAGCGGTACGCTGCTCGGCCTGCTCCAGCGGGGCCGCGGCGACGGCACACTGCACGCGCTCACCGCCCCGCGCGCCGAGGCGCTCGCGGCCCTGAACCACTGTGTGCTGCGGGACCCCCGCCACGACTGGCAGGTGGAGAACCGCTCCCTGTACTACGCCCGTCTCTTCCTCGACCTGAACGGCGAGCTGGACGAGATCGAGGCGCATCTCTTCGACGTCGAGGACGCCCTCGACACGGACGAGTCACGCACCGGGCTGGCCCTCGCCGTCCTCGGTCACCTGGCCTCCTACGGCAGGCGGGACGCCCTGGAACTGCTGCGCAGGTACGCCGCCTCGGGCTCCAGCTGGGCCTGGGCGCTGGACGAACTGGCGCTCAGGGACGACGACGCCGGGCTGCGCGCCCTCGCCGCGCCCGTCCTGGCGCGCTTCCCGGCCGATCCCGAGGGCGAGGCCGAGCTGGCCGCCGCCGTACGTGATGCTTTTGAGCCACGGCCGTGGCGGCTGTGGGCCGATGATCCGCGTGAATCGATCGCCACGCGTGTGCGTGCCGCTCAGGAGACCGGCTGCTTCGACCGCTGGCAACGCCAGATGCGACCTACCGGGCCCCGTCCGGGGTGGAGCGTGCAGGCGGTCTTCGAGTGGGCCCAGCAGGGCTTCGAGCGCGGCGCAGCGCTGCATGTGCCCGCCGCACGGTGTCTCATCGCCGTCGCGGGCCCCGAGGACCGGCCCGAGATCGTCGCCGCCGCCAAGGACGGCACCGACGGAGCCCGCTGCACGGCTCTGCGGTACCTGGCCGACAGCAACGATCCGGATGCCCTCGACCTGATCGAGGCGGCCGTGATCACCGGCTCGGCCGCCGTCGTCGAAGCCGCCGTCGACGCATTCGAACGCATGCGCAGTATTGCTGCCGTCGACCGTGCGCGTGGCTGGGCCCGACGGCCCGATCCGCTGGGCGCCGCCGCCGGACGCATGCTCGCCTGCCGGGGCGGAGCCGAGGACAAGGACCTCGTCCTCACGGCCCTGCGTGAGGCCGTACGAGGCGAGGGGCCCGACGCCCCGACCCTGTGGACCCTCGTCGACGGCACCGGGCGCCTCGGTATCGCCTGCGCCGCCCCCGTGCTGCGCCATATCTACCGCGAGACCGCCTCCTCCCACCTGCGCGGCCGCACCGCCCGCGCCCTGGCCGCCACCGATCCCTCCTTCCCGTCCGGATTCGCCGTCGAGTGCCTCTGGGACTGCGAGGAGACCACCCGCGAGATCGCCGCCCGGCACGCCGAGACCGGGGACACGCGCGTCGTGGAGCGACTGCGCCGGCTCGCCGCCGACCCGGCCGAGGAGGACGAGGTCCAGACGGCCGTACGCAGCCGGATCGGACCGGACCCGACCGCCGACTGATCACTGGGCGGGACATGTGTGCACGCTGTGAATCTCGGGGAGAACCGCCCGCCGGGTGAACACCCGATGACCTGCGGGTCAGGCGCGCATGGACGCGATCTGACCCGCTCGGGTGCGCAGCGGAACGCTCATGGGACGTTTGTCGTTCGGAAAGATCCACTTTGACGCGGCCACGTCCAGTGCGGCGACAACACCGGTATGCGTGTCGTCATCGTGACCGAATCCTTTCCCCCCGATGTGAACGGCGTGGCCCACTGCGCGCTCCAGACCGCCCGACACCTCGTCGATAGCGGTCACGCTCCCCTCGTCGTCGCACCCGCTCCCGCTCCCGGGAACAAGGCAGCCGCCTCCATGGCGCCCTGCCCCGTCGTCCATGTCCCCTCCCTTCCGCTCCCCGGCTATCCCCAGGTCAGGGTCGCGCTCCCGAGCCGGCGCCTCGCCGCCGCGCTGATCCAGCACCAGCCCGACGTCGTGCACCTGGCCAGCCCCTTCGTCCTCGGCGTGCGCGGCATGGCCGCCGCCGCCCGGCTCGGCATCCCCGCCGTCGCCGTGTACCAGACCGACCTGGCCGGTTACGCCCGCACCTACATGGGCGCCGGCGAGGCCGCGGCCTGGCGGCGCATACGGTCCGTCCACTCCGCCGCCGACCTCACCCTCGTCCCGTCCAGCGCGTCCATGAACGACCTGGAGGCCCACGGCGTGCCCCGGCTCCGGCTGTGGGCACGCGGCGTGGACACCGCCCGCTTCCGCCCCGAGCTCCGCGACGAGGCGCTGCGCCGCGAACTCGCCCCGAACGGCGAGGTCATCGTCGGCTACGTCGGGCGCCTCGCCCCGGAGAAGCACATCGAGCTGCTCTCCGGTGTGTGCGGCCTGGCCGGCGTGAAGGTCGTCATCGTCGGCGACGGGCCGAGCCAGCCCGCGCTCGCCGAGGCGCTGCCCGGCGCGGTCTTCCTGGGCCGCCGCGGTGGCGACGATCTCGCCCGGATCTTCGCCTCGTTCGACGTCTTCGCCCACACGGGTCCGTTCGAGACCTTCTGCCAGACCGTGCAGGAGGCCATGGCCAGCGGTGTACCCGTCGTCGCACCGGCCGCGGGCGGGCCGCTCGACCTGGTCGACCACGGCCGCACCGGCCTGCTGGTGCCGCCGCGCGACGCCGACGCCGTACGGGACGCCGTGCGGTCCCTGGTCGCCGACCCGGCGCTGCGGGCCGCCTACGGCACCGCCGGACGGGCGACCGTCGAGGGCCGTACCTGGGCGGCCATCGGCGACCAGCTCATCGACCACTACGAGGCCGTGCTCAAGGCGCGGAGGCCGGCGGTGGCGGTATGAACACCTCGCCCCGCAGCGGTATGAACACCTCGCTTCGCATCGTCCGGCTGGCGAACTTCGTCGCCCCGGCCTCCGGAGGGCTGCGCACCGCCCTGCGTGAGCTCGGCAAGGGCTTCAAGCTGGCGGGGCACGACCCCGTCCTCATCGTGCCGGGCGAGAAGTACAGCGACTGCGAGACCGAGCAGGGCCGGGTGATCACCCTGCCCGGCCCGATGCTGCCCGGCACCGGTGGCTACCGCGTCCTGCTCGACAAGCGGCGGGTCGCGGCCCTCCTGGAGGAGCTCGCTCCCGACCGCCTGGAGGTCTCCGACCGTACGACGCTGCGCTGGACGGGAAGGTGGGCCCGCCGCGCCCGCGTCCCCGCCGTGATGGTCTCCCACGAGACCGCCGACGGCGTACTGCGCACCTGGGGCCTGTCGGAGAACCTGTCCCGGCGCGCCGCCGACGCCCTCAACGTCCGTACCGCCCACACGTACTCCAAGGTCGTGTGCACCACCGAGTTCGCCGAGCGGGAGTTCGTGCGGATCGGCGCCCGCAACGTCGTACGGGCCCCGCTGGGCGTCGACCTGATGAACCGGCGTCCCACCCTGCGTGACGCGGCACTGCGCGGCACACACGTGCGTGCCGACGAGACGCTGCTGGTGATGTGCTCCCGGCTCTCCGTGGAGAAGCGGCCCGGCACCGCGCTGGATGCCCTGGAGTCCCTGCGCCGGCGTGGAGTGCGCGCCGTGCTCGTGGTCGCCGGGAACGGGCCGTTGCGCGCGGGGCTGGAGAAGCGGGCCCAGGAGCGCGATCTGCCGGTGACCTTCCTCGGGCATGTCGCCGACCGCAGCCTGCTCGGCGCCCTCCAGGCCTCCGCGGACGTGGCCCTGGCCCCCGGGCCCGCCGAGACGTTCGGGCTGGCCGCGTTGGAGGCCATGGCCTGCGGTACGCCCGTCGTGGCGAGCGCTTCCTCCGCGCTGCCGGAGGTGATCGGATCCGCCGGGGCCACCGCGGCGGACAACGGGGACGCCTTCGCGGACGCCGTGGAGATGCTCCTGGACCGTCCCGAGCGCGAGCGCCGGGAGGCGGCACGCGCGCGTGCGGAGTGCTTCGGCTGGGGCACGGCGGTGGACGCCTTCCTCACCGCGCACGACGCGGCAGTGCCGGCGCGTCCCTTCGTGCGTGCGGAGGGCGCGGCATGAGACCGCTCCGGTATGTCGCCCTCGGGGACTCGCTGACCGAGGGGGTGGGCGATCCCGTGGGGAGCGGGTGGCGCGGCTGGGCCGCGCTGCTCGCCGGCGGGCTGTCCGAGCCGTCCGCCGAGTTCACCAACCTGGCGGTGAGCGGGGCGCAGACGCGCGACGTGCTGGAGTCCCAGCTGCCTGCGGCCCTGTCCCTGCGACCGCATGTCGCGTCCGTGGTTGTGGGCGTCAACGACACGCTGCGGGGCACCTACGACATCGAGAAGATCGCCGAACGCCTCGACCGGGTCTACGCGTCCTTCACCCGTCAGGGCACCGCCGTGCTCACGGCCTGTCTGCCCGACCCGGGCACGATGCTGGGGCTGCCGGGGGTGCTGGGCAATCCGCTGGCTCGCAGGCAGCGCGCGGTCAACACGGTGGTCCACACGTTGTCCGAGCGGTACGGGGCCGTGCATCTGCACGCGGTCGACGACGACTGGATCGGCGACCGTGCGATGTGGAGCTCGGACCGGCTGCATCCCGGGGAGCGCGGTCACCGCCAGCTGGCGCTGCGCTTCCACGAGATGCTGGCGAAGCGGGGCATCGCGACCGGGGCCGAGCCTTCGCCCGAGCCCGAGTTCCCGCCGCCCACCAAGTCGGCGAGCCTGCTCTGGCTGGCCACCGCGGGTACGGCCTGGGTGATCCGGCGCTGCAACGACCTGCTGCCCCAGCTGCTGCGGCTCGCCGTCACCGAGATGCGGCACCGCGCGCGGGGCACCAGCGGGCGGCTCGACCTGCGTGCGGCGCAGGCGGTGTCGAGGGCGCTGGCGTCGCTGGGGGTGCCTGAGGAGGTGCCGGTGGCCGAGCAGGGGGCGGTACCGGAGTACCGGGTGCTGTCCGAGCAGTGGCCGGCGGCCGGGCACTGGTCCGTGCCGGAGGGGGTGGCGGTGCCGGGTCAGCGGTCCCTGTCGTCGGAGGGGGTGGCGGTGCCCGGCCAGCTGTCGCTGCCCGAGGGGCTGTTGCTGCCCGGACAGCGCTCGGCACCGAAGCAGCAGCCGGAACCGGAGGCGGCGTAGCGCGGGTACGGCAGGGGGAGTCAGCGGCGACGTACGGCCACGAACCGGACCGGCGTGCCCGGGACCGCCTGGGCGGCGGCCGGGAGATCGGCCGTGCGGACGACGGCGATCACCGGGTAGCCGCCCGTCGTCGGGTGGTCGGCCAGGAAGACGACCGGCCTGCCGTCGGGCGGGACCTGGACCGCGCCCAGGACCACGCCCTCGCTGGGGAGTTCGCGGGTGAGCGCCCGCTCCAGGGCGGGGCCGTCGGTGCGCAGGCCGATGCGGTTGCTCGCGGGGGACACGCGGTAGGTGCGGGAGGTGAGGACACGCACGGCCTCCGGCGTGAACCAGTCGTCGCGCGGGCCCGGCGTCACGCGCAGGACCAGTTCGGCGGGGGGAGCCGGCTGCGGGGCGACGTCCACGCGCGCGTGGAGCGGCGTCGGCGGGCCCAGGGGGAGCACCGCGCCGTCGGTGAGGGGCGGCGGGCCGAGGCCGGACAGGAGGTCCGTGGACCGGCTGCCGAGGACCGGCTCCACGGCGATGCCGCCGGAGACGGCCACATAGCTGCGTACGCCGCGGACAGCCGCGCCCACGTCCAGGACCGCACCCGCTCGCATGCGCACCGGAGCGCCCCACGCCACCGGGCGTCCGTCCACCGTGACCCGGCAGGGGGCTCCGCCGACCGCCACGGTGACCGTCGAACGGGGCCGTACCGCACAGCCGTTGAGCGTGGTCTCCAGTACGGCGGCCTCGGGGGCGTTGCCGACCAGCCGGTTCACGAGCGTTGCTGCGGGCCGGTCCAGCGCACCGGATCGCGGTACTCCGAGGTGGGCGTGCCCGGGACGGCCGAGGTCCTGCACGGTGGTGAGCGCCCCGGCGCGTACAACGCAGAGCGCGCGGTCCGTCATGAGCTCCCCACCGGAACGAAGCGCACGCGCGTGCCCGGCGACAGCAGCGCGGCCGGCACACGCGTGTGGTCCCACAGCACCGTGTCCGTGGTGCCGATCAGCTGCCAGCCACCCGGCGACGAGCGCGGGTACACGCCCGTGTACGGGCCCGCCAGCGCCACCGCACCGGCAGGGACGACCGTGCGCGGAGTGGCCCGGCGCGGGACGTCGTAGCGCGGCGGCAGGCCGGTGAGATAGCCGAACCCGGGCGCGAAACCGCAGAAGGCGACGCTGAACTCGGTCTCCGCGTGGATGCGGGCCACCTCGCGCGGGGAGACGCCCCAGTGCGCGGCGACGTCGGCCAGGTCCGGGCCGTCGTAGCGCACCGGGAGTTCGACGGCCTCACGCGCGCGTGGGGGAGCGGGCGGCACGTCGGACGTGGTCAGCTCGGTGGCCAGACGGGCCGGGTCGGTGAGGCCGTCGAGCAGGACCGTGCGGGCCGCGGGGACGATCTCGCGGACCGACAGCGTGCCCTCGGCGCGGCGCCGCAACAGCTCCGCGTGCAGTGCCCGGGCCTCCTCGCCCGAGGACACCTCGACGAGCAGGGCGTCGTCGCCGACGGGCAGCGTCCTCATACGAAGGCCTCCACGCGGACACCCGACTCCTCCAGCCGCGCCCGCACCCGGCGGGCCAGTTCGACGGCGCCGGGCGTGTCCCCGTGCAGGCACAGGGAACGCGCGCGTACCTCGACATGGGCGCCGGAGTGCGAGGTGACCAGGCCCGAGCGGGCCAGGCCCACCGAGCGCGCCACGACGGCCTCCGGGTCGGTGACCACGGCGCCGTCCTGCCCGCGCGGTACGAGCGTGCCCTGCTCGGTGTACGCGCGGTCCGCGAACGCCTCCGTGACGGCCGGGAGTCCTGCCTTGGCGGCCAGCTCCAGCAGCCGCGAGCCCGGCAGGCCGAGCACGGGCAGCGTGGCGTCCGCCAGGCGCACGCCGTCGACCACCGCGCCGGCCTGCTCCTCGTCCTGCACGACGCGGTTGTAGAGCGCCCCGTGCGGTTTGACGTACGACACGCGCGTGCCCGCCGCTCGCGCGAAGACCTCCAGGGCGCCGATCTGGTACGCGACTTCGGCCGCCAGCTCGGCGGGCGGCACGTCCATCGCGCGCCGCCCGAACCCCGCCAGGTCCCGGTAGGAGACCTGGGCACCGATCCGCACCCCGCGCTCGGCCGCCTGCTCGCACACCCGCCGCATGGTGGCCGCGTCCCCGGCGTGGAAGCCGCAGGCCACGTTGGCGCTGGTGACGACGGACAGCAGCCGTTCGTCGTCGGTGAGCTGCCAGCGGCCGAAGCCCTCGCCGAGGTCGGCGTTGAGATCGATCGAGGTCATGGGATAGGTCGTTTCCTCAGTCCTGTGGTCAAGAGTCCGGTGGTCAAGTCCGGTGGTCAGTGGTCCGGTGGTCAGGCGACGATGCGGTACTGCTCGTCGCGGGCGTCGGTCAGGAACATCTGGCCCGGTGCGTGGGTGATGGCGAACGGCGGGCGCGAGGCCATCACCGCGGCCTGCGGGGTCACTCCGCAGGCCCAGAACATGGGGATGTCGTCCCGCTCCATGTCCACCGGATCGCCGAAGTCGGGCCGGCCGAGGTCGGCGATACCCAGGGCCGACGGATCGCCGCAGTGCACGGGGCTGCCGTGCACCGCGGGCAGGAGGCCGGTCTCGCGCAGCGCCGCCGACACGTGCTGCGGCGGCACCGGGCGCATGGACACCACCATCGGGCCGTGCAGCCGCCCCGCCGGACGGCACTGGCGGCCGGTGACGTACATCGGGACGTTGCGCCCCTGTTCGATGTGGCGGATCGGGACGCCCGCCTCGGCCAGCGCCCACTCGAAGGTGAAGCTGCAGCCGATCAGGAACGACACCAGATCGCCCCGCCAGTGCGCCCGTACGTCCGTCGGCTCGTCCACCAACTCGCCGTCCCGCCACACCCGGTAGCGCGGCAGATCGGTGCGCAGGTCGGCGCTCTCGGCGAGGACGGTCGTCCAGGAGCCGGCGTCCGTGACGTCGAGCACCGGGCAGGGCTTGGGGTTGCGCTGGCAGAACAGCAGCATGTCGTACGCCCAGTCGGCGGGCACCGAGATCAGGTTCACCTGGGTGTGGCCCGCCGCGACCCCGGCCGTGGGGCCCGTCAGGCCCTCCCGGAAACGGGAGCGGGCCGTTTCCGGGCTCCACGCGTGCGCGTGCTCGTCGGTGGCGGTGACCGGACGGTCTTCCGGCGGGGCGCTGAGCGGGCGGTCGTTCGTCGCGGCGGTGGGCGGACGGTTGTCCGCGGCGGTGGGCGGGCGTTCGTCCGTGCGGTTCACACCAGCTCCTTCCCGCGTGTCTCCGGCAGTCCGAACAGGGCCAGCGCCGCGATGCCGTAGCCGATCGCGCCGAAGACCAGCGCGCCGCCCACGCCCCAGCTGTCGGCCAGGAAGCCGACCGTGGTGGGGAAGACGGCGCCCACCGCGCGGCCGGTGTTGTACGTGAAGCCCTGTCCCGTGCCGCGCACGGCCGTCGGGTACAGCTCGCTCAGGTAGGACCCGAACCCGCTGAAGATCGCCGACATGCAGAACCCGAGCGGGAAACCGAGCACGAGGAGCAGGGTGTTGGCGCCGCTCGGGATGTTCGCGTACGCCAGGATGCAGACCGCGGACAGCAGCGCGAACAGCCAGATGTTGCGCCGACGGCCCAGCCGGTCGGTGAGGTAACCGCCGGTCAGATAACCGATGAAGGCGCCCGAGATCAGGAACGTCAGATAGCCGCCGGTGCCGACGACCGACAGCTCGCGCTCGGTCTTGAGATAGGTCGGCACCCAGGTGGCGAGCGTGTAGTAGCCGCCCTGGACGCCGGTGGAGAGCAGCCCGGCGAAGATCGTCGTACGCAGCAGGCCGGGCTTGAAGATCGCCGAGAACGAGCCCTTCTCGGCGCTCTGTTCCCGCACGGCCACGGCCTCGGGGGCGTCGTGCACCCGGCGCCGCATCCAGATGACGAGCAGGGCGGGCAGCGCGCCGGTCCAGAACATGACGCGCCAGGCCAGGTCGTCGCCGGCGAACGAGAAGACCACCGTGTACATGACCGCGGCCAGAGCCCAGCCGACGGCCCACGAGCTCTGGATCGCGCCGAGGGTGCGCCCGCGGTGCTTGGCACTCGCGTACTCGGCGACGAGGATCGCGCCGACCGCCCACTCACCGCCGAAGCCGAGGCCCTGGAGGGCGCGGAAGACCAGCAGCGTCTCGTAGTTGGGCGCGAAACCGCAGGCGACGGTGAAGACCGCGTAGGTGATCACCGTGATCATCAGCGCCCTGACCCGGCCGATCCGGTCGGCCAGCACCCCCGCGAGGGCGCCGCCGATCGCGGAGACCACGAGCGTGACGGTGGTGAACAGCCCGGTCTGGCCGCTGTCCAGGCCGAAGTACGCGGCCAGCGCGACCATGCTCAGCGGCAGGGTGAAGTAGTCGTACGAATCCAGGGCATAGCCGCCGAAAGCGCCCGCAAAGGCGCGGCGGCCGCGCGGACCGAGGGCGCGCAGCCAGCCGAACGCGCCGTCGTCGGCGGCGCGTTCGTCAGTGGCGGAGTGGGTGTTGGCCAGGGCCTGTGGTGGAGGGGTCGTGCTCATGGGCACCTCGCAGAGGGGGGACGGAGGGTGCGGAACTGAGCTGAAGGGTGAGCAGGAACGCTGGGTGGGGGCGGTGGATGGGGGGCGTCGGCGGAAGCAGTGAGCAGCAAGGTAGAGGATCGTTGAACGATCCTTCAATACCCGTGTTGTTTCGTTCTCGCGACTGCGATTGAATTCCGGGCATGGCAGAGCAGCTGGGCGGACTGGCCGACGACCGTGCGCTCCTGGGCCGCACGAGCACGGCGGAACGGGTCTCGGACATCCTCAGAAGCCGCATCGCCGAGGGCTTCTTCCCGCCGGGCACCCGGCTGTCGGAGGACAGCATCGGAGGGGCACTCGGTGTGTCCCGCAACACACTGCGCGAGGCGTTCCGGCTGCTCACCCATGAACGCCTGCTCGTCCACGAGCTGAACCGGGGCGTGTTCGTACGGGTCCTGACGGTGGAGGACGTCGAGGACATCTACCGCACCCGACGCCTCGTCGAGTGCGCTGTCGTACGTGGGCTCGGTGAGCCGCCCTACCCACTGGACGGGCCCGCCGAAGCCGTTGCCGAAGGACAGCGCGCGGTGCGCGAAGGTGACTGGAAAGGGCTGGGGACGGCCAACATCCACTTCCACCGGGAGCTGGTCGCGCTGGCCGGCAGCGCCCGCACCGGTGAACTCATGCGCAGCGTCTTCGCGGAGCTGCGCCTGGCCTTCCACGTGGTGGACGACCCGCGTCGACTGCACGAGCCCTACCTCGCCCGGAACCAGCAGATCCTGCGGGCGCTGGAGGTGGGGGACAGGCGCGAGGCCGAGCAGTTGCTCGCCGTCTACCTCGATGACTCGCTGGAACGGGTGGTTGACGTCTATCGGCGGAGGGTGAGCTCCCCGTAGGGGTGGCCAGGCAGCATCGGTACGCGGCTCCGCGCCGCGGGGCGCGACCAGCGGCCCACGGCCTGCGGGCACCGCACAAGCCGCAGCTACCCGGGCAAGCCGCAGCTCCCCGGACAATCCGCAAGCTACCCGGCCAAGCCGCAGCTCCCCGGCGTGCCCGGCGGAGCGCCGTCGTTTGGGTCGATGTCAGACCCAGGACCTACTCTGTGCACCGTGACTTCGCCTGCATCGACGGACCGTGTTCCGCCCCAGCTCAGCGCGGGGCCGCGCCCCGCTCCGGGCCCGGCCGCCGACGAGGGGCTGGCGCGGCGGCTGCGCGCGCTCGCCTGCACCGCGCCGCTGCACGACCTCGACGCACGCAAGGCCAACCTCGCGGGCGAGTACTCGGTGTACGGCATGGCGGAGGTGGCCCTCGCCGCCATCGACCTGGTCACACTCAACATGGACTTCGACACGGGCGCCGACCACGACCAGATAGTCGCCCGCCTCATCCCCCGCATCGCCGCCCAGGCCCCGCAGCGCCCCGTCGCCGAGCACGAGCGGGTGGCCCGCTGGGTCCTGGAGAACCTGATCAACGTCGGGAGCGTGGACCGCGGCTTCCGGGCCGTGTACGGCACGTTCGCGCCGGACGGCAGCTATGTCCGCCGTGACTACGACTTCAAGCTGATCGAGGAGGTGCCGGGGCCGGGCGGCACGGTCTACCTGCGCACGACCGACGAGGCGGTCAACGTTCTCGTCGGCGCCCTCGACACCGATGTCACCAGCGCCCAGATCGCCGCCGAGGTCAAGCTGGAGGTGCTGATCAACCGTGGCCGCCTCGCCGACGCCCAGCTGGCCGCCGAGCAGGCCCGGTACCGCACCGTGCAGTACTCCGAGACGCTGCGCAGGGCTCTGGACGCGACCCGCCGGAACGTCCGCGCGGTCGACTGGCTGAGCGCCGTACCCGACATGATCGCCGAGGCGCTCGACCACGTCGCCGACCGGTACCGCCACGAGAACGCGATCCTCACCAACATCCGCAAGGCCCGCGACGAGACCGAGGAAGCCGAGCACAAGCGCCGCGCGGCCGAGCTCGTCGACATCGTCAAGGACTGCATTCGACGACACACCCAGCTGCAGTCCCGACTGCTGGAGGCCGGCCCCCTGTTCCGCGCCGAGCAGGACCGACAGGCCTTCGCGACGCCCATGACGACGTCGGGGACGGACCTGTACGGCCATCTCCTCGCGCCCCTCCTGCCGGTGCCGCTGGAGCAGGCCGTCCGGGTCACGGACGCCTTCTTCGCCCGCGGGACAGGGATGCGCACGCCGGTGTCCGTGCGGGTCGGTGATCTCGTCGACATACTGCTGACGCCTCCCGTGGAGCGCGAGCACCTCGGTGCCGAGATGCCCGAGCCCGACCTCATCGCGACGCCGGACGACAGCCGGTTCAGCGAGGAGCAGTTGGCGGCCGCGATGGTCCTGCTCGACCTGCCGGCCGACGCGCCGCGCCGGCTGTCGGGGCTGCTGGCCGAGGCACGACGGCAGGACCCTGACCTGCCCTACCTGGTCGCACTGCTGGCGGTGCACGCGGCCAGTCCGCCGGTGGGCACCGCCTATCGGCAGGGCGAGGAGAAGCTGCTGTTCGCCGTGGACGACGGCACGGAGCTGGACGATCCCGAGTTCGGCGGTGCCGACCTCATCGTGGGGACGGCTCTGCTGGACGCGGCGGGAATGGCAGCGGACAGGACGGAAGCAGCATGAGTGAGCAAGCACGCAGCAAGGAGCCCCAACCGTGAGCGAGCACGTCGAGTGGAGTGACGCGGAGGCTCTCGCCCCGTCGGCGCCTGCCGCTGTCACGCCCGCCGACGCCGCCGACGCGGCGCGGCTCGTGGCGTTCGGGCTGCAGCCCAAGTTGCAGCCCGCGCGCGACCAGGAGTACGCCGACCTCCTGCGCCGCCACCGCGAGGACCCGGCGTTCGCGCGGCTCGCGGACGCCGTGGCCGCCGGGCTCGGGCTGGTCGTACTGGAGGTGTCCCCGCGCGCGGGGATGGCGGTGACCGCCGCCGAGGACTCCGTGTTCGCCGTGCGCATGGGGGACTACGCGCGTCGTACGTCGGCCGACGGCAGCGACCGGTTCCTGCACGGGCTGGCCCATCTCGCCGTCGCCGCCATGGCGTTCCCGCGCCCCGAGGACCTCGCCGACGACGGCTACATCGGGCGCGTCACCGTCAACGGCGTCGACGCCTTCGTCCGGCAGGCCTGCCGACGGCTGGAGGAGCGCGCGGACGAGCAGGGGGAGAACACCGACCCGGCCACGGACGCGCCCGGCCTGGAGGCCGCCTGGCGGATCTGGGTGAGACGCAGCGCGACCGGCGCCACCAAGGACGCGCGCCGGCTCGCGGGCTCCACGACCGGCATCATCGGCAAGGCGGTGGCCTTCCTCACCGACTCCGGCTTCCTGCAGCGGACGGGCGACGACAACGGCGGCACCTACCGGACGACCGCCCGCTACCAACTCCAGGTGCGCGACATGGCCGGCAGCGCCGCCATGGCCGAGCTGCTGGAGCTGGGCATCGTCCCGGTCACCGACGGCACGGCGACCCTGCTGCCCGCCGAGGACACGGACGACCTGGAGCTGGTGGCCGACGCCGGGCTGCCGTTCCACTCCGCCTGAAGCCACGCGCCACCCAGAGTTCCCCGAACTTCCCCGATCTGACGAAGACTTACGAGAGTCCGCCATGTACGAGCTGTCCCGGGTCCGCCTCTACTCCATCGGACCGGCCGGTGCCCGCTACGCCGACACCGTGCTTGACCTGCGCGGTGTGGGCGAACCCGTGCCCGACCCCGCGCCGATGCAGGCGGAGTTCTTCGAGGAGGAGCCCGTCGGTCCGCCGCGCCGCCCGGCGCCCGCCGGAGTGCTCTTCCTGGAGAACGGCGGCGGCAAGTCGGTCCTGCTCAAGCTGATCTTCTCGGTGATGCTGCCGGGCCACCGCAACACTCTTGGCGGCGCCAGCTCCGGCGTGCTGCGCAAGTTCCTGCTCGCCGACGACTGCGGGCATGTCGCGCTGGAGTGGCAGCACACGCTCACCGGCGAGTGCGTCGTGGTCGGCAAGGTCAGCGAGTGGCGCGGCCGCCAGGTCTCCAACGACCCGCGGAAGTTCGCCGAGGCCTGGTACTCCTTCCGGCCGGGCCCCGGGCTCAGCCTGGACAACCTGCCGGTCGCCGAAGCCACCGCCGTACGGCCGTCCGTCGAGGGGCAGTCCGGTGCGCAGGGCCGCCGTCGCACCATGAAGGGCTTCCGCGACGCCATCACGGAGGCGGGCAAGGCGTATCCGCATCTGGAGGTGCACTGGGAGGAGATCCACGACCGTTGGATCGAGCACCTCGGCGACCTCGGCCTCGACCCCGAACTCTTCCGCTACCAGCGGGAGATGAACGCCGACGAGGGCGAGGCGGCCGGCCTCTTCGCGGTCAAGAAGGACTCCGACTTCACCGACCTGCTGCTCCGGGCCGTCACGGACACCCGGGACACCGACGGCCTCGCCGACCTGGTCAGCGGCTTCGGCAACAAGCTGGGCCGGCGGGCCGAGCTGATCGCGGAACGGGACTTCACGGCCGGGTCCGTCGACCTGCTCGGACGGATCGTCGAGGCCGCCGAGACCCGCTCACGCGCGCGTGACATCCACGCCGGCGCCGAACGGCGGACCAGGAGCCTGGCCCGGCGGCTGTCCGCGCGGGGCGCCCAGGAGCGGGTGCGGGCCGCCGACCTCGCCCAGCGGGTCACCGCCGCCGCATACGCCGTCACCCACGCCGAGGCGGCACGCGAGCGCAGCGCGCTGATCGCCGCCGAACTCGCCTACCGGCACGCCTCGTTGGCGCTCGCGGCAGCCGAGAAGTCCGCTGCCGCCCAGAAGCGCGAGCTCGCGGACGCGCGTACCCTGCACTCCGCCTGGCAGGCCGCCGAGGCCGTCCTGCGGCACCGCGCCGCCGCCGACCGCGTGGCACGCGTGGCCGCCGCCATCCAGGAGGCCGAGCGGGACGCGGCTCCCGCACTGGCCGCCCGCGCCAAGGCCGCCGTCGACCTCGTACGGGCCCTGCACGCGGCAGCCGAGAGCGCCGAGACCCTCGCCAACGAGGGGGAGGAGCGGTCCGCGTCGCTCCAGGAGGTCAGCGAGTCCGCGTACCGGGACTCCACCGCGGCCGCCACCGAGGCACAGCGGGCCCGCAGCGAGGTCGGGCATCTGCGGCAGCGGCTGTCCGAGGTCGAGCAGGAGACCGCCGAGGCAGTCCGCGCGGGCTGGCTCGACGACAGTGCGCCGGACGCCGACCCGGCGCGTGCCGCGCTCGCCGCGAGCGACGCCGAGAAGACGGCCGTCGCCGCCTGGGACACCGCCCGCGAGGCCTCCCGGCGTGCCTCGGAGCACGCGCGCGAAGCGGCTTCGACCGAGTCCCGCGCCGAGCTGACGGCGGCCCGCGCGGCGGACGCCGCGACCGCCGCGGAGCGTGCCTACGACGCCGAGCGCCGGCTCGCCGAGGGGCTGGCGGCCGAGGAGCGCCTCGCGGAACTGCTCAGCCTGACCGGCGGCGAGTCCGGCGTCCGGCGCGGGGGCGTGCCCGCTCCTCGCACGGGTGACGACGCCAAGGCCGGCACGACCGCGCGCGACGGTGCGCAGGACGACTCCGGCGGCCGCGCGGACAGCGCCCTCACGCCGGAGGAGCTGGACCGGTTCGCCGACGAACTGCGCGACCTCCTCGAAGACGCCGTCTCCGCCGCCGAGCGGCAGCTGTTCGAGCTGCGTACGGCAGCCGCCGACGACTCCCGGATCCTGGGCGCGCTCGGTGACGGCGGGTTGCTGCCGCCCGGCCCGGACGTGCTGGCCACCGTGGAGTTCCTCGGCGAGCAGGGCATCCCCGCGCTGCCCGGCTGGCGCTACCTCGCCCAGGCCGTCGACCCCGCCGATCACGCGCGCGTGCTGGCCGCCCGGCCCGAGCTGGTCGACGGCGTGATCATCACCGACCCCGACACGCACGCGCGTGCCCGCGAGGTGCTCAGCGACGCCGCCCTGCTGCCCCGGTCCGCCGTCGCGGTCGGCACGGCAGGCGCGCTGCTCGCCCCGACCCCGGCCGCCGACGCACCGGGCGGCCCCTCTCCCGACGTATTCCTCGTACCGCCGAACCCCGCCATGCACGACGAGCACGCCGCCGACGAGGAGCGGCAGGCGCTGCGCGCGCGGGCGACCGAGCGGGACGAGGAGATCCGCGCCCTTGCCGCACGGCTGGGCAAGGACCGGGAGCTGGCGGCGCGGCTCGCCTCGTGGCGGACCGGCTGCCCGGCCGGCCACCTGGTCGAGCTGGCGCAGGCGGCCCGGGACACCCGCGCGTTCATGGAGGAGTCCGAGGCCGAGCTCGCCGAGGCGCGGACCGTACGGGCCGAGGCCGACGAATCCGCTGCCGAGGCTGCCCAGGTCCGCGACGAGCGACAGGAGGCCGCCCAGAAGGCGCGGCGGGCCGCCGACGCCCTGGCCGGGCTGGCGTTCCGACTGCGTGAGCGGGCGGGCTGGCAGGTCAAACTGCGCGAACTCGCCGACGAGGCCACCGAGTCCGAGGCCCGGGCCCAGGTCTGCCTGGAACGCGCCCGCGCAGCCGACGAGGACCGCCGCGCCGCCCAGCGAGCCGCCGACGACGCGCGCCGCACCGCGCGCGCCCTGCGCGCCGAGCGCTCGGAGATCGCGGGTGCCCCCGACGACGTACCGGACACCGACGCCGATGCCCCGAGGGCGTCCCTGCCCGCACTGCGGGAGGCGTACCGGGCCGCCTCCCAGGTGTACGAGAAGGTCGGCGTCGGCGCCGATCTGCGTGCCGAGCAGGCGCGCGCGGAGAGCGACGAGAGCGCGGCCCGCGCGGAGCTGGACCGGCTGAGCAACAAGGTCCGCACCCGGGCCGAGCAGCTCCTTGAGTCCCCCGACGGTTCCGACGGACCGTCCCGGCAGGCGGCCGCCGCGCGGGCGGAGGAGCTGGTCCAGCTGCTGGAGACCCGCGTGTCCAGCGCGAGCGAGCAGCTCGGCCGGCTGCGCGGCGAGGCCGAGCGGCACGCGCCCGAGGACGGCGAGGCACACACCGAGCTGAACGAGGAACTCCAGCCGCGCGACGCCGAGCACGCGCAGGCGCTGCTGCGCACCGCGACCACCGAACTCGCCTCGCGCACCGAGGCGTTGACGCAGGCCCGCGAGGCCCACGCCGAGCTCCTCGAAGCCCACCGTGCCGCCGAGGACGCGGCCGGCGGCTTCGACGAGATCGCCGCGATGCTGCGCGACCTGCTGCGCGAACACACCCCTGACGAGGAGCAGGAGGCGCCCGAGCCCTACCCCGGCAGCCCCGAGGAGGCCCGGCAGTCCGCCGCCGAGGCCCGCCGGTCGCTGCGCGGCTGTGCCGCCGACCTGTCCGCCGCCGAGGCTGCCGTCCGCGAGGCGAGCGACGTACTCGTCCGGCACGCCAACTCCACGCGTTACGAACAGGTCCGCACCCCCGCCCGCCAGCAGATCCGCGAACTGCCCGCCTCCGCGCTGCCGGAGCACGCCCAGAAGTGGGCGGACGCCTTCGCCCCCCGGCTCCGCGTGCTCACCGACGAGTTGGCCCAACTGGAGCGCAACCGCGACTCGATCGTGGACCGGCTCCGCGGCCTGGTCGAGTCGGCACTGGCGACGCTGCGGTCCGCCCAGCGACTCTCCCGGCTGCCCGAGGGGCTCGGCGAGTGGTCCGGGCAGGAGTTCCTGCGCATCCGCTTCGAGGAGCCTGACCAGGCGACCTTGACCGAGCGTCTCGGCGAGGTCATCGACGAAGCGACCAGGGCGGCCGTGAAGAAGAATTCCGACCTGCGGCGCGATGGAATGTCCTTGCTGCTGCGGGGAGTTGCGGCGGCGCTGCAGCCCAAGGGCGTCGCCGTCGAGATCCTCAAGCCGGACGCCGTACTGCGCGCCGAGCGCGTGCCCGTCGGGCAGATGGGCGACGTGTTCTCCGGCGGACAGCTGCTCACCGCGGCCATCGCCCTGTATTGCACGATGGCCGCCCTGCGATCGAACGACCGCGGTCGGGACAAACACCGGCACGCCGGCACGCTGTTCCTGGACAACCCGATCGGACGCGCCAACGCGACCTATCTGCTGGAGCTCCAGCGCGCCGTGTCCGACGCGCTGGGTGTCCAGCTCCTGTACACCACCGGCCTGTTCGACACCACCGCGCTCGCGGAGTTCCCGCTGGTCATCCGGTTGCGCAACGACGCGGACCTCCGCGCCGGACTGAAGTACATCCGCGTCGAGGAACACCTGCGGCCGGGACTGCCGCAACCGACCCCGGCCGGGGAGACGGCGCACACCGAGATCACGGCGACCCGGATGTTCAAACGGCCCGCACCGACGACGAGCTGATCAGGCGCCCCGTTCCGGATCGGTGGCTTCGAGGCTGTGCTCGGCGAGGACGCCCGTCCTGTGCCGCTGGACGAACCAGTAGTACGCGAAGCCACCGCCCGCGATGACCGCGACGAACAGCACCGCGCCCCAGCGCAGATACCAGTGGTAGGGGGCCGCCGCGTTGTAGACCGCGGCACGCGGCCAGATCAGGTTGATCGTCATGCCCGCGCCCCACACCACGGCGACGATGTTGACCAGCAGCCCCCACCTGCCCAGGGAGAACTTGCCGTCACCCGCGGGCTGCCACCTCCCGCGCAGCCGGGCCACCAGCATCGGCGCGGTCACCCCGAGGTAGGCGAGGTAGATCATGATGATGCCGATACTCGTGACGACCGTGAAGATCTGCGGCTGGCGGATGTTGACCACCAGGATCGCCAGCGCCAGAACACCGATGATCACGGTCGGCAGCACCGGTGTCTGGAAGCGCGGACTGACCCGGGCCAGCAGCGAGGACGCCGGCAGGTTGTTGTCGCGGGCCATCGCGAACGCCAGCCGGATCGCCGCCGTATGGACCGCCAGCGCGCACACGGTGACGGCGATCAGCACACACCACAGCATCGCCTTGCCGGCCGTCGGACCGAGCACGTCGAGGACGATGTACTGCAGACCGTCCGTGGACAGCTTCTCGCCGTCCAGGCTGGAGACGCTCATCAGCGCGAGCAGCAGGATCAGGCCGCCCAGGACGAAGGAGGCCACGATCGCGCGGATGATCGCGCGTGGCGCGTTGCGGGACGGGTCCAGACACTCCTCCCCGAGGGACGATGCCGTGTCGAAGCCGTACATCACATACGCGGACGCCAGCGACGCCACGAGGAACGCGCCCAGATAGCCGGTCCCGTAGTCTGCTCCGGTGCCGTTCGTCTCCATGACCACCTGCGGGCCGCGCGTGATGTGAACCGCGAACAGGGTGATCAGTACGACGGTGGCGATCAGCTCGATGAACACGCCCGCTGTGTTGATCCTCGCCATCAGCTTGACGCCGAAGGCGTTCACCAGCGTGGTGAACAGGATCAGCACCGCGGCCAGGATGACCGCGTTGGTCGCCACGTCGTACTTGCCGGTGCCGTCGCCCACGAGCTGGAAGGCCGACGAGATCTGGGGGAGGGTCAACTGGTAGGCGAGCGCCACGGCCGAGATCGACACTATGGACGCGGTCAGCATCATCCAGCCGGCGAGCCAGCCCAGATGCGGATTGCCGATCTTCTTCGACCAGTTGTAGACCGAGCCCGCGACGGGATAGCGGGCCGCCAGCTCCGCGAAACAGAGGGCGACCATGAACTGCCCCACGAAGACCATCGGCCACGACCACCAATAGGCGGGTCCGCCGCTGCTGTAGCCGAAGTAGAACAGCTGGAAGGTGCCGGTCAGGATCGAGATGTAGCTGATCCCGGCCGCAAACGTGTGGAAGTTGCCGAGCGTCCGCCGGAGTTCGGGTTTGTAGCCGAACTCGGCGAGCTCGGCGTCGTCGTGACTGTGTGAATGGGTTGCTTGCTCCGTTGGTGACATGAGCGGACTCCTCGGGGCAGGGGAGGGGAGGGCGGCTCGTGCGGGTGCCGGGATCGCTGAGGTGGATCAGTTTCGAACCAACCTTGCGGTGAGCGGCTCGTGTTGCGCCAGGGGTGACACCCCGAGTGGACCTATCCGCCTGTCCCAGCAGTCCGGTTACACCGGGTTCAGGAGTGGGACAACTGGCCGGCGCCACCCCGGCCGTGTATTCGCTCCTGCGCGCGATCGGCCTTCCGCTCCTGCCGCCGGGCCCGGCGCCGCTCCCGTCGCAGGGCGCGCGCTGTGCTGCTGGGTGTCGAGACCACGCCATGGCGCTGGTTCCACACCTGGCGGGTCACCCAGACGTCGAGGGCTCCCCACGTGGCCACGACCGTGCTGACCACGCTGCTGATCACCATCGGGAACGCCAGCCATGACTCCGCCAGAGTGCACAGGAACGCCACCATCGCCTGGATCAGCGTCACCGCGATGATCAGTACCGCCCGCACCGCCGCGGTGCGCACCGGATCCGGCATCCGGCGCCGCCGGGCGGGCTCCTCCACCCACAACGGCCGGTAGGGCGCCCCCTCTTGACCTGTACCGCCGTCGACGTCACGCATCCATGCCCGGTGGCCGGAGCCGGCCGAAACGTCACGGTCGTCCCCCGCCACCGCGCTCGCGCCCGCCCGAGTGGCGCGGCCACCCGGTGCCTCGTGTCCGCCCTCGGGAATGTCGCGATCCAGCGCTTGGGGACGTCGCGCTGAACCATGCGCCGTCTCGCCGTCCTGAGGCGTCTCGTGCCGCTCCGCCGTGCCCATCACCGTGTCACTCCCCACCGCCGGCAGTCCGCTCGCCCGTGTCCGAAGACTTGACTCCCCTGCGGCTGCCCGGCTTGCGCTGGTTTACGCCGCCCAGGGGTGGGATGCGGCTCCCGTGACCCGTTCCGCCCCCGTTTCCCATAGAGGAGGACGATCGACACGTCCCGAAGATTCCCGAGAAGGATAAAGATCCGGCCAACTGGCCTGAGCGCCCGGCCGGATTCGTGATCGATGGCGCCAAGGGTTTGCGGTAGGCAATCTCCCGCAATGGCCGGACAACTCCCCATGTCTTGCCGCCGGTGCGGAAGTTCAGATTCCGGATGTCTCTTCGAGTTACTTGTGCGTCGGTAGTAGGCTCGCGCCAATTGTTGACGCACATGTGTGCCCCCCTGACCGCTGGGGGTTTGAGCTGGGGGAGGCCATGCACTTTCGCGGGAAGTCGATCCGCCGGAAGATGGTGGCGCTGCTTCTCGTGCCGCTGGTGTCCCTGACCGCTATCTGGGGTTTCGCCACGGTACTCACGGGGCGAGGTGTGGCCCAGCTGTTCACGGTGTCGTCCCTCGTCGAGAAGATCGGCTACTCCACCGAGGACGCCGTCCGCGTCCTGCAGCAGGAACGCCGCCAGGCACTGGTCTATCTGGCCGACCGCCGGGCCTCGGACGCGCAGTCCGCGCTGCGTGTCACCCGCAGTGCCACCGACGCCGCAATCGCCGACGTCCGCAAGAACGCCAAGGACCCAGACGTCCGCGACGGGTTGGACGAGGGCGACGACGAGCGCCTCACCGCCATGCTGGAAGCCTTCGACGGCATCAACTCCCTGCGCAGCAGCGTCGAGGACGGAACGGTCTCCCGGTCTCAGGCACTCGGCCTCTACAACCGGCTCATCGATCCCTGCTACGCCCTGCTGGGCTCCCTCGACGGGATCGACAGCGTGGCGATGGACAAGCAGGCCCGCGCCCTTCTCAACGTGACCCGTGCCCGCGAACTGCTCTCCCGCGAGGACGCGTTGCTCAGCTCCGCCCTGGTGGTCGGCAAGCTCTCCCGCGAGGAGATCCGCGACGTCACCGATCTCGTCGCCCAGCGCAACCTCATGTACGACATCAGTCTGGCGGACCTGCCCTCGTCCGAGCGTGAACGCTACGAGCGCTTCTGGGACAACGCCTCCACCGCTCCACTGCGCGTCGCCGAACAGGCAGTCATCTCCTCCCAGTCGGGCCGGCCCAGCACCGTCGACGCCAAGAGCTGGGACACCGCTGCCGGCAGCGTCCTCGACGAACTCAGCAGACTCAACGACGACGCGGGCGCGCGCTATCAGGACCGCGTCAGCCCCGTCGCGATGGGCGTCATCATGAAGGCGGCCATCGCCGGCATCCTCGGACTGCTCGCCCTGCTGTTCTCGCTCTTCCTGTCCGTGCGCATCGGCCGCGCCCTCATCCGCGATCTGCGGCAGCTGCGACTGGAGGCCCACGAGGCATCCGGCGTACGCCTGCCCAGCGTGATGCGCCGCCTCTCCGCCGGCGAACAGGTCGACGTTGAGACCGAGGTCCCACGCCTGGAGTACGACAAGAACGAGATCGGCGAGGTCGGCCAGGCCCTCAACACCCTGCAGCGCGCCGCCGTCGAGGCAGCCGTCAAGCAGGCCGAACTGCGCGCCGGCGTCTCCGAGGTCTTCGTCAACCTCGCCCGCCGCAGCCAGGTCCTTCTCCACAAGCAACTCACCCTCCTCGACACAATGGAACGCCGGACCGAGGACACCGACGAACTCGCCGACCTCTTCCGCCTCGACCATCTGACCACCCGTATGCGCCGGCACGCGGAGGGCCTGGTGATCCTCTCCGGCGCCGCCCCCTCCCGACAGTGGCGCAAACCCGTCCAGCTCATGGACGTCGTGCGCGCCGCGGTCGCCGAGGTCGAGGACTACGAGCGCATCGAGGTCCGCCGTCTGCCCCGCGTCGCCGTGACCGGACCGGCCGTCGCGGACATCACCCACCTCGTGGCCGAACTCCTGGAGAACGCCACGGTGTTCTCCCCGCCGCACACCGCGGTCCAGGTCCTGGGCGAGCGGGTCGCCAACGGCTTCACCCTGGAGATCCACGACCGCGGCCTGGGTATGGCGGCCGACGCCCTGCTGGACGCCAACCTCCGACTCGCCGAGACGCCCGAGTTCGAGCTGTCCGACACCGACCGGCTCGGTCTGTTCGTGGTCAGCCGGCTCGCCCAGCGGCAGAACGTCCGCGTCTCGCTCCAGCCGTCACCGTACGGCGGCACCACCGCCGTCGTCTTCATCCCCGACGCGCTGCTCACCGACGACGTCCCGGACACCAACGGCATCGGGTTCCGTCTCGACCGGCCGACGCCCTCCAAGGAGGCGGAGCTGGAGGAGTCCCGCCGCGCCGCTCTCACCCAGGTCCCGGCCCGCCTGCCCGGACTCCCCGCCTCGCTCATGGACGGTCCGATCGAGCTGGAGGCCCCCGTTGATCTGGACGCCCTCAGCGACTTCCCGGAGGCACTCGGCGAGGACGACGGGGAACGCGGCGGACTCTTCCGCCCACGTCGCCCCCTCGCCCATGCGGAGGACGAGACGAAGGGCCCGCTGGGCGCACACCCGGTCTCCGGCGGCCCAGGCGGACCGGACCAGGCCGACCCCGACGACGAGGTGAGCGCCCCCGTCCAGCTGCCCCGCCGTAGGACACCCAAGCTGGTCAGCTCGCACGGACGCCCGGTCACCGAGCAGCGCTCCCGGCGCGAGGAGACGGCACCGGAGCCCTCGACGGACCCGGGCCGCCCGGAGCCGAACGGCCTCGCTCCGCTGCCGACCCGCCGTCGCGGCACGGGATCCCGCGGCGACCTGCCAGGTGCGCCGAGCCGGAGCGGGGACCGGGCAGACGCCGCGCCCTCCGGCGGGCACGACCGCGGTGAGGCACCCGAGCCCGCAGCTCTCCCGAGGCGCACACGACGGCCCGCGATCGCATCGAGCGGCCCCGACGACACAGTGACCGGCAAGTTCGCCGCGCAGGGGGAGACCGGCCCCGGCTCGGCGCCGCTGCCCCGGCGGGTACGGCAGGCCAACCTGGCTCCCCAGCTCAGGCAGGGCCCCGCCCCGCGTGAGGAGGAGGGAACGGAGCTCGCCGAACGGGACGCGGACGAGGTACGCAGCCGAATGGCCTCACTCCAGCGCGGCTGGCAGCGCGGCCGCCGGGAGAACGCCGCGGGTGAAGACGCCCACAGCGGCACAGCACCACAACGAACGACTAAGGGGGACGGTCGATGACCGCACCAGAGGCGACCGGCCACACCGCGACCAATCAGTCCGGGGAGCTCAACTGGCTCCTCGACGACCTGGTGGACCGCGTCGCCAGCATCCGCAAGGCCCTCGTCCTCTCCGGCGACGGCCTGCCGACGGGTGTGTCCAAGGACCTGACCCGCGAGGACAGCGAGCACCTGGCCGCCGTCGCGTCCGGGTTCCACAGCCTCGCCAAGGGCGTGGGCCGCCACTTCGAAGCGGGCAACGTCCGGCAGACGGTCGTCGAGCTCGACGACGCCTTCCTGTTCGTGACGGCCGCCGGCGACGGCAGCTGCCTCGCGGTGCTCTCGGACGCCGACTCCGACGTCGGTCTGGTCGCGTACGAGATGACGCTCCTCGTCAAGCGGGTCGGTGTGCATCTGGGCACCTCTCCGCGCACCGATCTGCCCTCGGGCGGGTAGTGGGATGGCATGAGCGCTGAGGGTCAGGGAAGAAGCCACTGGTTCGACGACGAGGCCGG
Organism: Streptomyces sp. HD; assembly: GCF_028369295.1. Classification (GTDB taxonomy): domain Bacteria; phylum Actinomycetota; class Actinomycetes; order Streptomycetales; family Streptomycetaceae; genus Streptomyces. Next base: position 134,586 of record NZ_JAQMYP010000023.1, read on the forward strand.
TCCGGTCGTCCGCCCGTACGCCATGACGCGCGGCCGCACCACCAGTGCGGCCCAGCATCGTCTCGACCTGATCGCGGTGGTCGTCGCGGAGCCGCACGCGGACGACCCGGACGCCGACTCGACGCTGTCCCCGGAACATGTGGACATCGTCGGGCTGTGCCGTGACGCCCCGCAGTCCGTGGCCGAACTCTCCGCCGAACTCGATCTGCCCATCGGCGTCGTACGGGTCCTCGTCGGGGACCTCGTGGACAGTGAATTCGTCCATGTGAACCGGCCTGTACCGCCTGCCGAGCTGGTGGACGAGAGTATTCTGCGCGACGTGATCAACGGCCTGCGGGCGCTGTGAGCGGCGTGGAAGCGGGGTAGTGACGTGACAGGCTGGCAGTTCTGGGTCGACCGTGGCGGCACCTTCACGGACATCGTCGCGCGACGCCCGGACGGCCGTCTGCTGACGCACAAGCTGCTGTCGGAGAACCCGGCACGCTACTCCGACGCGGCCGTCGCGGGCGTACGCGAGTTGCTGGGCGGTTCCCAGGACCCCGTGGAGGCCGTCCGTATGGGCACGACAGTCGCCACCAACGCCCTCCTCGAACGCAAGGGCGAGCGGACCCTGCTGGTCGTCACTCGCGGATTCCGCGACGCCCTGCGCATCGCCTACCAGAACCGGCCCCGCATCTTCGCCCGCCGGATCGAGCTCCCCGAGCTGCTCTACGAACGGGTCGTCGAGGTCGACGAGCGCATCGCCGCCGACGGCACCGTCCTGCACGCCCCCGACCTGGATGCCCTCGCCGGCCCCCTCCAAGAGGCGTACGACGACGGGATCCGCGCCGTCGCCGTGGTCTGTATGCACAGCCATCTGCATCCCGCTCACGAGCAGGCCGTCGGCACGCTCGCCGCCCGCGTCGGCTTCCCGCAGATCTCGCTGTCCAGCGAGGTCAGCCCTCTGATGAAACTCGTACCGCGCGGGGACACCGCCGTCGTCGACGCCTACCTCTCGCCCGTGCTGCGCCGCTACGTACAGCATGTCGCCGACGAACTCGAAGGCGTACGGCTGATGTTCATGCAGTCCAACGGCGGTCTCGCCGAAGCCGGGCAGTTCCGCGGCAAGGACGCCATCCTCTCCGGCCCCGCAGGCGGCATTGTCGGTATGGCCCGCATGTCGCAGCTCGCCGGCTTCGACCGGGTCATCGGCTTCGACATGGGGGGCACCTCCACCGACGTCTCCCATTTCGCCGGCGAATACGAACGCGTCTTCACCACACAGATCGCCGGCGTCCGACTGCGCGCCCCCATGCTGGACATCCACACCGTCGCCGCAGGCGGCGGCTCGGTCCTCCACTTCGACGGGTCCCGCTACCGCGTAGGGCCGGACTCGGCGGGCGCGGACCCGGGGCCCGCCTGCTACCGGGGCGGCGGCCCGCTCGCCGTCACCGACGCCAACGTGATGCTCGGCCGTATCCAACCCGCCCACTTCCCCAGGGTGTTCGGCCCCGACGGCGACCAGCCCCTCGACGACGCCCTCGTCCGTGACCGCTTCGCCGCGCTCGCGCGCGAGATCCGCGAGCAGACCGGCGACGACCGCACGCCCGAACAGGTCGCCGAGGGCTACCTGCAGATCGCCGTCGCCAACATCGCCAACGCCGTCAAGCGGATCTCCGTGCAGAAGGGCCACGACGTCACCCGCTACGCCCTCACGACCTTCGGTGGCGCCGGTGGTCAGCACGCGTGCATGGTCGCCGACTCGCTGGGCATCCGCACCGTCCTCGTGCCGCCCATGGCCGGTGTCCTGTCGGCACTCGGCATCGGCCTCGCCGACACCACGGCCATGCGCGAACAGTCCGCCGAGGCGCCTCTGGACGCCACCTCCATGCCCGGCGTCCTCAAGACGGCGGACGACCTCGAATCCGCCGCCCGCACCGAACTCCTCGACGAGGACGTCCCCGAGGACCGCATCAAGATCACCCGACGCGCCCAACTCCGCTACGACGGCACCGACACCACCCTCACCGTCGAACTCACCGACCCCGACGCGATGCGGCGCGCCTTCGAAGAACGTCATCGCGCCACGTACTCCTTCGCCCTCGACCGCCCGATCGTCGTCGAAGCCCTCTCCGTCGAAGCCACCGGCATCACCGAACCCCCCGATCTCTCCGCCCTCGCCCCGTACCAAGCCGCCCCTGAAGGCAGCCCGGCCGCCCCGCGAACCGTCCGCCTCCACACCGGCGGCACCTGGCGCGACGTACCCCTCCACCGCCGCGAGACCCTTCCTCCCGGCGAAACCGTCACCGGCCCCGCGATCATCACCGAGGCCAGCGCGACGACCGTCGTCGACGACGGCTGGCAAGCCGCGACGACCGACGACGGGCATCTGGTCATGGAACGCGCGGCGATTACGGAGAGTTCCGATCTCGGTACGAAAGCCGACCCGGTTCTGCTGGAGGTCTTCAACAACCTGTTCATGTCCATCGCCGAACAGATGGGCGCCCGCCTCGAATCCACCGCCCAGTCCGTCAACATCAAGGAACGCCTGGACTTCTCCTGCGCGCTCTTCGACCCGGACGGAAACCTGGTGGCCAACGCCCCCCACATCCCCGTCCACCTGGGCTCGATGGGCACGAGCGTCAAGGAGGTCATCCGGCGGCGCGGCCCCCGGATGCGCCCCGGCGACACATACGCCGTCAACGACCCGTACCACGGCGGCACCCACCTGCCGGACGTCACCGTGATCACTCCGGTCTTCGACACCGCGAACACGGAGGGTGACCGGATCCTCTTCTACGTTGCCTCACGTGGCCACCACGCCGAGATCGGCGGCATCGCGCCCGGCTCCATGCCGGCGAACAGCCGCACCATCGACGAGGAGGGCATCCTCTTCGACAACTGGCTGCTCGCCGAGAACGGCAGCTTCCGTGAGGAGGAGACCCTCCGCCTGCTCACCGAGGCGCCGTACCCCTCCCGCAACCCGAAGACCAACCTCGCCGATCTGCGCGCCCAGATCGCGGCCAACCAGAAGGGCGTCGACGAAGTCGCCCGCATGATCGAGAACTTCGGCCTCGACGTCGTCCAGGCGTACATGAAGCACGTCCAGGACAACGCGGAGGAAGCGGTACGCCGCGTCATCGACGCCCTGGACGACGGCGAGTACGCCTACGAGACCGACTCCGGCGCCGTGATCCGGGTACGCGTGCGCGTGGACCGCGACAACCGCACGGCCACCATCGACTTCAGCGGCACGTCCCCGCAGCTGGCCACCAACTTCAACGCGCCGTTCTCGGTCGTCAACGCCGCTGTCCTCTACGTCTTCCGCACCCTCGTCGCCGACGACATCCCGCTCAACGACGGCTGTCTGCGACCCCTCGACATCATCGTGCCGCCCGGCTCCATGCTCGCTCCCGAACCCCCGGCAGCGGTCGTCGCCGGCAACGTCGAGACCTCCCAGGCGATCACCGGCGCCCTCTACGCAGCCCTGGGTGTCCAGGCCGAGGGCTCCGGCACCATGAACAACGTCACCTTCGGCAACGAACGCCACCAGTACTACGAGACCGTGGCCGCCGGATCCGGCGCGGGCGACGGATTCCCCGGCGCGCCCGTCGTCCAGACCCACATGACCAACTCGCGGCTCACCGACCCCGAAGTGCTGGAGTGGCGCCTGCCCGTACAACTCGACGAGTTCGCCGTACGGCGCGGCAGCGGCGGCGCCGGGCAGTGGCGCGGCGGGGACGGCGCCGTGCGCCGCATCCGGTTCCACGAGCCCATGACCGTCTCCACGCTGTCCCAGCACCGCAGGGTGCCGCCGTACGGGATGGCGGGCGGCGAACCGGGCGCACTGGGAGCCAACCGTGTCGAACGCGCGGACGGCACCGTCACCGCACTGGCCGGAAGCGACTCGACGGACGTCGCCCCCGGCGACGTACTCGTCATCGAAACCCCCGGCGGCGGAGGCTACGGCCCACCGTCGCGCGACCCCCATCAAGCAGGAGAAGAGATCGATGATCTTCGGGCGTTCTGAGCGCGGGAAGCCTCCGGTCGAGCCCGTCACGCTCAAGATCCTGGTGGCCGGCGGCTTCGGCGTGGGCAAGACCACCCTCGTCGGCGCCGTCAGCGAGATCAGGCCTCTGCGCACCGAGGAACTGCTCACCGAGGCCGGACGCCCGGTCGACGACACGAGCGGTGTCGAGGGCAAGCGCACCACCACCGTGGCCATGGACTTCGGCCGCATCACCTTGCGCGAGGACCTGGTCCTCTACCTCTTCGGCACGCCCGGCCAGGAGCGGTTCTGGTTCATGTGGGACGAGCTCTCGGAGGGCGCGCTCGGCGCCGTCGTCCTCGCCGACACCCGCCGGCTTGAGGACTGCTTCGCGGCCGTCGACTACTTCGAGCGGCGGTCCATACCCTTCCTCGTCGGCGTCAACTGCTTCGAGGGAGCCTCCCGTTACCCGGCGGAGGACATCCGGCAGGCCCTCGACCTCGACGAGGGCGTACCGCTGCTGCTGTGCGACGCGCGCGACCGGGAGTCCGTCAAGGAGATCCTCATCGGCGTCGTCCAGCACGCCATGGCGTACCAGGCGGACCGCCGCCAGACCGTCTCCACCTGACGCCCGGAGCACGCGCACGGCCCGTACCCCCGCCGACTGGGGTACGGGCCGCGGCTCATGGACACGCGCGCGTGGATCACGCGACCCGCACGCGCGGGCCGTCTGCGTCAGTCGTCGCCGTCCTCCTGCCAGCCGAAGCTCTTCTCCACCGCCTTGCGCCAGTTGTGGTACTCGCGGTCACGGTCCTGGGCGGTCATGGCGGGTGTCCACTCGACGTCCTTCGCCCAGTGCGCCTTGAGCTCGTCCAGGTCGTTCCACACCCCGGTGGCCAGCCCTGCCGCGTACGCGGCGCCCAGGCAGGTCGTCTCGGAGATCTTGGGCCGGATCACGGGCACGTCGAGCACGTCGGCCTGGTGCTGCATGAGCAGGTTGTTCTTCGTCATGCCGCCGTCGACCTTCAGGGTCGTGATGTGCACGCCGGAGTCCTGGTACATGGCGTCCACGACCTCGCGGGTCTGCCAGCTCGTCGCCTCCAGCACCGCGCGCGCGAGGTGTCCCTTGGTGACGTAGCGCGTCAGACCGGTGATGACGCCGCGCGCGTCGGAACGCCAGTACGGCGCGAACAGGCCGGAGAAGGCGGGCACGATGTATGCGCCGCCGTTGTCCTCGACGCTCTCCGCGAGGGGCTCGATCTCGTCGGCGGTGCGGATGATGCCGAGCTGGTCGCGGAACCACTGGACGAGCGCGCCCGTTATGGCTATTGCCCCCTCCAGGCAGTACACCGGCGCCTCACTGCCGATCTTGTAGCCCATCGTCGTCAGCAGCCCGTTCTTCGACGGCACCGGGCGGTTGCCCGTGTTGAGCAGCAGGAAGCTGCCCGTGCCGTACGTGTTCTTGGCCGTGCCCACGTCGTAGCATGCCTGTCCGAACACCGCCGCCTGCTGGTCGCCCAGAGCCGAGGCGACCGGCACACCGGCCAGCTGCCCGACGGCGGTCCCGTAGACCTCGGAGGAGGACTTGATCTCCGGCAGGACGGCCTCGGGAACGTTCATCGCGGACAGGATCGAGGAGTCCCACTGGAGGGTCTCCAGGTTCATCAGCATGGTGCGGCCGGCGTTCGTCACGTCGGTGACGTGGTGTCCGCCGTCCGTGCCGCCGGTGAGGTTCCAGATCAGCCAGGAGTCGATGGTGCCGAAAGCGATCTCGCCGCGCTCGGCGCGGGCCCTCAGGCCAGGCACGTTGTCCAGCAGCCAGGCCGCCTTGGGGCCGGAAAAGTAACTGGCCAGCGGTAGCCCCGTCTGCTCACGGAAACGATCCTGCCCGTCCGAGCCGCCGAGCTGGTTGCACAGCGCCGCCGTACGGGTGTCCTGCCACACGATGGCGTTGTGCACCGGCTTGCCCGTCGCGCGGTCCCACAGGACCGTCGTCTCACGCTGGTTGGTGATGCCGAGCGCACTGAGCTGATCGGTGCGCAGACCCGCCTTCGCGATCGCGCCCGCCACCACCGCCTGCACCTTCGACCAGATCTCGGTGGCGTCGTGCTCCACCCAGCCGGGCTTGGGGAAGATCTGGCGGTGCTCGCGCTGGTCGACGGCCACGATGGCGCCGTCCTGGTTGAAGATGATGCAGCGGCTTGAGGTCGTGCCCTGGTCGATAGCGGCGACGAACTTGTCCGTCATGACGTCCCCTTCGTCGGATCCTTCAGAACGCTGCGTTGAAGATGACCCCGGACAGCACTCCGCCGATCAGCGGTCCCACCACCGGGATCCACGAGTAACTCCAGTCGGAGGTGCCCTTGTTGGGAATCGGGAGCAGGGAGTGGACGATACGCGGACCCAGGTCACGGGCCGGGTTGATGGCGTATCCGGTGGGACCACCGAGCGACAGACCGATGCCGACCACCAGGAACGAGACGATCAGAATCGCCGTGCCCGACACGCCCAGGCCCTTGGTCAGACCGAATGCCAGGATGGGCAGCACCAGGGCGATGGTCGCGATGATCTCGGTCATGAGGTTCGCGACGACATTGCGGATCGTGGGCGCGGTGGAGAAGATCCCGAGCGTCGGCTGAGCGATCTTCTCGTCGGCATTGGCCTGGAACTGCGCGAAGTAGACCAGCCAGCACAACACGGCACCCAGCATCGCGCCGACCATCTGGCCGGCGATGTAGATGTGGACCTTGTCCCAGTTCCCGGTGTCGATGGCGATCCCGATCGTCACGGCGGGGTTGAGCTGCCCGCCGGACAGCGGCGCGGCGGTGTACGCGCCGGCCATCACGCCGAATCCCCAGCCGAACGCGATGACGACCCAGCCCGCGTCCTTCGCCTTGGAATAGTTGAGTACGACGGCGGCGACCACTCCGGCCCCGAAGAGGATCAGAATCGCGGTACCGATGACCTCACCGAGGAAGATGTCTCCGTTGCTCATGGCGGCTCCTAGGCCCTGGCCGGGACGATCGGCCCCGGTTTCTCCGTGCGGGGTGCGTTTCCCATGGCGACATCAGCCGAAGGCAGGGAGGGGCCTGCGCCCCGCCCGGCGTCCGTGACGAGCGTGCCGTCGCAGCCGACTCGCCCGTGGGGGAAGGGCCTTGGTCCAGGGCGGAACCGCGCGGCGCAGTGCGTGGATACGCCGAGAATGTACGGCGATGTCGACCGACACCGGGAAGTGTTCACCGGCGTCCAAGGGGCGTCAAGGTCGTGGACGTCAACGGTTGGGGGAGCACTCACGAGTCACGGATATTCGCCGACGCGACTCGTGGCACGCCCGTTCGGGGTGGGACGGACATCGAGGCCCTGCTGAGGACGGCAGGCAGGCCAGTTCCTGCTGAACCCGGCGGGGGTCGAAGGCCATGGCTGTTCTTGAGGCCGTGCGGACGCCTTTCGGCCCCGCCGACCTGCTAGGAACAGGTTCTCACCCCTTGCTCGGGTCCGCCACCGCCCACTCGGCGCGGGCGGGCTGCGCCTCCACACCGCGAAGGATCTCGTGCCCGGACAGCCCCGCGCGGCCGATCACCCAGCTCGCCCCACTGAGCGATTTCGCGGCCTTCTTCAGCGGCGCCAGACAGGCTGCCGCCTGACGGTGGTCCGCCACGCTCCCGAGCTCACACACGACCGTGGCCAGGGACAAGGTGACAGGACGCCCGCCCGCCGACCAGGACACGTCCAGCACGGAGGCGGCCAGCGGGCTCAGCCCCTCAGGATCGGCGAGCACAAGGAAGTCGTCCCCGCCGATGTGGCCCACCCGGGTGCTGCCGGACGCCGCTTGCTGCAGCGCCCGTCCGACCGACCGGATCAGCTCGTCGCCCGCCGCGAATCCGGCTCCGTCGTTGACCTGCTTGAAGTCGTCCACGTCCAGCCAGCTCAGTGCGAACGTCCGCCCGTCCGCGATTCGCCGGTCCACCTCACCGGTGATCGCGTCCGAACCGGGCAGCCGGGTCAGGGGATTGAGCCCGGCCGCCTCCTCGACCTGGGTCTCGGCGAGGGCCCGCACGAGGTCCGCGAGCCGTACGACACCGACGCACCGGCCGTACCGGTCGACCACGGCCACATCGTCCGACGTGCGGTCCCGGTCGCCGACCGCGACCACGTCCAGTACCTCCCACGCGGTGGCGTCGACGCCCACGGTGCGCGGCGGGTCTCCGAGCTTCGCCGCGGGCCGGTCGGCGTACAGGGCGTGGCCGTAGCGGCCCGACATCGACAGCAGGAAGCGGGAGCGATGCACCGACCGCAAGGGGACGCCGTCCGGGTTGACCAACAGCACCCCGGATACGTCGGGCGACCCGGTCAGCAGCGCCCGCACCTGCCCCGCGGACGCGGTGGCGGGCAGCAGTGCGGCAGGCCGCACGAACTCCAGCACCGACGGTCCCGAGCGGGTCGCCACCGCCAGTCCGGGGGAGCGCGGCGGAACGTATACCTCCGCCGCGGGCAGCCGAGCCGGCGGAGCGAACAGCTCCCCCTGGGCCAGCTGCGCACCGGCCGACCGCGCGGCCGCGCACTGCAGTTCCGTCTCCACGCCCTCCACGCACAGCAGCGCCGGCAACTGGTCGCACAGCGTCCGCATCGCCCGCACCGCCGCCGGGCGCAGCAGCATGGACGCGTCGAGCTTCACCAGGTCCGGCGCCATGTCGGTGAGCAACCGCAACGGCAGGTCCCCGTCGCCGACGCCGTCCGCGCTGATCCGGAAGCCGAGGTCGCGCAGCGAGCCGATCGCCTCCAACAGCGCCTGCTGAGGCACATGCGTGTACGGCGGACCGACGTCGATCGTCACCTCCCACGGGAGCCGCCCTGCCGCACGCACGGCGTCGTGCAGCGGTGTGAGCCCGCCGAGGTCGGCGAGGGTACCGGCGAACACGTTGACGTACAGAGGGAGCAACGTCTCCTTGCGAGCCGCCGCGCGGAACGCCAACACTGCCAGCCGGCCGTCGAGTTCGGGGTCACGGCGGGCCTCGGCCAGGACGTCGCCGGTCTCCGGGCGGGCGAGTATCTCCAGCCCCGCCACCCCACCGGTCGTCAGATTGACCACCGGTTGGAAAGCGAAGCGGAGAGTATCCGTCCAGGAGTCCACGGCAGCATGATGGCGCCGCTGGAGCACGCCCAAGCCCAGTTCATGAGACGTTCACGCAGGATTCCGGGTTGGTCACACACCGTAGACATGCCTGGCCCGTGCTCGGCCGTACGACGGTGAGGCCACGCCCGCAGGACCGGCTCCCCGTGCCGAACGAGCCGCCTCACCTCACCGCGATCACCGCCGATCCGTGCCCGAACAGACCCTGGTTCGCCGCGATCCCCACGCGTGCCCCGGCGACCTGCCGGTCAGCCGCAGCCTCTCTCAACTGCCAGGTCAGCTCGCAGACTTGGGCGATCGCCTGAGCTGGGACCGCCTCTCCGAAGGAGGCCAGCCCGCCGCTCGTGTTGACGGGTATGCGGCCGCCCAGCCCCGTCGCGCCCTCCCGTAGCAGCTTCGCGGCCTCTCCCTCGCCGCACAGCCCCAGATCCTCGTACCACTGCAACTCCAGCGCGGTGGACAGGTCGTAGACCTCTGCGAAGGACAGTTCCTCCGGGCCGATGCCCGCCTCCTCGTAGGCCGCCCGCGCGATCGATTCCCGGAACGTATCGGCCGCCGGTTGCGCCGCCACTGCGGAGTCCGTCGCGATATCGGGCAGATCCAGGACCGTGTTGGGATAGCGGGGCGTCACGGTGGACACCGCCCGGATGCGCACCGGATCCGGGGCCCCGTGCCGACGCGCGAAATCCATGCCCGCCAGAACCAGCGCGGCGCCTCCGTCCGAGGTGGCGCAGATGTCGAGCAGCCGCAGGGGATCGGCGACCACGGCGGATGCGGCGACCTCCTCGGCGGTGACCCGCTTGCGGTAGCGCGCGTGGGGATTCAACGCCCCCAGAGCGGCGTTCTTCACTTTGACCTGTGCGAAGTCCTCCAGGGTGTCCCCGTGCAGTGCCATCCGCCGACGCGCGTACAGCCCGAAGTACGTCGGATTGGTCGCTCCGAGGACTCGGAAACGCAGCCAGTCCGGATCGTCCGGCCGGTCGCCGCCGGCGGGCCGGAAGAACCCCTTGGGAGCGGCATCGGCGCCCACCACGAGTACCACGTCCGCCAGCCCCGAAAGTATCTGCGCCCGCGCGGTGTTGACCGCCTGCGCGCCGGACGCGCACGCCGCGTACACGCTCGTGACCCGGGCACCCTGCCAGCCCAGCGCCTTCGCGAACGTGGCCCCTGCGACATATCCCGGATAGCCGCCCCGCACCGTGTCCGCACCGACGATCGACCCGATGTCCCGCCACTCCAGTCCCGCATCGGCGAGCGCCGTACGGGCCGCCACCGCCCCGTACTCGACGAAGCTGCGTCCCCACTTGCCCCAGGGATGCATGCCCACGCCGAGTACCGCCACCTCTTCCGTCATGCCGCCACCCCCGTCGGTCGCCACTGCCAGGTCGTCCAGATCGTCTCCGCGTCCTCATGGAGCACGCCGGGAACGACCTCCACCTCCATGCCCACCGCCAGATCGGCGACGGTGATCCCGGGAGCCGCCTGCCCCAGCACCACGAGGCACTCAGCGGGCAGCTCCACAGCGATCAACGTGTGCGGCTCCCAAGGAAGTTCCGGATCGGTCACATAGGGTGACGGAGGTCGGTACCGGCTGTCCGTGTACGACCAGACGCGCCCGCACCGCGAGAGCGGCACCTCCTCCAGGTTGCCGCCCGGACAGTCCGGATTCCGGCAGTGCGCGTCCTCGCGGGGAAAGAACACCGAGGTGCAGACCGAGCAACGAGTGCCGAGGAGCCGGAAGTCGTCCCCTTCGCCGGTGAACCACCCTGCGACGACAGGTGTGCGCGTACGTGGCATAGCCCCTCCTGGCAACCAAAATCTGACGGGACGTCAGAAGTGTGTCACGGGCAGCCGGAAAGCGGCAGGACGGCCTTACGGGTCGACTGCATCCGATCGCTTCCTCGACGGAACCAATTCCTGATAGATGCAGGAGACATGACACGACTCTCGATCGCGCTGCGAGGACTGGTCACCACGCTCGCCACGATGCTGGCCGTCACCGCCGCCCCCGCGACCGCCCAGGCGAGGACCGAGCCCAGAGCGCCGAAAGACTTCGTGGCGCTGAGAACCGTGGATCCCACCATCATCGAGGAGATGCGGTACTTCACCCCGCACAACTTCGTGGGGGAGCGCATCGACGGCTACCGACAGCCCCTCTGCATCCTCACCCGACCCGCCGCCCACGCCCTCCACAAGGCCCAGCAGCAGCTGCTGCGCAAGGGCTACACGCTCAAGGTGTACGACTGCTACCGGCCGCAGCGCGCCGTCGACCACTTCGTCCGCTGGGCCGAGGACCTCGACGACGAAGCCATGAAGGAGGAGTTCTACCCGAACGTCGACAAGACCCGTCTGTTCGTGGACGGTTACATCGCGGAGAAATCCGGCCACAGCCGCGGCTCGACCATGGACCTGACGATCGTCCGGCTGCCGGCGAAGCCCACCAGGCCCTACGTGCCAGGACAGCCCCTCGTGCCCTGCTACGCACCGCAGAGCGAACGCTTCCCCGACAACTCCGTCGACATGGGCACCGGCTACGACTGCTTCGACACCCTCTCGCACACCCTCGACCCGCGCATCCAGGGCGAACAGCGTGCCAACCGGCTGTTGCTCAAAGGCACCCTCGAAGCCCTCGGATTCGTCAACCTCGCCGAGGAATGGTGGCACTACACGTACAAGCCGGAGTCCTATCCGGACACCTACTTCGACTTCCCCGTGTCCTGGAAATCCCTGACCAGGCAGTAGTGACCGGCCCCCGGAAGACGCCCTTCCACTGATCGGATACAGTCCGCCGCGTGTCCGAATCTCAGTACTCCGTTCCCAACTCCGCAGCGGACTCCCACTGTTCGACCTGCGGCGCGCCCTACGGAGAGGGCGTCTCCGGCTGGCCGCGCACCTGCCCGGTGTGCGGCGCCGTGGCCTACCGCAACCCGCTGCCGGTAGCGATCGCGCTCCAGCCCGTGTACGACACTAAGGGCACCGCCCTTGTGGTCATCACCCGAACCGTGGCCCCCGCGCGCGGGGGCATCGCCCTGCCCGGCGGCTACATCGACGACCGCGAGGACTGGCGCCAGGCCGTCGTCCGCGAACTCAAGGAAGAGACCGGCATCGACGCGGCCGGCCGCGACGTACGTCTCGTCGACGCGATGAGCTCCCCCGATGGGCACCTGCTGCTGTTCGGCCTCCTCCCGGAACGCCCCGTCGACCGCCTGCCGCCGTCGGCCGCCACGAACGAGACCGAGGGCTGGCATCTCCTGCGCAGGCCGGAGGAGCTCGCCTTCCCGCTGCACACACTGGCCGTACGGGCGTTCTTCGAGGGCCGTTACATCTGACCTCAACGCTCGCCGAGCCCTCGGACGCGCACCGGACGAGGGGACGGGATCACACCGTCCTCGTGCTCCAGCTCGACGACAGGCTTGCGGCCTTCCCAGCGGGTGAGGTAGCGCTCTATCTCCGGCTCGTCCCAACCGTCGCCCGTGTCCGGCACCACCAGTCCGCCCCCGGTACGTCCGGGGGCGGGCGCCCACACCTCCAATTCCAGCCCGCCGTCGTCCCCACGTACGGGGACGACGGCGCCCGAGCGCGCCAGCACCGGGACACGCGACAGGGGCGCGTCGATGAGCACCAGCCCCGGCCCTTCGTACGCCCGCTCAGTCGCCGTGTCGTACCAGCGCCCCCGCGGCAACTGCACCGCACGCCGGTCAGCTCCTGGATCCAGCACCGGCGCCACCAGCAGCGAGTCGCCCAGCAGAAACGCATCCTCGCAATCGCGCAGCGCGCGCTCCTCGGGCGCCGACCACCACAGCGGACGCACATACGGCGCGCCTGTCCGCCGGGCCAGATGCGCCAGCGTCACGAAGTACGGCAGCAGCCTCCGTCGCTCGACGAGCGCCACGCGCGCGTGCTCCAGCACCTCGGGACCGAACTCCCATGGCTCCCTGCGCCCCGCCCGCAGGCTCGCATGCGTACGGAACAGCGGCAGATACGCCGCCAACTGCAACCACCGCAGATACAGCTCCGGCGAAGGACTCCCGTCGAACCCGCCCACGTCCGGCCCCGAGTAGGGCACCCCGCACAGCCCGAGACCCATGACCAGCGACAACGACGCCCGCAGCCCGGGCCAGCCCGTGGCCACGTCGCCGGACCAGGTGCCCCCGTAACGCTGCATGCCGGCCCATCCGGACCGCGAGAACACGAAGGGCCGCCCCTCGGGCGTCAGCGCGCGTACCCCCTCATAGCCCGCCCTGGCCATGCACAGGCCGTAGACGTTGTGCGCCTCCTGATGGTCACCGCCTCGCCCCTCCAGGGAGTGCCGGGCCGAACGAGGCAGTGTCGACTCCCCGAAGGCCGCGAACGAGGTCGGCTCGTTCATGTCGTGCCAGAAACCCGAGAAGCCCTGCGCCAGCCGCTCCTCGTAGAGCCCACCCCACCAGTGCCGCACGCGCGCGTGCGTGAAGTCCGGGAAGACCGCCTCCCCGGGCCAGACCACGCCTCGCACGACCTGCCCCGAGGTGTCCCTGACGAACGCGTCCTCGACCGTCCCGCTGTCGTACACGGCATTGCCCGGCGCGGCCTTGACCGCCGGGTCGACGATCGAGACCAGGTGGATTCCGTCCCTCCGCAAGTCCTCGGCCAGCTGCGGCAGTTTGGGAAAGCCCTCATGGTCGACCGTGAACACCTGATGCTCGTCGTAGTGGTCGATGTCCAGATGGATCGCGTCCAACGGCAGATCCCGATCCTGGTAACCAGAAACGATCCGCCGTACCTCCTGCTCGCTGCCGAAGCCCCACCGCGCGTGATGGTGGCCCAACGCCCACGCCGGCGGCAGCGCGGCCGCACCGGTGAGGGAGGCCCACACGAGCAGTACGCGCGCGGGAGTGCCCACCATCACCCAGCAGCGCAACGGACCCCCGTCCATCCGCAGTTCGCTGCTCCCCGCGTGGTCGTGCCCGGAGCCGGCGCCCTCCTCGCCCTCCCGCAGCGTCACCGTGCCGTCCCACGAAGTGTCGTGGAACACCAGGTGCGTGGCCGCGTCGGCCACCACCAGCTGCACCGGCATGGTGATGTACAACGGGTCGTCGCCCGGGCCGAACGCACGGCCCGGGTCGGTGTTCCACAACCGGTACGTCCCGTTCTTCAGCCGGGGCCCCGCTGCCCGTCCGCCCAGCCCGAAGAACCGGGCGTCCGCGGCCACCTCCGACCGCTGCATCCAGCGCGCCGCCCCACCGCCGACCGGCTCCCACCAACGCGGTGGCAGGTCACGGCGCAGTGTCAAACCACCCGGCGTCTGCACCTCCACCGCACCGTGCCGCGAGATGACGACCGTCACCCGCTCGGCCACGACCCGCCAGCCACCGTCCTTGTCGGGCTCCAGCACGGCCCGGGGATCCGGTTCCGGACACCGGCCCGCGAGCGCGTACGACGGCTCGGGAGCGGCCCCGTCCCACCCCCAGAAGACGGCTCCGTTCACGGTGACGACGATGCGTAGTTCCGACCGGCTGAACCGGATGACACCGCCGCCCGGACCGGGCTCCACCTCCTGCACCGGCCCGGGCACCCGAGCACGCTCGGCACCCCGGGGCGGCAGCCCCGCGGCGTCGGCGCGCTTCCTGCGCCACGCCGCTCGTACGGTACGCAACCCCTGGGCCGCTCCCACAGAACCGACCGCCTTCATCGAACGCACCAGGTCACGACCGTCCATGCTGCTCAGCCTGCCATTCAGCGCCCCACACGCGTGTGCCGTTCAACTGCCGTTCACCCGTGCCTGGACCACATCTTCACGACACGGACTATGTGGGGCGCACCCTGGTGCAGAAGTCGATCACATGGCATCGTCCGTGTCATCCGCGTCACGCGCACACCCCCGCCGTGCGCGGAAGACGCACACGACGCGCACAGTCCGGGAGCCGCCCCATGTCGACCGTGAATCCCCAGCCGCTCTGGCAGCCAGATCCGCAGCGCATCGCGCAGGCTCAGGTCACCAGGTTCCAGGCCTGGGCCGCCGAAAACCACGGTGCCCCCGCCGAGGGCGGCTACGCGGCCCTGCACCGCTGGTCGGTCGACGAACTGGACACCTTCTGGAAAGCCGTCACCGAGTGGTTCGACGTACGCTTCTCCACCCCCTACGCGCGCGTGCTGGGCGATCGCGCGATGCCAGGCGCCCAATGGTTCCCCGGCGCGACCCTGAACTACGCCGAGCACGCCCTACGCGCCGCCGCGACCCGGCCGGACGAACCCGCGCTCCTCCACGTGGACGAATCCCACGAACCCCGCCCCGTGACCTGGTCCGAGCTCCGCCACCAGGTCGGCTCCCTCGCCGCCGAGCTGCGTGCCCTGGGCGTACGCCCCGGAGACCGCGTCAGCGGCTACCTCCCGAACATCCCGCAGGCTGTCGTCGCCCTCCTCGCCACGGCCGCCGTCGGAGGCGTCTGGACCTCCTGCGCCCCCGACTTCGGCGCCCGCAGCGTCCTCGACCGCTTCCAGCAGGTCGAACCCGTCGTCCTCATCACGGTCGACGGCTACCGCTACGGCGGCAAGCAGCACGACCGCCGCGATACCGTCGCCGAACTCCGCCGCGAACTCCCCACCCTGCGCGCCGTCGTCCACATCCCCCTGCTCGGCACGGAGGCCCCCGAAGGCGCCCTGGAATGGTCTGCCCTCACAGCCTCCGATGTGGAGCCCGTCTACGAGCAGGTGCCATTCGACCACCCCCTCTGGGTGCTCTACTCCTCCGGCACGACCGGCCTTCCGAAGGCCATCGTCCAGTCCCAGGGCGGCATCCTCGTCGAGCACCTCAAGCAACTCGGTCTGCACTGCGACCTGGGCCCAGAGGACCGTTTCTTCTGGTACACCTCGACGGGCTGGATGATGTGGAACTTCCTCGTCTCCGGCCTCCTCACCGGCACCACGATCGTCCTCTACGACGGCAGCCCGGGATACCCCGACACCGGCGCTCAGTGGCGAGTCGCCGAACGCACCAAAGCCACCCTCTACGGCACCTCGGCCGCGTACGTCATGGCCTGCCGCAAGGCCGATGTGCACCCCGCCCGCGACTTCGACCTCTCCGAGGTGCAGTGCGTCGCCACCACCGGATCACCGCTCCCGCCCGACGGGTTCCGCTGGCTGCACGACGAGGTCCGCGACGACCTCTGGATCGCCTCCGTCAGCGGCGGCACGGACGTCTGCTCCTGCTTCGCGGGGGCCGTGCCCACGCTGCCCGTGTACGTCGGCGAACTCCAGGCCCCCGGTCTCGGCACCGACCTGCAGTCCTGGGACCCCAGCGGCAACCCCCTCATCGACGAGGTGGGCGAGCTCGTGGTCACCAACCCCATGCCGTCCATGCCGATCCACTTCTGGAACGACCCCGACGGCAGCCGGTACCACGACAGCTATTTCGACACCTATCCCGGCGTATGGCGCCACGGAGACTGGATCACCGTCACCTCACGCGGCTCCGTCATCATCCACGGCCGCTCCGACTCGACCCTCAACCGCCAGGGCGTGCGGATGGGCTCGGCGGACATCTACGAAGCCGTGGAGCGCCTTCCCGAGATCAAGGAATCCCTCGTCATCGGCATCGAACAGCCTGACGGCGGCTACTGGATGCCCCTGTTCGTGCACCTGGTCCCCGGAGCCGTACTCGACGAGGCCCTCCTGAACCGCATCAAGCAGACCATCCGCGAACAACTGTCACCACGTCATATTCCCGACGAGATCATCGAGGTCCCCGGCGTCCCGCACACCCTCACCGGCAAGCGCATCGAGGTCCCGGTCAAGCGACTCCTCCAAGGCACACCCCTTGAAAAGGCAGTCAACCCGGGCTCGATCGACAACCTCGACCTCCTGCACTTCTACGAGGAACTCGCCCGCAAGCGCGCCTGACCGAGGAGCACCGGCCTCGGACTCCAGAGCCACGTGACCTCCGAGGCCGGCCACGCGGATATCGCGGCTCTGACCTGCACGAATACCAACCATCTGGCCCGTCAGGCACGTCACCCCGACGCCGTTGTCAGTGCCCCCGATTACTGTGAGTGAGCATTGATCGACCGCACACAGGGGGAAAGATGGCGCACACCGACCACCAGACGATGCGAGGCGCCCTGCGCCGCGAAATCGCCGGCACGATCGGCCTGCTGACCGACGAGCACGACTTCCGCGCCATGCGCGGCTACCGCAGCTTCACCTTCGACGACCACAAGATCTATCTGGAACAGGTGGAAGCCCTCCTCAGGACACGGGCCTTCCAAGGCAGCCATACGACGATCGCCCTCTTCGATCCCCAGGAATACGCCGAGTTCTGCGCGGAAACGGGCCTCGACCCCGACATCCCGTCCAGCCGCACGCGCTTCACCGCCGAACTCGCGGCCACCGGACCTACCGTCCCCTTTGAGGGCCAACCCTTGGCAGACCTAGTCCCGGCTCTCGTCGACGAGGCCGTCCGCCAAGCCACCAGGGAGTACGCGTCGATGCTCCTGGCCCGACTCGGCGCCTGTGCCACCTGCGGCGAGGACCTCGGCCGCGCGGCCTTCATCCGCGCCTCGCATCTCCTCGTCCGCATCCTGGACACGGCCCATCAGGGCTGCCGACACCTCGTCTGCAGCGTCATGGGCACCCCGGAAACACTCGTCTCCGCCCTTCACGCCGACGAACACGCCCAGGGCGCCACGCACCTCGACGAGGCAGAAGCGCTGGAGTTCACCACGGTTCTAGCCCTCGGCCTGGCCACCCGGAGCCCCGGCGGACTCGTCATGCGCACCAGCGCTCCCGGCACATCCGACCGCATCTACGGATGGCGCCTGCGTGGAGACGGACTGGAACCCCTCACCGCGGGCGAGGTCTTCGACGCCTACTGCACCGACATCGATTCCGGAGACCTCATCTCTCCGGAATCGGGCGTCGACTACTGCGCGCCCCCTGACCTCGGCGACGAGGAGGCGACTCCGGGCCACGACCACTGAACGCGCAGGGGGCGCTCCACCCGCAGGTGGAGCGCCCCACGCGACAGGCTTGCAGCCCGCTCGCTCCGGCTACTCGCCGGACAGCACTGCCTGAGCGGCGTTCCGCGCCTCCTCGGCGCTGTCCGCCGCCCGCGCCGCCGAAGCGGCACGCTCACACTGGGCCAGCGTGTACTTCGCCAGCGTCGCCCGGACATAAGGAATCGATGCCGACCCCATGGAGAGGGAGGTGACACCCAGACCGGTCAGCACACACGCCAGCAGGGGGTCGGACGCCGCCTCACCACAGACACCACAGCTCTTGCCCTCGGCCTTCGCCGCCTCGGCGGACAGTGCCACCAGGTCGAGCAGCGCCGGCTGCCACGGATCCTGCAGACGGGACACGGCACCCACCTGACGGTCCGCGGCGAAGGTGTACTGCGCGAGGTCGTTCGTCCCCAGCGACAGGAACTCGACCTCCTGCAGGATCGAACGCGCCCGCAGCGCGGCCGACGGAATCTCCACCATCGCGCCGAACTTCGCCTGCAGCCCGGCCGCACGGCACGCGTCCGCGAACGCCTTCGCATCGGCACGGTCCGCCACCATCGGGGCCATGACCTCAAGGTAGACGGGCAGCCCCTCCGCAGCCTTCGCGAGTGCCGTCAGCTGGGTACGCAGCACCTCGGGGTGGTCCAGCAGCGTCCGCAGACCACGCACACCCAGGGCCGGGTTCGGCTCATCGGCCGGCGTCAGGAAGTCCAGCGGCTTGTCCGCACCCGCGTCCAGGACACGCACGACGACGCGGCCCTCGGGGAAGGCCTCAAGCACCTGCCGATAGGCCTCGACCTGCTTCTCCTCCGACGGCGCCTTCTTGCTGTCGTCGAGGAAGAGGAACTCGGTACGGAACAGACCGACACCCTCGGCGCCCGCCTCGACAGCAGCCGGAACGTCGGACGGCCCGCCGACGTTGGCCAGCAGCGGCACCTTGTGACCGTCCGCGGTGGCACCCGGGCCGGTCGACGCCGCGAGCGCCGCCTTGCGCTTGGCGGCAGCGGCCTCCAGCTCCGCCTTCTTCTCCTTGCTCGGATTCACGAAGATGTCACCGGTACTGCCGTCAACAGCGATGACCGTGCCCTCGGCAAGCTCACCGGCACCCGGCAGCGCGACCACGGCCGGAACGCCGAGAGCCCTCGCCAGAATCGCGCTGTGGCTGGTCGGCCCGCCCTCCTCGGTGACAAAGCCGAGAACCAGGGCCGGATCCAGCAGCGCGGTGTCGGCCGGCGCGAGGTCGCGAGCGACAAGGACATACGGCTCGTCGCTGTCCGGGACACCCGGCATCGGGACTCCGAGCAAACGAGCGACGATACGATTCCGCACGTCATCGAGGTCGGCCACCCGGCCGGCAAGGTACTCCCCGGCGCCGGCCAGCAGCTCGCGGTACGCGGCGAAGGCGTCGTACACGGCGCGCTCAGCCGTGCTGCCGACGGCGATACGCCGGTCCACATCCGCCATCAGCTCGGGGTCCTGGGCCATCATGGCCTGAGCCTCAAGCACCGCCTGGGCTTCGCCCCCCGCCAGATTGCCGCGCGCCATCAGGTCGGCCGCCACAGCCTCCACCGCCTTGCGTGCGCGCCCCTGTTCACGCTCCGCCTCCTCGGCCGGGATCTGCTTGGCAGGCGGTTCGAGGACCGCCGTTCCCATGTGCCGAACCTCGCCGATCGCCACACCGTGGCTCACGCCGACGCCTCGCAGCGTTGTCTCCATCTCACCCGTCTCCGATAGTGCGGCGGGTCCCGCCGCCGCGGTGGTTGTCGTCCCTACTTGCCGTCATACGACGGCGCCGGTGTCACTTCCAGAAGAAGAGACTGTCACCAGCCTTCACGTCGCCGTCGTCCCGCAGGTCGGAGAGGGCCTCTGCCGTGGCCTCAAGGGCAACGATCGGGCACACGGGGGACTTGCCGGCTTCCTCGACCGCTGCCGGGTTCCAGCGCACGATGCCCTGCCCGCGCGTCACGGTGTCCCCCTTGTTCACGAGAAGCTCGAAGCCCTCGCCGTTGAGCTGCACGGTGTCGATGCCGAGATGGGTGAGCACGCCGTGACCCTGCTCGTCGACGACGACAAAGGCGTGCGGATGGAGAGAGACGATGACTCCGTCCACGGGCGACACAGCCTCGGAGGGCTCACGCACGGGGTCGATCGCGGTGCCCGGGCCGACCATGGCCCCGGAGAAGACAGGATCGGGTACGGATGCCAGTCCGACGGCGCGTCCTGCCAGTGGGGACGTCACGGTGGTCATGGGAAACCTCCCAGGGGTGGAGATCGTTATGGGCCGTCGTTGCCTGTGCGGACGGCACACTGTTCAGCAGGGTATGTCACATGAAGTGCCGATTCCGCGCGGGCACTCCAGGGTGGTCTAGACCATACCGTAAACCGATTTGCACCCGCTCTGCGGCCGCGTGTACAGTCGTACTCCTGCTCGGGACTGAGTGACGCAACTAGGCGTCCTTGCCCAGCAGCACCCAACTTGTCAGATCCTATCTCGGGGTCACCTTCTGCATGCCTGCAGGATGGTGGTCAGAGGGCCGGAAAAACACTGATAGAGTTTGGAAC